>NZ_JBICTW010000010.1:0-309667 GCF_043197815.1 Actinoplanes sp. NPDC048988 | reverse complement strand
CCACCAGGTACGACAAACTCGCCGTACGCTACGAAGCCACCCTCACCATCGCCGCCATCAACCAATGGCTCCGCGCACTACGAAACACGGCCTAGTGGGCCTCGCCGGTGGCCAGGGCCAGCAGGGTCGGCCGTAGGGGCCGGCCGCTGACCGCGATCAGGTCGCCGGCGATCTGGACCGAGCGGGTGGCAGCCGGGTCCAGGGGGATCTTCCACCGCACCGAGCCGTCGTGGGCGACCGCGACGGCCCGGTCGTCGCCGAACGCGACGATCAGACGGCCGTCGTCCGCGCAGGCCAGCGCGCGCGTCTCCTCGCGCGGGCCGGGCACGGCGTCCACCTGCTGGAAGTCGGCGTCGAAGCGGTCGAGCCGGCCGTCGGCGCCGGCCAGCACCAGCAGTGACGTCGACCAGGTGCAGGCGCTGACCGGCCGGGCCGTGAGCCGGATCCACTCGCCCGGCTGCCGCCGGGGATGCCAGAGCCGGGCCCAACCGCTGTCGGTGATGACGACGACCTCGTCGCCGCGGTAGTGGGCGGCCAGGACCCGCCGGCCGCCGCTGACGTTGACCCGCCCGACGCAGGCGCCGCTGCGGACGTCCCACACCGAGGTGCCGCCGTTGGCGGTCATGCTGAAGACCCAGCGGCCGCCGGCCACCCAGCCCACGTGCCGGGGCCGTTCCGGCAGGGCGGCCCAGCTGGCGAACAGCTCCGGCGGGCGGTCGTCACGCAGCCACCACACGGCCCCCGAGCCGTCCGAGGACGTCGTCGCGAGCATGTCGACGACGGCCGGATTCCAGGCCGCGGCGACGATACCGCGGCCCTGGCGGAGCCGGCCGGCCGCCCGGGGGCGCGCCGGATCGGCGGTGTTCCACAGCGTCAACTCGCCACTGGGCGCGCTGACGGCGAGACGAGTGGCGTCCGGGCGAAACGCCATCGCCCCGTAGGGAGAATTCAACACTGAGGTGTCCCTGGTCTGCTGAGTGGCATTTCACCGAGCGCGAATTAATACCAGGGAGTACGCGCCGAACGTGTGCCAGCAAGCCGCCGCCACGGCAATGGAATGTGAACGAGTACACAAACATGCTTCTATACCGATTGGTGAAGTGCAAGAGGTGACCGAACAGCTCAGTCCTCGTGGCCGCAATTGAAGCGGGCCACACCAGCCGCCATCTTCAGGCCGCCGAGAATATGGGCGAGCAGCAGCGGGTCGTTGTAGTACTCGGCCTTGTGGCCCATGGCGGTATAGAAGGCCCGGCCACCGTCGTACGGCTGGCACCACGAAATGGGATGGTGGCGGCCCATGCCCGGCGAGCCCTCGGGCTCGCTGTAGCCGCGCGGGTCGTAAGTGCGCTCGTCGACCTCGGTCAGGACCCGTACGGTGTCGCGCGGGTTGGTCCGGAAGTTGTACCACTCCTCCTCGCGCACCCACTTGCGCGGCAGCGGCCTGGTGGCCGCCGTGTCGTGGCTGAGCACGTGCAGCGTGGCCGTCTGGAACTGCTCGTTGACGCCGCCCGGGTGGTCGCGGAAATAGGCGCCGACCAGGCCGCCGTACCAGGCCCAGTCGTATTCGGTGTCCGACGCGGCGTGGATGCCCGCGTAGCCGCCGCCGTGCCGGATGTAGCGCTCGAAGGCGGCCTGCTGGGCGTCGTCGAGCACGTCGCCGGTGGTGCTCAGCCACACCACGACGTCGTAGCGGGCCAGGTTCCGGTCGGTGAAGGCGGCCGCGTCCTCGGTGGCGTCGACCCGGAAGTGGTTGCGGGCGCCGAGCTGTTTGATCGCGGCCACCCCGGCCGGAATCGAATCGTGCCGGAACGCGGCGGTCTTGGAGAAGACCAGCGCGCTGAACCGGGTATGGCCGGTGCTCGCCGCCGCCGGACTGGCGAATCCGGCCACGACCAGCAGTGCCACCGCGAACCTGACCAGAAGTCTCATGACCCCTCCCGTCGTCGATCGAAGCCTATGACTTTCTGATGGACGAGGGAAGGCGCCGGAGACCGCCCTAGATCTGACAAATCAATTGCCACTGATCAGTCGTACGCTCGGGCGAAGAGGGACGAACGGGGGCTGAGATGATCGCCGAGATTGTCGTACGAGCGGTGGTCGCGACATCCATGCTGGTGGCCGCTCCGGCGCCGCCGGCCGACTGGAACGCGGCGGTGGAGAAGGTCATCCACGCCGACGTGACGCAGTCGGTGACGCTGCCCGGCGGGGACGTGCTGTGGGTCTTCGGCGACACGACCCGGGTCAACGGGGTGTCGACGGTCGGCCCGTACGGCTACCCGCACAGCGCGTTCGCCCGGCAGAAGGCGGGAACGCTGAGCTTCAGCGCGGTGCCGGGTCCTTACGGGTACGGGTGGCAGCAGGTGCCCAACTGGTCCGACGGCACCTACTTCTGGATGTCCACGCCGGTCGTCGACAACGGCACCCTGTACGTCCTCGGCGAGCGCATCCAGGGGGTGAACCCGTTCACCGTCGTCGGCACGTACGCCGCGGTCTTCGACGCCTCGACCCTGGCCTTCCAGCGGATCGTGCCGGTCCCGGCCGGCGCGACCGGCACGACGATGTGGGGCGGCGTCGCCCGCACGGCCACCGGCTGGTGGCTCACCGGCACCCACCCGGTGGCCGGGCGCTCGGTGGGCGACATGGCGTTCGTGCCGTTCGGCCGCCTGGCCGACGGCTCCCGGTGGACCGTCCACAACGACGTCATCCCGTCGTCCACGAACATCGGCGTGGCCCTGGCGCTACGCCGGACCGCCACCGGCTGGACCATCTTCACCAAGCGCGGCGACGCGTACGCCGGCACCCAGATCGAGCGGCTGACGGCCCGCAGCGTCACCGGCACCTGGACGGTCACCGGCCTGTGGGACGCACCCAGCCCACCGGGCACGGTCACGTACGCGGTGGCGGCCCATCCCGAACAGCCCGCCCCGAGCGGCCAGATCCTGGTCTCGTACAACGTCAACGGCAACGAGCCCGACTACTACCCCCGGTTCCTGTACCTGCCCCTCTAGGCACCGGAAGCCTTCACCTCCAGCACCGGCCCGGCCGCGCCGCGCTGGTACAGCTTCAGCTCGGTCAGTCCGGTCTTCGCGCTTCCGGTCGGCTGGATGAAGAGGGTACGCAGACGAGACGTACTCACCGGGGTGAAGTTGACCTTGTGGTAGTTGGCCTGCGGAGTGCCGGGCGACTTCACCTGGGCGGCCGCGGCGACCCAGGCCGTGCCGTTGAAGTACTGGACCGTGTACGCCGTCGGCGGGCCGTACCGGTTGGCGGCGCGGTCGTGGCGGAAGTAGAGCCGGGCCTCGTCGACCGTCCCGGCCGAGCCGACGTTGACCTCCTACCAGTCGGTGGCGCTGGTGCTGCCGTACGAACCCCACAGCGGCGCGCTGGTCGGCAGCCCGTCGATCGCTCCGGCCGTCGTGGTGCCGGAGGCGGTGTACGACGCGGTGGCCGTCGAGCCCGCCGCGAGGTCGGCCGGGCCGGAGGTGAGGTCGACGCCGGCCTCGGCGAAGGTGTCGACCACCCGGGCACTGCCCTGCACCACGTTCTGCGGCGCCAGGTGGTTGAAGCGCATCAGCCACCAGCGGTAGTAATCTCGGTGGCCACCAGCCCGAGCTGCGCCTTCACCGTGACCGTCTGCCCGGCCGCGACGGTGACCGACCGGGTCAGCGCGCCGTTCGCGACGGCGAACCCGTCACCCGAGAACCGCGGGTAAAGGGTGGTGAGGTTGTTCTTCACGGCCCGGGTGCCGGTCAGTTCGGTTCCGCTGACGGTGGTTGCGTAGGGCGAGGTCGCGTTCAGGGTGACAGTCGTCGAGGCGGTGCCGGTGTTGACGACGGCGACATTGGTGACGAGCACATTGTTGGCGGCGATGAATTTGGTGACGTCGATGCTGTACGCGATCAGGCGGCGCTTCATTGCCGGGACGCCGCGCATCGTGACCACCCCCGCGGGCCGCGGCCGCCCACCTCCGTCCTGACATGTGCGCCTCCGTTCAGTAGCCGTAGCGGCTCTTGAGATGCCGCCACCAGTCGCGGAACATCCAGGCGTCGAACGCGGTGATCTGCGCGGCGCTGCCGGCCTTCATGAGGAAGCCGCCGACTCCGGTCGGGGTCCAGTCGTAGAAGTCGTCCAGGCCCCAGGTGTGGCCGATCTCGTGCAGCAGGATGTGGATGTCGGCCGTGTTCAGGTTGCCCATGAAGTACTCGCGGCCGACGCGCTGACCCCAGTCACCGCCGGCGCCGCCGCCGAAGCCGTCGGTCAGCCACAGCGACTGGTCGTAGTGGCGGGCGTAGCCGCCGGGGCAGTTCGGGTAGTTCCCGCTCTGGTTGAAGAAACGGCCGCACGGTACCGAACATTGCGGGGCGTTCTCCCGGATGTCGTTGACGTAGATGTCGACCGACGAGTCGGACCACTGCAGCTGCGAGCGGTTGCGCACGGCCCAGCCGACGACCCGGACCGGGACTTCCGCGTACGGCCAGCCGTTGTGCCCCGCCAGCTCGTCCATCCACTTCTTGTGCTGACGGGCGAGGGCGGCGTGGATCTGGTCGCGCTGGGCGGCGGTCACGGTGGCGGAGGAGTCCCACCGTACGCAGTAGTTGAGGTAACCGCGGTTGGCCATGACCTGGTCCCAGCCGTAGTTCCGGAAGCCGTACAGGTTGTCGTAGGTCTGCTCCTGGTGTTGCCAGACCTGGTTGAGCGGGGTGACCAGGGCGGCCGGCGGGCTCCACGTCGCGGGGGCCGCCAGGGCCGCCCCGGCGGGCAGCGTGACGACCGCCATCAGGGCGGCGATCAGCGTTCGGACGAGTCTCACGGAACCTCCATAGATTTAGACATGTCTATGCCGCTGTCCCACGATGAAGTGAGACTCCCCTACGAAAACGTTTTCGGCAAGATGTCCACTGTGTTACTCCAAAAGGAGCGACGCTGCTGGTAGCGTCGCCGCCACGACAGCGGGAGGCGACCGAAAGGCAGCGCATGGGGCGACGGAGATCCGAAGCGGTGACCCTGGCCGACGTGGCCCGCCGAGCCGGTTGTTCGATAGCCACCGCGTCGAAGGCGCTCAATTGCCGGGCCCAGGTCGCCGAGGCCACCCGGCAGCGGGTCCTGCAGGCGGCGACCGAGCTCGCGTTCCGCACGCCGAACCGTTCCCGGGCCATCGGGCTGCTCACCGACGAGCTCGGCGGCCGCTTCTCCATCCCGATCCTGCTCGGCGCCGAGAACGCGCTGGCCGGTGAGCGCATGTCGGTTCTGCTGTGTGACACCCACGGCGACGACGCCCGGCGGCGGCATTACGTGACGGCGCTGCTCGCCCGCCAGGTCGACGGTTTCATAGTGGTCGGCGACGACAACGACGTACGGCCGTCGCTGCCGCGCGACCTGCCGGTGCCGGTCGTGTACGCGTACGGGGAATCCGGTCATCCCGGCGACGTCTCGGTGATCGCCGACGACGGTGGCGGCGCCCGGCTCGCGGCCGGCCACCTGATCGGGCTGGGCCGTCGCCGGATCGCCCACATCACCGGGCCACGCCGCTACCGGGCCGCCCGCGAACGCGCCGCCGGCCTGGGCCAGGTCCTCGACGAGCACGGCCTCCCCCTGACCGGTGGCGAACCCCTCTACGGCGAGTGGTCCCAGCGCTGGGGCCGGCACGCGGCCCACCACCTGCTGGTCTCGCATCCGGACACGGACGCGGTGTTCTGCGGCAACGACCAGATCGCGGCGGGCGTCGCCCAGGCCCTGAGCGAGCTCGGCCGCCGCGTTCCCGACGACGTGGCCCTGGTCGGCTTCGACAACTGGACCGAGTTCGCCGCCGACTGCCGGCCGCCGCTCACCACGGTCGACCCGCGACTGCGAGAGCTGGGCGAGGCGGCCGTACGGCATCTGTTCGCGGCCCTGGACGGCCGGCCCTCCCGTGGGGTCGTCCGCGAGCCGTGCCGCCTGGTCGTTCGCGCCTCGACCATCTGACCGGGCCCGGCCAGGCGGGTCACCCCGAGTAGGGTGGCGCGGCGGTCCCTCGATCGGCACGAGCGGGCGGCCGCGATCGCCGCCCGCTACGTGAACTCTCGCGCCTCGGATGACGGATAACAGTCGTGGATGACGCAACTGTCCTGCTCCGGTCACGAGAACGGCCGGAAGAGTTCGCCGTGCTGTTCGACCGGCACGCCCCGTTCATACATCGCTACCTGGCCCGCCGCCTCGGCGACCAGCACGCCGACGACCTGGTGGCCGAGACGTTCCTGACCGCGTTCCGGCGCCGGGACAGGTTCAAGCCCGACCATCGGGACGCCCGGCCCTGGCTCTACGGCATCGCCACCAACCTGGTCGCCCAGCACCGCCGCGACGAGGTCCGCGAGCTGCGCCTGCATCGGGCGGTGACACCGGAGACCAGCGCCGGCTGTCACGCCGAGCAGGTCGCCACCGACGTCACCGCGGCCGCGCTGCGGGAGACACTCACCGCGGCCCTGGCCGGGCTGGCCGACGGCGACCGCGACGTGTTCCTGCTGATCGTGCAGGAGGAATTGACGTATGAGCAGGTCGCGGCGGCCCTGGAGATCCCGGTCGGCACCGTGCGCTCGCGCCTGCACCGGGCCCGTGGCCAACTGCGGGCCGCGCTGGGTGGCAGCAATCCCCTGCACCTCGTCGACAAGGAGGCCCACCATGGATGAGACCACCCTGACCAGGCAGCTTGGCGACGAGACGGCGCTGCCCTCCCCGGACCGGCTCGCCCCCGCCCGGGCCCGTCTGATGGCCGAGCTCACGGCCGCCTCGGCGCCGCCGGCGCGGCGTTCCGTCCGGCCGCGGCGTTCGTTCCGGCTGGCCGCGGCCGCCGTGGCGGCGGCGGTGGTCGGCGCCGGGGCCGTCGGCGCGGTCGTCCTGCGCGAACCGGACGCCCCGCCGGTGGCGATGGTGCCGGTGGCCGAGTTTCTGGACACGGCGGCCACCGTGGCCGCCCGGACCACCGATGTCGTGCCGCGCGGGGATCAGTACGTCTACCTCAAGACCGCCGAGCCGGGCGGGAAGTGGTTCGAGACCTGGAACTCCGTCGACGGTGAACACGACACCGTCGGGCAGTACTCGGACGGGCAGAAGGTCGTGCTGCCGGCCTGCGTCGACGGCATGGGCAAGAGCACTGACAGCTCGGGGAAGGTCAGCACGGCGCCGTGCGACGCCCAGCCGTCGTACCTGCCGGATCTGCCGACCGACCCGAAGGCCCTGATCGCCTGGCTGAACAAGCGCAACCCCGGCCCGGACGACAAGGGGGTGAACGTCAACGGTGTCGCCAAGGACATGTGGTCGCTCGCCGACGGCTACTGGCTGCGGCCGGCTCAGCGGGCCGCCCTCTACCGGGCGGTCGGCACGGTGGACGGCATCACCCTGGTCCCCTCGGTGAAGGACGCCGCCGGCCGGACCGGCACCGGCGTGGCCTGGGTGAGCCCCGGCCAGTCCGCCCCCGAAGTGATGTGGATCTTCGACGCGGAGACGCACGTCCTGCTCGGCAGTCCCGCCACCTCGGTGGTCACCCCACCGCACGTCGTCGACAAGGTCGGTCAGCGGCCCTGATTCCTATCTGACGGCGACCGCGACCCGCTCGCCGGGGAAGACCGGCAGGGACCGCCCGATCGGGCGCAGGTACCGCTCCTGGTAGTCCTCGGCTCCCAGGTCGGCCACGACCCGCAGGCCGTGGCCGGCCAGGAGGCGGGCCAGCTCCTCCGGGGCGTACGCGCTGCGCCAGCGCAGCCGCCGGGCCCAGGCGGCGTGCCGGGGGTCCTCGGCGACCGACCGCGGCATGTAGGTGAGCACGAAACGGCTGCTCTCGGGCAGGGTTCCGGCGTACGCGAAGACGGCCTCGGCGGCGGCCGGCGGCAGGTACATGGTGACCGCCTCGCAGAGCAGCAGCGCCGGCTGCGGATGGATCTCGGCCACCCCGTCCGGGAGCTGGGCGGCCAGGTCGATCGGCACGTACCGTACATGCGACGGCAGCCGGCCCAGCCGGCGCCGGACCGCTGCCTTCTTCGCCTCCTGCACGGCCGGCAAATCGAGCTCCCAGATCTGCGCCGCCTTCATCTCGGCCAGACGGTAGGGCCGCGTGTCCATCCCCGCGCCGAGGATCACCACCTGGGTGATGCCGGTCGCCAGCGCCTCCCGGCAGGCGTCGTCGATGGCGCGGGTGCGGCACACGACCGCGCCGTAGAAGCCGGGGCCGGAGCGCTCCAGCAGGCGCAGGAAGGCGTCGCGCAGAAGGCGGTTGCCGGCGACGACGGCCGGCCAGCCACTGAGGAAAGGGCCGGCCAGGGGGTCGTCGAACAGCGGCGCGCGGGCGTGGGCCTCCAGCGCCCGCATCATGCCGGCGCCCGACGCTGTGCGCTCCACCCGACCGGCGGCCACGAATCCGACCCTAGCCCAAGGACTGGGCCCCGATCACCGACAGCAGCTGCAGTTTCTCGTGGCTCTCGCTGCCGGGGACGGCCGTGTAGACCAGAAGGGCGTGCGACTGGTCCGGGTCCACCAGGGACTGGCAGGTCAGCTCCAGGTCGCCGACCTCGGGGTGGACGAAACGCTTCGTGTGGCTGTAGCCGACACCGATCTCGTGCTCGTTCCAGACGGCGCGGAACTCCGCACTGCTCTCGAGCAGCAGATTCTGCAGATGGGCCGCGTACGAGCGGGGGCCGCGCAGGGTCACGACACGGCGCAGCCCGGAGGCGAAGACGCGGGAGTGCAACGGGTGGTCGTCGGGGTGATACAGGCGGCGGACCTCAGGGTCGGTGAACCAGCGGTAGCCGATGCTGCGCGCCGGACCCGTGTAACGGCTCGCGTCGCCGGTCAGGGCCACGCCGAGCGGGGTCTGGCGCAGGGTCTGGCCGAGCTCGGTGACCACCTCGGCCGGGGTGTCGGTGAGCCGGTCGAGGATGCGCAGCACGCCGGGGCTGATGTGCTCGCCGCCGCCGCGGGTGGGCGGGTTGTGGCCGGCCAGCCGGAACAGGTGGTCGCGCTCGTCCAGGGACAGGTGCAGTCCCTGGGCGATCGAGGCGATCATCTGCTCGGACGGCTGGGGGCCGCGCTCGCGCTCGATCCGGCTGTAGTAGTCGGCGGAGATGTGGCACAGGATCGCCACCTCCTCGCGGCGCAGCCCGGCCGTGCGGCGGCGCCGGCCGCGGGGCAGGCCCACGTCCTGCGGTTGCAGCGACTCCCGGCGGTGGCGGAGGAACTCGGCGAGCCCGGCTCGATCGATCACGCCTTCAGTTCTACCGCCACCGGCGGCGCTCAGCCTGGGATCGTCAGGCCGTGGATAAGCGCGCGGCGTCCCGGCAACCTCGGTCTCACCACGACGTCGAGTGACAGGGAGTCACGACATGGCACGCGAGCAAGCCGACATCGCCGTACCCGATCTGAGCGGAAAGCTGGCCCTGGTGACCGGCGCGAGCGACGGCGTCGGCCTGGGCCTGGCGACGCGCCTGGCGGCGGCCGGGGCCGAGGTGCTTCTGCCGGTACGGAATTCCCGCAAGGGCGAGGCGGCGATCGCGCGGATCCGGCGTGAGCACCCACGGGCCGTACTCACGCTGCGGGACCTCGACCTGTCGTCGCTGAAGTCGGTGGCCGCGCTGAGCGCCGAGCTGACCGCCGAGGGCCGGCCGATCCACATTCTCGTCGGCAACGCCGGGGTGATGACCCCGCCCGAGCGGCAGACCACGGCCGACGGGTTCGAGCTGCAGTTCGGCACCAACCACCTGGGCCACGTCGCCCTGATCACCCGGCTGCTGCCGCTGCTGCGGGCCGGGCAGGCCCGCGTCACCTCGCAGCTCAGCCTGGCCGCGAACGCGAACGCCGTCAACTGGGACGACCTGAACTGGGAGAACTCCTACAACGGCGCGCGTGCGTACAGTCAATCGAAGATCGCCTTTGGCCTGTGGGGTCTCGAACTGGACCGGCGGAGCCGGGCCGGCGGCTGGGGCATCACCAGCAACCTCGCGCACCCCGGCATCGCCGCCACCAACCTGCTCCAGGCCCGGCCCGAGGTGGGACGGCCGCGACCCACCCTGGGCGGGCGGCTGGTCCGGGCGCTGGGGCGGCGCGGCATCCTGATCGGCACGCCCGAGAGTGCCGCCCTTCCCGCCCTCTACGCCGCCACGTCACCCCAGGCCCAGGGCGGTTTGATGTACGGGCCCAGCGGCTTCCTGCATCTGTCCGGCGCGCCCGCCGAGCAGCCCCTGTACTCGCGGTTGCGCAGCGCGGACGAGGCGCGGCGGGTGTGGGAGGTGTCCGAGGAGCTCACCCACGACCTCACCCGCGATTGAGCGCGACGATCTTGTCGATCAGGCCGCTGCCCGGGAGATCGAGCATCACCATGCCCGTCCGCGCCGGTGCGGTCTGATTGAGGTAGCCGAGCAGGAACGGGTTGACGCCCTGCACGCCGAACGCGCCCCCGGCCACCTGCTGCGGCTGGGCAAAAAGGCTGGAACCGCTGGCGAAATTGACGTACATGAGCGACGGGTCGGCGGCCCGGGTGGCGTCGAGGAAGCGGCGCACCTGGTCGCGTTTGGTGGCGATGGCGCCGACGTTGGGCACGGTGTACTCGTCCTGCACGTAGGCGGAGGAGCCGTCGTCCCAGCCGGCGAACTGGGCCAGCCCATAGCGGTCCACCGGCCCGCCGCGCGGCCCGTTCACCACGGCCAGGACGACGCGGCCGCGGACCGCGCCGAGGGCCGGTGTCGCCGCTCCGGCCGACCGGCTCACGGACGGCGCCCAGAACAGGTTCGGGTAGCGGGCGACGTACGCGTCGAAGATGTCGGCGAAGCCGCGCTGACCCGAGACGTCGGTGCACGAGCCGAGCTCGCCGGTGCACTCCTGCTTGAGCCGCAGGACGACGGTCTCGCGCGGATGGGCGGCCAGGAAGTCGGCGAGCGTCGTCAGGACGTCGTCGAAGTTGGCGTTCTGGTACGTCGCGCCGTGGTGGATGGTGAAGGTGTCGCCGCCGTTGACCCGGGCCCGGATGTCGGCCACGCGGATGCCGGCGGTGAGCTGCCGGGCCAGCGTGCCACCGCTGTCACCGAAGTTCTCCTGGGTCTGGGTCAGGACGCCGCCGTGGATCGACATGGTCTCGTGCGTCCCGGGCAACGAGAGCGCGGCCAGACTGGTGCTGTCGGCCAGCGACGCCATCCAGTCGGGGTTGCTCGCCGCCCCGAGCGTGCGGTACGAGGCGTCGGCCGCGAACGCCGGTTCCGGGGCGACGAGCAGAGCGGCAAGAACAACGAAGCCGGCGACGAGTCGTCTCATGAAAAGAAGACTATCGATGCCGGGTGTACGGGATCAGAGAACGTAACCGTAAATGTTGGTGGTGAATCCGGGCTGCGCCACCTCGTCGCCGGAGACGCTCGCCGGGCAGGCCCACGGCCAGGTCGCCGTACCCGTCGTTGTCGAAGTCCCCCCTCGTCAGGGCGGCGGTGGTACCCAGGTGATCGACGTGCCCACCGGACGAGTAGCGGACCACCACGCCGCCGCGGGTGGTGGTGGCGATGTCGTCGAGGCCGGCACCGTCGAAGTCGGACGTGGCCGGGCCGGCGCCGGACCGGGGCGTCGCGGGGGCCGCGACGGGCTGGAGCGTGATGGAGGCGCCGTCAGTTGCCGATGCCCGCGCGGGCAGACATGAACTCCGGCGGGATGTCGCCGGGTCCGTTAGCGTCGGTCGGTATGACGAGCTCAATCGGGCGCATTCCGGTGGTCGGGGTCGGGCCGGTCGTCGAGCACGGCACTCGGCCGGCGAAATCGGTGACCGGGGAGGAATTCGAGGTCACGGCGACCGTGTTCCGCGAGGGGCATGACGCGGTGAACGCCACCGTGGTGCTCACCGACCCGCACGGGCAGGAGCACGCCGTGCCGATGACGCGGGTCAACGCCGGTCTGGACGCGTGGGCGGCCACCGTCAGCGGGGACCGGGCCGGGCGGTGGTCGTTCCGGGTCGAGGGCTGGTCCGATCCGTACGGGACGTGGCACCACGACGCCGTCATCAAGGTCGAGGCGGGGGTCGACGTCGAGCTCATGCTCGAGGAGGGCGCGCGGGTCCTCGAGCGGGCCGTGGCCGAGGTGCCGCGGACCAAGGAGCAGTGCACGCCGCTGACCGAGGCGGTCACCGCCCTGCGCGACACCGCGCGGACGCCGGCCGGGCGGTTGAGCGCGGGTGTCTCCGAGGCCGTACGCGATGAATTGCGGGCGCGGCCGCTGCGCGACTTCGTCAGCCCGTCGGCCGACCTCCCCTGGCTGGTCGAGCGGGACCGGGCCCTTTACGGCGCCTGGTACGAGCTGTTCCCCCGGTCCGAGGGCGCCCACTTCGACGAGGAATCGGGCCGTTGGGTGAGCGGCACCTTCGCCACCGCCGCCCGGCGCCTCGACGCCGTGGCCGACATGGGCTTCGACGTGGTCTACCTGACGCCGGTCCACCCGATCGGCCGGGTCAACCGCAAGGGGCGCAACAACTCGCTGCGCGCCGAGCCCGAGGATCCCGGTTCGCCCTATGCCATCGGGTCCGAGGAGGGTGGGCACGACGCCGTACACCCCGACCTCGGGACCTTCGACGACTTCGACGCGTTCGTGGCCCGAGCCCGCGAGCTGGGCCTGGAGGTCGCCCTCGACCTGGCCCTGAACTGCGCGCCCGACCATCCGTGGGTCGCGGCCCACCCGGAGTGGTTCACCACCCGGGCCGACGGCTCCATCGCGTACGCCGAGAATCCGCCGAAGAAATATCAGGACATCTATCCGCTGAACTTCGACAACGACCCCGAGGGCCTGTACGCGGAGATCCTGCGGGTGGTCCGCGTCTGGCTCGACCACGGCGTCACCATCTTCCGGGTCGACAACCCGCACACCAAGCCGCTGTGGTTGTGGGAGCGGCTGATCGCCGACACCGACCCGGACGTCATCTGGCTGGCCGAGGCGTTCACCCGGCCGCCGATGATGCACACCCTCGCGAAGGTCGGCTTCCAGCAGTCGTACACGTACTACGCCTGGCGGCACACCAAGCCCGAACTCGAGGAGTACTGCACCGAGCTGGCCGGCCCGGCCGCCGCGTACATGCGCCCGAATTTCTGGCCGACCACTCACGACATCCTCACGCCGTTCATGCAGCGCGGCGGGCCGGAGGCCTGGATGATGCGGGCGGCGCTGGCCGCGACGCTCTCCCCGTCGTACGGCATCTACGCCGGCTACGAGCTGATGGAACGCGTCCCGCGGCCCGGGGCCGAGGAGCAGATCGACAACGAGAAGTACGAGTACAAGAACCGGGACTGGACCGCACCGAACGGCGCCCCCTACCTGAAGCTGATCAACGAGATCCGGCGCGCCCACCCCGCCCTGCACCGCCTGCGCAACCTGCGCTTCCACAGCGCCGACGACGACAACGTGCTGGTCTTCTCGAAGTCGCGCCGGGTCTACGACCGCGACGACGTGATCGTGGTGGTGGCCAATCTCGAACCGGACGTCACCCGCGACACGTGGATCCACCTGCGCATGCCCGATCTGGGCCTGAACTGGACCGACTCGTTCGTGGCCCACGAGCTGATCACCGGCGAGCGCTGGAACTTCTCGGAGCACAACTTCGTCCGCCTCGGCCCGGCCACGGAGCCGATCCACATCATCCACGTCCGCCTGGCCTAGCTCCTACAAACTGTCGGATCGATGCGGCTATCCTGAGCCGGGAGGTCGGCGACGGTGACGACGAAGGGCGGGCGGCGCACGCCCGGCAGCCTGGAAGCGGCGGCCATGGGCGTGCTGTGGGCCGCGGACGACGCGATGACCGCGACCGAGGTGCAGGAGGCGCTCGGCGGCGACCTCGCCTACAACACCGTGCAGACCATTCTCATTCGGTTGTACGACAAGGGAACCGTCCAGAGGCGCCGGGCGGGCCGCGGGCACGCCTACTGGCCGACCCAGGACGCGGCCACCGCGGCGGCCGCCCGGATGAGCGCCGCGCTCACCGGCCGCCCCGACCGGTCCAAGGTCCTCCAGCAGTTCGTCGGAACGCTCGACGAGTCCGACGCCGCCCTCCTGCGGCAGCTGCTGGCCGACGAGTCGTGACCTTCGCCGTCCACCTGCCGCCGCCGGCGGCCCTCAAGGCCGTCGCGAGCTGTCCGATCAAGAGCCGGACCGGGTACGCCGCCGACCGCGCAGGAGTTCGATGCCGACCGGAACGACCGATACGGCGACGATAGCGACAAGGATCAGCTCGATGTTCGACTTGACGAACGCGACCTGCCCCAGGAAATAGCCGAGGATGGTCACCCCGCAGGCCCACAGCGTGCCACCGACCACGTTGTAGAGCAGGAACGTGCGGTAGTGCATGCGGCTGGCCCCGGCCACGATGGGCGTGAAAGTCCGTACGATCGGAACGAATCGCGCGAGGATGATGGACCGGGCCCCGTACTTGTCGAAGAAGCCGCCGGCCCGCGTCAGGTTCTCCTGCTTGAACAGCCGCGAGTCCGGCCGCCGGAAGAGCGCCGGCCCGAATCGGCGGCCGAACAGGTAACCGAACTGGTCCCCGGCCACGGCCGCCACCGAAACCAGCAGGCACATGAGCCACAAAGGCTGCTTGAGGTACGTCCCGCCGGCCACCAGCAGGCCGGCGGTGAACAGCAGCGAGTCGCCGGGCAGAAAAAAGCCGATCAGCAGCCCCGACTCGGCGAAGATGATGGCCAGGATCCCGATCAGCCCGAAGGTGGAGATCAGATGTTCCGGGTCGAGGAACGAGGGGCCGAGAGCTGCCGTCATCGGATGGCGCCGCCTTTTCTGAGGATCAGTCGCGTTCTCTGGTCGTGTCTCCACCCAGCAGTGAGCGAAACCTACACGCTGTAGGTACTTCCGAACCACACGACGTGACGCGTCACGTTTCACTCCAGGCCGGCTTGCCGCCGGCCGCGGTCGAGGTCACGTCGGGGCCGATCTCGCCCGCCGTGGCGGCATGAGCGCCGGCAGCCTGCACCGGCGCTTCCGGGCCGAGCTCGGCACCACGCCCCTGGCCTGGCTGACCACCGAGCGCGTCACCCTGGCCTGCCGCCTCATCGAACAGGGTGCCCACGGTCTGGAAGCCATCGCCCGACTCTCCGGGCTGGGCAGCGGAGCCAACATGCGCGCCCTTTTCCACCGGCACGTGGGCGTGAGCCCCTCGGCATATCGGGTAGGGCTGTCCCCCAGCGCGCGTGGGGGACAGCCCCACCGCTGACCAGGCGAAACGCGCTCTGGGAGAAGTGTGAGGAGCGGCAAGAACCGGTTCGGGCCGATGCTTCGGCGGGCAACCATCTCGCATCCGCAGCACGTCGCTACTCGAGAAGGAAGCCCAGCGATGCCGTTCATCACCACCCCCGACGGAGTCGAGATCTACTACACCGAGCAGGGCAGCGGACAGCCGATCGTGCTCAGCCACGGATGGCCGCTGAGCTCGGACGCCTGGCAGGTCGAACTGAAGAGGTTCGCCGACGCCGGGTACCGGACCATCGCCCACGACCGGCGCGGTCACGGCCGGTCGGAGAAGACCTACACCGGCAACGACATGGACACGTACGCCCGTGACCTGGCCGCCGTGATCGAGGCGCTGGACCTGCACGACGTGATCCTCGTCGGTCACTCGACCGGTGGCGGCGAGGTCGTCCGCTACGCCGCGCAGTACGGCCAGCAGCAGGGCCGGGTGGCCAAGGTGATCACCGCCGGGGCCGTGCCGCCCCTCATGGTCAAGACCGACGCCAACCCGGACGGCCTGCCGATCGACGTGTTCGACGGCATCCGGGCCAACGTTCTCAAGGACCGTTCGCAGTTCTGGAAGGACCTGTCCGAGAGCTTCTTCGGCGCGAACCACGGCCGGGCCGTCTCGCAGGGCGACAAGGACGACTTCTGGCGCCAGGGCATGCTGGTGAACCTGGCCGCCGCGTACGACTGCGTGAAGGCCTTCTCCGAGACCGACTTCACCGAGGACCTCAAGGCGCTGACCGTGCCGATCCTGATCGCGCAGGGCGACGACGACCAGATTGTCCCGATCGACGACGCCGCCCTCAAGTCGATCAAGCTGGTCAAGGACGGCACGCTGAAGGTGTACGAGGGCGCCCCGCACGGCATCCAGGGCGACTACCAGGACAAGCTCGACGCCGACATCCTCGAGTGGATCAAGCAGTAGCTCCTCTCTTTCCGGGGTTGCGTCGATTGCTGCGTCGATCGACGCATATCCCCGAAGGGCGCGGGTATCCGCCACCCGCTCCCAACGAGAGGACTTAGTCAATGTTCGTCAAGCGCATGGCCGCCGCCCTGAGCGTCGCCGGTCTGCTCCTGCTGCCCGCGACCGCCGCGCAGGCCGCGCCCTCCGACCAGGACGCCGCCTACCTCAAGGCGGCCCACCAGTCGAACCTCGCCGAGATCTCCGGCGGCCGGCTGGCCCAGCAGAAGGGCCAGAGTCAGCAGGTCAAGGACCTGGGCGCCCGGTTCGTGGCCGACCACACCAAGCTGGACGCGGCCGTACGTCAAACCGCCACCCAGCTCGGGGTGGACCTGCCTTCGGCGCCGAACGAGAAGCAGCAGGCCGTGGCGGCCCGGTACCAGCAGACCTCCGGTGACGCCTTCGACACCCTGTTCGTCTCGACGCAGATGGACGCCCACATGGCGGCCATGGCCAACGGAAAGAAGGAGATCGCGCAGGGCAACGACGCCGCCGCCAAGAAGAACGCCCAGGCCGCGGCGCCGGTCATCGCCGCGCATCACGACCTGCTGGACGACGCCGCCCGCTCCCTCGGCGTGCCGTCCAGCATCGGCACCGGGACCGGCGGCCTGGCCGCCGAGCGCACGCTCACCGCTCCGGCGGTGGCCCTGATCGCCCTCGGGGCGCTGCTGACCGTGGCCGCGGCACTGCTGCTGCGCCGGCGGCGCACCACCACCGCATGACCCGAACCCGCCCGGACGGCCGGCGCGCGACGGGCTGGGCAGCCCTCGCCGCCGGCCTGTCCGCCACGGCCGCCGGCCTGGCGCTGGCCGTCTCACCCGGCGGCCCACCGGCCGACGCGGGCGCGATACCGGCCTCCCCCATCTCCCGCCCCAGCTGGGCGCCGCCGTCCCCGGCCCCGCCCACCTCGGTTCCGCCCTCCTCGGATCCGCCCTCCTGGGCCCCGCCGACCCGTTTAGTGATCGGCGAGCCGAAGGTCGACGCTCCGGTGACCTCGGTCGGTGTCAACGCCGACCGGTCCCTGGCCGTCCCGGACGATCCGGCGCGGCTGGGCTGGTGGATCGGGTCGGCCACACCGGGCTCGCCCCGCGGAACCGTCCTGATCGCCGGCCATGTCGACACCGCCGCCGACGGACCGGGCGCCCTCTTCCGACTCGAGACCATGCCACTGGGCACGATGATCGAGGTGCGCGCCGGCGATCAGGTGCTGACCTACAAGGCGGTAGCCCGGCGCAGCTACGCCAAACAACGCCTACCGGCGGACCTTTTCCGTACGGACACCGCGCCTCGCCTCGCCCTGGTGACCTGCGGCGGCTCCTTCCGCAACGGCACCTACAGCCACAACGTCGTCGTCTACGCCGAACCCCTCAGCGCGAATCCGCCGTCGAGCCGAACCGGGTAGTCCAGCGGGCGGCCCGGCGCGCCGAGCGAGCCGCGCCGAACGATGGACCGTCGTGATCGACTGCCAGGACGACGAATTGGTCTTCCCTCCCCGTGTGTCAGCGGACCTGAAGCGGGTAGCAATCATCGATAGCTGACGATGAGAGCTGGGGAGGTAGGCCATGCGCGGGCACCGGGCGGAGCCTACGATGCCGCGCGCGGCTCGCCTCCTGCTCCTGATCGCCCTGGCCATGGCCGCTTATTCGGCCTTGACGCTTCTCGACCACGCCGCCCAGGCCGACGACGGCGCGGCGGTCCCCCTCCCGGAAGACGTCAACCACGTAGTTCAAACTGCGAGAGACCGGATAAATCCTTCTTCGCGGCCTGCGGCCCCCAAGAGTTCCCCCCGAAAGGGCGCCGACCACAAACCCGCCTCCTCCTCCGCCGCCCACCCGGGAGAGAAAGCGGCTCGCAGGGTCACGCCTCTCGGGGACCAAAAGCTCACGCACCCGAGGACCGAATCCCGAAAGCTCACCCCCGCCAAGACCACATCCCGGAAGCTCACTCCGGCGAAGGCCGCATCTCGGCAGCCCATTCCGGCCAAGACGGTGTCCCGGAAGCTCACCCCGGCGAAGACGGCATCCCGGAAGCTCACGCCATCGGTCAGCAACATTCGCAAAACGGCGGGCGTCAAGGCCACGAATCGCGTGCTCGCTCCTCTGCGGGCGCCCACATCGGTGACTGCGAAGAGCCCAAAAGCCACCGGAGCACGGACGAGTACGGGCCTCCCGATAGCTAAGCGGGCAACGTCCTCAGTTCACCAGGCGATCGGCCGGAAAGTATCGACCTCAAGAGCTGAAGCGCCGATCATCGCCGCGCCCCTCGAAGGTTCGGTCAGGACGCCGACATCAGTGCCACTCGACGTGGAGATTCCTTCCTTCTCCACCGCCGCGAGCCGCGTCGAACCTTCCACCCACGTAAGCCCGCTGAACCTCCTCGGCCCGAGCACAGCCGGCCTTTCCAACCACACAAACGGCCTCGGGGGAATCGGACTGGGCACCGCCGGCCTCTCCGCCTCTGCGGAACTAGACCTGGGCCTCCCCTCGCCAGCGGGCCTGCTGAGCCTGGACACCTCTGGATCTTCGGGATTGTTGGATCGGGGTTCCGCCGGTCTTTCGTCGCGAACGGGGGTCGGGCTGGGCGCCGGCGGCCTTTCGCCGCAGGTGCGGCTCGGTCTGGATATTGACGGCCGCTCACTGCCGGATGTGAATGTCGCGCAAGTTCGGATTCTGTCGCCTGGGCTGGTGACGATGGGCGAAAGCTTGGCGACTGCGGCAATTACCGCATCTGCGGCTCCTCGTATGCCCGAAATTTCGGCTTATGGTGGCCTCGCCTTGCAGTGGCGTGACGACAGCGGCAACGCCGGCCACAGCGACAGTGACGGCAACGGCAACGGCGCCGACCCCAACAACGGCAACGGCAACAGTGCCGGCCTCAGCAACGGCAACGGTGCCGACCTCAGCAACGGCGACGGCAACGGCGACAATGCGGACCACAGCGACAGCAACCGCCGCGGCGACGGCGATCAGGGCGAGCACCGCGACGGTGTGAGGCTTGTAGCGGTCCACTGTGATCGCGGTCAAAAGGGCCTCTGGGAAAACGCCAGCCGGAGGGGATCGGCGCCGGGAGCGCCCGAGCTCGGGGTGCCGGCGCAGCCCGGGGTACCGACCCATCCCGGGATGCCGGCGCAACCCGGGATGCCGGCGCAGCCCGGAGTGCCAGCGCAGCCCGGAGTGCCGGCGCAGCCCGGTGAGCGGGCCGGCGGGGGTGCTTCGGTGCGTGACGGCGGGGGTGGCGGTGGGCCTCTTCTGGCTACCGTTTCCTCGGCCTGGTGGCCGGGGGGCTGTGCCTCGCATGTTGCTGGTGGCGTGGATGTGAGCGCTTGCGGGCGTACCACCAATTATTTCGGTCCTCCCAGCTAGATCGGCGGTTCGGAATCGGACCGGCGCCGGTGCAGTGAACCGGTGTCGCGTCGTCCGGCCGGGCTCGGCCACGTGAAATGACGCTGGGCGCCGGCCTTCCCACCGCTTTGATCCTGGCTGGGAGGCCACTGTGATTCGCATTCTGCTGGTTGAACCTATGAATCTTCTGCGCGGTGCTCTGGCCGCGACCCTTTCGCTTGAAGAGGACTTCGACGTCGTTGCCGAGCTTGGTTGTCTTGGGGAAGCGCCCGATATGGCGCGGGCCGTGGCGCCGGATGTCACCGTTGTCAATGTGGGGCTGCTGGCCGGGGACGGGCTGCGGTTGCTGGGGCGGCTCAGTGTCGAGCAACCCGGCTGTGCCGTGCTCGTGCTGGCCGGGCCGGACGATCCGGGGCGGCTCAACCGGGCGCTGGACGCTCAGATCCGTGGCGTGGTCGGCACTCAGGCCGCGCCCTGCGAGCTGGTGCGGGGGATCCGGCGGGCCGCCCGGGGTGAGCGTGTCATCGACGCCGGGCTGGCCGTGGCCATGGTGGCCGCGCCGCGCAGTCCGCTGTCGGCGCGGGAACTGGACGTGCTGAGCGTCGCCGCGTCGGGGGTGCCGTCCCGGGAGGTCGCCGCTCGTCTGCATCTGGCCGCCGGGACCGTCCGTAACCACATCTCGGTGATTCTGCGGAAAACCGGCGCCCGGAACCGGCTCGAGGCCGTCCGGCTCGCCGAAAACTCAGGATGGCTCTGACGAGGGCGAGGGGGTGGCTCTGACGAAGGCGAGGGGTGACTCCGACGAAGGCGAAAGGTGGCTCCGACGAAGGCGAAAGGTGACTCCGACGAAGGCGAGGGGTGACTCCGACGAAGGGGAAACGTGACTTTTGTCAGCGATCCCGATGGCAGCGGTCACTGGGGCGAGGCGCCGTACGCATCGATGCTTATCAGCGTCAACAGTGAATCGGCAGGAGGAACCATGGCACTTCGGAAGAGGCTCTCGATACTCGCCGTCACCCTGGTCGCGGCCCTGGGCCTGACCGCGGTGGGTGCCGGCCCGGCCACCGCCGCGCCCGCCACCACGGCCGCCGTCCCCAGCGCCCCCGTCACCGGCACCTTCACGGATGCCGCCGGCAAGACCGGCACGTTCGCCGGCGGCTTCACGCCCACCAAGTTCGCCGCGCCGGGCGGCAACCTGGTCGCCACCGGAACCCTGACCGGCACGCTGACCGATGCCGCGGGCAACGCCGTCGGCACCGTCAACCAGCCGGTCACCGCGCCCGCCGCCGTCGCCCAGGCCACGTGCCGGGTGCTCGATCTGACGCTCGGCCCGCTGCACCTCGACCTGCTCGGCCTCGTGGTCGACCTGAACCAGGTGCACCTGGTCATCACCGCGGTGTCCGCGCCCGGGAACCTGCTCGGCAACCTGCTCTGCGCGATCGTCGGGCTGCTCGACGGTACGCCGGCCGCCGGCTCCCTGGCCGCGATCCTGAACTTCCTGCTGGCCCTGCTCGGCGGGCTCTGAGACTCGCCGACCCCCGGCGAGATGCGGCCGTCCCCTCCGGCGGGGACGGCCGCGTCAGCGCGTCAGGAGAGGGCGACGTCGTCGTAGTACACGGTTCCGGTGTTGTCGCCGGACTTCAGATGCAGTTGCACGCTCGCGGCTCCGGCCGGCGCGACCGTGTCCACCGCCAGCTTCGTCCACCCGGTGGTGCCGGTCGGCAGGCGGTTCGACGTGTTCTGGCCGATCCACGTGCCGTTGATGTCGAACCAGCTCAGCGCGATCTCCGTGACGCCCGTGGCGCCGGTCCCCCGGGCGTACGCCTCCGCGTGCCACGCCTGCCCGGCCTGCACCGGCGTGATCGGGGACGTGAGCAGCGAGGGCAGGTTGCTGCCGGAGCGGGTCGTGCCGGAGAACTTCGCCGACCGGGTTCCCGTACGGGCCGACTCGGTGGTGACGACCGCGGCGCCGGCCTGCGGCAGGTACTGCCGCCACGGCGACTCGGCGGCGGCCGCCTCGAAGCCCAGGTTCAGGATGCTGTTCGGGGTGGATCCGGTCGTCCACGCCCCGTCCACCACCGAGGCGCTGAACTTCGGGGTGCCGTCGGTGCGGTGCAGGCCGAACTTGTACTGCGCGGGCTGGGTCGACACCGAGGAGTTGGCCGGGATGGCCCCGGCCGCGAAGTCGTTGAGCGTCCACGGCGCGACCGAGCCGACGCCCGCCTCGCCGGCCGCGCGGAAGACCCGGGCCAGGTACGCGCCCTGTTCCCCCTCGGAGGCGGCGACGGTGCTGAGGCCGGTCTCGCCGATGACCATCGGATCCGGGGCCACGGCGGTCTGCGCGCGGCGGATCTCGGCCAGGGACCGTTCCGAGGCGCCGTAGAAGTGGAAGTCGTAGTAGTCCAGCGGCGTGGTGGCCAGCTGCGTCTTGAGGGTGCCCATGCCGGTGGCGCCGCTGGCACCGTCGACGGTCAGGGTGATCGGCATGGCCGGCGCGGTCGTCCGGATCGCCGGGATCAGCTGGCGGGCCCAGGTCATCGCGGTGGCGTCGGTCGGCGAGATCTCGTTCTTGAGCTCGACGGCGATCACCCGCGGGTCGTTCGCGTACGGCGCCACCAGCGTCTGCGCCCAGGTGATGCTGCCCGCGACGTCCGAGTAGCCGGACCACCAGTCGAACAGGGTCAGCTTGACGTCGAGGCCGTTGGCTTCGGCCAGGTCGACGAAAGTGCTCAATTCAGTGGTGTACGTCGTGGAAGGCACCGGATAGCCGAAAGTCTGCGGGAAGACGATGACCCGGACGCTGTCGGCGCCGAGCGCGGCCGCCTTGTTGAGGTCGGCGTGGAGGCGTACCACGTCGAAATTGGTCCACATGGAGGTCCAGCCGGCGTTCGACGGGTAGTAGTTGATCGTGTTCGCGGCCTGGACCGCGGCCAGCCGGCCCGCGAGAGTGGGCGCCGAGCCGGCGTGGGCGGGCGGGGCCGGCAGCAGCGTGCTCAGCAGCACGGAACCGGCCAGGGCGGTGGCACGAAGACGGAGGGTGCGCATACGGAACCGAGCCCTTACGTGGAGGGGGTGTGACGCACGGCGGCGCGCGGTGGAGAGGCGCGGCGGCCGGCCGTGGTCGAGGGGGTGGCGAACGCCCGGGAGGTTCGTCGTTGAGGGGCCCGTCCCGGCGAGGCGTCTATCGATGACGGTAAGCGCCGAAACCGGTGTTCGGCAATGACCGCCGCGTGCCAGCCCGCCCGATGATCATGATCGATGTGACAAAGCCGCAGGTCGGATAGGGTGGCCCAATGCCCAGCCGACACCGCCTCCCGCTGGCGCTGACCGCCATGTCGATCGCGCTGGGCGGCGGGCTGATCGCGGCGGGCTTCTCACCCACCGGTGCCGCGCCCGCGAGCGTGAGCAGACCGGCGCCCTCGGTCAGCGCCACCGAGAGCGTCGGCCCGGCCGCCTTGGTCACGTCCCCCGCGCCGACGCCGTCAGTCGACCCGAAGTCGTCAATCGACCCGAAGCCGGCGATCCCCGACGACGACGGTGTCCACGTCGACTGCGCGAAGGGTGACGACGGCAACACGGGAACGCTCGCGAAGCCCCTGCGCAGCATCCGGGCCGCCACCGCCCGGGCTGCCGGGCCTGGCGCGGTGATCGAGCTGGCCCGGGGCTGCACCTGGACGACGACGGTCCGGTTGCGCGGCGACAAGACCCGATTGACCGCGTACGGGACGGGCCCGCTCCCGGTCATCGACGGCGCGCCGACCGGCGCCGACAGCGTGGTGGTGCTCACCGGCGAGCACCAGGTCGCCGAGAACATCAGGGTCACCAACGCGGCCGGCAACGCCATCGAGGTCCGGGGCGCGGGCAGCGCCGTACGGTCCAGCACCGTCGATCACGCCGGCGTCGGCGTGCTGCTCAAGGCACGCGGCGCCACGGCCGACCGGGTGACGGTCCGCGACCTGCACATGGTGCTCGACACCCCGGGCGGCGACGACGACTACGGCGCCATCGGCTTCGCGGTCCAGGCGAGCGACGTCGAGATCGGCCACAGCAGTTGTACGGCGTGCCGGGCCCCCAGCAGCGATTACGGGTACGACGGCGGCTTCGTCGAGGTGTGGAACTACGCCGACGGCCTCGACGTGCACGACAACACCGGGTCGGACATCCAGGGCGTTCTGGAGATCGGCGGCGACCGGCCCGACTCGTCGGCCCGCGGCATCGTCCTGCGGCACAACACGTTCCGCGACTCGCACGGCGGCCTGGTGCTGCACACCGACGGCACCTTCGCCGTGGCCGCCGCCGCGATCGCAGTCACGGGCAACACCATCACGAGCGCCGGATCGCAGGACCCGCCGATCCTCGACGGCGACCTGAGCAACGTCACCTTCGAGGGCAACACGGTGAGCACGGCCAGCTTCGTGAGCCATTCCGAGCCGGCCCGCCACCGGAACAACCGGATCATCCTGCGTGCCGGCGCCGAACTCGGGTATCCCCCGGACAGCACCGAGAAACTGGACTGAACGGGGACGACAATGCCGGAGCTGCCCGAGGTCGAGTCGGCCCGCGCGGTCATCGAACGGTCCGGCCTCGGCCGCAAGATCATCGACGTCGACGACTCCGACTCGTACGTCTGCCGCCCGCACGCGCCGGGCCAGATCAGGGACGCTCTGCTGGGCCGGGAGCTCGTACGTGCCCACCGGCGCGGCAAGAGCATGTGGTGCGACACCGGCGACGACGGCCCCGAGCTGGGCATCCATCTGGGCATGTCGGGCAAGATCGTGATCGCCGACCCGGACGGCGGCGAGATCGACGGCGGCGACTACTGGGAGGGCCGCCGCGTGCCCGGCGACTACCGCTGGTCGCGTTTCGCCCTGCTCTTCGCCGACGGCGGCCGCCTCATGCTGGTCGACCCGCGCCGCCTGGGCCGCGTCCGCCTCGATCCACCGGTCGAGGCCCTGGGCCCCGACGCGGCCACGGTGACCCCCGCCCAGTTCCGCGCGGCGCTGACGTTCGGCACCGCCCCGGTCAAGGCCCGCCTGCTCGACCAGGACGCGATCGCCGGCATAGGCAACCTGCTGGCCGACCAGATCCTGTGGTCGGCCCGCCTGAACCCCGCCCGGCGGGTGGACCGCCTGACCCCCGACGACATCGACCGCCTCCTGCGCGCCACCCGCCAGGCCGTCCGAGCCGCCATCAGAGACGGCGGCGTACACACCTTGAAGGTGATCCCCTACCGCGTCGCCGGCGCCCACTGCCCCCGAGACGGCGCCCCGATGTCCATGAGCAAGGTGGGCGGCCGCACCAGCTGGTGGTGCACCGCCGAGCAGACCCTGTAGCAGAGGCCCGTCCGTTACCCGGACGGGCCTCTGGTGAAGCTCGGTGGATCAGGCGGCGGTGACCAGGCCGGCCGAGACCGGCTCCAGGGCCGTGCTCAGGATCTCGCGGACATCGGAGACGATGTGGACGGTCAGGGCCTCGAGCACGTCGGCCGGCACGTCGTCCAGGTCGGGCTCGTTGCGCTGGGGCAGGTAGACCTCGGTCAGGCCGGCCCGCTGAGCGGCGAGCAGCTTCTGCTTCACGCCGCCGATGGGCAGGACCCGGCCGGTCAGCGACACCTCTCCCGTCATGCCGACCTCGGCCCGCACGTTGCGGCCGAGCAGCAGCGAGACCAGGGCCGTGGTCATCGTGACGCCGGCCGACGGGCCGTCCTTCGGCACCGCGCCCGCGGGCACGTGCAGGTGGATCGGGTGGTCCAGCTGCTCGGGTGAGATGCCCAGCTCCTCGGCGTGCGCCCGCACGTACGAGAGCGCGATCTGGGCCGACTCCTTCATCACGTCGCCGAGCTGGCCGGTGACCGACAGGCCGCCCTTGTCGCCGGGCAGCAGCGACGCCTCGATGTAGAGCACGTCACCGCCCATGCCGGTCACGGCCAGGCCGGTCGACACGCCGGGGACGGCGGTCCGCTCGGACGACTCCGGGGTGAACCGGGGCCGGCCGATCAGGTCCTTGAGGTCGCCCGCGTCCACCGTGACGGGCAGGTCGCCCAGGGCCGCCTTGCGGAACGCCTTCGCCAGCAGGCGCTCGAACGACCGTACGCCGGCCTCTCGGGTGTAATTGGCGGCGATCTCGCGGAGCGCGTCCTCGGTGACGGTCACCTCGCCCTCGGACAGCGCGGCCCGCTCCAGCTGCCGCGGCACCAGGAAGTCGCGGGCGATGGCGACCTTGTCGCTCTCGGTGTAGCCGTCGATCGAGATGAGCTCCATCCGGTCGAACAGCGCCTGCGGGATCGTGTCGAGCACGTTCGCGGTGGCGATGAACAGCACGTCCGACAGATCGAGGTCCAGGTCGAGGTAGTGGTCGCGGAACGTGTGGTTCTGCGCCGGGTCGAGCACCTCGAGCAGGGCCGCCGCCGGGTCGCCGCGGTAGTCGCTGCCGACCTTGTCGACCTCGTCGAGCAGGACGACCGGGTTCATCGAGCCGGACTCGCGGATGGCCCGCACGACGCGCCCGGGAAGAGCGCCGACGTACGTGCGCCGATGGCCTCGAATCTCCGCCTCGTCGCGGACGCCGCCCAGGGCGACCCGGACGAACTTCCGGCCGAGGGTACGGGCGACCGACTCACCCAGCGACGTCTTGCCGACTCCGGGCGGGCCGGCCAGCAGGATCACCGCGCCGGAACCGCGGCCGCCGACCGTCGTCAGGCCGCGGGACTCGCGGCGGGCGCGGACGCCCAGGTATTCGACGATGCGGTCCTTGACCTCGTCCAGGCCGTGGTGGTCGGCGTCGAGCACAGCCCGGGCCGCGGCCAGGTCGGTGTTGTCGTCGGTACGCACGTTCCAGGGCAGGTCGAGGACCGTGTCGAGCCAGGTGCGGATCCAGCCCGCCTCCGGGTTCTGGTCGCCGGCCCGCTCGAGCTTGCCGACCTCGCGCAGCGCCGCCTCGCGGACATCGCCGGGCAGGTCGGCCGCCTCGACGCGGGCGCGGTAGTCGTCGTTGCCCTCGGCCTCGTCCTCGCCGAGCTCCTTGCGGATGGCCTTCAGCTGCTCGCGGAGCAGGTACTCGCGGTTGCGCTTCTCGACGTTCTCGCGAACGTCGTGCTCGATCTTGTCGCTGACCTCGGACTCGGCCAGGAAGTCGCCGGTCCACTCGATCAGCAGCCGCAGCCGGGCCTCCACGTCGGGGGTCTCCAGCAGCTCACGCTTGCGGTCGTTGGTCAGATAGGGCGCCCAGCCGGCGGTGTCGGCCAGGTCGCCGGGGTCGTCGATGGCGCTGACCGAGTCGATGACCTGCCACGCCTCGCGGCGCTGGAGGACCGAGACGACCAGTTTCTTGTACGCGGCGGCGAGCTCCCGGGCCTGCTCGCTCGGCACACCGGCCGCGACCGGCTCGGCCTCGACCCACAGGGCCGCGCCGGGCCCGGTCACGCCGCCGCCGATGCGGGCGCGCACACCGGTGCGCAGAACGGCGGCGGGCGTTCCGCCGCGGGACTTGCCGACCTGCTGGACGCTGGCCACGACACCGTGCGACGCGTACCGGTCCTCGAGCCGCGGAGCGATCAGCAGCTCGGAGCCGGCCGAGGTGCGGGCCGCGTCGACGGCGGCCTGGGCCGGCTCGTCCAGCTCGACCGGCACGACCATGCCCGGCAGCAGAACGATGTCGTCCAGGAACAACACGGGGAGTCGCTTGCTAACCACCCGGCACCTCCGAAAAGTTGAGTATGCGGGGCTCAACCTCACGGCCTCCGAGGATCTTCCACCGTTCGCTGGGAGCGGAACCGGCAGCTCCGCCGCTTGCCCACGCTGGGTACGGTCGCCCGGGTGGACGAGACCTCGAGAAGCCGGCAGACCGCGTCCGACTACGTCGCGCGGATGGAGAGCCGGGACTGGCCGGGCCTGACCGAGCTGCTGGCCGAGGATGTCGTCTACGAGATGCCGCAGACCCGGGAGCGCATCCGGGGACGGTCCGCGTTCGTCGGCTTCAACGCGGACTATCCCGGTGACTGGCATTTGCGGGTACGGCGGGTGATCGCCGACGGCCGTGCCGCCGCCCTGTGGCTCGATGTGCGGGTGGGTGACGAGCGGGTGGACGCCTGCGTGTGGCTGGACATGTCGGAACACGGGCTGATCAGCCGGATCGTCGACTACTGGCCCGAGGCCTACGATCCCCCGCCGGGGCGCGAGCATCTGGTGGAGCGCTAGCCGCCCTGGAGAACCTCGCCGTCGGGGATGTGCCGGGGGCCGGTCACGTGGGCCTCGCCCTCGACGACGACGTTCGCGCCGAAGGTGACGTCGCCGTCGACGGTGAGGCGGGTGGCGCGGCGCAGGGACGGCGGGCCGGCCGGGAAGCGCTGCTCGAAACCGGGCATCAGCTTGAAGAGCTCGGGGTCGAGGGTCACGACCGGGCCGCGGCCCTCGTAGACCGGCCGCATCTGGCCGTCCTGGCCCAGCTCGTAGGCGTCCGACCGGACCACCAGCAGGTCGTTCGTGGTCTTGACGGGCGCGAAGCGGGTACGCGGGACCAGCACCGGGCGGGCACCGTCGATGGAGCCGATGGCGGCGCCCATCGCCGTCTCGAGCTGGACCACGGGCGTACTGGAAGCGTCTTTGGGGTCGACGGTCTTGTGGTTGACGATGAGCGGGAGAACCGGCGCGCCCGGGTCGTCCCGCTGCAACCGCCGCAGCGTCTCCAGGTCGATCCAGAGGTTGTTGGTGTTGTAGAACCGCCACCGCTCGACGTCGGTGAACGAGGTGTCGCCGTCGGGCACCTGAGCGGTCTCGCGGACCACGACCCGGCCCTCGTGGCGGGCGAGGTGACCGCCCTTGCGGTCGGCCGGCGTGCCCCGGACGACCTCCATCGCGAACGGGACCTGCTCGTCCTCCATCCAGGCGGCGAGCCGCACGTCGACGGTGGCGCCCAGGTTGTCGGAGTTCGACACGAAGCACCAGCGCAGGCCGGCGTCGAGCAGCTCGTCGAGCTTGCCGGAGGCGGTCAGCGCGGTGTACAGGTCGCCGTGCCCGGGCGGGCACCACTCGAGCTCGGGATCGGCCGGCCACTCGACCGGGAAGTGGTCGTCGGCGCGCAGCTTGGGCTCGCGGCCCTGAAGGAAGTCGCTGACGCCGTCGTAGCGTTCGAGCGCGGCCAGCGACGGACCGCGGGTGGCGGCCGAGTTCATCAGCAGCAGCGGCAGGCGCGCGTGGTACCGCTCGCGGACGGCGGTGACCTGGGTGGCGATGATGTCGAGGAAGCTGCGGCCGGGCTTGACCTCGAGCAGCGATTTCGGCCCGGTCAGGCCCATGCTGGTGCCGAGCCCGCCGTTGAGCTTGACCACGACCAGCCGGTCGAGGATCTCGCGGGCCCGCTCGGCCGGCGGCTCGGGCAGGTCCTCGAGCGCGGTCACGTCGTCGAGCGGCTCCAGGTCGTCACCCGAGAGCAGCCCGGCCCGCGGCTGTTCCAGCTGCTCGAGCCGGCGGCGCAGCGCGGCCAGCTCGGCCGGGTGGGCGCCGTCCTTCTCCGATTTGGCCAGCGTCGCCGCCACGTAACCGGGCGTGTCCATGTGATCCTCCGAGATTTGGCAACGTTCCCCATTATCGGGGCTCAGCCCAGACGCCACACCGCGACGGGGTGATTGGGGTCCGCCCGCGGACAGCCGCGCGGCCGAGCGTCATCGATGATTTACGATGCGTCGATGTCCGGAACTTTGAAGCGAAGGCTCGCCCTGGCCGTCGTGGCCGGGGTCGGCGCCACCCTGATCGTCTCGGCCGGGCCGGCCGAGGCGAGCGCGGTGCCGCACATCCAAGGCGGGGAGACCGTGCCGGTCTACTCCTACGAGAACGCCGTCCGGGAAAGCGTCTGGGTGCAGACGCGGCTGGACAACGACGAGGACGGGGTGCCCGACAAGGTCGCCGTCGACATCGTGCGGCCGCGCGAGGCGGCCCAGCGGCACCTGAAGGTGCCGGTCATCCTCGAGGGCTCGCCCTACTACTCCTGCTGCGGGCGCGGCAACGAGAGCGAGCGCAAGCAGTACGACGCCGACGGCACCATCGTCAAGCAGCCGCTCTACTACGACAACTACTTCGTGCCGCGTGGCTACGCGTTCGTCGCCGCCGACCTGGCCGGCACCGGGCGCTCCACCGGGTGCATGGACGTCGGCGGCCGCGAGGAAGTGCTCAGCGGCAAGGCCGTCGTCGACTGGCTGAACGGGCGGGCCGAGGCCACGTACGCCGACGGCACCCCGGCCGTCGCCACCGGCTGGACCAACGGGCGTACCGGGATGATCGGCAAGTCCTGGGACGGCTCGGTGGCCAACGGCGTGGCCGCGACCGGCGTCGAGGGCCTGGAGACGATCGTGCCGATCTCGGCCATCTCGAGCTGGTACGACTACCAGCGCTACAACGGCGTGCCGCGGGTCGAGGACTATCCGGAATACCTTTTCTCGTACGTCAACGGGCGCCCCGCTTCCGCCTGTGCGGCGACGCTTGAGCGGCTGGACGAGGGCAGCGACGACGCGACCGGCGACTACAACGCGTACTGGGCCGAGCGGAACTTCCGGCCGGACGCGCGCCGCGTGCACGCCAGCGTGTTCATCGCGCACGGGCTGAACGACACCAACGTGACGACCGATCAGTTCGCTCAATGGTGGGGCCGTCTCGGCGTACCCAAGAAGATGTGGCTTTCGCAAGCCGGCCACGTGGACCCCTTCGACCTGCGGCGCGCCGACTGGGTCGACACCCTGCACCGGTGGTTCGACCGCTATCTGCAGGGCCTGCGCAACGGGATCGACCGCGAGCCGGCGGTGTCGATCGAGACGACACCCGGTACGTGGGTGAACGAGCGGACCTGGCCGGCCGCCCGCGTGACGTCGCAGCGCATCACGCTCGGCAACGGCGACGGGACGACGGGCACGCTGGGTGGGCAGTCCGGCCGAGCCGTCCGTACGTGGACCGACGCGCCCGCCCTCGACGAGGCCACCGCCGTCGCGAACCCCGGAGCCGCGGTCGCCGGCCGCCTGGCCTTCCTGTCCGCACCGCTGACCCGTGAGCTTCGCGTCTCCGGCACCCCGTCGGTGACCCTCCGGGTGCGGGTCGACAAGCCGACGACCGAGCTGACCGCCCGGCTCGTCGACTACGGCACCGCCACCCGCGTCAACTACCTGGCCCGCGGCGAGGGCATCACCACACTGGCCACCGAATCGTGCTGGGGCGCCTCGACCACGGCCGACGACGCCTGCTACCGCGACACCGCCCCGAGCTTGACCACTGCCGACCACGCGATCCTGACCCGGGGCTGGCAGGACGCGGCCCACCACGTGTCGCTGCGGTTCACCACGCCGCTGCGGCCGGACCGCTGGTACACGGTGACCGTGCCGATGCAGGCGACCGACCAGCGCCTGCCCGCCGGCCACGTGCTGGGCCTGATCCTGCAGGCCAGCGACAACGAGTACTCGACGCCACAGTCGACCGGCGCCACCATCGGCCTCGACCTGCGCGGCAGTTCCCTGACCCTGCCGCTGGTGGGCCGCCTGCCCCGGCCCGGCGCCAGCGCCCCGGCGGTGTCGACGGCGCCCGCGCCGAGGACGTTCGCCCCGCCGCGATTCGATCCTTTGGTGCCCTGACTCTCCGGCAGCTGTGCGGTCACTGTTGGGGTGCTGTTTCCCAACAGTGACCGCCGACGCAGTTTCCCGTCATACCTCCCGGGTATGCTGCTGCCACGGAACTGATCACCCGTCACCACCAGCGCAGATTTACCACTGTGGGTAGCTGCAGCGGAGCGGAGTGACATCGGCTCCGGGTCGGCCATGGGGAGGTCGCAGTGCCATTGCTCGCGGGAAGATATCGGCTGGGGGAAGCCCTCGGCCAAGGCGGCAGTTCGGTGGTGCACTACGGCTTCGACACGACCCTGAAGCGCCCCGTCGCGATCAAGATCTTCGACGAGTCCGCCACCGACGTTCTGCGTGAGGCCCGTACGGCGGCCGGGCTCAGCCACCCGAACATCGCCCAGGTCTACGACTACGGCGAGGCCGTCGACGGCAGCGACCGCACCCCGTACCTGGTGATGGAGTTCGTCGACGGCGAGACCCTGTCCGACCGGCTGGCCCGCACCGGCGCCCTGCGCTGGCGCCAGGCCGCCGAGATCGGCAAGGAGACGGCCTCGGCGCTGGCCGCCGCCCACGCGCAGGACCTGGTCCACCGCGACGTCAACCCGCGCAACATCATGCTGACCTCCGAGGGCGTGAAGGTCCTCGACTTCGGCATCGCCATCGCCGCCGGCCACAACAGCATCGACATCAGCGGCGCCCTGTGGGGCAGCCCCGCCCACCTGGCCCCCGAGCAGCTGCGCGGCGAACCGAGCTTCCCGGCCGCCGACATCTACGCGCTGGGCCTGCTGCTGTTCGAGTGCCTCACCGGCGCGCGGGCCTGGCCCGGCGCCAGCCTGGTCGAGGTCCTGGCCACCCGCCACGGCCGCCCCGCCCCGCGCCTGCCACGCATCTCCGGCCTGCCGCGCGACATCATCCGGCTGTACGAGTCGTGCACGGCCGAGGACCCGTCGGCGCGCCCCACGGCCCTCGAGGTCGCCGAGGTCTTCCGCGGTTTCGCCCCGACCCCGCTGACCCGCCCGGCCAGCCACATCCCGCCGATCCGCTCCGCCGCCCACCCGGCCCCGCCGACAGTGGCCAGTTCACCGTCCCGCCCGCCGCGCCGCTCCCGCCGCCGGGTCACGGTGGTGGCGTCGGCCGCGGCCGTCGCCGTGCTCCTGAGCATCGTCGGCGTCCAGCTGATCAACGGCACCGGCACCCCCGGCGGCAAAACGGCCGAGGCCGCCGTCGAGGCCACCACGCCACCGGCCACCCCGCCGCGGACGATCAGCCCGACCCCCTCCACCGCCCCGACCACGGAGCCGGCCGAGGAGGAGGAAGCGACGACAACGACCAGGTACGGCGGCCGGAAGAGGAACACCACCCACACGAAGGCGCCGGCGGCCAAGCCCACTTCCAAGCCGGCCAAGCCGTCCGCAACGCCGTCGAAGTCCCCGAGCAGCGCGCCGGAGACGTCGGAGCCCTCAACCGAGCCGACCCCGACGAAGTCCCCTGACGACACCAAGCCCCCCGTCGAGCCGACCGACGACCCGGCGGACCCGACCACCCCGCCGACCACCGAGGACACCACCCCACCGACCACCAAGCCCGCCGACCCGGTCGACGGCAAGACGGTCGCCTGAGCTCCCCGATCCATTCGGTCAGCGTGCGTTCGAGCGGCTCGGGCAGCTCCTGGTGCCAGGGATGCCCGGCGCCGGGAACGATCCGCAGCTCGGCGCCGGCTATCCCGGCCGCCGCCGCGCGTGAGGCCGCCTGGTTGAGCTTGTCCTTGGCGCCGCAGAGGACGAGTGTCCGCGCGGACCTGGCTCAGGTCGGTGCGGGCCAGCTCGCCCCCGGAAGGTCGAAAAGGATCAGCCGGAAGCGCCGGCCCAGGCCTTTACGCTGGGGCTGCCACTCCGGTGGTCGTCGCCCGCCCCGTGCAGTAACGCCAGGGCTGGCCCCGTGGGGATCATTCCTGATTTGCCGTTCTGCCGCGTATTGCGGCCGCCCGCTGACGCAGCCCCACTGCCTCGGCGGTCCGCCTCAGGGCCTTCAGTGTGTACGCGAGATTGTCCAGCCGGATCGCGATGTCCGGATGCCCCTCCGGCAGCGCAGCCTCGCTGATCCGCAACGCCCGCCGCTGCAACGGCAGCGCCTCACCCGCACGCCCCAAACCCACCAACGTTTGCGCGAGATTGTCCAGCCGGATCGCGATGTCCGGATGCCCGTCCGGCAGCGCAGCCTCGCTGATCCGCAACGCCCGCCGCTGCAACGGCAGCGCCTCACCCGCACGCCCCAAGTCCGCCAGCGTTCGCGCGAGATTGTTCAGCCGGATCGCGATGTCCGGATGCCCCTCCGGCAGCGCAGCCATACTGATCCGCAACGCCCGCTCTCGCAGTGGTAGCGCCTCATCCGCCCGGCGCAGAGCCCCCAGCGTGTATGCGAGATTGTCCAGCCGGATCGCGATGTCCGGATGCCCCTCCGGCAGCGCAGCCTCGCTGATCCGCAACGCCCGCTCTCGCAGTGGTAGCGCCTCATCCGCCCGGCCCAGAGCGCCCAACGTGTACGCGAGATTGTCCAGCCGGAGCGCGATACTAGGATGCCCCTCCGGCAGCGCAGACTCGCTGATCCGCAACGCTCGCTGCTGCAACGGCAGCGCCTCACCCGCCCGGCCCAAAGACCCTAATGTGTACGCGAGATTGTCCAGCCGGAGCGCGATGTGCGGATCCCCTTCGGGAACTCCCGCTTCTATGATGGCGAGGGCACGACGCTCAACCTCTAATGCGGCAGTGTGACGACCCTGGGTGGAATAGAAGAAGCCAAGCTGGCCTATCAAAGACCCGAAATTGACGTCGGCGAGTTCATCCGGGACCACACGCTCTACCGCGTCAATATGCGGTGCCAACAAGGCCCATTCGGGCCAAGTCTCGACCGCCTCGGAAGGGTTGCCACCCGGCATCGCGTTGTGGAGCACGGCAATCGCCCGGTCGAGTGTATGGTCGGCGGCTTCGTCCTGCTTGGCCTGTTCTCGAACGGCCCACTGGAGGAGCCGATGCATGCCGACGGTTTTATCCCTTAAAACTAGTAAATTATAGGAAGCAAGAACGGCCAGCTCCTGCTCGCTGTCGGGCTCGTCGGCCAGGTAAGCCCTCGGCACCTCGTCGGGGGCGAAGCATGCCAGGAGCCGCAGCAGTTCGATGGCGGCCGGCCGCTGCTCGCGGAGCCGGTTCAGCGTGACCAGCCAGACCTGGGCCACCGCCCGTTCCGCCCGGGTGCCGGGTGCGATGGCATTCAGCACGGTCTCCGGTTGGGACCGGAGGCGATCGAGGTAGGCCGCCATCGGGGTGCGGGTCTGGCGGAGATATCCGGCGGCCTGTTGCAGCGCCAGCGGGAGGTAGCCCAGCTCGTCGGCCAGGACGGCCGCCGTCAGCTGATCTGTTTGGCCGCTGCGTTCCAGCAACAGTCGTACGGCCGGCTCTCGGTCCAGCAGCTCCAAGCGTAAGCAGCCGTCGAGGAGGTGCTCCCAGTCGAGGTCACGCCGGGTGGTGATCAGGACGTGGCCGGTGTCGAGCTGGGCCAGTAGCTGCTCTACGTCGGCCAGTTCCTCCACGTTGTCGAGGATCAGCAGCCAGCCTGACTGGTTCTGCAGCCAGCCTATCGCCCACGTCGCCGCCTCCAGCGGGGTCGCTGTGACCATCAGGTCGGCGTTCAGGCGGGTGGTCAGGTCGGCCAGGCTTGTCGTGATCGTGTCGGGGTTGTCGCAGCTGATCCACCACCGCACCTGGTAGCGGTCCCGGTGCCGATGGGCGTACTGCAACGCCATCTCGCTCTTGCCGACCCCGCCCAGACCGTGCACCGCCTGCGTGATCACGCCGCGACCGCCGGCCATCACCTCGTCCAGTGCGGCCAGCGCGTCCTCCCGGCCCACGAACAACCGCACGGGCGGCCGGGGCAGGTTGGTCAACCGCCCCACGATGTCCGGTGCCGCTGACGGCCGGCGCAGTTCGATCCGGCGGGCGTCGACGCGGGCGCCGTCACCGGTGACCGCCACCCCGCTGATCGTCTGGGCCGCCAGCGAGCGTGGGCCCGGCGGGGAAGCCGTCATCGGGTGATCTGGGCGCCGTCACCGGTGACGGCCACGCCGCTGATCGTCTGCGCGGCGATCGAACGCTCACCGGACGCGGTCACCGTCACCCCGGCCTCGGCGAGCAGGCCCCGAACCTCGGCCGCCAGTTCCGGATCGGCATTGAGCGCCTTACGGACCTGCACCCGCAGGGCCGCTACCCGGTCCTCGTCGGAGACGTCCTCGGCCAGATCGGCCACCGCTTCCTCCACTCCGGCGGCCGAACGCCCGCGGTTCAGGAACCGCTGCAGCAACCGGCCGCCCAAACCCACCGTGGAGTCGGCCGCCGCCTCCTGGACCCGCTCGACCACCGCGGCCCCGTACGCGCCGACCGCCGCCGAGACGTACGGCACCACCGCCGCCGTCACCGCCGCCACCTCAGGATCCATGCCTGCCTCCCAGCGTCGAGCGAGTCGTCACCATGAGTAAAGCCGCCTCGGTCAAACGGGCGGGGCTGTGGTGTAGACGGTGGGGTCGCCCTGCTTGAGCCAGATCTGGGGGTGGTCGATGGGGGTGAAGGCGCGGTCTCCGCCGGGCTCTCTGGTCGTGGGGACGGTGTCGCCGTTGGGCTGGTGCATGATGAAGTTGATCGGCTTGGTGTCGTCCTTGAGAGGGATGTCGTACGAGGCCCAGCCGTTCTCGACGCGGGTCGGGGGCCACGGCTTGTCCCAGGCGATCTGGGCCAGGGTGGCCGGGTCGACCGCGTCCCCCCACAGGTGCAGGCCCCAGCCCGTGTAGTCGCCGGCCGGGCGGTAGTAGTGCACCGTGGCCGTGGTCAGCGGCGGGCCGGCGTAGCGGACCGTGCGGACCGCGCTCACCGCGGACGGTTCTCGGAGCACCGCCCGGTAGCGGATCTGGGTGCCGGCGGCCAGGTTGAGCGGTGTCAGGTCGTCGAAGACCGTGTACGCGGGGGACGAGTCGTCGCGGCCGATCGTGGTCCAGGGGGCGCCGGCGATGCTGCGTTCGAAGCGGACCACGTGGCCCGCGCGTTCCGGGTCGGCCACGGCTCGGACCTCGACGGTGCCGCGGACGTTGGCGGCCTCGGCCGGGGCCTCGATGGTCAGGGACGGGGCCGGGACCCGGGCCGTACGGGACGAACTGGTTCTGCTGTGGCCGGCGTTGTCGAGGACCACCGCGCGGTACTGCACGGCTGCGCCGGCGGGCAGGCCCGAGACGTCGTGGAAGACCTGGTAGGGGGCGTTGTCGTCGGTGCCGATCGGCTGCCAGCCGCCGCCCGCCGTCCGGGCGTAGAAGGTGACCTCGGCGAACGACGAGCCGGCGACGGTGGCCGGGACGCGCATGCGGCTGGGCGACTCGGACGGGGTGGGCCGGCCGAGCGACACCGCGGGAGCCGCCTTCGAGGGCGGGACCCGGCCGGACGAGGCGTAGACGACCGTGGACAGTGGCGGCACGGTGACGGTGATCGTCCGGTCGCCTGCCGACCGGACGGTGGCGGGGCCGGAGCCGTACACACGCTGGAAATCGCCCTTGGCGAAGTAGGTCGGGACGGCGGCCGTGCGGGGCTGCTCGCTGTTGTTGAGGGCGACGACGTATTCGCGCTGGCCGGTGCGGGAGAACGCGTAGATTCCGGGGCCCTCGTCGGCGTAGCGGTGCTGGTGGGCGCCGTCGCGCAGCGCGGGGTGCTCGCGGGTCAGGGCGGCCAGGGCGGCGATGTCCCGGTAGAGCGGGTGGGTGCTGACGAAGTTGTCCTGCGCGTGGGTGGCGGTGGTGCCGAGCAGGTCGTCGTCGAGGTAGTCGGGCACGCGGCTGGCGAACAGGGTCTGCCGGGCGTCCTGGTCGCCGCCGGGGCCGGTGAAGCCCTGTTCGTCGCCGTAGTAGACGACCGGGTTGCCGCGGGAGAGGTACATCAGCTCGTGCGCGAGCCGGTCGCGGGCGACCCATTCGGCGTCCCCGGCGCCGGGGTTGTCGGCCCGCACGAACGAGCCGATCCGGCCCATGTCGTGGTTACCGAGGAAGGTGGGCAGCTGGTAGACGTTCGAGTCGGCGTCGGTGTACCAGTCGTCGGCGGCGAAGAACGAGCCCAGCGCGGACGCGGACTGGCCGCGTGAGGCGAAGTTGCGGGCCGCGTCCTGGAACGGGAAGTCGAGCACGGCCTGCATGCGGTCGCGGGTGGTGAACTGCGAGGTGAAGCTGCGGGAGGTGTCGAAGACCTCGCCGAACATGAAGAACTCGGGCTTGCCGTGCCGGCGGGCGAACGACAGCACCTCGGGACCGAACTTCTGCCAGAACTCGTCGTTGACGTGTTTCATGGTGTCGATCCGGAAGCCGTCGATGCCGAAGTCGGCGATCCACTTCTCGTACACCTCGGTCATGCCCTTGACCACGCGCGGATGCTCGGTGAACAGGTCGTCGAGGCCGAAGAAGTCGCCGTAGAGCGAGTTCTCGCCGGTGAACGTGGTGTCGCCGCGGTTGTGGTAGAGCGTGACGTCGTTGAGCCAGGCCGGGACCTTCAGGTTCTGCTCGGCCGGGTCGAGGACGGGAACGTACGGGAACGACTTCTTCGGGTCCAGCGCCGGGAAGCTCGCCTTGCCGGCGTAGTCACGATCGTCGAACGGGCGGCCCGCGGCGTCGCGATAGGGCGAGACATCTTTCGAGACGTACGGCTGACGCGCGCCCGGCTCGTACCCGATGACGTCGGCGGTGTGGTTGGTGATGATGTCGAAGTAGACCTTCATGCCGCGGGTGTGCGCGGCGTCGACCAGCGACCGCAGTTCGGCGTTGGTGCCCAGGTGCGGGTCGATCTGGGTGAAGTCGGTGATCCAGTACCCGTGGTAGCCGGCCGACGGGCCGTCCTCCAGCTGCACGGCCTTGTTCTTGAAGCTGGGCGTCAGCCAGATCGACGTGGTGCCCAGGCCCTGGATGTAGTCGAGGCGCCGCAGCAGCCCGGCCAGGTCGCCGCCGTTGTAGAAGCCCTTGCGGGTGGGGTCGAAGCCGGAGACCAGCGGATCGGCGCCGAGGCCGCCCTGGTCGTTGGCCGTGCTGCCGTTGTCGAAGCGGTCGGCCATGACGAAGTAGAAGTTCTCGTCGGTCACCGGCGCCCGCAGCGAATGCCGCCCCGGCAGCGCGCCGCCGCCGGCCGCGGCGGGCGTGCTGAGAGCGGTGGCGGCCAGAACGGCGGACGTGAGTGCGGCCAGTCCTCGTCGTAAGCGCATGTCATCGACCGTAATAGATGATCAGCTCGGCCGGTCGCGGAATGTCGGATGCATTCGCTATCCCCCAAGCGCGTGATTAGGCACCGCGATGGTTGACCTCGCACAAGCAACGTTTCAAGACTGTCTGCTTGAACCGGCCGATCCGGGAAGGTCACTGTGACGCTCACGCTCACCCACGCCGTGGACAACGCGACCGTCGAACTGACCGTGCGCGGCCGGTGGACCCGCCGCAGCGCGGCCGACGTCCATCAGGCGCTGTGCCAGGGGCTCGCCGAACGCCCCTCGGCGATCATCATCGACCTGCACGAGATGAGCGATCTCGACTGCCGCAGCGCTCCCATCTGGATCGCGGCCAGCCAGGCGGCCATGACGCTGCAACCGCCGGCGAAGGTGGCGATCTGCGCCCCGCCGACCCGGCGGCTGGTGAAACGACTCCGCCAGCTCGGCTGCGCCCGCTTCATGTCGCTGTTCGTCAACGTCGACCAGGCCCGCTCGGCCGTGACCGGGGCGCTGCCGCCGGCCGACCGTCTCCAGCTGCGCTGGATGCCGCCGCACCTCGACGCGCTGGCCTCCGTTCACGACCTGATCGCGCTGGCCGGCCGCGCCTGGGGCGTCCCCGCGCTGGCCGGCGCCGCCCAGGACGTGGCGCGTGACCTGGTCGAGGACTCGCTGGCGTTCGCCGGCACGGCCATGCTGTTCACCGTCTGCCGCCGCCGCAGCAGCCTCTACCTGGCCCTGCGCGACCGCGACCCCACCTTGCCGCCGCTGCGGCGGTCGACGGCGCGGCTGCCGGTCGTCACCGCCCGCAGCTACGTCTGGGGCGCCTCGGCGCTGCACAACGGCAAGGTGGTCTGGGCCGTCGTACGGCCGGCCGTCAGGTGAGAAGAGCGGCTGTCGGGCCGAGCGCGCCGGTCGCCGCTTACGCGCCTCCGCCTATGACGTGGGGTGTATTCAGGGATCGACGACCATGATCCATAATCTCCGGATGCTCGTCGCCCCCGTGCTGGAGTTGCGCTCGGTCACCCGAACCCACGGTTCGGGCGAGACCATGGTCCGCGCGCTCGACGACGTGTCGGTGTCCGTGTCGCCCGGAGAGCTCGTCGCCATCATGGGCGCCTCCGGCTCGGGCAAGTCGACCCTCCTGGCCATCGCCGGCGGCCTCGACCGGCCGACCAGCGGTGACGTGCTGGTCGAGGGGGCGTCGCTGGCTTCGATGTCGCGCAAGGCGCTGGCCAAGCTGCGCCGCGACAGCGTCGGCTATGTGTTTCAGGCGCTCAACCTGCTGTCCAGCCTCAACGCGATCGAGAACGTGATGCTGCCGCTGGAGCTGGACGGAGTCGGGGTGCGGGCCGCGCGACGGGAGGCGGTCGGCGCCCTGTCGGCGGTCGGGCTGTCCGGTCTGGAGAGCCGGTTCCCCCACGAGATGTCCGGTGGCCAGCAGCAGCGGGTGGCGATCGCCCGTGCCCTGGTCGGCCGGCGCCGGCTGGTGCTGGCCGACGAGCCGACCGGCGCGCTCGACACGGCGACCGGCGACGCGGTGCTCAGGCTGCTGCGTGAGCGGGTGAACGCCGGCGCCGCCGGAGTGCTCGTGACCCATGATCCCGGGCACGCGCGGTGGGCCGACCGGGTCGTCCACCTCCGCGACGGACGGGTCGTCAGCGGCGCCACGGCGGTGACCGTGCCGATGCCGGTGATCCCGGCCGGCCGGGCGCGATGAGGTCCTGGCGGCCCGCGCTCCGCATCGCCCGGCGCGAGGCCCTTGCCCACAAAGGCCGCGCTCTCCTGGTGGCTGCCCTGATCGCGATTCCGGTTCTGGCCCTGTCGTTCGGCGCCGCGACGTACGACATGTTCACGCTCCGGCCCGGTGAGACCTACGCCCGGGAGGGCGGCCGGTCCGACGCCGTCCTGGTGTGGCGTTCCCGCAAGGCGATCGAGCAGGACTGGCGGGCCCGTGTCATCAGCAGCCCCGGCGGGGACATCGAGGCGCCGGCGGGCGTGACCGACCGGTCCGTGCTCGGCCTGCTGCCGCCGGGAAGCGCTGTCGTGCCGCTGGACGAGGGCTATCTCGTGGTCCGTACCAGGAACGGCGCCGGCGGCATCGAGGCCTTCGCGACGAACGCCGCGGATCAGCTGACCCGGGGCATCGTCTCGATCGTGTCGGGGACGGCTCCGGCCGGGGCCAGCGAGATCGCGGTGTCCGCGGCGGCGGCCGACCGGCTCGGGGTGCGACCGGGCGGCAGTGTGACCACACCCGACGGCGCACAGTCGTGGCGGGTGACCGGCGTCGCCGAGTTCCCGGCCGACCTGAGCGAGCGACTGCTCTTCGCGGCCGGCGCGATGCCGGCCGCGGTCCAGAACCGGCAGCCGACCCGGTGGCTGGCCGCCGTCGCCTCGCCGATCACCTGGGACCGGGTGCCGGACTTCAACCGCAAGGGCGTCTCGGTCGCGTCCCGCGCCGTCTACGCGAACCCGCCGAAGGCGGAGGCGGCGGCGGACCGGCCGGCCGGCATCGACATGGCTGTTCTCGTGGGCGGTCTGGGCGTTCTCGAGGTGGTTCTGCTGGCCGGGCCGGCCTTCGCGGTCGGCGCCCGGCGCCAGCGGCGGGAGCTGGCCCTGGTCGCCGCGAACGGCGGCACGCCGGCCCACCTGCGCCGGATCGTCCTGGCCGACGGTGTGGTCCTGGGCGGGCTGGGCGCGGCGGCCGGGGTGACGATCGGCGCCGTGGCGGCGCTGGCGCTCCGGCCCTTGATCGAGACGTCCCTCATGCACGAGAGGGCCGGCGGGTACCGGATCTTCCCGTCCGCGCTGCTGGCGATCTCAGCGCTGGCCGTCGTCACGGCGGCGCTGGCGGCGCTGGTTCCGGCGATCACGGCGGGACGCCACGACGTCGTGCACGGCCTGACCGGCCGGGCCGGCGTGGTGCGGTCGCGGCGCCGGTGGATCGTGGCCGGGGTGGCGCTGCTGGTCGTGGGCGGAGCGCTCGCGGTGGTCGGCGCGGTGACCGCCTCGCCGGCGGGGATCCTGGTCGCGGTGGTGGCCCTCGAAGCCGGACTGGTCCTGGTCACGCCGGGGATCATCGGGTTGCTCGGCCGGATCGGGCATGTCCTGCCGCTGCCGTTGCGGATCGCGCTGCGCGACACGGCACGGAACCGGGCATCGGCGGCGCCGGCGGTCGCGGCGGTCATGGCCGCGGTCGCGGCGAGCGTGGCGATCGGCATCTACTTCACCAGCGCTGGGCTGGCCGCGGTGGACAACTACCGTCCGGGCATCCCGGTCGGCGCGAGCTACGTGAACTTTCTGGGCGAGCCGCCGGCCGGCGGGATGCCGGCCGCCGTCGCGGCGGTCCGGAGCGCGCTGCCCGAGTCGCCGATCGTCGTCGTCAACGGCTACCGCTGCGGCGGCTCCCGGACGGCCGGCGCCACGTGCTCACTGGAGCGTGTCCTGCCGCGGGACCAGCGGTGCTTCCTCGCCGAGGTGAGCACGCCCTACACCTCCGATCAGCAACGCCGGGCCCTGGCCGACCCGCGCTGCGACGCCGACAGCGGCCGGGTCCGCGTCGGTGACGGCGTGACCGAGCAGGTCGGCGACGCCGACTTCCTCGACAGGGTGCTGCGGGTCTCGGGGTCCGACCGGCGGGCGGCGAAGGCGGTGCTCGACGCGGGCGGCGTGGTGGTGCGCGACCGGCGCTACGTGACCGGCGGCCGGATCACGATCGCGGTCCGGGACTCGCGCCGGCCGGGTTCCGGCCAGGACGTGCCGGACGAGAAGCTGCCCCGGATCCAGGCGCCGGCCTACGTGGTGACCTCGGGCGGCGGGCCGGAGGATCTGGCGGTCTACTCCCCCGGCCTGATCCGCCGGCTCGGCTTCGCGACCGTTCCGGCCGGGCTGATCGCGCTGCCGGCCGGCGGCGGGGCGGGCGTGCTCGATCAAGCCGGCGAGGACCGGCTGCGCGCGGCGCTGCTGCCGGTCTCCCTGCCGGCGGCGGCCAACCTGGTCATCGAGCGGGGCGCGCGAACCACCACGGATCCGCGGCTGCTGATCGCGGCGGTGGTGGCGTCGTTCATCACCATCGGGGCGACCTTCATCGCGACCGGGCTCGCGGCAGCCGACGGGCGGGGCGACCTGGCGACGCTGGCGGCGGTCGGCGCGGCGCCGGGCCTGCGCCGATGGTTGTCGCTGACCCAGGCCGGCGTGATCGCCGGGGTGGGCGCGGTGCTGGGCACGGTGGCCGGTGGCGCCGCCTGCCTGGCGGTTCTGGCCGCGTACAACCGGTCGACGGCCGGCGCCTACCCGGTCGTCGTGCCGTACCCGCTGGAGATCGCCTGGCCGAACGTGGCCGCCGCGCTCGGCGTGCCGCTGATCGCGATGGCCGGCGCCGGCCTTCTCACCCGGTCACGCCTTCCCGTGGAACGGGCTACGGAGTGATCGCCCGTTCCGCGGCCTCGGCCACCGCCAGCAGGGCAGGGTCCTCGAAGATCGGGCCCTCGAGGGTGAGGCCGACCGGCAGCCCCTCGCTCGTACGGCCGGCGGGCAGCGACAGCATGGGCCCACCGGCCACCGTTCCCGGGGCGGCGTTGCGGATCGCCGTGGCGAAGGCCGGCACGGGGCGGCCGTTGTGCTCGAAGGTGACGCCCTCGCCGACCAGCGGCGGCGGCGACGCCTTGGAACATCTCCGCGTACGCCTGCCGCAGCCGCCAGCGCTGGGCCCGATGCCCCTCGTAGCCGGCGGCCGGGACGGGCTGGCCGACCATGATCTGCACGTTGCCCTTGACGTCGGATGAGGCCACGAGATCGAAAGAATGGGTGGTACGGGCCCGCAGGAGCCGCACGAAGAGCACGATCGGCAGGCCGGCCTCACCGGCCGGGGCCAAGTCGTCCTTCAGCTCCACCTCGACGAGGTCGGCCCGGCGGCGGCGAGCTTGTCGAGCGCGGCCGTCAGCACCGCGCCGGCCCGCGGGTCGATGTCGTCGAACCGGCCGCGCGGCACGCCGAGCCGGACGCCGGCCAGGCCGGACAGGTCGAGGGCGGGACGTGAGCTGGTGATGACCCGGTCGATCCGGCGCACGTCGCCGACCGTGCAAGCGTGCGGGCCACGGGGCGGGGTCACGCCGTTTCGCCGTAGGCGGCGTGATCTGATCGGTCCATGATCTTCGACGTGAACCGCATCCGGTCCGGCTATCCCGCCCTGGCCGAAGGCTTCGCCCAGCTCGACGGCGCCGGCGGCACCCAGCCGGCCGGCGCGGTGATCGACGCGATCGCCGCGGCGATGCGCACGGCGGTGTCGAACCGCGGCACCGCCAGCGAGCCCGCCCGCCGCTCGGGCGAGATCGTCGAGGCGGCCCGGTCGGCGGTGGCCGACCTGCTCGGCGGCGACCCGGCGGGCGTGGTGTTCGGGCCGAGCGCGACCGCGCTGACCTACCTGGTGGCCCGCACGCTCGCCGAGGGCTGGGAGCCGGGCGACGAGGTGGTGCTGTCGCGGCTCGACCACGACGCGAACGTCCGGCCGTGGGTGCAGACCGGCGCGACGGTCCGGTGGGCCGAGTTCGACCCGGCCACCGGCGGGCTCGACGTGGCCCAGTACCGGAAGCTGATCGGCCCGCGCACCCGCCTGGTGGCGGTGACGGCGGCCAGCAACGCGGTCGGAACGGTCCCGGCCGTCCGGGAGATCGCCGACCTCGCGCACGAGGCCGGCGCGCCGGTCTTCGTGGACGGCGTACACGCCACCGCGCACCGGCCGACCGACGTGGCCGCCCTGGGCGCCGACTTCTACGTGACCAGCGCCTACAAGTGGTCGGGCCCGCACTACGCCGCGGTCATCGCCGACCCGGCGGTGTGGGAGCCGCTGCACCCGCGGAAGCTGGTCCCCTCCCCGGACAGCGTCCCGGGCCGGTTCGAGCACGGCACGCTGAGCTTCGAGCTCCTCGCCGGCGTCACCGCCGCCGTCGACCACCTGGCCGGCCTCGTCCCGGCCGAGGGCGACCGCCGCACCCGCCTGCTGGCGAGCATGTCGGCGGCCGCCGACCACGAGTCCCGGCTGCTCGACCGGCTGCTGACCGGCCTGGCCACGATCGAGGGGATCACGGTTCTGCCGGCCCCGGCCGACCGCTGCCCGACGGTCTCGTTCCGCCTCGACGGCGTGACACCGGCCGAGACCGCCCAGGCCCTCGGCCGGCAGGGCGTCTGCGTCTCCCACGGCGACTACTACGCCGTCGAGTACTTCGACGCGATCGGCCTGCGCGCCTCCGGCGGCGCGGTCCGGGTGAGCCTCTACCACTACAACACCGAGGAAGAGGTCGACCGCCTCCTGCAAGGGTTTTCCCTGATTCGGGGATAGATATCCGTAGATAGCGTCGCTCCTGTAGCCGAGAGGAGCACACAAATGCTACGAAAGCCCCTGGTCTTCGCGCTGGCCGCCGGTACCGCGGCGGCCTCCGCGATGGTCGCGGTGTCCGGACCGGCCGCCGCGCAGGCACCCACGCCATCGGTGGACGCGGTCGCGCAGGCCGACGCCGTCGTCGCCGGCCGCCCGTCCGTTCTCAAGGCCGGCGCCCACGACACCTTCCACCGCAGTCAGGTCTACCGGTCGCAGGGCCTCACGTACGCGGCGTACGACCGCAGTTACAAGGGTTTTCCGGTCAAGGGCGGCGACTTCGTCGTGGTCACCGATGACGCCGGGCAGACCCGCTACACGTCGGTGGCGCAGAGCAGCCCGATCGGCGAACTGTCGACGGTGCCCACGGTCTCCGAGGTCGCGGCCGTCGCGACCGCGAAGAAGCAGCTGAAGACCGTGAGCGGCGTCGAGACGACCCGCCTGGTGATCGTCGCCGGAGAGGGGCAGACGGCCAAGCTGGCGTACGAGACGACCGTCAACGGCACCGGCGCCGGCGGCGTCAGCCGGCTCACCGTCGACGTCGACGCGGTGACCGGCAAGGTGCTGTCCACCGAGGAGCACGTCACCGAGGCCACCGGCACGGGCACCGGCTGGATCAACGGCTCGGTGTCGCTGAACACCACCCAGTCCGGCTCCACGTACTCGCTCAAGGACCCCTCGGTCACCAACCTGAGCTGCCAGGACGCCTCGACCCGGACCACGTTCAGCGGCTCCGACAACGTCTGGGGCAACGGCAACGGCACCAGCAAGGAGACCGGCTGCGTGGACGCGCTGTACGTGGCGCAGAAGCAGAAGGCGATGCTGTCGGCGTGGCTGGGCCGCAACGCGCAGAACGGCTCGGGCGGCGCCTGGCCGATCCGGGTCGGCCTCAACCAGCAGAACGCCTACTACGACGGCACCCAGGTCCAGATCGGCAAGAACACCGCCGGCAAGTGGATCTCGTCGCTGGACGTGGTCGGTCACGAGCTGGGCCACGGCATCGACGACAAGACCCCCGGCGGCATCTCGAAGGGCGGCACGCAGGAGTTCGTGGCCGACACCATCGGGGCGGCCACCGAGGCGTACGCGGCCAACCCGAACGACCCGTTCGACTACCAGGTCGGCGAGGAGGTCAACCTGGTCGGCAGCGGCCCGATCCGGTACATGTACAACCCGTCGCTGGCCGGCGACAGCAACTGCTACTCGAGCAGCACGCCGGGCTCCGAGGTGCACGCCGCGGCCGGTCCGGGCAACCACTGGTTCTACCTGCTGGCCCAGGGCAGCGGCGGCAACGGCCAGCCGGCCAGCTCGACCTGCAACGGCAGCACGGTGACCGGCGTCGGCATCCAGAGCGCCATCAAAATCATGTACAACGCGATGCTGCTGAAGACCTCCAGCTCCTCGTACGCCAAGTACCGGGTATGGACGCTGCAGGCCGCGAAGAACCTCACCCCGGGCAACTGCACCCAGTTCAACGCGGTCAAGGCCGCCTGGAACGCGGTCAGCCTGCCGGCCCAGTCCGGCGAGCCCACCTGCTGATCCACCACGCAGCAACGCTCGGACGCTCGGCTGGACACCCGTCCAGCCGAGCGTCTTCGCGCTCCCTACAGGAATCTGTAGCCGGCCTCGGTGATGTGAGCGGCCAGTACGACGCCTCCCGGCTCCTCGGACCACACCTCCGCTCGTGAGCTCTCCCGCGCCAGGTCATCCCCGGTCAGCGGAACGCCCTCATCCCACCTCGCCGGCCAGCCGGAGAAACGGCGTACCTCGACAAAGCCGCGAGACTCCAGCGAGATCAGACCGGGCGCCAGGATGTCAGCGAGCTCCCGCAGCGTCGTCTCCTCGTGCCGGCGGAGTTCCCAGAGCGGCCGCGGCGAGTCCTCCAGGGGATCCAGAACCAGAACTTCGGCGTAGTCCAGCCCTTCTTCGGTCATGCGTTCCTCCCGACCGCGGCGCTTGTCTATTTGACGGGTGGAAGTAGATCACAGTAGCTTGCCGCTCATGAAAACCGTTTTCATTTCACTTACGGCGGCGGTGGGGCTGCTGGCCGGGTGCGCCGGCGCCGGGGCGGCACCCGCGCCGCGCGCGGAGGCGGCTTCGGTCGCTAACTGTGGGGTCACCGTCGCCGTCAAGGCGGCGCCTCAGCGGGCGATCGCCATGGAGCAGAACGCGACCGAGATCCTGCTCAGCCTCGGGCTGGCCGGGCGGATGGCCGGGACCAGCTATCAGACCGACCCGGTGCTGCCGGCACTGAAGGGCGGCTACGACAGCGTTCCGGTCCTGGCCAAGCTCTATCCGTCGCGCGAGAAAGTGCTCGAGGCGCGGCCCGATTTCGTCTATTCGACATTCACTTCGGCGTACGCCGGTGAGGCCGCCGGGCCGCGGCCGGAGCTCGCGAAGCTCGGCGTACCCGCGTACCTGTCCCGGTTCGCCTGCGAGAAGGATCCCGCCGCGTTCGCCTTCGCGGGTCTCTTCAGTGAGATCGAGGAGGTCGCCACCCTGTTCGGCGTGCCCGAGCGCGGGCGGAAGCTGGTCGCCGGCGAGCGGGCCCGGCTCGCCGCGGCGCTGACGAGCAAGCACAGCGGGACCTCGCTGCTCTGGTACTACTCGGGCACCAGCACGCCGAACGTGGCCGGGCCGGGTGGCGTTCCAGCCGCGATCACCGAGCAGCTGGGCGCGGAGAACGTGTACGGCGACGCCAAGCAGACCTGGCCCGCCGGCAGCTGGGAGCAGATCGCGGCCCGCAACCCGGACGTGATCGTGCTGGCCGACCTCACTCGGGGCGGCGACGGCGACAGCGCCCAGTCGAAGATCGACTTCCTGCGGTCGAACCCGGTCACGGCCGAGCTGGACGCGGTCAGGGCCGGGCGGTTCATCACCGTGCCGGGGTCCTCGATGGACCCCTCGGTGCGCAGCGTCGCGGCCGTCGAGACGGTCGGCGCCGGGCTGGCGGAGCTGGGCCGATGAAGCGGTTGCTGGATCTCTGGGACGAACAGCAGTCGGCGTACGTGGCCCACCGCGAGAACCGCTTCCAGGTCATGCTCGACATCCTGCGCCTGCACGGGGAGCAGCCGCGGGTGCTGGACCTGGCGTGCGGGCCGGGGGCCATCTCGCGCCGCGTGCTCGAGGCGTTCCCCGGCGCCCGGGTGACGGCCGTCGACTACGACCCGATCCTGCTCAGCGTGGCCGCGGGGGCTTTGCAAGAATTCGGCGACCGGGTACGGGTTCTGGACGTCGACCTGATCGACCCGGGCTGGCCGGCACGGTTCGAGGGTTTCGACGCGGTGCTGACGTCGACCGCGCTGCACTGGCTCTCCCCCGATCAGCTGCTCGCCGTCTACCGGGACGTCGCCGGCCTGCTGCCGCCCGGCGGGATCCTGCTCAACGCCGACCACCTGCGCTTCGACGACCGCTCGCCGGCCCTACGCGACCTGTCGGCCCGGCACGACGAGGACACGCAGCGGGCGGCGTTCGCGGCCGGGGCGCTCGACTACGCCGCCTGGTACGCCGAGGCGGCCCGGGAACCGGATCTGGCCGCGCTCGTGCCCGTACGGGAGAAGCGGTTCGCCGATCGTCCCCCGCAGCCGCTCGCGCCGCTCGAGTTCCACCTCGCCGCTCTGCGGGCGGCCGGCTTCACCGAGGCCGGCACCGTGTGGCAGTACCTGGACGACTACGTCGTCTACGCACGACGGTGACCGGTCGCCTTCTGCTGCTTCCGGCGGCGGCCGGCGTCCTGCTGCTCAGCGTCGCCGTGTCGGTCACCATCGGCGTGGCCGACCTGGGCGCGGGCGAGGTGCTGCGGACACTGGCCGCGCACGCCGGGCTGCCGGTGCGGCGGCTGCCGCCGCTGGCCGACAGCATCGTGTGGGAACTGCGCACGCCGCGGGTGCTGCTGGCCGGAACCGTCGGCGCCGGGCTGGCGGTGTGCGGGGCGGTGTTGCAGGCGCTGACCCGCAACCCGCTGGCCGACCCGTACCTGCTGGGCATCTCGGCGGGCGCGTCGACCGGCGCGGTCGGGGTGCTCGTGCTGGGGGTGGGCGCCGGAACCGTGGCGTTGTCGGCGGGCGCGTTCGCCGGTGGGGTGGCCGCGTTCGCGACGGCCGTGCTGCTGGCCGGCCGCCGCTGGACCGAACCGGCCCGGATCCTGCTGGCCGGCGTGGCCACGGCCCAGCTGTTCTCGGCGCTGACCAGCCTGGTCGTCGTCGGGCAGGCCAGCCCCGACAGCACCCGGAGCATCATGTTCTGGCTGCTGGGCTCCCTGACCGCGGCCTCGTGGCCGTCGGTCGCGGTGACGGCGGCGGTCGGCGGCGCGGCCGTGCTGGCCTGCTGGGCGGCCGCGCCCGCCCTGGACGCCTTCGCGTTCGGCGCCGACGTGGCCCAGACGCTGGGCTTCTCACCGGCCCGGGTACGCGCGATCCTGTTCGGGGTGACCGCGCTGCTGGCGGCCGTACTGGTGGCGGCCAGCGGCGCCATCGGCTTCGTGGGCCTGATCGTGCCGCACGCGGTACGCCGCCTGACCGGCTCCCGTCACCGCCTGCTGCTGCCGGCGTGCGCGGTCTCCGGCGCGGTCCTGCTGATCTGGGCCGACACCGCGGCCCGAACCGTCTTCGCCCCACAGGAGCTCCCGGTCGGCGTCGTCACCGCCCTGCTCGGCGTGCCGGCTTTCGCCCTGCTCCTGCGCCGTTCCGGAGGCCCATCATGAGCACCAGTCCCCCGCCGCCCAGGCGGCCGGCTTCCGCGCCGCCGGGAACAGACGCCACGGCCGCTGCTTTCGCCCCTGTCCGAGAGACAAGCCCTGACGCCGCCTCGGCCCGTCCGCCCTCACCCGCCGCGAAACGGTCGCCACGCTGCTCTCCCACAACTCGGACCGCGCCATCAGCGCCTCCTCCCGCTGCGCGGGAGGCGCGTTGTGCGGGTTGAAGCGCAGGACATCCACAGCCGACGTTGCGAGGCCGCTCGGAAGCGCGACGGGTCCGTCGAGGTCGACAGGCCGGGTCGCGATGAACAGGGTCTCGATGAACATGGTCGCGATGAACGGGAAGGTGCATGGTGAGGGTTGAGGCGCGGGGCGTCGACCGGCGGGTTCGTGACGTGGCGCTGCTCCGGGCGGTGGCTTTGGACGCGCCGCCCGGCAGCACGGTCGGGCTGCTGGGGCCCAACGGCTCCGGCAAGTCGACTCTGCTTCGGGTGCTGGCCGGGCTCGATCGGCCGGACGCCGGGCGGGTTCTGCTCGACGGGGTGGATCGGGCGGAGCGGCCACGCCGGGAGATCGCCCGGCGGGTCGCGGTGGTCACCCAGCACACGCCCGCCGACGCCGACATGACCGTGGGTGAGGTGCTTCGGCTGGGGCGTATCCCGCACCGGGCGCTGCTGGCGCCGGCCGGCGCCGACGACGAGCGGCGGGTCGCCGACGCCCTCGACGGGGCCGGGCTCAGCGGGTGGGAGCGGCGCCGGTGGACCTCGCTGTCCGGTGGTGAACGCCAGCGGGTCGCCATCGCCCGTGCGCTGGTGCAGGAACCGGAGGTGCTGCTGCTCGACGAGCCGACGAACCACCTGGACATCAGGCACCGGTTCGCGCTGCTGGCCGACCTGGCCCGGGCGCCGGTCACCGTGGTCGCCGCCCTGCACGATCTGGACCTGGCCGGCCAGTACTGCGACCGGATCGTGCTGCTCGCCGGCGGTCGCGTCGAGGCCGCCGGCACGCCGGCCGATGTGCTCACCGCGGAGACGATCGCCCGGGTCTTCGGCGTCGCGGCCGAGGTCATCGCCGCCCCGGCGGGCCGGGTCCGGATTCTGCTGCGGGCACCCGATCAGGGTGATTCGGGTTTCTGGTCGATTCGTGGCGATCAGTGAAGGGGCGTGCACACACTGGCGCGCATGAGGATCCGTCGCGTCATCAGCGTTCTGTGCATCGGTGTCCTGGCCGCGGCCGGCCTGTCTTCGCCGGCCGCCGCGGCGGCGCCCGGCATCACCGACTGGAAGCCGTGCGCCGACCGGCCCGACGTGCAGTGCGCAACGCTGCGGGTTCCTCTGGACTGGGCCCGCCCGTACGGTCCGAAGATCTCGCTCGCCGTTGCCCGGAACCCGGTCGACGACCCCTCGAAGCGGGTCGGCACCCTGTTCCTCAACCCGGGCGGTCCGGGCGGGCCGGGAACCATTCTCGCCCTCTACGGCGATCTCGTCTTCTCGCCCGCGCTGGCCGAGCACTTCGATCTGGTCGGCGTGGACCCGCGCGGCATCGCGGGCAGCACCCCGGTGTTGTGCGACGGAGATCCGTACCCACCCGGTCTGACGCTCTTTCCCCGCGGCGCCGCCGAGTTCCGGCGGTTCGTCGAGGCCAACCGGGTCTTCGGGCAGAGTTGCGCCGACGCCACCGGGCCGCTGATCAGTCACGTCGACACGGTGTCGGTGGCCCGCGACCACGAGGCGGCGCGGGTGGCGCTCGGCGAGAAGGAGTTCAACTGGCTCGGGCTGTCGTACGGCACGCAGATCGGGGTGCAGTACGCGAACCTGTTCCCGCACCGCGTGCGGGCCATGGTCTTCGACTCCGTGCTCGACCACAGCATGGGCACCGAGCAGATGCTGCTGGACGAGGCCGCCACCGTGGAGGACTCGTTCAACCGGTTCACCCGATGGTGCACGGCCACGGCCGCCTGCGCCCTGCACGGGCAGGACGCCGGCGCGCTGTTCGACCGGATCGTGGCCGCCGCCGACCGGAACCCCATGCCCGTGCCGGGCGCCGCCCGGCCGGTCAGCGGTGAGGACATTCGCCTGCTGACGCAGGAATACCTGGTGTTCAAGGAGCCGAACTTCTTCCGCCCGGTCTCCGGATGGCTCCAGCTCGGGCAGGCGATCAGCGCCACGCTCGCCGGCAACGCCGAGGGCTTCGCGATTCCCGCGCCCGAAGGGCCGCAGAGCTCTCAGGCCACCGGCCCGGCCTGCATGGACAACCCATCCGAGATCCGCACCTATGACGAGTACCAGCGGCTGGCCCAGCGGGCGAAGAGGATCGCGCCGCACCTTCAGGGGGCGTCGCAGTCCTGGACGCTGCTGCGCTGCACCGGATATCCGGTGCGGGCGACGAACCCGCCGCGACGGCTCGACGTTCGGAATGCGCCGCCGATCCTGATGGTCAACGCCACCCATGACGCCTCCACGGCGTACAAGTGGGCCTGGCAGTTGAAGTCTCAGGTGCGCGGCAGCGTGGTGCTGACCCGGATCGGCGACGGGCACACGTCCTCGATGCACGACGCCTGCGCCCGCGCCGCCATCGACCGCTACCTGATCGACGGGGTGATGCCGGCTCCGGGTTCGGTGTGCCGTTAGCGGCGCAGGAAAAGCAGGACCGCGAGGACGCGGCGGCTCTCGCTGCCGGTGGCGGGCAGGCCGAGCTTGCCGAAGATGCTGGACACGTACTTCTCCACCGCCCGCAGCGTGATCACCAGACGGTCGGCGATGCCCTGGTTCGAGGTGCCCTCGGCCATCAGGGTCAGCACCTCCCGCTCGCGCGGGGTGAGCGCGGCCAGCGGGTCGTCGCGACGGCGGCGCGACAGCAACGTGGCGACGATGATCGGGTCGACGGCCGAGCCACCGGCCGCGACCCGGCGTACCGCCGCCAGGAACTCGGGCACGTTGCTGATCCGGTCCTTCAGCAGATATCCCACCCCGTCGGCCGAGTCGGCCAGCAACGACATCGCCAGACCGACCTCGACGTACTGGGACAGGACGAGAACGGCCAGGCCCGGGTACGCCGCCCGCAGCTCGATGGCCGCCCGCAGGCCCTCGTCGGTGTGCGTGGGCGGCAACCGGATGTCGACGATCACGACGTCGGGCACGGCCGCCCGCACCGCGGCCCGCAACTGGACCGCGTCGCCGCACCGGGCCACGACGTCGAATCCGGCGTCGGCCAGCAACCGCCCGATCCCCTCGCGGAGCAGGACGCTGTCCTCCGCGATACCGACCCGCACCGCTGCTACCGGCACGGCAGCTCCGCCCGCACCCGGGTGCCGCCACCGGCCGGCGTGCACACCCGCAACCGGCCGCCGAGGGCCTCCACCCGGTCGGCCAGCCCGCGCAGGCCGGTCCCCCGCTCGGTGTCCGCGCCGCCGCGCCCGTCGTCGACGACCTCGATGACGATCGCGCCGTCGGCCGGGGTGACCACGACGGCCGCGCACGACGCCTGCGCGTGCTTGCCGATGTTGGTCAGGCTCTCGCAGACCACGTAGTAGGCGGCGACCTCGATCGCCTCGTCGACCCGGCCCGGCAGGTCGACGGTCAGCCGCACCGGCACGGCGGCCCGGGCGGTCAGCGATTCCAGGGCCACCGCCAGCCCGTGCGCGCTGACCACCGCCGGGTGCAGCCCACGGGCCAGATGGCGCAGCTCCTCCAGGGAGACCGCGATCTCGGTACGGGCCAGGTCGAGCAGCGCACCCGCCTCCGGGTCCCCGTCGAGCCGGGTCCGCAGCACGCCCAGGTTGAGGGAGAGGGCGACCAGCCGTTGCTGGGCGCCGTCGTGCAGGTCCCGTTCCAGCCGCTGGCGTTCGCGCTGACCGGCCTCGAGCACTCGGGCCCGCGACCCGCGCAGCTCCTCCACGTTGGCCCGTAGCTGGGCCTGTAACCGGCCGGTCCGCAGCGCGATCGCGGCCGCCGCGCTGACCGCCTCGAGCAGGGCCGGCTCGTCGCGCAGGGCCGCGTCGTGCACAAGTGCCGCCATGGGCCGGCCGTCGTCGGAGATCATGGTGACTCGGGTGGCGTCGCCCGGCAGCCGCACCGGCCGGCCCTCCTGGTCGCCCCAGACCCCGAACTGCGGCAGCCAGTAGGTGAGCACCAGCGACGGGTCGCGCAGCGCGCGGACGAGCGGGCCGCGCAGGTCGGCCGGCCCGGCCCGCAGCTCGACGATCAGATCGCCGACCGAGCTGCGGGCGAGCCGGGCCTGGAGCAGCCCGGCCACGAAGGCGACCGGGGCGACACCGACCAGCAGCAGGCAGATCCGCTGAACGACAGGGAACACCGGTCCACCCAGGACACCGACGATCAGCAACACCGCGATCATCATGAGGCCGACGGTGAACGAGTCGATGACCAGCGACAGCGAACGGCGGAGCGGATGCCCGCGGCGCAGCACCAGCAGCACGGCGCCGCCCAGCGCGACCGCGCTGACCACCAGCAGTTCTGTCTGATGGATGACCGTGCCCAGCGTGTGCCGCTCGACGACGGCCAGAACGTGCGGTTCGAGGACGCCGAGCAGCATCGCGGCGAGCTGACCGGCGATCGCGGCCAGATAGCCGGCGGCCAGCAGGATCCGCTCCGCCCGCCCCCGCAGCCGGCCGGTCGGGAACGACAGGAAGACGTGCACGATCAGCACGAGCGGAAGCACGTCCACGGCCTGCCCGACGGTGTGCGGGATCCGGCCGCCCGACCAGCTCAGCGCCCCGACCATGCTGCTCACACCGGTGACGATCATCAGCGGCCCGAACCGGTTGCCCGGCCGGCAACGCCACGCGACCAGCCCGCCGACCGTGTACCCGGCCGCGATCCAGGCGACGACCGCGACGTGCGCGCGCGGGATCCCCTCGCTCACTCCGAGCGCGACGACGCCCACCCACGCGGCCGGCAACACCGAGCCGAGCGTGGCGAGCACAGTGGTCGTCGGGCGGAGCGTCCGCACCCGGTTGACGCTACGCCCCTCGGATACACCAGAAAACCGCCTCACCCGCGCGCTTTCCCGCCGGGAACGTGGCGGCCCGCGCGCCCCGCTGGACGGCTGACGGGGGTGGTCAGCCGGCCACGGTGCCCTTGCGGACGTCGAGGAACTGGCGGTCGTCGTAGTCGTGCCCGAGTTCGGAACGCACCTCGACCACGCCCGCCACCTGCCGGGTCAGCCGCTCGGCGATCTCGGCCGAGGTGTATCGCTGCACTCGCCCGGACAGCGTCACCACGCCGTCGACGACAGCCGCGGTCACCGTGGTGCCCTCGTCGTCCACGTAGGGCAGCAGGACCCCCGACTCCACGTCCGCGAGGATTTCGTCGTCCGGCCGCAGGTGGGCCTTGAGCAGGTCGGAGCGGGAGACGATGCCGACCAGCCGCCCCTCGTCGTCGACCACGGGCAGCCGCTTGACCTTCTCCCGGTCCATCAACCTCGCCGCCGAGGCGATCGACGTGCCGCTGACCGTCACCACGGCCGGCGCGCTCATCAGGTCGGCCACCGTGCTCGCCTCGGCCTTGCGCCGCTCGTCCCGGCGCCGGCGGCCTTCGAACATGCGCGGTTCCTCGCCCGCGAACTCGACCTTGCGCAGCAGGTCGGCCTCGGACACCACACCGGCCACCTGCAGGGCGTCGTCGACCACCGGCACCGCGCTCAGCCGGTTGGCGATCAGCAGGTCGACCACGTCCCGGTAGGAGTCGGCCGTCTTCACCGACACGACCTTCCTGGTCATGACGTCATCGACGGTCCAGGTCTTCACGGCGTCCTCCTTCGACAGACTTCAATTCCTGACACAGTACGGGGGTGCGCCCGCGCGCGTCAGAGCCGATCGGCCCTCCCGCCACTCCGGGCGGCGTCCTAGCCTGGACGTGAGCACTCCACGAAGGAGGCCGGGATGAACATCTTTCGCCGGGCTCTGTGCGCGCTGGGACGGCATTCGGGAGAGTGGTCCCACCCGGGAAGCCGCTGCGAGACGGTCCGCGTCTGCGCGGTCTGCGGCCGCACCGAGGAGCGGGGCCGGCACGACTGGGGCGCGTTCGCGGCCGCCGGCGGCTGCGACCGGGTCCGCCGGTGCCTGCGGTGCGGCGCGACGGACTCCTGGCCTGAGCACGACTGGGGGCCGTGGCTCTACGCGAACACCGAGTTCAACGCGCCGCAGGTGCGCGAGTGCCGGCGCTGCCACACGCGTGACCGGACGACGCCCACCTACCGCTGACGGTCAGCGGGGCGGAATGCGGCGGCGGACGTCCTCGGCCGTGGACGGGCCGGCCTCCCAGGCGGCGACCCACGGGTGGTCGTCCGCGTGCGGGGCGAGGACGCCCTCTTCCAGGAAGGCGTAGCGGTCGGCCAGGAGGCGCTTGGCGGCTCGGACGTCCACGCTGTCGTTGTTCGCCCAGAGCGCGGCGAACAGCGCCTCGGCGCGCAGACGGGCCTGCCGGCAGAACAGGTCGGCCAGTTCCACGCCCTCCGGGCGGTGGGCCTGTTCGCCCCGGGCGCGGACGCAGGCGGCGGACATCGCGAACAGCTCCGCGCCGATGTCGACGATCCGGCCCAGGAAGCCCTGTTTGCGTTCGAGCTTGCCCTGCCAGCGGGACATGGCGTAGAACGTCGACCGGGCGAGCTTGCGGGACGCGCGCTCGGCGTAGCGCATGTGGCCGGCCAGGGGCCCGAACTCGGCGTACGCCGAAGGGGCCTGGCCCCGGCCGACGGCCAGGGTGGGCAGCCACTTCGCGTAGAACGCCCCCGCCCGTACCCCGGCCCGGGTCTTGCGGCCGAGGCCGGCCTCCGGGTCGATGATGTCGCCGGCGACCGCGAGGTGGGCGTCGACCGCCTCGCGGGCGATGAGCAGGTGCATGATCTCGGTCGAGCCCTCGAAGATGCGGTTGATCCGCAGGTCGCGCAGGAGCTGTTCGGCCTCGGCGGCCCGCTCGCCCCGGGCCTCCAGCGAGTCGGACCGCTCGTAACCGCGCCCGCCGCGGATCTGGATCAGCTCGTCCGCGATCCGCCACGCCATCTCGCTGGCGTACAGCTTGACCAGGGCCGCTTCGATGCGGATGTCGTTGCGGTCGTCGTCGGCGATCGCGCAGCTCAGGTCGAGCATCGACTCCATCGCGTACGTGGTGGCGGCCATGAAGGCGAGCTTGCCCGCCACCGCCTCGTGCCGGCCGACCGGATGGCCCCACTGCACGCGCTGGGCCGACCATTCGCGGGCGATCGCCAGCGCCCGCTTGCTGGCCCCGACACACATCGCGGGCAGCGACAACCGGCCGGTGTTGAGCGTCGTGAGCGCGATCCGCAGGCCCTTGCCGGGGCCGCCGACGACGTTGCGCTCGGGCACGAAGACGTCGTGGAAGCGGGTCAGGCTGTTCTCCAGCCCGCGCAGGCCGAGGAACGAGTTGCGCCGCTCGACGGTGATGCCGGGCGCGTCGCCCTCGACGACGAAGGCGGTGATGCCCCGGCCCGGCACGCGGGCCATGACGACCAGCAGGGTGGCGACGGTGCCGTTGGTGGCCCAGAGCTTCACCCCGTTGAGCCGGTAGCCGCCCTCGACCGGTTCGGCCACGGTGGCCAGGCGGGCCGGGTCGGAGCCCACGTCGGGCTCGGTGAGCAGGAACGCGGACACCTCGCCGGCGGCCAGCCGGGGCAGGAACTCGGCCTTCTGCTCGGCCGTGCCGAAGATCTTCAGCGGTTGCGGCACCCCGATCGACTGATGCGCCGACAGCAGCGCGCCGGCCGCCGGGCTGACCGACCCGATGAGGGTCAGCGCCTTGCAGTAATGCAGATTCGACAGGCCGAGGCCGCCGTACGTCTCGTCGATCTTCATGCCGAAGGCGCCCAGCTCCGCCAGGCCGTGGAAGACCTCGTCCGGGATCCGGTCCTCCCGCTCGATCCGGGCCCCGTCGACGGTACGCAGGTACTCCCGGAGCCGGCCCAGGAACGCCGGATCGGGCTCGGCGGCCGGCCACGGGTCGATCAGATCGAGCCGTAACCGGCCCAGGAACAGCTCCTTGCCGAAGCTGGGCTTGCGCCACTCGGTCTCGCGAGCGGCCTCGGCGACCTGCCGCGCCTGCTTCTCCGAGACATGGGCCTGCGTTGGCTGCGTTGCCGTCACGGCTACCCCCTGACCTGGCTCGCCGTCACGCTACTGAACGGTGTTACCAAGCGGTAGGCGTCTGGCGCATGCCGCGATTTCGCCCCCAGGCTAGACGCGGAACGAGGAGACCAGGCTGCTCAGCTCGGTCGACATCCGGGCCAGCTCCGCGTTGGCCTGCTGGGTCTCGGCGACGCCCTGGCTGGTCATCCGGGCCGCCTCGGCCACGCCGGTGATGTTCTGCGCGATCTCGCCGGTGCCGCCGGACGCCTCGGCCACGCTGCGGTTCATCTCGGCCGTGGTCGCCGTCTGCTCCTCCACCGCCGACGCGATGGTCGTCTGGAACTCGCTGATCCGGCCGATGACCAGAGAGATCTCCTCGATCGCGGTGACCGCGCCGCTGGTGTCGGCCTGGATCGCCTCGACCCGCTTGGAGATGTCCTCGGTCGCCCGCGCCGTTTCCTGAGCCAGGTCCTTCACCTCGGAGGCGACCACCGCGAAGCCCTTGCCCATCTCACCGGCCCGCGCCGCCTCGATCGTCGCGTTCAGCGCCAGCAGGTTCGTCTGCTCGGCGATCGCGGTGATCGTCTTGATGACGTTGCCGATCTCGGCCGACGAGTCACCCAGCTTGTTCATCGTGGCCGAGGTGGCCGCGGTGACGGTCACCGCCTCGGCCGCGACCCGGGCCGCCTCGGCCGCGTTCTGCGAGATCTCCCGGATCGACGCGCCCATCTCCTCGCTACCGGCCGACACCGTCTCGACGCTGCGCGACACCTGCTCGGCCGCGGCCGACACCGCCTGCGCCTGCACCGACGCTTCCTCGGCCGAGGCGGCGATCTGGGCCGATGTGCCGGTCATCTGCTCGGACGCCCCGGCCAGGGACGCGGCGGAGCCCTCGATGGTCGCGATGGTGGCGCGCAGCCGGGCCATCGCGGCGTCCAGCGAGCGTCCCATCCGGCCCGGCTCGTCGCGGGTGGTCAGGCCCGTCGCGCGGGTCAGATCGCCGTCGGCGAGGCCGTCACAGACGTACGTGACCTTGGAAAGTGATTGCACGATCTTGCGGGCGACCAGGAAGCCGAGCAGCAGGGCCAGCGCCAGCCCGATGACCAGGATGACGATCGCGGTGGTCCGGCTGGACTCGTACCCCGACCGGGCGCTCGCGGCGTTCTTGGCCGCGTCGGCCGTCTCGATCTTGTCAAGGTCGGTGAGCTGGTCGTAGATCGAGTTCAGGGCGGGCAGGGTCTCGTTCTTGCGTACCGAGACCCAGGTCTTGATGTCTTTGCTGGTGCCGGCGGGCAGGAGCTTGTTCTCGACCAGCCCGGTGTAGGTGTCCCAGGTCTTCTCCAGCGCGTCGATCTGGGTGGTGTTCGCCGCCGGCATGGTGCCGCGGTACGCCTTCAGGGCCGCGTTGGCGTCCGTGATGTCGGTCTTGACGTCGTCGGTGAACTGCTTCGTCGTCTCGGGGGTGAGGGAGAGGGCCTGGTTGGCGACGTCCGAGCGGGTCTTCGTCATGACGAACTTGATCTGCCCGATCGCCTTGATGCTGGCGACGTTGCTGGCGTAGATCAGCTGGGCGGAGTCGCTGGCCCGGCCGAGCGACACCAGCCCGACGATCCCGACGACCAGCGCCACCAGGGCCGCCGTGGCGACCGAGGCGATCACCTTCACGCTGACGCTGAGATCCGCGAACGAGGCCCGGCGCGGCGCGGCGGAAAGGGTCATCGTGCTCATAACAGTCCTCTTCCGGATGAATCCGAGGATAGGGAGACCCACTACCACCTTCACTATGCAAGTGCCCGGCCCCGCCCCTCACCGCTATCGGCGAATCCGTCAGACGAAGTTGAAGTTCACGCGGAACAGGTTGTCCGGGTCGTACTTGTGCTTGACGGCGAGGACACGGTCATAGAGCTCCGGCCCGTACACGTCGCGCAGCCCGGCTCCGCCGGCGGTCATGAAGTTGGCCATCTGGTGGTCGTACCGCCAGGGTCGCAGCGCCTCGACGAGCCGGTCCAGGGCGGCCCGCAGACGCGGCAGGTCGTCCGGCCCGCCCGCGCCGATGCCGAGCACCTGGAAGGGCAGCCCGCGCGAGGGCACCGCGTCCGGGGCCGCGGGGGCCCGGTCGAGGGCGCCGCCGAGGGCCCGGATCTCGACGGTGACCAGCGGGCAGTCCACCCCGGGGCCGACGGCGCCCAGGAATGCGGCCAGCGCCTCGTCCGTGAGTTCCCGCACGCCGAGGCCCTTGTCCACGTACGGCAGCGGGTTCAGCGGGTCGGCGTGCATCAGGGCGGAGTCGCGGTACGGCACCTCGGCCACCGAGTCGTCGACGGCGGTGCCGGCGGCCCGGATCGGGGCCAGCAGGGCCTCGCCCTGGTCGGCCGGGCCGGTGAAGGCGAACCGTACGTGCAGCAGGAAGGCGCCGCGCAGGTGCGGCGGCAGGTCGGGCACCGGAGGAAGCCGGTCGACGGCCACCGAGGTGCCGGCGTTCTCGGGCAGGGTGGCCGCCCAGTCGCGCCACAGCGGCAGCAGGGTGGTCATCTGCTCGCCGGGGAAGAAGATGCCGCCGGCGTAGATGGTGGGGTGGCGCAGCAGGCCGATGTCCATCCGGGTGACCACGCCGAGGTTGCCGCGGGTGCCCTTGAGGGCGTGGAAGAGCTCAGGCTCCTGAGTGTCGTTCACGACCCGAAGCGATCCGTCGGCGGTGACGACCTCGAACTCGGTGACGTGGTCGCTGGCGTAGCCGTACTGCCGGCCGAGAGTGGGGCTCTGACCGCCGCCAAGGACGTAGCCGATGGCGCTGACGGTCGGCGTGGACCCGTTGAGCGGCGCCAGGCCGTGCTCGGCGGCCGCGTCCAGGACCTGGCCCCAGCGCGCCGAGCCGGTGACCCGGGCGACCGCCGACGACGGGTCGACGGTGACGCCGGCCATCCGGTCCAGAATGATCAGGACGGCGCCGTCGCCGGGAACCGGCTGGAGGTGCCCGCCGCCCTTGACGGCCACGGCGAGGCCGTTGGCCGCCGCGTACCGGACGGCCTGCTGGACGTCGGCCGCGCTCGCGGCGTCGACGACGAGCGCCGGATGCAGTGGGGCGAGCACGTTGAAGGTGGCGCAGGCGGCGGCGTACTCCGGCTCGCCGGGCCGGAAGACACGAAGTTGATCAAGGTTGTCCACGCCGTCGATGATGCGGCGCACCCCGGCACCCGGGCATCGGGTGATGCCACCACCAAACGACGGCGAGAGTGGGAGACCTCAACCCTCCAGGGCCTCCCGCAGCTGTACGCGTGAGGTGACGCCGATCTTGGGGAAGATCTTCGCCAGGTGGGCCCCGACCGTGCGGTGCGAGATGTAGAGGCGCTTGCCGATGTCGCGGTTGGTCAGGCCCTGCGCGGCCAGCTGGGCGATCTGGAACTCGTGGGCGGTGAGCCGGTCGGTCGCGGCGGCGGCCCGCTGACCGCTGCGCTCACCGGCCGCGCGCAGCTCGCGCCGGGCCCGGTCGCCCCACGGCACGGCGCCGAGCGCGTCGAAGGCGTCGCGCGCCGCCCGCAGCGGCTGACGGGACTCGGCGACCCGCCGCCGGCGGCGCAGCCATTCCCCGTACGCCAGCTCGGCCCGCGCCCGCGTGAACGGCCGCCGATCCAGATCCTGGGCCAAGGCGTCCTCATATGCCGAGGGGTCGTCGCCCAGCAGGGCCCGGGCCAGCCGCAAACCGTCGTGCAGCGACGGCGACGGGGTGCGGGCCGCCGCCCGCTCCATCTCGGCGATGACCGGTGCGATCAGCTCGGCGCGGCCGGCGTGCGCGGCGGCGTCGGCCAGGTCGCCGATCGTGTGGCAGCGCAGCGCCGGCTGATAGGACGGGTCGCCCGGGTCGTGCAGGCGCAGCAGCCGCTCCAAAGCCTCGGCATGGTCGCCCTCGCCGAGAGCGGCCAGGGCCCGGGCGTGCTGGGCGGTGGCGAGCACCGGCCGGGCGCCGACCGGCAGGCCCCGCCGCTCGGCCTCGCCGGCCAGCCGCCGCGCGCCGTCGAAGTCGCCGCGCAGGGCGGCCAGCTTGGCCTGGCTGGCCCGGATCAGCCCCAGCAGGTACGGCTGCCCGGTCTCCTCGGCCAGGTCGCTCGCCTCCTGGGCGGCCGGGATGGCGACCGCGAGGTCGACCAGATGCACGGCGCTCCAGGCCTGGGCGGCCAGTGCTCGCGCGAGCAATTGCAGGCGGCCCTGCGTACGCAGCCCGGTGAGCGAGGCGGCCGACTGGGCGAGGGCCACGTCGAAGGAGCCGACCAGCACGGCGGCGCTGCCCAGCAACCGCACCGCCCGCGGGTCGGGCAGCGGCTGGGCCAGCACTTCCCGGGACCGTTCGATCACCACGGCGCCCCGGTCGATCGGCGCCGCGTAGGCCAGGATGGCCAGCAGCCGGGCGTCGTGCGGGTCCAGCGGCAGGCCCTCGGCCACGGCCACGATCCGCCGGCGGGCGTCCGGCCCGGGCTCGGACCAGAAGCAGCGCAGGGCCGCGCTCCACAGGATGCGCACGCCGAGGTCGAGGTCACCCGCGGCGGCGGTCTCCCCGGCCAGACCGGCCAGGGTGGTGGCGTCGGTCTCCCGGTCGCGCATGCCGTCGTCGAAGGCGGCGCCGATCCACGCGGCCCGGGCCCGCTGGCCGGCCGTGAGGTCGAGTTCCCGGGCGGCGCCGAGCAGCCGGTCGACGACCTCGGTGCGGCCCAGGTCGACCCCGGCGTCGGCCGCGCGGAGAAGCCGGTCGGCGCGGCGCCACGGGTCCGGGCTGAGCCGGGCCGCCCGGTCGAGGGCGGCCACCGCCGTGGCCGCGCCGCCCCGCCGCTGGGCACGGGCGGCCACCGCCTCCAGCGCGGCGGCGACGGTCTCGTCCGGCCGGTCGGCGGCCGAGGCGAGATGCCACGTCCGCCGGTCGGGGTCGGTGGTGAGCACTCCGGCCAGGGCCTGGTGCACGTCGCGACGGCGTGCGGGCCCGGCGTTCTGATGGACGGCCGAACGGATCAGCGGATGGCGGAAGGTCAGCCGGTCGTCATCGATCTCGACGAGGCGGGCGTCCACGGCGGGTCGCAGCGCCTCGGCCCCGACCGGGTGGCCGGTCAGGGCGGCGGTGGCGTCCTCGATCTCGGCCAGGGCGGCGCCGTCGTTGAGGGCGGCGACCTGCAGGGCCGCGAGCGTGTCGGGCGGCAGGCCGGCGGCCCGGTCGACGAAGGCCCGTTCCAGCCGGTCGGTCAGCGGCAGCCACGGCGCGGCCAGCGTTCCGCGGGTGGCGGCGACCGCGGCCGGGAGCTCGATCAGGGCGAGCGGGTTGCCGGCCGCCTCGGCCAGCAGCCGGTGCCGTTCGGGCGGGGTGAGGCCCGCCTTCGACTGGCCGAGCAGGTCGGCCGCGGCGGCGTCGGACAGCGGCCGCACGGTCAGCTCGGGCAGGCCGGCCCCGGTCCAGCGGGTGACGCCGGCGCCGGTGCGCACCGCGGCCAGCAGCAGGATCGGCTCGGACTCCAGCCGGCGGGCGAGGAAGCTGAGCACGTCGGCGGTGGCGGCGTCGAGCCAATGCGCGTCCTCGGCCACGATCAGGGTGGGTGTGGTGTCGGCGAGCTCGGCCAGCAGGTTGAGCACGGCGAAACCGACCAGGAAGGCGTCGGGCACGGTCTCGTCGGACAGGCCCAGGGCCGCCCGCAGGGCCGCCTGTTGCCCCGCCGGCAGCAGGCCGAACGCGTCGTGGACCGGATAGAGCATCTGGTGCAGGCCGCCGAAGGGCAGATGGGCCTCGGCCTCGGTGCCGGCCATGGTCAGGACCCGCAGTCCGGCCGTACGGGCGGTGGCGGCGGCCCGGGCGAGCAGGGCCGACTTGCCGATGCCGGCCTCGCCCTGCAACACGAGGGCGGCACCGTGGTCGCGGACGGCGTGGATCATCGCGGAGAGCCGCGCCACCTCGCTGTCCCGTCCCACCAACGTCACCGGCGAATTTTACGCGTGACCTGCGGCACCTAGGTCATATGGCCGGTGTTCGCGGGCGCCCGGGCGCGCAGAGTGCCGCTATGACCCAGGCAGTCGAACGCCGGCGGCTGGCCCGCGATCTCCACGACGGGGCCCAGCAGAGCCTCGTGGCGCTGATGATCAATCTGCGGATCGCCCGGGGGTCGTTGCCCGACTCGTCACCGGCGGCGGCGCCGCTGGACGAGGCGATCGCGGCGGCGACCCGGGCCATCGAGGAGATCCGCGCGTTCTCGTACGGGCTCCACCCGCCGATCCTGAGCCGGCGCGGGCTGGTGCCGGCCGTGCGGGCGCTCGCGGCCCGCTCGCCGGTGCCGGTGACCGTCACCGACGCCACCAGCGGCCGGTTCGACGCCGACCTGGAGTCGAACGCGTACTTCGTGATCGCCGAGGCGCTGACCAACGTGGCCAAGCACGCGCGGGCGGACCAGGCCGCTGTCACCCTCACCGAGGACGACGGCACGCTGACGATCGTGGTGCAGGACGACGGGGTGGGTGGCGCCTGCCCGCGGTCGCTGCGGGACCGGGTCGCCGCGTACGGGGGAACCCTGCTCGTCGAATCTCCGGCCGGCGCCGGAACCCGGGTGACGGCGGTGCTCAGAGGTCACCGATAGCGTCGCGCAGGGCCGCCCGCTTCGTGATGCCGAGCTTCGGGAACACCTGGTAGAGATGGCCGCCCACGGTGCGCGGGGACAGGAACAGGCGCTCGGCGATCTCCTTGTTGGTCATGCCGCCGGCCGCCATTCGCGCGATCTGGAGCTCCTGCGGGGTCAGCGACTCGACCCCACGGGCGCCGGCCGGCGTGCGGGTGGCCTGCCCGGCGGCGCGCAACTCGGCCTCGGCCCGGTCGGCCCAGGGGCCGGCGCCGAGCCGGCGGAAGGCCGCGTGGGCGATCTCCAGCTGGTGCCGGGCCTCGACCGCCTCGCGCGATCGGCGCAGCCTCTCCCCATACGCCAGACGGATGCGGGCCGCGTCGAACGGCCACCGCTCCACAGTGGGCATTGCCAGCGTCCGGGCGAAGAGCGTGTCGTCGTCGGAGACCAGGGCCTCGCACGCCGCCGACAGGATCGCCAGCCGCGGCGAGAGCGCGGCCACGTCCGCCTCCCGCATGGCCCGCACGTGCGCCTCGGCGTCGTGCCGGCGGCCGGTGCGCAGCGCCGCGTAGACCAGGTCGAAGGCCACCCACAGCGCGATCGGCACGTATGGGGCGAACGTGCCGGGCGGGCTGATCCGGGCCGCGTGCCGGTACGCCTCGTCGAAGTCGTTGCGGCTGTACGCCTCCAGCACCAGGGCGTGCCGCGCCATCGTGGCCGCCAGCCCGACCCCGATCGGCGCCGCCCAGTCGAGCATGTGCTCGGCCCGGGCCCGGCACTCGGCCGACCGGCCGTGCACCGCGTGCAGCAGCGCCTCGTGGTACCAGAAGTAGAACCGGAAGAACCGGGTGCCCGGCGCCGCGCTGACGCTCAGGCCCTCGGCGACCAGCTCGGCCTGCTCCGCCCAGGCCCCGCGGTGGAAGTCGTCGACGCTCAGGTTCATGAGCGTGACCAGGCGCAGCCGGGCCGGTCCGCCGTCGTGGACGGCCTCCAGCAGCCGGCCCCGCAGCACGCCGATGCGGTCGGTGAACCAGCCACAGGCGACCAGGTTGAGCACCGCGTCGAGGTTGGTGTCGTGCTGGGCGGCGGCCAGACCGGCCTCGAACCGGGGCAGCGCGGCCACGCCGGTACGGACCGGATCACCGAACAGGTCCATGGCCAGCCGCAGATCGGGTTGCCGGACGTCGTGCAGCGGCGCCCACATCTCGGCCCGGCCGCCGAAGAAGGCGAGCAGGGCGACCATCCACTGAGCGCCCTCACGCGGCCCCTCCCCGGTCCGCAGGGCGCGCAGCACGAAGGCGTGCGCGACGTCGACCGGGGTGCCGGAGTCGAGCATCACCAGGGCGGCCGCCGCCGCGTAGTGCAGCGACGCGTCCGCCTCGCCCGCCGCCCGGCGGGCTTCGGCCAGCAGCTGGGCGGCGCTGCGGGCCTCACCCATGTACTCGGCGCCCACGTACGCGGCCTCGGCCAGCCGGCGGGCCCGCTCGGCGGCGTGCGGGCTCAGGTCGGCGGCCCGCGTCAGCGTGGCCAGCATGGCCTGGTAGTCGCCCCGGCGCAGCTGGCTCTGGGCCGCCTCCTCGAGCAGGGCCGCGACCTGTTCGTCGGGGCCGGTGGCGGCCTCGCCCAGATGCCAGGCGCGCCTCTCGACGTCACCGGGGAACGCGGCCGCGAGAGCCTGATGGGCGCGCCGCCGCTCGGCCGCGGTGGAGCCGGTCACGACCGCGGAACGGATCAGGGGATGCCGGAAGACCACCCGCCCGGCGCCGCCGTCGACGCGGACCAGGTCGTCCCGCTCGGCCGGCTCCAAGGCGTCGAGCAGCCGGGGGCTGCCCGCGGCGGCCGCTCCCTCCAGGGCCGCGGTGAGCAGCACGGCCCTCGTCTCGGCGGGCAGGGCGGCGATCCGGTCCGCGTACAACCGCTGCAGCCGCTCCCCCAACGGGAGCACCGAGGGGAGGTCGTCACCCAGTGCCTGTGGCAACTCCAGCAGCGCCAGCGGGTTGCCCCGCGCGGTCGCCAGCACGCGGTCGCGCGCTCGCGGATCGAGGGCGGGGAACCGCTCGGCCAGCAGGACGGCCGACGTCTGCTCGTCGAGCGGCCTCACCTCGTACTCCCGCAGGCCGGAACGGTCGAAGAAACCGGAACCACCGGTGCGGAAGGCGGCCAGGACGGCCGCCCGGCTGCCGCCGAGCCGGCGGGCCACGAAGCTGAACACCTGCGCACTGGCCCGGTCGATCCACTGCAGGTCGTCCACGATGAGCAGATGGGAGCCGCGGCGCAGCAGCAGCGTGACCGCGCTGGCCAGCAGCAGCGGCTCCGGCATGGGCCCGGCGCCGAGGCCGAGGGCCACCCGCAGGGCCCGCTCGTGGGCCTCGCCCAGCGTTTCGATCTCGTCGAGCAGCGGCAGCAGGGCGCGGTTGAGGCCGGCGAAGGCGACCTCCGCCTCGTACTCGGCCACCGGAACCCGGATGACGCCGGTCTCCGTGGCCTCGGCCGCGTCGAGCAGCGCGGTCTTGCCGACACCGGGCTCGCCGGTCAGCAGCAGCGTGCCGCCCCGCTCGGCGAGGAAGGCGGTGAGGTAGTCCAGGTCCGCCGACCGGCCCACGAGAACGTTCACGGTGGCGATTCTCCCCGTCGTTCGAGTCAAACGACTGGTGCTCTCACCTCGCGGTGGCGTCAATCATGGTGTAGAGGATCGCCGAATGAGGAGGTTTCTGGATGAACAGCACGCTGAGGGTCGTCGTGGCCGACGACCACGCGCTGATCCGCGAGGGCATGGTGCGCGTGCTGGAACGCGGCGGGGTCGACGTGCTGGGCACCGCCGCCACCGCCGACGGCCTGCTCGGGCAGGCCCGCGCGTATCGGCCGGACGTGGTCGTGACCGACCTGCACATGCCCTCCGGCGACGGCCGCGACGGCATGTGGGCCGCCCTGCAACTGCGCCGGGACGACCCGGCGTGCGCGGTGGTCGTGGTCTCGCAGTTCATCGAGGAGGACTTCGCCCTCGAACTGGTCGCGGCCGGCCCGACCGGCGTCGGCTACCTGCTCAAGGAGAAGATCGCGGTCGCCGACACCCTGGTCGACGCGGTCCGCCGGGTCGCGGCGGGCGACGCCGCGCTCGACCCCGACGTCATCTCCGGCCTGCTGCGGCGCGGGCGCAAGGACGGCCCGCTGGCCCACCTGACGGCCCGCGAGCGCGAGGTCCTGGCCCTGATGGCCGAGGGCCGCTCCAACACCGGCATCGCGGCCCAGTTGTTCATCACCGTCCCGGCCGTGGAACGGCACGTCACCGGCGTCTTCGCCAAGCTCGGCCTGGGCGGTCCCGGCGGTCACCAGCACCGCCGGGTCCAGGCCGTTCTCCACTATCTGAGCTCGGAGCAGTGTGCTTTCCACACTGACGCCGGCCGCACCCGAAGGTGAGATGGCACCATGACAACGATCGGAACACGCAAGCTCGGCTCGTACGGGCCTGAGGTCTCCACCCTGGGCCTGGGCGCCATGGGCATGTCCGACCTGTACGGCCCGGCCGACGAGCGGGAGAGCATCGCGACGCTGCACGCGGCCATCGACGCCGGCGTCACGCTCATCGACACCGGCGACTTCTACGGCTCCGGGCACAACGAGATGCTGATCGGCCGCGCCCTGCGCGAACGCGACCGGTCCGAGGTGGTGCTCAGCGTCAAGTTCGGCGCCCGGCGGACTCCCGACGGCGGCTTCCAGCAGGTGCCGTACGACGTGTCACCGGCCGCCGTGAAGGACCGGCTGGCGTACTCGCTGCGCCGCCTCGGCACCGACTACATCGACATCTACCGGCCGTCACGGCTGAACCCGCACATCCCGGTCGAGGAGACGATCGGCGCGCTCGACGAGATGCGCCAGGCCGGCTACATCCGGCACATCGGACTGTCCGAGGTGGGCGCCGACACCCTGCGCCGGGCCGCCGCGGCCGCGCCGATCAGCGACGTGCAGATCGAGTACTCGCTGGTGTCCCGCGGCCCCGAGCGCAAGATCCTGCCCGTGCTGCGCGAGCTCGGCATCGGCCTCACCGCGTACGGCGTGCTCTCCCGCGGTCTGCTCAGCGGCCACTGGTCGGCCGAGCGGGCACTGACCGGCGCCGACTTCCGGGCCCACAGCCCCCGCTTCCAGGGCGAGAACCTCGAGGCGAACCTGCGCCTGGTCGAGGCGCTGTCCCGGGTGGCCGAGCGGCTGGGCGCCACGACCGGCCAGGTGGCCATCGCCTGGGTGCTGGCCCAGGGCGCCGACATCGTGCCGCTGGTCGGCGCCCGCCGCCGCGACCGCCTGGCCGAGTCGCTGCACGCGGCCGACCTCACACTGAGCGAGACCGTGCTGCGCCAGATCGAGGAGGCCGTCCCGGCCGGGTCCGCCGCCGGCGACCGCTACGCCGCCCCGATGATGGCCATGCTCGACAGCGAGCGTTAAGGGTCGCGGGCAAGCATCGACAGCATGCACGTGCGCGCCCTTAAAAAGGGAACCTGAACTGACACGCGGTCCAAGTCGGCCCTCTCGTACCAGCGCCCCTTGAAGCTGATCCTCGAGGAGAGAAAACGAGCGCCCGCCGTCGCGGTCACGGCGGGCGCTCATGGGGCAGCCGGGTGGTGGATCGGCCCGCTCGTGTGCGACAACCGGCGCCCGCTGCGGCCGGAGCGAAGCAGCAGGAGTTCGGCGCCGATGCTGACCGCCGTCTCCTCGGGAGTTCGCGGGTCGAGGTCCAAGCCGACCGGTGATGACAGCCGAGCCAGATGTTCGGCGGGCACACCGCTGTCGCGCAGACGTTCGAGTCGCTGGTCGTGTGTGCGGCGGGATCCCATGGCCCCCACGTAGGCCACAGGCAACCGCAAGGCCACCCGCAGGGCGGGGATGTCGAACTTGGGATCGTGCGTCAGAACGCAGATCGCGGTGCGTTCGTCGATACGGCCGGCCTCGGCCTCAGCCTCGAGATATCGGTGCGGCCAGTCCACCGCCACCTCGTCCGCGCCGGGCATGCGCCGTTCGGTGGCGAAGAGCGGGCGGGCGTCGCACACGGTCGTCCGGTATCCGAGGATCTTCCCGACCCGAGCCAGGGCTGCCGCGAAATCGGTCGCGCCGAAGATGATGAGGCGGGGCGGCGGCTGGTAGGAAGCTACGAACACCTGCGTTCCGTCCTGCTCCACCAGGCCGGTGCGGCCCTGCTGCCACATGGCGCGGACGGCCTCACCGTGCCCTGGGTCGCCGTCGGTGTGCCGTGGCCAGATCACGGCGCGCCGCGGGGGTCCGGAGACGGTGGTGGCCACGGCCACCCGCGCTCCGGCCCGGATCGCGGCGGCGACCGACCCGAGTTGCGGGAAGGTCGCCCGGTCGACACGTTCGACGAACACCTCAAGAGTCCCGCCGCATGTGAGCCCTACGGCGAAGGCGTCATCATCGCTCACGCCGAAGCGGTGAAGGCCGGAGATTCCCGTCTCGGCTGCTTCGCGGGCCAGTTCGTACACCGTTCCTTCGACGCAACCGCCGGACAGGCTGCCGACAGCCGTGCCGTCCGGTCCGGCCAGCATGGTCGCGCCCGGCAGCCGCGGAGCCGAACGCCAGGTGCTCACCACCGTGGCGACGCCGACGGGCTGCCCGTCGTTCCACCATCGCAAGAGATCGTCCAATACGTCGAGCACCGTAGGCTCCTATGCCGCTTGATGTCAGTTGGCGCCGGTACCAGCCGGCGCCGCGGCGCCGTCGGTCCCGCGGGTTTGCTTGTCCTCGGCCACTGTCACGGGCCAGCGGTGCCAGATCGCCACGTGCAGGATGATCGCCAAGCCGATGCCGTTGAGCGCCGCGAAGGCGATCCAGTCATCGGTGTTCGCGCCGGGCCGCCAGACGTGTCCGGCCACGCAGAGACGGAGCAGGCCATAGATCACGGCGGTGGCCGAGACCACGGCCCCCAGGACGGTCGCGCGCCCGGAAGCCGGCCGGAGCCGGTCGAGAATCCATGAGTCGAACAGCATGCCGACCAGGAGCGATCCGGCTACGGCGCATCCGGCTATCGCGGTGATGCGGGTAGCGGGCCAGGCCGCCCCGTGCCGGGCCACGAGATAGGTGAGGCTCGCGCCGCCCAGGACCACGAGGTTGCCGGTCAACCTGCGCAGATGGGGTCGGCGGATCAGTGTGATCGGCCAGCCGCGCAACGCCACGTACGGGACCACCTGCCACGCACCGATCACCGTGAGCCAAGCGCCGTAGGCACCGGGCTCCATCAGGTGACCTCGCACCACCAGCAGGTAGCCGGCCGCGCCGACGACCCAGCACAGCGTCAGTGCGGTCACCCCGGCCGCAGCCCGCGGCAGGTGGCGTACGGGAAAGCCCTCCCCGACCAGAGTCAGTTGCAGCATCGCCGTGAACACTCCGGCCGCCAGAGGCAGCGTCGCGGGCCAGATGGCCGTATGACCCGGCCCGGGGTAGGGATGCACAAGAGCGGTCACGTCGACACGGTCGATCACCGCCTGACCGAGCAGGGTGAACAGAACCGCCGCGACCAGCGCCATCACCGTGTCCGTCACCGCCGACCACTCCCCCGGCAGGCCGGTACCCGGCCAGTCGTCCCACCAGAAGGCGATCATCGCCACCGTCGGCAGCCCGAAGGTGGCGACCGGGCCGACCACCCGAAGTGCCGTCTCGGCACCTCCGGCGGCGAAAACCAGCACGAGGAACACCGGCAGGACGAACAGGAGCCCGGCAGCTCCCGCCGCCGGCTGCCGCAGCCTGATGTGATGTGTCACCGGTTCTCCCCCTGAGCCGCTCCGATCGTCTCGAGTCGAGTGTTGGGCGGTGACGCGGCACCGGCCATGGGGTAAACCCCACGGCCGCCCGCGGAAAACCCCTGCTCGCCGTACAGAAGGCCATACAGACCGGGCCGCCCGTGGCGCGCACCCTGAGGTGGACGTCCGTCACCGACATTTGGAGGGACTCGTCGTGGTCGTACCGACAACGTTCACCGTCAACGACACCCACCAGCAGCTCGACCTCGATCCGCGCGAGAGCCTGCTGGACGTGCTACGGGAAAGGCTGCGGATCACCGGCCCCAAGAAGGGCTGCGATCAGGGGCACTGCGGGGCATGCACCGTGCACCTGGACGGGCAGCGCGTGCTGTCCTGCCTGACTCCGGCCGTACAGGTCGAGGGCCGGCACGTCACCACCATCGAGGGGATCAGCGGGCCCGGCGGCGGCCTGCACCCGCTGCAGGAGGCGTTCATCGAGAACGACGCCCTTCAGTGCGGCTACTGCACCCCGGGACAGATCATGTCCGGCATCGCCTGCATCGCCGAGGGCAACGCCGGCACCGACGACGACATCCGCGAGTACATGAGCGGAAACGTCTGCCGGTGCGGCGCCTACCCGGGCATCGTCGCGGCGATCCGGCAGTGCGCGCACCGTACGGAGGCTTCCTGATGCTGCCGTTCACCTACTTCCGCCCGCGGACGCTGGACGAAGCGATCGAGGCGCTGCGCGCGGGCGGGGAGTCCACCAAGCTCCTGGCCGGCGGAACGACGCTGTACGACCTGATGAAGATCGGCGTCGAGGCACCGGCGGCCGTGGTCGACATCCACCTGTTGCGTGAGCTCGACCACCTCGAGGTTCGCGCCGGCGAACTGGTGATCGGCGCGGGCGCGCGGATGTCGGCGGTATCGGCTCATCCCGAGGTGCGCCGCTTGTTCCCGGCGGTCTCGGAGTCGCTGTGGCGCTCGGCGTCGCAGCAGCTGCGCAACATGGCCACCATCGGCGGGAACCTGATGCAGCGCACCCGGTGTGCGTACTTCCGCGGTGGAGTGCCGTACCCGTGCAACAAGCGCGATCCCGGTACCGGCTGCGCGGCGCGTGACGGCGTGGACGGCGGTATGGCGGTGCTGGGCACCAGCGACGACTGCATCGCCACCTACCCCGGGGACCTCGCTGTCGCGCTGGTCGCGTTCGACGCCGTCGTCGACGTGCTCGGGCCCGACGGCGCACGGAGCCTGCCGGTGGCCCAGCTGCGCCCGTTGCCGGGCGACACCCCGCACGTCGAGCACGTCCTGCGGCCGGGCGAGGTGATCACCCAGGTCCGGCTGCCGATCACCGCCGTGGCTGCGAAATCGGCGTACCTGAAGATCCGGCCACGGGAGAGCTACGCGTTCGCGTTCGCCTCGGCCGCGGTCGGCCTGGTGCTGGCCGGCTCGCCGGCGGAGGCCGCGGTCATCGAGTGCCGCATCGCCCTCGGGGGCGTGTCGACTGTGCCGTGGCGTGCCGCGGCGGCGGAGCAATGGCTGATCGGCCGGCCGCTCACCGAGGACGCGGCCCGGACCGCCGGCGAGATCGCCATGCGCGGTGCGGAACCGGGGCGGGCCAACGCGTTCAAGGTCGAGCTGGGCGTTCACACCGTCGCCCAGTCCCTGCTCAGCCTGTCGAGGAGTGAGTCGTGAGCCGCGTAGATGCCCGAGACAAGGTGCGCGGCGCCGCACTGTACGGCTCCGATCAGGTGCCGGACGGGCTGGCCCACGCCGCCTTCGCCACCGCGACCATCGACCGCGGCCAGATCACCGAGGTGGACACCACCAGGGCGTCCGAGGTGCCCGGCGTGCGCCTGGTTCTCACCCACATCGACGAACTGCGCCCGGCGGGATTCGTCATGGGCGGCGGCTTCGCCGTGCAGAGCTTCCAGCCGCTGACCACCGACCGGATCGCCTACAAGGGCCAGCCCATCGCGCTCGTGGTCGCCGACGACCCGGTCACCGCGACCTACGCGGCGTCTCTGATCGGCGCCACGTACGTCACGGAACCGTTCGCGGTGAGCCTGGACGACCCCGGCGCGACGGCCGTGGTGCAGGAGGAGGCGATCCCCCTGCCGTTCCTCAAGGACATCAAGTTCGGCGACGCCGACGCCGCGATCGCCGGCTCCGACGTCCGAGTCGAGCAGACCTACGACCATCCGCCGCAGAACCCCGCTCCGATGGAGTTGCTGGCGAGTGTGGTCGAGTGGCGCGGTGACACGCTGGTCGTGCACGAGGGCACCCAGAATGCCGCGGCCGTCCGTAACGGCCTGGCGCAACAGCTCGGCCTGGACGCATCCAAGATCGAGGTCATCTCCCCCTACCTGGGTGGCGCCTTCGGCCAGAAGAACTCCCTGCAGAATCACACCGGACCGCTCGCCGTCGCGGCCCGCCGGCTCGGCCGTCCCGTCAAACTCGTCCTGACCCGGCCTCAGACGTTCCACAGTGGAAGCTTTCGGCCGCAGAGCCGTCACCGCATCAAAGTGGGCGCCGACCGCGGCGGCCGTCTCACGGCGATCGTGCACGAGGCCGACCAGCAGACGTCGAGGCACGATCTGTTCCCGGCCACCTTCACCGAGGTCAGTTCGCGGCTGTACGGCGTGCCCGCGTTCCGCGGGCGCCAACGGCTGGTGCAAACGGATGTGCAGACGCCGGGATACATGCGGGCGCCGTTCGAGCATCCCGCGGCGTGGGCGGTCGAATCGGCCGTCGATGAGATCTCGTACCAGCTCGGCATGGACCCACTCGAGCTCAAACTGGCCAACGACGCCACGCACGACCCCGTCACCGGCCTGCCCTTCTCCTCCCGGCATGTGTCCGAGTGCTTACGCCGAGGGGCGGAGATGTTCGGTTGGTCCCGGCGGCCGGCGCGGCCGGGGAGCTGGCTGGACCCGGACGGCGCGCAGATCGGCTGGGGCGTGGCCATCGGAGCCTATCCGGCCTCGATGACCCCGGCCGTCGCCCGGGTCACGGCCAACGCCGACGGCACGTTCCAGATCGATGTGGACGGCCACGAGATGGGCCAGGGCATCCGGTCGGCGATCGCCCTGCTCGCGGCCGAGCTCCTCGAGGCGGACCCGGCTCTGATCCGCGTCGGCGTGGGTGACACCCGAGTCGCGACCCAGCATCTGACCGCCGGTTCGTGGGGCACCGCTTCGGCGCTGCCCGCGGTCCGCGCCGCCGTCCTGGAACTGCGGCCGCAACTCGGGGGCACGTTGCCGGTCACGGTGACCGCGAGCAACGGCCTGCCCGAGGCGATGGTCGAGCGAGCGCGCACCGGCCTGGTGACACTGGCCGGCCCGGTATACGACAGCTTCGTGACCTTCAGCTATGTCGCGCATTTCGTGGAGGTCCGCGTCGAGAAGGGTACTCGCCGCATCCGGGTGCCCCGTGTGGTCAGCGTCGCCGACTGTGGCGCCGTGGCGAGCCCGGTCACAGCGGCGAGCCAGGTCAGAGGCGCGGTCACCTGGGGGCTGGGCGCGGCTCTGCGGGAACACCTCGAGGTCGACAGCCGCTACGGCGGGTTCGTCAACGCGACCCTGGAGGAATACCCCGTCTCGGTCAACGCCGACATCGGGCAGATCGACGTCGACTTCATCGACAAGCCCGACTATCAGCTCAATCCCGTCGGTGTCAAAGGGCTGGGCGAGGTCTCCATGGTGGGCGTCGCCGGCGCGGTGTCCAACGCGGTGTTCCACGCCACCGGGCGGCGAATCCGAAAACTGCCCATCACCCTCGCGGACCTGCTGTAGCGGGGTCCGCTGTCGGGCGGGGCCGGTGGCGTCAGCCCGTCACCGGTCCCACCCTCCCGGCTGAAGGAGTAGCACCATGACCACTCATACGTTCGCCACCAAGGTCGCGCTCGCCCGGGTGACCCGGGCGAAGCTGCGAGCGACGGAGCACGAGGCGGCGGTGGCCGACCGGCGGGCCGGCGCCGTCGTGTCCTTCCACGGTGTCGTACGCGACCACGACCACGACCGCGCCGTCCTCGAGCTCAACTACGAATGCCACCCGGACGCCGACGAGATCCTGCGCCAGGTGGCTGAGGACGTCGCCGCCGACCCCCACGTCGTCCGCCTCGCCGTCTCCCACCGCGTGGGCCCGCTGCGCGTCGGCGACCTGGCGCTGATGGCCTCGGTGAGCACCGCGCACCGGGCCGACGCGTTCGCCGCCTGTGCCCGGCTGGTGGAGGAAGCGAAGGCGCGGTTGCCGATCTGGAAGCACCAAGTGTTCCTCGACGGCACCGACGAATGGGTGAACTGCCCATGACATCGACCAGCGGGCTCACCGACCGCTTCGGCCGGGTCGCCACGGACCTCCGCGTGTCCCTGACCGATCGCTGCAACCTGCGCTGCGGCTACTGCATGCCCGAGGAAGGGCTCGCCTGGATGCCGCGCGAGCAACAGCTCAGCGACGACGAGGTCGTGCGGCTGGTTCGGGTGGCGGTCGAGCTTCTGGGGGTGACCCAGGTTCGCTTCACCGGCGGGGAACCGCTGATCCGTCGTGGCCTCGTCGGCATCGTCGACCGGATCGCCCGGCTCCGCCCACGCCCGGCGTTGTCGCTGACCACCAACGGCATCGGGCTCGATCGGCTCGCCGCAGCGCTGCGCGGGGCCGGCCTCGATCGGGTCAACGTCTCCCTCGACACTCTGCGACCCGACCGCTTCCACACCCTGACCAGGCGCGATCGGCACGCCGACGTGCTGCGCGGGCTGAGCGCGGCGGCGGCCGCCGGCCTGACCCCGGTGAAAATCAACGCGGTGCTCATCCGCGGCGTCAACGACGACGAAGCACCAGCGCTGCTGGATTTCGCCCTCCGCCACGGCTACCAGCTGCGCTTCATCGAACAGATGCCGCTGGACGCCCAGCACGGCTGGCGCCGCCTGGACATGGTGACCGCCGAGGAGATCACGGCGAGCCTCGTCTCCTATGGGCTCGTCCCCGATCAGAACCGGCGCGGTGCCGCCCCGGCCGAAATCTGGCTGGTGCCCGGGCACGTCGACGCGGCCGGCGAACCGGCACGCCTGGGCCTCATCGCGAGTGTGACGCAGCCGTTCTGCGGCGCCTGTGACCGGACCCGCCTCACCGCCGACGGGCAGGTCCGCAGTTGCCTGTTCGCCTCGCAGGAGAGCGATCTGCGCTCGCTGCTGCGCAACGGCGCCACCGACCAAGAAATCGCCGCCGCCTGGCGAGCCGCCATGCGGGGCAAGCCCGTCGGCCACGGCATCGATGATCCTTCGTTCCGCCAGCCGGACCGGCCGATGTCCGCCATCGGTGGATGACGTCGCCACGGCGCTCACACAAGGGGCAGATCATGATAGTTCGATACTTCGCGGCGGCTCGCGCCGCCGCCGGCGGTCTCTCGTCGGAGACGATCTCAGCGACGACCCTCGGCCAGATGAATCGCGTTCTCGCCGCGCGCCACGGTGAGCGTCTGGCCGCCGTCCTGGCATCGTCGAGCTTTCTGGTCGACAGCACGGCCTGTCATGATCCACATCGGCCGCTGCCGGCCGGCGCCGTCGTCGATGTCCTGCCTCCGTTCGCCGGAGGATAGCCGCGAGATCCATCGGCGTCACGCCGAAGCTCCGTGGGGCGCGGCCGAGCCGGCCCGCGCCCCACGGAGCTGCCCGCCGGTCAGGCCCGGATCGTCATCCGGGACACGCGGTCGCCGTCCACGCGGAAGGTGAAGTGACCCGGGCCGGTGTAGCCGTTGCCGCCGACCTCGACGGTGACGGTGATGTCGGCGCCTTGGACGTGGATGTCCTTGACGGTCAGAGCGACCTGCTTGCCGATGAACTCGTTGTCGCTCCAGCCCCGGATGCGCTCGGCGCCCCGGAACTCGCGTCCCCAGTCGTCGACCACCCCGTCGTCGGTGAAGGAGGCCAGGAAGGCGTCGATGTCGTTGGCGTTGGCCGCGTCGAGCGCGCGCTGGACGGGTTCGGTCAGGTGGTTCATCTTCTCTCCTCGGTGGCGATGGCGAAGGGGTGGCAATGCGGCCAGCAACGCGGCGGCCTGTCTGATCAGCGTCATGCGGCCCGGTCCATGTCGGCGCCCAGTTCCAGCAGGTGCAGGGCCAGCCGGAGGTGCAGGTTGAACGGGCCGCTCTGCCAGTCCGGACCGAGCAGCCGCCCGATCCGGTCCAGCCTCTTGCCCATGGTGTTGGGGTGAATGTAGAGCTCGCGCGCGGCCCGGGTCGCGTTGCCGTTGTTGGCCATCAGCACCCGCACCGTGCGCAGCAGGTCGCCGCGGTGGTCGCGGTCGTGGCTCAGCAACGGCTCGAGCGTGCCCAGCGCGAACGTGCGCAGCTCTCCGGCCCGCTCGGCGTCGAACAGCTTGCGGTAGACGACCAGGTCGTGCGCGGTGACCACGCGGTCGTCGACGCCGAGCGCGGCCAGCAGCTCGGCCCCGTGCGCGGCGGCCGCGGCCGCCGCGGCCAGCCCGTCGCGGCGCGGGAGCACCGGGTCGGAGACGCAGATGGCCACCGGGGCGTGCCGGCGGGCCCGCAGGCGCTGGGCGACCCGGTGACCGATGGCCACCGGGTCGTCGCCGGGCAGGACCGCCACCGAGGCGTCGCCGTGCCGGCCGCCCAGGCCTTCAAGGAGCGCGGCCACGTCGGTCACCGCGCGGGCGTCGCGGGTTCGCACGCACACCACGACGTACGGCGTGTCCAGGTCGAAGCCGCGGAGCCCGGCCAGCGCGCTGACGCCCGGCGGCAACGGCCCCCGCGCGGCGAGCAACTCGTCGAGCAGCTCGCCGCGGAGCTGGGCGTGGGCGCGGGCCAGCTCGTCGCGGCGACGCAGGCCGAGCCCGGCCAGCCGGGCGGCCCGGTGGAGGTCCACGCGCCGCTCGTCGTTCAGCGGCTCGCCGGTGTCCAGCACCAGCAGGCCCTGGTCGAGGGCGACGACCGCCGTGGTGTCGGCGGCCTGTCGCACCCGGCGGCGGAAGCCCTCCGGGTCGCGCGGCGCCGTGCCCGCGACCAGCCGGAAGCCGCTGTCCAGGAGCCGGCACTCCCCGCCGAAGTGCCGGCCGAGGAGCTGGACGATCCGGCCGGCCGACGGCTCCTCGCCGGTCACCAGCGCCACGAGGTCGTCGACCAGCCGCAGCCGCTCGTCCGCGTCGATCGTCGTCATGTGTTCCTCCACTGTTGCCTCCGACGGGTTCGATCCTCGGCCCGGCGACGGCGGACGGCCATGACGCTGCCCTGACCCCGTACTCGGGAAAACCCCACGCCGGACCACTGGCCGGCACGACAGACGGCGGCCGGGGGCCGCCACACGATGAGGAGACAGCAAGCGAGGAGAGGAATCCCATGTCGCACCATCTCGATTCGCCGCTCGCGCGGCAGGACGTCCGCCTGGACATCACCGACCTGTACGCGTTCCGCGGCGAGACCGGCACCGCCCTGGTGATCAACGTCTGCCACTCGATCGCCGGTGACATCCCGGAGCCGGGCTTCCACCCCGAGGGCAAGTACGAGTTCAAGATCGACACGAACGGCGACGCGGTCGAGGAGATCACCTACCGGTTCACCTTCGCCGAGCGCGACGCCGAGGGCCGGCAGCGCTACGACCTGGTCCAGGTCGGCGGCGCCGAGACGCCGATCGCGAGCGGGGTCACCGGCGCCGAGGTCACCACGGACAACGGCCTGCGGGTGTGGGCCGGCAAGGCCGGCGACCCGTTCTGGATCGAACCGGACGTGCTGCACGCCATGGGCCACGCCGTGCAGGACGGCACGAAGCTCGACCTCGGCGACTGGACTCCGGCGCGGGCGAAGAACCTGTTCGCCGGCCACACCGTCCACGCGATCGTGCTGGAGCTGCCGGAGTCGGTCGTCAGCGGCCGGATCGGCGTCTGGGCGGTCGCGTCGCTGCAGACCGACGCCGGCGGCTGGCGTTCGATCAACCGGATCGGCCTGCCGATGATCCACCCACTGTTCACCCAGTACAACGAAGACCTCGGCGACCGGCTCAACGCGGGCGAGCCGAAGGACGACCCGGCCGTCTACGGCGACCTGGTGACCAAGGAGATCGCGGGCATCGTGGGCGCCTACGGCACCGCGGAGGATCCGGCCGCATACGCCGAGACCGTCACCCGCCGCCTGTTCCCGAACATCCTGCCCTACACCGTCGGAACGCCGGCCGTGTTCGGCTTCGCCGGCTTCAACGGGCGCTCGCTGACCGACAACGCCCCGGACGTCATGTTCAGCCTGGCCGCCAACACCCCGATCGCCCTGGGCATCGGCAAGGAATCGATCACGGCCAAGCCGCGGGAGACGTTCCCTTACGTCCCCGCCGCGTCCTGAAAAGCCTCGAGCTCGTCGTCGTCCTCGGGCTGGCGTTGCTGATCGGCAACCTCCTGTCGCCGTGGCTGCGCCTGGCCCCGCCGGTGTTGCTGGTCGGCCTGGGCGTGCTGGCCGGCTTCGCCCCGCAGCTGCGCGGGGTGCGGCTGGAGCCCGAGGCGGTGCTGCTGCTGTTCCTGCCGGCCCTGCTCTTCTGGGAGAGCCTGACCACCTCCCTGCGCGAGATCCGCAGCAACCTGCGGGTCATCGTGCTGACCAGCACGCTGCTGGTGGCCGCGACGGCCGCGATCGTCGCGGCCACCGCGCACGCGCTGGGCCTGCCGTGGGGGCCGGCCTGGGTGCTGGGGGCGGCGGTCGCGCCGACCGACGCGACCGCCGTGGGCGCGCTGGCCGGCTCGCTGCCGCGCCGCACGATCTCCGTGCTGCGCGCGGAAAGCCTGGTCAACGACGGCACGGCGCTGGTCATCTTCGGCCTGGCGGTGGGTTCGAGCCGCCCGGGCGTCGCGCTGACCGGGTGGTTGCTGATCTGGTCGTACGCGGGTGGCTGCGCCACGGGTGCGCTCGTGGGCGCGGCCGCCACCCGCATCCGCCGGCGACTGACCGATCCGACGCTGGAGAACGTGACCATCCTGCTGATCCCGTTCACGGCCTACCTGATCGCCGAGCAGGCCCGCGCCTCCGGCGTCATCGCGGTCGTGGTGGCCGGCCTGATGATGGGCCACGCCGGGCCCCGGCTGGGCAAGCCCCGCACCCGGCAGCAGACGTTCGCGTTCTGGGGGCTGGCCACGTTCCTGCTCAACGGCGCCCTGTTCGTCCTCATCGGCGTGCAGGCACACGCGGCGGTCCGCGGCCTGTCCGGCGTGACCGTGACCCGGGGCCTGCTGGCGGTGGCCGCCACCTCGATCGCCGTGGTGGGTGCCCGTTTCCTGTGGCTGTTCACCACCCCGTACCTCATCCGGGCCCTCGACCGCCGCCCCGGCCAGCGGGCCCGCCGGGTCGGGGCCCGGGCCCGGGTGGTCAGCGGCGTCTCCGGCTTCCGGGGCGCGGTGTCGCTGGCCGTGGCCCTGTCGATCCCGGCCGCGTACCCGTCGCGCGGCCTGATCGTCTTCACCGTCTGCGGCGTCATCATCGCCACCCTGCTGGTCCAGGCGGCCTTGTTCCCCCGTGTCGTGCGCTGGGCCCGGCTGCCGGCCGACACCGCCTTCGACGACGAGCTGCGCCTGGCCGAGCACGAGATGGCCGACGCCGCCCGGCACGTCGCCGCCAACGGCGACGGCGACACCGATCGGCGTCTGGCGGTGATCGCGGCCCGGCGCCGGGCGCTGGTCGGCCTGCGCGACGCCGGGCGTATCGACGACAGCGTCCTGCGGTACGTCGAGGAGCGGCTGGACGCCGAGGAGACCCTTCTCAAGCGCCAGTAGGCGCCCGGTCCAGCGCGTCCCGCAGCGCGGCCCGCTTGCCGATGCCCAGCTTCGGGAAGATCCGGTAGAGGTGGGCGCCGACCGATCGCGGCGACAGCCGCAACCGGGCCGCGATCTCCTTGTTGGTGAGGCCGGCGGCGGCCATCCGGGCGATCTGCGTCTCCTGTGGTGTCAGGCTTTCCGGTCCGGACTGCCGCTGATCGCCGCCGGCCGCCCGCAGCGCCCGCCGGGCCCGTTCGGCCCACGGCGCGGCCCCGAGCTCCTCGAAGGCGGCGAGCGCTTCCCGCAGGATGGGCCGCGCCTCGACGACGGCCCGCCGCCCGACCAGCCGCTCGGCGTGCAGCAGCCGGATCCGGGCCAGATCGAACGGCCACTGCCCGGCGCCCGGCGTCGCCTCGGCCACGGCGAACAGCTCCTCGTGACCCACCACCGCCTCGCACCCGGCCGTGAGCAGCGCCAGCCGCGGCGAGATCTCCGGCAGCCGGGCGGCCCGCATCGCCTCGACGTGGGCGCGGGCCTCCGCTCGGCGCCCGGTGTGCCATGCGGATTCGACCAGGTCGAGGACGACCCAGAGAGCGTGCGGGGTGTACGGGGCCAGCTCGCCGGCCGGGCTCAGGCCGCTCGCGTGCCGGAACGCCGCCTCGTGATCACCCCGGCCGAGGGCCGACAGGGCCCGGGCCTGATGGGCGAACCGCGCCGCTCCCCGCGCGTGGCGCCGCTCGGCGACGTCGGTCAGCTCGTCGGCCCAGCGGGCCGCCGCCAGGTGGTCGCCGCGCACGGCGGCCAGGACGCCCTGGTGATAGAGGAAGTACCAGACGATGAAGTCGTAGTTGTGGCTGCGGCACAGGGCGAGGCCTTCGTCGGCGAGCTCCTGCCCCTCGGCCCACCGCCCGGTCACGAAATCGTCGAGGCACAGGTGCATGAGCGCGCCCAGGCTGCTGCGCACAGCGCCACCGGCCCGGCCGTCCTCCACGAGCCGCCAGGCCCCGGCCCGGCAGCCGCCGAGAAGGTCGAGATAGACCGACGACGTGTTGATCCGGATGATCCGGTTGGGCTCGAACTCCTCGTCCTGCTGGGCGATGGCGGCGAGAAGGCCGGCCCGGTCGCGCGCGGTGGACCGGGCGGTGTCGGGGAAGGCGCGGATCTGAAGGTCCAGCTGCTCGGGCACGGCCGGGGTGAGCCGGCCGACGAAGTCATGCAGGGGCGCCCACAGTTCCGTGCGGCCGGCCCACCAGCAGACGAGCAGAAGCGTGTGCAGGGCCTCGACCAGATCGTCGTTGCCCGCGTCCAGCTCCGGCCCGGCGGCTTCGATGGCCCCGACGAGGACGGCGTGCGCGGTCTCGACGTCACCGTCGCCGTTGACGAGCATGTAGGCGGCGGCCGCGGCGGCGTGCAGCGACCCACCGAGCGCCGGATCGACCCGCCGGGCGTCGGCCAGGAGCCGGGAGGCGCTGCCGAGCTCACCGGTGATGTCGGCGCCGAGATAGGCCGCCTCGGCCAGCCGCCGGCTGCGATCCCGCGGCGCCGGGCTGAGCTCGGCGGCCCGGGTGAGCGCGGTGACCGCACCCGAGGCGTCGCCACGGCGAAGCACCCGGCGGGCGACGTCTTCGAGCAGCGCGGCCACCTTTTCATCGGATTCCTCGGTGGCGGCCGCCAGATGCCAGGCGCGGCGCTCGGGATCGTCCGCGAGCAACCCGGCCAGCACCGTGTGGGCCTCCCGCCGCTCGGCCGGTGTGGCCAGCTCGACGACCGCCGACCGCATGAGCGGGTGCCGGAACCGCAGCCGATTCGCCGCCGGCCTCACCTCGATCAGCTGCTCCCGCTCCGCCGCGCCCAGCCCCTGGGCCACGTCCTGAGCGGCGCGGCGCAGGATCATCAGGTCGATGGACTGGTCGAGGGCGGCCAGCAGCAACAGCCGCCGGGTGGAGGTGGGCAGGCCACCGAGCCGAACGGTGAACGCCGCTCGCAGCCGGTCGCTGAGTGGCAGGACGTCCGGGGGCCGCCGTTCGCCGCTCAGGGTGCCGGCGAGTTCGAGCAGCGCGAGAGGGTTGCCGTCGGCCTCGGCCATCAGCCGGCTCCGGATCCGGCCGGGCAGGCGCGGATGCCGGACGTCGACGAGGTGCCGGGCCGCCGCCGGCGCCAGCGGCTCGACACCCTCCTCGGGCAGGCCGGCCCGCTCGAAGTGGCTGATCTCGCCGGTCCGTGACGCCGCCAGCAGCCCGACGCGGGACCCGGCCAGGCGCCGGGCGACGAAGCCGAGGATGGTCGCGCTGGCCCGGTCGATCCAGGGAAGGTCGTCCACGACAAGCAACAGCGGCCGCTCGGCCGCGCCGGCACGAAGCAGAGCCAGCACCGCGTTACCCAGCACGAGCCGCGACGGCGCGGGCCCGCCGGCCGCCGCGGGCGGCCCCGACGGCGCCGGGACGAAGCCCACGCCGAGGGCGGCGCCCAGCGCGTCGGCGTACAGGGAGGGCAACCGGCCGATGTCGCGCGTCAGAGGAGCCAGGAGCTCGACCAGGGCGGCATAGCTCACGTCCGCCTCGAACTCGGTGCCCGTGGCGCGCAGCACGTGTGTTCCCGCCCGCTCGGCGAGGGCCGCCGCGGCGTCCAGGAGGACGCTCTTGCCCACCCCGGGGTCGCCGTAGAGCAGGCGTACCGCGCCGTGGCCGGCGGCCCTCTCCAGGAAGGCGGTCAGGGACTCCATTTCGCGTTCACGGCCTACCAGTTGCACGTCCTGGAAGCTAGCGGCCGACGCGGGATGCTGCGTCGGTCAGATGACCTACTCGATTACCCGTTCCACCGGGCGAGGCGGCGCCTCGAGACGACGCCCCGAATGTGGGCTTCCTCCACCGGCGGCCTCGCCCGATGTCGATCTTGCACCTGTTTTCCGGTGTCATCCCGCCAGTAATTTGCGAAACGCCCGCTGTCAACGGCCAGATGTGAGGAAAGAGATGACCGTCGAGGTCTATTACGACGACGACGCCGACCTGTCGGTTGTTCAGGGCCGCCGGGTCGCCGTCATCGGTTACGGAAGCCAGGGGCACGCGCACGCCCTGTCGCTACGGGACTCCGGCGTCGAGGTGGTCGTCGGGCTCCGATCCGGCTCGGCGAGCCGCGCCGCCGCCGAGGAGCAGGGCCTGACCGTCCTCCCGCCGGCCGAGGCCTGCGCCTGGGCTGACGTGATCATGGTGCTCGCGCCGGACACCGCCCAGCGGCGCCTCTACGCCGAGTCGATCGAGCCGCACCTCACGGCCGGCAAGGCGCTGCTGTTCGCCCACGGCTTCGCCATCCGGTTCGGGCTCGTCACGCCGCCGGCCGACGTCGACGTGGTGCTGGTCGCGCCCAAGGGGCCGGGTCATCTCGTACGGCGTCAGTTCGCCGACGGCCGTGGCGTGCCCGTGCTCGTCGCCGTGGAACAGGACGCCACCGGCGGGGCCTGGCCGCTCGCCCTGTCGTACGCCAAAGCGATCGGCGGCACCCGTGCCGGCGCCTTGCGCACCACCTTCGCCGACGAGACCGAGACCGACCTGTTCGGCGAGCAGGCCGTGCTCGCCGGTGGCCTCACCGCCCTGGTCACGGCCGGCTTCGAGGTGCTCACCGAGGCCGGGTACCCGCCCGAGCTCGCCTACTTCGAATGCCTGCACGAGCTGAAGCTGATCGTGGACCTCGTCTACGAGGGCGGCCTCACGGCCATGCGGCACAGCATCTCCGACACGGCCGAGTTCGGCGACTACACGCGCGGCCCCCGCATCATCGACGGCCGGGTACGCGACGAGATGCGCTGGGTCCTCAACGAGATCCGCAACGGCACGTTCGCGGCCGAGCTGATCGACGACGTGGAGCACGGCAGCCCGCGCCTGCAGAAGATGCGGCAGGCCGCGGCCACGCACCCCATCGAGGAGGTCGGGGTACGCCTGCGCGTGCCGTCGCCCTCCCCCGAGCCCGAGCCCGAGCCCGAACAGCCCACCGCCGACATGGACCTGGCCGCGGTGCCGGACGACGGCTGGCGCTACGACCAGTCGCGGCTGCTGTCGACCGCGGACGAGGCGGGCACCACCGACGCCATCAAGGCCGTGCTGGGCGACATCGCCGCCCCGCTGATCGTGTTGACCACGCGCGGCGCGCGCAGCGGCCGCGAGGTCCGCACCCCGCTCATCCGGGTCGAACACGACGGCCGGTACGCGGTCATCGCCTCCAAGGGCGGCAACACCCGCAACCCCGCCTGGTACCACAACGCGGTCGCCCACCCCTCGGTCGAGTTGTGGGACGGCACGGCCCACGGCCGGTTCACCGCCACCGAGGTCGAGGGGGCCGAGCGTGACCTGTGGTGGTCGCGCGCCGCCGCCGTCTGGCCCTCCTTCACCGACTACCTGGCCCGGACCGATCGCCACATCCCCGTGCTGGTGCTGACCCCGGAGGAAACCCCATGACCGACTTCGACTACATCATCGTGGGGGCCGGCTCGGCCGGCTCCGTCCTCGCCGCCCGGCTGTCCGAGAGCGGCACGGCCCGGGTGCTGCTCCTGGAGGCGGGCGACGCCGAGCCGCTTCCGCTGATGGCGGTGCCCCCGGCCTGGCCGGCGCTGGAGGGAACCTCCGCGAACTGGGGCGGCCACTCGGTTCCGCAGACCGCCGCCGGCGACCGGACGGTCTCCGTGCCGCGCGGGCGGGCCCTGGGCGGCAGCTCGACGATCAACGCCATGTCCTTCATGCGCGGGCACCCCAGCAGCTACCACGGCTGGTCGTACGACGATCTCCTGCCCTACTTCAAACGCAACGAGAACCTGAGCGGGATCGCCGACCGCGACCCGGCGATCCGCGGCATGCACGGCCCCCTGCGCGTCGGGCCCGCCGTGACCAGGCACCCCCTGTCGACCGCCTTCCTGGAGGCCGTCACCGAGGTGGGCCGGCCGGTTGTGCGGGACTACTCCTCCGGTTTGCGGGAGGGCTTCGGCTGGGCCGACCTGAGCATCGCCGACGGGCGGCGGTCGGACGCGGCGACGGCGTACCTGCTCCCGGCGAAAGACCGCGCCAACCTGGACATCCGCACCGGCGTCCTGGTCCACCGCCTGCTGTTCGCCGGTGAGCGCTGCACCGGTGTCGAATACCGCGCCGGCGACGGGCCGCTGACCACCGCGAGCGCCGCCCGCGAGGTCGTGGTCAGCGCGGGCGCGATCGGCTCGCCCCAGCTGCTCATGCTCTCGGGGATCGGCCCGGCCGCCGACCTGCGCCGCCACGGCATCCCGGTCCGGGCCGACGTGCCGGCGGTCGGCCGGAACCTGCAGGACCATCCGCTGTCCGGCGTCGTCTACGAGGCGGCGCGCACCGTTCCGCCGGCGGCCAACAATCACGGCGAGGTGCAGGGCGCGGTCCGCAGCCGGGACGGGCTCGATGGCCCGGACCTGCAGATCATGATGGTCGACGTGCCGCTGCGGCGGGACGGCCTGGACGGTCCGGAGCTGGACCGGGGCTACACCATCGGGGTGTCGGTGATGACCCCGCACAGCCGAGGCAGCGTACGGCTGGCCGACGCCCGGCCCGGCTCCACGCCGCTGGTCGATCCCGGCTACTACACGGCACCGGAAGATCTGGAGGCGATGGTGCGGGGGCTGCGGATCGCGCGTGAGCTGGGTGACACGACGGCGCTGAAGGACTGGCGGAGCCGGGAGGCCCAGCCCGGGGACCGGGATCTGTACGAGTACGCCCGGGACAACCTCCGCCCGTACAACCACTTCGCCGGCACCTGCCGGATGGGCGACGACCCCGGCTCCGTGGTCGACGGCGAGCTGCGCGTCCGCGGTGTGACCGGCCTGCGTGTCGTCGACGCGTCGGTGATGCCGTCACTGCCCTCGGGCAACACCAACGCCACCGTCTACGCGATCGCCGAGCGCGCCTCCGACCTGATCGCCGGCTCCGGCGCGTAGGACGGCAACGCGAGCAGACACGCCAGCGAGATCAGGGCGGTCAGCGCGAGCATCCCGCCCACGGCCTCGCCGCCGTGGGCGGCGGCGAGGGCGGGGGCGGCCAGCGCCGGAATCGCCCCGCCGACGACCGCGCCCAGGTTGTAGGCCACGCCGGCTCCGGTGTAGCGGTGGCCGGGGCGGAACAGCTCGGGCAGGTAGGAGCCGACCGGGCCGTAGGCCAGCCCGAAAATGGAAAGGGTCACGGCGAGCCCGGCCCCGAAGGCGACCGGTCCGCCGAGATCGATCACCGGGAACAGCACGGGCGCCCACAGCAGGGCCAGCACGCAGGCCACGACGATCGGCCGGCGGCGGCCGACCCGGTCCGACCAGGCGCCGGCCAGCGCGACGACCCCGCCGAAGAGCAGCGCGACCCCGGCGCCGATGCCGAGCACCACCGGCCGCTCGAGCCCGGCCCGCGTCCCGTAGCCGGTCAGAAAGGCCGTGCCGGTGAAGAAGAAGGCGAACGGCATGGTCTGGGCCAGCCCGCCCAGGATGACCTGGCGCGGCTGGCCGGCGAAGACCTCCCGCAGCGGCGACCGCCGGCGTTCCCCGCCCGGAAGGTCAGTCGACGGGAGGCCGTGCCGCACGTAGAGACCCACGCCGACCAGGACGATCGAGAGCAGGAACGGGATTCGCCAGCTGACCTGGAGCAGGCCCAGGAAACTCAGATTGGCCAGGCCGAACGCCAGCGGGGGGCCGAGCTGCGGGAACACCGCCGCCCAGCCGCGCGAACCGGCGGGGGCGGCGCCCGTGGCCAGCAGGACCGCGCCCGCCCACTCACCGCCCACGGCCAGACCCTGGACGAACCGTAGGACGACCAGAATGATCGGGGCGGCCACGCCAAGGACGGTCGCGCCCGGCAGCACGCCGATCGCGAAGGTCGCGAGGCCCATCGTGAGCAGGGTCGCCACCAGGGCCGGGCGCGGGCCGTAGCGGTCGCCGAAGTGGCCGAAGACGACGGAGCCCATCGGGCGGGCCACGAAGGCCACGGCGTACGTCGCGAACGAGGCGACGGTGCCGGCCGCGCCGCCCAGCGCCGGGAAGAACACCTGGGGAAAGACCAGGGCGGCCGCGGTGCCGTAGATGAAGAAGTCGTAGAACTCGATGGTGGTGCCCACGCAGCTCGCTGCTTTGATCCGCGTCATCGGGCCCACTCTGCGCCGATCGGCGGCCGGCGGCACCGGTCATTTGACCTATGTTCACTGCGGCGTACGACATAGTGCGGACCGGCCCGGGCGGTGCCTAGCGTGGACGGCGATGATGACGTTGGTGGGCCGGGACCGCGAGTTGCGGCAGATCGAGGACGGCGACGCGGTCCTCGTCGTCGGTGACCCCGGCATCGGCAAGACCGCCCTGCTGGACGAGGCCGCCCGCCGGGCCGCGGAGGCCGGGCTGACGGTGCTGCGCTGCGCCGGCGTCGAGTTCGAGTCGGAGATCGGCTTCGCCGCCCTCAACCAGCTGCTGCTGGGCGCCGGGCCCGAGTCCGAGCCGGCGCTGGCCGTCTGTCTCGGCCTGGACACCGGGTCCCCGCCGAGCATTCCGGAGATCGCCGAGGCGCTGCTGTCGGTGCTGGGCAAGGCCGGACCGGGGCTGCTCGTGGTGGACGACGCGCCCGGGCTGGACCGCATGAGCGCCGAGGTGATCGCGACGGCGGCCGGGCGGCTGCCCGGCGCGGGCTTCCGGCTGCTGGGCGCGCAGCGCGCCGTGCCGCCCGGGCCGATTCCCTTCGGCCGGCGGCTGGCTGTCGGCGCCCTCGACGACGAGTCCAGCGCCCGGCTGCTCGACCAGCGGCGGCCCGGCCTGTCGTACGGGGCGCGGCGCCGGGTGCTGGCCGAGGCACGCGGCAACCCGCTCGCCCTGACCTTGCTGCCGGCCCGGGGCAGCACGTCGAGCTGGACCCCGCTGGCCTCCCGCCTGGTGACCAGGCTGCGGCGGGAGATCGCCGAGCTGCCCGCGGCCACCCAGGAGTCGTTGCTGCGGGCCGCACTCGGCGGCGACCCGGAGCCGGCCGGGGCCCGCTTCCGTCATCCGCTGACCCGGGTCGCGGTCATCGAGTCGTCGACCGCGGCCGCCCGGCAGCGGGCCCACGCCGCGCTGGCCGAACGGTACCGCGAGGATCCGGTCCGGCGAGCCCGGCACCTGGCCGAGGCGACCGTCGACCCGGACGAGGCCGTCGCGGCCGAGATCGAGCACGCCGGGCGGCTGCTGCTGGCCCGCGGCGACGTGGCCGGCGGTGTCGAGCTGGTCAGCCGGGCGGCCGAGCTGAGCGGCGCCGGCCCGGCGCGGGCCGACCGGCTCATGTACGCCGCCTATGTCGGCCTGGAGCTGGGCGGCCGGCTGGGCGAGGCGGCGCGGGCCGTCCGCGAGATCGGCGCCACCGGGTCGCTGCGGGCCGCCGTCACCGCGGCCCGGCTGGTCTACGACGAGGGTGGCTCGGTTCTCGGCGTCCACCGGATGCTGGCCGAGGCGTTGACGGCGAACCCCGGCGCGCCCGCGCGCGACGTCGAGGACGCGCTGCACACGTTGATGCCGGTCTGCTGGAGCGCCGCCCGGACCGATCTGTGGGCGACGGTCGGCGAGCACCGGCCGCAGAACTCGTCCACGGTGGACGTGTGCCTCGCCGTACTCCAGAATCCCCTCGCCACCGCGGCCGCCGCCATGCCTGCCCTGGACGCGCTCATCGACGAGGCCGCCGGCCCTCAGCTCGCGGTGCGGCTCGGCATGGCCGCCGCCTACGTCGACCGGGTTCCCCGCGCCCGGGCCGCCCTCGAACGCGTAGCCGAGGACGGCCGGCGTGGCGGAGCCGTCGCCGCGGCCCTGCACGCCCTGGTCTCGCTGGCCGGCGAGGACTGGCTGACCGGCGCCTGGGACCGGGTCGAGGGCACCGCGGCGGAGATCATGGAGTTGAGCGGCCGGTACGGGTACGGCCGGTACCTCGCGACCGGCGGGTTCACCCGGGCTCTGGTCGCCGCCGGCCGAGGCGAGCCGGTCCGGTGGACCGCGCCCCGCGACTCCGGGATCGGTCGGATCCTGGGCCACCACCTCGAAGGACTGTCCGCGCTGGCCCGTGGCGACTATCAGCGCGCCTACACCGAGCTCGCCGAGATCATGGCGCCCGGCACGCTGCCCCGCACGTCGCCGCACGTCATGTGGGTGCTGCTCGACGTGGCCGAGGCCGCGGCCCGCAGCGGCCACCGGGCCGAAGCGCGGGCCCACGCCGAAGCGCTCGCCGGCACGGACGTCGCGAGCATTTCGCCCCGGCTGGCCCTGCACGTCGCCGCGGCCGCCGCCGTCGCCGGCGACGCGGATCTGTTGTTCGAGCAGGCGCTGGCGACCCCGTCCGCCGCCCGCTACCGCTTCGACATCGCCCGGGTCCAGTTGCTGTACGGCGAACGGCTACGGCGCAACCGGCAGGCGGTCCGCGCCCGGCAGCAGTTGGCGGCGGCCGCCGAGACCTTCGAGGAGCTGGGCGCTCGGCCCTGGGCGGCCCGCGCCGAGGCCGAGCTCCAGGCCACCGGCCGGCGCCGCCAGTCGTCGGCCACCACCAACATCCGGCTGACCGGCCAGGAGACCGAGATCGCCCGGCTCGCCGCCACGGGCCTGACCAACAAGGAGATCGCCGCGCGCCTGCTGCTGTCACCGCGCACGGTCGGCAGCCACCTGCACGGCGCCTTCCGCAAGCTCGGCATCAGCACGCGCGCGGCCCTGCGCGACGCCCTCCCGTGATCAGAAGGTGAGCAGCCGGTACTCGCCGATCTCGTGGAAGCCCAGGGCGCGGTAGAGCGGCACAGCCATCACGCTCGACGTGAGGCTGACCGTGCGCGCGCCGCGCTCGTACGCCAGCCGGACCGCGGCCCGGGTCACCGCGGCCGCGATCCCCCGGCGCCGCCGATCGGGCTGCGTGCCGACGAAGTACAGCGTGGCCAGGCCGTGGCTGAACCAGATCTCGGCGGTACCGGCGATGCGGCCCTCCACCCGCCCGGCCACACGCACCACGCGCCCGTCGAAGGACTTCTCCCGTTCGACCGCCGCCGCCACACCTTCGGGGACGATCCCCGAGACTCGGGCGTACGCGGTGACGAACTCCTCGACGTCCTCGGTCACCCCGACGCTCACCGCGGTGGGCACGTCGGCCACCCGGTCCGCCTCGACCGCCATGATGGGCGCCCGGACCAGTTCGGTGGCGCCCAGCCCGATCAGCGCCTCGGCCGTGCCGGGAGTGCTGTCCGGCCCCACCCACCAGATCCAGGGCACGCCGGACAGGCGGGTGCGGGCACGCTCGTACGCCCGGGCCGGGTCCGCATCGAGCACCCGGAGAACGCCGTTGAGCGTCGGGTGCGGCACCCCGCTGCGATAGGTGAGCGGGTCGTCGCGTGTGTCGACCGACCATCCCTCGAGGTAGGCACGGTTGGCGGCTAGTTGGACATCGAGGTTTTCCACCCACCGATCGTCCCCACCGCGGGCTCGGCCAGCATGGGTCATTCGACTCTCTTTTCCTCCCCGTCCGGGGGCCGTGGATCGCGGCGCCAGGCGGGAGAATCCGGTGCTGTGTATATGGGTATCGCAGGTTATGAGCCGTCGTTCCTGGTGGGGCTCGACGCGGTGCGGCGGGCGCACGGGTCGCGCCTGGCCGGGCTCGTCGGGCGGCGGCTGACGGGGTTCGCCGTGGTGCGGTTCGTCGAGGACGGGGACTGGTACGCCGAGTGCCCGGTGGTCCTGGACTTCGACGGGGTTCAGGTGGAGGTCTGCCACACGAAGTTCGCCGAGCTCTGGATCGGCTGGGACACGATCGACACCGGGGCGGCCATCACCGGCTGGGAGTCGCTGGATCTGACACCCGCGTGGTCGCGCCGGGACGACCGGCTCGAACCGCTCGCCGGGCGGGAACTGCGCGAAGTCGCGCTCCTGGAATGGCGGCCACCGCGCCCCGATCTGGCCGCGGGCACGGTGGCCGTGGAGTTCACGTTCGACGAGGGCCGTCTGGAGATCGCCAACGGCCTGGACGAGAACCTCATCGAGACCGGCGCCGTGCAGGCGAGCTCTGTTCGGCACCGGCTCCGTTGAAACGAGTTCAGGAGACAATGACGCCCATGACCACCACCTCCGTCGTGTCCATCGTCTACGTGAACGACGCTCCCGCCGCCGCCCGCTTCTACGGCGATCTGCTCGGCCTCAGCCCTTCGCTGGAGACGCCGGCCTACATCACCTTCGACCTCGGGCCGGGCGCTCAGCTCGCTCTGTGGTCCGGCCAGTACGAGGATCTGTCGCCGACCGTGCCGCGTACCAGCGAGGTCTGCCTGGCCATCGGCGGCGGAGGACCCGACGAGATCACCGCGCTCTTCCAGCAGTGGCAGTCCAAGGGCGTGACGATCCTGCGCGAGCCGCACGACACGGGATTCGGGCTGACCTTCCTCGCCGCCGATCCCGACGGGAACCGCATCCGGGTCGCGCCGAAGGACTGAACACCGCTCCGGGCGGGCGGCCCGGCCGTACGGAAACCGGAGCCGTCGTCACGGGTTCTACCGCCTTGTGGGCTTTCGCGCGGCCCAGGTGCTGATCGGTGCTGCCGCCAGGGTGAAGACCAGGGCGAGGGCGGCCACGCCGATCAGCGCGCCGCGCAGGTCGGTGCTCTCGGCCAGCAGGCCCACGTAGGCCGGGCCGAGCAGGAAGCCCAGGTAGGCGGTGGCGGCGACGGCGGAGGTGGCCCGGCCGTGCTCAGCCGGGCCGGTGTCGCGCAGGCTGCGGCTCAGGAGGGTGGGGAAGAGCGTCGCGGTGCCCAGGGCGGCCAGCACCAAGCCGGCCAGGGCCACAGCGACCGAGGGCGCGGTGGCCAGCACCACGCTGCCCGCGGTGGCCAGCACGCCGCCGCCGAGCAGCATCGCGGTGGGGTGGCTGCGGGAGAACGGGGCCAGGCTCAGGCGGGCCAGCGCGGCGGTGGCGGCGAAGGTGGCCGGGGCCGCGGCGGCCAGCTGGGGTGAGGCGGTGAAGACGTCGGTGAGCATCACCGCGCCCCAGCTCTGGTGGGCGTTCTCGACGGCGTACGCCAGGGCGGCGACCAGCCCGACGACCAGCAGCGGCAAGGCGGGGCGGAGCCGGGCGCGCTCTTCGCGAGCCTCCACCGGCAGCCGCAGGGACGCGCTGGTCAGGTGAGCGGCCGCGGCCAGGGCGAGCATCACCGCCGCGACCACGGCGAAGGCCGCCGGCAGGGACAGTCCCGCGCCGAGCAGCGCCCCGGTGGACAGGCTGGCGATGACCACGCCCACCGAGAACAGCCCGTGGGAGCGCGTGAGCAGAGGCTTGGCGGTGGCGTGCTCGGCCCGCCCGGCCAAGGTGTTGATGGCCACGTCGGCGGCCCCGGAGGCGGCGCCGACCACGAGCATCCCGGCGACCAGCAGCACCACCCCGTCGGCGCCGGCGGTGATGAGGAGTCCGGCGCCGGCCAGGGCCGCCAGCAGCCAGGGCGCCACGCGGAGCCCGAAGCGGTCCACCGCGCGGCCGGTGAAGGCCATCGCCGGCATCGCCCCCAGACCGATGAAGAGCAGGGCGGTGCCCAACTGGCCCTCGCTGGCCCCGGCCTGGGTGCGCAATTCCGGCAGGGCCGCTCCCCAGGCACCCCAGAAGATTCCGAACGCGGCGAAGGCGGCGTACGGCGCGTAGGCGGCAGGCATGAATCGTAACGTTACACAGCCGGATAGGATGCTGCCATGACCACCCCCGCCCGACGCCGCCCCACCGTCAAAGACGTCGCCAAAGAGGCGGGAGTGGCGCCGATGACGGTCTCCTACTCCTTCAACCACCCCACCCGGGTCGCCGAGGCCACCCGGGCCCGCGTGCTGGAGGCCGCGGCCCAGCTGGGCTACCGCCCCGACAGCACCGCCCGGGCCCTGCGCTCCGGGCGCGCCAACCAGCTCGGAGTGGTGGTCGGGGAGCACCTGTCCTACCTCCTCGACAACCCGCAGGCGGCCCAGTTCCTGGCCGGGGTCACCGACGTCTGCGTCAGCGAGGACCTGGGCGTGGTGCTGATCCCCACCCGAGGCGACGCCTCCGACGTCGACCGGGTGCTGGCCGCGTCGGTGGACGGATACGTGCTCTGGACCACCGTCGCCGACGACCCGGTCCTGGCCGCCGTGGCCGGCAGTGGGCGACCCGCCGCCATCCAGGGCGGCCCGGCCCACCCGGGGCTGGCGTGCATCGGCCCCGACGACCGCGCGGCGGCGGCAGCGGTCGCGACGGCCACGCCGCTGGCCGAAGCGACCCCCGTCATCGTCAGCTTCCCCCTCGACCGGCGCCGCACCAGCGGCATCCTGCGCGGCCACGACCTGCCCCCGGACCTGACGGACCCGCGGGCGGTCCCCTTCCCCGTCACCGGAGCCCGCCTGGCCGGCTACCGCGACGCGCTGACCGAGGCCGGTCGCGACTGGGACGACGTACGGATCGCCGTGGTGGAACGCAATCAGCGCGAACTCGGCGAGCAGGCCGCCGGGGCGCTGCTCGAGACCCTGGAGGGCGCCGGCCCCGTGGTGATGCTGACGATGAGCGACGAGCTGGCGCTGGGCGCCCGCGCCGCCACGGGCCGCACCCGGCGAGAGGTGACCCTCACCGGGTGGGACGGCTCCCGAGAGGCCATCACCTCGGGAGTCTGGTCGGTGGCGGCCTCGTTACGCGACCAGGGCCGCGCCTGCGCGCGAGCGGCCCTGTCCGGCGGCCTCGACCACCACCAGGTGCCCTGGACCGTGGTGGCGCCCGAACGACAGGACGTTCGTCGCTCGGCGGCCGGAGCAGGGCCTGAGTAAGATCAGCATGGTGGCTCGCTTTGTTCTCTTTCCCGGGCGGCACCATCTGCTGACCCGCTTTCAGGCCGACTACCTGCGGGAGCTCGCCGGTGACGGTGCGACCATCGTCTGGGCGGTGACCTCGGCCAACCACGAGAACACCAAGCGCAATCCCGTCCCGTACCACCGCCGGGAGGCCGCCATCGAGCGGTTCAGCGTCGGCACCGGTCTGCGGTCCGTGGTCGTCCCCATCTTCGACGCCGCGCCCACCGACGCGTTCGCCGAGGTGACCCTCAAGACGATCACCGTGGCGACCGGGCTCGACCTCACGCCGGACGACACCGTCGTCGCCTGTTCGACGCCGGAAGTGGCCAAGCTGTACGAGGTTCTCGGCTTTCCGATCGCCCGGGTCGAGGCCTCCCGGGCGACGCCGCCGGAGCGGCCCTGGGACGTGCTTCTGCGGCTGAGCCGCGGGGACGAGACCTGGCGCGAGCTCGCCCACCCGGCGACCATCGACGTCTTCGAACGGTACCGGCTGGTCGACACCGTCCGTACCGTCATCAACGACCCGATCATCGGGGACGAGGGCGGTCTCACCGCCACCCGCGACTACCGCACGTACGTCGAGGCCTTCACCGCCGCCGCCGAGCGCAAGTGGGCCGCGGTCCGGCAATATGTCGAGCCCGGCCGGATCGTCGACATCGGCTGCGGGGCCGGCTCCGTGCTCGAGCTGGCCGACCGGGAGCCGGCGCTCTACGAGAGCGATCTGATCGGCGTCGAGATCGCCCGCCACCTGTACCAGGAGTGCCTGCACAAGAAGGATCAGGGCGTCTTCCGCAACGCGAACGTCTACTTCTATCAGCGCAACGTCCTGGGCGGCGCCATCTTCGACGAGCGTTCCGTCGACACGACTCTCACCTTCGCCCTGACCCATGAGATCTGGTCGTACGGGCAACGCCGCGCCTCGGTCCGGGAATTCGCCCGCCGCATCTTCGAGCACACCGCCCCCGGCGGCGTCTGGATCAACAGTGACGTCTGCGGACCCGACGACCCGCACCGCGAGGTTCTGCTGCGCCTGACCCGCGACGACGGCGCGAACCCGGCCACCGTCTCCGGTGAGCCGTCGAAGGCGTACGTGGAAAGCCTGTCGACCCGCGCCCGGCTCGACCAGTTCGCCGCCGATTTCGCGTTCCCGTTTTCCTTCGCGGCCGTCGACGACGAGACCGTGCGGATCGAGCTGGGCTCGGCCATGGATTTCCTGACCCGCAAGGACTACACCGACAACTGGCTCTCCGAGACCAAGGAGCAGTTCTGCGGCCTGAGCTTCGCCGACTGGACGGCCCTGCTCACCGAGGTCGGGTTCACGCTCGACCCCGCCTCGGCGCCGATCCGCAACGACTGGGTCGTCGACAACCGGATCGCCCCCGTCGCGTCACTCGCCGGCCTCGACGGCACCCCGCTCCCCTGGCCGTCCACCCACCTGCTCGCGGTGGCCCGCCGCCCCCACAACGGCTGACCGCGTCGGCGCGGGTAGCGTTCCGGGCACTTCCATGAACGCGGACCGGCTGTTACACGACTTCTCGCTCGAGATGACCGGCAAGGACCTCGGCGAGCTGGCGGCCGCCCGCGGCACGATCCCGCCGGGCACCCGGATCAACATCACCTTCCTCGCCCACGAGGACTCGGCCGTACGGCTGGCGGCGGCGACCGCCGCGCGGGCGGCCGGCTTCGTCCCCGTACCCCACCTGTCGGCCCGGCGGCTGGCCTCGCGGCAGACGCTGGAGGAGTTCCTGGCCGCGCTCCAGGCGGCCGGGGTGAGCGACGAGGTCTTCGTGGTCGGCGGCGACCCCGCCGATCCGCACGGGCCGTACCCCGACTCGCTCTCGATCATCGAGTCGGGCCTGCTCGAGCGGTACGGCGTCCGGCGGGTCAGCATCGCCGGCCACCCCGAGGGCCATCCCGGCATCCCGGACGGTGTGCTGTGGGACGCCGTCGCCGACAAGAGCGCCGCCCTGGCCAGGCACGCGCTCGGCGGCGACATCATCACCCAGTTCGGCTTCGACGCCGACCCGGTCCTCGACTGGATCGCCGCCCTCCGCGAGCGCGGCCTCCACAGCCCAGTCCGGGTCGGCGTGCCCGGGCCGGCCGGCGCCGGCCGGCTGATCCGCTACGCCGCCCGCCTCGGCGTCGGCACCGGCGCCTCGATCGCCGATCTGGTCACCACCACCGGCACCGCCGGGCCGGGCCGGTTCCTGCGCGCGCTCGCCACCGACTACCACCCCGCCACGCACGGCGAGGTCAAGCTGCACTTCTACACGTTCGGCGGCCTGCGGGCGACGTCGGAGTGGATCCACGCGTACGCGAAGGAGCACTGATCTTTTTGCGCAGCGAACGGCTGGCGATCCGCAGGTTCGCCGCGACCGACCTGACCGACTTCCTGGCCTACCAGAGCGACCCGGTGGTACGCCGGTACCTGCCGGGCGAGCCGATGAGCGCCGCCCAGGCGGCCGGCTATCTGGCTGTCCAGGCGGATCTGGACGACGGGGTCCGCGACGCGTGGCACGGGTACGCCGTCCACCATCTCGGCGAGGACCGGGTGATCGGCGATGTCGGCGTCTGGCTGCCGGCCCGGCCCGTGGGCACCGGCGATGTCGGCTTCCAGTTCCACCCCGGCTTCCACGGCCGGGGCTACGCCTTCGAGGCGATGCGGGCCTTCCTCCCGTACGCCTTCGCGACTTTCGCCCTGCGCACGGTGACCGCGACCTGTTCCCCCGCCAACACGGCCTCCTGGGGCCTGATGGAACGCCTCGGCATGCACCGGATCGAGGAGACCGGCGAATACGTCAAGTACGGCCTGACGCCGAGTGAGCCGAGCGCGAGGTAGCTGGTTGCTCGTGCGGTGCTCTTGCGGAGCGCTCGGTTGCAGCCGCGACGCCGCCGGGCGGGCGGGCCGATGCGGAAGGGGTGAAAAAGCTTTCCGTGACGCTGGCCGCCGTCCTGTCGATCGTTTCTCTCGTCGTGGGCAACGGCGACGCCGCGGCGGCGGGGGCGGCCACGGCCTCGCTCGGCATCATCGGCAACTACTCCGACGCCGATATGCGAAGCATGCGTTCGGCCGGCGGGGCCGGTGACGCCCTGGTCGAGATGAACTGGTCGCAGGCCGAGCCGGCACCGGGCCAGTTCGACGTGCGGTACCTGGACTCGGTCGCCGCACGCGCAGCCACGCTGCGGGCGATGGGCTACACCATCTCGCTCAACACCGGGATCCAGAGCGCCCCGGCCTGGCTGCTGGCGCGGCCGGGCGCGCGCTACGTCGACCAGAACGGCGTCACCTACACCGGCGGCCGCGAGCCCAACCTGGTCTTCGGCACGGCCTACCGTCCGCTCGCCGTCCGCTATCTGACCCGGGTCTTCCAGCAGCTGGGCACGGACTTCTCGCTGGTCCGGGCCGGCGGCGGGCACTGGGGTGAGCTGACCTACCCGAGCAGCGAGAAGCAGCGCAACCTCTACTTCGCGTTCGACGTCAACGCCGCCCGCCTCAACCCGGTGCCCGGCTGGAAGCCCGGTCAGCCGAGCCGCGCCGGCCAGGCCGCCAAGTTCCTCAACTGGTACCTGAACGCGCTCGCCGGATATCAGAACTGGCAGATCACCGCGCTGCGCCAGGCCGGCTGGGCCGGGACGGTCGCGATGCTGTATCCGTCGTACGGCATGCGCGCCGGCGACTTCGACAAGGCCGTCGCCACCAACCTGTCCGGCACCTCCAGCGCCGAGATCAACGGCGAGGTGCAGCGGGGGTACGACGCCACGCGGCAGATCGGCGCGCTGAAGGACAAGAAGGTCGCCGTGTACGGGACGTGGGCCGAGAATGCCGACACCGTCGCGTACCTGGCCGGGCTGGCCCGGGGTAAGGGCCTGCCCGTGATGGCCGAGACCACGCACGTCTGCCGGCCGTCGCAGCTGCCGGCCGTCATGGGCATCGCCCGGGCGAACGGCCTGGCCGCGCTCTACATCGTCCGGTTGGGCGCCGCCGACATCGTCGGTAACGCGAGCTACCTGCGTACGGCCTGAACGCAGGCTTCCAGCAACCGCTCGGCGGCCGCCGCCCAGGTGAAGGTGGCCGCGTGAGCGACTCCACGGGCCGCCAGGGGCCCGCGCAGCGCCGGATCGGCCAGCAGCCGGGCGATCGCGGACGCCCAGGCGGTGCTGTCGTGCGGCGGCACGTAGGTGGCCGCGGTCCCGCCGACCTCGCGCAGCACCGGCACGTCGCTGGCCACGACCGGCGTCCCGGCCGTCATCGCCTCCAGCACCGGCAGCCCGAACCCCTCGACCAGGGACGGGTAGGCGAGCAGGGCGGCGTCCGCGTACACCGCGCCCAGCAGTTCCTCGGCCACGAACGGCAGGCGCACCACCCGGTCGGCCACACCGAGCCGGTCGACCGCCGGCCCGACCTCGTCCGGGAACCGCGGGTCGGGCGAGCCGACCAGCACCAGCCGGGCGTCCGGCACCTTCGCGATCGCCTCCACCAGCACCACGGCGTTCTTGTGCGGCCGTTGCGCGCCGACGTGCAGCACGTAGCCGGGCTCGATCCCGTACTCGGTGGCGAGCCCGCGCCCCGGCGGCGGAAGGAGGTCGACGCCGTTCGGGATAACGTGCGCCCGGCGGCGGTAGCGCTCGGCGATCTGGCCGGCCGAGGCCCGGCTGACGGTCAGCGCCGTGGTGGTCCGGGTGATCAGCGTGGTGAGCAGCCGGTAGGACAGCGCGACGGCGCGCGACGGCGCGAACCGGGGATCCGCTTCGAAGATGCAGTCGTGGACCATGGCCAGGCTGGGCACGCCGGCGAACGGCGTGGCGCCCAGGTGGTACGGGAAGAACATCACGTCGACCGGCCGCCGGCGCAGCACCCGGCGCCACCGCCACAGTTGCCGCACGTCGACCGGCGGCAGATCGACCGGGTGCAGGGTGACGTTCGGCCGGCCGGCCAGCCGGTCCACGTCGAACCGCTGTGACCGGGTACGGCCGGTGAACACCACCAGCTCCACGCCCTCGGCCCGGGCCAGCTCGGCGCAGAGCCCGTACATGACCCGGCCGATGCCGTGGTAGCGGTCGTCGAGGACCCGTCCGTCGACCCCGATGCGCAGTCTCATCGCCACCTCCGCGGAGCGAACTCGGGAAAGGCCATCGCCAGCGCGACCGCGCCCGAGACGCCGGCGACCGCCACCCATCCGGCCGGGTTGTCGACGACGGCCAGGGCCGTCGCCAGCAGCATCAGCACGGCCAGGTCGCCGGCCGAGCGCCGGCGGGTGAGCAGGACACGCACCGCGGGCCGCAGGGACGGCAACGCGAGCAGCGGCAGCAGGACGACGCTCAGGGCGGCCACCGTGGCGCTGACCGCCACCCCGGCGACCCCGTAGGCGAGACCGGACAGACCGGCGACGGCCAGGTAGGCCACCGTCGTCCCGGTCAGGGTCCGGACCGCGCTCCCCCGGACGTCGTCGGCCTGCAGGACGGTCACCACCAGGTTGAGCAGTCCGACGGCCAGTCCGAGCACGGCCGCGAACGGCAGCCAGCGGTCGACCGCCGCGAACGTGTCCGGCAGCAGCAGCCGCCGGATCGGCGCCGGGAGCGTGATCAGGGCGGCGGCCATGACCGCCGCCACGAGCAGGTAGGTGCGGATCGCGTCGGCCTTACGACGTGCCGAGCCGTCCCGGCTCAGGGCGGCGAAGTTCGCGGTGGAGACCGCGTTCGACACGAACAGCGGAACCCGGCCGAGCGCGGAGGCGGCCTGATAGGGCGCGGCCGCGCTGGCCAGCCCGAGCACGGCCACGATCACCGTGTCGGCGGCCGAGGTGACGGCGACGTTGGCCTGCAACCGGACCTGGCGTACGGCCGCCCGGAGAAGCTCGGTCTGGGCCGGGCCCCAGGTGGGCCGGCGCAGCAGCCGGCGGGCGGCCAGCACCGGTGCCAGCAGCACCAGGCCGCCGGCCGCGAACCCGCCGAGGGCGCCCGCCGACTGCCAGTGCGCGCCGAAGACCAGACCGGCGCCGGTGGCCGCCTTGACCAGCGCCTCGAGGGTGAGCAGCCCGGCGATCGCGGTGATCCGGCCGGTGCCCTGCAGGTAGCCCATCCCGGTCGAGCCGACGGCGAGGATGAGCGAGGCCGCGGCCAGCAGGGCCGCGTCGGCCACCGAGCCGAACAGGAGCACGCCGGCCACGAGCAGGACGGTGAGGCCGGCGCCGAGCACGAGGTTCGACCAGAACGCGAACGAGGTGACCACGGCCTGCCGCTCCGGGTCGCCGGCGGCGCGGCCGACCTCCCGGGCCAGCACCCAGGAGACGGCCGCGCTGGAGATGGTGGTGCGCACCAGAAGCAGGGCCTGGCCGGCCGCGAACGCCGCGAACTCCGCGGGGGCGAGGCCGTGGGTCATGGCCAGCGCGTACCCGTAGTTGACGGCGCCGGCCGAGGTCGTGGCGACGAGCAGCCAGCCCGCGCCGCCGCGGCCACGGCGGCCGGCGCCGCGCAGCGTGTCGGTCATCAGATGCTCCGCCGGACCCAGCGGTGCCGGCCGACGACGCCGAAGGCGGCCAGCGCCAGCACGGCGAACAGCAGGGCGAGGAAGCCACTGCTCGAGGCGTTCGCCGCGATCGGGCGGGGCGGGTTGGCGCACTCGGACAGGGCGGTCATCCCCCCGACGACCCAGAGCTCGATGTTCTCGTAGCGGCGGCTGCCGAACCCGTACAGCTGCCGGCCGTTGCCCTTGACCCAGTCGGCCAGCTCGGGCGAGCTGTTGCCGTAGCGCAGGCGACTGTCCTTTCCGGACAGGAGGAAGGCCTGGACGCCGGAGCGGACGGCGGCGGGGCCGTCGCGGAACGCGGTGACGTGGTTGCGCGGCAGGACCGGGACCCAGCGTTCGGCGTTCCCGGTGGCGTTGACCGCCACGCACGGCAGTTGAGCGGTGATCCGGGCGCCCATCCGCGTGGTGGCGTCGTCGCGGGCCAGGGCCACGTTGGTCACCCAGCCCAGCGCGCTGACCGCGACCGCGGCCACGCAGACGGCGACCGTGACCCGCCGGGCGACGCCGTCGAAGGAGAGCACCGTCAGCAGGACCGCCGGGACGACCGAGTAGACGCTGAGTTGCTCGTTGGCCTGCCCGACCAGCACGCAGTAGGCCAGGAAGCCGAAGCTGAGGCCGCCGAACGCCATCAGCCAGGCGGCCCGCTCGTCCGGCCGCCGGCCATGACGGACGACCAGGTGGAGCAGGCCGGCCGCGCCGAGTGCGAAGACCAGATAGCCGGCGGCGTAGCCGAGGAAGCTGTCGGTGAAGACCGAGAAGGACGAGACGCCCGTACGGTTGAGGCCGCTCAGCTGTTTGAGCCCGAAGAGCCGTTCGGCGCTGATGTTGTGCTCGGCCAGCCACCACGAGCCGGCGCCGTTGAGGCCGGCCCAGATCGGGAAGACCGCGTAGACCGCCGCCGCCACCAGCAGGGAGCCGCCGGCCCGGCGCAGGAAGGGCCAGTCGCGCCGGAGCAGGGCCACCGCGAGCGGCACCAGCGTCACGAACAGCAGGGGTTCCTTGACCAGCAGGGCCAGACCGGACACGCAGCCGACCACGACGATGTAGGTCGGCGACGAGGCGCGGCGCAGCCGGATGGCCAGGTAGACCACGATCACCTGGGCCAGTACGGCGGTGGGCTCGATCAGCGCGGTGCGCCCGAAGCGGAGCACGAACGCGTCCACCGCGAAGATGATCATCGCGGCCGCCACCAGCAGCGGGTCGGCCGTGAAGCGGCGGGCCAGCATTCCGACCGCGACGACGGTCAGCAGCGTGACCAGGGCGCCCATCGTCCGGGCGTGGAACATCGCCTCGAGCACGGACCCGCCGCCCCCGACCGTCTCCCAGAGCCCGAGGAGCAGGAAATGCAGGGGCGGGTGGACGGCGGTGAGCTGCTGTCCCCACGAGATGGAACCGTGCTCGGCGATGTTCTGCCCGGCCACGGCGTACATCACCTCGTCGAGGTCGAAGTCGCGGGCCCCGCGAACGTTGGTGAACAGAGCCAGGGCGGCGGTCAGCGCGGCCCCGGCGTAGATCCACGGCCGCCCTCGGCGCCAGTACCGCGGCTCAGCCGGCCGGGCTACGTCGAGCAGTGTCGTGTCAAGCACCGGTGCCTGCCTTCGCGGTGATGTTCTCGGAGATCAACCGGGCTACGACGTCGTGGCCGTGGTCGTTGAGGTGGGCGTGGTCCATCAGGAAGTCGTCCCAGTGGCGGACCACGTCGCGGGTGGGCACGTAGACGACGTCGTCGCGGTCACCGGCGATCCGCCGGAGCAGGGCGTCGTGGTGGCTCAGGACGGCGTTCGAGCGGGGGAACATGTGGTCGTCGACGCGCCACAGGCCGACCAGCACCTTGGTGGCCGGGCCGAGGTCGTCGAGCAGGTCGCGCAGCCGGTGGTCGAAGTCGTCGGACCCGAGCCGGTGGTAGCCGCCGGTGACCGCGATGATGGCCCGCTTGACGGTGATCTTCGAGCCGGAGACGAGCCGCTGCCGCCAGCGTTTGACCGGGTGGCGGGAGTAGTACGGCCGGGGCTCCATCCCGGCCGGGCCGCGCCAGCTCCGCGGGCCGAACCGGTCGAGCAGGGCCTGGAGCAGGCGGCTCGGATGGACGTGCCCCTCGGCCGCGCCGAACGACAGGATGATGACGTCCGGCCGGAACCGGCGAATCTGTTCCGTGGTGCGGCGGTCGACCTCGGCCACGGTCTGCGCCGACCGGGACAGCTGCTTGATCTCGGCGTCCGCGTCGAGCAGCCGGGCCGCGCGGACGGCGTACGAGCGGCCGCCCACGCCGAGCCCCAGGGAACTGCTGCCGCCGAGGATCACTACCTTGGTGCTCACGACACTCCTTGCATGATGTCTTCGAAATAGGCGCGCAGGTCGTACGCCCGGGGACCGCCGGTGCGCTTCCAGCCGACCAGGTCGGCCGGGCGGGCGACGCGGGCCTCGATGCCCGTCACGTCCAGCCCGTAGCGGCCCAGCAGGACGAGGGTGTCGCGTTCGTCGAGGCCGGCCAGCAGGAGCCGGACGCGCCTCTCGCCGATGCCCGGCTCGTCCCAGTCGATCTGGTCCACGCTGCGCAGCGCGCGGTAGTCGATCCGGGCGGCCTGACTGAGCGGCAGGTCGGCCACGGTGGACAGGTCGCAGATCGCCCGGCGGTCGGCCCGGACGCGGCGGCAGTCCTCGTGGATCAGCAGGCTGGCGATCCGGTCGGTGGTGGCGTCCCAGTCGAAGCGGGCGGCCCACGACCGGCACCGCTCGGCCCACTCCTTGGCCACCGCCGGGTCCTCGAGCTCGACCAGGGCCGCCACGAGCTGGCCCGGCAGCTGTTCGGCATGCGGGACGACCCACCCGGTGACCCGGTTGCGCACCGAGTCCCGCAGGCCGGGCGCGGCCAGCACCACCGCCGGGACGCCCAGGCTCATCGCCTCGGTGACCGACAGGCCCCAGCCTTCGAGCTCGGACGTGCAGACGGTCACCCAGGCCGTGGCCAGCAGCCGGTCCCGCTCGGCCTGGGGCAGCCGGCCGTGCAGCCACACCCGGTCACCGGCGCCGACCATGGCCTCCAGGCCGGAGCGGCAGGGACCGTCGCCCACGATGTGCAGTTCGACGTCCGGCACCAACTCGGCCACCCGGGGGAACGCGCTCAGGAGCAGGTCCCACCGCTTGTGCGGGGCGAGACGGCCGACCACGACGATCCGGGGCGTACGGCTGCGCTTGGCGCCGGCCGTGGAAAGCGGCTCCTGGCCGTTGTTGGCGATGTAGATGGGACCCACGAGCCCGAGTGCCGTACGCACCTCCGACCGCGACGAGGGCGACACCACGGCAATGGTTCGCCGCCCGTAGACGAGCCGATTTCCCACCCTTTCCATCCATCGGCCGATGGCGGCCACCGGAAAGGGCAGATTCTGGGCGAACATCGTCTGATGTACGTGATGAATAAGCACCAGAACCGGCACCCGGCGACCCACCGCCAAGGGAGAGAAGAATGGTATGCCGTTGCAGGTGTCGACAATGGCGTCGATGTGATTGCGGTGCCGGAGAACCCAGAGCCAGGCGAGCAGATAAACGGTGTACGCGTTACCCATCCGCCGCACCGTCACCCCGTCCACGGTCTCGGCCCGCGGGGCTCCGGCGGGCCGGGCGGCCAGGACGGTGACCCGCTGGCCCTCACCGGCCAGGCGCCGGGCCACCGAGTGCATGAAGACCTCGGCCCCGCCGGCCCGCGGATGCGACGAGTCCTTGAAGTTCAGCCACACCACGTGCTCGCCCTCGTGCGAGCGGTAGCGCCGTCGGTTCATGCCGGCACCGGCAGGACGTCCGTGGTGTCCTCGCGGAGGTCGTACCGGTTCGAGACGACGCTGTACGCCGACATGCGCAGCCCGGCGTAGTCCGCGGTGTCCCGCGCCACCGGCAGGGACCCGGCCCCGTCCGGCATGGCGTCCCCGACGATCAGGGCGGCCACGTCCCGGTCCATCAGGCTGACGTGCCGCCCGTTGCCGCCGATGGTCACGACGTGCGCGCCGCCGGCCAGCACGCGCAGGGCGTGGGTCAGCAGTACGTTCGCCCGGGGGCCGAGCACGTGCGGGTCGCCGACGCCGATGCGGCGGGCCGGGCTCGTCGCGACGCCCCGGAGCACGGCCGGCGTCCAGCCCGGGCGCGAGCTGCCGACCACCCGGATACCCACCGGCGAACAGAGCGCGAATTCGTCGACGACCTCGATCGTCCGGTCGCTCGAACCGCCGTCGATAACGGCGATGGAGCCGGCGACGGGAAGGCGGGCGATGACGTCGGAAAAGGCCGCCAATATCGTTCGGGCCCGGCTTTCCTCGTTCACCAGAGGAAGCATGAATTCCGTGTCGAGCGCCGAAGAAAAGGGCGTCGCCAACGCCATAGCATTCGCGAAAGTCTGTCGCATCCCGTCAACCCCACGTCGTGATGACGCGCCAAGATCGGCGCAATACGCACGTTACCGATAAACCACACATAAACGGCATGACCGGACACGGGTCTGGCGGTTCGGAATGAGCGGCCGACTGAACGAACTAATCCTCTAGGGCGCCACCCGGAAAGCGCTTGCCCGCCCTCGTCCACACCACGGCGACCGCGGGGTCCGTAAGTTTCGGTACTAGCAGCAGCAGCGGAGCCTCGGCAAGCTCGCGATGCGGCCTCAACGCGTCGCTGAGCAGTTCCGGAACCGCGCTTCACCTGGCAGTACTCCGTACTCATGCCACCGGAGATCGACTTCGGTATTTCCGCGATGTTTCCGGAAGTTGTTGACAACGAGCGGCCGGCGGGCCACGCTCTCGCACAGACGCACTTCGATGTCCGTGGGGCTGTTTCCCCGGCAGCCCCCTCACGAGGAGGACGCACCTAGATGACCGCAGAACTCCCCCGCCGCCGTAGCCGGCTCCGGCTCCTAGCCGGCGCTGCCTGTGCCTTGGCGATGACCGTGACCGGCGTGATGGTCGCCGGTGTCGCGCACGCCGAGGCCGACCGGACCGTCAGCTCCAACACGACGGGCACGCACAACGGCTACTACTTCTCGTTCTGGAAGGACAGCGGCAACGCCAGCATGACGTTGCGCGCCGACGGCCGGTACTCGAGCAGCTGGGACCGCAGCACCAACAACTGGGTCGGCGGCAAGGGCTGGGCCACCGGCACGCGCCGGACCGTCACCTACTCCGGCACCTACAACCCCGGCAACAACAACACCTACCTGGCCCTGTACGGCTGGACCCGCAACCCGCTCATCGAGTACTACATCGTCGAGAACTTCGGCAGCTACAACCCGAGCAGCGGCGCCCAGCGGCTGGGCACCGTCACCACCGACGGCGGCACGTACGACATCCTGCGCAGCCAGCGGGTCAACCAGCCGTCGATCGACGGCACCGCCACGTTCTACCAGTACTGGAGCGTCCGCCAGCAGAAGCGCAGCTCCGGCACCATCACGGTCGCCAACCACTTCGACGCGTGGGCCCGCGCCGGCCTCAACCTGGGCAGCAGCTTCGCGTACCAGATCATGGCGACCGAGGGCTACCAGAGCCAGGGCAGCTCCGACATCACCGTCCGCGAGGGCAGCGGCGGCGGCACCAACCCGACCACCCCGCCCCCGGGCGGCGGCGGCAACTGCACCGCGGTGCTGAGCGCCGGCCAGCAGTTCGGTGACCGCTTCAACCTCAACGTCGCGGTCAGCAACGCCACCAACTGGACCGTCCAGCTCAACCTCAACGGCGGCCAGAGCGTGCAGAACAGCTGGAACGCCGCGGTCAGCGGCACCACCGGGACCGTCACCGCCACCCCGAACGGCAACGGCAACAACTTCGGCGTGACCATCATGGCCAACGGCAACTGGACCTGGCCCACAGTCACCTGCCGAACGAGCTGAGGCGAAGCGGCCCCCGGCTGTCATGCTGGGGGCCGTGAGCGCCGAAGCGGAACCACGGGCGGAGTTCGACCGCTGGGAACACCGGGAGATCACCTTCTTCACCGTTCTCCCGTACGCCCTCCTCGCGATCAGCCTCCTGCTCACGCTGCTGCTTCAGCCCGGGCACCGTCCAGCGGTGCTCGGGCTGTCGGCCGCCACCGCGCTCTGGTTGCTCCGCCCGCGTACGCGCTTCTATTACGCGGGCCTGATGCTGCTCACCGCCGGCCTGGTGGCGACAGCGCCCTTCTACGGCCTGTTCGCGTTCGCCGGCTACCCCCAGGCCTACGTCCACCTGAACGGCCGGTGGCGCTACGCCGGTGTCGCGGCCACGGCGACGATCTCGGCCGCCGCCTTCCAGGGCGGGTACTCCGCCATCGTCGCGGACGGCTGGTGGGAGTGGATCGCCGTCAGCGCGCTCAGCGTCGTACTCGCAAGCGTCTTCTTCTTTTTCACCGACCTGACCTACCGGCGCAACCAGCAACTGAAAGCGGCCCTGGCCGAGCTGGAGGCGACGCTGCAAGAGAACGCCGAGCTGCACGCCCAACTGCTGGTCCACGCCCGCGGGGCCGGCGTCCAGGACGAGCGGCAGCGCATGGCCCGCGAGATCCACGACACCGTGGCCCAGGGCCTGGCCGGCATCATCACCCAACTCCAGGCGGCCGAGAACACCATGGACCGCCGGCACCTGACGAACGCGCTCACCCTGGCCCGCGAAAGCCTGACCGAGGCGCGCCGCACGGTCCACGCGATGGAGCCGTCGATGCTGGCCGAGGCCCGGCTGCCGGAAGCCCTCGACGACCTGGCCCGGCGCTGGTCGCGGGCGAACCACATCACCGCCGCGGCGACCACCACGGGCGACGCCCGTCCCCTGCGTCCCGACATCGAGGCCGCCCTCCTGCGCACGGCCCAGGAATCCCTGACCAACGTCGCCAAACACGCGCGGGCCACCGAGGTCACGCTCACACTGTCCTACATGGAAGACCTGGTGACCCTGGACGTCCGCGATGACGGGGTCGGTTTCGTCCCGGCGGCCCGGCGCGCCCACGGCTCCCCCGACGGCGGTTTCGGCCTGGCCGGCATGCGCCGGCGTGTCCAGCGCCTGTCCGGCCGCGTCGTCGTGGAATCGGAGCCGGGCGGCGGCACCGTCATCTCGGCCACCCTCCCGGCCCTCCCCGCCGTCCACTGACGCCGCCGGGTGCTGTCGAGGCCAAGGCCGGAATCGAACCGGAGCGCCCGAAGGACCCGCTTTGCAGGCGGGCGGCTCCACCAGGAACCCACCGAGGCCGTGTACGTGCGTGCGGGAGGCGGGATTCGAACCCGCTCAGCGATGCACCCGCTTTACAGGCGGGCCCGACTCTCCCACGTCGGCGCTCCCACGAAATACCGCGTCGGGATGGGGAGACTCGAACTCCCGGCTTCCGGTTCCCAAGACCGGCGCCCTACCTCCTGGGCCACATCCCGTCCGTCTCCTCGGCGTCGTGCCTCTGCCGTTGGGCTACGAGGACAAGCAGCTCGGAGAGGAGGATTCGAACCTCCACCGTCCTGGCTCAGAACCAGGTGTCCTGCCGTTGGACCATCTCCGATCGAACGCATGGTGTGTTCGTAGACCCGACCGGGATCGAACCGGTGTCTCCGCCTTGAGGGGGCGGCGAGCGTGCCGCTGCTCCACGGGTCCATGTGCTCACCAAACAAAAAGGCCGCCTTCCCGGAGTCGGGAGGCGGCCTCGGCGCTGGGCGCTGGGCTCAGGCGCTGGGTGGCGCCTCCCGACAGGTGGGCTGCTCCTCGAGGAACGATCCGCGGGCAGCCTCGGCCGGCAGCTGAGGCTGCGGCTCGGCGACGGCATAACAGCGGATCATCGGAGTGCTCCCGGTCTCGTGTGACGGCGTTGGTGCTGGTGATTAACGTAGAGCGGCCGCCGGGGGATCGGCAAACATATTATTCCGCCGGCGGACCGGGGCGTTTCGCGGCGGCCCGCGGGGGAACGGAAACGGCTCGTGGAGAGTGGACAACTCATCGGCGACCGGTACCGGCTTCGGGAACGGCTCGGCCGCGGCGGCATGGCCGTCGTCTGGCGGGCCGACGACGAGGTGCTGGGCCGCGAGGTGGCGGTGAAGGTGCTGTCACCGGACCTGGCCGGCGACCCCGACCTGCGACGGCGGATCCGGGACGAGGCGCGGGCCGCGGCCCGGCTACGGCATGTGAACGTGGTCGCCGTCTACGACTACGGTGAGTTCGGCGAGGGCGGGCACACCCTGTCGTACGTCGTGATGGAACTCGTGGACGGCCGGACCCTGGCCGACATGCTCACCGGCGGCCCGCTCCCGTGGAAGGTCGCCGTGCTCGTCGGCGCCCAGGTGGCGGCCGCGCTGGCGGCGGCACACGCCGACGGTGTCGTCCACCGCGACGTGAAACCGGCGAACATCATGGTCACGGCGAGCGGCGTGAAACTCGTCGACTTCGGCATCTCGGCCACGGTCGGCGCCCTCGACGGCCAGGACGGCCAGGTCCTGGGCACGCCCGCCTACCTGGCGCCGGAGCGCATCGCGGGCGGCCCGGTCCGGCCCGCGACCGACGTCTACGCCCTCGGCCTGGTGCTCCACCTGGCCCTGGCCGGCCGGATGCCGTGGGACGCCTCGACGGTCACCCAGATGGTGAAGGCACATGTGTACGCCAAGCCGGCGCCGCTGCCGGCGATCGCCGGCCTGCCATCGGCGGTGACCCGGCTGGTGGCGCGCTGCCTGACGAAGAACGCCGCCGACCGGCCCAGCTCGATCGAAGCCTCGGAGGTGCTCGGGGAACTCGCCGGCCTCCCGCCGGCTTCCCTGATGCGCCGCGCCGCCGGCCCGGCGTTGTCACCGCCGAAGGCTCCGGCCCGCCGCGGCCTCACCAGGCCGCCGGCGTTCCCCGCGCCACGGCGTACCAACCGGGCCCACCAGGACACCACCGAATGGCCGGCCGTTCCCGCCAGCCAGCGCACCAGCGATCTGAGTGCCGCCGACCAGGCCACCGGCGGATCGTCGACAGCCGCCCACCAGAAGACCGGCGAGCTGGCGGGTCCCGCCGGCCAGGACACCAGCCGGCTGTCGGCGGTTCCCGCCGGACGACGCCCCCAGGACCACCGACACACCAGCCGGCCGGCCGTAGCCGCTGCCGGCCGGCGCAGCAGTTGGATGTCGATGGTTTCCGGCCGTCGGCGCTCTCACAAACTGTTCATCGCGGCCGGTGTGGCCGCCGGGATGCTGACCGCGGGTGGTGTCTGGTGGGCGGACAGCCCACCGTCGCAGCCGGCCCAGGCGGCCGCCGTTCCATCCGCGCCCTCCACCGGCACGACCAGTTCACCCGGCGTAACCCGGCCGGCCGACACCGGCGCCGCCGACCCACCCCGCGCTACCCAGCCGGCTGGGGCCGCCAAGTCGCTCCGTGCCGCTCAGCCGGTCGCCTTGCCCCACAGCGGCGCGGCCAATCCGGCCGGTGCTGCTCCGCCGGCTCGACCCGCCGTACGCACGGTCGCTCTCAACACGGGGCCTGGCCCGGCAAAGGCTGAAGCGAGGGGCAAGGCGAAGGGAAAGGGAAAGGCGCCGAAGAAGCCCCACCCCGCCCACGGAAAAAAGCCCGGCAAGAAGTGACCCATCGGCGAAGGCCGCGGGAGGCCGGACGTTTGAGGGCCGTCGCGGAAGGTACTTGCCCGGTCATGGAATATCGCACGCTCGGGCGCAGCGGATGCGCCGTCTCCTCGCTCTGTCTGGGAACGATGACCTTCGGTGACGAATCCGACGAGAAGGTGTCGCACGCCCAGCTTGACCGTTTCGTCGAGGCGGGCGGGACGTTCGTGGACACCGCGGACGTCTACTCGGCCGGTGAGTCGGAACGGATCATCGGTCGTTGGCTGGCGTCGCGGCCGGCCGAGGTCACCGGGGCGGTCGTGCTCGCCACCAAGGGACGGTTCCCGATGGCGGCCGACCCCAACGGCGCCGGTCTGTCCGCGCGCCACCTCACCCGTGCCCTCGACGCCTCGCTGTCCCGGCTCGGGGTCGAGGCCGTCGACCTCTACCAGGCTCACTCGTGGGATCCGTTCACCCCGCTCGAGGAGACCCTGCGTACCCTCGACGGTTTCGTCCGGGCCGGGAAGATCCGTTACTACGGTTTCTCGAACTTCACCGGCTGGCAGCTCACCAAGGCCGTCGCCCTGGCCCGCGAGCTAGGGCTGGCCGGCCCGGTCACCCTTCAGCCGCAGTACAACCTTCTGGTGCGCGAGACCGAGTACGAGATCGTCCCGGCCTCGCTCGACGCCGGCATCGGCCTGCTGCCGTGGAGTCCGCTCGGTGGGGGCTGGCTAACCGGAAAGTATCAGCGCGATCAGCGGCCCACCGGCGCCACGCGGCTCGGGGACAACCCGGAGCGGGGCATGGAGGCGTACGACCGCCGCAATGTCGCCCGCACCTGGGATGTGGTCGACGCCGTGCAGCGGATCGCCGAGGATCGTGGCGTGTCGATGGCCGAGGTGGCGCTGGCCTGGGTGACCGACCGGCCCGCGGTGACCTCGACCATTCTGGGCGCCCGCACCCTCGACCAGCTCGAGGCCAATCTCCGGGCGGCCGGCCTTCATCTCACCGCCGAGGAGACCACGGCCCTCGACGAGGCGAGCGATCCACGGCCGAACGACTACCCGTACGGTCCGCTCGGCCTCAACCAGCGAAGCCGCACTTTTTAATCATGCATTGAGAGGCTTCAATTGCGGGGGTACGATTGGGAGCGCTCCCAACTCCCCGGAAGGAAGCCTTGTGCCTCTCCCCCGAATGATCCCCGTCGCCGCGGCGGCCGTGTGCGCGACCGCCGCGGCCGCCGTCGCGCTCGCCTCGAGCCCGGCCACGGCCGGAACTCTGTCCGGCACCCTCTACCGCGACCCCAGCACCGCCGTCGCCCGCTGGGTCAGTGCCAACCCCAACGATTCCCGTACGGCGTTGATCAGCTCCCGCATCGCCGGCCAGCCGGCCACGCGCTGGCTGTCCAACTTCAACGTCGGCACCGTCCAGTCCGAGGTCTCCGGCTATGTCGGCGCGGCGGTCGCGGCCGGTCAGGTTCCGGCGCTGACCCTGTACGGCATCCCGAACCGCGACTGCGGCGGCGCCAGCGCCGGCGGCGCGCCCGACCTGAACCAGTACCAGGCCTGGATCAACAACATCGCCGGCGGGCTGGCCCGGCGTACCACGCTGATCCTGCTCGAACCCGACTCGATCGCCCTGCAGACCTGCCTGAGCGCCAACGAGATCACCGCCCGCAACCAGGCCCTGGCCACCGCCACCCGCACCCTCAAGGCGGCCGGGGCCAAGGTCTACCTGGACGGCGGCCACTCGGCCTGGAACCCGGCCGGCGAGGCGGCCAACCGGCTGGCCAACGCGGGCGTCGCCGACGCCGACGGCTTCTACTCCAACGTCTCGAACTTCCAGTCCACAGCGAACGAGACGGCGTTCGGCCGGTCGGTCCTGAGCGCCCTGTCCGGCCGCGGCATCAACGGCAAACGCCAGGTCATCGACACCAGCCGCAACGGCGGCGCGGCCGGCGACTGGTGCGGCGACGACAACACCGACCGCCGCATCGGCCGCTACCCCACGCTCGACACCGGCGACGCCAACATCGACGCCTACCTCTGGGTGAAGCCCCCGGGCGAGGCCGACGGCTGCCGGTACGCGGCGGGATCGTTCCAGCCCGACCTGGCCGCGAGCCTGGCCACCGGAGCACCTCTCCCGCCGACCACGCCACCCACCACCCCGCCGACGACCCCGCCCACCACGCCGCCGGTGACCACGCCGTCGGCCGGCGCTTGCGGCGCGACGTACGTGACGTCCAGCGCCTGGCAGGGCGGTTTCCAGGGCCAGATCACCGTCAAGGCCGGCGGCAGCGCGATCAGCGGCTGGTCCGTCTCGTGGACCCTCGCCTCCGGCCAGTCGATCAGCCAGGTCTGGGGCGGCAACCTGACGGTGTCCGGATCGACGGCCACCGTCCGCAACGCCGCCTGGAACGGTTCCCTCGCCCCGGGCGCCAGCGCCGAGTTCGGCTTCATCGCCTCCGGCTTGGCCGGCTCACCCTCCCTCACCTGCACAGCCTGAATCGCATCGCGCACCCCGGCCGAAGCGGCCGGGGTGCTGCGCGTCGTTCTCAGGACTGGGCGGTCGCGGTGACCACCACGTTGTCGCGGTAGTGGCGGGTTTCCGGGTCGAAGGGGCCGCCGCAAGTGATCAGGGTCAGCCGTGGAGCGCCGTCCCGGGCGAAGTACTTCGCCAGCGGGATGGCCGTCTTGCGGTAGCGCTCGCGGGCCACCACCTCGAACGTACGGTCCTTGCCGTCGGCGCCCGTCAGCGTGACCGCGTCACCGGGCTTCAGAGAGCCGAGCCGGAAGAAGGCTCCTTTCCCCTCAGCCGCGCTGTCCACGTGGCCGGCGACCACTATGGAGCCCGCCGTCGCCGAGAAGCCGGGACCGTACCGGTACCACCCCACCCGGTCCACGCTCGGCGGGACGGCGAAGTCGCCGGTCGCCTTGTCGATGCCGACCGCGTCGACGCGCGCGTCGAGGTCGAGTGCCGGGACGCGCAGCCGGGCCGGCGCGTCGGTGGCGGAGGCGCGGGGCAGAGCACCGTCCGCGACAGGCACCGCCGAGGAGGTCGCCGGCGAACTCGTGGGCGGGGTGGAGGCGAGCGTGGTCACGGCCGGTGCTCCGAAGTCGTCCGCGGGCTCGGCCCGGCAGGCGGCCACACCCGCCGTGACGGTCAGGGTCAGGCCGGCCGTGAGCAGAAGCAGGGCACGCCCCGGCCGCGGCCGGGGCGTGCCGTCTCGGTCCGAGACGCTCATCGGCGGGCGGTGACCAGCCGGGTCAGGCCGGCCATGGCCAGCAGGATGCCGACCGCCCCGACGCCGTACCACGGCAGCGAGCCGTTGCCGTCGGCCTGGCCGCCGTCGCCGCTGGGCACGCCGCCGGGCGCCGAGTGCAGGCCCGTGATCGACTGCGAGACGATGCCGAGCGTCTTGCCCTCGGCCGAGCCGATGGCGTACACGATGGTCGCCGTTCCTTCCTTGAGGTCAAGGTCGGCCGGCCCGAGTACGCGGGTCTGCGTGCCCGCCAGCACCACATCGGCCGAGACCGTGCCGGCGTCGACGTCCGCCTTGCCCTCCTTGCCGTTCGTCACGTCCTCGAAGACCGGCTTCCCACCGGCCCGCACGTCGACCGCCGGGGCCGCCGCCGTGTGCCGCACGATCAGCCGCGCCTTGCCGGCGGCCAGCTTGCCGGTGTCGTTCACGAACGGCGTCAGCGTCGGCTTGCCGTCCGCCGAAAGGTGAGCGACCAGGCTGATGTTGGCGCCACCGGGCACCTCGGCGTCGTCGACCTTCAGCAGGGCGCTGCCGATCGCGGCGCCCGGTTTGGTCAGCGCGATGTCGTACTGTCCCGCGGGCAGGCTCAGCGGCCCGGCGACCTTCCCCGGCTGGAAGTCCGGAATGGTCTTCTTCCCGTTGACGTAGACGTCCACCGCCTGACCGGGAATGCCGTGCACCACTGACACCTGAGAGTTCGCCTTGGCGTAGGCCGGCGACGTCCCCAGCGCCGCGGCCCCACCGAGGGCGAGCATGGTTACCGCGCCGATGGTGACCGCACGGCGGAAAGGCAAAGAGCGCATCGTGTCCTCCACGGGATCGTCGTCGATGTCGTACGCCCTGTCCTTCGTCACCACCCCAGCGAACGGATGCAGCCCCCCAAAACTTTTCTGACAAGCGCCGTCGGCACATCGTGGGGTCAGGTCGCTCGTGGAAGCGGCAACAGAGAGAAGCCGGCAAGGCCCAACCCCGGCCAACCGGAGCGGTCCCCTATGACGGACATCGTTCGACCGAGTTCATCCCCCGTATGGCGGCTCGCCGAGTGCATGTCTGAGACGATTGATTACCTCATCGACGGTGAAGTCCCACCCGGTCAGCCGCTGGCCACTCCAGTTGATGCCCACGCGGAAGTCGTCCTGGGCCAGGTCGGGCAGCGCCGCATCCCGCCAATGATCCAACGGCATCGATACGACGCGGAATTGAGGGCCCCATAAATTGGCGGCCCGCTGCGCACGGGCTTCCGACGACCAATATGGGAAAACCGGCCGCCCGGAACTCGAGACGGGGGTCGGGCTGCCGCCGTCGTCCCGAACCCACCAGACAGTATGAGTTTGAACGATCTCGCGGAAGAAGGCCGCCGCCTGAGCTCCGCTTGTGCTCACCCGAATCCTCCCCGACCGTTACGAATCGAACTCAGCACTTGAGCGCCACGCCAAGGGTTCCAGCACCGCCCCTCTTCACGGCATCAGTAACCGGGCGGGAGCCTACGGTGTCCGCCAGGATCCATGAGGACGTGATCCTCTGGCCACCGAGGTGTCAGCAACATACCACCATCTCGCTCGGGAATCGGTTCGTGGCTCAGCTCCATTGATTCCCACGATCCATCTTCGCGCTGGCGCCGAGGAGCCATTCCACGTTTCATGCGGCTGATGTTTGCGGCTTCATATTGATCTGCGGCGTCCGGCTCCGCAGCTTCATTTTTCCAGAACCTTTTGCGCATGGTGGACATGGACGGATCAACACCATCTTTATTGGGCTTGGAATAATCTTCGCCCAATTTCCAGCGCCCACCGCAGTTATGTACGAGCACCGACGTTGTGCCGGCGAGCACGTAATACGTGTGCAGGTCGGCGACGGTGAGGTCGTGCATCGGCTGGGCGCCGGCGAAAGTGCGGCTTGCCACGACGGATGCGGGGGTGGTACCCGTGTGCAGGCGGGTGCCGGGGGTGAGTTGGGCCGCCTCCTGCCAGTCGCCGGTGGTGGCGTTCCAGATCTTGTGTTTCTGGGTGGTGTGCAGGACCGCTCGGCCGTTTTTGGTGGCGACCGTGACGTCGGTCAGGTGGGTGTCACGGTGGACATGCAGGGCTGTGACGACGCGGGCGCCGGTCAGGCCTGTGTCGGGGTCGGTGGTGCGTACCCGGTCGCCGATTTTGACGTTCTTGATGGGTTTTGTGGAGCCGTCCGCCATCAGCACACGGGTCTGCGGGGCGAAACTGTGCGGTTCGGGCCTGAACGAGACCGGGCACGAACCGCCGTCCGATGCCGAATCTTGGGCCTTCCGGCCGGTCGGGGCCCGGGGGCCCGCCTCGCCGCCGCGGTTGACGGTGGGCTTCGAGACGTGTTCGGGGGCCGTCTTGGCCGGTGAGATGTCGGAGCCGCGTGGCGGGGCCGGCCGGGACGGGTCGGGGGCGGCCGTCGTGTCGGGGGTGGCGCCCTTGCTCGGCTTGCCCTTGCTGCTGCGGCCGGGGATCATGCCGTCGGTGGCGGCGGTGATCGCCACCTGCTTCAGGTCGATGGTGCCGGTGGTGATGAACTGGTTGACCGCGTCCTCGACGCCGGAGAGGGCGGCGTCGCCGGCCTTGCTGATCAGGGTACGGCCCAGGCCGGCCCCGGCCTTGGTGACCAGCGGGCCGACCAGCTTGCCGACCACCTGACCGCCGAACGGGCCGCCGAGCAGGCCGGTCACCGCTCCGGAGCCCAGTGACTGGGCCATGTCGCCGAAGTTCTTGATGTCGCCCTGGCCCGCGTCCTTGGCCAGGTTGATGATCGCCGCCGAGCCGACCACGCAGGCCACCGCGGCCGTTCCGGCCGTGGCGGCCGTGCAGGCCAGGCCGGCCAGGATGGCGCCGCCGAACGCGGCGATCTCGATCAGCGTGTCCTTGTGTTTCTTGACGAACGCCTTGGCGTCGCGGATCGCCGCCGCGGGATTGGTGACGGCCTTGGTCGCCGTCCGCATCGCCGCGGCGCCCTGCTGTTTGAGTCTCTTGACGCCCTGGTCGTAGTGCTGCTTGGCCCGGGCCGCCTGTGTGCCCATCCACTTCTTGCCCTGGTCCCACTTGGTCTTCAGGTTCTTGGTGGTGCTGGCCAGGGATTTGTAGGTGGAGGTGTTCTTGACCCGCTGGGCCAACGGCTTGGCCGCCTGCACGGCGACCTTCACGATCGGGATCGACGTGACGGCCTTGGTCACCTTCTTGAAGGTCTTCTTCAAGATGTCCGGCCACTGGCCGGTGGTGTCGGTGTCCAGCAGCGGCGAGTTGTCGGCGTACGCGAACCGGTTGGCGCTGACCGGGTCGGGAACCGGGTTGTTGGCCACCGAGTCGCGCGAGTCGAACTGGCCGGTGTCGGGGTTGTACCAGCGGGCGTGCATGTTGACCCGCCCGGTGCTGCTGTCCGTCCACTCCTGCTGGAAGCCGAGGGAGCCGCTCATCGCCGTCGCGCGCAGCGGCTTGCCGAGCGGGTCGAACATCGCCGAGCCGGTCAGCGTGGTCCCGGCGCCGGTGAACTGCCCGACGTGGTCGGTGTGCTGGTCGGTGTAGGAGTACCGGCCGTTGCCGGTGCCGAACAGATCGTCGGACGGGTCCCGTACGTACCCGGTGGTGCCGTCCGTGGCGAGGTTGTTGCCCAGGCCGCTGTAGCTGAATCCGGTGCGCAGGACCCGGCCCAGGCCGTCGTACGCGTACGTCTGGGTGCCGCCGCCGTTGGGCGCCTGCTGGCTGATCGCCTGGCCGAAGGCGTTGCTGCGGGTCAGCGTCGTCGTGCCGTTGACCACCGCCTGGGCCAGCGTCCCCCGTGCGGTGTACGTGTACTGGGTGCCGTCGCTCGACGAGGTCAACTGGTCGCGCGCGTCGTAGGCCAGCGTCCGGTTGCCGATCCTCGTGCGGTTGCCGGCCAGGTCGTACTCGTAGCGGACCGTGGTGACGCCGTTGTTCCAGGAGGTGAGCTGGTCGGCCAGGTCGTACGTGTAGGAGTTCTCGGTGGTGCCGCCGAACCCGGTGGTGGTCTTGTCGGTCAGGTTGCCCTTCTTGTCGTAGCCGTAGTCGATCGCGGCCACTTCGGTCCCGGCCGACGTGTGCAGCTGGTCGCGGGACAGCCGGCGGAAATCGTCGTACTCGAAGGTTCGGGTGTTGCCGCCGGCGTACGCGATCGACGCCGGCTGGGACAGCACGTTGTAGGCGAAGGCGGCGGACAGGCCGGCGGTCTGGTTCGTCAGCGTGCGCAGCCGGCCGGCGTTGTCGTACGTGTAGGCCGTGGTGCCCGACGCGTCGGTCCGGCCGGCCAGTTTCCGGTCGGGCGTGTAGCTGAAGGTGCCGGCGCCGGACGGACCGGTCGTGCCGCGCAGCAGGTCCCGGTCGTCGTAGGCGAAGGTGTCGGTGCCGCCGGGCGCGGAGACCGAGGTCATCCGGTCGCCGGCGTCGTAGCCGAAGACTCGGTCGGTGGTGTCGGCCTCCGCCCCGGCGCCGGTCTGCCGGGTCAGGTTGCCGCGGGCGTCGTACTCGTAGCCGACGACGACTCCGCCCGGCGAACGGTCGGTGGCTACCTGTCCGGCGGCGTCGTAGGCCCGCGTGAAGGTGCGATCGGCGGGATCGGGATAGCGCGCCGTCGGCGGCTCGATCACCGACTCGGCCAGGTTCATGGCGTTGTAGGTGGTGTAGAACGCGTTGCCGCGCCCGTTGGTGAAGCGGGTGCGGTTGCCCAGCGCGTCGTAGCCGAAGCTGGTCTGCATCGCCTCGGTGGCCGACACCGGCTGCCGTTCCGAGGTCAGCAGGCCGGTGGCGTCGTAGGTGAACGTCGTGCGGGTGCCGCGCTCGTCGACCTGGGCGGTGGTCTTGCCTTCCAGGTCGTACTCGGTGAACGTGCCGGCCAGGTAGTCGCCGTCCGGTGCGAGCTCGTAGGTCTCCACCGGCCGGCCCGCCTTGTCGAACGCGAGGCCCGTCTCGGTGCCGTTGGGCAGGATGGTGACGTTCTGGCGGCCGAGCCCGTCGTAGTAGAGCTTGGTGACGCTGCCGGCCTGGTCGGTGCTGGAGACGACCTGGCCGGTGGCGTTGTAGGTCTGCGAGGTGGTCACCCCGGCCGGCGAGGTGACCGACCCGAGCCAGCCGCCGGCGTTGTACCCGTACCGGGTGGTGTGGTTGGCGTTGTCCTGCCGGACGACCTCGGTGCTGGTGAGTTTTCGGCCCAGGTAGTCGAAGGTGGCCGTGTCGACGGCGCCGGTCGGGTCGGTGATCGAGAGCGGGTCGCCGGCCAGGTCGTACGTGTGCCTGGTGACCGCGTTGCCCGGCGCGGTCTCGGTCGCTACGCGGCCGAGCTGGTCGTAGGTGTACGAGGTGGTGCGCCCGAGCGCGTCCGTGACCGTCTTCAGCTGGCCGAGCGCGTCGTAGGCACGGGTGGACTGGGGCGTCACCGCGGCGCCGCCGGGCGGCGTGTAGGTGGGCAGGACGGTGGCGATCGGCCGGTTGGCCGCGTCGTAGCGGGTCGTGGTGACATGGCCGGCCGCGTTCCGGACCGCCACCGCGTTGCCGTACGTGTCGTAGCCGGTCGTGGTCGCCGCCCGGGCCGCGACGGGCTGGGTGCCCGCGGTCTCGGTCATCGCCGCCGGCGCGGTGACCACCGTGGGCCGGCCGGCCTCGTCGTAGGTGTAGTCGGTGGTGTCGCCGTTCGGATCGGTCGAGGCCAGCACGAGGCCGTCCTCGTCGAGCCGGTACGAGGTCCGGATGACCCGCGCGTCGCCGCCGGGGCCACCGCCGTCACGGACCGCGGCGACCTCGGTCGCGCTCAGCGCCTTCTGGTAGAGCTGAACGTCGTCGATCTGGCCCGACCAGAAGTCGGTGACGGCGCCGTTCCACCGCCCGGCGCCGACCGTGACACCCCCGGAGGAGCCGAACGGGCGGGCCGCGGCGTCGGTGTCCTGCAGGGAGCCGTTGACGTAGAGCCGCATCATCTGGGCGTCGGCGTCGTACACGCCGGTCAGGTGGGTCCACGTTCCGGCCGACGGCACCGAGGTGGAAGTGGAGGCGACCGCGGCCGGTGAGGCGGTGTCGTACTGGCTGGTGATGAACTGCCACCGGTTGGCCGGGCCGTCGTAGCGCAGCTGGAACGGGCTCTGTTTGAGCCCGTCGGCGCTGACGGCCTGGCGCGTCTGCCCGGTCGCGCCGAGCTTGACCCAGGCGGCGACGGTGAAGCCGCGGGTGGTGTCGACGGGCGTGGCGGCGCTCGTCAGCCGGCCGTCGGCGCCGTTCAGCACGGCCGCGCCGCCGCGCTCGGCGGAGAACGTGACGCCGCCGGCCGGGGTGAGCTTGCCGTTGCCGACCTCGTCGGCGGCCCGGCCCTCGGTGAGCCCGTCCAGCTTCCAGCGGGCCGCCCGGTCGGCGCCGGTCAGCCACAACGCCTCCGACGTCTGGTTGCCGGCCCCGTCGTACGCGTAGCCGATCCGCTCCAGCACCGGCCCGGTCCCGGCCCGGCGGTTCGTCGCCGTCAGCGCGTCGTCGCCGTTGTACTCGTGCTCGGTGACCTGGTTGACGCCGTCCGGCTCGAGCGTCGACGAGGTGGTCCGCCCGGCGGCGTCGACCGCGTACCTGGTCACCGTGACGCCGTTGTTGGTCTTGCGCTCGGTGAGGTTGCCGGCGGCGTCGTACGTGTTCTGCTCGACCACGAAGGAGGCGCCGGTGGCCGGGTCGCGGCGGGTGGTCGATCCGTTCAGCCCGTTGTCGGTGTAGGTGTAGGCGGTGACCCAGTTCATCGCGTCGGCCTCGGTGGCCAGCCGGCCCGCCGGGTCGTACGTCTTGGTCAGCACCGTCACGTCGCGGGCCGGCGACGGGTTGTTCGGGTCGCCGGTGAAGTCCTCGAGCACGGCCGAGGTCAGCTGCCCGTCGGCGTCGTAGGTGTTGCGGGTGACGTCGCCGTCCGGCTCGGTCTCGGTGACCACGTTGCCGAACGCGTCGTAGGTGTAGAAGGTGCTGTGCCCGGTGGAGTCGACGGTCTCGGCCTGCTGCCCGTGGGCGTTGTAGACGCTGAAGACGGTGCGCCCGGCGTCACCGCCGGTGCTGTCCTGCACGTGCTGCTCGACGAGATAGCCGTCGACGTCGTACGCCATCGAGGTCGCCGCGGTGTGCGCCACCCCGGTGATCCGGTCGGTGACCTTGGGCTCGACCTTCCAGATCACCCGGCTCAGCGCGTCGTAGCCGTAGGACGTCGTGCGCCCCTGCGGGTACGTGGACGTGGTCACCGTCTCGTCGGTGACCCGCCCGGCCAGGTCGTACACGAAGGACGTGCGCTTGCCCGACGGCTCGGTCCGGGCGGCCACGTCGCCGTTGCTGTAGTAGGCGATGGTCTGCCGGTTGCCGGCCGGGGTGGTGATGGACGTCGGCAGGCCGGCGGGAACGAGACCGCCGCCGGTCGCCGCGCCGGTGCCGTCGGAGTACGCCGTCCGGGTGACCCGGCCGAGCGGGTCGGTCACCGCCGTCCGGTTGCCCTTGGTGTCGTACGTGTAGGTCGTCAGATAGCGGTTGTCGGTGGCCGACGACGAGCGCCCGTCGCGCATGGTGAGCAGGACGTCGTTGCGCGGATCGGGCGTGAGCTGGGCGGTGGTCGCGTCCGGGTAGTAGGTGTTGTAGACGGTCGAGCACCGGCCGGCGGACTGGTCCTGGCAGGTGGTCGTGGAGACCACGTTGCCGCGGACGTCGTGCTCCTCGGTGGTCACCGCGCCGTTCGGGTCGGTCGTGGTGCGCGGGAAGCCGCCGGAGTCGTACCCGTACTTCGTGGTCTTGCCGAGGGCGTCGGTCGAGGAGATCTTCCGGTCGGTGTCGAGCTCGTGCACGTCGGTGAGCCACTTGCCGCCCGGATCGGTGGTGATCACCGTCTTCACGGGCGGTCCCGGCGTCTTGGCGCGGGCGTCGAACTGCGTCTTGACCTGGGCGGTCGACAGTTCCGAGCGGTAGTAGGCGAACTCGGCCAGGTAACCCGGGAAGAAGCCGTTGGTGCTGTCCGCGGCCGCCGACGGCCAGTTGAGCGTGGTGCCGGCGCCGACGTACGGGTTCCAGGCGTCGGTCGCCTCGACGGTGCGGTCGACCGTGCCGGCCGGCCGGCCGTCGAGGTAGAGCGTGGTGCTGCCGGTGCCCGCGGCGAGCGCGACGTGGTGCCACTGACCGTCGTTCACCGTGCCGCCGGTGGTGATCGGCGTGGCGCCGTCGCAGTAGCAGAACTGGCCGCGCACCTTGCCGTCACGCCCGACGTAGAGGGCCGGCACCCAGGCGTCGGTGTCCTCGTCGGGATCGTTCCAGATCTCGTGCGACTGGAACGAGTACAGCACGCCGCCGGTGCTCGCCCCGGCGTTCATCTTGAACCACAGGCTCACCGACACCGGCCCGGACCGCGGCACGTTGCCGTCGCCGAGCGCCACGTACGACGCCTCGCCGTCGAAGGAGGCGACCTTGTCCTCGAACGGCCCGCCGGTGTTGCCCAGGCCGACGTCGCTGTAGTGGGCGTCGTCGCCGATGACCTCGTTGACCGGCCGCCAGGTGCCCGACTCGGCGAACCGCCAGTAGTCGGCCGGCCGGGCGGCCAGCACCGCGGCCCGGTAGACCTTGCTCGAGCCCGAGGTGGTGGGTTTGCCGAGCCGCCACACGCCACCGTTGATGTCGGTGACCGTGCTGACCGTGCCGTCGGCCCGGTCGTAGTCGATGGCCGCTGTCGCGTTCCCCGACGGGCGCAGGATCTTGATGACCGGGTGCGAGTCGGTGGTGCCGGAACGGTACAGCGCGGCGATCTCGTCCGCGGTCAGCGGGCGGTCGAAGTGGGCGGCCTCGGCCAGCTCGCCCTTGAAGAAGCTCGGCACCGCGGCCGACGAGGGCTGGTCCGGCCAGCCGTTGCCGTTGAAGCCGGCGCCCAGGTAGCGCCGGGTGGCGCCGGACAACGCCGAGATCGCCAGCGCGCCGGTCTTCGTGCCGGCCTCGGCGCCGTCGAGGTAGAGCCACTGCTTGCCCGCGCCCGCCACCAGCACGGCCTGGTGCCAGCGGCCGTCGTCGACGGCGGCCGGGGTGGCGATCGTCGTCTTCGACCCGTCCCACAGGCCGCCGTGCAGCCGGCCGCTGGCTCCGATGTAGAGGGCGGGCGTGTAGTGGCCGGTGGTGCTCGACTTGGTGACCGGGTCGGCGGAATAGCCGTACAGCACGCCGCGGTTGCCGGGCTCGGCCCGGAACCACAGCGACAACGACTGCACGCCGGCCGACGCGCCGAGCGGCGACGGGAGCTCGACTCGTGACGACGTTCCGTTGAACGCGGCCGCGGTGGCCGACGCCCCGGTCAGCGGGCCGGGCCGGCCCAGCGTCACATCGACGTAGCCGCCGTTGTCCAGGCCCTGGTTGGCCAGGACGGCGCTGGTCGCGGTGGCGCCGCCGGTGTCGGTCAGGCGCCAGTAGGCGTCGGGGCCGGCGTTGGCGACGATGGACGGATGCTGGGAGGCGGACGTGTGCTCGTACGCCGTGCACTTGCCGTCGTTGTGCGGCGGGCAGACCCGGGTCAGCTCGTCGTCCGGCCCGTAGTGGTACTCGTGGGTGTAGCTGGTCTCCGGGTCGTCCGGGTCGAGCCGTTCGGTGCTGACGTACCGCACGTGCCATCGCCCCGAACCGGTGGACATCCAGTCGATCCACAGGCGACGGCCGGAGGCGGCGGTGATGGATTTGGTACGCCCGTCGGCGTACTGGAAACTCAGCGCGCGGTTCTGCACGTCCGTGATGGAGGCGATCCGGTACCGGCCGGCGCCGGCGGCGGCGGTGAACACGTACGCCGTGCCGTCCTTGTCGATCAGGCGATAGCCCCCGCTGACCGCGGTGAAGGTCGCGAACCGCCCCGGCGGCGGCACGAACGAGCCGTCGCTGTTGCGGCCGAAGCCGACCTCCTGCCCGTTGGGGTAGGTGACCACGACGCCCTGCAGCGCGCCGGCCCGATCGCGCGCCTCGGTCGCCTTGGCGTCCAGGATGCTCGACCAGCCGGCGCCGAACGCGGTGTCCCGCCGGACGTCGAGCGTGTTGTAGAAACGGTCCATGGCCAGTGACGGCCCGACGGTCGGCACGGTGACGTCGGTGACCGTGGTGGTGTAGTTACGGGTGTCCGGGTCGAAGCCGCGATCGCCGTTCTGCGACAGGCTCATGGTGATCAGGGACTGCGGGAACCGGGGCAGCAGCGCGTTGGTCTCCTGGGACGTGCTCACGGCCGCGCCGTCGCTCGCGGTGGCCGTCCAGGTGTAGGTCTGGCCCCACTTGAGCGCCCCGGCCGGCACGGTCCAACTGCGTGACGACCGGGTGCCGGACTGGGCCACGGCCGTGCCGGCCGCGTTCGTGACGGTGAACGCGTACGTGGTGGCGTTCGGGCCACCGTCGGGATCGTTGCCGGTGACCATCAGCTCCGGCGTCAGGGTGGGCACGGTGGCACCGGTGCCGGGGTACTGGGCGTCGATCTGCGGCGCGACGTTGCCGGCGGCGGCGAGCGCGGCGGCGGCCCCGCGGGCGACGATCTTCGGGCTGGTGGACTTCTCGACCTGCCGTTGCGGCCGGCTGGCGGGCGGCAGAGCGCCGACGCCCTTGCCGGGTTTACGCCCCGCTCCCCCGTCGGCCCGGGTGTCGGCGGCGGAGGCCGGCCCGGCCCGCAGCGGCCCCCCGTCGAGCTGCCGCGGGACGGGTTTGGCGGCCACCGTCGGCGGGGATTGGAAGTACGCCTTCAGCGATCCCAGCATCGAGACGACGGACGGCCCGCGTTCCAGCTCGCCGGCCAGGTGGAGCGGGACCGCCCCACTGATGGTCAGCGACATCGACGCGAACAAGCCCAGAATTCGTCGTCCGGCGGCCATGGCACTCCGTCCCCGATCGTCATGGCCGCGTTCTGCGCGCCGTGCACAGTGGAGCCGCTTGATCGACTGCCCGGCTAGTGTTCGGGCCGGGCCCGTACTGTTCGGAACGATCTCGAACAGGCCGAACGACCAGCGCCGTCGGCCAAAAAATCATGTGCGCTATTTCACCGAGTCGGATAAGCGCACCGTAGTCAGACAGCTACAATCCGTTTCCGAAACTCCGATGGAACCGGCGAAAGGGGGCGGCGCTCAGCATGCCAACTACTGAGGGTCATTCCGCCTTCGTCACGGGAACGGCAGATCGGGGTGTAGCAAGGTGAGGCCGGCCGCACCCATTGGCCGACTCGCGTCGATCCGGCTCACGCCGAGCCCTGCCCGGGCCGATCGCCGCGACCATGAGCGTTCAGAACACCATGAAGGCATCCGGGGCAGGGACGGGGGAACCACCATCGGCTCACGTACGCAGTGGGCCTTGGGGTGAAGCCGCTCCGCGCGGCCGGGCAACCTTCCCGCCCGAACCCGACAGCTAACCTCGCAGGCGTGCCGGAAGGATCTCCCTACCGTGCACGAACAACGTTCGAGCCGGCGCCGCATGGCCGCCGGCACCATCGCCCTGTCGCTGAGCCTGGGCGCCGGGCAACTGGTCGCCGCCTCCAGCGCCACGGCGGCACCGATCTCCACCGCACAGCTCGCGGCCGTGGCCGCGGCGAAGAAACAGGTCTCGATCCGCACCGCGATCAGCGCCCGCACCATCGCCATGGGCCGGTCGACGAGGATCACGGTCTCCTACCGGAACCCCGCCAACGGCGCCGCGGTCAACTCCGGCACGGTGCGGCTCCAGGCGTACCGCAACGGCAAGTGGGTCACCTGGTTCGCGAAGAAGCTCACCAGTAAGGGCACCGTCGCCTTCACCCCCGCGCCGAAGGTCACCGGCTACTTCCGCACCGTCTACAGCGGCAACAGCGCCTTCGCCGCACGCACCGGCGGAAAACTCAAGGTGACCGTCGTCCGCGTCTCCTCGGGCCGGAGCGCGAAGATCCTGGCCGAGGCGAAGAGGCACGTCGGCAAGCTTTACCTGTACGGCGCGGCCGGCCCCAACCGGTTCGACTGCTCCGGCTACACGATGTACGTCTACCGCAAGTCGGTCGGCGTCAAGCTGCCGCACAAGGCCAACTCCCAGCAGCGGTACGGCCGGGCGATCAGCAAGGGCGCCAAGCAGCCCGGTGACCTGCTCATCTCGCGCCGAGGCTCGTACGGCTACCACGCCGCCGTCTACGCCGGAAACGGGTACATGTACGACTCGCCCCACACCGGCGCCCGGATCAGCAAGCGCAAGATCTTCAACGCCAACTACGTGGTCCGCCGCCTGGCCTGACCGCCACTCCCGCGGCCGGCGTCAATGGGGATGCCGGCCGCGGGAGCGGTTCAGGCGCTCGGAAACAGTGCCGCCAGCGCCGCGTCCGAGGCGGCCAGGGCGGCCCGGTCGAAGGTGCTGCCGGAGGTGACGAGCTCGGCCGCGCCCGTACGGTCAAGCAGCTCGGCGAGCCGGCTCTCCACCTGCCGTGGCGTGCCGGCGATGGCCGCCGCGACGGTCTGCTCCAGGTATTGCCGCTGGCGCGGCGTGCGGTCGGCGGCCTTGGCGACGGCCACCGGTTCCAAAGGCGGAAACACCCCGGTCGTACGGCTTCGCGCCATCGCCCACGCCTCCGGAAGGAGCAGATCGGCGGCCTCGGCGGCGGTGTCCGCCACCAGCACGTCCAGGCTGATCGCCACCCACGGCCGCTCCTGCCGCGCCGACGGCCGGAACTCACGCCGATAACGCTCCAGCGCGTCCAGCCTGTCCTCCCGCAGAATCGGGCCACCCACGATCACCGGCAGCCCGAGCGCCGCCGCGACCTCCAGCCCACTACCCGTCGCCAGCACGAACAAAGGCACGACGCCGTACGGCCGGGGATGCAGCCCGATCTCCGACGTCCCGTCGAGAAACCCGCGCAGCTCCCCCAGGTCGGCGGCGAAGTCCCGCTCCACCTGCCGAAGCGCCCGCCGCACCGGCGCGGTGAACCCCGGCGACCGCCCCAGCCCCAGATCGACCCGCCCCGGCGCGAAGGCCGACAGAGTCGCGAACTGCTCAGCCACCACAAGCGGCTGATGATGCGGCAACATCACCCCGGCCGACCCGACCCGGATCGTCCCGGTGACCCCGGCCACGGCCGCCAGCAGAACAGCCGGCGCCGACCCCGCGATCCCCGGCACCCCATGATGCTCGGCCACCCAGAACCGCCGATACCCGAGCCGCTCGGCCCGCGCCGCCCGCGCAACCGTCCCACGAAGCGCTTCCGCCTCGGCTTCACCAGCACGCGTACGGGACCGGTCAAGAAGCGAGACCTGAAACCGAGAGTCGATCACCAACCTTCCAGCACCCTCCGGTGCCGGGTTGTTCCTCCCCCGGCCGAAACAAAGGCCCAGCTCACACCTCAGAGCCGGCCGAGATCGACCTCGACCGGGAACGGGGCGGTCACCTTCACGACGCCGGTGAAGACCTCGCCGTCACGGTAGCGGCCGGCGGCCGGGTCGAGGACGTACGTGTAGACCAGCGGCGCCCCGGTGGCGGCCTGCTCCACGCGCCAGTAGAACTGGATGCCGGCCCTCGCGTACTGGTCCGCCTTGACGACCCGGTCGGTCGTCTCCGTTCCCGGGGCTACGATCTCGGCCACCAGGAGTACGTGCTCGGGGCGCGTCGGAGTGACGTCGATGGTGTCCGCGCGATACACCGTGACGTCAGGGCGGAGGTTGGTCAGCGGAGCGTCGCACAGCCGCACCTCGACATTGGTGTCGGCGTTCCAGCCCGGGCCCACGGCGGTGTCCCACGCGTTCGCCAGCAACCTGGCCAGGCGGTTGTGCCGCTTGGACGGGCTCGGGAGTGGGTGGACCACCCCGTCGACGATCTCGATGCCCGTGCGGCTCTGCGCTGTCCACGCGTCGTACTGCTCCGGCGTGATCTGCATGGGCACTTCTTACACCCCGGCGGCGGAACGGTAGCTCCGACACGATGACGGCCGCGACGATGAGGGCGCCGCCGGTGAGGGCGCCCGCGGTCAGGCGTTCGCCGGCCAGGCGGCCGATCAGGGCGGCCCACACCGGCTCGCCGGCGTAGATGACCGTGGCCCTGGTGGGTGGGACCGCGCGCTGGGCCCAGTTCATCGTGACCTGGATGAGTGCGCTGGCCACGCCGAGAGCGCCGGCGATCGCGGCCAGGGTCCACGAGGGGGCGGGCAGCGGCTCGCCGGCCAGCGGGCGCACCGCGAAGCAGATCAGGGCGCACACCGCCACCTGGACGACGGTGACCCGCCGGGCGTCGACCGTGCCGGCGAAACGTCCGATGAGCAGGATCTCGGCGGCGATCGCGACCGTGCCTATCAGCGTCACCACCTCGCCCGCGCCCAGGCTCAGCCCGGCCGTGGCGGCGCCGGTGAGCAGCAGCAGGCCGGCGAAAGCGCAACCGATCCCGGCCCACGTGCCGGCGCTGGGCGTACGGCGGGTCGTCGCCCACAGCCCCAGGGGCACCAGCGGCACGTACAGCGCCGTGAGGAACGCCGACGTGGAACTCGGGATCGACTGGAGCCCGACGGTCTGCAGCCCGTACCCGCCGGCCAGCGCCACGCCGACGACGGCGCCAACCGCCAGTTCGCGCCGGGTCACCTGTCGCAGGGCTCGTGGGGACAGCGCCGCCAGGGCGAGCGCGGCCACGCCGAAGCGCAGGCCGACGAAGGACCACGGCCCGGCGACGGCGAGCCCTTTCTGCACCGCGCGGAAGGTGCCGCCCCAGACCGCGGTCACCGCGACAAGAGCCCATTCTTTCCTGACCATGTACGCCACGGTGCCGAGCCCGCCGTCCGTACACAACTAATGGGCGTTCAGCGGCATGGAACGCGCAACTATTGTAAGAAGGTGGCTGCCCTGGACGAGAAAGATTGCGCGATCCTCGACCTGCTGCAACAAGAGGGGGATCTGCCGAACATCGAGCTGGCCCGCCGGCTCCAGCTCTCGCCGGCGGCCACCCTGCGGCGGGTGCAGCGCTTGCGCGCCGAAGGCGTGATCACCGGGGTACGGGCTCTGGTCGACCCTGAGAAGGCGGGCGCCCGGGTCGAGGCGTTCGTGCTCGTGGCCCTCACCGAGCACTCCGACGAGGGTGACGCCCGCTTCGCCGAAGCCCTGGCCGCTATCCCGGCCGTCCTGCGGGCCGACGCGGTGACCGGGCCCGAGGACGTTCTGCTGCACATCGCCGCCGCCGACGCCCGCGAACTGCAGCAGGTGCTGCGCTCGCTGACCCGCGTGGGCGCGCGCCGCCTGACCACGCTGCTGCGGCTGGAGGCCGTCAAGGAACCGGCGCCGGTCCCGGCGAGGCCGGCCGGCTCACAAGTCCGGAGCGCCCTTCCACGTGGTGGCCAGCTCCCGGCGTGAGGTGACGCCCAGCTTGGTGAAGATCTTGCGGATGTGCCACTCGACGGTGCGAGGGCTGAGGAACAGCGCCGCGCCGATCTCCGCGTTGGTACGGCCGTCGACGGCGAGGCGGATGATCGACGTTTCCTGGGCGGTCAGATCCCGGCGCGCGTCGGCGGCCGGGCGGCGGACGTTCTCGCCGGCGCCGGCCAGTTCCCGGCGGGCCCGTTCGGCGAAGCCCTCGGCGCCCATGGTGGTGAACGCCTGGTGGGCGGCGCGCAGTTCGACCCGGGCGTCGGCGTCCCGGCCGGCCCGGAGCAGCCATTCGCCGTACAGCAATCGGGCCCGGAAAGCCTCTGTGGTCGTCTCGGTGACCGACAGGTGCTCGATGGCCTCGCGGTAGCGGTCCTCGGCCGTGGCGGCCGGATCGGCCAGCGCGTCGGCGATCGCCTGAGTTCCCCGGGCCCATCGGGTACGCACGTCGGCCGTCCGCTCGGCGAGACGGTCCCGCGCCTCGACCACGATCTCCCGCTCGCCCAGGCGTGCCGCCGCCTCCGCCATCTCGCGCAGGGGAAAATGCGGAAGACCGAGGTCGGTGTACGCGGTGGCCTCCCGCGCCGCCTCCAAAGCGGCCCGATGGTCGCCGATCCCGTTGTACAAAGCGGCTTTCACGTGGTGGGCCAGGGTGTGCAGGCGGCCGTCACCACGGGTGGTGGCGTCGCGCAGCTTGGCCTCGATCAGCTTGCGGGCCGGCTTCTCCTGGCCCCGGTAGGCGGCGAGGGCGAGCCCGGCCGACTGTTGCAGCGGGGCGGCGGTGGCCCGGGTCATGGCGTCGCCCTCGTCGAGCAGGTTCGCGGCGTCGGCGAACCGCCCGGCGTACAGCAGGCTGCCCGAGCGCAGGGTCAGGGCGGCCGGCAGCAGCCGGAGCACACCGGTGCGCCGGGCATGGGCGACGGCCTCGGCGCTCAGCCGGTACGCGAGGTCGATGCGGAACAGCTCGTGCACGGCCGGCTGGATCAGCCAGAGCAGTCCGATGTGCTCGGCCGGGTTCAGCGCGTCGAGGGCACGTTCCAGCAGCGGGCGGGAGGTGGCCCGATCGTCCAGGATCCAGGAGACGAGACCGGTCAGGAGCAGGTCGGGGAACGACTGCCCGGCGGCCGGTACGGCGCGGGCGGCCCGGGCCGCGGTCCGCAGGTCGTCGCCGCCGAAGCGGCCCGCGTAGACGGCGGCGCCGATCGCGCTCAGGAAGGCGTCGCGGGCCGCGGCCGGGTCGAGCGGTTCCAGGCGGTGGGCGGCCGCCAGCAGCGGCGGCCCGGCCGCGCGGCCCGGGGTGAGCATGAACGTGACCTGGGCCCGTAGACGTTCCACGCGGGCCTGGTGCAGGGGGTCGATGGAGCCGAGCTGGGCCGCGCCGAGCAGTTCGGGCACGCGGGAGTACGCGCCGGCGTCGAGCCGGGCCGAGGCGGCCGCCACGAGCAGGGCGCCGCGGTGGGCGCCGTCGAGGGTGAGCTCGGCCGCGCGTTCGAGGAAGGCGGCCGCGGCGGACGGGCCGCCCCGGGCCAGGGCGCGGCCGGCCGACTGTTCGAGTTCGGCCGCGACCGCGTCGTCCGGGCCGTCGGCCGCGTGGGCGCGATGCCAGGCGCGCCGGTCGGGGTCGCGCTCCGGGTCGGTGGCCTCGGCGAGCGCGGCGTGCACGGCGCGGACCTCGGCGATCCGCCCGCAGCGCCAGGCGGCCGAGCGGACCAGCGGATGCTTGAACCGGACGCGGGTGTCGACGTCGATGAGCCGGGCGGCCTGGGCCGGCTCGGCGGCCTCACGGCCGACCCCGAGCTGTTCGAGGGCGCGCCACAGCAGCTGGGCGTCACCCACCGGTTCGACGGCGGCGGCCAGCAGCACGGTGCGGGTGTCGGCGGGCAGCGCGGCGATCCGGCGCTGGAAGCCTTCCTCGAGCCGGCTGGTCAGCGGCATCGGGTGGTAGCCGCCGAACCCGAACGCCAGTTCGGCCGGCGACATGTTGCGGGGCAGCTCGATGAGCGCCAGCGGGTTGCCGCGGGCCTCGGCCACGATCCGGTCCCGTACGCCCGGGTCCACCGGCCCGGTCAGGGTCGCGTCGAGCAGGGCGCGGGCGTCGGCGTCGGGCAGCCCCTCGATCAGCAGTTCGGGCAGGCCACCGAGGGTGTTCCCGTCGTCGGTGGTGCGGGCGGCGAAGACCAGCGCCACCGCTTCGGTGTCGAGGCGCCGGGCGACGAAGCTGAGAATGACGGCGGACATGGCATCGATCCACTGCACGTCGTCGACGACACAGAGCAGCGGCCGCCCGGCCCCGGCCTCGGCGAACAGCCCGAGCACGGCCAGCCCGACCAGCAGCTGGTCCGGCGCGTGACCGCTGCTGAGCCCGAACGCGGTGGCCAGCGCGTCCCGCTGCGGTGGCGGAAGCCGGTCGAGCTCGCCCAGCAGTGGCGCGCAGAGCTGCTGAAGCCCCGAGTAGGCGATCTCCGACTCCGACTGGACACCGGCGGCCCGCAGCACCCGGGCGAAGTCGGCCCGGTCGGCCAGATGGTCCAGCAGCGCGGTCTTCCCGCACCCGGCCTCGCCTCGCAGCACCAGCGCTCGGCTGCGCCCGCCGCGCACCTCACGCAGCAGCCGCTCGAGCACGTCCCGCTCCCGCCGCCGCCCCCGCAGTTCGGCGCGCCCGCTCCCCTCCGGCATGCCCCGAGCCTAGCCCGCAGTGGATCACCGGCGACGATGCGCCGACGGCGTGCCGGATGCCGACCCCGGGCGCGGGTCGGCTCTGGCCGTGGGTGTGCCGTTACGCCGCCGGGCTCTAGCGCCAATCGGCGTTGGCAATAGGCTTGGGGAGTGACGACTCCGGACGATCTGCGGGATCTCGACGCTGTGGCCAGCCTGGCCGATCCGGTGCGGCGGCGGGCGTACGAGGTGGTCGCCGCCGGTGACGGGCCGGTCGGGCGGGACGAGGTGGCCGAGGCGCTCGGGGCGGGGCGGACGCTGGCCGCGTTCCACCTGGACAAGCTGGTGGCGGCGGGACTGCTCGAGGTGTCGTACGCCCGGCGCTCGGGCCGCACCGGCCCCGGCGCCGGACGTCCGGCCAAGCTGTACCGGCCGGCCGCGGGGGAACACGCGGTGAGCGTGCCGCCGCGGGCCTACCGGGCCGCCGCCGAACTGCTCGCGGAGGCCTTGGAGCAGGCCGGGGCCGAGGAGATCCTGTACGGCGTCGCCCGGCGGCACGGCTCGGCCGGGCCGGCCGCCGCCGACGTGAGCGAGCTGCTGACCGGGCAGGGCTACGCGCCCGAGGCGGAGAACCCGGACCGCGTCGTGCTGCGCAACTGCCCGTTCCACCGGCTGGCCGAGCAGTTCCCGCCGCTGATCTGCGGGATGAATCTGGCGATGGTCGACGGCCTGCTGACCGGGTCGGGCCTGGACGCCGAGTGGACGGCCCGGATGGACGCCGCGCCCGGCCGCTGCTGCGTGACCCTGTCTAAAAAGTAATCCCGTTGACTTTAGACGGCTCGGCTGATGAGCTGACGCCATGGACGCCTTCCACCTGGCTCAGATCAACACCGCCCGGCTCCGCGCCCCACTGACCGACCCGTCGATGGCCGAGTTCGTCGACGGCCTCACCCGGATGAACCAGCTCGCCGACCGCTCACCCGGCTTCGTCTGGCGGCTCGAGGGCGAGAACGGCGACGGCACCATCGCCCGCCCGGACGACCCGAACCGCATCTACACGCTTTCCGTCTGGGAGTCCCCGGAGCATTTGCGGGCGTACGCCTACCAGTCCGAACACCTGGACTACCTGCGCCGCCGCCGCGAGTGGTTCCACCCCCACGGCACCGAGGCCGCCCTGGTCCTGTGGTGGATCCCGGCCGGCACGATCCCCACCCTGCGCCAGGGCATCACCCGCCTCGGCCGCCTCCGCGCCGACGGCCCCACCGCCGGCGCGTTCACCCTGCGCCAGCCGTTTGCCGCACCGCAGGTCAGCGCGGCGAGGTGAGGGACAAGCGGATCGCGCTTTCCAGGATGTCCGGGCTGACCGGCTTCTCCAGGTACGGCGCCTGGGGCTGAACCAGGCCCATGGCCAGCGCGATGGTGCGCGGCACGCCCGTCGCGAACACCACCTTGATGTGCGGGTGGATGGCGGTGACCCGGCGGGCCAGGTTGCCGTTGAGGTCGCCGGGCAGGGACAGGTCGGCGACCAGCACGTCGATGTCGCCGTGCTGCTGGCACAGGGCGACGGCCGTGTCGCCTTCGCCGGCGGTCAGCACGCGGAAGCCGCGGGTCTGGAGCATGTGCGCCATCGCGGCCAATACGTCCGGGTCGTCGTCGACGACCAGAACTCCCGGTTTGTACCCCGACATGCCTTCACGCTAGCCCAGATGCGGCGCCGGCCGAGGTCGATAGCCTGCCTTGGTGGACATCTCCGAGGTGGCGCTGCGAGCCCAGGTGGCCTGGTTGCGCCACCTGGCCGACGGCGGATTCGACCGGATCAGCGCCGGCGACGGGTTCGCGGTGGCGACCGGCCTGGACTCCAACAGCGAGAACGGCGCCGTCGGCTCCGCCCGCGAGCTGCCGGAACTGGTCGATTGGCTGCGCGAGAGGGCCGTACCCGCCTCGGTGATCGTCACCGGGCCGCCGGATCCGGCGACCACCACCTGGCTGATCGACCAGGGACTCCATCCGGATCGCACCGGGAACAACATGGGCCGCCGGCTGGACGAGGCGCCTTCACCACCCTCGGCCGAGTGGCCGATCAGCGAGGTGACCGACGTCCGGGCGCTGCGCGAGAACCAGAGCGTGTACGCCGAGGACGGCTGGTGGCCCGAACCCGCCGGCCTCGACCGGCGGGTCGAGGTGGCCGCCCGCCTCGGGTTCGGCCCCGGCCGGCCGATCCGGCACTGGACCGCCCACCACGAGGGCGTTCCGGTCGGCGCCGCCACCTCGTTCCAGTTCGGCGACACCGTGCTGCTGGCCGCCTGTTGCGTCGCCGCACCCTGGCGCCGCCGAGGAATCGGAACGGCCCTCACCCAGCGCCGACTCGCCGGGAGCGCCGTCCAGGCCGTCGTCTTTCCCACCCAGGACGGCTACCACCTCCATCACTCCCTCGGCTTCGAGCTGGCCCCGGCCCACCCGGACCGCTGCTTCTACCTGCCCTAGCGCGGTGACCACGCATGGCAGGTCCACAGCGCGCTCACCGATCGCCCTCGTCCATCCACTCCAGGGTGGCGAACAGGTTCGCCCGCTGCGGGATGAAGGCCGCCTCCAGCAGTGCGGACTCCCGCGCAGCCTCGACCACGGCTGACCAAGGCGCATCGCGATCGAACGCTCGATCGAGCGTCTCGTGACCACGCCAGAAGGTGCCGTCCTCGATGACCGACCACAGCATGAAGTACAAGACAGCCTGCCGATGATCAGCGAGCTCATTGATGACCTCCTCCAGCCGGCCGGCCGGCCAGGCGTGATCCAAGCTGCCCGCGGGCGCTCGTAACGACGCCGTCAACGGCGGCATCACCTCGACTCGCGCCCCCAGCACGGTGAGCACACGACGCATCGCCACCGCCTCGCTGTCATCCCAACGGCCCTCAGTAAGCCGTAGCCGTTGGTACGCCGCCCGCAGCGCCGGGGCAGCCTCGCGGACACCGAGCTGCGCGATCGCCCACGCCGACCATTCACGCACCGTGTCGTGTTCGCTGCCGAGCAGGTCGATCAACACAGGCCCGGCTCCGGGATCGCCGAAGTGCTCGAAAACCTCGATCGCGGATAACTGTCCGAACCGCTCCAACGACAGCACGGCGGCAGCCAGTGGCTCGACGACCTCACCGCCCATCGAGATCAACTCGGCCTTCGCGTCCTCAGCGACCTCCGTCGAGTCGTCGTCCAGCAGCCCGATGAGCCTCGCGATCTCCCCCTCCACGACCGCGAAGTCTGCCGCAGCGCGACCGGTGCGGACCAGGGATGTCCCCGTCCCCACCCCTCAGAGAGATCACCTCACCGCAGCGCAGCTCAGCTCACGCGCTGATCCCGGGGTTCGTCGACTTAGGACCCGCTACCCCGGCGTCCTGACCGCGCAAGCCCGGACTCGCAGCGAACGACAGCAACGCTGGGACCGGCCGCGGACCATGGCCGCTCGCAGCGAACGATAGCAACGCTGGGACCGGCCCGCGGACCATGGCCGCCTGACGGATCTGACCCGGTGAACGTTCGTGGTCAACGCCCTAGCCAGTCGGCCCCGCCGCGATGACCCGGTCGAGCCATTCCCGCAGCATCGCCTGCTCGACGGCGGACAGGGTGGGCAGCTCGGCCGCCCGCAGGGTCACCGCGGCGCCGGCGGGACCGGCCGGCGAGAAGGAGCCGGCCGATGAAGAGGGGCCGGCCGATGAGGACGGGCCGGCCGATGAGGACGGGCCGGCCGATGAGGACGGGCCGGCCGATGAGGACGGGCCGGCCGATGAGGACGGGCCGGCCGATGAGGAGGAGCCGGCCGATGAGGACGGGTCGACCAGGATGACGGCCGCGATCGCGTCCCACATGGCGTCGGCCAGCTGAGGGTCGCGGACGTCGGGCGGCTGGGCCAGCAGGGCGATGATGGTGCCGTTGCCGGCGGCCTGGATCATCGCCACGGCCCTGGCCTCGGGCACCCTCAGCCGGCCGGCCCGGGCCACCCGCCGCACGCGCTCGGCCAGCACCGCCTGGCCGGCCTGGCCGGCCGGGGTGGCCAGCCGCGCCGGGTCGATCAGCAGGCCGTAGAGCGGGGCGTTGTCCAGCCCGAAGGCGATGTGAGTGTCCCAGCTGACCCGCAGCTCGGTGACCGGGTCGCCGTCGCCCACCGCCTTGCTGTCCACATACGCCGCCAGCACGTGCTGCGTGACCGCGTCGAGCAGGGCGTCCTTGTCGGCGAAGAGGCGGTAGATCGCGGGCGGCTGGAGCCCGGCCGCCGCCGCCACGGCCCGGGTCGTCACCGCGGCCGGGCCCTCGGCGCGCAGGAGTTCGGCGGCGACGTCGACGATCCGCGCCCGGATGGCGTCGCGTCCGGTGACCTTTGTCATGATGACGACGATAGCATCGTCGATGTTATCGTCGGTATCAACAGCGATAACAGGAGGCATCATGATCGTCGTGACCGGCGCCACCGGCCAGCTCGGCTCGCAGATCGTCGACCGGCTGCTGGAGCGCGTCCCCGCCGACCGGGTCGCGGTGAGCGTCCGCGACCCGCAGAAGATCTCCCGCACCGACGTCGAGGTCCGCCGCGGTGACTACACCGACCCGGCCGGCCTGGCCGAGGCGTTCGCGGGAGCGACCCAGGTGCTGCTGGTCTCGGCCAACGCGACCGGCGGCGAAGCCCTGACCATGCACCGCAACGCCATCGACGCCGCCCGCGCGGCCGGCGCCCGCCGCATCCTCTACACCAGTCACCAGGGCGCCGCCCCCGACTCGCTGTTCGCGCCGATGCCCGACCACGCGGCCACCGAGCAGTATCTGCGGGAGTCCGGCGTCCCGTTCACGTCGCTGCGCAACGGCTTCTACGCCAGCACGATCGCGTTCATGGTGGGCAACGCGCGGGAGACCGGCGAGATCGTGGCGCCGGCCGACGGACCGGTCTCCTGGACCACCCACGCCGACCTGGCCGAGGCGGCCGCGATCATCCTGGCCGAGGACGGGCGCTTCGAGGGCCCGACTCCCCCGCTGGTCGCCCCGGCCGCCTACGACCTGCGGGACATCGCCGGCATGCTCGGCGTCCGCCGCGTGATCGCCGACGACGAGGAGTGGGCGGCGACCCTTCCCCCGCACCTGGCGGCCCTGATGCTCGGGATGTACCGCGCGTCGCGCCGCGGCGAGTTCGCGACCACCGGCACCGATCTCGAGAAGCTGCTGGGGCGGCCGGTCGGCGCCGTTCTCTGACCCCGGCCGTTCAGGCGGTCTCGAAAGCCCGGGAGCCGGGCGGCCAGAAGGAGACCGCGAGCAGGGCCAGGATCGGAACCGGGGACAGCAGGGCCAGCGGCTCGGCGCCCCAGATGACGAAGCCGCCCCAGTACACCGAGGGGCCCGTGCCCTCGCGATTCGTGTTGGCGAGCAGGGAACCGGTCGAGGTGGGGATGTTGCCGAGGCAGGCCGGGGTCAGCAGCACGAGCGCCGACACGCAGAGCCACGAGTACACCCGTTGGCGGCGCGGGCCGTAGCGGCGTATCCGCTGGGCCGTGACCAGGCCGAGCGCCGCGCCGAGCAGGGCGCCGGCCACGCCGCCGAGGATGGTGTCGCGCCGGTGGCCGGGTGGTTCGGCCCACATCAGGTCGAGCCTCCCGGTCGCCAGCTGGACGACGGCGAGATAACCGTCCCGTTCGCCCGTCACCTCGGCGGTCCCCGCCGAGATGTCGTGCCAACCGTGGGCGCGCATGTGCTGCTCGATGGCCGATGCTCCGCCCGCGGCGCCGGTCACGCCCGCCCGGCCGGCCCGGACGCCGGTGCCGCCGTGCAGGGTGTTCTCGCTGAACGGGTTCCAGAAGGTGCTCCGCCCGTAGTAGTTCACCTGCTCCTCGAACGGGCCGGGCAGCACCGTGCGGGCCACGCTGATCGCGGTGGCCGCGTCGGGAGCCTTGACGGGCACGGCGCGCCAGGCCAGCCAGGAACCGAGCGCGATGCCGCTGAGCCCGCCCAGCACGGCGGCGAGGGTGGCCACGACGAAGGCCCGGCGGCCGAACGGGCGGCGTGCTCCGGAGGAGCGCATGATCATGGGGCAGGCACGTCGCTTCGGGTCGGGATGAGCTCGGGACCCACGCCGGGAGCCGCGTCGGAGCCCGGGCGGACGATCTCCGCGTGGACCTCGTGGGGCTTCAGGGTACCGCTCAGGATCTCCTCGGCGAAGTGGCAGGCCACCCGCTGGCCCGAGTCGTCGAACACCCGCAGTTCCGGTCGGTCGGCGGCGCAGCGCGCCTGCGACCAGGGGCAGCGGGTGCGGAACCGGCAGCCGCTCGGCGGGTTGGCCGGTGACGGCAGGTCGCCGGCCAGCAGGATGCGTTCGCGCTGGTCCTCCACGTACGGGTCGGGGATGGGCACGGCCGAGAGCAGGGCCCGGGTGTACGGGTGCAGCGGGCGCTCGTACAACTGGCCGGCGTCCGCCTCCTCGACCAGCGCGCCCAGGTACATCACGCCGATGGTGTCCGAGATGTGCCGGACGATCGCCAGGTCGTGCGCGATGACCAGGTAGGTCAGCCCGTGCGAGTCCTGCAGGTCGCCGAGCAGGTTGACCACCTGGGCCTGGATCGACACGTCGAGGGCGGACACCGGCTCGTCGGCCACGATCAGTTCGGGGCCGAGGACCAGGGCGCGGGCGATGCCGATGCGCTGCCGCTGGCCGCCGGAGAACTCGTGCGGGTACCTGTTCAGCGCCGACGCCGGCAGGCCGACCGAGTCGAGGGTGGACCTCAGCCTCGTACGCACATCGGCCTTGTCCTTGTCCAGACCGTGCGCCTTGAGGCCCTCGACGAGCAGGGACTCGACCGACTGGCGCGGGTCCAGGCTCGACATCGGGTCCTGGAAGACCATCTGCATGCGCCGCCGGAACCGGCGCATCTGTTCGCCCTCAAGCGCACGGACGTCAGTACCGTCGAAGCTGATGGTGCCGTTCGTCGGCTCGACGAGGCGCAGCAGGCCGCGGCCCAGCGTCGACTTGCCGCAGCCGGACTCGCCGACCAGGCCGTACGTCTCGCCCCGCTTGATTGCCAGGGAGACACCGTCGACGGCGTAGACCCAGCCGACCGTACGGCTGAGAAGCAGTCCGCTCTTGATCGGAAAGTGGACCTTGAGGTCGTCGATCTCGACCAGGGCGCTCACACCGGCACCTCCTGCGGTACGGGGTTCGTGCATCGCAGCGCGCCACCGCGAAAGGTCGGTTCCAACGGCACCGTCTCGCCGACGCAGGCGTCGTTCACCCGGTCGCAGCGCGGGGCGAACGCGCACCCCTCCGGCCAGGGGATGTTGTCGTTGACCGAGCCCCGGATCTGGTGCAGCCGCCCGCCCCGGTCGACGTCGAGGCGGGGAACCGACTGCAACAGACCATGGGTGTACGGATGTCGCGGCGCCCCGAACAGGTCGTGCCGGGCCGCCCGTTCGACCACCTTGCCGGCGTACAGCACGTTGACCGTGTCGCAGAGCCCGGCCACCACGCCCAGGTCGTGGGTGATCATGATGAGAGCCGTGCCGGAGTCCTCGACCAGTTCCTTGAGCAGGGTGAGGATCTGGGCCTGGATGGTCACGTCGAGCGCCGTGGTCGGCTCGTCGGCGATCAGCAGGCGCGGCTTGCAGGCCAGGGCGATGGCGATCAGCGCCCGCTGCCGCATGCCGCCGGAGAGCTGATGCGGGAACTCCTTGAGCCGCCTCGCCGGGTCGGGGATGCCGACCGCGTCGAGCAGTTTCCGGGCCTCGCGCAGCGCCTCCTGCCGCCGCTTGCCCTGGTGGCGTTCCAGCACCTCGGCCACCTGAAGCCCGAGCGGGATCACCGGGTTCAGCGACGACAGCGGATCCTGGAAGATCATGCCGATGTCCCGGCCGCGCCGGTCGCGCAGCTCCTGCGGGCGCAGCTTGAGCAGGTCGGTGTCGTCGAACAGGACCTCGCCGCCCACCTTGTTGCCGCGGCGCGGGAGCAGGCCCATGATGGCCAGGCTGGTGACCGACTTGCCGCAGCCGGACTCGCCGACCAGGCCGACCGCCTGGCCCGGCTCCACCGTGAAACTGACCCCGTCGACGGCGGTGAACGGCGTACCGTCGCGCCGGAAGACCACCGACAGGTCACGAACGTCGAGCAGAGGCATGCCTGATCACCGCCGGTTCTTCGGGTCGAGCGCCTCGCGCATGCCCTCGCCGAGCAGCGTGAAGCCGAGGGCCACGAGGATGATGGCCAGGGCCGGGAAGTAGGCCAGCTCCGGGCGTACCTCGAAATAGCGCACGCCGTCGACGCCCAGCATCAGGCCCCACTCGGCCCGGTTGATGTCCGGGTCACCCAGGCCCAGGAACGACAGCGCGGCCGCGTCCAGGATCGCCACCGCGAAGGTCAGCGTGGCCTGCACGATGACCGCGGTGAGCGAGTTCGGCAGCATGTGCCGGGTGACGATGTGCCGCCTCTTCACGCCCAGCGCGCGGGCGGCGAGCACGTGATCGCTCTCCCGTTGGGCCAGCATCGACCCGCGCAGCAGCCGGGCGAAGATGGGCACGTTCACGATGGCCACCGCCATGATCACCGTCCATTGCGTGGACTGGCTGGCCAGCGCGACCAGGGTGATCGCCAGCAGCAGGCTCGGCAGGGCCAGCATGACGTCGGTGAACCGCATGATCACCACGTCGATCCAGCCGCCGGCGGCGCCCGCGACCGCCCCGAGCAGCACGCCCAGCAGCAGGCCGATCGTGGTGGCCAGGACGCCGACGAACATCGTCTGCCGGGCGCCGTAGATCATCCGGGACATGAAGTCGCGGCCGAGCGGGTCGCTGCCGAACGGGTGCCCGGCGGTCGGGCCGGGGATGGTGTCGACGGTCAGATCCTTTGTCAGCTCGGGGAACCGCTGCACCGGGTCGTGCGGCGCCACCAGCGGCGCGAAGATCGCGATCACCAGGAACAGCAGGATGATCGTGGCGCCGACGATCGCGGTCGGGTTGCGCAGCAGCCGGCGGCCGGCGTCGCGGAACAGGCTGACCCCGCCGCCCTCGGCCGTGCGCGCGGTCAGCTCGTCGATCCTCTGGCGCTTGTGTTCGGCCAGCTTGTTCATCACACACGCACCCGGGGGTCGATGACCGCGTACGAGAGGTCGACCACCAGGTTGACCACGATGAAGACGACGGCGGCGAGCAGGATCAGGGCTTGCAGCACGGGATAGTCGCGGCTGCCGCTGATCGAGTCGGTGATGAGCGTGCCCAGCCCGCCCCAGTTGTAGACCTTCTCGGTCAGCACGGCGCCGGCCAGCAGGGCGCCCGTCTGCAGGCCGATGATGGTGACCACCGGCAGCAGCGCGTTGCGCAGCACGTGCCGCTTGCGGACCGTCGGGTTTCGCAGACCCTTGGCTTCGGCCGTACGGATGTAGTCCGCGTCCAGGACGTCCAGCACGCTCGCTCTCGTGATCCGGATGATGATGGCCAGCGGGATCGTGGCCAGCGTGAAAGCGGGCAGCACCAGATGCCAGAGCGCGTCCGCCGAGGCGTCGAACTCCCGGGTCAGCAGCCCGTCCAGCACGAACAGGCCGGTCACGTCGGTGTTGTCCATGCCGGTGCTGATCCGGCCCGACGGCGGGAAGACGTGCACGCTCTGGGTCAGCCAGTCCTTGAGCAGGTAGCCCAGGAAGAAGATCGGGATCGAGATGCCGACCAGGGTGAGGATGATGGTGGCGTTGTCGAGCGCCCGGCCCCGGTGCCGGGCCGCGAGATAGCCGAGCGGCACACCCAGGCCGATCGCGATGATCATCGCCGCGACGGCCAGCTCGACGGTGGCCGGGAAGGACCGGCCGATCACGTCCATCACCGGTTCGCCGGTCCGGATGGAGTTGCCGAAGTTGCCGGTCACCACGTTCTTGAGGAAGTGGCCGTACTGGACCCAGATCGGCTCGTCGTAGCCGAGGGCCCGGATCAGGCGCTCCCGGGTCTCCGGGGTGGCACGTTCACCCAGCAGGGCGTCGACCGGCCCGCCGGGAAGGCTGCGCAGCCAGAAGAAGATCAGCGTCATCAGGGCGAGCAGGGTGATGAACAGCTGGATCAGGCGGCGCGAAACGACTTTCAGCATCGTTCTCCGATTCGCGTCGGACGGCCCGGGCCGTGTCCGGCCCGGGCCGGCGGCCTACTTGGTGATCGAGACGGTGTTGAACTGCTCGGCGGTGAGCGGGCTCGGCACCAGGCCTTCGACGTTCTTCGTGGTGACCAGGGCGGGCGGGCCGTGCCAGATCGGGACGGCCGGCAGCCACTTGCTGGCGATGTCGCGGTTGACCTGCTCCCACGCGGCTTTCTTGGCGTTCTGCTCGACGGTGGCGTCGGCCTTGCCGATGGCGGTGAACATGTCGGTCATGGCGCCGTCGCCGAACTCCTTCTTCTCCCGGCCGAAGAACGTGCCGACGAAGTTGCCGGGGTCGTTGTAGTCGCCGGTCCAGCCGAGGATGTGCAGGTCCTGCTTGCCGAACTGCTGCACGTCGTCCTTGAAGCCGCCGTTCCACGGGCGCGGCACGCCATTGATCTTGATGCCGGCGGCCTGCAGGTCGTTGGCCAGGACGGTGAAGATCTCCTGGGGGTTCGGCATGTACGGCCGGGACACCTCGGTCGGGTAGTAGAAGTTCAGGGTCAGCCCGGTCGCGCCGGCCTCGGACAGCAGCTGCTTGGCCTTGTCCAGGTTGTAGTCGTACTTCTGCACGTCCGGGGCATAGCCCATGACCGTGCTCGGCAGGAACTCGTCGGCCACCGTGGAGCCGCCCGGTCCCTTGGTCTGCACGAGCTGGGCGCGGTTCAGGGCGTACGCGATCGCCTGGCGTACCCGCAAGTCTCTCAGCTTGGGGTTCTTCTGGTTGATGCCCAGGTAGAGGATGTTGAAGGCGGGCCGGTTGAGGACCTTGTAGCCCTCGTCGGCCAGCGCCTTGCGGTCGGCCGGGGCCGGGAAGTCGATCGCTTGCACGGTGCCGGCGCGCAGCTCCTGCTTGCGGGTGTTCTCGTCCTTGATGACCTTGATGATCATCTTGTCGACCTTGGCCTTGTCACCCCAGTAGTCGGGGTTCTTGTTCAGCGTGATCTCGCCGGTCGCCTTGTTCCAGCCGCCGTAGGTGAAGGCGCCGGTGCCGGTCGGGTGCTCGGTGGCGAAGGCGCTGTACGCGAACGAGTCGCCGTTCTGGGTCACCTTGTCGGCGTCGTACTGCTTCATCGCGGTCGGGCTGGCGATCGAGAACGCGGTGAGCGCGAACGCGCCCGGGAAGGCGCCCTTGTACTTCTTCATCGTCACGACCGCGGTGGAGGCGTCCTGCGCCTTGCAGTTGTCGTAGACGGCGTCCGGGCTGCCGGCGAAACCGCCGAACACGTCGGCGTAGTAGATCATCTGGGACTGGGCGGCCTCGCCCTTCATATTGAACCAGCGGTCGAAGTTCGCGCAGACCGCCGCCGCGTCCAGGGCCGAGCCGTCGTGGAACTTGACGCCCTGGCGCAGCTTGAACGTCCACACCTTGCCGGTGGGGTCGTTCGACCAGCTCTCGGCCAGGCCACCGGTCAGCTCGGCGGTGCCGGGCTTGTGGGTGACGAGAGTGTCGTACATCTGCCGGATGGGCCGGAACGACTCACCGTCGTCGTTGAAGATCGGGTCGAAGTTCTTCGGATCACCGGCCCCCGCGAAGATGAAGGTCCCGCCGGTCGCCGCCTTGTTCTCGTCGCCACCGCTGTCGCGGTCACTTTTCGCGCAACCGGCCCCGCCGATGGCCAGCGCCGCGACGACCCCGGCGGCGATGACCGTCCGGAGCCTCCGTGCCTGCATCCCCGATGCACGCATGATATTCACCTCGTCCTGTGGGTACGGGCAAACGCGGTGACGGGCTGGTCACCGTTGGCGAGACCCTAACCACTTACGAAGATCAATATCCCGGGTTGGTACCGGATCGTGTCCTTCGGCGGGGCCCGGCCACTCAGCGGGCAATGACCGGCTGTCCCTCACCCGGGCGCATCCGTCCCCGGCCGACAGCTGTCGAGTTAGGACACCCGGTTGCGTTAGATTGTTCGGGGTCGATGCGGGGAGGGGACGTGGCGACACCATCGGCGCCGTGGTGGCAGCGGGTCGACGAAGCGGCGGAACTGATCGCCTCGACGGTGAACGCGGCCGCGGCGCAGGCCCGCCGGGACGGGGTGTACGTCCCGCCCGACGGCACGCCGGCGCCGCGCCGGCGGCGGCACGCGGCCTCGCTGCGCCACCTGGCCGAGGTGATCAGGGCCCACCGGATGGCGCCCGGCCTGGCCGTCGACAAGGACGTCGTCGCCGGTGTGCTCGCCGGCGACCGGCGGTACCTGAGCGACCCGGTCGCCGTCGTCGCGGTCGCCCGGGCCTCGCACCACATCGCCGGCGTGCCGTTCGGCCCGGACGACGCCCGGCGGCTGGCCGTCGCCGTCGGCCACCTCGGCACACTCATCGACGCCGCCCGCGAGGCCGACCGCCGCGCCCCGGACCTGCTACCTGTCCCGCGCCCGTCGTCGGAGCTGGTCAGACAGGAAACCGAGCTTCCGAGGCGGCGCCGGTGGCTGCCCTGGGCCGTCGTACTGGCGATCTTCGCCGCCGGTGTGGGCTCGGGCGTGGCCGGCTCCCGGCTCGCCGCCGGATCGGCCGAACCCACACCGGGCGCGGCGCCGACGCCGGCCACCGGATGGGGCTGTCTGCCGTCCGGCGTACCCCGGCCCGACGGGGCGCTCGTGATGGGCCCACCCGGCACGCCGTCCGTCCCGTCGATCCGCCCCGACTGGTGGTCCAACGCCGTCAACATGGGGCTGACCACCCGGCCGGCCGGATTCGTGGCCGCCGTACCCGCCGGATCCACCCTGCCGTACGAGCAGATGGTGATCCGCAGCGGCATCACGCTCATCGCCGGACATCGCTACCGGCTCGATTTCACCGTCACGGCCGACCGCTCCGTCGACGTCCTGCTGCGCGTGCAGGACAAGAGGCCGCCGGCGTTCCAGCCGGCGCTGATGGAAAGCCTCCCCCTGAGCCGGGTGCCCTGCCGGCACAGTTACACCTTCACGGCCGGCCGGACCGTCACGGACATCGGCGAGGTCACCTTCCAGCTCGGCGGGGTGGGCGCCCTCGTCGTCACCGTCGACGACGCCGTGCTCGTCGACACCGGCGTCTGAGCCGCCTCCATCTGTCGGCCGCCGGCCCTATCTGTCCCCGGGCGCCGGCCGGCGGACAGTTCCGCCTTGCCGCGGCCATCGATGCCGTCCGATGCTCCCACCGGCCCCGAACTTCGAGGAGCATGAGCATGGCGATTTCGCGACGCACGGTGGGCGCATGGTTCGCGGCCCTGCTGTGCCTGATTCCCCTCCTGGCCGCGACACCGGCCGAGGCGGCGGCCCACGGCCGGGTGCTGGTCGTCGGCGACTCGATCAGCCAGGGCCTGGAGGGCGACTTCACCTGGCGCTACCGGCTGGCCCAGCATCTGGCCGCCGTCGGGCAGTCGGTGGACTTCGTCGGCCCGTGGGCCGGGACCCACGTGATCCCGGCCGCGCTGCCGGCCGAGGGCCAGACCCTTCCGGCGGTGCACACCGGCGCGTACCGGCCCGGCATCAGTTTCGACTCGGCCAACCTGGCCCAGTGGGGCTGGCAGATGAACAAGGCGAAGGCGGTCATCGAGGCCGAGACGTTCGCCGCGAACCCGGACTATCTGCTCCTCGAGCTCGGCTTCAACGATCTCGGCTGGTTCGTCAGCGACGCCAACGGCCTCTGGACCGACCTGGGCGCCTTCCTGGCCGGCGTCGACCGGGCCGCCGCCCGGCGCGGACATCAGATCAAGGTCGCGGTGGGTACGGTGCCGCAGCGGTCCCCGATCGAGGGACGGGCCGACCTGCCCGTGGCCATCGACGCCTACAACGCGAAGGTGCGCTCGAGCCTGGGCGCCCTCGGCGCGAACTACGCCAACCTGAGCCTGGCCGTGGCCGACATCGCCGCCCGGTACGACTGGCGGGTCGACTCCTACGACGACCTGCACCCCGGCGTGCGCGGCGAGTACGTGATCGCCGACGTCTACGCCGACACCCTGGCCGCCGCCTGGTCCTTCGGGGCCGCCGCCTCGTACCCGCCGGCGACCGTGGACGCGCCGATCAATCTGGCCTTCCCGGCCGCGGTGACCGTCACACCGATCACCGAGGGGCTCCGGATCTCGTGGTCGCACGTGTTCGGGGCCGGCGGCTACCTGCTCTACCAGCGCAACGTGAGCGCCGGCGAGACGACCTTCACCCAGCTCCCGCTGCCCATCGGGGCCGACTCCTGGACGTCACGGCCGCTGCCGGCCGGGATGCGGGCCGAGTACCAGGTCCGGGCGGTCAAGGGCAACCTGCGGGCGAACACCCCGTCGAGCGTGGCCACCGGCACGGTCGGCGGCAGCCCGCCCGGCGTGGTCCCGCGGGTCGAGGTCTCGAACATCGCGGAGAACTCGGCGAAGATCAGCTGGACGCCCGCCTCGGGCGCCGACAGCTACGCCATCCACGAGACCTACCTGCGCACCTGGGTGCAGAACAAGCTGCCGTGGAACATCGCCGGCCCCACCTTCACCGCCGGGCTGCTCACCTCGGGCACCTGGTACAAGTACACCGTCGTGCCCTACAACGGCTACCTGTCGGCCGGTGGCACCTCGACGGTCGGGTTCCGCACCACCGGCATCGGCACCCGCGAGGTGGTGGCGATGGGTGACTCGTACGCCTCCGGCCTGGGCGCCGACGCCTACGACGCCGACCCGGACAACACCGGCTGCAAGCGGTCGGCCTACGCCTGGGGACGGCAGATCCTCGGCTCGTTCATCGCCCGCCGCTGGCTGCTGGCCTGCGCCGGCCGGCTGATCCACCAGGTCAAGGCCGACCAGGTGCCGGTGCTGGCCGGGCTGCCGAACGCCTCACCGCGCCTGGTCACCGTGGTGGCCGGCGGGAACGACGTCGAATGGTTCCAGATCCTGCTCGAGTGCGCGGCCGGCGACTGCACCGACCAGCGGGGCCGGGCCGAGAGCAACATCGACAACATCGAGGACAACCTGGTCGACCTCTACAAGGCGATCAAGGCGGCCTCGCCGGCCAGCGACGTGGTGGCCGGCGGATATCCGATCATTCTCGAGCCCGGCGCCAGTGGTTGCGGCCAGCTCTACTTCAGCAACGCCGAGCGCGACATGGTCCGCGACCTGACGATCCGGATGAACAACATGATCGAACGGGCCGCCCGCGAAGCCGGTGTCATCTCGGCCGCTCAGCAGGTCGAGGACGAGTTCCGCGGGCACGGCGTCTGCAACGGCAACACGGCCGACCCGGCCAACCAGGAATGGCTGCACCAATGGGTGCTCGACACCAACGTCGTCGAGTCGTTCCACCCCAACCGCCGTGGACAGGTCGGCTACGCCACGGCCTTCCTGAACGCGTTCCAGTCCTATGCCGCCCAGCCACACACCACCGACGAGTGAGGAAACCCGACATGACCAAGCTTCGACTCCGTACGGCCGCGGTCCTGGCCCTGCTGTTCCCCGGCCTGGCCGTCACGCCCGCCCCGGCCCGGGCCGCGGTCGGCCCCCTGCACGGGTGCCAGGCCAACTACGTCTGCGTCTACCTGAACGTCAACTTCAACAGCAACCGCGGCCCGGACTCCTCGTGGTACGCCCCGGACTGGCTCGCCGGCTGCGGCATGATCGACCTCGGCCGGCCCATCAACCTGCGTAACGCCGTCGACTCGGTGGTCAACAACACGAGCAGCAAGTACCTGCTGCTCGACCACAAGTCGGCGAACCACTCGGCCGACGTGGGCCTGGGCCTGATGGCCCCCCACAAGGGCTACTCGAGCCTGCTCGGCGGCAACAACAAACTGGACGAGATCGTCAGCCCCGACTGCGTCTGACTCTCGCTTATGGGATCAAGCGGCTGCCGCATGGAGTATCCCGCCGGGCCGCGGTGACATGGATCCATGACTCGCACCTGGGATGTCCTCACCGCGGCCACCGTCGTCGGCGGCGGCCTGCTCGCCGGCGTGTTCTTCGCGTTCTCCGCCTTTGTCATGAGTGGACTGCGGCGCCTGCCCGACCCGGCGGGCGCCGCCGCCATGCGCTCGCTCAACGTGACCGCCGAGCGGCCGCCTCTCATGATCGCCCTCTTCGGGGTGTCGGCGCTGTGTGTCGCGGTGGCCGTCCGGGCGCTGGCGACCTGGTCGCAGCCCGGCTCCGGCTGGCTGCTGACGGGCGCGGTCCTGACCGTGGCCGGGGCCCTCGGCGTCACCGTCGTGGTCAACGTGCCGCTCAACAACCGCCTGGACGCGGACACGATCACCTGGTCGCGGTACCTGGCCGGCTGGGACCCGGCCAACCACGCCCGGACCGTCCTCTGCCTGGCCGGCTGTGCTGTCCTGCTGATCGGCCTGCTCCGCCGGCAGTGAGCGGGGTGGCACTTTCCGGGGATTCGAGACCGTCGCCGTCTCCGTAGCGTGAGTGCGAACCGAAGATCACTCGCACGGGGAGAAACACAGATGGTCAGCAGAAGGGCAATGCTGCTCGCGGCGGCCGCGGGGACCCTGGCCGGCTGCGGACCGGCCCGGCATCACGCCACGTCCCCGCCGGCCTCCCCCGCACCCTCGTCCGCCGCCGCCTCCTCGGCACCGCCGCCGCCGCCGAAGGTCCGGCTGATCGGTGACGGCAGCACCAGCGACACCGGGCCGCAACCGCACCAGCCGGTCGCCCGGCCGCTGCGGCCCGGCGAGGAGCCGCCGCAGTTCGTGGTGTTCTCCTGGGACGGCTCCGGGCGGGCCGATCTGTTCACCCGGTTCCGGGAGCTCGCGCGGGAACTGCACGGCAATATGACGTTCTTCCTGACCGGCCTCTACACGCTGCCGAAGTCGAAGCGCATGCTCTACCGGCCGCCGCGGCACCCGGCCGGCGCCTCCGCCATCGGCTGGTTCTCCGAGAAGTCGGTGCACGGCACGATCGGCCAGCTCGGCCCGGCCTGGCTGGCCGGCAACGAGATCGGCACCCACTTCAACGGTCACTTCTGCGGGCCCGGCGGCGTCGAGCGCTGGTCGCCGTCCGACTGGGACAGCGAGATCGATCAAGCCCTTTCCTTCGTACGGAACTGGCGCACCAACACCGGCTTCACCGACCTGCCCCCGCTGCCGTTCGATTACGGCAAGGAGCTGATCGGCGGCCGGACCCCCTGCCTGGAGGGGCAGAAGAACCTGCTGAAGGCGTCCCGCGCCCAACAGTGGAAGTACGACAGCTCCGGCACCGGCACCCAGGTCTGGCCCAAGCAGTGGAAGAACGGCCTCTGGCAGGTGCCCATGCAGAGCATCCCGTTCCCGGGGCACAGCTTCGAGGTCATCTCGATGGACTACAACATCATGTTCAACCAGTCGCGGACCCCACACGGCGACCCGGCGCGGCACCAGGCCTGGAAGGCGCAGGCCCGAGACGCCTACCTGGCCGGTTTCCGGCGGGCCTACACCGGCAACCGGGCGCCCCTGATCATCGGCAACCACTTCGAGAACTGGAACCGCGGCATCTACATGGACGCGATCACCGAGGCGGCCCGGGCCATGGCCCAGCACCCGCACGTCCGCTTCGTGTCGTTCCGCCAGCTCGTGGCCTGGCTCGAGGCGCAGAACGAGGCCGTCCTGAAGCGCCTGCGCGCGCTGCCCGTGGGCCGTGCTCCGCGCGGCGGGTGGGCCGAGTACCTGGGCAGTGCCGGCTGAGACTGATCCGTGACCTTGAGCTGCGGGGCGGTGACGGAAAGTCGGGTGAATACAGTGGAATCATCCGCAAATGGTCCTCGTTGACTGGCGCGACCTGGTGCGCGCGACCGACGGTTATCTCGCCCAGCCGGGTGTTCCCGCCGAACAGCTGGCCGCGTGCGAGAGCCTCACCCACGACCTCCGGAGGCTGTACGAGGTCACCGACGGCTTCCTGGAGCAGGACGGGCAGCGGTTCTTCCTCTGGCCGCTGGCCGACCTGACCTCCCGCAACGAACGCGAGTGGCGTGACGCGCCGCCGGCCCGGCGCGAGCTCGTCGCGATCGGCGACGACGGCACGGGGGCCCGTATCTGCGTACCCCGGGACGGGAACCCCGGTGTTTTCCTGTGGGACCCGGTGAGCGCGGCCCCGCACTGGCTGGCGAACGACCTGGGTGACTTCTGGGTCGGATGGACGCAGCGCAGACTGACAACGATCGTGCCCGTAAGTTCCGGAACCTCGCCGTCCGCTTGACTGCCCCGGGGGCAATTTTTAAGACTGTTACACATTAACCCCCTCTCCCCCGAGGAATCCCCTATGCGTAAGTCACGGTTTTTCATCGCGGCCGCGGCCGTGGTGGTGGCCCTGAGCGGCGGCCTGGCCGTCGGCTCCAGGAGCGACACGGCCGAGGCGGCCGTGGTCTGGAACGAGGACTTCAACGGCGCGGCCGGCACCGGCGTCGACACGTCGAAGTGGAACTTCGACGTGGGCGGCAGCGGCTGGGGCAACCAGGAGCTGCAGTACTACACCAGCGGCACGAGCAACGTCGCCATGGACGGCCAGGGTCACCTGGTCATCACCGCCCGCAAGGGCAGCGGCGGCAACAACTGCTGGAACGGCACCTGCCAGTTCACCTCCGGCCGCATTCAGACCTCCGGCAAGTTCAGCCAGCAGTACGGGCACGTCGAGGCCCGCATCCAGGTCCCCAACGGCTCCGGCCTCTGGCCCGCCTTCTGGATGCTCGGCGGCGGCAACTGGCCCACCGACGGCGAGATCGACATCATGGAGGTCGTCGGCCGGGACCCCAACCGGCTGTTCGGCACCCTGCACGGACCCGGCTACTCCGGCGGCGGCTCGTTCGGCGGCACCCTGGTCGCCGGCTCACCCTGGTACCAGGCCTTCCACACGTACGCCGTGGACTGGTCGCCCAATCTGATCGTGTGGACGGTCGACGGCCAGGAGTACTTCCGGGCCACGCCCGACTCGCTGCGCGCGGCCAAGGGCAACGTGAACTGGGTGTTCGACCACCCGTTCTTCATCATCCTCAACCTCGCGGTCGGCGGGAACTTCGGTCAGGGCAACCCGGCCGGCCTGCCCAACGAGAGCCGGATGCTGGTCGATTACGTCCACGTCAGCACCTCGACCACCACCCCGCCGCCGACCGGTAACGGCACCGCCCTCAAGTCCAGCCTGAGCGGCCGCTGCATCGACATCCCGAACGCCAACCCGGCCGACGGGGCGCGCCTGCAGACGTGGGACTGCAACGGCTCGGCGGCTCAGCAGTGGACGGCGAACGGCGACGGCACGATGCGGGCCATGGGCAAGTGCATGGACCCGGCCGGCGGCGCCCTCGCCAACGGCACCCCGATCCAGCTGGTCACCTGCAACGGCAACCCGGTGCAGCGGTTCACCCTGTCGGCCGCGGGTGACCTGGTGAACGTCTCGGCCAACCGGTGCGTCGACGTCAAGGACCGCAACACCGCCAACGGCGCCCAGCTCCAGCTCTGGGACTGCGCCGGCACCCCCAACCAGAAGTGGTCCCGCGCCTGACCGCAGGACCGGTGGCGATCGGCGCGCTCCGGCCCGCCGATCGCCACCGCCCGGGTCAGATCCGGCTTCGGGCCTGCTCGAGGTGCCGCGTGATGGCGTGCGCACCGTGATCGCGGGCGATGGCCTGGGCCTCGTCGAGTATGGCGAGCGCGTCCGGGCGGCGATCCTGCGCGGCCGCGATGTAGGCCAGGCCGACCATGTTGGAGGCCACACCGGCCAGTGACCCGGTCTCGCGGCGCAGCCGGGACGACTCCTCCAGGTACTGGCGAGCCTCGTCCAGCCGGCCGGCGGCGTGGGCCGCGATGCCCAGGTGCCGCAGAGCCTCGGATCGGGTGTGCTTGTCCCCGGCCTCCGCGGCGAGCTCCAGGTACGGCGTCGCGGTCTCGTTGTCGCGCCGGATGAACTGGTGGACACAGCCGATCCAGAACAGCGCCTCGGCCTCACCGCGCGCGTCGTTCAGAGCCCGGTACAGCTCGAGCGCCCGCTCGAACAACGGCAGCTCGGCCGGATCCTCGGCGGCCGGCCCGTCACCGCTCTGGAACCGCGCGTGCCGGATCTTCCCCCGCGCCAGGGCCGTGTCCGCCTCGAGCGCGTCCAGCGCCCGCTCGGCGTCCGTCAGCGGGCCGGGGTCACCGCCGTACACGGCCCGCTCGTACGCTTCCCTGGCCTGTTCGAGCCGATCTTCCGTGATCATGGCGAACAGTCTTTCACTGCAAATCCTGCAACTCCTTGTTTCGGCATCGACGCATATCTATCGTCCCGAGGTAAGCGCTTTCCTTCGTGGGCGGTAGCGCGACGCACCCGAACCGACGAAAGCGAGACGAGGATGAAACGATCGATCGCCCTCAGCGTGGGGGCCACCGCCGTCGCGGCCGCCACCATCATGCTGACCCTGCCGGCCGGCCCGGCCCTGGCCGCCGACAACCTGAGCCTCGGGGCCGGCGCCGACGGGTCCAGCAAGGCCAGTGGCACCAGCTACGGCAACGTCAAGGACGGGAACACCGGCACCTACTGGTCGCCCAACGGCTCGACCGGATACGTCTCGGTCAAGTGGGGCAGCGCCACCACGGTGTCCTCGGCCGTCGTCCGGCAGGCCTCCGGCGGCGGCTCGATCGGCGCCTGGCGGGTGCTCAACGCCGACAGCGGCGCCGTCCTGGCCAGCGGCAGCGGCAGCCCGAGCACCATCTCGTTCGCCTCGACGTCGCTGAAGAAGCTGACCCTCGACATCACCAGCGCGTCCGGCGCGCCGCGGATCGCCGAGTTCGAGACGTACGGCGGTGGCGGCGGCACGACGCCGACGACGCCACCCACCACACCACCGACCACCCCGCCCACGAACCCCGGCACGCCGACCGGCTCCTGGCCGTCCTCGGCCGGCTCGGCCAGCGTCTCGGGCACGATCAACGTCTCGGGCACCTTCGACGGGGGCATGAAGACGTACTGCTGCATCGGTGACGGCTCGCAGAACGAATCCCAGGACCCGATGTTCAAGATCGCGAACGGCGGCACCCTGCAGAACGTCATCATCGGCTCCCCGGCCGGCGACGGCGTGCACTGCGAGGGCACCTGCACGATCCGCAACGTGTGGTGGAACGACATCGGCGAGGACGCTGCCACCTTCAAGGGCACCGGCGGCGGCACCAGCTACGTCATCGGCGGCGGCGCCCGGTCCGGCAGCGACAAGACGTTCCAGCACAACGGCAACGGCACGGTCAGCATCTCCGGCTTCTACCTGAGCGGCTCCGGCAAGCTCTACCGCGCCTGCGGCAACTGCTCCAGCTCGTACCAGCGCCATGTCAAAATCGACAACGTGCTGCTGAACGACATCGACATGGTCGCCGGCATCAACAGCAACTGGGGCGACACGGCCACCATCACCCGCGTCACCCTGCGCAACAGCTCCAGCGCCACGGTCTGCGGCAAGTACCAGGGCGTGGCCAAGGGCAGCGAGCCCAAGTACCTCGGCGAGGGCTGGAACGACGCCAACTGCAAGGTCAACCGCAGCGACATCACGTACGGGTAGCGATGCCCCCAGCCGGGGCCGCTCCGGCCGCGACGGGTCAAGACCCGCGTTCGGAGCGGTCTCGGCGAGAGGGACGGGTCAGCCGGACCGAGGCGATGAGGCCGATCAGCAGGAACCCGGCCGCCGTGAACGCCGTCCATCGGGTGGCCGTCGACAACGCCCGCTCGGCGTCGGCGGCCAGGGGTGCCGTCGGCGGGGCGGCGGCCAGGCCGGGTATCGCCGCGCCCCCGCTGTCCTTGACCGCCGACACGATCGCCGAGCGCTGCCGCTCCGGCAGGCCGCGGTCCTGAAGCGCGGTGCTCAGCTGCCCGGCGAGGACGCTGAACAGGACGGTGCCCAGCACCGCGATACCCAGGGCCGAGCCGAGCTGCCGGGTCGTGCTCTGAGTGCCGGAGGCCTGGCCGCTCATCTCCACCGGCACGTCGGCCAGCACCACCCCGGTGATCTGGGCGGTGGCCAGGCCGACGCCGACGCCGTAGACGAACAGCATCGGCGCGACCTGCCACCAGGCGGCGCCGGGCGCGGCGACCAGCCCGACGCCGACGACCCCGGCGAGCTCCAGCAGAATCCCGAGCCGTACGGAGAAGACGGCGCCCCGGGCGGCCGTGAGCGGGACGGCCAAGCCGCTGGCCACAAAACTTCCGGCCGCCAGCGGCAGCAGGACCAGCCCGGTCTCGAACGCGCTGTAGCCCCGCACGTTCTGCAGCCACAGCGGCAGCGCGAAGAGCAGGCCGAACTCGCCCAGGCTGACCACACCGGCCACCACGTTGCCGTTGCGGAACGAGGAGATGGCGAACAGCCTCAAGTCGAGCAGGACGGGCCGGCCGGCCGCGTTGCGGCGCCGCTCCACCAGCACGAAAGCCAGCAGGCCGGCCACGGCCAGCGCGAAGGCGAACGGCACCGGCGACAATCGCGCCGTCCAGCTCAGGCCGGCCACGTCCACCGGACCGGTGCGCTCGAACCAGCCGTACTCGCGGCCCTCGATGAGCGCGAAGACGAGCGCGGCCAGGCTCACCACGGACAGGACGGTGCCGGCCCAGTCGTTGCCGCCACGGCGGCGCGGCTCGCGCGACTCGGGCAGCAGCAGCGGCGCGCCGATCAGCAACAGCAGCCCGAGCGGGACGTTGATCCCGAACGCCCACCGCCAACTGAACTCGGTGGTGAGCCAGCCACCGAGCAGTGGCCCGAGCGCTGCCGTGCCGCCGATGGTGGAGCCCCACACGGCGAACGCGATACCGCGCTCCCGCCCGGTGAAGTTGGCGTTGAGCAGCGACAGGGACGTGGGCAGGATCATCGCTCCGCCGATGCCCTGCACCAGCCGGCAGGCGATCAGCACGGGTGGCGTGGGGGCCAGGGCGCATCCGACACTGCCGAGGACGAAGACGCCGATGCCGGCCATGAACAGCCGGCGCCGGCCGGCCCGGTCGGCCGTACGGCCGGCGACCAGCAGGAGCGAGGCCAGGACCAGGGTGTACGACTCCTGGATCCACTGCGCGTCGCTCGAGGTGGCGCCGATGTCGTCGATGATCGACGGCACCGCGACGTTCACGATCGTCGCGTCCACGATGATCATCGCGACACCGAGGCTGACCACGATCAGGCCCAGCCACCGCCGTCGGCCAGATATCTCTGTCGTCATGAATCTTTTTATACAAGTATCTCGACCATCTAGCTACCTGAAGATCTTATGAACCCGTGCGGAGGGGTGTCCCTATGGGTTCTGTCAAGCGGCGAGGGCGAGCTTTTCCGCCGGTTTGTGTCTCTTGCCCTCAGCGCGTTTGCGGTCGTAGGGCCCGGCTGAGCGGGTCGGACAGGGCCGCGAACGCAGACCGGAACAACGCGCGTTTGAGCTGCTTGTTGCCGCCCTTGGGCGGGTGTTCCCCGCAGATGCTGGTGTTCGAACGGCGGGCATCGAGCATCCCCTCGATCCGCCCGGCGAGCTCTTCACGCTGTTTCAGCAGCTCCCGCAGGCTGTCGGCCAGCTTCGGCAGGATGGTCTCTGTCGCGGTTGTGCCGGGAACGACCACCGTCTGGGCGTCCAAGGCGGTAAAGATCTGCTCGACAAGGCGGGCACCCATGCACGGTGCCCGCGGCTTGACGATCTCGGTAAGACCAGCATCTCCAACTCGGCCAGAGTGTCATCACCGGCATCGACCCGACGCAGCGTGTGCGGCAACGTGCGAGCGGCGTCCGCGATCACATAGGCGTCACGGGCGTCGGTTTTCGCCGTGCCCGGGTGCGGATCGGCGAGCCGGCGCATGACCAGACCGGCAGGTAAGCGATCTGATGCCCAGCGGCGAATCACGCAGCCGTTTACCTGTTGGGTCCAGCGCGACCGCATGGTGATCGCTCTTGCCGACGTCCAAGCCGAGGAATACGCCGTACTCGTCGCTCACGTCTTCGTCTTCCACGATGTCCATCATGGGCTCGGCCGCCGTATCTGAGCGTCGGACTGCCGGCAGCCACGTTACGAAGAGACCGACCCAGAATGCGGGTGGCCGGGTCCCTATCAGCGGTCTCGCCGACGCCACCCAGTCCGGCGACAACACCCCCCGGATCATGCGTGCGACAGAAGCAGTAAGTCATACCGGACCGAGCGACCGAGCAGCCCCGGCTGGGGACGATCAAAAAGGTAACGGGCGCTGAGGGTCTACAAGTACCGGGCCAGCGTGGAAGCGACCTCGGCCCGCATCGGGTCCGGGTTGGCCCAGCTCCAGTTCGGGTGGGCCCGGTTGGTCATCAGCGACACCACCAGCTTGCGCCGCGGGTCGACCAGCAGCGAGGTGCCGGTGAATCCGGTGTGGCCGAACGTCGTGGGCGACGACAGGTTGCCCATGAACCAGGGCTGGCGCAGGGTCACGCCGAGACCGTGGTCGGACGGGCGGCCGGGCCGCTCCGGGTCGACGGCGGGCAGGCCGGCGTTCTGGTTGGTGAGCATCTGCTTGACGATGGCCGCCGACAGCAGGCGCTTGCCGCCGTAGACGCCCCCGGCCAGCAGCATCTGACCGGTCAGGGCGACGTCGCGGGCCGTGCCGAACAGCCCGGCGCTGCCGATCACCCCGCCCATCTGGGCCGCGATGTCGTCGTGCACGACCCCGCGCAGCAGACCGCGGGACGTCCGGGCGTCGGTCGCCACCAGCCGCGCCGCCTGGTCGGCCGCGGAGAGCCACTTGCGCGGGTTGAAGCCCATGTACCGCAGGCCCATCGGGGTGGTGATGCCGTTGCGGACGGCCACGTCGAGGGTGGTGCCGGTGACTTTCTCGACGATCTGGCCGGCGACCATCAGGCCGGCGCTCGAGTAGCGGAACGTCCGGCCGGGCACGGCCCCGCTGACCAGCGGCGTGGCCAGCACCCGGGCCCGCTGGGCGGCGGCCGACAGGCCCTTCACACCGGTGACGCCGACCGGTAGCCCGCTCGTGTGCGCGAGCAACATCCGTACGGTCACCTTGGCCTTGTTCGTGCCGGTGAACCCGGGCAGATAGCGGGCGACCGGGGCGTTCAGATCGACCTTGCCCTTGTCGACCTGCTGAAGCAGGGCGATCGCCACGTACACCTTGGTCAGCGAGGCGAGATCGAAGATCGAGTCGGTTCGCATGGCCACCCGCTTGGCCGCGGCCAGCTCGACCGGCCCGGCGCCGTAGCGCAGCGCGTGCCCGACGGCGAGGTTCACGGTCGTCGAGTTGTTCACCATCACGACCAGCGCGGCCCCGGCATAGGTCGGGTGCTTCGGGTTGGCCGGGGTCGCTTTCAGATACTTGGTGAGTACGGCCTTGAGCGGCGCCACATACGCCGGGGCGGCCGCGGCGGCGACTCCACCACCCGTACCGCCGCTGTCCTGTCCTTTGACCCAGTCGTTCTTGTCCCGGCCACAGCCGGCGACGGCGGCGGTCAGCGCGGCGGCTCCGGCACCCAGGACATGGCGGCGACTCAGCGACATGGCCGAGATCATGCCATCCGCGCGCTTCGTTTGCTGTACCCCGCCGCCCACCATGTCGCCGAAGCCGGCATTTCCGTTCGCGCACGGCCCGGCCCGTGAGGCACGATCACGATCGTGGAGACGACCTCAGCTCAGTTGCTGCGCCGGGCGCACGCGACCTCCGACGTCGACGAGCTGATCGACATCGGGTGCGATCTCGCGGACAGCGGCGAGGCTGACGGCGCGGAGTGCTGCTTTCGGCGGGCCTCGGAGCTGGGTGACGCCGCCGGCGCCTTCAACCTCGGCAACACCCTGGCCGGCCAGAGGCGCTTCCCGGAAGCGGTGGACGCCTACGAGGTCGCCCTCGAGCGTGGCGAGACCGGCGCGTGGCTGAACCTCGGTCTGGTGTTGCACGAACTGGGCGACCTGGCCGGCGAGATGCGCGCCTACGAGCGGGCCGAACGGGCCGGCGACAGCGGCGGCGCCCTGGGGCTGGCCTTCTGTCTGCGGGAGCAGGGCGAGCGCCACGCGGCCATGGGGGCGATGGAACGCGCCGCTGCCGCGGGCAACGAACTGGCCGCGGCGGTGCTGGCCTGCTGGCGCTGGGACGAAAGCCTCGACCCTTCGCTCGAGCCGGCCCTGCGCGCCGGAGCGGAGCTCTACCCCTCCACCCGCGCGGACCTCGGCGACCTGCTGGTGACCACGGGCCGGATCGAAGAGGGCCGGCTGGTGCTGCTGCGCGGCATGGAGCTGGGCGAGACGGACAGCATGGTTCCGCTGGGGAACCTCTACGCCGATGTCCTCGGCGACGCCGGCGCCGCGGAAGCCGCCTACCGGGCCGGCGCCGAGCTCGGCGACACCCACGCCCATCACAACCTGGCGAACCTGCTCCAGAGCCACGGCGATCTGGCCGGAGCCGAGCGACATTTCCGCCTGGCCGCGGAGGGCGGAGACACCCTGGCCGCGGCGGCGCTGCACGACCTGCTCGGGAACTGAGCACGCGGTTCAGCATGGTCGAGCCCGCGACTGCGCCCAGCTGGTCATCGCCGCCTACGACGCGGGCCTGGTACGCCCGGCCCGGCCCCACTGAGCGGGTCTACTTACGCGCGACCGCGCCGTAGACGGACACCTGGTCGTCGGACGGCGCGGGCTCCGTGGGCTCGCCGAGGTCGGGCCGCCACGCCGGGACGACCCGCAGGCCCGGGTCGACCATCTCCAGGCCGGTGAAGAACCGTTCGATCTCCGGCTTGGAGCGGACCCGCATGGTGACGCCCTGCCGGCGGTAGATCTCGGCGACCTGGGCCCACGCCTCCGGGCGGAAGTCGCCGGTCAGGTGGGACAGCGCCAGGTAGCTGCCGGGCGGCAGCGCGGCCAGCAGCCGTTCCACGATCTTTCCCGGCTCGTCCTCGTCGCCGATGAAGTGCAGGATGGCGATGAGCAGCAGGCCGACCGGGCGGTCGAGGTCGAGGGCGCCGGTGCGGGTCGCCGCGCGGAGGATGGCGTCGACGTCGCGCAGGTCGGCGTCGACGTACTCGGTCCGCCCGCGGGGATCGCCGGTCAGCAGGGCCCGGGCGTGGGCCAGCACGATCGGGTCGTTGTCGACGTAGACGATCCGGGACCGGGGCTCGACCGCCTGGGCGACATGGTGCACGTTCGGAGCGCTGGGAATGCCCGTACCGATGTCGAGGAACTGGTCTATGCCCCGCTCGGCCAGGAACCGCACCGCCCGGCGCAGGAACAGCCGGTTCTCGCGTGGCGGGATCCGGCTGTCCGGGTTGGCCTTCAGGCCCCGGTGTGCCGCCTCGCGATCGGCCGCGAAGTTGTCCTTGCCGCCGAGCAGGTAGTCGTAGACCCGCGCCGGGTGAGGACGGTCGGTGTGCAGGTCGTCGTGCTCGGCCATTGACCGATCATCGCACGTCGATCTGTCAGCCGTCCGCCCCGCCGCCGCTCTTCGGGGTCACCGCCTTCTCCCAGAAGCTGCGGACGACGGGTACGACCTCGGACACCGCCGGGATGCCCGGGCCCTTCTCCCGTTCGCCGACGGCGAGGGCCGGGGCCGAACGCTCCAGCGATCCGGCCATCCGGTCGATGTCGGTGATGATCGAGCCGGTGAGCACCAGCACCCCGGTGTCCTCGATGCCCGTACGCACCTTGTGCAAGGTCTGCCGGCGGGCCTCGCGCAAGCCGTCGAGCAGGTCTTCCAGGTTGCCGGCGTCCTGCGTGGTGTCGGCGTCCGGGTCGGTCTCCAGCGTGGCGTGCGCGGCGAACGCCTCCGAGGCGGCCGTGAGCAGCGGGCCGATGTCGTCCGGCACGCCGGGGCAGTGTGGTGTCGCGGCCGCGTCGAACAGCGTCCGGGCCACCGAGTTCACCTGGTGCACCCCGTGCTCGAGGACCCGGAACGTGTGGTGCACCGGCGCCACCTCGGTCAACGGTGTGGTCAGCGACCAGCGGGCCTGCCGGTCCAGGTCCTCGACCGCGTCGACCGCCTCACCCAGCGTCTCGCCGAGCTCGCGGGACCGCGCCAGCCACTGCGCGGCCTGGTCCCGGCCGTACCCGCGGGCGGCGCCGGCCCCGAGGTCGCCGAGCAGGCTCGCGATCTCGGTCGACAGACGGGCCAGCTTGCAATGCGCCCGTTCCAGCGGGGTCATCCCGCCGACGAGCGGCGACAGGATGATGCCGACCACGATGCCCAGGCCGGTCGCGCCGACCCGTTCCCACACGAAGGTCTCGGTGACGGCGCTGCCGGCGACCAGCACGCCCAGCGAGGTCGCGGGCACGGTGACCGAGCCGTCGCCCAGGCGCAGCACCCGGCCCACGATGAGCCCGCACCCGGCGATCACGGCGATGGACACCGGGCTCGGGCCGAACACACCCCACACCCCCACCGCCACGCCGATCCCGGCCAGGGTGCCGACCAGGCGTTTCGTGCCGTCCCGGAGCGAGGCGTGCGAGCTGAGGTGCACCGAGAGGATCGCCGAGATGGAGGCGGTGACCGCGCCGACGATCTGCAGGGTGGTGGCCGCCGACCAGGCGACCCCCGCGGCGATCGCGGCCACCAGGATGGAACGGGCCGTGGCCGGGTCGACCCGCTCGTACCACCGGCGCGCCACCCGGCACAGACCCGGCGGCAGCTGCGGTTCCACCCGCGCCAGCAGGTCCCGGCCGGCGGCCTCGACCACCGGTTTGACCTTGCGGCGCAGGATCAGCACGACCAGCGCGCAGAGCGTGAGGCTCCCGGCGACGATCGTGATCGGGTTCACGCTGCGGCTTCCTCTTGACGAGCGGTTGATCCGGTCGCAAAAAGTATCCGCAGACGCGATGGCAAATGTGCCGAATACGGGAATTGTGACGGAGCCCGCGCCGCCGCCTGACGTCAGATCACGTGCAGTCCCGCCGAGCCCCTGGCGTCGCGCAACACCCGCCTCGGCGTCGATGTCGTCGATCTGCGCCAGCGGCACGGCCTGCTCGACCGCGTCGGCCGCGAGCACTCGCCGCCGCGGCTCGTCCGGCAGCTCACCGCGCCGGCCCGGCACGGGGACCGTCACCGGCCGCGACCGGCCACCCCGGCTCCGGCCGGCAAACCAGCCGGGCGGCGGTACGACTGAGCCGGGCCGGCCGGGGTAGTCGGGCCGGATGGCTCGGCGTCCTCTCGCGTGCCTCGTGCCGCCGGCCGACGGTTCGGCTGGATCGACCACTCATCCGGGCCGGCGTCCGGTACGACCAGGCCGACGGCGGCCGGCTGTCCGCCGCGGTGACGTACTACGCGTTCTTCGCGACCTTCGCGCTTCAACTGGTGGCGTTCGCTGTCTTCGGGCCGGTGCTGGACGACCCGGGGGTGCTCCGTTCGATCCAGCACTACGTCGCGAAGGACCTGCCGACGATGGATGTGGAGGCGCTGCGTGACGCGCGGGCCACCGCCCGCCGGCTTGCCGCATCGGTGGCTCACCGCCCTGGGGTTCCTGCTGGGCGTCGCGGTGAACCTGGTCCTGGCCTGCGGTGCCCTGACCGGGTTGCCGCGGGTGCGCATGCCGTGGCGCCGGCTGATCGGGCCGGCGCTGCTGGTGGCGGTGGCCATGGAGTTGCTCAAGACGATCGGCGGTGTGTACGTACGGCTGACCGAGGCCAACCCCGTCTATCAGCTGGTCGCCGGAGCGGTCGGTCTGCTGGTCTTCCTCAACGCCATCAACCAGATGTTCCTGTTCGCCGCCGCGCTCACGGCGACCGGCACCACCGGCCGCCCCGCCGACCTCGCCGAACACGGCGGCCGCCCCGTGCCCGGCCCGGACGCGACACCGGTTGAGCGGTGAGGGCGGCGTCCGCAGGGTCATCCGGTGGCCGGCAGCTGGGCTACTACCGCCCGGGCCGCCTCGGCGATCAGGGTGTCGTCCGAGGACGCGCCGGGCGTACGGCGGTCCGACTGAATGGCGATGACCAGCGGGCCGCCAGTGGGCGGCCAGACGACGGCGATGTCGTTGCGGGTGCCGTGGCCGCCGCTGCCGGTCTTGTCACCCACCTTCCAGCCGGCCGGCACGCCGGCCCGGATGAGGGTGTCGCCGGTCGTGTTGCCCACCAGCAGGTCGATCAGCTTCTGCCGGCGGGGCGCGGGCAGGTCGTCACCGAGCACGAACCGCCGCAGATCGGCGCCGAGCGCCCGGGGCGTGCTCGTGTCCCGCCGGTCGCCCGGAACGGCCTCGTTGAGCGCGGGTTCGGTCCGGGTGACGTACGTCGTGCCGTCGTTGATCCTCCGCAGTTCGCGCTGCAACCCCGGTGGGCCGCCGACCAGCCGGAACAGCAGATTGGCGGCCGTGTTGTCGCTGTGCTGGACCGCGGCGGCGATCAGGGCCTCGACCGGCAGGCCGGTGGCCACGTGCCGGGAGGTGACGGGCGCCCATTCCAGAAGGTCCGCTTCGGTGTACGTGACGGTACGCCGCAGCTCGGCGCCGGACAGATCCCGCAGCAGCACGCCGGCCAGCAGGGCCTTGAAGGTCGACGCGTACGCGAAACGCTCGTCGGCGCGGTGGGCGACCGTGCGCCCGGTGCCCGTGTCGACGGCGTACACCCCGAGCCGCGCCCCGAACCGGCGCTCGAGCTCACCGAACGCGCGGGTGTCCACGACCGGCGGCGCCGCAGCGGCGGGTGAGGCCGAGCTGGACGGTGTCGCCGGCGGCTCCTTCGGGCCGTCGCAACCGCTCAGCAGCGCGCCGAGGAGCAGGAGAGGAAGAAGCGCACGGGTCATACCCGAAGAGCATGGTCGGCTCAGTCAACGCCCGTCTCAGATAGTCTCAGGCCGATGAGTGCGATGTTCCCAGGGCGCTTAGGCCCGCCGTACGCCGTTGTCGCGGCCTGCGTGCTCATCGGGATCGGATGCTTGTCGTTCTTCGTGGTCATGGTCCACGACGGCGGCAACGACAAGGTCAGCGGCGCCGAGTGGGTGATCGGCTCGCTGATCGTCTGCACGGCGGTCGGGGCCTCGTTCGCCTACAAGCTCCTGCGGCGGGCCCGCGGAATCGCCCGCTTCGTCATGGTGATCGCCGGCGTTCAGGTGCTGGCCGCGCCGGCCGAGTGGTTCTACCAGCATTCGGTCTCGGCCGGCAGTGTCCTCCGGGCCCTGATCGGTGGCGGCATCGCCGTCCTGCTGGCGCTCCCCTCCGCACGCGCCTGGTTCGACCCGGCCCTCGATGACTAGCTCCCGGCCGGCGCGGTTGATCACCGAGGTGTTCACGCCGGGCATCCTGGTCGCCGCGCTGCTCCTGCTGGTGGCGTGGCACTCGTCGGACACCGCGCTGCAGGCGGTGGTCTACGGCCTGGTCGCGACCGCGGCGGCGAGCGTGCTGCCGGTGCTGTACATCCTCCACGGCGTACGAAAGGGAAGGCTCAGCGACAAACACGTCGTGGTGCACTCCCAACGACGGGTGCCCCTGCTGATCATCCTGCTCTCGACGGCGCTCGGAACCGCCGCGCTCGCCCTGGCCGGGGCGCCGAGGGAGCTGCTGGCCCTGATCGCCTCGATGGTGGCCGCCCTGCTGATCGCCGTGCCGGTCACCGTCTTCGCGCGGTGGGGCATCTCGCTGCACGCCCTGGTCGCGGCCGGCACCGTGGCCGCCCTGACCGTCGTCCACGGCCCCGCGGTGTCACCGGGCTGGCTCCTCGTCGCCGCGGTCGGCTGGGCCCGGGTCCGGCTGAAAGAACACACACCGGCCCAGGTCCTCGCCGGCGCCGCGGTCGGCGCCACCGCCACCGGCATCATGTTCCCGCTGCTGCTGTGAGGCCGCGCCGGGGTGTGGCATGGGTCGGCCGACTGGGCGGGCCGAGGGCGGTGGCCGGCGGGTGGGGCCGGGTCGGCGCGGTGATCCGCTCGAGGCATTCAATCGACCAGGACCGCGCCGGCGAGGGCGAACGCGTCCAGCAGCTCCGCCTTCAAGCCGCATGATCGGGAGATCCGGGCGCCCCGTAGCCCTTCGTGAAGCGAGGTGCGTGCCACCAGGGCCCCGGTGTCGATCCGGCGGCGGCCTACTTCACCGGTGGCCGCCGCGTACAGGAACGTCTCCCCATCGGGATGGGCGTCGGTACCTGCGTGCAATCCTGAAATCCGCGCCGACCACGCCGCGTTGCTGCCGGCCAAAGGCCACGCGGTCAGCTTCCCGCCGTCCGCACGGAGCAGCATCCGCTGATCGGGGTAATAGCGCAGTTCGCCGGCGAAGTCCGGCCACGGCGCGCCGTGGAGGTCTTCGGGACCGGCCAGCATCTGTCCGTCCGGCCCGATCATCGTCGGGCCGTCTTCCAGCGATACGTACAGGAGATAACCACCATCGATGAATGACATCGCGCCCGGGCCGAGGACCGTGTCGGCCATCGACAACCATCGACCGGTTGCCTCGTCGAGGCGACTGACGTGGAGCCTGCCTTCGGAGTAGCGGGTGCAACTCAGACCGCCGCCTGGTATCTCGTGGATGGCCGACCGCCGCCCAGTCCGGCGGCGCGGGCTAGGGTCCTCACAAGTGCCGATTTTTTCCAGCGTCGCGCGGGCCAACACGTCGAGCCGGCCTTCCTCGCGACTCTCGGTCAGCACCGCTGATTCGCCCTGCCAGGTGAGTGGCACCGCCCATCGGAGGTTGCGAACCTTGGAGCGCTGGCCGGTCACCATGTCGATGACAGCCGGCCCGGCCGTGTAGCTGTAGACGCGCCGGTCGTCGAGAACCAACAGGGACATCGACTTCGTCAATGCCAGGCCCGACGAGGTGGCCAGCGTACGGAACTCGCTTGTCAGATCGCCGTCGGTCCAGACACCGCACTCGTGGGCCATCTCGGCCACGATCGCGCCGGAGGGTGTGACGGCAACGGCGTGGATCCGCCGGTCCGACCGCACCGCCGATGCCCCGGTCAGTTGTGCGCCGGTCAGATCCGTGCCGGTGAGGTCGACCGTGATGACATCCGAGTCGCTCAGGTCGGCCCGGCGCAGATCCGCGTGGCGCATGGTCGTGCGTCTCTCGCCGGCCCGCAGGCCGTACGGCTGGGCGATCTTCAAGCCGGGCAAGGCCAGATCGGACAGGTCGACACCGTCGTACTGGCTCAGAAGCTTGACGCAGTTGGCGGCGACCAGGCCGGCCGGCTCGTCGCGCGTGGTGTGGGCGATCGCCAGTAGCTGTTCATCGGTGACGCCGGCCAGCATCGGGCGCAGGAACGTCAGCAAGGTGTGATCGAGGGCCAGGGCGCCGAACGTCTCGGCCAGCGTGGACGTCGGCTCCGGGCGGAGCCGCCCCAGCGGCTTCAGGCGGCCGTCGACCCGGTCGCTGCGCATGTGTTGCGACCAGGTCGCGTCGACTGCGCCGGCGATCCCGCCGATGAGGTCGAGGAACGGGCCGCCGAGCAGGCCCAGCTCGGCCGCGAACTTGTAGGCGACGAAGAACTCCAGCAGCGACCGGTGGGCCGGCCGGTAGTCGCCCGCCGCGTTGCGGACCAGCAGCGTCTGGGCCCGCATGTCCTGCTCCCAGTGGTCGATGTCGCGGGCCTTGCTGACCGCCGACCCGAGGAAAGTGCGCAGCTTGTCCGGGAACTCGCGGTAGTTGAGCGTCATCGCGTTCTCCGACAGCATCTGCCAGGAGAGCTCGCACAGGAAAAAGACCTTGTCGACCCGGTCGGTGAAGGTGCGGGCCATGCCGATGTCGTTGTCCATCTTGGCCCGCAGGGCGTGCAGGTACACCTGGGCGATGTCGATCGGCTGGTCCGCGCTGATCGACGGGATCGCCGTCATCACCAGGTCCGACATCACCGGGCGGCGGAGCAGGTCGAGCAGGTACGAGTTGCGGGTGACCCGTTCCACGAGGGCGTCGTCATCGGTACGCCCGCGTAGCATCCGGCCGATCTGTTCGTCGTCCAGCGGCGCGATCTCGATGACGTCGAATCTCGTGCGGCCCTCGGCCGGGGCCAGTTCCTGACCGGCGAACAGCGCCCGCACCCGCTCGGCGTCCGGGAAGTACTCGGTTCGGCTGCTCAGCAGGACCTTCGAGCCGGGCACCGCGATCTTGGCGAGCTGTTCGAAGTTGAACGCCATCGTGTGCCGGTCGACGCGCGCCGCCATCTCGTCGAAACCGTCCAGGATGAGCAGCAGGCGGCCGGTGCGGTTGAGGTACCGGAACAGCTCGGTGGTCATCGGGATGTCGTGGTCGGCGAAGAACTTGGCCGCGACCGCCTCGACGTCGGAGACGTTCGCGTAGTCACGCAGCGGCACGAGCAACGGCAGCCGTGGCCGTTCCGGATGATCGGCCGCGCGGGCCGCCGACCAGGCCCGGCCCATCGTCCAGGCCAGGTGGAGGCTGAACCAGCTCTTGCCGGTGCCGAACTCGCCCAGCACCGACAGGTGGTCGCCGTCCGGGTCGTCCAGCCACTGCCGTACGACCGTCTCGAGCCCACCGTCTCGCCAGCTGTACTCGCTGTCGGCCTGGCGCACCCCGTCGAGGTCGAGCTCCTCCCGGACGCCGGACAGCGTGACGTACGCGGTGTCCAGGCGCAGCCGGGCGGCCTCGGCCTCGAGCCAGTCGAGGTACGGCGTGAAGTCGGCCGACATGTCGACCAGCCCGGCGAGCGTCAGGCAGGTCACGCCGGTGTCGCGGGCCGCGCTCCGGGCAGCCGGGCTGATGCGCTGGGCGGCCACCGTCCACGCACTGTCGGCCCGGCCGTCGGCGACGATCCGCTGCGCCCGCTGCACGTGCTTGGCCCGCATCTCGCCGTCGACCGCGAGGACCGCCACGTGGCCGGGCCCGCCGGTCGCCGCGGGCATGCGGACGATCCAGCCCCGCGTCCCGGCCTCTTCCGGCAGCTCGAAGACGGTTCCGTACCGCTTGGCGGCCAGCCAGGCTCCGACGTCGCGGCTCAGCCGGTCGAGCGGGGTCAGGGCGGCGCGGGCCGGTTCGATCCGCTGGCGCCGGGCCTCCTCGGCCTCGCGCACGGCCCGGACCTGCTCGGCCACCGCGTCCACCTTGTGCACGAGCTCCGTCTCGTGCGGCGTACGACCGGCCGCGACCGTCTTCAGGAACGCCTCGATGAACCTGTCGTCGACCGCGCGCACGTCCTGGTGGGTCAGGTGGCCGAACTCGCCGCTCTCGCGACCGCGGTCGACCGTGTTCACCAGCTCGACCCGCCAGCCCTTCCAGTCGCCGCTCTCGAAGCCGGCGAGGAACGACTCCTGCATGTACCGGTCACTGAGCAGCAGCTCGACCGCCTCCGACCGGCCTTCGGCGAAGGCGACGACGGCCCGCGCGTAGACGGCGCCGGGGTCGGTCTCCGTCCGCGGCAGCGCCCGCACCTTCTTGAGCCCCCGGATGACCCGGCGATCGCGCATGGCCCGTTTCAGGGCCACCCCACCGAGCATGGTGAACAGCGGGCGCAGCAGGTTCAGCAACGGCACGCAGAAACTATGCCCGGCCACAGTTGCAAGCGGTAGTGCTCATCCGGGTGGTGGTACGCGGTGACACTGACGTCAGAGGCGCCGGGGCGCCGCCGGGCCCTCCAGGAAGAGCAGCAGCTCGTGGAGGCCGTTCTGTTCGCGCCAGAGTTCGGCGGTGATGACGGTTCGCTGCTTCGGGCTTCGTTGTGCCTTGCGGCGGGTCCACATGCGGGCGACCAGCTGCCTTTTGTCCCCGCCGCCGGCGACCGGGGCGGCGCCGCACCACTGGACCAGCCAGTCGCCGGTCCACGCGGCTGCCTCGTCGGGCTCGACCCAGTCCCGTACCCGCACCCAGCCCCGCATGCTCACCATTCTTCCGGATCGGGGGCCTTGAGCCGAACCGTGAAGGTGGTTCCCTCGCCGGGGACGCTCCGTACCTCGATGCCGCCGCCGTGGGCCTCGGTCAGTTTGCGGGCGATGGCCAGGCCCAGGCCGCTGCCGCCGGTGGCGCGGCTGCGGGACTCGTCGGCTCGCCAGAAGCGGTCGAAGATCTTCGGGAGGTTCTCCGGGGCGATGCCGACGCCGGTGTCCCGGACCGTGATGGTCGTGTCCGTCGCGGTCACCGTGACCGAGCCGCCGCGCGGGGTGTAGCGGATGCCGTTGGAGACCAGGTTTCCGATCAGCTGCCGCAGCCGGACGGCGTCGGCCTTCACCACCGGCTGGCCCGTCACCTCCATGGTCAGGCGGACCCCGGCCGCGTGGGCCGGAGCCCGGTGACTGTCGACCACCTGGGCCAGCACCTCGCGCAGCGGCGCCGGCCGCAGGTCCAGCCGTAGCGGCCCGGCCAGGTCGCTCAGGTCGTCGATGATGTGCTGGAGCAGCAGGGCCTCCTCGTGCAGGAGGCCGACGAGCTGGGCGTCGGTGGGCGCCAGGTCGTCCTGGGCCGCCTCGAGCCAGCTGCGGATGTTCGTGAGCGGGGTGCGCAGCTCGTGCGCCACGTCGCTGACCATGGCCCGGCGCTGCGCCTCGGCGCGGTCACGGCGTTCGGTCGAGTCGTTGAGGGCGCGGGCCAGCCGGCCGATCTCGTCGCGGGTCGACACCGGCACCAGGCCCTGGCCGGCGGCCTCCGTGAGCACCCGCAGCGGGCGGACCAGGCGGCGGCCGACCAGCACGGTGACCCCGATGGTGGCCAGCAGGACGCCGCCGGTGGTGGCGACGATCCGGATCGTGTTCTGCTCGGACAGCGTGAACCGGGTCTGGTCGGCGCCCGCGGCGGGGTCGGTGACGAACAGCAGGGCGGGCGGGGCGACGTACGACTGAAGCATGGCCCGTCGGGACTTCTCCACACAGCCGCGGACCCGGGCCGGCGGCGCGGCCGCGCTGGTGCTGTCGGGCACGGCCACCGGTTCCGGACGGTCGGCGATCAGGAAGTACGTCGAGAAGTCCGGCCGTACGCCGAGCCGGAGCTCCCGAGGCAGCCGGGCACAGGTGGTGACCAGTCGCCCGAGCTCGCGCAGCGGGCCCTGCTCGGCCGGCGTCGTCGCCGTGGGCAGCCGGTCGTTGCAGGCCGCGGCGTTGCTGTCGATGCCCGGTCCGGTCGGGACGACCGACGGGCGCCCGTTGGGCAGCCTTACCACCTCGCCGTCGCCGCCACCCTCGCGGATGCAGGTCAGTGTGTCGGCCGCCAGCTTGTCGAGCCGGCCGCGCTGGGCCGGTGGGACCAGGAACGGGCCGGTCGCGCGCGGGTCGATGCGTTCCGTGCCGCCGCTGAGCGCCAGATCCAGGTTGAGCGGGTCGACGGTGGCCGAGGCGCGGGCGCCGGCCAGCGAGGGGCCGGGGCCCGAATCGGCGATCACCGCCCGGTCGGCGGTCATCAGGGTGATGCGGCGGCCGAGCTTGGCCGCCCGGTCGCGGATCAGCTCGGGGGCGCCGGACCAGTCGGGGTGCCCGGCCGCGTAGCCGACCAGCAGGTCGTAGACGCCCTTGTCCTCGGTCAGCGAGCGGCCCTGTTCCTGGCGCAGGGCCCGGGTGGCGGTGGCGGTGGCCAGCCAGGCGGTCGCCGCGATGGCGGCGACGGCGATCAGCACCGACGTGACCAGCAGGCGGGTGACCAGGCTGTGCCGCAGCGGAACCCGGCTCACGGCGTCTCCGCGGTCAGCTTGTAGCCGACCCCGTACACGGTGAGCAGATGGGCCGGATTCTGCGGATCGGCCTCGATCTTGCGGCGCAGGTTCATCACGTGCACGTCGATGGTCCGCTCGGTGGAGCTGCGGTCGATGCCGCGCGTGTGGTGCAGCAGCTGGGCCCGGCTCAGGACGCGGCCCGGCTGCTCGGACAGGGCGGCCAGGATGGCGAACTCGCCGCGGGTGCACTCGACCCGCTCGTCGCCGACGGTGACGTGGTGGCGTACCGGGTCGATGCCGAGCCGCCCGACGCGCCGCAGCTCGCCGGCTTCGGGCGGCGCTCCCCGGCCGGCCCGCCGCAGCAGGGTCCGGACCCGGGCCATGAGTTCCCTCGGGCTGTACGGCTTCGTCAGGTAGTCGTCGGCGCCCAGCTCCAGCCCGAGCAGCATGTCCTCCTCGGTGGCCCGGGCGGTCAGCATCAGCACCAGCACGTCGGACTCGGCCCGCAGCGTGCGGCACACGTGCAGGCCGTCGAGGCCGGGCATCATCACGTCGAGCACCAGCAGGCCGGGCCGCCACCGGCGGGCCGCCTCGAGCGCCGCGCGCCCGTCGTGCACGACACGGACCTCGTGACCCTCGGCGACGAGATAGCGCCGTACCACCTCGGCCTGGCGGGGATCGTCCTCGGCGAGCAGGACCTGAGCAGACATGGCGGCGATGGTAGGTCGGCGGCGCGAGGACCGGAGATCTTCGCGGGACACCTGACAGCTTTCTAACGATCTCCGGCGACGCTCGTCGCCATGCAACCGAAGATCGTGGCCTGGCTGGGCGGGATCGTGCTGGCCGGGGCGCTCGGGGCCGGCGGAGTGGTCGCCGTCTCCCGGCACCGGGCGGCCCCGGAGCCGGTGCCCGTGCCCGTGCCCCAGGAGAAAGTCGCGACGGCGAAGCTTCAGCGCCGCACCCTGTCGACGACGAAGAAGCTCGACGGCAGCGTCGGCTTCGGCGCGGCCCGGCCGCTCTCCGGCCACACCGGCGCCACCGTGACCTGGTTGCCGGTCGCGGGCGCGACGATCGTACGGGGAAAGCAGCTCTTCCGGGCCGATGACAAGCCGGTGATCCTCTTCTACGGCGGCATGCCGCTCTACCGCCCGATCGCCGGGCCGAACCTGGTGGGCCGGGACGTGGGAATCGTCGCCAAGAACCTGCGCGCGCTGGGCTACCGGATCGGCCACCAGCCCTCGACGGTCCGGGACGGGGAAGGCGTGCTCACCGCCGATCTCATCAAGGCCGTCAAACGCTGGCAGGAGGACAACGGGCTCCCGCCCACCGGCACGATCGCGGTCGGCGACGTCGAGGTTCAGTCCGGTGCCGTACGGGTCGACTCGATCACCGTCCAACCCGGCTCCCCGGCCAACACGGAGCTCATGACGGTCACCTCCACCCGCAAGGTGATCACCGTTTCGGCCGAGCTCGACACGGCCGCCGGGCTCGGCCGAGGTGACCACGTGACCGTCACGCTGCCCGACGACCGTACGGTCAAAGCCCGGATCCTCTCCGTCGGCCGCGCCCTCGCCTCACCCGAGGGCGGCGTGGCCGACGGCGCGGCCAAGCTGACCGTCCTGGTCACCGCCGACAAGCCGGCCGACCTGGCCCGGCTCGACTCGGCCGGGGTGCAGGTCAACGTGGCCGGCAAGGTGGCCGAGGACGTTCTCGCCGCGCCCGTCGAGGCGCTGGTGGCGCTGACCGAGGGCGGCTACGCCGTGCAGGGCCCGGACGGCCTGGTCGGCGTCACGACCGGCATGTTCGCCGACGGCTGGGTGCAGGTCAGCGGGCCCGGCCTGGCCGAGGGCATGGACGTGGTGGTCGCCTCGTGACGCTCGTGTCGGTCGGCCACGCGAGCGTGCGCTACCCCGGCGGGGTGACCGCCCTCGACGACGTGAGCCTCGCCGTCGACCGCGGCGAGCTGGCCGCCATCGTCGGCCCGTCCGGTTCCGGCAAGTCGACGCTGCTCAACATCATCGGCACTCTGGACCGCCCGACCAGCGGCACCGTCCGCATCGGAGACCGGGACGTGGCGGCCCTGCGTGACCGCCGGCTGTCGGCGCTGCGGGCCCGGGAGATCGGCTTCGTCTTCCAGCAGTTCCACCTGACCGACGGGCTGAGCGCGGCCGAGAACGTCGCCACCGGCCTGCTCTACGCCGGCGTGCCCCGCCGCCACCGCCGCGAACGGGCCCTGCACGCCCTGGAGCGGGTCGGTCTCGCGCACCGCGCCCGGCACCGGCCGAGTGAGCTGTCCGGCGGCGAGAAGCAGCGGGTGGCGATCGCCCGCGCGCTGGCCAACGGCCCGTCGCTGGTGCTGGCCGACGAGCCGACCGGCGCCCTGGACACCGCCACCGGCCGCACGGTCCTCGACCTGCTGCGCCGGCTCAACGAGGAGGGCACCACCATCGTGCTGATCACCCACGACCGTGACATCGCGGCCGCGCTGCCCCGGCGGGTCGAGATCCGCGACGGCCGGATCGTCTCGGACGTACGCCGATGAGCCCCGTCGACCTGCTCGGGCTCGGCCTGCTGGGTGTGCGCACCCGCCCGGGCCGGGCGGCGCTGTCCGGGCTCGGCATCGCCATCGGGATCGCCACGATGATCGTGGTGACCGGCCTGCCCGCGTCGGGTCAGGCCGCCCTGGTGGAACGGCTCAGCGCGCTCGGCACGAACACCCTGCAGGCGACGGCCCAGCCCGACGTCCAGCCGCCCGCGCCGCTGCCCGAGTCGGCGGTCGAGATGGTCCGGCGCATCGGCCCGGTGACCGGCGCGTCGGCCGTGGCGAACACCCACGCGGCCGTACGCCGTAACGAGCGCACCGCGTCCAGCGGCCTGACCGCCCTGGCCGCCCGCCTCGACCTGCCCGCCACGATCCAGGCCCGGATCCGTTCGGGGGCCTGGCTGACCGCGGCCACCGAGAGGTTCCCGGCCGTCGTCCTCGGCTCGGTGGCGGCGGCCCGGCTGGGCGTCACCGATCTGCCCCGGGGCGCCGCGCCGCAGGTGGTGATCGGCGACCGCCGCTTCACCGTGGTCGGGATCCTCGGCCCCACGCCGCTCACGCCCGACATCGACCGGTCGGTGCTGGTCGGCTGGCCCGCCGCGAAGTCCGAGCTCGGCTTCGACGGTCACCCCACGGTTCTTTACGTACGCGGTGAGGAGGCGCAACTGGAAGCGGTACGCGACGTGCTGGCCGAGACCATCTCCCCGGAACGCCCCGGCGCCGTGACCGTCACCCGCCCGTCGGACGCGCTCGCCGCCAAGCGGGCCACCGAGAGCAGCTTCTCGGTGCTGTTCCTGGCCCTGGCCGGGGTGGCCCTGGTCATCGGCGGCCTCGGCGTGGCCAACACGATGGTCGTCTCGGTGCTCGAACGCCGCTCCGAGATCGGCCTGCGCCGGGCCCTGGGCGCCACCCGGGGCCAGATCCGCGGCCAGTTCCTCACCGAGTCGGTCATCCTGGCCGGCGCCGGCGGCGTGGCCGGAGCCGGCCTGGGCCTGGCCGCCACGGTCGGCTACGCCGCCTGGCAGAACTGGCCCCTCGTCATCCCGGCCGGACCGGCCGGCCTGGGCGCGGCCGGCGCCGTGGTCATCGGCGTCCTGGCCGGCGTCTACCCGTGCGTCCGGGCCGCCCGCCTCACCCCACGGGCCGCCATCTCCTGAACCACCCGCCCTGAACGTCCCGGGAGCTAGTCGCCGTCCAGGGTCCAGACCCGCCGAACGCCGTGGAAGTATCCGGTGAGGAAACGAGCCATCCGGGCGGGATCACGCACCGGGGGCGGCTGTGGGGCGGCCCGAGGGAGAGGGACCAGGTTAGCCATCGGCACACGCTGGGGAAGACCGCTTCCACCGAGGAACCCGCCGATCCTCGGCTCGGCGTGGCGGACCGCGCGCCAGCTGACGTCGCTGGGACCGGCCCAGTCCAATTCCGTCAAGCGGGCGCCGCGGTCGCTGAACCAGGCCGACAGGACCGCCTCGTAGACCACGAGGCCGTCGTCCAGGGTGCCGTCCGGTATCGCGATGGTGGTGTCCGCGGTGTCCGGGGTGCGCACGCCCGCCGGGTGAGGACGGAACGGGAGCAAGCCGGTGCCGGTGGCCGAGGCAGCCGGTACCGGCCGGCCGATGTGGATCTCGAGGGCGATCAGTTCTCCGGCCGTGGCCACCAGGACCTGGCCGCGGTCGCCCAGGCGCAGGCCGGTGACCGGCACGCCCACGTGGATGCTGTCCAGCTCGGTGCCGGTGAGCAGCGACCACACCCGGACCTGGCCGTTCTGGTCGCCGGTGAGGCCCAGGGGGATCGCCTCGTCGAATCCGACAGCCACCGCTGTCACGGGTGCGTCGTGGGTGAGGGAGCGCTCGGCCGTACCGTCGACCATCACCACCGCGTCGGTGGTGGCCCGGGCCAGGCAGACCACCCGCTCGTCGATCCAGATGGCGTCCTGCGGCATGAGCGGCTCGGTGAGAGAGCCCAGGAGCCGGCCGGTGGGCAGGTCGATGATCGTCGCCGCTCCGGAGGTGTCCACCACCAGCACGGTTGGGCGGCCCGCGGTCCGCTCCACGATGAGGCGCCGGGGCGGCCGGTCGACGTCGACCGTGCGTCCGTAGCGCTCCCCCGTCTCGGCGTCGAGGATCCGCACGACACCTTCCGCGTCCGCGGACACCGCCAGAGTCCGCCCGAAGGCGGCGCCGAACGCCACCGCGGTCACCGCGCCGTCGTGCCGGTCCGGGACCCGCATCAGCTCCTTGCCGGTCGCGAAGTCCCGCGCCGAGACCGAACCGTCCTGTTCGCCGACCGCCACGATCGAGCCGCTGCCGGTCGAGCCGAGCGCCAGGGCGGTGCAGCGACGGTCTCCGAACGACAGCGACCAGCGCGGCCGCCAGGACAGCGCCTCGTGACCGGGCAGATCGACGAGACGCCGCACCATCGCCGAGTGGCCGGCGCGGGCGGCGGCCAGGGCGAGAGCGGTCCGCAGCCGGCGGCCGGCCGGCGGTGGTTCGGCACCGTCCAGGGCGGACCGGTAGACCTCGGCGACCGCCTGGTGCCGGGCGTCCTCGCTGCGTGCCATCGCCTCGCGCACGACCGCCGGGTCGGCCGCCACCAGCCATCCCTCGTCCAGCACGATCTCACCGAGCCGTCCCGCCTGGTCGGCGTGCTCGGCGATGTGCCGGAGCGTGTACGGCGAGGCCAGGTCCCAGCGGCGGCCCGGCTCCTCGCCCGGCGGCGCGACCTCGGAAAGCAGCCCGTCGAGCACGCGCCCGGGGTCCGCCGAAGGCTTCAGGTGGTCGGCGAGGCTCTGATGGTAGAGCTGATAGAGGATCGTTCCGTCCCGCTGGTCGGGGCCGGCCCGCAGGTAGAAGCGCGCCTCGTCCAGCGCGCCGAGGACGGCACGGACGTCGCTCGAGGGGTCCTGGGCCCGGCGCAACGTCTCCGCCGGCATGCCGTCGCCGCGCGCGTGCGCCAGCACGGTGAGCGTGTCGCGGACACGGTCGTCGCACTCGCGCGTCCGCAGGTCGAGCTCGAGCAGGCCGGGCAGCGACAGCGGCACCGTCGCGCCGAGGTCCAGCGCCCAGCGGTTGTCGGCGACCGGTTCGTCGTACGCGCTCAGCACATGGCCGGCGAACAGGCCGGCGACCAGGAAGGCGCCCGTCTCCCGGTGCGCCTCGTCCCCGGTCAGCCGGGTCGCCACCTCGTTGGCCACGGTCATGGCGGGACCGACCACATCGCGCCGGTTCCAGCGCCGATCGGTCAGCAGGAGCTGGAGGACGTACTGCCGGATGTCCTCCCGCAGTTGCGCCGGCTCGGCCCGGTCGAGGTCGAGCAGACCACCGGCCCGCTCGGCCTCGGCCACGAGCGGGCGGAAACGCCGCCACGGCCGCATGCCGACCAGGAGACGAACCGCGCGTCCGTCGGCACAGGTGGTCCTGAGCAGCGGCAGGAGCAGATCCTCCATGATCTTTTCCCCGTCGACCGCCTCGTCCAGCGCGTCGATCACCACGACGGGCGGCTGGTCGAGTTCGGCGATGCGGTCGATCAGCTCCGGCGCTGTCAGATCGGCGGTCCTGGTGCCGAACAGCTGATGCTCGATCGACTCGATCACCTGGTGGGGGCCCCGTTCGTGGGCGTGCACGGCGGCGAAGCGCGGGCAGGGCCGCAGGATGTGGTCGAGGTGTTCCCACAGCGGCCGGGTGTGCTCGTGAAGGTCGGGGTGGGCGGCGCAGACCAGGATGCCGATCAGGGCCGATTTGCCGGCGCCGGGGCTGCCCGTCACCACCCGCAGAGTCACGTCACCTTCGAGGTTGGCCCACGGTGCCAGATGACGCAGCTCCCGGTCCCGGCCGCGGAAGAAACCGGTCGTCGTGGCGGTCGCGACGGGACCGTGCGCCGCGGCCCGGCCGATGAAGTGCGCCGGATCGAGGCCGTCGTCCAGCTGGTCGACGACCGGTGCGAGGCGCGCGTAGGGATCGGCCGCCCGGCGCCCGGCGTGGCCGGCATGACGCGGGTTCGGGAAGAACGGCAGCGCGGACGGCATCGCGCTGATGTCCACCAGACTCGCGGTCACCCGCTGGGAGAACGCCGAGCGGCGATCCGCCTCCCACGTCACCGCGCGCCGGATTCGCTGGGCGATGGTGGTGATCGGTGCGTACCGGCGGGACTCGTCGATGTCGAGGACGCCTTCGAGCAGATCGCGGTTCACCTGGGTGACCGCGCGGGTGAACCGGCCGCCGTACGCCCGTTCCGACGGCCCGCACGCGGCGATCACCCAGGCCCGCGCGTCCTCGTCGCTGAACTGCGGCTGCCAGCTCAGGCGGGCGGCGTCCCCGGCGAAGCAGATGTCGAGCAGGAAAAGCGTCAGCGGCGCGTACGGGCCGGCGTCCACCACCGCACGCAGCCAGGTCTCCACGGCGGTCAGTTCGGTGTGCCGGCCGTCGGCCGCGACCACACGCAGCGCCCCGGTACGGGTGATCCACCCATGGCTGAGGACATGCACCACCAGGATGTCGGAGGGACCCAGGCGGTCGATGGCCTCGAGCACGGCGTGACCCAGGTCCTCGGCGGAGCTGTCCGGTTCGAGGGTGGTGCGCGCATAGCCGAGGTCGGCGAAGGAACCGGCCAGGGCGGCGATCTGGCCGGGGGCGTCCGGGAGGTCGGCCAGGCCCTCGGCCGGGGACGTGTCGGCACCGAACCGCCCGAATCCCGCGCAGATCACCTCGCGCGCCTGGGCCGTCTCGGGCACGCCACTCCTTACCGAAGTCCGTATGACCGGTTCGCTAGCGTCTCGAAGAAACCCTCATCGAGTCAAGATGCGGAAGGAACCCGCCACCATGAGCTCGCCCGTAGTCGCCGTCCACGGTATCTGGAACCGCCGGCGCGCGGCGCCCGAGGCCGCGGCGGCGGCGCTGGCGTCGAAGTGGAGCCTGAGTCTTGCCGCCGGATATCGGGCCGCGGGCCTCACCACGGCGCCACCGTCGGTCGCCGGGACCTACTACGCGCATCTGCTGAACGACGGGGCGCAGGGCGCCGTCCCGGATCTCGACCGGCTCACTCCGGACGAACAGCGCTGGGCCTGGTCGTGGATCGAAGCCTTGGGCGCACCGGACGAGGCCGCGCAAGGGCCGGTCACCTATCCGCTGCGGCAGGGGCTCGACTGGGTGGCCCGCCGGCACCGCCGGAGCGCCGAGATCGTCGGCCGTCTCATGTCGGCCTTCCTGCGTGAGGTTTACGTGTACATGACCCGGCCCGGAGTCCGGGAGCGCTGCCGCGACATCGTCATGGAGGCGATCGTGGGCAGCGGCGCCCGGATCGTGGTGGCCCACTCGCTGGGCTCCGTGGTGACCTACGAGGCGCTGTGCGCCAACCCCGGCCACGACGTCGATCTCCTCGTCACCGTCGGTTCCCCGCTGGCCCTGCCCGGTGTCGTCTTCGAGGGTCTGGTGCCGGAACCGCGCGACGGCCGCGGCGCCCGCCCGGCCGGAGTGGCGCGCTGGGTGAACATCGCCGACCCGGGCGACCTGGTGGCCGTTCCGGCTCGCCTCGGCGACCGCTTCCCCGTCGACCGGCACGACGAAGCGCACCTCGGCGCGGTCGACTTCCACACCCTCGACGGCTACCTGTCGTGCGGCCTGACGGCGGCGGCGATCGCACCGTACGCCTGAACACCGTGGACATCCTGTCCGAGGGCCGCCCGCCTCACCCCACGGGCGGCCGTCTCCTGAGCTACTTCCGGGCGGCGATGTCGCGCTCGCAACCGGGGATCAGGTCGAGGCCCATCGAAATGGACTTCGCGTCGTTCTGGTCACCGCCCAGCGCGATGCTGAGCCCGTCGTCGCTGATCTCGACGTACCGGACGCCCTTCTGTTTGAGGCACTTCACCGTCTCCCGCGCGAAGTCCTTGGCCTCCGGGTTGGCCGGATCCTTCTCCCACGGCGGCAGCGGGTAGAACTGCGGCTCACAGATCTTGTTGGCCGCCTCGAACTTCTCGGTCTGCTTCCCCGATACGCCGACCGGCCCGGTCTGTGCCTTCTTCCGCTCCTGCTCGATCGTGCTGCCCTTGACCATGCCGCCGTGGTCGGACAGGCATTTGTTGTACGGCCCGAGCAGCGCCTCGAACTCCTCCGGTGTCGTGTCCAGCCGCTCCCGGGGCCGCTGAGCCTTCGGCGAGGCCGACGCCGGGGCCGAGGCCGAGGCCGACGGGCTGACCAGGGTCGCCACCTTCGCCGTGCTCGTGTCCTCGGCCGGCTTGTCGCAGGCGGTCAGCGCGCTCAGCGCCACGACCGCCACCACCAGTCTCCGCATGATCTGACTCCCTGTCTCCGTGGCCGGGCTGGCTCCCGGCCGGGAGCCAGCCTGACCAGCGGACGTCAGGAAGTGATCAGGTTCTCCGTGCCGTCGGGGTCACAGGCGCTGGAGCTGGAAACGCTGGTTGGCGCCGGCGCCCGGTGTCCACTGCGAGATCCGGGCGCCGTCGGCGGTGGCGGCCTGCCACACGTCCATGGCCAGCCCGCTCTGGCGGTTGAGCAGCCGGACCACTCCCCCGCCCTGGTCCTCCACCCGCCACTGCTGGCTGGTGGCGTTCGTGTCCGGCTGCTGGGTGATGTCGGCGCCGGTGCCGTTCCCGGCGACCTGCAGCACCAGCCCGCTGTGCCGGGCCCGGATCCGGTGGTAGCCGCCGTCCGAGGCCAGGAAATCGAACTGCTGGTTGAGGGCGGTGGTGGGCTGCCACTGGATCAGCTGCGCGCCGGCGGTGGCCGACGCGCCGTTGATGTCGGCCGCCTTCTGACTGTGCTGGGCCACCAGCCGGTAGTACACGCCGGTCTCCACCGGCCCCGACCGGGTGGCCGACGCGCGGTAGGTGTGGCCGGCCTGGCCGGCGAACTCGACCAGATCGGTCTCCAGCCGAGTCGCCTGTACCACCGCGCCGCTCGTCTCGTCGCGGATCTCGAACGTGCCGGTGAAGACCCGGCCGCGGACCCGGACCGGGCCGGCGCGGTCGGGCGTGATGGAGAACTCGGTCCGGGTGGTGCTCCAGGTGGCGCCGACCGTGTGTCCGCCGCGGCCGCGCAGCCCGCTGACGCTGCCGGCCGGCCAGGCCGACGGCAGCGCGGGCAGCACATGCAGCTCGCCGTTGTGGCTGTGCAGCAGCATCTCGGCGATGCCGGAGGTGGCGCCGAAGTTGCCGTCGATCTGGAACGGGGGATGCAGGTCGAACATGTTCGGCGCGAGCCGGTCCGTCCGCACCAGATCGCGCAGGAGTTTGTGGGCGCGCGCCCCGTCCTCCAGCCGCGCCCAGAAATTGATCTTCCACGCCAGTGACCAGCCCGTCCCGTCGTCGCCGCGCAGTTCCAGCGTCTGGCGTGCGGCCTGGTAGAGCTGGGGTGTGCCGCGCCGGGTGATCTGGTTGCTCGGGTGCAGGCCGTACAGGTGGGAGACGTGCCGGTGGGTGCGTTCGGTCTCCACCCAGTCGGCGAGCCACTCCTGGATGTTGCCGCGCGAACCGACCCGGGTCGGCGCCAGCCGGTCCCGGGCCGCCAGCACCTGGGTGCGGAAGGCCGCGTCCACGCCAAGGACCTCGGTGGCGCGGGCGACACCGGTGAACAGGTCGCGCAGGATCTGGTTGTCCATCGTCGGCCCCGCGCAGACGCTGGCGTTCGCGTGGTGGGCCAGCTCCGGGGAATTCGCGGGGTTGGTGACCAGATACCCGAGGGTGGGGTGGGCCACCAGCGAGTCCAGGAAGAACTGCGCGGCGCCCTTCATCGCCGGGTAGTTGGCCCGGAGGAACGCGACGTCACCGGTGAACAGGTGGTGGTCCCAGATCATCGTGGCCAGCCAGGCGCCGCCGGTCTGCCACATGCCCCAGAACGCGCCGTCGACGACCGACGACCCGCGCCAGGCGTCGGTGTTGTGGTGGGTCACCCATCCGCCCGCGCCGTACTGGACCTGTGCGGTGCGGGCACCGGTCACCGCCAGATCCTTGATCATGTCGAAGACCGGCAGGAAGCATTCGGACAGGTTCGTGGTGTCGGCCGGCCAGTAGTTCATCGGCAGGTTCGCGTTGACGGTGTACTTGGAATCCCAGGACGGGGCCATCTCCTGATTCCAGATGCCCTGCAGGTTGGCCGGCTGGGACCCCGGCCGGGAGGAGGCGATCAGCAGGTAACGGCCGTACTGGAACAGCAGGGCCGACAGCTGCGGGTCGTTGACGCTCGCGTGCTGGGCGATGCGCACGTCGGTGGTCTGGTCGGCCGCCGAGGTACGGCCCAGGTCGATCGTCACCCGGCTGAACAGCGCCTGGTGGTCGGCCACGTGCCGGGCGCGCAGCTGGTCGAAGCCGACGGTGCGGGCGGCGGCGAGGTGTCCCCGCGCGATGCCCTGGTAGTCGCCGTTGACCGTGCGGTAGTTGACGTAGCTGGAGCCGATGGACACCAGCACGGTGACGCTCGTGGCGCCGGAGACCCGGAGCGTGCCGCCCGAGCTGCTGACCGTGCCCCCGGTGACGCTCGCGCCGGCCAGGGCGAGGAACCGGACCGAGCCGGCGAGGCCCTCCATGTCGCCGGAGATGCCGTCGAGGGCGATCGTCGCGGAGTCCGGGCTGGACGTGGTCGTCCGTTGCGGGCTGTCGAACGTGGCGCTGAAGGTGATCGCGTTGGCCCGGTCGGCCGTCAAGCGGACCGCCACCACCTGGTCCGGCGCGCTCGCGAACACCTCCCGCTGATAGCGCACGCCGTTCTGCACGTACGTGGTGGTCACCGTGGCCGTGGTCAGGTCGAGCGTGCGGTCGTACTGCGACGCGCCGGAGGCGCTGCCGACGGCGAGCCGCAGGTTACCGACGGGCTGGTAGGCCAGCTGCCCGACGGGGTTGCCGAGCATCGTCTGGTTGATCAGATCCTGGGCCGCGACCCACTGGTCGGCGAACACCCGCCGGCGGATCTCGGCCAGGTTGGCCGCGCCGCGCGTGTTCGCCGAGTCGTAGGGGCCACCCGCCCACACGGTGTCCTCGTTGAGCTGGAGCCGTTCGGTGTCGATGTTGCCGAACACCATGGCCCCGAGGCGCCCGTTGCCGACGGGCAGGGCCCGCAGCCAGTCCGTTCCGGCCGGCTCGTCGTACCAGAGCGCCAGATCCCCGGCGGCCAGCACACCCGCCGGCGGCGCCGCACCGGCCTTGGCCGCCGCGGTCCACCCGGCCGGCATCAGCGCCGCCCCGGCCCCGGCCACGCCCGCGGCCAGGAGCTTCCTGCGTGTCACGTCACCCATGTGAGGTCTCCCCGCGTCGCGTCACGGAAGGGTCCAGCGCTGATTGGCGGCGCCGTGGCAGGTCCAGATGATGAGCTGGGTCCCGTCCGCGGTGCCGGCGCCGTTGGCGTCCAGGCATTTGCCCGACTGGGGGTTCACCAGCGAGCCGTTGGTTCCGGGGGCCCAGTTCTGGCCGCCGGAGCCGTTGCACGTCGACAGCTGGACCGGCGCGGCGTTCGCGGTGCTGCCGCCGGCGACGCCCATGCACTTGCCGAGCGAGCGCAGGGTGCTTCCGTTGACCGTCCACTGCTGGTTGGCGCCGCCCGTGCAGCGCCAGAGCTGGATCTTCGTGCCGTCGGCCGAGCTGGCGCCGCTGACGTCGACGCACTTGCCGCCGGCGCTGGTGATCGGGCCCGTCCGAGGCGTCGTGCCGCCCAATTCCTTGATCCGGACGTTGCGGAACGACACGTCGTCACCGGTTCCGTGGTTCTGGAGGCCGATGTAGCCGGAGGTCAGCGACCGGGCCGGGTCCGTGTTGGTGAAGTCGTTGATCAGGACGCCGTTCAGCAGGACCTGGAGACGTTCGCCCTCGACCAGCAGCTCGTAGGTGTTCCACTCGCCCGGCGGGTTCAGGGCCGCGTCGCGGGCGGCGATGTCGGCCGACTGGGACCCGTACACCGAGCCGGTGGTCCGGTCGGCCGAGTCGGTGGCGTCGATCTGCACCTCGTAGCCGGTGGTCTGGGCCGAGTCGGGGGTGCTGCCGGCCGGGAATCCGAGCAGCACGCCGGAGTTGTCATCGCCCGGCGTCATCCAGTCGAGCTTGAGCGAGTACGAGCGGAACTCCTTGGCGCTGTACCACAGCATGCCCAGCCCACCGGACGAGGTGAGCGTCGCGTTGCTGTTGGCGAAACTCCCCGGCCCGGCCTGCGACCAGCCGGTGGTGGAACCGTTGTAGAGGGTGGTGTAGCCGGTCTCCGGCCGGCAGTCGGCCTTGGTGCGGTTCGCCGCGTACCTGATGCCGCCGAGGATCAGCGCCCGGAAGCCGGCCTCGCTGTAACTGGCCTGCGTGTGCCCGCCACCGGCGTAGAAGGAGCGACCACCCTGGTAGGTCTTGCACCAGGTGTGCGGGTGGTCGCCGCCCATCGTGCCGCCCGAATAGGTCGATTCGTCCAGTGTGGACAGCACCCGGGCCGACGACCGGGGGTTGGTCCGGAAGTTGTACCACTCGTCGGTCCGGGTCGCCGCCGGAGCCAGCCCGGCGGTGGCGGCGTGGGCCCGGTTCTCCGTCCGCACGGTGGCCGGCTGGATCGCCGGGTGCGAGGCGAAGTACGCCCCGACCAGCTCGCCGTAGAACGGCCAGTCGTATTCGGTGTCCGAGGCGGCGTGCACACCGACGTATCCGCCGCCGGCCCGGATGTAATTCTCGAAGGCGGTCTGCTGCGTGGAGTTGAGCACGTCGCCGGTGGTGTTGAGGAAGACGACGGCCTCGAACTGGGCCAGGTTGGCCGCGGTGAACTGGCCGGCGTCCTCGGTGGCGGTCACCGTGAAGCTGTTGGCCGCGCCCAGCTCCCGGATCAACTGGATGCCGGCCGGGATCGCGTCGTGCCGGAAAGCGGCGGTCTTGGAGAACACCAGCACGTCGTACGGTGCGTCGGCCGCGCGGGCCGGGCCGCCGGTGCCCGCGAGGGTCAGCAGCACCGCCGCCGCCACGCCGAGGATTTTGGAAGTGAGTGGGCGCATGGCCGGGATTCCTCTCATGGCAGGGTCCAGCGCTGGTTGGTGCCGCCGTGGCAGGTCCAGATGATCAGCTGGGTGCCGTTGGCGGAGCTGCCGCCGTTGGCGTCGAGGCACTTGTTCGACTGGCCGTTGACCAGGGATCCGTTGGTCCCGGCGGTCCAGTTCTGGGCGGCCGAGCCGGTGCAGGCCGACAGCTGCACCAGGCTGCCGTCGGCCGTGGCGCCGCCGGCCACGCCCATGCACTTGCCCAGCGCGCGCCAGGTGCTGCCGGTGCGGGTCCACTGCTGGTTGGCCCCGTTGTTGCAGGTCCACAGCTGGATCTTGGTGCCGTCGGTGGTCGCCGAGCCGTTGACGTCGACGCACGACCCGCTCGCGCCGACGATCCGGCCCGTACCGCCACCGGTGGAGGTGGCACCGAACGTGAAGGCGTCGACGTCGAACAGCGTCCCGGATCCGCCCTGGAAGGTCAGATACAGAGTGGTGGTGCCGGACGGGACGTTGGACAGAGTCGTCGACACGTCGGTGAAGGTCTCATAGCTGCCGGTGACCGGCACGGTGACCGAGCCGAGCACGGTGCCGGTGGCCGATCCGGCGCGGACCGAGATCGTGCCGCCGGCGCCGCCGGACGACACCCGGGCCGTGAACCGGTTCTCGCCCGCGAGGGAGTACCGCGAGAACGCGATCCAGTCGCCGTTCTGGATGTCACCGACGGTTTGGCCGCCCTCGGCGGTCGTCTTGCTGTACAACGAGGTGCCGGACTGGGTGCCGCGGTGCTCGGCCTGCCGGTGCCGCGGCTGGAGGATCTTCTGTGCGCGGGTGGTCAGCGCGGGCTGGCCGTTGGCGCCCAGATCGGTGTATTCCGCGTCGAGGACCGCGAACAGGTTGGCCGCGGTGTCGTGCTCGCCGTCCACCGGGATCCGCAGCGTTCCCGAACATCCGGTGGCCGAGCTGATCGGGTGCGCGTGGTCGTCGTGACCGAGCAGGTAACTCAGCTTGACCCGGTTGCAGTCGACGGCGCCGTCCTCGGGATCCGACACCGTGATCGTGTACGGCACGTTGTCACCGAAGCTGAACAGGGCGCCGTCGGCCGGCGTGTTCAGCACGACCGTGGGCGCGGTGTTGCCCACCGTGACCGTCATCGAGGCGCTGGCGGTGAGGCCGGCGGGATCGGTCACGGTGAGGGTCACCGTACGCTCGCCGGCGGTGGTGTAGGTGTGGCTGGGGTTGGCCGCCGAGGACGTGCCGCCGTCCCCGAAGTTCCAGGCGTAGGTCAGCGCACCGCCTTCGGGGTCCGACGAACCGCTCGAGGAGAAGTTGACGGTCAGCGGGGCCGCGCCGGACGACGGGTTGGCCGCGACGCGGGCGATCGGCGCCTGGTTGTTGCCGGCCCCGTTGTACTCGATGCGGTACAGGGCCGAGCTGGCGTCGCCGTTGCCCCAGCCGGTGCCGTAGTCCAGCACGTACAGGGCTCCGTCGGGGCCGAAGGCGCTGTCCATGACCTGCGTTCCGCGCCACGGGAAGTCGCTGATCTGCCCGGCCGACCCGTCGGCGTTGACGTCGATGGTCTTGATCCAGCGACGGCCGAACTCCATCGCGAAGAAGTGCCCGTCCAGGGTCGCCGGGAACTTGACCGTGGACGGGTTGGACGCGTCGTACCGGTAGACGGCGCCGCCCATCGGCGACTCCGATCCGCAGCCGAACGCGGCCAGCGAGCAGTTGTCGTACTTGATCCACGCGGCGCGGGCGGCCGGCAGGTTGGTCAGGCCGGTGTTGCGCGGCGAGTTGTTCACCGGTGCGGCGCAGTTGAACCGGCTTCCCGAGGGACCCGACGGGAACGTGTAGTCCACGTAGGTCTCGTTCGTGGTGTTCGAGCCGGTGCAGTAGGGCCAGCCGTAGTTGCCGGCGGAGGTGATGCGGTTGAACTCCACCTGGCCCGCCGGCCCGCGCGCCGAACTGGCCGTGCCGGCGTCGGGTCCGTAGTCGCCGACGTACAGCACGCCGGTCGCCTTGTCGACGCCGATCCGGAACGGGTTGCGCAGGCCCATCGCGTAGATCTCGGGCCGGGTCCGGGCGGTGCCGGGCGGGAACAGGTTGCCCGAGGGGATCGAGTACGACCCGTCGGCGTTCACCTTGATCCGGAGAACCTTGCCGCGAAGGTCGTTGGTGTTGCCGGCGCTGCGCTGCGCGTCGTAGACCGGGTTGCGGTCGCCGCGCTCGTCGAGGGGCGCGTAGCCGCCGGAGTCGAACGGGTTCGAGTCGTCGCCGGTGGACAGGTAGAGGTTGCCGGCGGCGTCGAAGTCGATGTCGCCGCCGACGTGGCAGCACATGCCCCGGTTGGTGGGAACCTCCAGGACGGTCACCTGGCTGCCGGTGTTCAGGGTGAAGTCGGCGTTGAGCGTGAACCGGGACAGCCGGTTCACGCCGTTCCACACGGAGAAGTCCGTGCCGGTGGCCGGGGCGTCTCCACTGGGCGTGGAGAGGGGCGGCGCGTAGAAGAGGTAGATGAACCGGTTGCTGGAGAAGCCCGGATCCACCCCGACGCCCTGCAGCCCTTCCTCGTCATGCGTGTAGACGGGCAGGGTGCCGATCGTGCTGGTGACCCCGGTCGCGGTGGTGCGGCGCAGGACGCCGTTGCGGGCCGTGTGCAGCACCGAGCGGTCCGGCAGCACCGCCATCGACATCGGCTCGCCCAGTTCGCCCACCCCGCGGGCGAGTTCGACCTGCTGGAAGTCGGCCGCGTTCACCGGGTGCGAGGCGGCCGGGGACGCGGTACCGATAACGGTCGCCACCATGCCGGCGGCGGTGAGAACGGCGGTTGCTGCCGCCACTGAAGCGCGTGCTCTCATGAGCTGATCACCTTCGTCGTCGGCTTCGGATGTGGCCGGTGAACGCTGCCCTCAGGAAAGAACCCACACTCAGGGCCGCGAATGGTGAACGTTAACAACCTGTGCCGTCAAACGCTAAGCATGGAATAGAAGTGAGTCAATACTTGACACGCTATTCACATTCCGGAAATCGCTAAAGACTGTTACGGCGATACCGGCGTAACACTTTTACCATTGCGATTTTTAACAGCCACTGCACCGCTGCTGTCGTACCGGCCGAGGCATGACACCGCGGCACAGGGCGATCAGCCCGGCATCGGCCGGACCGTCGAACACGGCCAGCCAATCGACGACCAGATAGAGCGATCCCCGGTCGTCGATACCGAGGAAGAACCGGCCGTGGTCGAGCTCGCCCAGCGGGTAGAGGGACCGGCCGAGGATCTCGCTCCACTCCCGGAACCGGTCCGCCTCGCCCGCGCACAGGGCCGGATCCACCTCGAACGGCTCCTTGGCGGCGGTCCGGCCGAAGCCGTGGACGTCCACCGCCAGACCACCGAACTCGGCCAGGAACGCCCGGGCCGCCGGATGCATGGTGATGCCGTCGACGGCGTCCCGCCACGGCGTGGTGTCGACCCGCCGGCCGGGAAACCAGCCGGCCCGGAGCAGAGCCCTGTCGACCCCGCGCGGAAACCTGTCACCCATACCGCAGATCCTGCCGTTATCGTCACTCCTCGTGGAACGAGCCCTGTCGATACTGTTGTTCGTCCCCATCGTCGTCGTGACCGTGCTGGCGTTCGCCGCGGTCATTCGCCGGCTCCTCGGTGTCCGGGTCGGTTTCGTCCGCGCCCTGCTGGCCGCCGTGCTCGCCATGATCGTGACGGCGCCGATCCTGTCCGCCTTCGCCCCGGCCGACCCCGGGACGGTCAGCGGCGGCGAGGCTTTCCTGCTGGCCACCGCGTCGCTCATCATCGCCGCCCTGCTCGCCATGGCCGCGCTGGTCGTTCTCGAGGTGCTGCTGCCCACGGGGTCGCTGCCGGGGCCGGTCGAGGCCGCGCGGGGCCTGCGGCGCCGGATCGAACGCACCCGGCGCTACTCGACGATCGTCCGGATCGTGCTGCGGCACGGCCTGGGCCGGTTCCTGCGGGGGCGGCCGCAGCCGGGCCCCACGTCGGCGGCGGCGCGGCGGCGACTGGCCCGCTCGCTGCGGGCCGCCCTCGACGAGGGCGGCGTGACCTTCGTCAAGATCGGGCAGCTGCTGTCCACCCGGCGTGACCTGCTGCCGGCCGAGTTCATCGAGGAGTTGACCGCGCTGCAGGACCGGGCCACCCCGGTCCCCTGGCCGCAGATCGAGGCGGTCCTCGCCGCCGAACTGGGCCGGCCGGCCGCCGAGGTCTTCCGCGAGATCGACCCGGAACCGCTGGCCGCCGCGTCGGTGGCCCAGGTGCACACGGCCCGGCTGGCCGACGGCACCGAGGCCGTCGTGAAAGTGCGGCGGCCCGGCATCGCCCGGATCGTCGAACGCGACCTGGACATCCTGCTCCGGCTGGGCGACATGCTGGAGGAACGGACGGCCTGGGGCCGGGCGTTCGGCGTACGCGGTCTGGCCCGAGGATTCGCGGCGGCCCTGCGCGAGGAGCTGGACTTCACCGTCGAGCGCGACAACCTTCAGGCGATGGCCGCCGCGCTGGCCGGATCGCCCGAACGTGGCGTGCGGGTGCCCACCCCGTACCCGCGATTGAGCTCCGAAAGGGTCCTGGTGATGGACCGCCTGCCGGGCACGCCGCTCGGCGCGGCCGCGCCGGACCTGAACCGTCTCGACGAGCGGCGGCGCGCGGAGATCGCGTCCGGCCTGCTCGACAGCATGCTCGACCAGATCCTGGTGCACGGGATCTTCCACGTCGACCTGCACCCGGGAAATCTGCTGCTGACCGCCGACGGCGCGCTCGGCATGCTCGACCTGGGCTCGGTCGGCCGGATCGACGCGGTGACCCGGACCGCGATCGGCCGGCTGCTGCTGGCCGTCGGCCGCGGCGACTCGGTCGCGGTCACCGACGCGCTGCTGGAACTGCTCGACCGGCCCGGCGACGTCGACGAGCGGGAACTGCAGCGGGTGGTCGGCGCGCTCATCGTGCGGTACGCGGCACCGGGCAGCACGGTCGGCGTCACGGCGGTCACCGCGCTGCTGACCACCTTCGCCGCCCACGGACTCGGTGTGCCGCCGTCGGTCGCGGCCGTGTTCCGGGCGGTCACCACCCTGGAGGGCACGCTGTCCCTCGTACATCCGCAATTCGATCTGGTCGGACAGGCGCGCTCGTCGGCCGGCCGCCGGATCGCCGACACCCTCACCCCGGACAACCTGCGCGACGCCCTGGAACAGGAGCTGAGCACCATCCTGCCGATGCTGCGCGGACTCCCCCGCCGCGTCGACCGGATCGGCGACGCGATCGAACACGGCCGGCTGCGCCTCAACGTCCGGCTGTTCGCCGACGACCAGGACCGGCGCCTGGTCACCGGCCTGCTCCATCAGGTGCTGCTGACCGTCATCGGCGCCACCGCGGGCGTGATGGCCGCCCTCCTGCTCGGCACCGACGGCGGCCCCCGGGTCAGCACCGGCGTCGCCCTGTTCCCCCTGCTGGGCTACGGCCTGCTGGTCGTCTCGGCCGTCCTCATGCTGCGCGTGCTCGTCACGGTCTTCCGCGGGGCGGGTGATCGATGATGGTGCCGCCCTGATGTCCACTCCGGTACGCGGGCCGACTGGCGGGTTCGCGCGGATCCATGTGACCGACGCCGCCGAGTTCCGCTACGAGGCCGCCGGGCGCCCGGCCGTCGCCGAGGCGCGGCGGCGGCTCACCGCGCCGCTCCGGTAGTCGGCCTCGACGCGCTGGCCGTAGTAGGTGCCGGCGAGGACCAGGGCGATGCCGGCGACCGCGACCGGGGTCAGGCGTTCGCCGGCGACGCCCACACCGATCAGCACCGCCCACACCGGCTCGGTGCCCAGCAGCAGGCTGGCGCGGGCCGCCGACGTACGGCGGATCGCCCAGAGTTGCACCAGGAACGCGAAGACGCTGCACCCCACCGCGAGATAGAGCACGCCGAGCCACTGCCCCGGCCCGAAGGCCCGCACCGCCGCCGGCAGGGCGGGCGCCGCGAGCAGCGTGAACAGGACGGCCCCGACCACCATCTGCACCCAGGTGAGCGTCACCGTGTCGTACCGCCGGCCGTCCGTCAGCCGTCCGGAGAGCGTGACGTGGGCCGCGCGCACGACGGCGGCGGCGAGCATCAGGGCGTCGCCGGCCGTCGGCGCGCGCAGACCCGGGCCGGCCACGAGCAGGACCACGCCGGCCACCGCGACCGCCGCGCCGGCGAAGAACCGGTGCGGCAGCCACCGCCGGCGCACGGCGCCCTCCAGCACCGGGGTCAGCAGGATCGTCAGGCTGATCAGCACTCCGGCGTTGGTGGCGCTGGTCATCGACACCCCGTACGTCTCCAGCACCAGCACCGTCGCCTGGGTGACGCCCAGCAGCGCACCGACGCGCAGCTCCGGGCGACTCGGCCGCCGCCCGGCCATGGCCGGCGCCAGCGTGAGCGCCGAGGCGGCGAAGCGCAGGGCCAGCACGGCCAGGACCCCGCCGGCCAGGACGAGGGTCTGCGCGGCCAGGTAGCTGCTGCCCCACACCACCGCCACGGCCAGCAGCAACAGATCGGTGCGGCTCATCGACATGGTCGCAGCCTGCCGCCGGGTTATCGTGAAGACAAGACGCGTCCCTTTGAACCAACGATGTAGTGAGACCTAATGGATCTGCATCACCTGCGGCTGCTCCGGGAACTCGGCGACCGGGGCAGCGTGGCCGCCGTGGCCCGGGCGATGCACATCACCCCCTCGGCCGTCTCCCAGCAGCTGCGGTCGCTGCAACGCTCGGCCCGGGTGCCGCTCACCGAGCGCAGCGGCCGCCGCCTGGTGCTGACCGAGGCGGGCCGGGCTCTCGCCGCCGCGGCGATCGACGTCGCCACCGCGCTCGACCGGGCCGGCCGGGCGGTCGGCGCCTACCTCGACGACCCGGCCGCGCCGGTCACGGTGGCCGCCTTCCACAGCGCCGGGCTGACCTACTTCGGGCCGCTGCTGGCCCGGACCGGCCTGCCTCCGGTGCGGTTCTCGGACGAGGACGTGGCCCAGGCCGGCTTCCCGGCCCTGGTCGCCGACTACGACCTGGTGCTGGCGCACCGGCTGGCGCACAGCCCGCCCTGGCCGGCGGACCGGCTCACCGTCGTGCCGCTGGTCCACGAGCCGCTGTACGTCGCGATGCCCGCGAACCATCGGCTGGCGGCGACGACCACGCTCACGGCGGCCGACGTCAGCACCGAACCGTGGATCTGCGTCCGCGAGGGCTTCCCGCTGGAGGGCGTCCTGACGGCGATCGCGGCCGCCGCCGGCCGTCCCCTCGACATCGTCCACCGGGTCAACGAGTTCACTGTGGTGGCCGCGATCGTGGCGGCGGGTGGCGGGCTCGCCCTGCTGCCGGGCTACACCAGCCGGCCCGAGCCGGGCGTGGTGCTGCGCCCGCTGTCCGACCTGCCCGCCGCGCGGCACATCGACGTGCTCACCCGGCCCGAAAGCCTGCACCGGCTCGCGGTCCGCACGGTCCTGGGCGCGTTGCGCGAGACAGCGGCCGTTCTCACCGGCGCCGGAACAGGCGCTGGAGGGCTCCCTGGGCCAGGGACCACAGGGCGATGATCGTGATGACGCCCGGGATCGCGGCCACGACGAACAGGATGATGCCGAGCGTGGCCAGCAGAGGCCGCGGCTCGAAGTCGGGGCGGGAGTAGGTGGGACCGCTGCGGCCGTAGCCGTTGTTGCCCAGCTCGACTGTCGTGCCCACCTCACCGGCGTGGAACAGGTGGGGCTTGTCGAAGTAGGAGCGCTGGTGGACGCCGTCGTTCCACTCGACCGAGACCAGGCACTCGTCCCAGTATCCGTAGATCACGCCGACCGGGCCGCGCCGCTCGCACGACTCGACCTTGGCCTGGCCGACCCGGCGGGCGTCGTCGAAGTCCTTGCCGTTCAGCGACATCAGCGTGAACGCCGTCTGGAAGATCACCACCAGAGAAAGGACAAGACCGGCGAGCTTGAGTACGGCCTTCAGCCGCCCCGAAATGCCCGGCTGGACCGGGGACACCGTCGTGGCGTCGGCCGCCGGCGGCGGCTCCGGGGCCGTCGCCCGCTGGAGCCTGTCCATCCGCTCGCGGAGCTCGCGCATGCGCTCGGATTCTTCAGCCACGGAAGCGGCACTCCTGTCTCGGTCAGAGCGGAAGATCGATCGCCGGTGGATCCTTCGGTGTCATCTTGTCCAGGGTCGACCCCGCGTTCTGCGACCCGTTGGCCCGGGCGGAGTTGACGATGGTCTCCTTGATCACCGTGCCCACCGTGCCGTGGATGGCGGTGTGCCCATCGCTGATCTTCGAGAACGCCGTCTGGTACGCCTTTCCCCACTCCGCCAGGCCACTGGTCGGGTTTACCATCCGGGTGCCCGCGGCTTCCAGTCGGTAGGCGCCAACAATACTGGCGCCGTGCGCGGCTTCCCGCATCTTCACGGCCAGGGTCTCCATCAGGCCGCCGAGCCTGCCGACCTGCTGGGCGAGGCGCCTGATGACCGTGGTCAGCTTCTGCAGCACGCTGACGATCTTCGAGGTGCACTCGGCCACCAGCACGGCGACCTCGGCGACGATCTTCGGGATCGTCACGACGAGGAGTGATTGCAGGGCTTTCGAGATGATGGCCCCGATGATCTCGGCGATGATGTCGCGGAGGGTGTTGCGGACGACGCCGATGATCGCGCCGGCGGTGATGGTGCGGTTGGACAGCGCCTCGCACGCCTCGCCCAGGGCGGCGACGTTCGTCGCGTGCTCGGCCGCCCGGTGCCGGTAGGCGTCCGCCGACTGCGCCGTCCACTCCGCGGTGCTGGACTTGACGTCGTCGACGAAGGTCTCGACCGACTTGAACAGCTCGGTCTGGACGTTGCGCCAGGTGATCGCGTGCGCCTCGATCTCCTTCGGGTTGCCGCACAGGTCGTCCAGCGGCTTACGCAGCACCTCCACGTGCTCGATCAGCCAGCCGACACCGGCCGCGAAGATCGCCTGCAACGGGTCCATGACCGCGCCCAGCGCCCCGAGCGCGGTCGCCCCCGCGTTGCCGGCGGCGCCGCCCCACTCGCCACCGAGGGCCGAGTCGATCGTGCCGACCGAGGACTCCACCAGACCGGCGCCCTCGTACCACTTGCGGTCCGCGTCCGGGGCGGCCAGCTCGGGCCGGTTGTCGGCCATCACTTGCCCCCGAGCCGGTGGGCCGCGTTGGCGTCGGTGAGGTCCATGTCGTCGGCCGTGGCCCGGATCAGATCGGCCAGCGTCTGCGCCGCGGTGGCGGCCTCTTTGATGCCGCCGACCAGATCGTCCTGGACCGGGTTCAGCTTCCCGGCGAACCAGCCGAACATCACCCCGTACGCGTCGTTGCTGGCCCGCACCCACGCGCCGGCCTGCGCACCCTTGTCGATCATCGCCCCGGTCTCGTCGACCACGCCGGCGTGCCGGCGCATCGCCTCGGAGTTGATCTGAATGTCGGGCTGAGTCATGTCCGGCGCCCCTCGTCGTCGTCCTCGACCGGCTCGGGGAACCGCTCGGCGTACGTGCTGCTCAGGAACGAGGCGGTTTCCGAGCCGCCCCCGTAGATCTCCGAGGCCACCTCGCTCATGGACGCGGCGAGCTGGGCTTGGGCCCGGCGCGACGTCCGCAGCACCAGCGACGCGAGCTCGTCCAGCGGAAGATCACGAGCCGCGGCCCCGAACGCGAGGCTGGCCAGACCACCGGACGAGTCCACGGTCAGCCGCACCTCACCGTCCGGCGAGGACGCCGAGACGACGTTCGCCTCCAGACGGCGGCTCAACTCGAGCGACCGCGCCACCTGCGCTTCCGCCTGTAGCTCGAACGAACGTACCCAGTCATCCGGCGTCGTCATCCTGTCGTCTCCCCCCGGCCATCGACCACTGTCGCAGGGTTGCGAAACTGGACGTACGACTAGGGCAAGTCCCAGGTCGGTGCTTGAGCTGCGGCCAGAACGTTCCAACCGGCTGTGCCGCCCCGCAACGGCCACGCGCGCGTGGCGCCGTAGCGGGTCTCGATGGTACGGAGGTTCTCGGCGAGACGGCGGTTGACGCCGGCCAGCGCCTCCGCTGCTCCCGGCGTGTGCCGGGCCACCTGACGTTCGATGGCCTCGGCCGACGCGCTGTAGTTGTTCAGCGCGGTTTCTGTATCCCGGGCGATCTGCTCGGCGTTCACCGACGACAGCGCCAGCAGCGGGGGTTCCGTGTCCTCGGCGAGCGCGGCGACAAGCCGGTCGTGGCCGTCCAGGATGACGTAGCAGTCGAGCCCGCTGATCCACCAGAGCAGGATCGGTGCGAGGACTCCGGCTTCGACCTGCTTACGGTACGACTTGACCCGCCCCGCGTTCGGGCCGCTCAGCGGGCGCAGCGGCAGGACCCGCCAGGCTCCGTTGTCCACGAACCAGTCGATATAGCCCTGGCTTTCCGGCACGAGGAGCTCTCGCCATCTTTCCGCCGGGGTGGATGCCCGGCCGACCGGCCGCAGGTGGGTGGCCTCGGGACTCAGCGCCCAGCGGCCGGCGTGCAGTGGTCCACCAGCGGTAGCGGCCAGCGCTCGGGCGAAATGGTATGCCCACCGGCCATGCCGGACGACGCTTGACTCCTCGGACCCGACGGCCGCCGCTCGCGCGGCGCGGACAGGGGGGATCGGTGACCGGAAATGACCGGTCACCGCGTACTCCACGCCGGAGCGGTCACGGTCGACATGGGCCAAGAGGGCGACGGCGTCGTTCTGACGAAGCGCGAGGCACCCCCGGCCCGCGGCTTCCACTCTCAGCGCGGGAACAGCCGGCTGATCGATGTCGAGGACGAGCGCTTCCCCAGGTCTGCCTGCCACGACCCCATGATCGGTCAGCAGCTCGGGAAACGCTCACCATTTTGTTCGGTGCCGGGCGGGTCAGGGGGTGGCACGAATCGGGGAGATCGTCTTGATCAACTCGGATTAGCGTCGGGCGGGCCTGCTCCGCCGATGTGAAGGAACCGTGCCATGTTCTCTCGACGATCGTTCGCCGCCCTTGTCGCCGCCGTGGCGGGTGGGGCTGCCCTGGCCGTGTCGCCGGTCACCCCGGCTCAGGCGATCGTGGGTGGCAAGCTCGCGACGAGCGCGCCCTGGGCCGTCCGGGTCTACGAGGACGGTCAGCCCATCTGCACCGGCGCGGTGGTGGCGCCGCGGTGGATCATCACGGCCGGGCACTGCGTTCGGTTCGACAACTCCGACATCAGCTTCCGGGTCGGCCGGCTCGACCAGCGCCGGGGGCAGGTGGTGAAACGGATCCCGGGGCACACCGTGTTCGCGCCGAACGCCGACGTGGCACTGGTGGAGATCCCGCCGGTCAAGGTCACCCCGATCCCCCTTCCCGCCAAGACGGCCACGCCGGCCAAGCGGGGGACGCCGCTGACCGTTCAGGGCTGGGGCGCCACCTGCGAACCGAACGAGAGTTCGTGCCAGTCGAACCTGCTTCGGCAGGCAACCGTCCGCGTGATCGCGCACACCGACAAGCGCTGTGATCTGCTCGCCGGCACGGCCGACTACTGCGCCGAGAAGCGGTCCGGCCTTCCGGTGGGCGGCGACTCCGGGGCGCCCGCGCTGACGTACACCAAGAAGGGCCGCGCCGTCTTGGCCGGTGTCTTCACCGCCTCCGACCGGGAGGCTGTCGTCGCCGTCGCCGACATCACCAAGGCGCGGGCCTGGGTCGCCAAGACGATCGGCGCGAAGTAGACCGATGGCGATCCTCCGCAAAGCCGTTCCCCTGCTCCTGATCAGCGCTCTCACCCTGTCCGCCTGTTCGCACGGCGAGACGCGAGCCCCCGGCGAGACCCCCGCGCCGAGCCCGTCCTCAGCCACGGCGGCCCCCAGCACGCCGGCGCCGCCGCCGTCGTCGGCCCCGGTCTCACCGAGCCCGAGCGCGACCGCGAGCCCGACCGCGAGCGCGAGCCCGAGCGCGACCGCGCGAGGCTCCGGCCCGGCCGGCAGCCTCATGACGACCGGCTCGGCCGCTGTCGCCCTCACCTTCGACGACGGGCCGGACCCGGTGCAGACGCCGAAGATGCTCGCCCTGCTGGCCCAGTACCACATCAAGGCGACGTTCTGCCTGATCGGCGAGAACGTACGCCGAAATCCCGAGTTGGTACGGCGGATCGTCGCCGCCGGGCACACCCTGTGTGACCACACCTGGAGCCACAGCCTCACCATCGGCAAGCAGCCGGCGGCGGTGATCGAGTCGGACCTGCGGCGCACCGCCGACGCCATCCACGCCGCCGCGCCGAACGCGGAACTGAAGTATTTCCGCGCCCCGGGCGGCAACTTCACCCCCCGGCTGGTCGGCGTCGCCGCCCGGATGGGGATGACCTCCCTCTACTGGAAGGTCGATCCCCGCGACTGGAGCCACCCGCGCGGCGAGACACACCAGCAGCATCAGCAGCGGGTGATCGACATCGTGCTCCACCGCACCCACCGCGGCGCGATCGTCCTCTCGCACGACTTCAACCAGCCCGACACGATCGCGGCGTACCGCACGATCATCCCCGCGCTGAAGAAGAGAGGGCTTAATTTCGTGGCCCTGTGACGCGGTGCCAGAGGTTGGCGCCGTGGCCGGCCGCCTCGGGGCCGGCCTCGTGCGAGCGGTCGCGCCCGGCCCGCAGGAACAGCGCGGGAAACCGGTCGCGGTCGTCGGCGCCGGACCGTCGGCGTCCAGGTCGTTGCCGGCCACCGCCTGGTCGAGCCGCACCCGCGAAGTGGCCGGGTACCGGCACCTCGCGCGGCCGGGCGAAGCCACGATCACTCACCGGTCGAGTGTGGCTCAGCCGTCGAGCAGCAGGCGCAGCTTGGTGAGGGACTTGGCCAGCAGGCGGGAGACGTGCATCTGGGAGACGCCGATCTGCTCGGCGATCTCGGCCTGGGTGCGGTTGCCGTAGAAGCGCAGCGACAGCAGCTGTTGTTCGCGCTCGTCCAGGCTGGCCAGGGCCGGGCCGAGGGCGATCCGCAGCTCGGCCAGTTCGTAGCCGTGGTCCTCGGTTCCGATGGTGTCGGCCAGCTCCTGGGAGTGGTCCTCCCCGACCGGGGTCGACAGGCTGGTGGTGCTGTAGGCCCGGGCTCCCTCCAGTCCCTCCAGCACGTCCTCCTCGCTCACGCCCAGGTGAGCGGCGACGTCGGCGACCGTCGGGGGCCGCCCCAGGTCGTGGGTCAGCGTGCCGTTGGCGGCGCTGATGGCGATCCGTAGTTCCTGCAACCGGCGGGGCACTCGGATGGCCCACGACCGGTCGCGGAAATGTCGCTTGATCTCGCCGAGGATGGTGGGGATGGCGAACGCGGCGAAGTCGGTGCCGTGCGAGATGTCGTACCGGTCGACCGCTTTGATCAGGCCGACGAGCGCGACCTGCACCAGATCGTCGGTGGGTTCACCACGGCCGACGTAGCGGCGCGAGAGGTGTTGAGCGAGCGGAAGCCACGCCTCGATGACTCTCTGGCGTAGCCGCCCGCGCGCCGGATCACCGGCCGGGGTGGTCGCGAACGTGGTGATCAGAGCACTGGCCTGGTCGCGGTCGACGTCGATATGGGTGCGGTGTGCTGAGACAGCCGAAACCTTCATCAGGGTCTCCTGCCGAACGTGCGGTCCCCGCCGCCTCGGCCAACCTATCCCTTCAGACGACCATGCGCTAGCCGAACGGATGAGGAGATACACATGTCATAGACGTCGGTTGATATTTGGACAGTTTGGTGCAACTCTCATTGGGAGCGCTCCCATCATCCGATCACCGACGAATGGAGGCATACCGTGCGTCCACCCGCGAACCCCCGTCATCCCCTCCGGGTGCTCGCCGTGGTTCTCGCCACGCTGATCAGCACGCTGTCCTGGGCCGGCACAGCCCAGGCACACGGCACGATCGTGAGCCCGGCCACCCGCGCCTACCAGTGCTGGCAGGCCTGGGGCAGCCAGCACATGAACCCGGCCATGCAACAGCAGGACCCCATGTGCTGGCAGGCCTTCCAGGCCAACCCGGACACCATGTGGAACTGGATGAGCGCGCTCCGGGACGGCCTGGGCGGGCAGTTTCAGGCCCGTACGCCGGACGGCCAGCTCTGCAGCAACGGCCTGGCCCGCAACGACAGCCTCAACCAGCCCGGCGCCTGGCGGCAGACCAACCTCGGCCGCAACTTCGCCGTCCAGCTGTACGACCAGGCCAGTCACGGCGCCGACTACTTCCGCGTCTACGTGAGCAAGCAGGGGTTCAACCCGGCCACCCAGCGCCTCGGCTGGGGCAACCTCGACTTCATCACGCAGACCGGCCGGTACGCCCCGGCGCAGAACATCTCGTTCAACGTCTCGACGTCCGGCTACACCGGGCACCACATCGTCTTCGTCATCTGGCAGGCCTCGCACCTCGACCAGGCCTACATGTGGTGCAGCGACGTGAACTTCACCTGATCGACTCCGGCCCGGGCCGTCGGCGGCCCGGGCCGGTGAAGGGCCGACATGTCTTCGCACTGGTACCGCAACCGTTACACCGGGGTGGCGGCGATCCTGCTCGCGGTTTCGGCCGGCGCGGCCGCCCTGGTCCACTCGCCCGGCTCGGAGGCCGAGCCGCCCGATCTGCGCACGCAGATCACCGACCGGATGCGCGTCACGCTCGAGAAGTCCGACCCCGGTCAGCACCACCACGCCGGCCACGCCACCACACCGGGGACCGCGCCGGTGATCTGCGGGGTTCACCTGTACGGCTTCGAGCCCGCCGGAGCCACGGAACTGGCCGAGGTCCGTACGGTCTACGGCTTCCACCTCTGCGGGGTGGCCGAACGGAAGAGCCCCTGGGACGTGGCGGTCAAGCTGGCCGGCCCGGTGATCGTCGACATGGCCACCGACCCGCCCGGCATCCAGCCGGTCGAGGCCACCGAGGACGTCCGCTTCGTCGACCGGCTGCGCCAGATGTTCCCCGGCCCGTACGCCGAACTGGCCCAGAAGGAGGCGCTGACCCCGGACGAGATGACCGAGCTGCGCCGCCGTTACGACGACGCGGCCGGGTAGTCACCTCGTCCGCGCGACCGCCCCGTACCCGGTGGCCTCGGCCGGCGTGGGCCGGGGGCCGGGACCCGGCCGCCAGTCGGAGACCGAGACGATCCCCGGTTCCAGCAGGTCGAGGCCGTCGAAGAAGCGGGTGACGGCGGCCAGCGAGCGCGGCGAGAACACCGGCTTGATGTTCTTGTTCACCGCGTTCATGGCCGCGATCGTCGCCTCGTCGAGCGGGTCGAAGGTGGCGTGCGACAGCACGAGATAGCTACCGGCGGGCAGGGCCGAGACCAACTGCTTGACGATGTCGTACGGGTTCTCGTGCTCCTCGACGAAGTGCAGCAGCGCCACCAGCAGCAGCGCGACCGGCTGGGAGAAGTCCAGCGTGTCGCGCAGGGCCGGGTCGGACAGGATCTTCTCCGGGTTTCGGGCGTCGGCGTCGATGTAGGCTGTGGCGCCCTCGCGGGAGCTGGTCAGCAGGGCCCGCGCGTGCACGAGCACCAGCGGATCGTTGTCGACGTAGACGATCCGTGACTCGGGCGCGATGCCCTGCGCGACGTCGTGCACGTTCTCGTTGGTGGGCAGGCCGGTACCGATGTCGAGGAACTGCCGGACGCCCGCCTCGGCCGTCAGGAAGCGCACCGCCCGCTGCATGAACGCGCGGTTCTCGCGGGCCGCGGTGCGGATGTGCGGGAAGACGGCCGCGATCGCCTCGGCGGCGTCCCGGTCGGCCTGGAAGTTGTCCTTGCCGCCGAGCCAGTAGTCGTACCGGCGCGCCGGGTGCGGCCTGGTCACATCGAGGCGCTCAGAAATGTCCGGGCTGTCGGTGCTCACCAAGGTCCCCTGTCATCCGTGACGTCAGGCCGCCGATCGTAGCCCGCCCTTGAAATATTGACGATTCTCAATGTAACGTGGGAGCGCTCCCAATCGGTTAGGAGTCGAACATGTCGCGCATGGTCACCCTGCTGGCCGGTCTGCTCGTACTGGTCCCGTCCGCGGCCGCCGTGTCGCACACCCGCCCGGCGCCCCTCGCCGAGCTGACCGTGACGTCCGAGCAGGTGGCCTCCGGCCTGCGGCGCCCGATCGCGATCACCGGGCTGCCCGACGGCCGGATGCTGATCGCCGAGAAGGCGGGCACCGTCCGCGCCTACCATCCCGACACCGGCCTGGCGCCCGACCCGGTGCTCGACCTGACGGCCCAGGTCGACACGTCGGACAACGAGCGCGGCCTGCTCGGCATCACGCCCGCGCCGGACTTCACGCGGACCGGGATGCTGTACGTGTCGTACACCAGCCTGCCCTCCGGCACCCTCACCCTGGCCCGGCTGCCCCTCGGCGCCCCGGAGCGGCGCCAGGTCCTGCTCACCCAGGAGCACGCCGAGTACGGCAACCACAACGGCGGCCAGGTGGCCTTCGGCCGCGACGGACTCCTCTACTGGTCCACCGGCGACGGCGGCCACGCCAACGACCCGTTCAAGTCCGGCCAGGACCTCGGCACCCTGCTCGGCAAGATCGTGCGGATCGACGTCAACCGCGCCTGCGGGCCGAAACCCTACTGCGTGCCCGCCGGCAACCCGTTCGTGCGGAAGCCGGGCGCCCGGCCCGAGATCTGGCTGTACGGGCTGCGCAACCCGTGGCGCTTTTCCATCGACGTCGACAACTCGCTGTGGATCGGCGACGTCGGCCAGGGCCTGGTCGAGGAGATCGACCACATCCGCCCCTGGCAGGGCGGATCCAACCTCGGCTGGTCCTGCAAGGAGGGCACTCCGGTCTTCGACCAGGAGCAGTGCAAGGCCGGCGTACGGTACGTCGACCCGGTCTTCGAGTACGAGCACTACATGACCGAGAGCTGCTCGGTGACCGGCGGCGTGGTGTACCGGGGATCCCGCACCCCCGAGGCCCGGGGCACCTACATCGCGAGCGACTACTGCTCGACCCTCGCGTTCGCGGTGCGCCCCAAGCCCGGCGGAGGCTACGAGTCCGCCACGATCGGCACCTTCCCCACCCAGCCGACCGCCTTCGGCACCGACGTCGACGGCGAGCTGTACGTCCTCAGCGACTACCCGGGATGGCTGAGCCGGGTACGGATCGACGCCGGCGCCTGAGCCTCACTGCTGGGCGGCCTCGGCCGGTGACCGCGGGGCCGGACCGCGGGCCGCGTAGGCGACCAGGCCGCCCAGCGCGAACAGCACCGCCGTCACGGTCGCGGCAGTGCTCGACGGTGGCTGCGCCGGCCAGGTCAGGACCTCACCGGCGACCGGCGCCGAGCGGGGGAACAGAACCGCGGCCATCGTCCAGACCAGCGGCAGGAACCAGGCGCGGGCGGTGCCGAGCGTCGCGGCGCCCAGGGCGGTCAGGCCGAGCAGCCCGGCCGTGTCCCGGGCCACCAGCTCGGCCGGGCCGAACCGGGCCCCGGTCGCCAGCGTGGCCAGCAGCAGCACCGTCACGAGCAGGCCGGCCGCGAGCAGATGGGCCGCCCGGCGCGGCAGCCACGCGAACGCGGCGGTGCGTTCCAGCTCGTCGTCGGGGCCGCCGAAGGTCGCCGTCAGGCAGACGATCAGCAGCATGACGGTCAGGACGACCATCTGCTCGCCCATCTCGGGAGTGTCGGCGAGCGCCAGCCCGAGCGCCCACAGTCCGAGGAAGCAGGCGACGGCCGCGGCGACCGCCACCGGAACCCGCCGGGAGCGCAGGTACAGCGCGAGCCATCTCATTGCCTGCCCCCGGTCAGCAGTCCCTCGGCGGCCGTGCACGTCACCGCGGCCTGGCGCACCGCCTGAACGCGGGCCACCGCCTCGGTCTCGGGCAGTTGCCGCAGTCCCTGCCAGAGCCGCACCGCCTCGCCGAGATAGTCCGCCTCGTACCCGTCGATCGCCGGCTTCGTGCCCAGCAGCCAGTGCGCGGCCGCCAGGCGTTCGGCCGGCGCCGGGCCGTTCTCGCACGCGGGCGGGCCGTCGAACGCCCCGCTCACCACGTCGTCGAAGACCTCGGCCCGGTCCTCGCCGGCCCCCACGCTGATCAGCACGGTGTCCGCCCGGAACTCCGGGTACGTCTCCGCCCGGTAGGTCGTGGTGTTCTCGTTCACCCCGGTCGGGGCGCCGGGAAGCTTCGCCAGCACCTTCAGGCCCTCGCGGGCCGGACCGGCGACATCGTCGATCCGCCCGGCGTGAACCCGGGCCACGCATACCCGGGGTGTGCCGTCGGTGCAGACGAGCTCCTGGGCGACCGGGTCGACCGCGTCGGTGACGATCCGGTTCTGGTGCGGCATCACGACGATGGCCAGCACCGCCCCGGCCGCGAGGGGCAGCAGGGCCGCCGTACGGGCCCGCCAGCCGGTGGACGTGAGCAGGACCACGGCCGCGCCGGCCAGCGCGGCCAGCCAGACGGCCTGCGCCCCGCTGACCCGGGACGGCACATCGGCGTACGAACCGGGCATGTTCATCTCGTAGATCGGCGAGAAGACCAGGGCCAGCCAGCCGCGCGGCCGGGTCATGGCCGGGATGGTCAGCAGCAGCCCGAGGCCGGCCAGGCCGAGCGCCGGCGCCACACCCCGCCACGGCAGGAGGCGGCCGACCGCCACCCCGGCCCAGACCGCCGCGACCAGCGCCAGCCCGCCCACGGCGGTGACGACGAAGAACCGGGCCGGGAAGTACTCGGCGCTCCGGGCGATCCACAGCCCGCCGGCGACGCCCATCAGCAGGTAGCCGGCGACCACCCCGACCGCCATCGCGCCCAGGGTGGGCAGCACCCGCTGCGCCGCCGGGCGCGGGGTGCTGGCCAGCAGCTCACCGACCCGCGTGCGGTGCTCGCGGCGGCCCTGCCAGGCGCCGGCGGCCAGCGCCAGCGGCCACAGCACGGCCAGGAAGAGCCGCTGCGTCATGGCCAGCTGCATCCACCCGGTACCGAAGCCCGCCCCGGCGTCCAGAACCAGCAGCAGAATGCCGACCACGGCCAGCGCCAGGGCCGATCCGAGCGCCGCCGAGCGGCGCAGCTCGATGCCGAAGACGTGGCTCACCGGGCGCTCACCGCCCGGTCGCGGCGCAGCAGCGCCGAGTAGCCGCGCTCGGCCGGGCTGTCACCCGGGTCGCCCGGGCCGCCCTGGGCGATCAGGTCGTCCGGCGTGCCCTGGTGGACCAGCCGGCCCTCGTTGACCAGCACCACGTCGGTGCAGGCGGCCACCACGTCCTCGACCAGGTGGGTGGAGACCAGCACGCAGCTGTCCACCCCCACGTCGCGCAGCAGCTCGCGGAAGTCGAGACGCTGCTCGGGGTCGAGGCCGACGGTGGGCTCGTCGAGCAGCAGCACGGCCGGGTCGTTGACGATGGCCTGCGCGATGCCGGCCCGGCGGAGCATGCCGCCGGACAGGGTCTTCATCCGGGCGCCGGCCTTGGCCTCGAGGCCGACCCGTTCGATGGCCCGCTGCGTGGCACCGGGGATCGCGGTCTTCGGCATCTCCTTGAGCCAGGCCATGTACTCGACGAACTCGCGCAGCGTGAACCGGGGATAGAAACCGAACTGCTGCGGCAGATATCCCAGCCGGCGGCGGACCTGGCGCAGGTCGGCCCGGCCGTCGACCGGCTCGCCAAGCAGCCGCAGCCGTCCGCCGGCCGGCTTCAGCACGGTGGCCAGCGCGCGCATCAGGGTGGTCTTGCCGGCGCCGTTCGGGCCGAGCAGGCCGTGCACGCCGGTGCCGAGGGTCAGGTCGAGCCCGTTGACGGCGAGGTGCCGGCCCGCGCGTACCCGAAGGTCCTCGGTGTGAATGGCCCAGGGGTGGAGGGTGGGGGCCGTCTCGGCCGCGCTCACCGTACGCATGTCGTTGCTCCTCAGCGAATCAGTTACGGCTGGACAGCCGGCGGAAGGTCGGGGCCTGGATCGCGGCGAAGCCGCACAGGGCGAGGGTCAGCAGCACCCAGCCGAGAGAGCTGCCGGGCTGAAGCACCACGGGCATGTCGGCGGTCACCACGGTCGGCAGGATCACGGCCAGCGTCCAAGCGGCGCCGAGTACGACGGCGGCCCGGCGCACCCCCGCGTACGCGCCCACAGCGATCGTGGCGGCCGTGAAGGCCAGGCAGGGCAGCAGGGTCACGGCCAGCGAGACGCCGGTGTGGCTGCTGGCCAGGGCGAGAGCCGGCACGACCACGGCCAGCACCGCCGCGGTCCGCCGCAACAGCATGGCCAGCCCGGACCGGGGCGTGCCGGCGATCAGCTCCCAGGCCGGGTCGTGCCGGCGGCTCCACGCCACCGCCACCCCGGGCAGCGGCGCCACCGGCGCCAGCAGGGCCACCAGCGACGGGAAGGCCGGCTGCACCGCCTGGAGCAGCGCGGCGCAGGCCAGCACCGCCACCGTCATGGTGAGCCACGGGACCAGGTGCCAGACCAGCCAGCGGTGGCGGGCCGGCGCCCAGCGCCGTCGCGGGGCGGGAGCCGGTCCGGTCGCGATCCCCCGGTCGACGCCGACGGCGATCCGGTCGAGCAGTGCCCGCGTGTCGTCGGTGGCGTAACCGGCCATCAGCGACCGGCAGTCGGCGCAGCTCTCCAGGTGCACCTCGACCGACCAGGCGGTGACCTCGTCGAGGGCGGCCTCCCGGTCGGCGTAGCGGGCGATCACGGCCAGGCTCGGATGGGTCATGAGAGGGCCTCCCGCAGGGCGATCCGGGCCCGCCGGGCCCGGGACTTGACGGTGTTCTCGGGCACGCCCAGCAGGACGGACGTCTCGCGCACCGAGAATCCGTCGAGCACCATGGCGCGCAGGACCTCGCGGGCCTCCGGCGGCAGCTCGAGCAGCGCCTGCTCCAGCTCGTGGCCGACCCAGCCCGCCAGCACCTCGTCCTCGGCGGCCGGGGCGACCGTCTCGGCCAGCGGCACGGCCGGCAGCTGCGCCTGGCGGGCCCGCCGGCGGAACGCGTCGACCAGGCGGTGGGCCGCGATCGTCCAGAGCCAGCCGGCCGCGCTGCCCGAGGTGGCCTGCCCGGCGAAGCTGCCCGCGGCCCGCCAGACGGCGAGGTAGGTCTCCTGCATGACGTCCGCGACCACGTCGTCGTCGGCGCAGCGGCGGCGCAGCCGGGCGAGAAGCCACGGCGACGTCCGCCGGTACAGCTCGTCGAAGGCGCGCCGGTCACCGGCGGCGGTGCGGCGGACGAGTTCGGCCTCGTCCAGAATTCGTCTCACACCAAGCAAGACGTCAGTCTCATCCCCCTCGGTGCGGTCGCGGCTGTGACCTGGGTCACTCATGCGCGTGTCCCCCACCCGAGCTACAGCGAACTGTCCACTCCCCGGTGACGATTTCGAGCGTACGGCTCCGTAGTTTTCCGGCATGCGCTTTCTCGTGCGGTTGGTCGCCGCCCCTACCGTCCCTACACTCGCCGAGTGATGAGCCCCCGCCGGCTGGATGTCACGGTCCGCGACCTGCCCCTCGCCGTGTCCCTCACCGCCATCGCCCTCGTGCCCGCCTGGCACCAGCACGGCACCCGGCTGGCCGACCTCGTCCCCGAGCGGCCGTTCGGCCTGGTGGGTGTGCTGGTAGTGGCCGTCGAGTGCCTGCCGCTGGCGGTACGCCGGCGGTGGCCCACCGCCGCGCTGGCCCTCGTGTTCGCCGGGTTCGCGTTCGACCAGCTCCTCGGCTATCACACGGTCGGCGGCACCGCACTGGCCGTCGCCCTGGTCAGCGCGGGCGCGCACGCACAGCGCCGCCGGCGGGCCACCATGGTCGCCGCGTCGGCCGGATTCGCCGTGCTGATGGCCGCGCTGGACCGGATCGGCCGGGTGGGGGCGGCCGACGTGGTGCTGTTCTACGTGTCGCTGGCGGCCTTCTGGGGCATCGGCTCGGCCCTGCGCGTCAACCGGCTCGCCGAGACCGAACGCACCCGGCACGCCGAAGAGGCGGCGCGCGCGGCCGAACGAACCCGGATCGCCCGCGAACTGCACGATGTGGTGACCCACCACGTGACCGCGATGGTGGTGCAGACCGAGGCCGCGCGTTACCTGACCGCGGCGCCGGACCGCCTCGACGAGACGCTGGCCGCCGTCAGCGACACCGGGCGGCAGGCGATCACCGACCTGCGGCATCTGCTCGACGTCCTGAACCCCGGGCACGGCGGCGAGCTGCGGGCGCTGGTCGAGCAGACCCGCCGGGCCGGCCAGCCGGTGGAACTTCTCGAGCAGGGCACCCCCGGCGGCGCCGAGGCCACGATCTACCGGGTGGCGCAGGAGGCGCTGACGAACGCGCTGAAGTACGACCACGGCGCGCGGACCACGGTCGCGGTCCGCTACGGCCCCGGGGAGGTCGACGTGCGGGTCAGCACCGACGGCTCCGGGGTCGGCACGACGGCCCCCGCCGGCGGCGGGCGCGGGCTCCGCGGCCTGCGCGACCGGGTCGGCACCCTCGGCGGCGACTTCGCCGCCGGCCCCGAGCCCGGCGGCGGATTCGTGGTGACGGCCCGGATCCCGGTCGGGGCCACGTCGTGATCCGGGTCCTGGTCTGCGACGACCAGCCGCTGATCCGCACCGGCTTCGCCACCATCATCGGCGCCCAGCCCGACCTCGAGGTGGTCGGCGAGTGCGGCGACGGCCACGCGGCGGTCCGCCTCGCCCGCGAGCGCAACCCGGACGTGGTGGTGATGGACGTCCGGATGCCCGGCCTCGACGGCATCCAGGCCACCGCCCAGCTGGCCGGCGCGGACGTCGCCCACCCGGTGAAGGTGCTGGTCGTGACGACGTTCAACATCGACGAGTACGTCTACCGCGCGCTGCGCGCCGGCGCCAGCGGCTTCCTGCTCAAGGACGCCCCACCGGCCCAGCTGCTGCACGGCATCCGCACGGTCGCGGCGGGCGCCGCGCTGCTCGCCCCCGAGGTGACCCGCCAGCTGGTCGGCCGGTACGCGGCCCGGATCCGCCCGCCGGGCGACGCGGCACCGGGCGACGTGCCACTGAGCGCCCGCGAACTTCAGGTGCTGCGCCTGCTCGCCGACGGCCTGTCCAACAGCGAGATAGCCGCCACCATGGTGATCAGCCACGAGACGGTCAAGACGTACGTCTCCCGCATCCTCACCAAGCTCGGCCTCCGCGACCGCGTCCAGGCCGTCGTCTACGCCTACCGCCACGGCCTGGTCACCTGACGGCCGGCGTCAGCGTGGCCGGACCAGGCCGGTGCGGTAGGCGACCACGACCAGTTGGGCGCGGTCACGGACGGCCAGCTTGGTGAGCAGGCGGCTGACGTAGGTGCGTACGGTCGCCTGGCTCAGGTGCAGTGACTCGGCGATCTCGTTGTTGGCCCGGCCGTGTGCCACCTCGACCAGCACGTCGCGTTCGCGGTCGGTCAGGGCCGCCAGCGGCGTGGTGTCCACCCCGGCCGGGCCCGCGCCGACGGCGGCGTCCATCACCCGCTGGGTCACCGTGGGCGAGAGCAGGGCCTCGCCGGCGGCCACGACGCGTACCGCGCGGCGCAGTTCCTCCGGGCCGCAGTCCTTGAGCAGGAAACCGGCCGCACCGGCCCGGATGGCGGCGAACACGTGCTCGTCCGTCCCATAGGTGGTCAGCGCCACCACCCGCACCGCCGCCAGTGCCGGGTCGGCGACGATGCGGCGGGTCGCCTCGATCCCGTCGACCCGTGGCATGCGCAGGTCCATGAGCACCACGTCCGGCCGCTCGGCGGCGGCCAGCGCCACCGCCTCGGCGCCGTCGGCGGCCTCCCCCACGACGCTGAGCTCCGGGTCGCGTTCGATCAGCGCGCGGAGGCCGGCCCGGACCAGCTCCTGGTCGTCGGCGAGAAGGACGCGGATGGTCATCCGGCCGGCTCGGCGGGCAGGGTGGCGGTGACCAGAAACGTGCCGTCGGGGGCGGCGCCGGCCCGCAACGTGCCGCCGAGCAGGGTGGCCCGTTCCCGCATGCCGTTCAGCCCGTGCCCGGCGCCGGCCGTGGTGGTGCCGGCGACCTCGTTGACTATCCGCAGGGCCACCGCGCCGGGCGTGTAGGAGATCGAGAGCCGCACGGCCCGGCCGGCCGCGTGACGGCGGGCGTTGGTCAGGGCCTCCTGGACGATGCGGTACGCCGTGGCGTCCACCACCTGCGGCAGCGGCCGGACGTCACCCTCGACCACCACCTCGACCGGCGCGCCGGCGATCAGTTCGTCGAGCCGGGCCAGCGCGCCGATCGGCGCGTCACCGGGCGTTTCCGCCGTGGGCGGCCGGTCGCGGAGGGCGGCCAGCGTGCCGCGCAGCTCCCGGCCGGCCCCGGCGCTCGCCTGCCGGATCCGCCGGATCGCCTGCCGGGCGGCGTCCGGATGGTTGTCGTCGAGCGCCTCGGCCGCGACGTCGGCGTGCAGCGTGACCACCGAGACCGTGTGTCCCAGCACGTCGTGCAGGTCGCGGGCCAGCGCCAGCCGCTCCTCCTGGGCCCGCCGGCCGGCCTCCCGGGCGAGGCCGGCGGCCACCTCGGCGCGCCACAACCGCCGGGTACGGACCACATCACCCAGCAGGATCGCGGCCGCCATCACCGCCACCGTGGTCGGCAGCTCGTAGGCGTACAGGTAGCCGGGCGCCTCCCCACCGAAGCTGCGCGCCACCGACGAGACCACGACCAGGGTGGCCGCCGCGGTCACCGCCCAGCGCAGCTTCCCGGCCTCGGCCGCCGAGTACAGGGCCGCGCCGACCGGCAACGCGAGCCCGATCGGCGGCAACCCGATGGCGTAGTAGCCGAGCAGGCCCAGCCCGGACGCCGTCAGGGTGAGCACCGGGTACGGCCGGCGGACCAGCATGAGGGCGCCGAACCCGACGGCGAACACGTACGCGACCGGAGGGGTTCCGTCGCCGCGGACGTTCGCGGTGACGGCCGTGGCGACGATCGCCGCCGTGGCGGACCCCAGCACGGCGTCGACCCGTCGTCGGCCCCAGACCATGACCGCAGGATAGTGCCGGCTCACCCCTGCGCACGGTCCCCGGCTCGGCCCGCCATCGCCCGCGACACCAGCCAGGCCAGGCCGCCGAGCACCGCTCCCTGCAGCGCGTTGAAGATCAGCATCCCGGCGTACCCCGGCAGCGGGATCGTCTCGGCCGACGCCAAGAAGGGCTGCAGCGACCAGTTCAGCAGGATGGCCGCCACCGCGTAGGCCACGCCGGCCAGGGCGAGGGTGGCCACCGGGTTCGGCACCCGGCGCACCACAGCGGCCATCACCCAGACCACGGCGATCAGCCCGGTGATCAGCAAGGGGCCGACCGGCTTGGCGAGCGGACCGGAGTCGTACGCCCCGACGATGCTCAGGACGGGGCGGACCAGCCCGAGGAGTCCCAGGACGACGGCGAGCCGAAGATTCATGACCGCGACGCTAGGCTCGCGGGCCACCGCGCACATCGGGCCGATGTCGACGCCCGGCGTCAACATCGGGTGATCAGCGGCCGCGGCGGTCCGCCTCCTCAGTTCTGGTAGACGTCGGGAACATCGTCGCGGTCGCGGTCGACCCGCTCGGCCTCGTAGATCCGGCGGTAGGTGCGGTTGCGCATCCGCAGGATCACCGTCGCGAGCAGGGCCGCGGCGAGTGAACCGGCCAGCACGGCCACCTTCACGTGGGCGTCGCGCTCGGTGCCGGCGCCGAAGGCCAGCTCCCCGATCAGCAGGGAGACGGTGAAGCCGATACCCGCCAGCACAGCCAGGCCCATCACGTCGATCCAGGCCAGACCCGCGTCGATCCGCGCCCGGGTGAAGCGAGCCGTCAGCCACGTCGCGGCCACGATGCCGATCGGTTTACCGAGGACCAGGCCGGCCATGACACCGACCGCCACCGGATCGGTCAGCGCCGAGGACAGGCCGTCGAACCCGCCGATCGCCACCCCGGCCGACATCAACGCGAAGATCGGCACCGCGACGCCGGCCGACAACGGCCGGAAACGGTGCTCGAAGTGCTCGGCCAGTCCCGGCCCGTCGCCCCCGTCGCGGCGCAGCACCGGCACGGCGAAGCCGAGCAGCACCCCGGCCACGGTGGCGTGCACCCCGGAGGCGTGCATCAGCGCCCAGGTGGCGAAGGCCAGCGGCAACAGCAGCCACCACGCCCGGACCCGGCGCTGCACCAGCACCGTGAACAGCGCCAGCGGCACCAGCATGCCCAGCAACGGCCACACCGACAGGTGATCGGTGTAGAAGATCGCGATGATCACGATCGCCAGCAGATCGTCCACCACGGCCAAGGTGAGCAGGAAGGTACGCAACGCCGACGGCAGGCACCGGCCCACGACCGCGAGCACGGCCAGCGCGAACGCGATGTCGGTGGCCGTCGGGACCGCCCACCCCTCGGTGGCTCCCCCCGCGTTGACCAGCACGTAAATCAAAGCGGGCACCGCGACGCCGCCGAACGCCGCCGCCACCGGCACCGCCGCCCGCCGCGGATCGCGCAGATCGCCCGCGACGAACTCGCGTTTGAGCTCCAGCCCGGCCACGAAGAAGAAGATCGCCAACAGCCCGTCGGCCGCCCACTTGCTCAGCGACAGATCGAGGTGCAGAGCCGCCGGGCCCACGGTGAAGTCCAGCAGCGCCTCGTAGCCCCCCGCCCACGGCGAGTTCGCCCAGATCAGCGCGACCACCGCGCCGGCCAGCAGCAGAGCGCCCCCGATCGTCTCCTTACGCAGGATGTCGGCGATCCGCTTCGCCTCCGGCCACGAGCCACGGCCGAGAATACGGGGGGAAGGATTGGGCGATCGTGTCACAGAAAGTCCCTTTCGCGGGGTCGGGTCACTCCACCGCCGACCAGACTTCCCGGCACACCACCACCGACCTTACCGGCCGAGCTGAGCCTCAACCCCTCAGGTGGGGGACCCGGCGTCCGATCAGGCTAGCGATGTCTCGCACCTTCCCCGATCGTGTCTGCCGCCGGTGGGTCCTCCTGGCCGCCACGTGGCTGGTGGGCTACTTCGTTCTCATCGCCGCGACCAAGGACTCGGAGTCCGGGCGCCTGTTCGTCGGCGACATCCTCTATCTCGTACCCCTGGCCGGCAGTGTCGCCGTGGCCCTGGTCGCCGCCCGGCGGCTCACCGGAAGGCACCGGACGTTCTGGTCCCTGCTCACCATCGCCTACACGGCCCAGCTGCTCGGCGAAGGCGTGTGGTCGGGCTACGACTACCTGGCCGGCGATGACTTCACCCAGCCGCTGCTCGCGGACGTCGGCTATCTGACCGCCTCGGCGGTGACGCTGGTCGCCGTCCTGGTCGGCTTCGGCGGCGCCAGCGCGCTCCGGCGCCTGCGCGGCCTGGTCGACACCGCCATCATCGTGCTCGGTGTGGGCGCGGCGGCCTGGCACACCGTGATCCGGCCCCAGCTGTCGGCCGACCTGAACCTCACCGACCTGATCAACCTCACCTACCCGGTGCTGGACACCGCCATGATCTGCTGCGTGCTCATCATCGGCGCCGGCGGGCACACCCGCATTCCGCTGGCCGTACGCCTGGTCGGGATCTCCTGCGGGATCAACGCGGTCTGCGACCTCGCGTACACCTATGTCAGCGTCAACACCGAGTACGACAGCGGCGGCTGGCTCGACGCCGCCTTCTCGGTGGGAATCGTGTGCAACTTCGTCGCCGCTATCGTGGCGATCCGCCAGCCCGAGCCGCCCGCCGAGCCCCGTTCGTTCGACCGTGGCCTGAACCTCACGCCCGTACTGCTCTCCAGCGCCGCGGTGTTCACCCTGCTGGCCTCGCAGAAGGCGCGCACCGGCAACGTCGACACCACCACCCTGGCGATCAGCGGCGTCCTGTTCATCGGCGTGCTCTTCCGGCAGTACCTGTTCACCGCCGACCGTACGGCCCTCGCCGAGCAGCTACGCCAGGCCGTCGAGGAACAGCAACGGCTCGCCGTCACCGACAGCCTCACCGGCCTGCACAACCGGCGGTACTTCACGGAGGAACTGGCCGCCCGGCAGGCCGGCGGCGCCCTGCATCCGGCCGCCCTGCTCGTCGTCGACCTCGACCATTTCAAGAGTGTCAACGACACGTACGGCCATCTCCAGGGCGACGTGGTGCTGCGCGAAGCGGCGGCCCGGATCGCGGCCGCCCTCCGCCCGGGCGACCTGGTGGCCCGGTGGGGTGGCGAGGAGTTCGTCGTGCTCCTGCCGGACACGCCCGAAGCGGAAGCGACCGGCGTCGCCGAACGGATCCGGCGGCAGGTCGCCGCCCAACCGGTGCGCCTGACCACCGGACCCGTGTCCGTCACCGCTTCCCTCGGCGTCGCCACCAGCCGGCACGGCACCGACAGCATGCTCGTCGAACGCGCCGACCAGGCTCTCTACGAGGCCAAACGGTCGGGCCGCGACCGCGTACGGCTGTGGGAAGCCGCTACGCCGGCACGCTCAGCCGCTGTTCCAGCCGGACCTGCTCGGTGACGTCGTAGGCGTACTTGATGACCTTCACCGGCCGCCCGGACAGGTCCAGGATCGGGTTGTAGCTGGACTGGATCCAGACGTCCCGGCCGTCCTTGCCGAGCCGGTGGAACCGGCCGGAACGGAACTCACCGGCGCGTAGCCCGGCCCACAGATCCCGGTACTCGCCGGAGGCGGCGTACTCGTCGGTGCAGAACATCGAGTGGTGCCGGCCGACGATCTCCTCCAGCGTGTACCCGACCGTGGTCAGGAAGTTCTCGTTCGCCGTGACGATCCGCCCGTCCAGGTCGAACTCGATCACCGCCTGGGACCGGCCGATCGCGGCCAGCCGCCCGGCGAACTCGGCGTTGCGCCGCTTCTCGGCGGTGACGTCGTTGGCGAACTTGACCACCTTCACCGGCTTGCCGTCGGCGTCGAGGATCGGGTTGTACGTCGCCCGGATCCACACCTCGCTGCCGTCCTTGGCGATGCGCCGGTACTCGGCGGAGTGGAACTCCCCGCGCGCCAGCATCTCCCAGAAGGACCGGTACTCCGGGCCGGCCGCCTCGTCGTCGGCGACGAACATCCGGTGGTGCCGCCCGCGGATCTCCTCCAGGCGGTAGCCCATCAGCTCCAAAAACATGTCGTTGGCCTCCAGCACGGTGCCCGCGAGATCGAACTCGATCACCGCCTGGGACCGCCGGATCGCGGTGACCTTGCCCTCGAAGTCGGCGTTGCGGGCCTTGGCCTCGGTCACGTCGCTGGCGAACTTGACCACCTTCCACGGCTTGCCGTCAAGACCGAGGATCGGGTTGTACGTGGCCTGGAGCCAGACGTCCCGCCCGTCCTTGCCGTAGCGGTGGAACTCGCCGGAGACGAACTCGCCCTGCCGCAGGCGCCGCCAGAACTCGGCGTACTCGGCCGACTCCGCCGTCTCGGCCGACACGAACATCCGGTGGTGCCGCCCGATCACCTCGTCCGCCCGGTACCCGACCACGGCCAGGAAGTTCTCGTTCGCGTCCAGGACGTGCCCGTCGAGGTCGAACTCGATCACCGCCTGGGACCGCGAGATCGCCTGAATCTTGCCCTGCGCGTCGGCCGTGGCCCGCTTGCCCTCGGTCACGTCGAGAGCGTGCTCGATCACCTTGACCACCTGCCCGGCGCGGTTCTTCACCGGCACCCAGCTGGACCGGATCCACCGGTCCCCGGTGCCCTGCCAGACCAGCCGGAACTCCGCCACGAGGTCACTGCCGGACCGCAGCCGCTCCCACAGTTCGGCGTAGTCCACCGACCCGGCCACCTCGGGCGACACGAACGACCGGTGCTCGGTACCCACGAGCTCATCCACCCCGAAACCCACCAGCTCGGCGAAGGCCTCGTTGGCCCGCAGAATCCGCCCGTCCGGGCTGTACTGCGCCGTGGCCGACCCACGCTCGTACGCCTCGACCTGGCTCGTGAGCTCAGCCAGCATCTCATCCATGGCAGCCGTCTGATCCAACAAGTCTGTGTCCTCCCGCTCGCACCAGTGCACCTTCCAGCACAGACGCAGATCGGTCACAGCGCACACGACGTGAGAGGTGTTGGGCAAAGGTCTGGCCAAGCCGCCTTTGCGGAACGCGGCCAGGGACTTCGGCCCGTGCGCCGGGCGGATCACCTGGACCCCGGACGGCATCGCGTACGGTGACCAGGTGTTCCACGCCTAGGTGGTGCGCCCTCAGGGCTGGTCCGGGGACGCGAAGAGCACGATGTCGCCGGGCTCGCAGTCGGGTGACAGGTCGAGCCGGGTCACCTGGAGCAGATGGCCGCCGGCCCCGCTGCCGGCCGCCGTGCTGACGTCCGGGACGACCACGACGCGACTGTCCGGGTTCTCGTCCCCGGGGACCGGCACCGTCTCCGGTTTCCAGAGCTGGACCTGCTCCACGCTGGCCCGTTCGCGCATCTTGCCCTCGAGGGTGAAGGTGGACGCGGCCAGCTGCGGGCACACCAGGTCGCCGTTCGGCCGGGGCAGCGCGCCCTGAAGGAACTCGGTCATCGGCACCACCTCCGTCTGCTCTCCGTCCCGGTGGACCGTCACCTTCTCGGCCAGTTCCGTGACCGGCACCCGCCGGATCCCCTCGCGGATGCGGGAGCTCGTCATCCGCCGGGCCTCGGCACCGCAGCGGCTGGCCCGGAAGTGCCCGATCAGCCGGGTCCGGGCGTTGAAGGCCCCCGAGTTCTGGTAGACGTCGGCGTACTCACCGAACGGCTCGGAGGCCGGCGCGTGCCCGGCCGGCCCGGTCGCGGTCGGGTCGTCCTCCGGGCTGACCACCGCCGGCGCGTAGTCGGGGTTGTTCTCGGTGCTCTCGGCGTCCAGTGTGCCGCCCATGGCGCGCTCCATGACCGCCACGTACAGGTGCATCAGCCAGCCCCGGCCGAAGGTGTCCCGCAGGGTGTGCTGGATGACCCGGTCGACGGTCGCGTCGTCGTCCGCGACGCTGAACTGGAAGGCCTGCGGCAGCTGCCCGGTGTCGAGCCCGAGCTTGGTCTCGGGTTCTTCGCCCCGGCCGAACGGCTTGTGCGCCATCCAGCCGATGATCTCGCCCCAGTCGGTCAGGACGTCGTAGACCGAGGCGAGCCGGTCCGCTTCGGTGGGCCAGCGCTCCACCGCCGCGACGATGGCTCGCCGCTGCTCCTCGACGGCGGCGAGCTCGTTCTCCAGGCGTACCTCCCGGGCGAGGTATCCGGCCATCCGCCCGCCCCACCAGCCGGCCGCGATCAGCGCCAGCAGGGCCACCACGCCGGCGACACCCAGCGGGAACAGCAGGGCGCAGGCCACGGCGGCGGCCGACAGCACGCCGGCCGACGGGCCCACCCACCGGTTCTTGCGTACCTCGGCGAACGACTTGTTCAGCTCGCCCTGCAGACGCCGCCGCTCGGTGTTGGTCCCGTTGTACTGCGCGGCCCGCCGGTCGAGGTCCTTGCGAGCGATCCCCAGTTGCTTGCTGACGTGCTCGCTCAGAAGGCCGATGAGCGACTGCGCCCGTTCCCGGTCGTCCCATTCGACGAACCGGGCCTGGCAGGCCCGCAGCACGGCGAGCCGGCTCTGGGCCGTCTCCGGCGGTTCGTCGCCTGTGGTCTCGGCCTTGCTGACCGCCTCGGCCAGCCGGCGGCGCACGTGCCGGGAGGCGTTCAGGTCGGTGGCGCGTACGTCGCCGCAGCGCCGGCCGACCGCGCTGAGCGCCTTGATCTCTTCTTCCTTGAACTCGAACGTCTCGACCGGCGAGGGCACGATCCAGCGTGCGTTCGACACCACCGGCCGCCGTCCCCCGACGACCGCCTGAACCTCGTCGGGCTGCTCGCCGGCATCGATCAGGCCGAAGCACATCTGCCGCAGCGGCCGCCAGGCGAACGCGGGCGCCGGCGCCCGCTTGGGCAGCAGGTCCGGAGCGGACAGGGCGATCTCGTGGACCCGCCACGGCGTGGGCGGGAGCTGGGTGAGGTTCCACGAGTCGGCCTGGTCGGTGATGTCGGGCCGCGACTTCGTCAGCCACTCGACGACCGGCTCGGTCAGATCGCGGGTCGGTACGCTGATCGCCTCCGTCCGGCGCCGCACGAGCTGCCGGAAGGCGCGGGTCACGGCCGATCCGGTGCGCCGCGGCCGGCGCGGCTCCCGTTCGGGCTCGGGGAGCGGGTGGAAGTCGAACGGGTGCTCGCCGATGTTCTGCCGGAAGGCCGTCGCCACCGCCTCGACGGTCCGCGCGGAGCTGCGGACCAGACGGTCGCCGCGGTCGACGAGCTCGGGGTCGAGCAGCGCCGTGGTGTCGGCCCGCACCACCTTGTTGATCACCCGCTCGCTCAGATCGCGGTTGTCGACCAGCCGCACCGTGCTGCGGGCCACCACGATGCGGCGGTGATTCCCGGCGACCCGGGTCGCGTCGGCGGTGTCGAACGGCGCGGCGGGCTGATGCTCCCAGAGCCCGCCCGCCGTCGCGCAGGCGAGCGCCGCGTGCGGCGGGAACGCGGCGGCCCGGGTCACCTTGAAATCTATGGCGTCGTCGTGCGGCCGGTCCTCCGCCGAGACGACGACGTTGACGTCCCACCGGGGTTCCAGCAGCGCGGGCACCGGCAGCGCCGGGCCGCCGCGCGGGACGACGAGGTTGACCCGGATCAGCCGGGTCCGGTACGACAGGCTGGGCGCGATCACCTCGAGGATCTCGTTGAGCTTGTCGCCGCCGCCGGGCTCAGGCTCGGCCGGTACGGGCCGGACCGCCACGAACCGCACCAGCCGCAGCGTGCGGGTGCCGATGCTGTCCAGCAGCTTCTCCTCCACGGTCCCGGACGGCGAGATCCGCCGCACCGGGAGCTCGTCGAAGGCCGGCACCGGGCCGTTCAGCACGTCGTCGGTGACCAGGAGCGAGGTGCGCAGCAGGCCGGCGGCGGTCCAGTCCTCGACCACCCGGACGATCTCGCCGTCGTCCGGCGTCACGGCGAGGATCACGGCGACGTCGCTGCCGGGTGGCGTGGTCATCGTCCCTCCGCGGGCCGGATCAGGCTGCCGAGGGCGCGGTGGATGTCACGGCGGATCTCCCAGGCGCGTTCGCGGCGCACCGGGCTCTCCAGCGGGTACCTCTGCTCCGCCTCGCCGAGCAGGGTCCGGAAGTCCTGCTGGGCCGTGCTCGAGGCGGTGCCGGCGTTGTCGCCCAGCATGGTCAGCACCCGGTAGGCCATCAGCGGCTCGTCGTTGTTGGTGGCGGCGACGAGCGCCAGTGACATCGACTCCAGCAGCGCGGCGAGGCAGTCGAACGGGTCGCTCGGGGACACGGGCGGGCCGAGCAGGGGCTCCGGGAACGCGAGCTTGTCGCCGTACTTGACAGTGACCCGGCGCCCCCGGGCGTCCACCTCGATGATGTCGTCGACGAAGGCCACGAAGAAACCGCGGACGATGCGCAGCCGGGTGCCGGGGTCGACCGGCACCGCCTCCGGCAGCGGCCGGGCGCGGCGCCAGTGCGAGAAGACCGACTCCCGGCCGATCCGCCGGTGCGCCTCCCAGTCCTCCAGGATCGGCCGGGTCAGCGACTCGAAAGCGGCGTGGTGGTACGGCCGGTCGAGGAACGTGGTCATCTCGATCTCCGCCGGTCCGGCCTCGTCGAACCGGCGTGCGGCCAGCTCGGCCGGGAAGTTGCCGACGTTGGTCAGCACGCTGAGCGCGGTCCGGTAGGCCTCGGTGCCCTCGACCAGCGGGATGGCCGTGATCAGTGGTTGCTGCGCGGGCGCGTTCTCACCGCCGGCCAGCGCCTGGAATCCGGGATCGAGCCGGACCAGCGGGGCCGACGCGCGGATCGCCGAGGCGAAGGAGGACTCGAAGCGGGCCAGCCGCTCCCGCTCCTCGAGTGACGGGGTGTTGCGGCCCAGCGCGTCCTGCAGCGACTGGTGGATGTAGGCGCCGACGGCGATCTGGTCGTCGCCGCACCAGCGCCGGGCGCGGGTCAGGAGGTCCTCGCCGGTGATGCGTACCTCGAAGACCGCCGTCTGCTCCATCTGGCGGTTCTCGCTCCAGACCCGGGCCAGCTCGGGCTGCCAGTTGCGGGACGCGACGATCAGCGACCGGGCCGCGTCGGTGCCCGCCCGGCCGGTGACCATCGGGCCACTGCCCAGGATCACCTGCTTCACCGCGAAGTAGTAGGGATCCTCGGCGTTGGCCGCGGTGTCCTGCAGCAGCCGGGCCAGCTCGGCCGGGTAGCTGGCGACGGGGTCGACGAGGAACTGGTTGGGGCGCGGATGCAGAGAGGCCGGTACGGCGTACGACGGCTCCGAAGGCCATTGGCCGATCATCGACACCTTGCCGCCGGGGACGCTGAGGGCGTCCCGGCGCAGCATCGTCAGACCGTCGGCGAGGGCACGCTCGAACGGCTGGAGCAGATAGCGGCGCAGATCGCCCAGCAGCTCGGCGGCCGTCCGGCGGGCCTGCGCGTCGCCGGCCCGGCCGAACGCCGCCTCGGCGCCGGCGGCGAGCGCGTTGTCCACCCGCAGGCTGGTGACCGGGAAGGTGTTCGTACGGCGCCGGAACATGCCCCGCGCCTCCTCGCCCAGGGCGTCGTTGATCTCCTCGCCGTACCGCTCGGCGCGCGTGGTGTCCTGCATGGCCTCCCCCTCCAGGCGCAGGATCAGGTCGTCGTCGATCAGCCGCCCGACCCGTTCGACGAGCCCCAGCGCCACCGGGAGGCCGTCGGTCAGCAGGATCTCCTCGACCTCGCGCAGCAGCCGCTTCTGGATCTCGGCCGTCCACTGGTGCGCGTTCTCGACGATCTGCTCCTCCTGCTCCTTGACGAAACGCTCGCGCCGTTCGTCGATCCGGGCCCGCAGGATGCTCCGCCACTCGGGCAGCGAGTACATCTTGTCCCGGTACTGCTGCTGGATCGCGTCGCACTCCTTGCTCACCGCGCCGCGCCGGGGCGGGGCCAGCCGCTCGAGGAACGCGCCGGCGGTCCGTTCGCCCGGGCTGTCCAGTTGCAGGGCCGTCAGGAAGCTCGGCCACCGGCGCTGGATGCGCGTGTCCCGGTCGATGTGCGCCGGGTCGTCGGCGGCGACGCCGCCCGCGCCGTACAGCAGCCGCTCGGCCGCCAGGCGCCCGACGCACTGCGACGCGTACACGTGGAACAGCTCCCGGCCGAGGCCGACGCTGGCGTAGCCGAGGGACGAGAACGGCGCCTCCACGTTGCCCTGCACCAGGCCCATCGGGTCGGCGCCGGTGGCGGCCTGCTGCCAGTTGCCCCAGACGTACGCGAGGTACTGCTGCTGGATCGAGGGGCTCATGGCCCACGCGGTCAGTGTCCGGGCGACGGACGCGAACACCTCCTTCTGCTCCTCGAACGGCAGCACCTCGTTGCCCGAGCCGATCAGGAACGACCGGGCCGGTCCCCGCCGGGCCGGCTCGCCCGGCCGGCGCAGCAGTTGCCCGTCGGCGCGCTCGCCGTCGCCCATCGTGTTCCAGTGTGCGGCCGCGAGCTCGGAGACGGCGGCCAGGGCGTTCGCCTGGACCCCCTGGCGTTTGTCCTGGCTCAGGCTGTGGAACACGTCCGGCGCGTAGAGCACGGCCGCGGAGTCCGCCGCCCACTGCCGGCCCAGGTCGTGCAGCACGTCGCAGACGTCCAGGAAGGCGCCGGCGCCGGTGCCGCCGGCCAGCGAGGACACCACGACCACGGCCGGCGGGGCGACGTTGGCGGCCCGGGCCGTCTCGCCGCGCATCGCCTCCTGGACGCGGGTGAGGCTCAGCTCGGCGTCGTTGCCTTCCAGGCGGTTCACCGCGGCCGCGACGGCGTCGCGGATCCGCACCTTCGCGTACAGCGTGAGGGCCCGGCCGATCGCCCGGAACTGGCCGGCGCCGTGCTGCACCGCGACGTGCACCTCGTGGGCCTCGGGCAGCCAGGCCCGTTCGAGCGCGGCCGGGTCGTTGAGCCGTTCGAGGGCCCGGGTCACCGTGCCGTAGGTGAGGTTCGGGGCGACCAGCGAGCGGTAGGACGCGATGGGAAGGGCGGGCAGTTCGGGCGACTCCTCGCTGACCACGGCCGCGTCGATGTGCAGGAACTGCCATCCGGTGGGCATCTCGGAGATGCCGATCCGGTTGAGCCGGGTCAGCAACTCCTGATGCAGGTAGCGCAGGGTGTCGCCGCCGGAACCGCCGACACCGATGAACAAAAAGCGTTGGACCATGATCGCTCCAGTGGTCTAGGCCCGGGACTCGGGATCGGATTCGGTGCGTTGCCGGGGAAGCAGGTTCCGCGCGGCGTCGGCCGCCTGCTCCACGATTTGGGTGATGCGCTGGGGTGTGACCCGGTCGTGGACGTCGAGCACGACGGCGACATCGAGGGGGACCTCCACGTCGGCGCTCGCGGGCTCCGGCGCGGCGGCGCGGCCGGCGACGGCCACGCAGTTGAAGTCCGGCTCGGAGGGCCCGCCGACCGGGCGGGTCTCGACGTGCCGGTCGCCGGCGACCGGCCCGGTCCGCGCCACGTGGAACGGGTGCCGCCAGGGCACGCGGGCGCGGAACTCTATGGAGCCGACCCGGAACGACCGCCGGCTCGCCGTCACCGGCCGGAAGTCGTCACCGGTCGGCCGCCAGGGCCGGCCGTCCTCGCTCAGCTCGACCCGGTCGGTGCCCGGCCGCCAGCTCGCCCGCAGCCGGTAGCGGGCCGCCTGCCGTTCGCGTCCGTCGACCCGGGTCAGCGCCAGAGCGTTGAAGAGGGCGAACCCGGCGAGTGGCAGTGCGGTCATCACCAGCATGCAGAGCAGCGCGAGCCAAACCGGAGGTTCCGGGGCGACGCCGCCCGGCCCCACGTTGAGCCGGACCGGCACGAGCAGTTCGTCGTCCGGGCCCGACGAGCCGGCACTGCGTACCGTCAGCTCGCCCTTGACCGTCCCCGTCCACCCGCGCTTCTCGGTGAAGCTCGCGGTGAGATCGATCGTCGCGGTCCGGCCGGCGGCGACGCGGAGGCAATTGCTCCGGTCGCGGCCGGATCCCTCGGCCCGCACGGCGACCGGCCCGACATCCGCCACCGTCGCCAGGTCCAGTCCGCCGCGGTCGATCCACACGCACCGCTCGGCGTCGCCGGCGGTGAATGTGAGCGCGGCCTGGCGGCTGTCCGATCCGTGCAAAGCCGCGAACCGCGGTGCTACGACGGTCACGCTGGACGTGACCGGGACCGGCACGACGATCTCCGGTGGCCCGATCGGGAACCCGGCCTTGGTCCGGACGTCCAGCCTCAGGCGCACCTCGACCTGACTGCCGTGCCAGTCGCCGGGCGCGGTGAAGGTCGCCGTCCATCGGTCACCCGCCTGACGCCGCACGTCCCGTACGGCAATGGGCTTCTTGTCGTCGGAGGGCGAGGCCACGCTGACGGCGAGCTCGGGTGGCCGGGCGCCGGGCGGGCCGGCCGGAAGTCGCACGTCGGAGGGCCGGGTGCGGATGTCGAAGGTCCAGGGCCGGTTCCGTACGAAATGAGGTGTGCCCTCGATCCTGGGCAGCTGATCGCTGAACAGGTGGATCGAGCCGGTGACGCCCGCCGCGCCGGCGCCGAGCAGCCGCACCGTCCAGCGGCCGGCCCACGACGGATCGCCGGACGGCAGCGCGCCCCGCACGATGACCAGCGAATTCCCGTCGTCGCCGTACCACTGCCAGGTGAGCCGCGCCCCACCCACCGCGACGGGAGTGTCCCGGCCGGGGCCGGGCAACGGCGCTACCGCGCCGGCCGGCGGATCGAGCGCGACCCGCACGCCGGGCGCACCCGGCTCGATCAGAACGGTGAAACCGCTCAGGCCCTCTTCCAGGTCGAACGTGCAGCCGAGCCGCACCGGCTCGCACTTGATCGGCGGATTCGCGGGCGGGTCGCCGATCCCGAAGAAGATCTTGGCGAGGTCCTTCTCGTCGGTCGCGCGCAGATACTGCCCGGCCGCGTCGGTGGCCGGGGTTCCGCATCCCGGCCGGACCCCGCTGATCCGGCGCAAGAACTCCTCGTCCGGCTTGTCCTCCCCCTTCACCAGCCCGACGGTGATCACGTTGACGCCGTCCTGCCGCAACTGGTCCATGACGCCGCCGCCACGGCACAACTGGTCTTTGCCCTCGGCCACCCGCTCGGCGAAACCGGGCTGCTTGTCGTCGATGGGCTCGAACTTGCCGTCGGTGAACCACACCAGCATCTGACAGGGCGGGACGTCGGCGGTGTCCTGGGCGGCGCGCTCGGCCAGCAACCGGCGCGACTCCCGAAGCGCGATGACGTAGTCGGTGTCGCCGGTGAGGGGCGCGTTCCGGAGGGCGGCGCGGTCGGCGGCGCGCGACGCCGGATCGGGCCGGTGCCAGTCCCCCAGCGCCTGAAAGCCGGTGTTGAACACGGCCCACCGGACGGAGACGTCGATGGGTGCCCTTCCCGGCTGGCCGGGGCGGCCCAGTTGGTCGAGCTGGCCGAGCGCGATGTCGGCCGCGGTCAGCCGCCGGTTCTGGGGGTCGGTGTACGGGATGCTGCCCGAGGTGTCGAAGACCATGAGCACGTGCAGGACGGGACGGCTCTGCAGGCACGAGGCGAGGCCGGCCAGCCCGCCCGGGACCGCGGCGACGGCCGGGCCGGGCACCCCCAAGCCGGCGGCGACCGTGGCCAGAAGGCCCACGAGCAGCAACCGGCATGCCCTCATCCGAAGTACCACTGCGCCACCTGGTAGGCGTGCACCAGACCGACGACGGCGCCGAGTCCGGCGGCGGCGACGACGGCCCGGCCGCTGTGCAGCGGACGGGAGTAGTCGGTCCGCTGGCGGCGCCGCTGATCGACCAGGCGGTACCAGCCCAGGCACACGATGGTCAGGACGCCGCCGAGCGCCCAGCCACACCAGTGCCAGACGGTGTACTGCGTTCCCCGGAATTGGTAGGCCAGCAGAATAGCGATGATCAATGACGACCAGGCGACGAATGTCGGCGCGTGGGGAGGGTGCGTTGTGCTTTCATCGATCATCAATTTCACCCATTAGTGAATGCCTTCGATATCGGCAATTGCCGTGGTGGCGACGGTAGACTGTCGGTGCCGACCTGCGGGACCCTACAGAAATTCACTCATAGGGGTCAATCGCCTGGTCGAGTTAGGACGGAAGGCTTTCCGCACTGTCCGAACGGGTGAACCAATCCGGACGGGCGCGGCAGGATCATTGCGCCGATGAGCGGACAGGGTGGCGGCCGCCGGACGGCGTTGCTCGTCCACGTCGAGAACTTCGCCGAAAGGCTGGACGAGCACGGCGAACTCCACCCGCTCGCCCTCGAGTCGCTGCCGTTCGCCGGCCGGGTGCGCCGGCTACGCGAGCAGCTCACGCGGTTCGGCTACGCGATCCGCGAGCCCGACGACCACACCGGCGCGGGGATTGCCCGCACCGTCGAGAAGCTGCTCGACGAGCACGGCGCCGACGACGTGGTGCTCGTCCACGTCCTCACACACGGCGAGCCCGACGGGCACAACGGCGGCTACTACGTCCTGGGCGAGGACGGCGTGCGCGACTTCAACGCCGACGCGGGCCGGTGGCTCGAACGCGCCGAGGCGTCCACCGGCCGCTTCGCCTCACCTCGCGACCGCCCGTACGCGCTGTTCCTGCTCGACCTGTGCTTTGCCGGTCGGGCGGTCGCGAGACAGTGGCGCACCGGCGGCCGATCGGACGGCAAGGCCTACGCGATCTGCGCCGCCGCGAGCGACCAGAAGGCCTACAACGCCCGCTTCACCGAGGCCTTGGCCGACGTTTTGGCCGGTGCCGCGAATCTGGCGGAATTCGATCCGTACGACGCCGACGGAATTCTCCCGCTGGACGTGCTGACCCACGAACTGGTCAAGAAGATCACCGAATTGGAAAAGAGCGACCGCGCCGATCCGCAGCATGTCGTCACCACTCCGGTATCGCTCGGCGCGACTCGTCTTCTGCCATTCTTTCCGGTACGCGGAGTCGTCCGCCCACCATCGTCCGACCTGCGGCCCTTCCTCCTTTCGGGCAACCCCGTTTCGGGAAAAGCCGGCGACGTCGACGGCCTTTTCACCGGCCGCGCCGCCGCCATGGCGCGCCTCGGCGCCTGGCTCGCCGACCCCACCGCGGCGCCGGTCCATCTGGTCACCGGCGAACCCGGAGCGGGCGTCTCCACGCTGCTCGCCCAGGTCGTCCGCCACGCCAACCGGGACCTGCGGGCCGCGCTCGGCGTGGACCCGGCCGTCGCCGTGCCCGAGACGGCGGAACTCGTCGCGGTCGACCTGGCCGGCTCGGACCTGCCGCAGGCGGTGGACGCGATCGGCCGGCAGCTGGTTCACCACACCTTCGGCGGGCGGGCCGAAGCTCTCGTCAACACCGTTCTCGGCCGGGCCCGGCCGGTCACCCTGGTCCTCGACGGTCTCGACCAGGCGGTCGACCCGGCCGCCGTCCACGCGCGGCTGCTCCAGCCCCTGGTGGCCGGTCGCACCACCGCGGGCGGGCCGGCCTGCCGGCTGCTGATCGGCGCCCACGTCCTCCCCGGCTCCTTCCCGGTCGCCGTCGACACCACCGGCCTCGACGCGGTGGACCCGGACGACCTCCTCGCCTACCTCGAACTTCTGGGCGCGCGGGAAGGCCGCGCCGGCCCGCGCTGGTCGGCGTTCGCCCGCGAAGCCGCCGGCGCCCTGACCGCCGCATCCCCGCCGGCGGATCGGTTCGGCGCCTATCTGGCGGCCGCCGTCCTCGGCCGGGCGGCCGCGGACGGGTCCGAGGCCCCGCTCTCGCGGGCGATGACGGTGGTGTGGGCGCTGGAACTGGAAAGGGCGGCCAGCTCCTGGGCTCGGCCGGTCGCGACCGCCCTCGCCTGGGCCGAGGGTGACGGCATGCCGATCGCCGTTCTCCGGTACGTGGCGATCGCGCTGGCGGCGGGCCGGACGCCCGGCACGCAACCGCTCACCCCCGAGCGCGTCGCCGCCGTACTGCACGACCTGCGCCGCTACCTCACGATCTCCCCCACCACCGACGGCCGGGTCTACCGGCTGCGCCATCCCGCGCTGGCCGGCGCCCTCCGCACCGACGCCGACGCGCCGACCGTCCTGGACGGGATCTACCGCGCGGTCGGCGAACCCGGTGGGGCACAGGCGTGGCGATACACCACCGACTACGCCCGCCGGTACGTGCTCGACCACGCGGCCGCGGCCGGCCGGCTCCCCGAGCTCCTCGGCAACGCCGCCTTCCTCATCGAGAACGCCGGCCAGATCCTGGACGCGCGGCTGACGCCGGCCGAACCCGTCGCGGCGGCGACAGCGGTGGCCCGCCGGGCGCGGGAGCTCGATCTGGTCGAAGCCCGGGAAAGCGCCCGGTTCGAGCTCGCCGTCGTGGCCGCGCGGCACGGTGCCGCCGACCTCGCCCGCGGCCTGGCCGAACTGCCCGCCGAGCCTCCCCTGACCTGGCGCCCCCGGTGGATCGCCGGCACGTCCCGGCCGGACGGCGGCCACGAACCCGGCCTCGACGCGCTCCTTCTGGTCACCGTCGAGGCCGGGCAGGCCGTCACGTACGACGCCGGCTCCGGCCAGGTGGTACCGGGCCCCAGGCGCGACGTGACCGCCCTGTCGGCCGGCGGCTCCGGCCCCGACCGGCTGCTGGTCAGCGCGACCGGGCGCACTGTTCAGGTCCGGTCGGCGGCGACGGGTACGACGACCGGCTTCGGCACCGCCCGATTCGGGGCGGTAAGCCGGGTGGCGGTCCACCGGCGGGCGGACGATCTGGTGATCGCCGCGGTCACCGACCGGCACATGCTCGAGTGCTGGACCGCCACGGGGGACGTCTTCGCCGAACCCCTGGACTGCGGACCCCCGGTGTCGGGCCTGGCCCTGACCGGCGACGGGACCCGGGTGCTCGCGATGACGCGGAACGTCAACAACCACGTCGACGTGTGGGCGCTGGAAACGGGGAAGCGTGTTCTGCCGAGCCTGTCCGGTACGGACGCCACCGTGGTGGAAGCCGAAGGGAACACGTACCTCGTGGTGGTGGACGGAGGGTTCACCGTCCGCACCTACCGGATCGCCGACGGCCAGCAGGTCGCCATGGTGCCGCTGGCCCGCCGGGTCGGCCGGGTCCGCGTCGTCCGGCAGGGTGACGATCCGCTGGTGGTGATGGCGGCCGGCGCGGACCTGCTCACCTGGAACCCGACCGAGAATCACGTGCTGCCCCGGCTGATCACAACCGGGACCCGGCCGATCGAGCACCTCGACTGCGTCTCCGGCCCGGCCGGACCCGTGACGATCGTGGCCAGCGAGGGACGCCGAGTGACCGGCGCCGACCTGGACACCGGCCGCCGCTCAACGGTGGAACTGGCCGGCCGGGCGCGGATCGGCGCGCTGGTCGCCGTGCCGGGACGCGGAGAGGCACCCGTACCGGCCCGGCCTTCCTTCGCCGTCGACGCCGAAGGCGCGGAACTGTTCGTGGCCGTCACAGGAGAGGGTGGCACGCGCATCGGCCGCCTCAGCCGGGGCGCGGTGACGGAAGCCGAGGCCGAGGGCGACTACGGCGATCCCCGGATGGACTGGCTGCGCGCCGGCCCGCTACTGCTTCTGCGGCGGACCGGCGCGGACGGGCGTACCTCCGTCGTGGACGCGCGGACCGGCACCGCCGTACCCACGCCCGCGATCGGCTTGCCGATGCCGGTGGACCGCACGCCCGCAAGCCATGACCCGGTGGTCACCGTGGTCGACGGGCGGGTCGTCGTCGTGACGGCTGAGGAGTCCGGCCGCCTGCTGGTGCACGAGCCGGAAGCGGGAGCACCCCACCGGATCACGATCCGGGACGGCCGGCCGGCCGGGCTGGCGCCGCTGCCCGGCGACCCCGAGGTGGTCGTTCTGGGCTACCGCGACGGCGCTGTCGGCCTCGTCGACCTGCGCGCCCGGCGGGAGATCGACCGGATCGAGGTTCCCGGTCCGATACGGCATCTGACGGTCCACCCCCGACCGGGGGACGGGGCCTGGGTGGTCGTCGAGGCGGCCACGGAAGTCCTCGTCCTCGAGCTGACAAGACCGAACTGAGGAGGCACGATGCCGGGAATCGTCGGCGTGCACGGAGTCTGGAACCACCTGGCCGGGAAAACCGACGAGGAGGCCGTACGGCATCACAGCCGGACCTGGAGCGGCGCGCTGGCGCATTCCCTCGGCGACGCGGCAGCCGCCGATATCCACGTGGCCTACTACGCCTCCTGCCTGCGGGTCGCGTACGGGCACGGCGCACCGGACCCGGACACCCTCGACGCCGAGGAGCAGGAGTGGCTGCGGGAGTGGGACGCGGCGCTGAGCCCGCGGGCCGAGGTCGGTCAGGGGCGGATGCTGAAGCCGGTACGGCAGATCATCAGCGGCATGGCCACCCGATGGCACCTCGACGAGCGGCTGACCGGAGCATTCGTGACAGTGTTCCTCAAGGAGATCAAGGTTTACTTCGACGGGCGCGACCCGGCCCCGCGCCAGGCCGCCCGGGACCGGGTCGCCGGCGCGCTGCGGCGGGAACGCCCGTCGGTGCTCATCGCGCACTCGCTGGGCTCGGTCGTCGCGTACGAGGCGCTGTGGCAGAACCCGGACCTCAAGGTCGACCTCCTCCTCACCCTCGGCTCGCCCCTCGGCCTCCCACCGGTCATCTTCCAGCGGCTCGACCCCGAACCGGCCGACGGCCGGGGCAGCCGGCCACCGGGCGTACGGCGCTGGGTCAACATCGCCGACCCGGGCGACCTGATCGCGGTGCCGCGCTGGCTGGCCCGCTCCTTCGACGGAATAGACGAGGACCTGGAGGCACCGATCGGCGTGTTCCAGTTCCACAAGGTCGTCCCGTACCTGCGATGCGCCCAGGTAGCGGACACCCTGCGGCCCTACCTCTGATTCCTCCGCCGCGACTGGGCACCCCGGCCCGCCGCGGACCGGTGCCGTTGACCGGCGCCACGCGACATCTGGTCGACCGGGCGTCCCTCGCGGCCCTGCTGCCGGAACTCGGCCGGGGCCGCTTGCGGGCCGCCCTGGACGTGACGGAACCGGTCTGCATGGCGAACCAGTACGCGTACCCTTCCCTGCTCTGAGCCTGGGGTCGCTTCGCCCTGATGCCGGACTGGCTCCGCGGGCCTGACCACATCGAGGCGCACCCTCGCTCAGAGCCGGTCGAACGGGCCGGCGTAGGAGAAGCGGCCGGTCGTACCGTCGTACTGGCTGAGAATCCTGACCTGGAAGTAGTCGCCCCACGACGGGTCCGGCGCGACTATGCCCGTCGATGCCGAGGGGACGAAGCCGAAACGACTGTAGAAGGCGGGGTTGCCCAGCAGCGCGACCAGGGGCTCGCCGAGCGCGTCGGCCGCGCCCAGAACGGCGTGCATCAGAGCGGTGCCGACGCCGGCTCGCTGCCTGTGCGGGACGACGCTCAGGGGTCCGAGACCGAGAGCCGGCCGGCCGTCGACGTGGGCCCGGGTGGCGACCACGTGGCCGACCACGACGTCGTCCTCGACCGCGACCAACGACAGCTGCGGGATCCAACCGGCGTCGTCGCGCAACCGCGAGACCAGCGTCGCCTCCCCCGGATCTCCGCCCGGCTCGACCGGCGGCGCGCTGTGCGCGACGCCCCGGAACGCGGCGGCGGTGACCGCCCGGATCGCCTCGGCATCATCGGGTAGTTCCCGTCGAATCATCACCACGGAACCATCGGGCTCTTCGCCGGCCCCCGTCAACGCCTTTACCGCCGGAACCGCCGGAGGCTCTTCCGAAACCCGGTCCGTGGAAGACAACCACGAAGTGGGTAGCGTTGCCCCGTGACGGATGACCTCTTCGCCGGCGGCGGGGCCACGGGGCGGCTGATGAGCCGGCTCGACTGGGCGGCCACCGATGTGGGACCGGTGGAGACCTGGTCGCAGAGTATGCGGGCGGCCGTCCGTATCGTGCTCTCGTCCCGGTACCCGATGCTGCTGCTGTGGGGGCCCAACTACACGCAGCTCTACAACGACGCGTACTCCGCGTTGATCGGCGACAAGCACCCGGACGCGCTCGGCGGCGACGTCCGGGTCACCCTGGCCGAGGGCTGGGACGTCCTGGAGCCGTTGATAGCCGACGCCGAGGCGACCGGCGTCGCCAGCTGGGTGCCGGCGCTGCAACTGGCGCTGGACCGATCGGGCTACCGCGAGGAGGCGTACTTCAGCGTCTCCCACGCGCCCGCCCGCGACGACGACGGAACCACCGCGGGCATCCTCGCGGTCTGCAGCGAGGTCACCGACCAGGTGGTCGGCGAGCGGCGCCTGCGGCTGCTGCGTGACCTGGCCGGCCCGGCCGGCGGCCGGGCGGCGGATGTCGGGCAGGTCTGCACGCGGCTCTGCGCGGTGATCGGCGAGCACCTGCTCGACGTGCCGTTCGCCGCCATCTACCTGCGCGAGGGCGCCCGGCTGAGCCGGGCCGCGGCGGTCGGAGCGGACGACGCGCTGCCGCACACCGTGGATCCGGCCGACGACGTCTGGAAACTGCATGTCGCGGCCGGCGGCGAGGCCGTCGACGTCGCGGATGTCACCGATCGGCTGACGGTGACCGGCGGCGCCTGGGACGATCCGGTCCGCACCGCGGTGGCGCTCCCCCTACCGGGGGCCGAGCGGTCCCAGCCGCTGGGCGTGCTGCTGGCCGGGGTCAGCCCCAGCCGGGGCTTGGACGAGACGTACCGGTCCTTCTTCGAACTGCTGGCCCAGCAGGTGGCCGTCGCGGTGCGCAACGCGCAGGCGTACCAGGAGGAACGCGACCGCGCCGCCGCCCTGGCCGAGCTGAACCGGGTCAAGACCGACTTCTTCACCAACGTGAGCCACGAGTTCCGTACACCACTGACTCTGATGATGGGCCCGTTGACGGACGCCCTCGCCGACGAGAGCGAGCCGCTCGGCGCGGCCCAGCGGGGCCGGCTCGAGATCGCCCTGCGCAGCGCCGACCGCCTGCTCTCGCTGGTGAACAACCTGCTGACGTTCTCCAGCGTCGAGGCCGGACGGCCCGATCACCGGCCCCGTCCGATCGACCTGGCTCACTACACCGCCGAGCTCGCCGGCGTCTTCCGCGCCGCCGTCGAACGCGCCGGCCTGCGCCTGGTGGTGGACTGCCCGCCGCTGCCGCACACGGTGGCCGTCGATCCGCAGAACTGGGAGAAGATCGTCACCAACCTGCTGTCGAACGCGCTGAAGTTCACCTTCGTCGGCGAGATCCGGGTGCGGCTGGAGGCCGGCGCCGCCACGGCCCGGCTGACTGTGTCGGACACCGGCATCGGCGTCGCCGCCGAGGACCTGCCCCACCTGTTCGACCGTTTTCACCGGGTGCGGGGTGCGCAGTCCCGCAGTCACGAGGGCAGCGGGATCGGCCTGGCGCTGGTCCGCGAGCTGGCCCGGCTGCAGGGCGGCGACGCGACAGTCGACAGCGTGCCCGGCGCCGGCTCCACGTTCACGGTGACCGTGCCGCTGGTCGCGGCCGCGACCGCCGAAACCCTTCCGGACATGGCGGGCGCGCGGGCGGCGGCCAGTGAGGCGGCCGGCTGGCTCGACGTCCCCGGCGCCGCCCCGGCGGCCCCGGGCGATGCGGCCGGCGCCCGGATCCTCGTCGCGGACGACAACAGCGACATGCGCGCCTACCTGGAACGTCTGCTCAGCGGTGAGCGCTGGCAGGTGGAACTGGTGGCGGACGGGCGGGCGGCCCTGGAATCGATCCGCCGGTTCCCGCCGGACCTGCTGCTCACCGACGTCATGATGCCCCGCATGGACGGGTTCGCGCTGGTCAGGGCGGTGCGGGCCGACGAGTCGACCCGAGCGCTCCCGGTGATCATGCTGTCGGCCCGGGCCGGCGACGAGTCCGGCGTGGAGGGCTTGGAGGCCGGCGCCGACGACTACGTGGTCAAGCCGTTCACGGCGGCCGAACTGGTGGCGCGCGTCCGCAGCACCCTGCGCCTGGCGAAGATTCGGGCCGCGCACACCCGGCAGCTGTCCGCGCTCGCCGACACCGCGGCGGTCATCGCGTCCGGCCGCGCCCTGGAGGAGGCCTTCCAGGCCGTCACCGAGCAGGCGCGGGCCCTGCTCGAGGGCACCGCGGCCGAGGTCGTGCTCACCGGCGGCGACGAGCGTCCCCCACTGCGGTTCACCTCGGGCGGCAAGGAGCTGCCGGCCGACGGGTCCGGCACCGTCCAGGCGGCGATCCACGGCCGGGACGGCGAACAGATCGGCGCGCTCACCGTGCTGATCGACGCGGCGCGCCGGCCCAGCGACCAGGAACAGGGCCTGCTCGTGCCGATGGCGAACATGCTCGCCTCGCTGGCGCAGACCGGCTGGCAGCTGGAACACGACCGCCAGCTCGTGCTGACCCTGCAACAGAGCACCCTGCCGGAGAACCTGCCCACGCTGGACGGCTGGGAGCTGCAAGCGGCCTACCGGCCGGCTGCCGGGCGGGTCGGCGGGGACTGGTACGACGTCGTGGTGCTGCCGGACGGCGACGCCGTGATCAGCATCGGCGACGTCGCCGGACACGGGCTGGGCGCCGCGGTGATGACCGGTCAGGTGCGCAACGCGGTCCGGGCGTACGCGGTCGAGGACCCCGCGCCGGCGGCCGTCGTCACGCGGGTGGCCGCCCTGCTCAACCGCCTCGGTACGCCGTTGCTGGCCACCCTGTTCGTGCTGCGCCTGCGCCCGGCCACCGGCGACTTCGCCTGGTGCAGCGCCGGCCATCCCACCCCGGTGTACTCCGGGACCGGGCCGGACAGCCTGGTGATGCCCGGGGCCGTGGGGCCACCGCTCGGGCTGCGCCGGGCGTCGTACCGGCAGAACGACGGGTGCCTGCCGCCCGGCTCCCAGATGCTGCTCTACACCGACGGCCTGGTCGAGAACTTCCCGGACTCGATCGACGTCGGCCTCGAGCGGGTACGACGGCGCAGCCGGGAGACGTACGCGGCGGGCGCGTCCACCACCGCGGTCCTCGACGCGGTGCTGGCCGGCGTGCCCCAGCCGCAACGCGACGACATCGCGGCGGTCGTTCTTCGCCGGCATCGGGCCGCGGCCGCACAGGTGGTGCCCGCCGTGCCGGACCGGCAGGCCACGTGGGTGTACCCGCTGGAACCGTCGGCCGCGAGCATGCTGCGCGGCGACCTGCGCGCCGCTCTGGGCGGCCACGAGATCGATTCGGATCTGCTGTACGACCTCCAGGTGGCCGCGACCGAGGCGGTGAACAACGCGGTGGAACACGCCCAACAGCCCAGCCGCCGCGAGGTGGAGGTCGAGTTCCGGCTCGTGGACGGCACCATCCGCATCGTGGTGCGGGACTTCGGCGGCTGGCGGGCCCGTCCGGTGGTCCGCGACCGCGGCCGCGGCGCCATGCTGATGAGCGCCTACGGCGACGTACGGGTCGTCTCGACAGCCACCGGGACCACCGTCACGATCGAACGCCGCTGGCTCCCCGCACGCCAGTGACCGGGTGCTGGTTCCGCCCTCAGGAGCGCTCGCGCAGTACGCGCATGGCTTCCGCGGCGCCGTCGCGCAGCACCTCGAGGTCGTTCTCGCCGAACGTGCGGGCGGCGGTGTCCAGCACGCAGTGCGCACCCAGGTATTCGCCGTCGTCGCCCTGCAACGGTACGCCGGCATAGCTCCGCAGGCCGGTCATCCCGATCAGCGGGTTGCGCTCGTGCCGCACGTCGGTGGTGGCGTCGGCGACGCAGTACGGCGCGCCCGCGAGCACGGTGTGCGTGCACACGGACCATTCGGCGGGCATCCCCTGCACCTGGTTGATCCAGCCTTCCAGGCCGGTGCTGCCGATGATGTACTGCGCCGAGTCGAGGATGATCGAGATCAGCGACACCGGCGCGCCGAGCCGCTGCGCCGAGCGCGCGCACACCGGGTCGAGCTCGGCCGCCAACTGGGGAGCGAACAGGTTGTACCCGGCGAGGCTTCGCATCCGCCGCGGTGTGCCGAGCCGGCCGAACAGGTCGTCGAGAGAGGCGGTGTCCACTTCAGCTCCTGGTGATGGTGTAGGCGGCGGACAGATGCTCGTGGGTGGCGACGCGGATACGCAGCGCCTGGCCGCAGAGCTGAGTGACCGGATCGGCGACGATCATGGCTTCGATCAGACGGGCCAGGGCCGGGCCGTCGGTCTCCCGGCCGGACAGCCGGCACGACGCCAGCAGGTCGGCCCAGACGGCGGAACCGTCGGGCCCGTGGACCCGGTGTACCGCCTGCTGCGCGTCGGCGAGAGTCGGCTGGTGCAACCCGTACGGCACCGCCGCTTGATCAACTCCGGACATCTGTCCCAACCCCTCGAAGGTCGTGGCGGTCGATCGGCTCAGTGCCGGAAGCCGTTGACCAGCATCGTGAGCTCGCCGGCCAGTCTGGTCAGGTCCCCGGCCGCCTGCTGGGTGGCCTTGGCGCCCTCGGCCGTGGCCATGGCGACCTCGGCGACGCCGGACACCGTCCGGGCGACGTCTCCGCTGCCGCTGGCCGCGTCGGCGACCGATCGGCTCATCTCACCGGTCGTCGCGGTCTGTTCCTCGACCGCCGAGGCGATCGTGGTGGTGTAGTCGCCGATCTGGGCGATCACCTCGGTGATCTCCGCGATGGCCTGGGTGGCGGAGCCGGTGGAGGACTGGATCGCGCCGATCCGCGCGGTGATCTGCTCCGTCGCCTGGGCGGTCTGCTGAGCCAGTTCCTTGACTTCGCCGGCGACGACGGCGAAACCCTTGCCGAGTTCACCGGCGCGGGCGGCTTCGATGGTGGCGTTCAGGGCCAGCAGATTGGTCTGCTCGGCGATGGCGGTGATCAGCCGGACCACCTCGCCGATCTCGGCGCTGGCCGCGCCGAGGCCCGCCACCTCGGCGTTCGTCCGTTCGGCGACCTGCATGCCCTGCTGAGCGACCTCGGCCGCCCGGGCCGCGTTGGACGCGATCTCGGCGATCGAGGCGCTCATCTGCTCGGCCCCGGCCGCGATGGTCTGCACGCCGGCGTTGACGTCCTCGGTGGAGGCCGATGCCTGCCGGGCCCGCGCGGCCGCGTCCCCGGCGCCGGCCTCCAACTGGGCGCTGACCGTGGACAGCTCCTCCGAGGCCGCGGAGAGGGTGGCCGCCGAGCCGCTGATCGTTCCGACCGTGTCGCGCAGACGGGCGGTCGCGGTGTCGAGCGACTGGGCCATCAAGCCCGGCTCGTCCCGTGCCGTCAAACCGGCGGTCCGGGTCAGGTCGCCTTCGGCCAGGCTGTCGCAGACCGTTTTGACCCGCTGGAGCGAGCCCACGATGTTCTTGGACACGAACACGCCCACGGCCACGGCGACCAGCACACCGAGCGCGATCAGGGCCAGCGCCTGGTAACGGCTGCGGTTGTACTTCGACTGCGCCGACTCCGCCGACGCGCGGGCCGCGTCGGATTCGGCCTCGGACAGGGTCGCCAGCGCCTGCGTCACCTGCTTCATCAGCGGCGAGACCTCGTCGTCCCGGACGGTGCGCCACTGCGCCGTGTCGTTGCGCCGGCCGGCCGGCAGGAGCTTGGACTCGGCGACGCTGACATAGGCCCGCCATTGCTGTTGCACGCCGGCGACGAGGCTCGCGTCACCGGCCGGGCCGCTGGCCTGGTAGGCGGCGAGAGCGTCGTCGAAGGCTTCCACGTCGGCCGCGAACGCCGACTCGTACTTGCTCATGCTCGCGTCGTCGGGGCTGACCAGCTGGTTGGCCAGGTCGAGGCGGGCGGCGTACAGGGAGGCACGGATGTTGCCGATCGCCTGGACGCTGGAGACGTTGTTGGTGTATATGCCCTGAGCCGATGAGCTCACCGCGCTCAGGGCGCTCAACCCGAGCCAGCCCACGAGAACGGCGACCATGGCGGCGATGAGGACCGCTGCCAGGATCTTGACTCTGACACTCACATCAGCGAAACGCCGGCGTCCGGGTTCCCGCACCACCGGCAAGGCATGTACAACCGTGGTCATCCGACTCCGCTCCCCCGCCGCAACACAGACCTGCGAACATCTCGCGCTCGTCCCCCATCATCCGTTTCGGCGTTCTCGCACGGTTGCTTAACGTGTCGGCGCATTCGCTCGGTTCGCCGGCCGAGGGCCGTCACGCCTCGTCCTGTTCGCGATCGCGCCGCTGCTGGTTGTCACCCTCATCGCCCGGGTACGCGGGGGACAGCACCGCCCGCGCCGCGGCCGGAGTACGCCAACCGCTGACCGGGAGGTCCGCCATGCTCGCCCTCGTCGTCGTAGTGGTGCTGGGCGCCGCGATCCTGGGGTCCGGCGCGCTCGCCGGCCGGCTGCGCCTGGCTCCGCCGGTCCTGCTGTTGGCGTGCGGCGTCCTGCTCGGCTTCGTACCGGCGCTGCGCGAGGTGCATCTGCCGCCGGAAACGGTCCTGCTGCTCTTCCTGCCCGGCCTGCTGTACTGGGAAAGCCTGACCACCTCCTTGCGGGAGATCCGCCGGGACCTGCGCGGCATCATCCTCATGGGAACCGTTCTCGTGCTGGTCACGGCGGCCGCGGTGGCCACGGCCGCACACGCACTGGGCCTGCCGTGGGGCCCGGCCTGGGTGCTCGGCGCGGCCCTGGCCCCGACCGACGCCACCGCCGTCGGCGTGCTGGCCCGCCGGCTGCCGCGCCGCAACGTCACCCTGCTGCGCGCGGAAAGCCTCATCAACGACGGCACCGCCCTGGTCATCTACGCCCTCGCCGTCGGCATCACCGTGGGCGAGGAACACCTGACCACCCCGCACGTGTCGTGGCTGCTGCTGCTCGCCTACGGCGGCGGAGTGCTGGCCGGCTTGCTCACCGCCTGGGCCGGCGTACGGCTGCGCCGCGCCCTCACCGACCCCATGCTCGGCAACGTCGCCATGCTTGTCATCCCCTTCACCGCGTTCCTGCTCGCCGAGACCATCGAGGCCTCCGGCGTGGTCGCCGTCGTCATCTGCGGCCTGGTGATGAGCCAGGCCGGACCGCGAGTGGTCGATGCCGAGACCCGCAGCCAGTCCGTGGCGTTCTGGTCGCTGGCCACCTTCGTGCTCAACGGCGCGCTGTTCGTGCTCGTCGGCATCGAGGTGCACGAGGCCGTACGCGGTCTCACCAGCGTCGACCTGTGGCGCGGAACGGCCGCGGTGGTCGTCGTGTCGGCGGTCATGTTCGCCGCGCGGCTGGCCTTCCTGTTCGTCTCCGCGTACACGATCCGGGCGGTGGACCGCCGCCCCCAGCAGCGGCGGCGCCGCATCAGCAACCGGGCCCGCGTGGTCAGCGCGGTCGCCGGTTTCCGGGGCGCCGTCTCCCTGGCCGCCGCGCTGGCGGTGCCGGCCACCCTCGCCTCTTCAGAGCCGTTCCCCGGCCGCGACACCATCGTGTTCGTGACGGCCGGCGTCATCGTGGTCACGCTGGTGCTGCAGGCGCCGCTGCTGCCGGTGGTCGTACGGTGGGCGCGCCTGCCCGACGACACCTCCGTCGAGCGGGAACGCCGCCTCGCCGACACGACCGCCATGCGGGAGGCCCTGGCCGTCCTGCCCGAGCTCGCCGCCGAACTGAACACCGATCCGCAGGTGACCGACGAACTGCGGCACGAGTACGAACGCCACCTCAGGGTGCTGCAGGATCAGGACGACACCGGCAACGAGACCTCGCTGCGACGAGCCCTGATCGCCCGCAAACGCGAGACAGTGCTCCGCCTGCGCGACGAAGGCCACATCGACGACACCGTCCTGCGACGAGTACAGGCCAGACTCGACATCGAAGACCTGCGCCTCTCCGGCCACGATCTCGTCGAGTGATTCCCCCTGGCCGGTCCCCTAGCGGTTGAGCAGGGCGGCCACTTCCGCGGTCAGCTCGGTGGCGGCTTCGATCTCCGCTTTGCGGATGGACACGCTCTCGATGTTGAAGCCGTGGGGCACGCCGAGGTGGTCGCAGAAGCCGGTGAGGTCGCGGGCGATGTGCCGTACCTGCCGGAAGGACTCGCCCAGCGGGTCGCCGGCGTGGCGGATCGACTGCTGGAGCCAGCGGGGCACCTCGACGCCCAGCCAGCTGAGGAATTCCAGGGTTCGCGGCGATCCGCACAACGACAACGTGAAGATCACCGGGCGGGGGTCGAGGCCGCGGGTGCGGCATTCGTGGGCGTAGTCGGAGATGAGGTTCTTGGTGGCGGCGATGTCGTAGACGACCTGGGACACGAAGAAGTCGCAACCCAGCTCCTGCTTGGTCAGCATGCGCCGGTGTTCGTCCTGGCGGCGGGCGTGGCGTTCACTGATCACGACCGCGCCCGTCACCAGGCCGGGGTTGACCTCCCGGCGCAGCTCGTGGGCGCGCCGCAGGCCGGTGCGGACCTCCTTGTCGCCGGAGGACGGGCCGACGAAGACGCTCAGCACCTGGCTCGGGTCGACGCCGGCCAGCCACGTCCGCAGCTCGCGCTCGCCGTACTTGCCGACGCACCGGTAGATGATCGCTTCCCGGTCCCATCCGTGCAGGTACTCCGCGTGGTAGCGGCCCGGGTCGAGCGTCGGCAGGTACGGGAAGGGCCGCTCGGCGGGATTGCGGTCGGCCTCGTCGTCGAGGTCGTAGAGGATCAGGCCGTCGAGGTCGAGGGCGTCGAGGCGCCGCAGGGTCACGGCGGCGATCTCCCTGATCCGGTCCGTGCTCTCGCCGCGCCTCGGTGGGGTGAGGCTGAACAGCAGCACGCCGGACTGCCGAAGGCGGAGCGCGGTCCGCAACGCCGTACGGGCGGCGACCGTCTCAGACATGGGCCAGCCCCCGCGGGTCGTACGTCTGCGTTCCTGCCCGCTCGAGGCACCGCGCGGCCACCCGGCATCCCAGCTCGGCCGCGGCGACCGGGCTCAGGCCCCGGGCCGTGCCGCTGAGGAACCCGGCCCGGAAGGCGTCTCCGCCGCCGGTCGGGTCGACGACGCGGTCGACCGGCACGGCGGGAACCGTCGACGTCCCCTGGCGGTCGGTGAGGCGTACCCCCTTGGCCCCCAGGGTCGTGACGGCCAGGCCGACGATCTCGGTGAGCTGACGGCCGGACAGGCCGGTCTTGTCGAGGAGCAGGTCGTACTCGTACTCGTTGGTGAACAGGTAGGCGGCGCCGGTGATGAACTCCCGGATCTCCGCGCCCGTCATGGCGGCCAGTTGCTGCGAGGGGTCGGCGGCGAACGGCCAGCCCCGGCTCCGGCACACCGCGGCGTGCCGGAGCATCGCGCCGGGCATGTCGGGGCCGATGAGGACCAGTGCCGGCGGGTGCCGGTCACCGACCGCGGCCAGGTCGATGTTCGCGCTCTCGCTCATCGCGCCCGGATAGAAGGTGGCGATCTGGCACAGTTCCCGGTCGGTGGTGCAGACGAACCGGGCGGTGTGCGCCGTCGTGCTCGTCAGGACCCCGGCGCAGTTCACGCCGCTGCGTTCGAGCCAGCCGCGATAGTCGACGTCGAAGTCGGCCCCGACCGCGCCGACCAGCACGGCCCGCTCGCCCAGCCGGGCGATGCCGTACGCGATGTTGGCGGCGACCCCGCCCCGGTGCACCGTCAGCTCGTCGGCCAGGAAGGACAGCGAGATGGCGGACAGGCTCTCGGGCAGGATCTGCTCGGCGAAGCTGCCGGGGAACGTCAGGAGGTGATCGGTGGCGATGGAGCCACTGACGAGGATCATGCGGCGGTTCCCTTCAGCGACGACTCGATCGCCCGGATCACCCGGGGACGCAGTTCGGCGGGGCTGATGACGGCGTCGACCGAGCCGACCTCGACGGCGCGGCGGATGTCGTGCCGGCGGTCGAACTCGGCCGCCACCTCGCCGAGTTTCTCCGCGCGGACGGCGGATCGGGTCTCGGCCAGGCGCGCGTTGAGGGCGGCGCGTTCGGTGCCGGTGGCCGCGGTGACGCGGGACTGGAGTTCGGCCACGCGAGGGTCGGCGCCGGTGCGCCGGTCGACCTCGCCGGAGAAGACCACGGCGGCGGCCGGCGCCCCGCCGAGGACCGAGGCGAACGATCCCTCCAGCGCCAGCACGGTCATGGCCGGGTTGAGCGCCTTGGAGAAGACCACGAAGGCGCCGCCGTGATAGCGGGAGACGACGACGAAGACGATCGGGCCGCGGAAGTTGACGATGGCCCGGCCGATCTCCGCCCCGTACTCCAATTGCCATTTGCGCATCGACTCGGGCGATCCGTCGAAGCCGGACAGGTTGGCCAGCACCACCAGCGGCCGATTGCCGGAGGCGGCGTTTATCGCTCGCGCGGCCTTCTTCGACGACTGGGGGAAGAGGGTGCCGGCGGTCCAGCTGTCCGGTCCGTCGGTGGGCGGGAAGCCCCGGCGGGGCAGCGGGCGCGACTCGATACCGAGCAGGCAGACCGGGAGACCGCCGAGGTGGGCGTCCTGCACCACGGCGGTGTCGGCGTCGGCCATGCCCGACCAGCGTTCCAGGACGGGCCGGTCCTGATCGGACAGCGCCCGCATGACCGTACGGATGTCGAAGGGCTTCTTGCGGTCGGGGTTGTGCTCGGCCGAGAAGATCTGGCCGACGGTGCTGAAGTCGCTGCCCTCGGCCGCGTGCGGGAAAGCGGAGATGTCGCGGCCGGGCGGGTCCTCGGTCACGGCTCGGCGGGGCGTGGTCTCCCCCGGCGCGACATAGGTGTGCTCGTAGTGGGCCATGAGCACGTCGCGGGCGGCGGAGATCGTGGGCGCGAAGTACTGCGCCTGACCGTTGGGCCCCATCACCCGGTCGTAGCCGCCGATGCCGAAGTTGTCCTCGGCCGACACACCGCCGGAGAAGTCCAGCGACCGTTTGCCGGTGAGGACCATGGCCGACTCGGGCGTCATGACCAGGATGCCCTTGGTGTGCATGAGCATGGTCGCCTCGGCGTTCCAGTACGGCTGGGCGCCCACGTTGATGCCGGCCACCACGACGTTGATCTCGCCGCCGGCCTGGGTGAACTCGACGATGCGCTTGAGCGCCGCCGCGACCCAGTCCATGTTCTCGGTGCCGGAGGTCATCGAGATGCGTGCCCCGGCCGACAGCGCGAACCACTCCACCGGCACCCGCATCCACTCGGCCAGGTCGAGGGCGGCGATCACCCGGGAACACTCGGCCTCGGACAGCGCGCCGAGCGCCTTGGTCGGGTCACCCAGCAGGACCATCCGGGTCACGCCGTCCGGATGCCGCGCGGTCGGGGTGGTCACCACGCCGGTGACGACGGCGGCGGTGTTGCGTCCCCTCGGCCGTTCGACCGGCACCAGGACGCCGTACTCGTCGAGGTCGTACTCGGTGAAGCGGCCCGCCGGGCCGGTGAGAAGACCGATCAGCTCGTACGGGTACACGGCGCCCCGGCTGCGCGAGCGCAGCACCTTGAGCCGGTAGTCGTCGAGGGGCCGCACCGGCTCGGCGGGCGGCGGCCCGAGGGAGAGCTGCGGCTCGCCGGTGGCGTCGAACCGTACCCGGACCGCGACCGGTTCCAGCTCACCGGTCGCCGGGTCGTGATGCCGGCCGATGAGCAGGATCTCCTCGAGGTCGGCGCCGGCCGCGGCCGGCAGCACGCGGGCGGCGATGGTCTCGACCTCGGCTCGGGTGAGGTCGCTCGGCGGCCACACGTAGACCACGATGTGGTTGGTGGGCAGGCGCGCCGCCGACGGGCGCCGGTCCCGGGCGCGGCGGATCGAGTCGAGGCAGGCGCCGACGGTGTCCTCGACGGTGGGCAGGGCGGCCAGCCGGCGGTCGGCGTCGCGCAGCGGGGTCAGGTCGCGAACCTGGGCGAACGCGATCAGGCGATCGTCAGCCGGGTTGTCGCGGGCCACGCCCCGGAAGAGGTAGACCTCCTCGTCGGCCGACGGCAGCCGGGTCAGGTCGAACGCGCTGAGCCGGGACAGCCGCATCCGCTGGGCGATGAACGGGTGCAGGCCGCGGATCAGGCGGTCCTCGGTGAGGCGGCGGCCGCCGCCGGGGCGGAAGGTGAAGTGGTGATGGGTCACCGCGCCGCGCCGGCCGGCGATCGTGGCCGTGATCCGGCGCAGCGAGGCCGGCAGCCGGTGCCGGCCGATCGTCTCCTCGAGCCGGGCCGCGGCCTCGTCGAGGTCGGCCGGTTGCCCCTCCCAGGCCACGTACACGTCGGCGTGCGCCGCGTCCGTGTCGCCGGCGAGCTCGGCGAGGCCGCGTATCGCGGCGTCCAGCCGGTCGAACCGCACCGCGGTGGTGATCACGCTGGTGCCGGCCCGGTCGGCCACCACGTACGCGCAGCCGGCGGCCTCCCGCCGGCGTACCCCGGTCAGGCCCTTGTTGCCGTAGTAGCGGCGGGTGAGCACCTCGAGCATCACCTCGTGGCCCGCGTCGCGGCGGGCGAGCCGCTGGCCGAGCACCCGGACCAGCGGTTCGGTGCTGGCGACCATGGCCGCGACGCGGGCGGCGCGGTCCGGCGCGTCCGGGCGGGCGTCCAGGTGGCGCAGGTGACCGCGGATCTCGGCGTAGACGTGGGCGCGGTTGCGGCGCAGCAGCGGCTGGGCGAACCACGCGAACACCACGCCGCGGGCCAGGTCGGCGATGGCCGGGAACGGGATCCGGGCGACCGTCACCAGGCGCTCCAGCACCGCGCCGACCGGCTCGCGCAGGGCCGTGTCCGGCGGCGGGTCGCTCAGCCAGGCCCGCAGCAGGAGAGCCGCCACGGCGGCGCCGTCCGCGGCGCGCCGCCGGGCCAGGAAGACGCGGAACACCGCCGCCTCGAGCTCCGGCGTGCGGTCGAGACCGGCGACGCCGTAATGCGCGAGCACCGCGGCCAGCCGGTCCTGGAACGACGGTGGCAGCCCGGCCCGGTCGACGTCGAGGCTCTGCAGGTAGGTGTGGAAGTGCTCGCCGGCCCGGCGGTCGCGGCTCAGTTCGGCGAGATCGGCGAAGACCCCCAGCAACTCCGCCTCCTCGGCCAGCGGGCGCCGGTCGTCGGCGGTCGCGGCCGCCCGCGCCGTCAGGTAGGCCGCTTCGTCGTGCGGGCCGGCGTCGTAGCCGAGCAGCCGCCCGCGAAGGTCGTCCCCACCCCGCCGGAGAGGGTCGCCGGACGTCGCCGGGGCGGGCAGGTCGAGCTCGGCGGCCTCCCCCACGTCGGCGGTGGCCTCGCCGGTCGGTTCCAGCCGCAGCAGCGGCGCGCCGGCCTCGACCTGGCCGCCCACCGCGACGGCGCACTCCTTGACCCGGGCCGGGAACGGCGCCCGCAGCACCGTCTCCATCTTCATGCTCTCGAGCACCAGCACGGGCGCGCCGGCCTCGACCTCGTCGCCCACGGCGACCGGCGCGGCGACCACGATGGCCGGTCCCGGGGCGCGGACGACGCCGCCCTCGTCCCGGCTGATCCGATGGGCCACCCCGTCGACCTCGACGGTGTGCGCGGGCCCCTCGGTGGCGGCCAGCACGCGGTAGCGGACGCCGTCGACCCGCAGGTGCGCGCGGTAGCGGTCGAACCGGTCGAGCTCGGCCTCGGCCCGGTGATCGCCGACTCCGACGCGGAAGCGCCGCGGGCCGGCGCGCTCCACCAGTACCCGGTATCCGGCGCCGCGCAGCTTCAGGTCCAGGGGCCGGCCGCTGATCGGGCGGGCCTGCGGGCGCCCGCCGGCGGCGGTGGACAGCAGGTGTTCCCGGCCGGCGCGCTCCTGTTCCTCGTACGCCCCGATGGCGGCCGCGATGAGCGCGACCGCCGCGTGCCGGCGGGAGACCAGCCGGCCCTCGCCGCGGACCCGGTCGATCCAGCCGGTGTCGGCGCCGGCGCCGATCACCTCCGGCTGGTCGAGCAGGTCGAGCACGAAGCTCTTGTTGGTGGCGCCGCCGTCGATGATCACGGTGGTCTGCGCCATGGCGCGGCGGAGCCGGCCCAAGGCCTCGTCCCGGTCCGCCCCGTACGCGATGATCTTGGCGATCATCGAGTCGAAGTCGCCGGGGATGACGTCGCCCTCGCTGACGCCGGTGTCGACCCGGATGCCGGGGCCGGCCGGCAGGGCGAGCCGGACGATCCGGCCGGGTGAGGGCGCGAAATCGCGGTCCGGGTCCTCGGCGTTGAGGCGGGCCTCGATGGCGTGCCCTCGCTCGGCCGGCGGCCGGCCGTCGAGCCGTTCCCCGGCGGCGATGCGCAGCTGCGCCTGGACGAGGTCGAAGCCGGTGGTCGCCTCGGTGATCGGGTGCTCGACCTGAAGGCGGGTGTTGACCTCCAGGAACGCGAACGCCCGGGTACCCGGGTGATACAGGAACTCCACGGTGGCCGCGCCCCGATAGCCGACCCGCAGGGCCAGCCGCTCGGCCGACGCCTTGAGCTCGGCGGCCTGGTCGCCGCCGAGCACCGGCGAGGCCGACTCCTCGATCACCTTCTGGTTGCGCCGCTGCACCGAGCAGTCGCGGACACCGAGCGCCCAGGCCGTGCCCTGCCCGTCCGCGATCACCTGGACCTCGACGTGCCGGGCCCCGGTCACCAGCCGCTCCAGGAAGACGACGCCGCTGCCGAAGGCGCGGGCCGCTTCCTGACTGGTGCGTTCGTACGCCTCCGACAGCTCCGCCTCGTCGCGGACCACCCGGATGCCCCGGCCGCCGCCACCGGCCGTGGCCTTGAGCATCAGCGGGTAGCCGATCCGCGCCGCCGCGGCCAGCGCCTCCTCCAGCGTCTCGACCGGGCCGCGGCTCCACGGCGCGACCGGCACGCCGGCCTGTTCGGCCAGGAGCTTGGCGCCGATCTTGTCGCCGAGCCGGCGCATCGCCTCCGGACCCGGGCCGACGAAGGTGACGCCGATACGCTCGCACAGTTCGGCGAACGCCGGGTCCTCGGCCACGAACCCCCATCCGACCCACGCGGCGTCGGCCCGGGTCTCGACGAGCGCTCGGCGGAGCACCTTCAGGTCGAGATAGGGCCGGGCCGAAGCGGGCCCGAGGTCGTACGCGACGTCGGCCTCCCGGACGAACGTGGCGGCCCGGTCGACGTCCGTGTAGAGCGCGATGACCTCGATGGCGGCCGAGGTCCGCGCCGACAGCTCACGGACGGCGTGGATCAGCCGCATGGCGGCCTCACCACGGTTGACGATGGCGATGCGCTCGAACACCGGCTTCACTCCCCCTCAGGCGGCGGCGTTCTTCAGGTCCTGGGCGCGGTCGGTGCTCTCCCAGAGCAGTTCCGGAAGCTCCCGGCCGAAGTGCCCGTAGGCCGCGGTCCGCTGGTAGATCGGCCGCAGCAGGTCCAGGTCGCGGATGATGGCCGCCGGCCGAAGGTCGAACACCTCGTCGATGGCCTTCTCGATGCGTTCGACCGGTACGTTCTCGGTGCCGAAGGTCTCGACGAACAGCGACACCGGGTGGGCCTTGCCGATCGCGTACGCCACCTGGGTCTCGCACCGCTCGGCCAGCCCCGCCGCGACCACGTTCTTGGCGACCCACCGCATGGCGTACGCCGCCGACCGGTCCACCTTGGACGGATCCTTGCCGGAGAACGCGCCACCACCGTGCCGGGAGTATCCGCCGTACGTGTCGACGATGATTTTCCGGCCGGTCAGGCCGGCGTCGCCCATCGGCCCGCCGATCTCGAAGCGGCCGGTCGGGTTGACCAGCAGGCGGTAGCCGTCGGTGTCGAGGCCTTCCAGCTCCGGCGCGATGACGTGCTCCCGAATGTCGGGCGTGAGCATCGACTCCAGCGAGATGTCGGCCGCGTGCTGCGACGACACGACCACCGTGTCCAGGCGCACCGGCGTGAAGCCGTCGTACTCGATGGTGACCTGGGTCTTGCCGTCCGGTCGCAGGTACGGAATCGTGCCGTCCTTGCGCACCCGCGACAGACGGCGGGCCAGGCGGTGGGCGAGCGCGATCGGCAGCGGCATCAGCTCGGGCGTCTCGGAGCAGGCGAAGCCGAACATCATGCCCTGATCGCCGGCGCCCTGGGAGTCGAGCACGTGCTCGCTGTCGCCCGCACGCAGCTCCAGCGCGCTGTCGACGCCCTGCGCGATGTCCGGCGACTGGGAGCCGATCGACACGCTGACCCCACAGGAAGCCCCGTCGAAGCCCTTCTTCGACGAGTCGTAGCCGATCCGCAGGATGGTGTCCCGGACGATGCTCGGGATGTCGGCGTACGCCTGGGTCGTGACCTCACCCGCGACATGTACCTGCCCGGTCGTGATCAGCGTTTCCACCGCGACCCGGCTCCGCGGGTCCTGCCGCAGCAGGGCGTCGAGGACACCGTCGCTGATCTGATCGGCGATCTTGTCCGGGTGGCCCTCGGTGACCGACTCCGAGGTGAACAGGCGGCGCGTCATGACCGGAGCTCGCCGGTGACGAGCGCCAGCGGAGCGTGGATGCGGGTGACCCCGACCAGATCGAAGCCGGCCGCGTCGAGCAGCGCCCCGAAATCACGCTCGGTGCGCTCCTTGCCCGGCCCGATCAGCATCATCAGCACGTCCAGCAGCGCGGTGAACGTCGGGTTGGGCTCGGCGCCCTCGGTCACCACGTGCTCGACCAGCACGATCCGGGCCTTGCCCTTGGCCGACGCCGCGCAGTTGCGCAGGATCTTCAGGCACGTCTCGTCGTCCCAGATGTGCATGACCTGGCGCATCACATAGAGGTCGGCCGTGACCGGCACCGACTCGCGGATGTCGGCCGGGATCAGCGTGACCCGGTCGGCCAGCTCGCCGCCGGTGCGCAGGCTCTCCCCGGCCTGCCGCAGCACCTCGGGGCTGTCCAGCAGGGTGCCGGTGAGCTCGCGGTGCTGGGCCAGCACCCCGGCCAGCAGTCCGCCCTGGCCGCCGCCGACGTCGGCCACGGTCCGCACGCCGTCGAGGTTCAGCGCCTCGACGATCGGCCCCGTGGTCCACTTGCCCGACTCGGACATGGCCCGGTTGAAGACGGTGGCCGCCTCCGGGTTGTCGTCGCGGAAGTAGCTGTAGAGATCCTTGCCGTACGCGGTGGGGAAAACCGCTTCTCCGGTACGCACGGCGTCGGCCACGCTTCCCCACACGCGCCAGTTCCACTCGGAGTTGGCGAGCAGGGTCAGGTTCCGCACGCTGCCCGGCGCGTCCTCGCGCAGCGCCCGGCTGAACTCGGTGTGCCGGAAGGAACCATCGTCGCCGGCCGCGAAGAAACCGTGCGCGACCAGGGCCCGCATCAGCCGCAGCAGGGCCGCCGGGTCGGTGCCGGTCCGCCGGGCCAGCTCGTCCAGGGCGACCGGCTCGTCGTCGATCCGGTCGGCCAGGCGCAACTCGGTGGCGGCCTGCACGAGCCCGCTGGACCACATCAGCTGCACGAAACGGCGGACCGTGCCGGCCGCCTCGAACGGGGACTGCCCGGCGCCGACGGGCAGCGGTTCGGGACCGATACGCAAAGGGGTGACTGCCATTTTCCTTCTCCTCTGGTCAGGGCTGACGATCGAGCAGGGCGCGGGCGGCGCCGTCCACTTGTTCCGCCGGGTTCTTCGGCGCGGCCGGCTCGCGCCAGCCCACGAACCCGTCCGGGCGCAGCAGCACGGCGCCCTCGGGGCCGATGCCGAACGCCTCCCACCACGGCGACCGCTCGGCCCGGTAGTCGCCGCCGTCGCCGATCCGCACGTGGCGCACCAGGTCGCCGCCGGCCACCTCGTCCCAGCGGTTCGTGCCCGCGTCGGTGAGCAGGACCAGGGTGTCGGCGCACAGGTCGTGGGTGGAGATCCGGCCCTCGGCGCCGACCAGCCAGCGGTGCGGCACCCGGGTGCCCGGGCGGCCCGTGAGGTCGAGCTCGACCGGCACCGTCTCGAGCTCGCGACCGGCGTCCGCCTCGTCCGGCAGCACCGCGGCCGAGGTGTAGCGATAGCCCAGGATGACGTTGGGGAAGTCGCGGAAGCCGGGCTCGCGGTGGGCGGTGGCCCGGTTGCGCTCACGCAGCAGGGCCTGGTCGGCGGTGGCCAGGCCGACCGGGCGGCGCTCGGCGTCGTAGGTGTCGAGCAGGCCGTCGCCCGCCCGGCCGTGCAGCACCGCGGCCAGTTTCCAGGCCAGGTTGTGCGAGTCCTGGATGCCGGCGTTGGCACCGAAGCTGCCGTCCGGCGGATGGGTGTGCGCGGCGTCGCCGGCCAGGAAGACCCGGCCCGACCGGAACCGCTCGGCGATCAGGTGCGCCGACTCCCACGGGAAGGTGCCCTCGATCTCGATGGGCCGTTCCACGCCGAGCGCGGCGGTCACCAGCTCGGTGCATTTCTCCCGGCTGAACAGGCTCGGCTCGATCCCGGAGGCCACCGGATATCCGGTCCAGAACATCCACCGGTCGGCGCCGTCCAGGCAGACCGCCACTCCCTGCACGTTCTGGTTGGCGATGAAGGTCAGGATGAACTTGTGGTCGCCCACCACCGGTTTCATGTCGGATCGGAAGACGACACTCACCATCTTCTGCAGTACGCCGTTGCCGGTGCGCCGGATGCCCAGCGACTCCCGGATGCCGCTCTGCACACCGTCGGCGGCGATGACGTACTTCGCGCGCACCGTGGTGACGGCGCCGGTGCGGGTGTCGGTGAGATCGGCCCGTACGCCGTCGCCGGTGTCCGTCATCGCGGTCATCCGGGTGTCGAAGCGGATGTCGGCGCCGAGCCGGCGGGCTCCGCGCAGGATCACCGGTTCCAGCAGGTCCTGCCCGCACCACACCGGCTTGGCCGGGCTCAGGTCGAACGAGAACTCCTCGCCGACCTCCATCACCTGCGCCGAGTCCAGGTCGGACAGTGAGCGGGAGCGGAGGATGACCCGCGGGATCACGCCGGGTTCGGCGTCCGGGCCCTCGGCGACCGCCCGGGGCACCAGCCGCAGGCCGGTCGCCTGGATCTCCTCGGCCAGGCCGGCCATCCGGAACAGTTCCATGCTGCGCGCGTGCACCCCGGTCGCCCGGGTCAGCGGCGAGGTGGTCGACCGGCGCTCGACGAGCGTCGGGGTGATGCCGAGACGGGACAGGAACAGTGCGGCGGACAGCCCGACCGGGCCGCCGCCCACGATGAGAACCGGCACTTCCTCGGTAGCCATGCGACTCCTTCTCCGGCGGAGACTCGGAAGTCCGCATCGTCGCAACGGCGGCTAGAGCCCCGTTGGAGAACGCATGGACCCGGATCGGCCCTAGCCCGGCTCGACCGGGGCTCCACCCGCGGCGCCCAAGATGCCCTCATGTGGATCTGGGTGCTGAGCGTGCTGGGCGTCGTCGCGGCCGGGCTGGCCGCGGGGGTCCTGTTCGGAGTGGCGTTGGCCAACGTGCCGGGGTTCGCGGCCATGCCCGCGGCCAGCTATGTCCGGGTGCATCAGAGCTTCGACCGGCGCTACGAGCCGACCATGCCGATCCTGGTGCTCGGCGCGGCCGCGGCCGACCTGGCGCTGGCCGTGCTGGCCGAGCCGGTGGCCGCGCGCGTCCTGTTCGCGCTGGGCGCCGTCCTGCTGGTCGTCGTGGCCCTGGTGTCACAGCTGCGCAACGTGCCGCTGCTGGCCACGTCCGTCCGCCAGGCCGACCCGGACCGGTTGCCGCCGGCCTGGAGCGACCCTCGCCCGCGCTGGCGGCAGTGGCACCTGGTCCGCACCGCGTCCGGGGTGGCGGGTTTCGCCGTCACCGTCGCGGCCGTCATCAACCTGTGAACCGGAGGAATCGTCATGGAGGGTAATCCCGTCGCTCGCCTGTCCGCCCTGGCCGACGCGATCACGCCGTGGGCCATCCGGGTGGCGGCCACCCTGGGCATAGCGGACGCTCTCGCCGGCGGCCCCCGCCCGGTGGCCGAGCTGGCGGCCGCGGCCAAGGTCGACCCGGACGCGCTGGCCCGGGTGCTGCGCTACCTGGCCGCCCGGGGCGTGTTCACCGAGCCCGGCCTGGACGTCTTCGCCCTCACCGAGCTGGCGGCACCGCTGCGGTCGGACCACCCGGCCGGCCGGCACGCGTGGCTGACCATGAACGGCATCGGCGGCCGCCTGGACCGGACGTTCAGCACGCTGCTCGACGTCGTCACCACCGGCCGGCCCGGCTACCCGCTGCTCTACGGCAAGCCGTTCTGGCAGGACCTGATGGACGACCAGGACCTGTCCGACTCGTTCGACGCCCTGATGACCACGCACGCGCCCTGGTTCTCGGAGGTCGCGGCCGCGCGTGACTGGAGCGCGGCGAAGCGGGTCGTCGACGTCGGCGGCGGCTCCGGCGCGCTGCTGGCGGCCATCCTGCGGCAGGCGCCGCATCTGCACGGCACCCTGGTCGACCTGCCGGCGACCATCGCCACGGCCAAGGAGTTCCTGGGCGGCGACCTGGCCGACCGGTCGACCACGGTGGCCGGGAGCTTCTTCGACGAGTTGCCCGCCGGCGACGACGTCTACGTGCTGTCCAACGTGCTGCACGACTGGAGCGACGCCGACGCCCGGCGCATTCTGGCCCGGTGCGCCGAGGCCGTGCCGTCCGGCGGGCGCCTGCTCATCGTGGAGCGGATCATCGCCGGTCAGCTCGACGCCGACATGGTGACCCGGATGGACCTGCGGATGCTGGTGCTGGTCGGTGGCCGGGAACGGTCGGCCGACGAGTACGGCGATCTGGCCGCCGAGGCCGGTTTCCGGCTCGACCGCGAGATCCCCACCGCGTCGGGGCCGACGATCCTCGAGTGCGTTCGATGACCGACGCGGTATTCCTCTTCTCGGGCCAGGGCAGTCAGTATCCGGCGATGGCGCGCGACCTGTTCCGCTCGGACGAGCGGTTCCGGGCTCACCTGCAGCACGTGGACGTGTGCCTGCGCCAGGTGGGCGGCCGCTCGGTCCTGCCCCACCTGCTGCTGGCCCAGCCCCCGTTCGACGACGTGGCGGTCACCCATCTCGGCATCTTCGCCACCCAGTACGCCTCGGCCATGATGCTGATCGACCGCGGGGTGCGGCCGACGGCGGTGCTGGCCATCAGCCTCGGCGAGTTCGCGGCCGCGGTCCTCAGCGGCGCGTGGTCGCTGGAGCACGCCGGCCGCGTCCTGGCGGTACAGACCCGGGCGCTGGCCGAGCACTGCGACCCGGGCGGGATGATGGCCGTCCTGGCCCCGCCCGAGGCGCTGGCCGGCCCGCTCACCGCGCTGCCGCAGCGGCCGGAGGTGGCGCTGCGCAGCCGACGCCACTTCGTCCTGGCGGGCAGCCGGGACGCGCTCGACACGGCCGCCGCGTGGCTCGGCGAGCGCGGTCACGCCTCGGTCCGGATGCCGGTGACCCGGGGCTTCCATTCGAGGCAGATCGATCCGGCCCGGGAGCCGTTCCTGTCCGCCGCCGCGAGCGACGGCAGCGTCCGCGGCCCGCGGATCCCCTGGTTCTCCTGCGCGCTGGCCGGCGAGCGCACGGACCACCCGGTTCCGGCCGATCTCTGGCACGCCATCCGCGCGCCCATCCGGTTCCTCGAGACGGCCGCCGTGCTGGGCGCCGGCGAAAGGCGCCGCTACGTCGACGTGGGCCCCGGCGCGGCCCTGACCACGCTCATGCGGGACAACGACGTGCCGATGATCGAGTGCCGGCCGCTGTCCACCGCCCAGGGCGACGTGACACGGCAGTTGAGCCGGCTGCTGACGAGCAGCTGAGCGCGGACCGCCGCCACGGTCCGGCACGGCCTTTTCAGTGTGTGGATCCGGCGAGCACCTCGAGCTGAAGGCGCTCCATCTGGGGTGAGGGGTCGAGCCCGAGCTCTTCGTCGAGGATGCGGCGGGCGTTCTGATAGGCGCGCAGGGCGTCGCCCCGGCGCGACGAGCGGTGCAACGCGATGATCAGCTGCTCGTGGAACCACTCGTTCAGCGGGTAGCTGGAGACCAGGGTCTGCAGCTGGGGCACGATCTCGCGATGCCGTCCCAGCTGCATCTCGGCCGCGACCAGCAGCTCGGTGGCCCGGATCCGCTCCTCCTCGAGCCGGGCCACGTCGGTCTCCAGCTGCCGCCCCTTGCTGACGTCGTCGAGGGCGGGGCCACGCCACAGCCGCAGGGCCTGCCGCAGGTGCTCGACCGCGCCGGCGTGCCGGCCCTGCTCGGCGTCGGCCTGGCCGCGGGCCACGAGCTGGGTGAACTCGGTGAGGTCGAGGGCGGCGTCCGGGACCCGCAGCGTGTAGCCGGGATGCTGCGTGAGCAGCCGGCAGCCGTCGTCGTGGGGCGCCGTCTGCCGCAAGCGCTTACGCAGGTGATAGACGTACGTCTGAATTGTCGTCACGGCGCTCGACGGCACGTCCTCGTCCCATACCTCGCGAATTATCGCGGGAACGCTGACGGTTTCGTTCGGGTGCAGCAGAAGGAGAGCGAAGACCTCCCGCATCTTCGGCGCGGTCAATCTGCAGGCCCGCCCCTCGAAGCGGATTTCGAGCGGACCGAGGACTTTCAATTCCCACATTGGGGTCTCCTTGTTACGGTCGCGTGACTCGCGTATTACTGCTCGCACACGGCTATATGAATAGCCGTCAGCTGGAACAAAACACCCAGCCACCGTACGCAGAGCATCACCGAGGGCGCAACGCCAAAGACTGAGCGTGATCATGCGCCGTGACGCCGCCGGACCCTCCACCTGTATCGCAGGTCACGTGATGACGATCATATTGTCCGTATTAAACGAATATTTAGTGACCACGAAATCGGCTCCCGCTTCGCATGCCGGAAAACTGGACAGGATTCGGCTATTACGACATGTCTACTTTGGATCCAGTTTGGATCTTTCATTTGTCGCATCGACGACAGTGCATTTATGGCAACCCGCCGGCCGGGCGGCGACGGGCGGCCGGGCGGCGATCCGCTTGCCCGGCGTCGCCTCCGCGATTACTCTTACGCGAGTAATCGCACTGGACTAAGACGCACGCTCAGAATCGGGCGGTTCCCATGGCAGACGACACGGCCACCAGCTGGCAGACCGACACCGCACCACCCGACCCGCGCCGGTGGTACGCGCTGGCCGCGGTCCTCGCGGGGGCGCTGATCATCCTGATCGACAGCACCATCGTGAACGTGGCGATCCCGCCGCTGCAGCGGGACCTCGAGGCCAGCTACGACGCCGCCGAGTGGGTGATCACCGGCTACGCGCTGGCGTACGGCCTGCTGCTCATCCCCGGCGGCCGCCTCGGCGACCGCTTCGGCTACAAGAAGCTGTTCCTGCTCTCGCTGATCGGCTTCACGGTCACCTCCGCACTGTGCGGCCTGGCGCAGGGACCGGTCAGCCTCATCGTCTGGCGGGTGCTGCAGGGCGCCATGGCCGGCCTGATGAACCCGCAGATCCTCGCGGTCATCCAGGTCGCCTTCCCGATGAAGGAGCGCGGCCGCGCGTACGGTCTCTACGGCGCCGTCAGCGGCGTCGCGGTGGCGCTCGGCCCACTGCTGGGCGGCCTGCTCATCGAGTGGAACGTGCAGGATCTCGGCTGGCGGCCGATCTTCCTGATCAACGTGCCGCTCGGCATCATCACGATCGCGATGGCCGCCGCCTGGCTGCGCGAGGCCCGCGGCCGGGGCGGCTCGCTCGACCCGCTCGGCATCCTGCTGATCGGCTCGGCCATCTTCCTGCTCAGCTTCCCGCTGGTCGAGGGACGGGCCGCCGGCTGGCCGGGATGGGCCTGGATCATGCTGGCCGCGTCGGTGCCGGTGTTCGTGCTGTTCGTCCTGTACGAGCGGAGCCGTACCCGGCGCGACCGGGAACCGCTGATCGACCTGAACCTCTTCCGCGGGCGCACGTTCAGCGCCGGCATCGGCATCGGCTTCGCCTACTTCGCCGGCTTCATCAGCCTCTGGTTCGTGCTCTCCCTCTACCTGCAGCTCGGTCTGGCCCGCTCGGCGCTCTACGCCGGTCTGGTGCTTCTGCCGTTCGCCGTCGGCTCGTTCGCCGGCGGCCTGTTCTCCGACTGGTTCTCGGCCCGGATGGGCCGCTGGGTGATCGCGCTCGGCGCCGGCCTGGTGTCGGCCGGCATCATCGGCCTCATCGTCACCATCAACAGCGCCGGCGTCGACGTGTCGGGCTGGGCCCTGGTGCCCTCCCTGCTGGTCAGCGGCCTCGGCTCCGGGCTGGTCATCTCGCCCAACGTCGACATCGTGCTGTCCGGCGTGCACTGGAAGGACGCCGGCGCGGCCAGCGGCGTGCTGAACACCGCCCAGCGGCTCGGTATGGCGCTGGGCCTGGCCGTCGTCGGCGTCGCGTTCTTCGGCGCCCTCGGCAACCACGCGGCGACCTCGGCCGAGCAGGTGACCCCGCAGCTGCAACGGCAGCTGGCGGCGGCCGGGCTGAGCCCGGACGCGGTCCAGCAGGGCGTCGCGGGGTTCCAGCAGTGCTTCGTCGACCGGGGCAACGCCGACGATCCGACGGCCGTGCCCGCGAGCTGCCCGCCGGCCGAGGCCGGTCCGGTCGGCGCCGCGTTCACCGAGGCGGCCGACGCCGCCGTGGCCGACAACTTCACCCACGCCGTGCTGGTCGGCGCCGCCTATTCGCTCGGCGCCGTGGTGCTCAGCCTGCTGCTCGTCTTCGTCCTGCCCAAGCCGGCGCCGCAGAGCTGGGGCGGCGGCGACGGCGACTGGGGCGGCGGCGACACCACGCAAAGCGGCGACTGGGGCGGCGACAAAGCCGGCAGCGGCGACTGGGGCGGCGGCGGCGACAACGCCGGGAAGAGCGACTGGGGCGGTGGCGGCGCCGCCGCCGACAGCGGCCGGCCCGAGGCCGAGACCGGCAAGGACTGGACGAAGACCGACAACAAGACCTGATTCGTACGCCCCGCCCGCCGGCACCCGTTCCATTCCCCCGGAACGGGTGCCGGTGCATCTCCGGCGGCCCTAGCCGGCGTCGAGTGGGCCGCGACCGGCGGCGACCACAGTGAAACCCAAACACTCATGGAGGAGACACGCATGGCTTTCAGCGTCTTGGTCACCGGCGCCACCGGGCTTCAGGGCGGCGCCGTCGCCCGCCGGCTGCTCGCCGACGGGCACACCGTCACCGCGCTCACCCGCAAGCCCGACTCGGCGCCGGCGCGGGAGCTGGCCGGCCGGGGAGCCCGGCTGGTGACCGGCGACTTCACCGAGCCGGCCTCGCTGCCCGGCGCCCTGGCCGGCGTCGACGTGGTCTTCGCGATGGGCACGCCGCTCGAGGCCGGCCCCGACGGCGAGACCCGCCAGGCGATCACCCTGCTCGACGCGGCCGCGGCGGCCGGGGTGCGGCATCTGGTCTACAGCTCGGCCGCGAACGCGGACAAGGGCACCGGCATCAGCTGGTTCGACAGCAAGCACCGGGTCGAGCAGCACCTGCGCGGCCTCGGCGTGCCGTGGACCATCGTCGCGCCGGCCGTCTTCATGGAGGTCGTCAGCAGCGCGCAGACCGTGGCCGGGCTGCGCGAGGGCAAGCTGGTGATGCCCCTGAGCCCCGACCGCACCCTGCAGTACGTGGACCCGGAGGACATCGCCGGCTTCGTCTCGCTGGTGCTGGCCGACCCGGGCCGCTTCGCGGGGCGCCGCGTCGACCTGGTCTCCGACGTCACCACCGGCCCGGCGCTGGCCGAGCTGCTCACCAAGCACGTCCAGCGCCCGATCGCCTACACCCGCAACACGGTCGAGGAGCTGCGCCGCTACGGCGGTGACGACGTCGCCAAGATGTTCATCTGGTTCGAGAACGGCGGCTTCGACACAGACGCGGCCGCCCTGCACGCCGAGTTCCCCGAGGTCGGCTGGCACACCTTCGAGCAGTGGGCCGGCCGGCAGGACTGGGACGAGGTGATGAGCCGGCAACCGGCCTGGTGAGTCACTGCACGGTGAAGTTGGCCATCATCATCATGTCCTCGTGCTCGAGGTTGTGACAGTGGAAGACGTACTTGCCACGCCACCCCTCGAACCGGCTGACGATCCGCACGGTCTCGCCCGGCCGGACCCGGACGGTGTCCTTCCAGCCGCCGTCCCACGGCTCGGGGCTCTGCGGCCGTGACCGCGACAGAACCCGGAAATGCACCAGGTGCAGGTGCACCGGATGGGCCACGTCGCTGGTGAACTCCCAGATCTCCGTGCTGCCCAGGGCCGGCGCGGCCAGGCTCTGCCGGTCGTCGAACATGGCGCCGTTGATGCCCCACATGCCGTCGGCGCGGCGGGTGAAGTCGAAGTGACGGATCCCCACCGCGTCGGCGGGATCGGGCAGGTCGAGCGGCGGGGCGAGCCGGGACGGGACGGTGGCCGTCTCGGTCTCCCGCCGCACCACGTCGAAGCACATCAGCTCGGTGATCTGCGGAACCGTGCGGTCGTTGTTGCGCAGGACGACGCGGGTGCCGACCGGGTAGAGGCCGAAGTCGATGACCACATCGAACCGCTCGGCCGGCGACATCACGATGTTGCGCAGCGCCACCGGCGAGGAGAGCAGCCCGCCGTCGCTGCCGACCTGGACGAACGGGTCGCCCGACGGCGGGGGCGGGTCGAGCGTGATGTCCCAGTGGCGGGCGTTGGAGGCGTTGAGGACGCGGAAGCGGTATTTCGTCGCGCTGACCTCCATGCGCGGCCAGGGCACGCCGTTGACCAGGGCGGTGTCGCCGTACTGCCCGTTCATGGCCCACGGGTAGAGCCCGGGGGTCCGCAACGTCGGGTCGGAGCTCGGGTAGTACATCGCGCCGTCGGCTTCGAAGAGCCGGTCGGTGACCAGCAGCGGCACGTCCTTGGCGCCGGCCGGCAGCGGCAGCGAGTCCTCGACCGCGTCGCGGATGATGTGGAACCCGGCGAGGCCCCGGTAGACCTGCGGGCCGGTGAAGTCGAGACGGTGGTCGTGGTACCACAGCGTGGCGCCGCGCTGATCGGTCGGATACGTGTACCGGCGCGAGGTGCCGGGCGCCATCAGGTCGGTCGGGTGACCGTCCTCCCCGGGCGGGTTCTTGCCCCCGTGCAGGTGGACGGCGACCGGCACGGCGAGCCGGTTGGTGTGGTCGACAATCGTCGGCCGCCCGGACCGGGCCATGATCGTCGGGCCCGGGAAGACCCCCTCGTACCCCATGATCGGGGTCCGCAAGCCGGGGATGATCTCGATCGAGGCCTCGCGCTGGGTCATGGCGTAGTACGTGCCGCCGGCGTCGTCGCGAACCGGCCGCTGCACCGGCGGGACCACGAAGGGCAGCGTGAAATGCGCGACCGGCGGGCTCGCCTTCGGCGGGTTGCGCGGCGGCACCCACTCGCTCGGGCCGGCGCCGCGCCGGCCGTGCGCGTCCGACGTGGGCGTGCCGGAGCTGGGCCTGCCGGAGCTGGGCGTGTCGGCACAGCCTTTGTTCGTCAGGACCACGGCGCCCGCGGTCACGGCCAGCACGCCGACGCTGAGCGCGTGCCGCCGGCTGACCAGCCGGGCGGCCTTCTCGCCGAAAGTGGGTTCGAACACGACGACATTCACCTCGCTGTGGTCGGCGCCGCCCGGGGTCCGCCGCCGGCGCAGTCGCTCGCGGGCGGCGGACCAGGCACGACGTGCGAGCCGGCCCAGCAGGACCAGATGGGCCCCGACGACACAGGCGATCTCGAAAGCCCGCCAGACGAGGTGGGCCCAGCCGTAACGATCACCCATGAACCGGCATCCTTACTCGTACGCGATTAGTCGTGTATGAGTATACGCCGGGCGTCAGTGGCGCGGTTCGTGCAGAACCTGGCAGAACATCAGCGCGTTCCCGTCCGGGTCGAGGAAGGTCAGGAACGAGATCAGGTCGGGAATGACCTGGTCGGGGCCTTGGATGCGGACACCCATCTCGGTCAGGCGGGCCCGCTCGGCGGCCAGGTCGCGCACCCCGAAAGTGGGCATCGCCCCGCCGCCCGGTGCCACTCCCGGCATCCGGTAGAGCCCCAGGTAGACGTCCTTGGTGGGCGTGACGAACTCGCACCAGCCGACCTTGTCGTCGGCCCGGAACTCGATCTCGAAGCCGAGCACCCGCTGGTACCACTCGATCGAGCGGTCCATGTCGGTGACCGCGAGCCAGGGGGTGAAGATGCCGTCGTACTGCGGGCTGGGCGGGGTCGATTCAGTCATCGGTGGCCTCCTTGGCGTTCGGCGTGGTGGTCCATTGCTGCAAGCGGTCGCGGTTCTCCACGCTCGCCTTGAGATGCTTGAGGAAGCGGACGGCGTCCCGGCCGCCCAGCACCCGGTGGTCGTAGGCGACGCCCAGGGTGAAGACGGTGCGGGTGACCGGCCGGCCGTCGCGGTCCAGGGTCAGCTCGCGCTGCGGGCCGCCGATCGAGACCATGGCCACGTGCGGCGGGAAGATCAACGGCACGACCAGGGCGACATCGGTGTACGTGTTCACCGACAACCCGATGCAGCTGCCGTCGAGGTCCGCCTGGAGGAACGATCCGGTCAGGGCCGACCGGTGGTGCCGGTCCAGCGTCTCGGCGACCTGGGACAGCGAGAGCCCGGCCGGGTCGGGCACGGTGGCCAGATACAGCCCGTGCCCGGCGTCGATGGTGACGCCGATGTCGATCCGGTCCGGCAGCACCACCTCCCGCCCCTCGCGCAGCCGGCCGAAGAAGAGCGGGAATTCGTCGTACGCCTGCCGGATCGCCTTGATGACCGCCTCGGCCGGACGGGCCGGCGGCACGTCGCGCAGCCGGTCGGCGGACACCTTGACGGCGGTGAAGGCGGCCGGCACTGTCGCGTGTGCCTCGGAGACCACCGCGGCCACCGCCTGTTCGTGGCGGCTCAGCGGGCGTACCCGGTCGGCCGTGCCGTCCCGCTCGGCGACCAGGCGCCGGACGTCGCCCACGCGGACCACGCCACCCAGCGCCAGCAGTTCGGACTCGGCAATGCCGTGCCGCCCGGCCTCCTCGCGCGCCGCGTCCGTGATGAGGCCGTCGGCCGGTGGCCCGGCGGCCTCGGGAGCGGTCCGTTCGGTGGCCAGGAAGGCGTCGCGCTCGGCGGCCGAGGCGAACAGCCGCCCGATGACGTCGTTCTGCTTGCACTCGGCGTTCTCGGCGACCAGGCGGTGCAGGACGCCACCCTGCTCGGCGACGAGCTCGTGGGTGGCCTTGGAGGTCTCCAGCACGGCCACCGCCGCGTCCGCCGGCACCTCCTGCCCGTCGGCGAAGAGCCAGTCGGTCAGGACGTACGACTCGTCGTTGGTGTTGACCTTCGGGACGACGATGTCGGTCATCGGACCGCCTCCCGTACCGCGGCCACGATCTTCTCCGGGCCGACCCGGACGGTCTCCTCCAGGTGCGGCGCGGTCGGGATGACCTCGGGCTCGGCGGCCACCGTCACCACCGGCCGGCTCAGCTGGCCCCACAGAGCGGTGTGCAGCTCGTGGGCCACGGCCGTCCCCCAGCCGCCGCCGGCCGGCCCGTCCTCGACGACGCACACCACAGCGGCCCGGCCGGCCGCGTCCAGCACCGCTTTGGTGTCGAACGGCCACAACCGGGAGGGCACGATGATCTGGGTCTCCAGTTCGTGCCGCAGCAGCAGCTCGGCGCCCGCCCGCATGGCCCGGCCGGCCACGCCACCCGGGCAGACGATCAGGCAGTCGAGCGTGTCGGGCCGGTCGGTGGTCAGCACGGCCGGGCCCAGCGGGCCGGCCGGCAGCTCGGCCACCCAGAGCCGGTCGATCCGGCCCTCGCCGCGGACCGGCTGGGTGTAGAGGATCTTGTCCTCGAAGAACACCGCCGGCTCACCGCGGTCGAGCAGGTCGGCCAGCACGTGCCGGGGATCGTGGAAGGCCGACATCTCGGCCAGGGCCAGGTGCGGGACGCCGATCAGGTGTTTCTGCGGATTCTGGCTGTGCGTCGGCCCGTAGCCGCGGCCGCCGCCGACCGGGCAGCGCACGACCGTGCGCAGGGGCACCCGGCGGCCGTACATCGACACCGACTTGGCGGCGAAGTTGACGATCTGGTCGAAGGCCAGCAGCAGGAAGTCGCCGAACATCATCTCGACGAGCACGCGCCGGCCGGTCAGGGCCAGGCCGTTGGCCACCCCGACGATGCCGTTCTCGCTGATCGGCGTGGACAGCACCTGATCGGGGAACCGGGTGGACAGGCCCTTGGTGGCGCGGAACGCGCCGCCGTACGGATCCAGCACGTCCTCGCCCAGCAGCACGGTGCCCGGGTCCCGGCCCAGCAGGTCGTGCAGCCCCCGGTTGAGTGCCTCGACTACTCGTTCGCCGGCCACTGCCGCCTCCATTCCGATACCGGTCGCGCCCGGACGTCGTCGACCACCGCCGCCACCCGGTCGCGCTGGCGCCGGTCCGCCGCGGCGAAGGACTCCGGCGCCGCCGCGGCCAGGCGCGGATACCAGTCGGCCCGGCGGGCCGCCTCGAGCTGCTGTTCGGTGCGCGTGTCGTCGCCCTTGCTGTGCGGGCCGAGCCGGTGCGCCCGGAACTCGATCACCAGCGGCTCGCCGCCGGCGCGCACCAGGGACACCGCGGGCGCGAGGGTGGCCCGGATCGCCGCCACGTCGTTGCCCTCGATCAGCCGGTGCCGGATGCCGAACCCGGCGCAGCGGCCGCCGATGGTGCCGGCCAGGTGGGCCTCGGTCGGCGTGGTCTGCGCGATGCCGTTGTGCTCGACCGCGACGATCAGCGGGGCCCGCCACAGCGCGGCCATGTTCAGCGCCTCGTAGACGGCGCCCTCGCCCCACGTCCCGTCGCCGATGTAGGCCACCACCACCGAGCCCGGCCGGCTCCGGCGCAGGCTCAGCGCGATGCCGACACCGACCGGCAGGCTCTCGCCCTGCACGCCGGTGGACAGGTAGCCGTCGCGGAACAGGTGCTGGCTGCCGCCGACACCGTCGCAGACGCCGCCCCGCCGGCCCATGATCTCGGCCAGCAGCCCGGCCGGGTCGTCGTAGCGGGCCAGGTAGTGGCCGTGGCCGCGGTGGTTGCTGAGCACGAAGTCGCCCTCGGCCAGCAGCGCGCTCAGTGCGACGGGCACGTGCTCCTGGCCCAGGCAGGTGTGCGTGGTGCCGTTGAGCTCGCCGGCCGCGAACAGGTCGAGCAGGCGCTGCTCGAAGTGCCGGATGAGCAGCAGCGAATCCAGGTCGTCGTCGAGCGTCGGAGTCGTCACGGCGCGCTCGGCACCTGACCGGGGACCCGCTGCACCACCGACATCGCCGTGCGGGATCCGCCGCGGCGGAGCTCCTTGAGCTTGCGGCCACCCACGGCGTGCCCGTCGCTGGCCGCGAAGTCGGCGAAGCCGGCCTCGTCGGCCCAGTCGGTGACGATGTAGTACACGTCCGGCTCGTCGGCCACCCGCGACAGCGACTGGCCCCGGCTGGCCGGGTGCCCCTGCGCGATCGCCGACATCTCGCGCCACGCCTGCTCGAAGCGCGGCCCCGCGCCCGGCTCGATCTCCATCCGGATGAGCACCCGGTATCCGCCCTCGGCCGTCATGACGCGTGCCACTGGTAGAACGAGGTCGCCTGCGACTGCGCCATGGCCGGCTCGTTCTCCCGGTACGGCCGCAGCAGGCCCCGCAACTTGGCGTCGATGTCCTGGATGAGGGCGTCGTTGCGGGCGTCGTAGAGCCGCGGAAGGAAGTCGACGTCCGACTGCACCAGGTGGAAGTAGAGCCCCTGGTAGTGGAACAGCGTCCGCTGCGCGACGCCGAGCCGGGCCGGCAGCCCGGTCGCGTCGTGGTCGGCGAAGACGCCGGCGACGGCGTCCGCGTCGGCCGGGTCGAAGCGGCGGACCATCAAAGCCTGATAACGCACGGGGGGACCTCCTCGGGTTTCGCCTCGCCATGACGCTGACAGGCGGCTCTCGAGCCTGGGTAAAGAGCGACTAGTGCTTCACTGTTGCGGTGAACAGCACTCGCCTCTTCATCCTCAGCGCCCTGGCCAAGGGCGGACCGATGTACGGCCACCAGATCCGCCTCGCGGCCCAGGTCGACCGCACCGACCTGTGGACCGACATCAAGGCCGGGTCCCTGTACGGCGCCCTGCACCGCATGGAGAACGACCAGGTCATCGAGGCCGTGCGGACCGAGCAGGCGGGCAACCGCCCGGCCCGCACCGTGTACGCGCTCACCGACATCGGGCGGCGCGAGTTCGAGGCCCAGCGCGACGAGGCGCTGCGCGAGTGCCGGCTGACGCCGGATCCGGTCGACCTCGCGCTCCAGTCGACCTTCGACATGCCGGCCGAGCTGCTGCGGGCCATGGTGGAGGACCGCCTGCGGACGGTCCGGGCCACCATCGAGTCGTGGAAGAGCCTGCACGCGGCGGCCGAGCCGTACATCCGCGGTCTGGAGGTCCTGTCCTTCCGGCACACCGAGCTGCGGCTCGAGGCCGAGCTCAAATGGCACGAGGAGCTGCTGGCCGCCCTCGGCGAGTGAACCGTCCTCCAGCTCGCGTCGATCGGGGCTCTAGCCACAACTGTCAGCGTCGGGGAAGGCCGGGCTCGCCGGCCGTCCCCCGTCCCATGACAGGAGACCATCGATGGCGACAGCCGCCGCACGAAAGATCGCGGCCCGCGACGTGGCGCCGACAACCCGGCAGGGCGGCGAGATCCGCGTCCTGCTCAGCCCGCGCACAGTCGACGCGACGGACGGATTCGGCGGGACGCTGACCCTGGCCCCCGGCGAGTACGTCGCCGAGCAGTACCACCCGTACTCCGACAAGTTCCTCTATCTGGTCCGCGGCGTTCTCGAGCTGACCGTGGACGGCGAGAAGATCCGGCTGGCGGCCGACGAGGCGCTCATGGTGCGGCGCGGTCAGCGGCACCGGTTCGTCAACCCGGGCGGCGACGAGGCCCTGGCCGTCTTCCACGTGTCGCCGCTGGCGCCTCGCCCCGACCTGGGACACGTCGACACCGAACCGGTGCCGAACCCGGCCGGCGAGTTGCCGCGCGTCGGAGGCCCGCGATGAGCCGGCGGGTGGTGATCACCGGGCTCGGCGCCGTCGCACCGGGCGATCCCGGCGTCAAGGCGTTCTGGCAGCTGCTCACGGCCGGCCGCTCGGCGACCCGGCCCATCTCGTTCTTCGACCCGTCGCCGTTCCGCTCCCGGATGGCCGCCGAGGCCGACTTCGACCCGGCCCGCGAGGGGCTCACCCCGCAGCAGGTACGCCGGATGGACCGTACCGCGCAGATGGCCGTGGTCGCCGCGCGGGAGGCCGTGGCCGACGCCGGGGTCGACCTGACCGCCGGCGATCCCGGGCGCGTCGGGGTGAGCATCGGCAGCGCCTGCGGCTGCACGATGGGCCTGGAGAGCGAGTACGTCGTGGTCAGCGACGCCGGTCGCAAGTGGACGGTCGACCACGACTACGCCGTGCCGCACATCTACGGCTACCACGTGCCCAGCACGCTGGCCGCCGAGGTGGCCTGGGACGCCGGCGCCGAGGGCCCGGTCTCGGTCACCTCGACCGGCTGCACGTCGGGCCTCGACGCGATCGGCCACGCCCGCGAACTCATCCTCGAGGGCTCGGCCGACGTTGTCGTCGCCGGCGCCACCGACGCGCCCATCTCCCCCATCTCGGTCGCCTGCTTCGACGCCATCCGGGCCACCTCCCCGGAGAACGACGACCCCGAGCACGCCTCGCGACCCTTCGACAAGCGGCGCGCCGGCTTCGTCCTGGGTGAGGGCTGCGCGGTAATGGTTCTGGAGGAGCTGGAGGCGGCCCGGGCCCGCGGCGCGCACATCTACGCCGAGCTGCGTGGCTTCGCCGGGCGGGCCAACGCCACCCACATGACCGGCCTGCGCCCCGACGGCACCGAGATGGCCGAGGCGATCCGGGTGGCGATGAACCAGGCCCGGCTCGACCCGGGCGACATCGACTACATCAACGCGCACGGTTCGGGCACCAAGCAGAACGACGTCCACGAGACCAACGCGTTCAAGCGGTCCCTCGGGGCGCGGGCGTACGACGTACCGGTCAGCTCGATCAAGTCGATGATCGGCCATTCGCTCGGCGCCATCGGATCCCTGGAACTGGTCGCGTGCGCGCTGGCCATCGAGCACAACGTCGTGCCGCCCACCGCCAACCTGCACGTGCCCGACCCCGAGCTCGACCTCGACTACGTCCCGCTGACCGCCCGCGACCATCAGGTGGACGGGGTGCTCTGCGTGGGCAGCGGGTTCGGCGGGTTCCAGAGCGCGGCCGTCCTGGCCCGGGTGGACTCGTGATCGCCGCCGGCACCGCCGTCGTCACCGGCATGGACGTCGTCGCGCCGACCGGCATCGGTGTCGAGGAGCACTGGGCCGCCACCCTGGCCGGCACCCCGGCCATCGGCCCGATCGAACGCTTCGACGCCTCCGGCTACCCGGTCCGGCTGGCCGGCGAGGTCCGCGGCTTCGACGAGACCGTGCTGGTGCCGCCGCGGCTCGTACCGCAGACCGACCGGATGACGCAGTTCGCGCTGGCCGCCGCCGAGGGGGCGCTGAACGACTCGGCGCTCGACCTGTCGACAGTGCCCGAGTTCGAGCGTGCCGTGGTGACCGCCAACTCCTCCGGCGGCTTCGAGTTCGGCCAGCGGGAGCTGGAGAATCTGTGGTCGCGCGGGTCCGACTACGTCGGCGCGTACCAGTCGATCGCGTGGTTCTACGCGGCCAACACCGGCCAGGTGTCGATCCGGCACGGGTTCAAGGGCAACTGCGGGGTGGTCGCCACCGAGCAGGCCGGCGGACTCGACGCGGCCGGGCAGGCGCGGCGGGTGCTGCGCAACGGCGCCCGCGTCGTGCTGACCGGCGGCACCGACGCGTCGCTGTGCCCGTGGGGTTTCATCACCCAGCTGCGCACCGGGTTGCTCAGCACCCGCACCGACCCGTCGCGGGCCTACCTGCCCTTCGACGCCGACGCCAACGGCTTCCTGCCCGGCGAGGGCGGGGCGATGCTCGTCATGGAGCCGTACGACTCGGCCACCACCCGCGGCGCCCGGATCTACGGCGCGCTGACCGGCTACGCCTGTGGCTTCGATCCGCCACCGGGCTCCGGGCGGCCGCCCGTCCTGGCCCGCGTCGCCCGGCGCGCGCTCGACGACGCCGGCCTCGGCCCCGGCGACGTCGACGTGGTCTTCGCCGACGCCGTGGGGACGCCGGAGCTGGACCGGGCCGAGGCGTCGGCCATCCGCGAGGTGTTCCGGCGCCCGGTGCCGGTGGCCGCGCCCAAGGCCCTGACCGGCCGCCTGTACGCCGGTGGGGCCGTGCTCGACCTGGTGACCGCGCTGCTCTGCCTGCGCGACCAGGTCATCCCGGCCGCGGCCGGGGTCCGGGTCGACCCGCGGCTGGACATCGACCTGGTCACCGGCGCGCCCCGGCCGGCGGCGATCAGCACCGTTCTCGTACTCGCCCGCGGCTACGGCGGATTCACCGCCGCGGCCGTGCTGTCACACCCCGGAAAGGACCGATGATGACCACGTTCACCCTGGAAGACCTGGGCGCTGTGCTGGAGGACGCCGCCGGCGCGCCGGAGACCGGCGCCTGGAACGACGAGGTGCTCGACCTGCCCTTCTACGAGCTCGGCTACGACTCGCTGGCGCTGATCGAGGCGTCGACGCGGATCGGGCGGCAGCTCAAGATCACCATCCCGGACGACGCGGTGGTGGAGATGAAGACGCCCCGCACCGCCGTGGAATACGTCAACGCGCGGCTGAAGGGGGCGTGACATGAGCGGGCACACCGACAACAGCATCCTCATCAAGGCGCCGATGGACCTGGTCTGGGACCGCACCAACGACGTCGAGTCCTGGCCGTCGCTGTTCAGCGAGTACGCCGAGACGACCATCCTGGCCAAGGACGGCGACACGATCCGGTTCCGGCTGGTGATGCACCCCGACGAGCAGGGACGGGTGTGGAGCTGGGTGTCGGAGCGCACGCCCGACCCGCAGACCCGGTCGGTGCGGGCCTTCCGGGTGGAGACCGGCCCCTTCACGTACATGAACCTGCGGTGGGAATTCCACCAGGAGCCCGAGGGCGTACGCATGCGCTGGATCCAGGACTTCGAGATGAAACCGGGCGCGCACACCGACGACGCCGGCATGACCGAGTACCTGAACCGCAACACCAAGGTGCAGCAGGAGCGGATCAGGACGATCCTCGAGGAGGCGGCGTGACCACCGGCCCCCAGGACCTGCACAACCAGCGCCTGCTCCTGCTCGCCGGCGGGGTACGGCTGGCCGGCATCGTGCACGCCCTGTGCGCGCTCGGCGTGGCCGACCACCTCGCCGCCGGCCCGCGCCCGGTGACCGAGCTCGCGGCCGCCTCCGGCGCCGACCCGGACGCGCTGCGCCGCCTGCTGGTGGCCGCCTCCGGCGTCGGCATCTTCCAGGCGGAGAGCGACGACCGGTTCGCGCTGACCCCGCTGGCCGACGGCCTGCGCTCGGACACCCGCGACAGCATCCGGGCCCTGGTGCTCTACAGCGCGGCGCCGACGATCTGGCGGTCGTACGCCTCGATCCTGCACACCGCGACCGGCGGCGGACGGGCGTTCGACCACGAGTTCGGCCGGCCGCTCTGGGACCATCTGGCCGCCCATCCGGACCAGGAGGCCTTCTTCGACGGCACCATGACCCAGATGAACCTGCGGCTCACCCCGTCCCACCTGGACGCGATGCGGCCCGAGCGGTTCGCCACGATCGCCGACATCGGCGGCGGCCAGGGTCATTTCCTGGCCGAGGCCCTGAAACGCCGCCCCGACGCCCGCGGCGTGCTGTTCGAACGCGGCCCGGTGCTCGAGGCGGCCGCCCCCGTCCTCGACAAGCACGGGGTGACCGACCGGGTCACCCTGGCCGCCGGTGACTTCTTCGCCGATCCCCTGCCGGAAGCGGACGCGTACGTGCTCCGCGGGATCCTCCACAACTGGCCGGACGACCGGGCGGCGGCCCTCCTGCGCCGCGTCCGCACCGCGATGGCCGACCGCGCCGACGCCCGCCTGTTCGTCCTGGAACAGGTGATGGGCGAGCCCAACGAGTGGGACCACGCCAAGTTCCTCGACATCGACATGATGCTGGTCTTCGGCGGCCGGGAGCGGACGCTGGCCGCGTGGCGGAGCCTGTTCGCCGGCGCCGGTCTCGAACTGGTGACCACTCCCCCGGTCGGCCGATGGACCGTTCTGGAGTGCCGCCCCCTTTCCTAGGGTGCGAACCGGGCGGCGCCCAGGAAGTCCCGCAGCGTCGTGGCGATGAGGTCGGCCAGGGTGCGCTGGTTGCCCGGCTGGTTCCACTGGTTGCGAGCGACGAAGAAGATCGCCACGGCGGTCCAGGCAGCCACGGTCGCGGCCGCCTCGGCCGTACCGCGCTCGCGCAGCGCGGCGGCGATCCGATCGGCCAGGGTTGACCGTTTGACCAGCTCGCGTTCCTGGAGCTCCGGGCTGGCGGCGATGACCCGGCCGAGCAGGACCGAGCCGTCGCGGAACTGCTCGTAGATCTGGTCGGAGACGGCCCGCAGCCCGGCCACGGCGGCGTGCAGCGGGTCCGTTCCGGCGCTCTGGCGGCGGATCTCGGCGGCGATCAGGTCCTCGGACTGCTCCTGGCCGGCGAAGACCACCTCCCGCTTGTCGGCGAAGTGGTGGAAGAAGGTCCGCCGGTTCATCCCGGCCCGCTCGGCGATCTGGGCGACCGTCGTCTTCTCGAAGCCCTGCTCGTCGAAGAGGGTCAGCGCCGCCGTTCGCAGGCGTTCGAACGTCCCGGGTTCCCATCTCGCCATGGGTCACAGCCTACGTGATTGCACTCGGTGGCATCATCGCTGTACGGTGATGCCACCGAGTGCAATCACGTGCTGAACGGAGCCCCACCCATGGCCGCATTCACCCTCCCCGATCTCACCGGCCGGACCGCGATCGTCACCGGCGCCAACTCCGGCGTCGGCCTGGCCACGTCCCGCGCGCTGGCCGCCGCCGGGGCCCGGGTCGTGCTCGCCGTCCGCGACACCGGCAAGGGCGACGCGGCCGCCCGCACCATCACCGGCAGCACCGAGGTGCGCCGGCTCGACCTGGCCGACCTGTCGTCCGTACGGGCGTTCGCCGACGCCTGGTCCGCTCCGATCGACCTGCTGATCAACAACGCCGGCATCACCGCGCGGGAGCTGCGCCGCACCGCCGACGGGTTCGAATCGCAGTTCGGCACCAACCATCTCGGGCCGTTCGCCCTGACCAACCTGCTGCTGCCCCAGGTCACCGGCCGGGTGGTGAACCTGTCGTCACAGGCCGAGCGCATGGGCCGCCTCGACCTGGACGACCCGAACGACGAGCGCCGCCCCTACCAGCAGTCCCCCGCCTACAACCGGTCCAAGCTGGCGAACCTGCTGTTCACCGCGGAACTGCAACGCCGCCTGGACGCGACCGGCTCACCGGTGCGGGCCATGGCGGCGCACCCCGGCCTGGTGCGCACCGAGATCTACACCGAGGCCGGCCCGATCAGCCGGTTCATCGTCCGCACCCTGGGGCAGAGCCCGGAGCAGGGTGCGCTGCCCGTCCTCTACGCCGCCACCGCCGACCTGCCCGGCGACAGCTTCACCGGCCCGAGCCGTTTCGCCCACATGATCGGCGAGCCGGAACTGATCAACCGCTCCGCGACCGCCCGCGACGAGCAACTGGCGGCGCGCCTGTGGTCGGTGTCCGAGAAGCTGACCGGCGTACGGTTTCCGCTCGCCCCGGCCACCGGTCAGGCGTCATAGGGCATTCGCACTCCCACTTCTCGAGGACGCGCCTACCGTGAAGGTGGGTGCCCATCACACGCCGACCTGTAGCCGGAGACGATGAAGTCCATGACTGCCCCCACCGGCACGCCGCCCGGCTCGCCTGAGACGGGCCCCTACCGATTGGCGCGTCCGACCTTGGAAGAAGCGCATCGCGCCTTGCACGGGATGTACGGGCCGCACTCGGAAGACATCTGGCGAACCCTGCTGTTCGCCGCCGGACTGACCGGTGCCGAGACCTCGGCCGCGGCGCTCGACCGGGTCCTCGCGGTCATGACGACAGCGGAACCGCTGATCCGGCTGTGTGCGCGCGGCCTGCAAGTCCGCATCGCGGCTTACGACCAACTGGCGCGGGCCCATGCCGAGTGACGACGCCCCCCTCGCCCAGCGCCGCCGGCTGGAGGTCGTGGCCGACATCGACTTCGACGACCCGGGGTTGCGGCAACAGCTCGACCGTCTCGCCGAGCGGACGGCCCACCGGCTCGGCGCCCCGGTCAGCATGGTGACGCTGCAGTCGGACATCACCCAGTTCTACGCCGGCTCCTTCGGGCTGCCGCCGTGGATCAGGGAGGTCGGGGGCACCCCGGCCGAGTGGTCGTTCTGCACCGAGGTGATCACCTCCGGCCGGGCGCACAACTACCCCGATCTGGCCGGTCATCCCCGGCACGGCACGAATCCTCTCGTCGTGGTCGACGGGGCACGCAGTTACGCGGGAGTGCCGTTGGTGATCGACGATGAGGTGGTGGGCACCCACTGCGTTGTCGGCCTGGCCGAGCACGCATACACGGAAGCGGAGATCGAGCAACTGCGGGAAAGCGCGCAGGAGGTCACGGCGGTGCTGCAACAGTTCCGCCGGCACCAGGACGAGTGACAGCACCGCAGGTGCCACGCGTCGTGGCTCATCGCCGCGCCTTGTCGAGGTAGGCGTCGATCTCGGCGAGGATGACGGCCTTGCCGGGCGCGGACGCTGACAAACGCGGCCCACCTCCGGCGACCCCGCGGCCGACGTCAGAGGGAGCTCAAGCGTTCACCAGGCAGAGCAGGGCGATGTCGTCGCGGCGGGTGCGGGGGCCGACGTCGCTGGCCAAGATGTGGTCGAGTACGTCGCCGGGGTCGCTGGCCGGAGCGGTGCGCAGCGCGGCGCACAGTTCGCCCAGGCCGAGGTCGATCGGATGCCGGCGGTCTTCGACCAGGCCGTCGGTGTAGAGCAGCAGGGTCGCCGCCGGCGGGTAGCCGAAGGAGGTGTCGCTGTAACTCGGTGATTCCAGGGCGCCCAGGGGCGGGGCGGCGGGCAGCGGGAGCGGGTGGACGGTGTCGCCGTCGCGGACCAGGGGTGGCGGGTGGCCCGCGAGCACGCCGGCGCCTCGGCCGGTGGTGATGTCGAGTTCCAGGTAGCAGCAGGTGGCGATGGTGTCCAGGCACATGCGGCGGACCATGTCGTTGGTCAGGCGCATGACTTCCGCCGGCGGGTGGCCTTCGAGGGCGTACGCGCGCATGGCATCGCGGACCTGTCCCATCACGGCCGCCGCCGCGGTGTTGTGGCCGGCGACATCGCCCACCACGACGCCGACCACACCGTCGCGGAGCCGGGTGAGGTCGTACCAGTCGCCGCCGACCTCGGCGCCGCGGGTCCACGGCAGGTAGCGCGCCGCGCTGCGCAGGCCCGGCACAGTGGGCAGCCGCGCCGGCAGGAGGGCGTGTTGCAGCTCGGTGGCGATGGACAGGCTGGTCTCGAACAGCAGGGCCCGTTGCAGGGCCTGGGCGCTGATGGCGGCCAGTGCGGTGAGGGTGGACCGGGTGTCGCCGTCGAAGTCGCGCGGGTCGTGGTAGCCGACCACCAGGGTGCCCAGCACGTCGCCGGCGACGGCGAGCGGCAGGAAGGCCCACGCGTGCCGGCCGCCCGGCGGAACCGGGGCGGCCGCCGCGGACTGTGACTGCTGGAATTCGGCGAGGGAGGCGAGAAAGCGTGCCTGGCCGGTACGGGTGACCTCGGTGGCCGGATACGGATGATCCAGGGGAAGGTCGCGCAGGTGGGCGACGACGTCGTCTTCGTAGCCGGAGTGGTAGCGCAGGTGCAGGCGGTTGTCCTCCCGCAGGAGCAGGGCCAGGCCGGCGCCTCCGGCCGAGGGCTGCAGGACGGAGCCGATGACGTCGTATACCTGCGCTGTGGTGCTGGCGGCGACCAGCGCGGTGGTGACGCTTTCCAGGGCGCGGGCCCGGCGGGTCGAGGCTTCGGCCCGCGTGACGCTGGCGGTCAGCTCCCGCTGGCGGTCGATGTGTTCGGTGATCTCCCGGAAGGACACCGCGACCGAGCCGGCGCCGTCCCGGCCGATGTTGACCTCCCACACCTGTCCGATGGCCGGATAGGTCAGCTCCTGCCGCCAGCTTTCGCCGGTGTCGGCCACCGTGCGGTAGCGCTCGAACATTCCGTCGCTGAAACTCTGCGGGGCGATGGCGCTCAGCGGGCGCCCGATGGTGTCCTCGATCGACCGCCCGGTCAGCTTGGCGCCGAGCTGGTTGACGTAGTCGCAGATGAAGTCGACGGTCGCGCCGTCGGCGTCGCGGACCGGCCGCAGCACGGTGAAGCCGTCGAAGGCGGCGTCCAGCATGTCGTAGAGCCGGGCGCCGGCCGCCGATCGCGGCGACACCGTCACCTGGCGCAGGTCGACGAAACGGACGATGAAGCCGTCGTCGTACGGGCCGACCCGCATGTCGAAATGCCCGGCGACCGACGACCGGTCGTAGTACACCGTCCGGGTCGCCGGCTCACCCGTCTCCACCACCGTGCAGTACAGCTGCAGGGTCCCGTCGTTCACCGTCTCCGGCCACAGCTGCCGATAGCGGCGCCCGACCATCTCCTCCCGGGGACGGCCGACCAGACGGCAGCCGGCCTCGTTGATGTAGACGAGGGTGAAGTCCACGATGCCGCCGTCGTCACGCACCGAACGAGCCAACGCCCACCCCTGCGGGTCGGTGTCCAGCATCGCCAGTAACTGCGCATCCCGCATGGCAGCCATCATCGCAGCGTGCTCCGCGCCTGGACACCTCCGATGGGTGGATTCACGCGGCCGGCGGCGCGGCCGTCAGCGCGTCGGCGATCCGGTTCAGCACCGTTGATCGCTGCCCCTCGCCTGCCACCGCCGCGCTTTCGCGGAGCCGGCGGATGAGCCACTGCGGCCGGTCGCTTTCCGGCGGCAAGGCCCGTGCCAGCAGTTCCACCACCGCCACGTCCGGATTCTTCGCCGCCGCCGCCACCGCCGACGCGTCGACCGTCGCGCCACGGCGGAGCAGTTCCCCGGCCAGTCCGAGGTCCACGGCGTGCGCACCGACCCGCAGGGTGTTGCCGACGGGCACCTGCCGCTCCAGCAGCCACGTCGCGACGGCGAGCCCCCGGCCGGCCAGGGCGATGTCGATCGGCGTCAGACCGTTGCGGACGGGCTCGGCCGGATCGCAGCCGCGGGCCACCAGCTCCCGCATCAGGCCGAGGTCGTCACCGGCGGCGGCGCGGTCCAGGGCGAGACGCCGCAGCCGACGCTGCCCGGCGATGGTGCCGTCCCGCAGCGCACTTCGCCAATCAAGGACCGTTTGCTGTACGAGGCGGCGCAGCTTGTCCGCGGCCGCCCGCGCCCGCGGGTCATCGCTTTGACCCAGCTCCTCGACCGCCTCGCGCAGCTCCGTGCCGCCGTCGTCGCTCTCCCACGGGTCGCGTTCCAGCACCAGCCGGTCGAACAGCGCCGGCAGGTCGGCGGCGAGCGGCGCGGCCCGGTCGCCCTCGATCAGCTCCCACCCGGCCGGCAGCCCCTGCTGCCACCACACCACCGTCCCGTGCCCCGGCCCGTCGGCGGTGCCCACGTAGACGCGGTCCAGATATTCGAAACCGCCGAACGGCAGGTAGGACAGCCGGGCGCCGCCGATCAGCTCCCGCTCGTGCTCGATCCAGCCCCACAGGTCCTGGTAGTCGTCGCTGTCCGGGTAGAACAACTCCCGCAGTGACAGCGCGACCTCGTTCTCACCGAACTCGGCCCGCAGGTCGTAGTGGAGGCTGCCCCCGAACGAGATCCGCCACAGGTCGGCCAGCGGCGCGGGCAGCGGCCCGGCACAGTGCTCGGCGACCGCGGCCAGAACCGCGTCGGTGACCGGCGGCCGCGCGTCCAGGATGAGCCGGCCGGCGTAGACCGCGATCCCGGCCTCGGCGGCCGCGCGCCTCTCGTCGCCGGACAGAGCCGCAGCGGGATCATCGGTCACTTGCCCTCCACCAGTTCGAGGTAGTGCGGGTTGTCCATGATGCCGAACAGGTTGCCGAACGGGTCCACGACGGTGGCGGTGACGAACCCGCCGCCGCGGTGCCGCGCCGGCTCGTTCACCGTGGCGCCGAGCTCGACCAGGTGGGCCAGCTCGGCGTCGAGGTCGTCGACGTGCCAGTAGAGAACCGAACCGACCGGCCCGGTCGGGGTGCCCGGCGGCCGGAAACGCGCGTCGATCAGCCCGAGTTCGGCTTGATGGTCGCCGACGCGCCACTCGGCGTAGCCGTCCCGCAGGAAGTACGGCTCGGCGCCGATGACCTGCGTGTACCAGTCCCGGGCGGCCGCCCAGTCGGCGGCGAAATAGTTGACAGTGGCCATGCCGCGAAGAGTCATACCGGCGACGCTACGGGCTGTTGCGGAAGGAGAGCTTCCTCAATCGACTTAGAATCGGACAATGCTGGAGACGTCCGTACGGCTGCTGCGGCTGCTGTCCCTGATGCAGCAGCGGCGCGAGTGGGCGGGCCCCGAGCTGGCCGCCCGCCTCGAGGTGACGACCCGCACAGTGCGCAGTGACGTCGACCGGCTGCGGCAGTTGGGATACCAGATCGATTCCGCCACCGGCCCGGGCGGCGGGTATCGGCTCGGTCCCGGCAGCGCGCTGCCGCCGCTGGTCCTCGACGACGACGAAGCGGTCGCGGTGGCGGTCGGGCTCCGGGCGGCGGCGGCCGGCAGCGTAGCCGGGATCGAGGACGCCTCGCTGCGGGCGCTGACCAAGCTCGAGCGGACGCTACCCGGCCGGCTGCGACCGCGGGTCGACGCGCTGCGGTCAGCGACAGTGTCGGCGGCCGGCGGCGGCCCGACCGTTGACCTGGACACGCTGACCCGCGTCGCGTCGGCCGCCCACGGCCACGAGCGACTGCGGTTCGCCTACTCGGCGCACGGCGGTGAGGGCAGCGTGCGCGACGTGGAGCCGCACACCCTGGTCTACACGGGCCGCCGCTGGTACCTGCTGGCCTGGGACACCGACCGCGGCGACTGGCGGACGTTCCGCGCCGACCGGATCACGCCGCTCCCCCAGGATTCTCCGGCCCCCCGGTTCGTCCCGCGGGAGCCGCCGGGCGGCGACGCTGCCGCGCACGTGCTCCGGGGGGTGACGGCCGCCCCGTTCCGCTACCGGGTGCGGATCCGGTTCGCCGCGCCGGCCGCCGTGATCGCCGAACGCAGCACGCCGACGTCAGGCCGGATCACGCCTCTCGGCGCCGACGAGTGCGAACTGGCGACCGGCGCGGACTCGCTGCACGACCTGGTGACCTACCTGAGCAAGTTCGAGGCGCCGTTCACCGTGCTGGAACCGCCGGAGCTACGCGACTTCCTGCGGGCCCTGGCCGACCGGTACGTCGTCGCGGCTCAGCCCGACGACCGATCGACGCGGTAAGCGCATTCTGTTCGTTCCGGCCGCCCGGGCGGCCGGGCGGCGGGCGCGCCATCCGCCACAGGTAACCGGTGTCGGTGGCACCCACCCCGGTTGGACGCCCTGCCCGAAATCGTCGCGGTTGGCCCAATGCTCGACGTCTACCGGCCGGTGACGGCCGCGGCGCCGCGGCCCGCCGTGCTGTGGGTGCACGGCGGCGGGTACGTCTCCGGATCGCGGCGGCAGGTCGCCGACTACGACACCGTGCTCGCCGACCGCGGGTTCGTGGTGGCCAGCCTCGAATACTCGCTGGCGCCCGGCCGCCGCTACCCCGTGCCGGTCGAGCAGGGCACCGCTGCCCTGTCCTACCTGACGGCGAACGCCTCCCGGTTCGGTGGGGCCCTGCCGCGGTGTTCGGCGGTGCCGACTAATCCGGCGCTGGCGGCCCGACTGGTCCTTTTGTTCTGCGGCCTTTATGACATGGCTACCGTGGGATCGACCGGGTTTCCGGCCCTGCGCACTTTCTTGTGGTCCTACACCGGTGAGTGCGATTGGACGCGATTTCCGCGCATCGACGAGCTGTCGACGACCCGGCAGGTGACAACCGCGTACCCACCGGTGTATTTGACCGTCGGCGACGCCGACCCTTTCCAGCCGCAGGCTCAGGAGCTGGAATCGGCGCTGCGGGCGCACGGGGTCGCCGTGACGTCCCGCTGTTGGCCCGGCGCCGGCCTCGGCCACGAGTATCAGTTCAAGTTGCGAACCCCAGCCGCCCGAACCGTGCCGGCGGACACAGTGGCCTTCCTCAACGGTCCCGGCCTCAACGGTCCCGGCTGATCGCACGCCAAGCCGAGAGCAACAGGGCCGTGGCCGAGACGAGTCCGGCGGCCGCATTCAGCAGATCGGTCATTTCCTTCACGATTTCGATGAACATACCAACGAACGATTGTCGGCCACCGAACGTCCGGCAAGATCCACGGTAGACATCGGATGAGGCCGGTACGGACCGGACGGCGCCGAATCATGATCTTCGTGTCGATGTAGCATGGCGGTTCGATCTCGACCCCACGGAACGGAAGGCCGCCCGAGCGTGGAAGACGGAAAGATCTTTCTGCGCGACCTTCGCCAGACCGTGGTCGCGTCCGGAAAGACTCAGATACAGATTTCCAAGAGCTCGAACATTCCGCAGTCGACGCTGTCCGACATCATCCTCGGCAAACAGGCCCGGCTGCCCGGCAAAGCCATTCTCGCGGGTCTGCTCCAGGCCTGTGGACTGACCGGTGAAGAGATCGAGGAGTGGGAGCAGCGACGGGTCGACATCGTCACGAAGCACTCCGATTCCGGATACACCGGCACGCGCGACGACGTCGAGCACCTGGCGGCCAAGCTGACCGAGGCGACGGCCCGATTCGAAGCGCTCAAGACTCAGGAGGAGAAACTGCGCGCCGATCTCCGCCAGGTGGAGGGCGAGCGGGACGGATTGGCCACCGCCCTACGGCTGGAGCAGGCGCGCAATGACCGCTCGGCGCGGGATTTCAGCGTCGTCCAAGGCAAGATCCGCTCCTTCGAACGGCACGTCGAACTCCTCCGGCGCAAGGTCGACGACGGCATCGAGCAGGTGCGAAAGGCGCACCTGGAGGCCGAGAATCTGCGCGCCGATCTGGAGCGGGCCCAGATCGAGCTGCTCTACGCCGGGTTCCAAAGAGAACAGGATCAGACGGAGGCGCCGGTCAACTGGGCCTTCGACCTTCGCATGGAGGCCGCCCGGAAAGGGGCCTACATCGAGGAGGCCCGGGCCTTCTGCCGGGGTGCGCTGGACGCGCTGCAAAACGCGGGCCAGGAATTCGTCAGCTCGTTACGGGGCACGCCGGGCGAGGAGGTGCGCAACCGGGTGCGAGTGCAACTCATGGCCTCGAGCGACGAACTGGCCCAGTCGCTCCAGGCCATCGGCGAGTTCGCGATCCTGGCCGACGGCGCCCATTTCCCGCACGATTCTCTGGCGTTCGTCGGCGAACAGCTCCGGCGATGCCAGGAAGAGCTCGCGGAATGCGAGGGTGAGCTCGGCCGGCAGCGCGATCGGCTTTCGGTCATCGAGGGCAGCCTGGCCTATCCGGACCTGGCAGCGCTGTTGACGCAGGCCTCGACCGGCATCGAGAACTGCCAGAACGCGACCGCCTACGCGCTGCAGATCCTTCAGGACTACCGCTAGATCAGTCGAGGGCGGGCAGCGAGGCCTTGCCCTTGTCGGCGAGGACGAACGGGGTGTCGATGTCGGCCGTGCCCTCGCCGATGGTCGCCGCGATCACGCCGGTGCCGAGGCCGGCGATCTCACCGGTCGGGTCCTGCACGATGAACGTGTCGGCGCCGGTGTAGATCGTGTAGGTCGGCTTGCCGTTCGACTCGCCGGTCTGCCGAAACCGGAACTTCTGGCTCGCCGCAGCCGCGTCGCAGCCCACGAGGTGGATCAGGGCCGGCGCGCCACCGGAGCCCACCTTGGCCGACAGACACAGCGGCTCGCCACCGACGCGCAGCTTAGCGGTCTTGATCGAATACCTGTCGCCGCCGGCCGGGACGATCACGAAGAGGGCTTTATCGCCGAACGAATCGGTCAAGCCGAGCTTGTCGCCGGTGACCACCCCGACCGTGGCCTCGCTGTTCTTGGGCAGCAGCAGGACCTGCCGGGTGCCGCTGAACACGCCGCCACCGGCCGGACTCGACGCGGTCGGCCGCGCGGAGGTGGAGGACGAAGGGACAGGGGCGGCAGAGGTGGGGTTCGGCAGGGCCGTCTCGTCGCCGGTCAGATCAACCGGGCTCGACGCCGGCGCGGCACCGGACGCGGACGGCGTGGGGCCGGGCGCCGCGGCGTTGTCGGCCGCGCAGGCCGAGGTCAGAAGAAGACCTGCGGCCGCCGCGGCCAGGACGCCGGCGCGGAGGAGATCGGTACCAGACATGACGTACTCCCGTGGTTGGTTCTTCGCTTGCTCTGCCGATGTCGATCTTTGCGGCGGCGACCGGCCCGCAACGGGATCCGGGAAAGGTTGGCATGAAGCCAGGAGAACGCAATACGTCGACCTCGCGCAGGTCAGCGCGGCCGCGTTCTGGCCTACGGTCCGAGCACTTCGCATTGGAGCCGTTCGAAGTGCTCGCCGAGCGGGCGGACGAGTTCGGGCGACGACCAGCACCTCGACACCGGCCATGATCGGCTCTTGCAGCACCTCGAACTCACCGCTGACCGTCGTCCAGAACCAGCCGCCCTCGGTAGCGAGGGTCTGCAGCAGGTCGCCGGCCCGGCGCTGCCACCATGCGCGTGGCCGTGGATGTCGACAGCGGCGAGCTCGCGCCGTCGGTGAGGCCACGCACCGCGCTCTCGTGACGGGCCTGAAGGCGGGGATGGTTGCGGATGCGGTCGGCCGATCCGGCCGGCCCTGTCCCCACCACCACGCCGGCGACGGGCCCAGCGGTCAACGAAGCCGCGTTGAAGACGAGCCGCTTGGCGCCGTGGCAGGCGTGGTACGGGCCCCAATCTATTGAGGTTACGGATGGTAGTGAGGTGGTAGCGCTGGCCGGGAACCTGTACGTGCTCGAGCCGTCGAACCATCGGAAGGGTCCGAAACACAGATGCGAAGACTACTCACAGGTCTAGCGATCGCCGTTCTTGCCACAGTTGCGGCCAGCGCATTTTCAAGCATTTCTTTCGCCAGTGAGGCACCCGATCCCGTGTTCATCCAGAGCCCGACCTTCTCCCGTTGAGCATGGGACACGAGAGGCCGCACGCCGACACACCGAAGTGGAAAGCGTTCCAGTTGTGGACAGGAATTCTCTGTGGCGCGCTGGCGCTGTCCGTGACCAGCCAAGTAATCGTAAGCTCAACACGAGGCGACGTTCGGGATCGGGCCACCGTCATCCAGCGCACCTGGCCACAGGAATGGTCGTTCTTCTCACGTTATCGTGACGCGCCGATAATTCGCGCGTACCGGAACACCGGTGGCGCGTCCACGGTGAACCTCACGGCACGCGCCGAAAGTGTGGGCGACGCCGGAGGGTTTCGCAGACTTTGGATGTCGCAACTGATCGAACGGGGCTATCTTGCCCGGTCGGTCCCCGCGCAGGCATGGACCACCTGCCGATCGCATGGCTTGGAGTGTGTGCGAAGCGCATCAACCCGGGAGACGTTCGAAGTAGAGAACAGCGTCACTCATCGGACCCTCTGCGGCGACATGATCCTGCTGAGGTCCCCTTCGGTCGAACGTGCGTTTCGGCGCGATCTCGCGCTTCCCGCCGATCCGTCGGGCGCGCTGGAAGTCGCGCGAGTACAGGTGATCTGTGGAAGCTGAGCCGTTGACCCGCCTTCGCGCTTGGGCGACAAGCCTCTCGCCGATCGATCGATACGTGCAGGCAGGTCGCTCGGTCCTGGCGGCCGCACAGATCTGCAATCTGGTCTTCATCACCGATGACGTGGCATTCACCGCAGCGGAGCGACCGGCAGGTCCATGCGCGTCCAACTGGCTGTCGATCTGGTGCGCCGACATGTCGGTCACGGGCGGGACCGGGCTCGCCCGAGCCCTGTCGCTGATCACTCTGGCGGCAGTCATGCTTGGATTCAAGGCTCGGTTGACCTGCATACCTCACTTTGTGGTGACCTTGAGTATCGCCCTCGCCTTCACGGTGAACACCGGCGGCGAACGAGTAGCCACGATCGTTACCGCATTACTGATACCCATATGCCTCTCAGACGACCGATCATGGGCATGGGCCGCGGCGCCCCACCCCCGGCCTGCGAGGCGAGAGGACGGCGCCGCGGCGGCAGCAATTCTGACTATTCGGATACAGCTGGCCGTTGTCTACATCGTCGCGTCGCTGACTAAGGTCGTCACGCCCGGATGGGGGACGGGCGGGTGGATCCAGTCGGTACTCCTGGATCCCACTTTCGGGATGCCCTCGATGATTCTGACGCCTCTTCTTCCCCTGGTCGAGAACCACCTCGTCATGACATTCATCGAAGTAGGGGTCGTCGCTGCTGAATTGATCATCGCAGCCGGCATCTGCGGGAATCGAAGAATGCGATTGCTGGCCCTGATGCTCGGGCTGGCCCTGCACTCGTCAATCGGGGTTCTCATGGGTCTTCCCGCGTTCAGCCTGGCTATGCTGGGCAGCCTTCTGGTGGCGTGCGCCGGATCTCGTCAAGATACGCGCTCTCGTGTTGCGGCATCCCAGCTGATGTCGGCTGAAGAAGCACAGTAGAAGCAGGTACTCACGTTCGACAGGTGCCGGGCGATGCTGACGCTGACGACGGCGTCGGTGACGCCGGCCAGGTCGGATCGAGTCAGGATCTCTACCCTTTCTTCGTCATCTCCCCGGCGAACAGCCACGTGCGCGAGGCCGAGGACAGCACGTCCCAGCAAATTGATGAATCCTCCGGTCTCGGCCGCGCGGCTCGCCTCGTTCAGCAATTCGACGGCACGATCAGGTTCCCCTGCCGCCAGAAATGCCTCGCCCAGCACCAGAAGCGCCTCGCACTCGACCTCGACCGACGAGTAGGTCCTGGTGAGTGCCAACGCCGCACGCCCGGAGCGTATCGCCCGGACATGGTCACCACTCCGCCGAGCCGCGCCCGAGTCGCCGCACGATGCGGCGGCCTGAAAGACCGGGAGATTCAAGTTCTCAGCCAAGCCGAGGCTCTTCCCGAAGTACTCCAGCGCCTCCTCGGTGCGATCTGTCAGGGCCAGCGTGTAGCCGAGATGGAGTGCGATGACCAGCTCGACGTGTTCGCCCCCACCTGACATCTGCTCGGCTCGGCGTAGATGCTGATATGAATCATCAAAATTTCCGAGTTGCCGAGCAACGACCGCAAGGTTTACCAGTGTCCCGCGCGCGGATTCCTTATCGCCTGCACGCTCGGCATGGGCGATGGCACGCTCAAAGACCTCGGCGGCGAGTCCGAGTTGACCGCTGTTGAGATGCATGACGCCCAGGTCGGAGAGCTGGAATGCCAGCCAGTCGCTGCGCCCGAGCCTCTCCGACAAGCCGATGGCAAGGCCGAAGGCCCGGAGGGCTTCTTGCGTGTCCGCCCGTTCACGACTGGCTACAGCTAGTCCCGAGCTGGCGATCGCCTCCCCGATCTCATCGCCACACGCCTGCGCCGAACGAACCGCGAGCCGGAACAGATTGGCGGCGTCGCCGCCATAGTTTCGTGCGGAAAACAGTGGTTGGAGGGCGCAGATCAAGCGCCAGACACGATCGTGGAGCCCCAACCTCTCAGCAGCCGTGATGGCCGCCGCAAAAGCCGGGTACGCCTCGATGGCCTTGGCCAGATCGGCCTTTCCGTCTCGCGACGCCTCCGGGTCGCGGCTTATTCCGAAATATGCGAACTCCGCCTTGGCGAGCGGGCCCAGCGTCGCCACCGCCAGCTGAAGATAGTGGTCTATCAGGCGTACCGTCGCCGACGTTCGCTCCTCGTCGGTGTCGTGCCGATCCGAGAGCCGGCGAGCCGCGTCCCGCATCAGATCGTGGATCTCGTAGCAACCGGACTCGTTCTGGCTGAGAACACTGGCGTCGAACAGACCGTTGAGGTCGTCCTCCACAGAACCGACCTCGTCACCCACCAAGGCGGCGCACGACGTGGGACCGAACACGGCCGCAAAATGCACGCTCAGGAGACGGAACAGCCGTTGCTGAGCCTCCGTCAGATGCGGATACGACACCTCGAGCGCAGCGAACACATTTCTGTCGCCCGCGATGAGCACACGCTCTCGTGAGCGCTGGTCACTCAGCCGGCGTCCGAGCTCGGCGAGCGTCCATCCTCGTTTGTCCTTGAAGCGAACCGCGGCAATGCGGATGGCCAACGGCAGACGCCCGCAAAGGTCCACGACCCTTTCGACCTCGCCCAAGTCATCGCAGCGCTCTCGGCCGTTGATTCGCAGAAACAGCGTCACGGCCTCCGCGGGGTCGAGAACATCGAGGGCAAGAGAATGCGAGCCGTCGATGTTTCCCAGCCGCAGCCGGCTCGTCATGATGACCAGGTTGCCGGGTGAACCCGGCAACAGGGGGCGAACCTGCTCCGCGGACGCGACATTGTCGAGGAGAAGCAGACATCGCTTACCCGCGAGTTGAGCACGCCAGGTGGCCGATGCCGCATCGGTGTCTCTGGGGATCGACTCGATGGGCAGACCGGCCTGCGACAGCAGGTTCAACAGCGCTCTCCGGGCGGTTATCGGCTCCAGGCCGGGAGTGAAGCCGTTGAGGTTGATGAAGTATTGGCCGTCCGGGTAGTCGGCCTTCAGGTCATGCGCCAGGCGTACCGCGAGTGTGGTTTTCCCGATGCCGCCCATTCCACTGAGCGCCGAGATGGCCAAAGCGGTGGCCGAGGATTCGGCGCACACGCGTTTGAGGATGCGAAGCTGCGCTTCCCGGCCGATGAAACTTCCGGTCGAGGCGGGGAGTGAGTCCGGCGAGGTTGTCGCGGAGGAGACCGCAGGCCGCCGGTCTTGATAAGGCTCCCTGTCCGAGGTGGGCTGTCCTCGGAGAATCGCTCGGTGCAGGGCTTTGAGTTCGTCGCCCGGGTCGACGCCCAGCTCGGCCGCGAGATATCGGCGGCACTCCTCGTAGGCCATCAACGCGTCCGCTTGGCGGCCGTCGGCGACGAGCGCCTCCATCAGCAGCAGATGGGACGATTCTCGCAGCGGATTCCGGGAAACCAGCACACTGAGCTGGTTGCACAGATCCGAGTCGGAAGTACCCGATCGCAGCCGCAGCTTGGCGAGCTCCTCCCAGGCGCTCACATGCCGGAGAGTCAGTTCCCCCAGGGCCGGCGCCACGGGCGCCGCGTTCATCCCCTCGAACGCGTCACCATGCCAAAGCGCGACCGCCTCGGCGTACATCCGCACCGCCTCGGCGGTCTGGCCTGTATGAGCCAGCCGGGCCGCGGCCTCCACGATGGCGTTGAACCGCCACAGGTCTACTGCCTTCGTCGGTGCGTCGACCATGTAACCGGTGCCGTCGAAGACCAGGTCGATGTCCGGGATTGCCGCGAGGTCCTGCCTCAGAAGCCGTACGGTGTTGTGGATCTGCTGGCGTGCTGAGTTCGGCGGCCGCTCCCAGAGCGCTTCTGTGAGCTGCCCGCTGGTGACGCGACGCCCCGGCGCAAGGATCAACATCGACAGCATTGTGAGTTTGCGATGACCGGCGATCCGTACCGAGCCGGAGCGACCCTCAAGCCGCAACGGACCCAGCACCCGGATCGATGGAACTCCGGTGAACATGATTCTCCCCGATTGCTCCTGCCTCCACTGGATCATCGCCCTTGTCGAACATGCTAGCTTCGATCAACCGTCGCCGATACCACGGCGGCCGACCTCAGCAGCCCCATGGCACTGGCTCCGCTGCGCCGAGCGCATGAACCGCCTCGGCGGCTCATCGAAGGGGTAGGAAGTGTCCTTGTTCGTGGACGAGATCGGGCCGGGCAAGGGGCCCTTCTTGGTACTGCTTCACGGGGCGGGCGAGAGTCACGTGATGTGGGGCCCACAGCGTGAGGCGCTCAGTGGCCGATTCCAGCTTCTTCTGCCCGATCTTCCGGGATATGGCCGATCGCCCGGACCTTTCTCACTCGACGCAGCGGCCGACGCTCTCCACGCCGTTACCCGCAAACGGCCGGTTCACGTCTGTGGGCTGTCGGCAGGTGCCATGGTCGCGCTGCGCTGGGCCGCTCGCTATCCCGGGGATATCGCCAGCCTGATGCTGTCCGGCGTGCAAGTGCGCCCGCCCCGGCTGATCACGGGCCTGCAGACGGCGATGATGCGCCTGATGCCGACACGCAGCTTCGAGGAGGACGGCGTGACGAAGCCGCAACTGCTGCAGGTGATGGGACAGTTGCGGCGAGCCGACCTTCGATCCGACCTCGGGTTGGTGACAGCACGGACGCTAGTGACATGTGGCGCCGAGGACAGGTTGAACCTGGTCGCATCGCGGACGGCCGCCGCAGGAATTCCGAATGCCGAACTCAGAATCATTCCGGAGGCAAAGCATCTCTGGAATCAGGATCTTCCCGAGCTGTTCAACCGTACGGTCATCGATTGGGTCCAGGCGCCGCCGGTCACTTCCGCCGGGACATGATGCGTACCGTCACAGCAAGGCATGCTGTGCACCACAGCCCGAGGACCAGGAAAGGCGTAACGCTGAGTCCGTGCGGTGACGCCATCATCGTCTCCCGTGTCGCCTGCGCCATGTACTGGAACGGCAAGAAGAGGTGCAGGTCCTGAAGCCAACCCGGCAGGCGCTCGGCGGGGAAGTCGATCGGGGAGAACATCAGGGCCACGAAGACGATCACCTGGGAGATCAAGCTGCTCACGGTCGGCGGCACCGCGTAGGCGAACGCATATCCGATGGAGATACTGGTAACCGTCACCAGGAGCAGCGCGAGAACGACGAGTGGACTCACGTCCAAGGCGAGATCGAAGCGCAAGGCCGCCACCACGAGCGACAACGCGATGCCGGGCAAGGCGATGAGCAGCCAGATGCTGACGTCCGCCGCCACCAGCGCCAGCCGCGGAACCGGCAGAGTACGGCTGTATTCGAAACTCCCGTCCCGCTTGGAATCGGCCACGACCTGAGGGGCCAGCACCATACCGACTGTGATCAGCCCCAGCGTCGCGGCCCCGGTGGAGAGATACAGGGCCGAGTTGGCGTCCACCTGAGGCAGCAGAAAGGCGAATCCGACGACGATGCCGACCGCGAGGAATGTTTGCACTACGACCATCAGCGGCGCCACGTACTTGAGCCGAATGAGCGTCCATTTCATCAGCAGCGTGTAGCTACGCAACCAGTGCATCCTCGCCTGCCTCCTCGGTCTGCGTGGTCAGCCCGACGTACACGTCCTCGAGACTCACCGGGTTGATGCTGAACTGTTCGATCGCGCCGGCGGCCATCTGAGCCTGCGCCCATGCCGCCGCACGGGCGGCATCCTCTGGTAGAAGACGCAGCGTCATGCGGTGCTCGGCATCGGACGGTGTCACGCTCGCCCACTCTTCGATCTGAAGTGCGGATCCGGTCGAGGGGGTGACCTCCAGGCACAGGCTGTGCGAGATCCCGGCCCGAAGCTCGGCCGGCGTGCCATGAGCAACCACTCGTCCCTGGTCGAGAACCACGGCACGGTCGACGACGCGCTCGGCCTCAGCGACGTTGTGTGTCACAACAAGAACGCCGTGTCCGGAGTCCGCCAGGGATCTGACCTGGTCCCACAGCAGCCGACGCCGGATCGGATCGACATCGTTGGTGGGCTCGTCGAGCAGTACGAGTTGACCGGGTACGACCACTGCCATGCAGAACGCGGTGAGCCGTCGCACGCCACCGGACAGATCGTCGGCGTTGGTCGTGGACCATCTCGCGATGTCCAAGGCGGAAAGCAGCTGCCGCGTCCGGGCGCGAACGGCGGGGCGGCGCCCGCCTCGAAGGCGTCCGATCATCTCGATGGCCTCGGCTGGTGTGACACCACTCAGCGGAGCTTGGGCCTGCAGTTGTGTCGAGCACGCCTGCCTGGCGAAGGCCGGGTCCGCGACCGGATCGCGGCCGGCCAGTTCGATCGCTCCACTTGTCGGCCGGATGAGCCCCACGATCTGGCCGATCAGCGTGGACTTGCCGGCCCCGTTGTGACCCAGCAGGCCAACTACCTCACCCGCCGCCACGCGGAGAGTGATGGCGTCGTTGGCTCGGATCGCGCCGCGGTACGTCTTGGTGAGCTCGACGGTTCGTAACAGCACTGGGATCCCCTGCCGGTCGAAGAGGTGTCTAGCCAACGGCTAGGTGGGTGCGGAGGAATTGACCGGCCGCGGCGTAGAAGCTCGCCACGTTCTCCCGCCGGGCGAAGATGTGCCCGTCGTCGGGAAAGACCAGCCGGTGGCACTCGATGCCCCGCCGGGACAGTGAATCCACGATTCGCTGCGTGGCCGTCACGGGTATCCGCGGGTCCTGAGCGCCGTCGGCGAGCATGACGGGCACCTCGATGCGGTCGGCCTGGGCGATCGGTGACATGCGATGGAGCTCGGCACGATCGGTCGCAGGGTCCCCGATGCGGCGATGAAGGTTCGACCGGGCCCCGTGCCAATGCGGAGGAAGCGTCTCGAGCATGGCGACGAGGTCGGTCGGCGCGGCCTGCGCGATGGCGCATCGAAACGGTTGTTGCGGCGCCGCGACCGCCATCAGAGCCGCATAGCCGCCGTACGACGCGCCCATGACCGCCACACGGTTCGGATCGGCCCAACCCTGCTCGACCGCGTAGGCCACGCCGTCGAGCAGATCATCGTTCATCGCCTTACCCCATTGCCTGTTACCGAGGTTGCGGAAGGCCTTTCCGGCGCCGGTGGATCCACGGAAGTTGACCTGAAGGCAGGCGAAGCCGAGGACAGAACTGATCCATTGAACGACCGGATTGAATTGCCACTCATCACGGCTCCACGGGCCGCCGTGCACCAGAAGTACAGTGGGCTGGGCCGTTCCCGCAGCTCCTGACGGAAGCGTCACGTACCCATTCAGCTCCAAGCCGTCGCGCGCGGCGAAGGTGAAGGGCCGCATCGGCGACATCCGCGCACTTTCCAACTCATCGTTGTGCGCGCCGACGTACCGCAGAGACTTCTCATGACGGTCGTAGCTGAAGTAGCGGATCGGATGTTCCGGCCGGTCGTAGGAGACGATCCAGTATCGATCGGAATCGGAGCGTTGGACGGATACGTTGTCGCCCTGGCGCAGCAGCGTGTCCACATGCGCAGCGATGCCGTTGCCCATGGCCCGGTAGATCGGCCTCTTGCCGCTGTAGACGACGACGTCCGGTGTGAAGCTGCGTGGTTCCAGCCAGACACCGGCGACATCCCGGCCCGGTTCCTCACTGAGCACGCGCAGCCGCCGCGCTGCGACGTCGTATCCGAGCAGCCGAACGTGGTCCGCGCCGACCGAACTGGAGAGGTAGAGCCATCCGCCGGTGCTGTCGAATCCGATGACGTCGGTACAGGTGGCATCATCCGGCTCGAGATCCAGTATCACCTCCATGGGCGCCGTCGCGTGCGGGCGATGCATGATCGTCGCGGATCCGTCGGCGTGGCTGCGGACGCCGCCACGGACAGTGAGATCGCGGTCGACGAGCCATCGAGCGAATCCGGACGGACCATCGATCTTCCAGATGCGACCGGATCGCAGATCACCGACATGCAGGCCGCGAAGCTGCGGGTTGCTTCCCGACAGCGACAGAACCGTGTGATCCGGGTGCCGGGCGTTGTGCTCGACGATCGTCGCCCGTACGCCCTCTCCGAGGGTGAAGCGCAGTTCGTCGCCGGTCTGCGGGTTCACGACATTCAAGCGCCAGATCTCGTCGCCGTCGCCATCCGTCATGTACAGAAGATGCCGGCCGCCGCAGCAGAAGAGGAAATCCTCGATGCGATCGTCCGTGAACGACGTAACCTGTCGTCGTTTCGATGGATCGCTGACATCTCCGACCCACAGGTTCAGCGCCTCAGCGCCACCGTGGGACAGATAAGCGATCGTTCGCCCGTCCGAGGCGATCCTCAGGTGAGCACGATCCGGACGCCGCATGAGAACGTCCTGAGACAGAGCGGCTATCCGATCGGCCGGGGCAGTCACCGCCCGGCCGTCGCGGCACGCAGGGACGCCGTCACGTCTTCGTACATCGAGAACATGTCGCCGGGATCGCCCGTCCCGCATGTGGGACATTCATCGCCGTACCGCGGCCACTCCCACAGATGCTCCCAACTGCCGGTCTCGTACTCGAGTTCGAGCTGGCGGCCCACCGACAACGCCGGAGAGTGCCCGGTCGTCATCCGAACGGCCTCGGCAACCATGAAAGAGGCCACTGTGGCGATGTGCGGAGCGAAGGCGATGGTCACATCGCCGGTGTCCTGATCCAGGATGGCGGACAGCTGAGACGCGAACAGCGGATCCTTACCCGCGTAGTAGATATGCAGGCAGTCCAGGCAGCCGGACTCCCCAGGGTGGACCGAGAACACACGTCCCCGGCTGACGAAGGATCCGCCACAAACATAGGGCACCCCCTGACTGACGCAGCCGGCGTTCACCCGCCGCTGGGCAACGAACGGCGGCTCATCGATCGCGCAGATGGCGATGTCCGCGCCCCCGACGATGTCGGCCACGTCCCTCGCCGACTCGATCTTCTTCGTGATGGTCGAGACAGCGACGGTCGAGTTGGCCTGACGCATGCGCCGCTGCGCCACATCGGCCTTGAACTGGCCGACGTCCTGTTCGGCGTACATAAGCTGACGGTTCAGGTTGGAGAGCTCGACACGGTCGTAATCGACGGCCACAATCTCCCCGAACCCGGCGGCGACAAGCAAGGGGAGAGCGTACGAGCCTCCACCGCCCAGTCCGAAAAGCACGACCTTTGACTCACGGAGCTTCTCCTGAGCCGCCGCGCGAGACTCGGCGATTGTCGCGTAGTGACTGAAATAGTTCACGTTGCCGAGGTATCGGGTGAGGCTCGGATCGGTTTCGTAGGGAGTCGGTTCGGCGCCTTCGAGCAGGCCCCGGCCGGCGAGCTGCCGAATTGCCTCGAGCATGTCGGCGTCGGTCAACTGCGGGAATCTCTGCCGCATCTGCTCCAGTACGGCGGCGATGGTCCGGTCGCCGCCGAGCAGGTCAACGAGCGCTCGCATCTGACCATGGGGATCGTCGATGTCGACGGTGATGCCACGCTGCGCCCCGATTCTGAACAGCCGATCGGTGACTGAATAGACTGGATAAATCGGCTTGACGCGAAGCTTCGCGTCAAGGGCGATGGGCTCCATGAAATCTCCTTCAAGGATGACTGAGGGCCCGGCGAATGCCGGGCCCTCAAATTTGCGACTTCATGTCTTCGATGCGGAAGCCGGGGGCCGGCCCCCACACCGCGAAATCGCTGGTGCTGCTTTCTTCATCGCCAGACGGCTCAGAAGACGGCCCACTTGACGCCGAAGTCCGGCTCGTCGTTCGTGATGATGGTGTACGTCATTGTTGTCACCCCCGCTCGGAAAGAAGGCGGCAGATTCCGATTTCTTCTCGGTGAGATGCGGTGCCTGCCGTCGTGAGAAAAGCTTCGCAAGCGGGGCTACCAAGGCCCTAACTCGAATTGATTAGGGCTCTACCACGGGAGACGCCTGATGTACCGGTCCGTAAGAGAACGGTAAGCGCCGAGGCCTGGCCCGGACGGCCGTTCTGGGGTTGACTCGAAGCTGTGATCCGCAGACGGCTCTCGAAGCCCTTCACCTGGACCGTCATAGCGCTGTTCGGCATCGGCGGTGCCGGGGCCCTGTACTGGTTCCAGCCGTGGCGGCTGTTCACCGACACGACCGTGACCGACACGCTGTCCGTCGAGGCTTCCGCCGCCCCGCCCACCGCCGCCCCGCCCACCGCGGCGTCCGCATCCGTGCCCGTACCGGCGGCGACGGTGCTCAAGCAAGGCACCTTCGTCACTCATGAGCACGACACCACCGGCACCGCCCGGGTGGTGCGCACCGCGGACGGCCGCCAACAACTCGAGCTGATCGGCCTCGACACCTCCGACGGGCCCGATCTGCGGGTGTGGTTGTCCGACCGGGCGGTACGCACGGGCGCGGACGGCTGGCGCGTCTTCGACGACGGCGCCTACGCGGAACTGGGACGGCTCAAGGGCAATCACGGCGACCAGGTCTACCGTCTGCCCGCCACCGTCGACCCGAACGACTTCCGCAGCGTCAGCATCTGGTGCAAACGCTTCTCCGTGTCGTTCGGCGCGGCCGCCCTGGCCTGAACGCGATCAGGTCAACACGCCGGTGAGGTGCCCGGTCCAGCCGTCCAGGATGCGCTGCGAATCGGCGCCGAGCACGCCGTCCAGCAGGGTGGCGTACACATCGCGGAAGTCCACCGTGTACTTCAGGTCGCCGTCGTCGAGGTCGGTGAGGCTGGGCGGCTCGCCGTGCAGGCCGCCGCGGACGCCGTCGCCGAGCAGGAAGACGTCGGAGGCGGTGCCGTGGTCGGTGCCGTCGGAGGCGTTGGCGTGGACCCGGCGGCCGAACTCGGAGTAGACCGCGACCACGACCCCCTTGCCGGCCATCCGCCGTGTGAAGGCGGCCAGGGGCTCGTCGAGCTTGGCCAGCTGCGCCTGCTGCGCGTCCTTGCCGTCGGCGTGCAGGTCGAACCCGCCCATCGACACCGAGTAGACGCGCGTCGCCGCTCCGGCCTCGACCGACCGGGCGACCAGCGCCAGCTGCTGGTCCAGCGGTGGGGCGGCGCCGCCGGTGGCCGTGGCCGGCGGGTCACCGTCGTCGGCGTCCACCTCGGCCGTGCCCTCGCGAATCTGTTTCATGAGGTCCTGTACGCGCATCAGGTCGGCGAAGCAGGAAGCGGCGCGGGCCTGAGCCGGCGACTCGCCGGGCACGGGAAGGCCGAGTTCGGACACCACGGACGGGGCCACGCCGCCCGGCAGGGACAGCACCCCACCCGGCACCGTCGCGCCGGCCGAGGTGGCGCCGGCCAGCAGTGGGGGCAGCACCGGCTCGAACGACACGGCCAGGCGCGGGTCACCGCCCGCCGTGTCCAGCCAGCGGCCCAGCCAGCCGGTGGTGCCGGGACGGCCGGGCTGCGCGCTCTGCCAGATGTCCATCGACTGGAAGTGGCTGCGGTTGGGCTTCGGGTAGCCGACGCCTCGTACCACCGCCAGCCGGCCGTCGTGGTAGAGCTGGTGCAGGCCCCGCAGGCCGGGGTTGAGGGCGAAGCCGTCCTCGAGCGGCAACAGGGCTTCCGGCTCGTACGTCATGCCGGGCCGCGCCGCGGCGTAGGCCGGATCCCCGTACGGGATGACGGTGTTGAGCCCGTCGTTGCCGCCGTAGAGCGTGATCAGGACGAGGGTGCCGGCCCCCGGATCGCGGTCGCCGGCGGTGGCGAGGAGGTCGCGCAGTCCGAAGGCGGTGGCCCCCGCGGCCATGGCGGCGCCGCCGGTGACACCGCTGGCGACGAGGAACCGGCGCCGGGTGATGCTGTCCATGTCCGTGCTCTCCTGACGCTCAGTGGACGGCGTACTCGGGGCTGGCCAGCCCCAGCGCGAGCAGCCGGCGCGGATCCTTGACGCCGCTCAGCGCGGCCCGGGTGCGGTCGGACCAGCCATCCACGACCAGTAGCGAGGCCAGCGCCTCGACGCGGTCGGTGCCGGTGAGACGTTCCACCGCCGCCGGGGTCAGCGCGACGAGCAGCTGACCGGCCTTGAGCCGGGCCATGGCCGACGAGGTGGTGAGCCACGCCATGCCCGCCGGCCAGCCGCCCACCGACGGCGGCGACATCGGCACCTGGCCCAGCGCCCGCAGCACGCCGATCAGGCGCTGCTGTTCGGCGGTCTCCAGCTCACCGACGCGCAGGCCGAGCTGCCGTATCGCGCCGATCAGCCATTCGACCGGCTGTTTGACCAGCGTGCCGGCGGTGGCCGGGAACTCGGGGGCGCGGCACACCGCCTCGAGCAGCGCGGTCGTGTTGCGCCCGGCGGCCGCGACCGAGGACGGCACGGGTGCGGTGTCCGAGGCGTAGCGGGACCAGAGCCTCCCGGCCAGATACGGCACGTGCGCCGGGTGGCGGACCAGGGCATCGGCGTACGAGTCGAGGTCGAACGTCCCGGTCCGGCCGAGCAGGGTGACGGGCCGGTCGTCGTGCCGCTTCGCCGTCAGGCGCGCGGCGCCGGTGGCCCGGTCGACCTGCCAGCCGGTCAGCACCCGGGCCGCGGCCTTCACGTCCGCCTCCGAGTACGCCCCCACGCCGAGCGTGAACAGCTCCATGACTTCGCGGGCGAGATTCTCGTTGGGGGCTTTACGCGTGTTCCGCTGCCCGTCCAGCCAGACGATCAGGGCGGGATCGCGCAGCATCGCCCGGACCAGCGGCCCGGTGTCCCCGGCGCCGTACCGTCGCAGGGTCGCCTGCTGGCCCAGCATCAGCTGGGCCGAGCGCACCTTGCGGACGCTGGTGGCCCAGTGCCCGTGCCAGAAGAACGTCAGCTTCTCGGCCGCACCGCCGCCGGCGAGCCGGCCCAGCCACCAGCGGACCGCTGTCGCGACCTGATCGCGCTGCTGCTTGCGGGCCTCCTGCCGCTGCTCACGCGTGGCCCCGGTGGCCAGTTTCGCCACCGGGTCGGCGCCCAGGCCGACGGCGGTCATGGCGGCGGCCGGGCGCAGCAGGGACGCCAGCGTGGCGTCGAGCCCGGCCCGCATGGCCGCGTCCACTTCGGCCGCCGTGGGGCCGAACGTCAGCCGGCGGAGCAGATGCGACATCTGACGACGGTCGTTCATGGCGCCGACGCTAGGCAGCCGTTGTAAGCGTCCGGTAAAGACCCGATCTGGCTTTCGTCAGCGCGTCCGGGGCCGGCCCGGGATCGCCGTCATCTCCGGCGGCTCCAGCGCAACGGGCCGGGATGGACGGTCCACCAGAGGCGTCGCCACCAGGACCGGCGTGCCCGCAGAGCGTCGACGTAGGCGACGGCCTGACCGCCGGCCCGGGCCGCTTGACCGTCGTCGGCTGATCCGGGGGCGAAGCCCACCGTGTTGATGCCGGCAACCAGGTCGCCGAGCGGCGGCAGCCCGGCATCACTTTCGGCGTACGCGGCGGCTTCCGTCGCCGCCAGATGTGGCGGCACCGGGCGGCCGGCCAGGCGGAGCGCGTCCGTGAACTCCGACCAGGCGCCCGTGATCCGGTCGTCCGGAGTGCCGGCGCTCAGGCGCCGCCGGCGCAGTGACTGCCGCATCAGCACGATCGCGCCGGCCGCGGCGGCCAGCAGGAGCAGCACCGAGCCGGAGGCTCCCCCGGCGACCACCGCGGCCGACGGGCCGGGGCCGGGCGGCGCCGCCATGACGGTCGGCGGGGCCGAGCTGGGCGGCGTCTCGGACGGCGCCGACGGCGGGGCGGGCGGTGTCGTCGGCGGGGCGGGCTTCGGCCGGAAGTCCTCCTCGACCGGCCGCGGGTCCTTGCTCTTGGGCATCGGGTCGAACGCCACCCAGCCCAGGCGATCGAACAGCACTTCCGGCCAGGCGATCGCATTGCCCGCGCTGACCGTGCCGCCCGCGGCCGGCGCGTCGAAGCCGACCACCACCCGGCTCGGCAGCCCGGTGATCCGGGCGAGCAACGCGAACGACGCCGCGAACTGCTCCGACGTGCCGGCCTGCCCACCCTGCTGACGCGGCCCGAAGAGGAAGAACTTGAGATTGGGGTACGCGTGTCCGCTCGGCGCGTCGGCGACCCGCCGATAGTGCTCGGCGATGAACTCCTGGATCGCCATGGCCCGGTCGTACGCGGCCCCGTTGTCCTGGGCGAGCTCGTCGGCCAGCCGCTGAATCTCGTCGGGCACGCCGGCCCCGACGGTCAGATAGCGCGCGACCGCGTCCCCCGAGGGCGTCTCGGCCGTGGGTAACAGGTTGAGGTCGGGCGTCTGCAGCTCCGACGTGACCGAATACGTCAACCCGGGGCTGAGCCGGTCGGGCCCGATCAGCGTCCCGGTCGCCGCGTCGAAGGCGACCCGCGCCCCCGCAACCTCGGTCGGCGTCGGCACGACCGGCAGCAGCCGCCCCGCGAGCCCGTCGATCGTGACGTCCTGGCGCACCCGGGCCACAGTGGTGTCGGGCGGCCGCTGCAGAACCGGAAGCACCCGCCCGGCATTGCGGTAGGTCGCGCCGACCCGCCACGTCACGCCGTCATAGTCGGGCAACACGGCCAACCGCAGCCGTACGACCTTGCCCTTGGCCCCGGCAGCGGGTGACACCTTGAGCAGCGGATCGCGCGGCCGCAGAGCCCACCCGGAGATCCGGTTGAGCGGACTCTCGTCGAGGCTGTCCACCTGTGGCGGCTCGACATAGCGACGCGGATCGACCGGCGTGGCACCCACCCGCCCGCCGATCCACGGCCCGACGGCCGCGATGAGTCCGAGAACGATCACCAGGGCGGCCGCCGCGCTCGCCCGCACCCGAACGCCCTGGACCGCCTCCAAGGTGGGCTGGCCGACGGCACGGGCGCTGGCGGCCAGCGCACCCACGGCAAGCCCCGCGAAGACAAGCGTCGTCCAGCGCGCCGTGTCCGCGTTCGGCCCGACCACGTAGAGCGCCCCCGCGTACAGCGCCGTAGCCGGCAGCAGCCCCAGAAGCACCCGCCCGGCCCGCACCGCGATCTCGGTCCCCGCCAGTCCGGCCAGCCAGGCCGCGATCACCGGCACAACCACGGTGTCCGGCGTGGCCTCCACGGGAATCAGCGCCGTGAGCAGCCGCGGAATCCCGTTCACGAGCGAGTCGCGCGCAATCTCGGTCAGCGTCCCCGCCGTCTCAGCCCGATCCGCCGAGATCTTCAAGGCGAGAACGGTGTACGCCGCCAGCAGCACCGCCGAAAGCGGCGCCACCACCCAGTTGGGCAGCCGCCGAGCCGCCAGCCCGACCCCCACCGACCCGGCCGCCGCCCCCGCCACCAGCTGAGTCAGAAGCGCCCCCGCGAAGATCCGCCCCAACACCACCCCGGACAGAGCAACCATCCCCGCCAGCGCCAGAGCCACCACCCCAGCCCGAACCCACCTAGTCATGCCCGCGCCTCGCCCGCACCCCCGCCGGCCCGCGCCGCGCCGCCTCACCCCGGATCCCCGCCGGCCCTCGCCGCGCCGCCTCACCCCGGGTCCCCGTCAGCCCTCGCCGCAACCTCCAGCCCCATACCGCCGCCGCTCCTCGCCGCGCCTCCTCACGCAGTGCCCCCGCCCGCCCTCGCCGCCGCGCCTCGCCCCGTGACCCCGGCAGCGCTCCCCGCGCCCCCGCCGCTCCGCGCCACGCCGCCCCGCCCCGAACCTCCGCCAGTCCTCGCCGACGCGCCTCGACCCCTGGCCCGATTTGCGCGCTTTCGCGGATGCCGTGCTTCACCATCCGCGGACTCCGTCCCAGGCGGCCGCGAACTCGGCGCCGTCGGCCGCGTCGATGACGATCAGGCCGTCGCCGGCGGAGACGGGCGCGCCGTCCCGGTCGCCGAGGAGCCCGGCCAGCACCACGGCGTACGGACCCCGCAAGCCACTCACCGCGCCGAGGTCGCCGCGCCCACCCGGACCGGTCAGAAAGATCAGCGTGTCCCCGAGCCGCCGGGAGCGCATCCGCCGCAGCGTCGCCGCCAGATCGCCCGCGCGAAGCGTCGCCTCGGTCAGCACATCCAGGTAGGCCCCGGCCGCCACCTCACTCACCAGATGCAGACTGGCCGGCAGATCCTCCCGGACCGCGGCCGCCACGATCGACGCCGCCGCCTCGCACGCCGCCTCGAACGACTCGGCCACCCCGTCGCGCACCTCCGGATGCGCCACCGCCCGATCGTCGAGCAACACCACGATCGTCGGCTCGGACGTGTCCAGCTGCTCGCGCACCATCAGCTGGCCCACTTTGGCGCTGCTGCGCCAGTGCACCCGCCGCATCTCGTCCCCGATGACGTACTCACGCAACGTGTCGAACGTGATCGTCCCCTGCGGCACCTTGTCGATGCGCCCGTCCAAACTGCGCGCCATCCCCGCCGGCACCGCCCGCAGCAGATGAATCCGGGGATGGACCCAGACATGAGCGATTTCCCCGTACGTCCGGGAAAGTGTCACCAGCGCAAGCGGATCCCCCCGGGTGACCCGCAACGGCCCGACCGGCACCACCCCCCGCCGACTGGTAGGCACCGCATAGTCGACGGTGGTGTCCCGCCCCGGCCGCAGCCGCAGAAGCGGCACCGGCACAGCCCCACCACCACAACGGTCGCTGGCGACCAGGTTCGCCGCCCGCATCCGGCTCGTGTTGCGCACGGTCAACGTCATCCGCGCCGGCTCACCCCGAGCCACCCGATCCGGATCGGCCACCCGCTCCACCCCGAGCCGAGGCCGCCACAACGCGAACCCCACGGCACAGACCAGCGCCACCACAGCCGCCGCCCCAAGAAGAGCCAGATCCGGATACCCGTAGCGGAACCCGACCGCGATCAGCCCCGCCCCCGCCACCACCAGCCCGGCACCCCGCCCGGTGACCCCCGTCCGGCGCCATCTCCGCAGCACCGCATCACCGGCACCGCTCCCGCTACCGCCGCTCACACGGCCGCTGCCCCCACTACCGCCGACGCCGCTCCCACCACTGCCACCGCTCGCACTATCGCCGGCGCCACTCCCGCCACTGCCACCGCTCGCACGGCCACCGGCGCCATTGCCGCCGCTCGCACGGCCGCCGACACCACTCCCGCCGCTCGCAAGAATGCCGCCGCCATCGGCGCCGTGCCCGCCCCTGCCGCCGCCCGTACCGCGGCCGCCGCTGCGACTGGCTTCGTTTGACCTGTCGGCCGCGGTAGGAGCGGCATCCTTTCGCGCGGCGTCCTCTCGCACGGCATCCCGTTGAGCCGGGGGATCGGCGGGGCCGCCGCCGGTCGGCGGAGCGCTGCCGACCGGCAGCGGCGGCTCACCGGCGGCGGGGGCGCTGGTCACGCCCCGGCCGCGACGCGGTTGCTGTCCGGCAGCGGCACCGGCACCGACCGGACCGCGTCGTCGAGCACCTCGGCCGCGGTCACCCCGCGCAGCTGCGCGTCGGCCGACAGCAGCACGCGATGCGCGAAGACCGGCCCGAGCAGCGTCTTGAGATCTTCCGGCAGTACGTATCCCCGCCCGTGGATCAGCGCGTACGCGCACGCCGCCCGGGTCAGCGCGATCACCCCACGCGGGCTGACCCCGACGCGAACTTGAGGGTGGTTGCGCGTTGCGGCGGCCAGTCTCACCGCGTACGTGTAAAGCGGCTCCGCGATGTGCACATGCGTCGCCATGCGCACCATCTCGCCGATGGTGGCCATGTCGGTGACCGGCTCGAGCGTGTCGGGCGATCGCAACGCCGCCCCGCGCAGCACTTCCACCTCGACCTCTTCGCTCGGATAGCCCACTGACAGCTTCACCAGGAACCGGTCGAGCTGCGCTTCCGGCAGCCGGTACGTCCCGTCCATCTCCACCGGGTTCTGCGTAGCCACCACCAGGAACGGCTGCGGCACCGGATGCGGCACGCCGTCCACCGTGACCCGCCGCTCCTCCATCACCTCGAGCAGCGACGACTGCGTCTTCGGCGACGCCCGGTTGATCTCGTCCGCGATCACGATGTTGGCGAACACCGGCCCCGGATGGAACTCGAACCCCCGGCTGGCCTGGTTGAAGATCGTCACCCCGGACACGTCGGACGGCAGCAGGTCGGGCGTGAACTGGATGCGCCGCCACTGCCCCTGCACCGACGCCGCCAGCGCCCGGGCCAGCGTGGTCTTGCCGACCCCGGGCACGTCCTCGAGCAGGACGTGTCCTTGGGCGAACAGCGCGGTCAGGGCCAGCTCGACCACGTCGGGTTTGCCCAGCACGACCGCGCCGATCCGTTCGGCCAGCGCGGCCGCCACCTGGGCGAAGCCCTGGACGTGCTGCGGCGGAAGGGGTTCGCTCACTGTGTCTACCTCAGCAGTTGGGCAGGTCGTTCAGGTCGTCCCCACCGTCGAGGTTGAGCCACGCCCACGGGATGTAGTTCTTGCCTTCGTAGTTGACCCGGATCCACCAGGTGCTCTTCTTATGGCTGTTGTAGATGTACGAGTCCACGTCCTCGCCGGCCTTCTTGCAGTACGCCTGCAACCTGGTGCCCGGCTTGGCCCACCCGACCTGCTTGTCGTTGTCCTGCTTCGTCACGCTGAAGATCTCGTTGCCGTTGCGCCCGGCGCGATCCTCGTTGCAGTACGTGGCGGTGTCGCCGTTCTCACCGTTGTTGCAGGTCGCTTTTCCGAACAGGTTGGCCGTGCTCTTGGCCGATTTCGCCTGAACCGTGCCCGCCGCGTTCGTCGCCGTGACCGTGAACGTATAGCTGGTACTCGGCTTCAGACCCGTCAGCTTGAGGCTGGAGCAGCTGCCCTTGGCCGTCGCCCCGCCGGTGGCCGCGACCGAGCAGCTCGCCGTGCCGCCGCCCTGATCCACGGTGAACGCCACAGTGGCCGCGTTGAAGGTCGCGTTCACCCCGGTAACCGTGACCTTGGGCGACGCCACCGTCCGCGCGGTGGCCGTGCCCGGTTCGCTCTCCCCCGCCTCGTTCACCGCCCGCACCTCGACCGCCACGTTGACGCCCGACTCGAACCCGGTCAGCGTCGTGGCCGTGCCGGCCGTGACGTCGGTGCTCTTGCCGCCGGCCGTGACCACGTACTTGGTGATCGTCCGTCCGTTGTCCACCGAGGGCTGCCAGGCCACCGAGATCGACCCGGCCTGGTCCCCCACGGTCGCCGCGTCGACGCCTTCCGGCTTGCCGGGCGCGGTGAACGGCACCACGCTCCCACTGACCGGCGACGCCTTCGACCCGGCGCCGCGCTCGTTCACCGACACCACCGAGAACGCGTACTGCTTGCCGTACTCAAGCTGTCCGCTCTTGATCGTCAGCGTCGGCTCGGTGGTGTCGCCGATCGGCGCGCTGCCGCCCTCGGAGATCGCCGTGACCGTGTAGCGCTTGATCTCCAGACCTTGCCCGTTGGCCGCCGGCCAGTTCACCACGACCGAGCCGTCCGGCTTGGCCTCGGCGGTGACCGCGGCCGGCGGGTCCGGCACCTCGGAGGTCGGTTTCACGGCATTGCTCGTACGGGCCGGCCCGGCGCCCTTCTTGTTGACGGCGCTCACCGTGAACGTGTACGTCTGCCCGTTCACCAGTCCGGGAATGGTCAGCGCCCGCTGATCGGCGCCGACCTCGAAGGTGCGCCCGGAGCCCACCACGACGTACTTGAAGATCGAAGCCCCGTTGTCCCGCGCCGCCTGCCAGGTCACCCGCGCCTCGGCGTTGCCCGCCGACGCCCGCACGTTGCGCGGCGCGCCCGGCTTGGTCACCACCGGCTTCTTCGGCTTCGGCGGCGGAGGCGGAGCCTGCGGCGGCGTCTCCGGCGGATCCCCACCGAGCACGTCGTCGGCGTACTTGTCGACGGTACGAACCGTGTGCTGGTTGTCGACGACCCGCGCCGCCTGCGAGCCCGGCGCGTTGATGAACAGGTAGCCCTCGCGGACCTCCAGCTCCAGCGGCCCACCAGGGTCGGCGAACCTGATGTCCTTCTGCCGCGCTCCGGCCGAGTCGAACACGTGCACCGACCCGTCGGCGTCCGCCACGTAGAAGTAGCCCTCCCAGGCCACCGCCGGCTGAAGCTCCTCGCCGTCGCCCGGCACCGCGAAGTCGCCGCGCAGCTTGTCGTCGCCCACTACGTACACATGCCGGTCGCCCGGCACGGTCACCGGCACCTGCTTGCCCTCGGTGTGCGGCGCCAGCACGCCCGGCCCGGCCAGCGGCAACGTCACCGGCTTGGGCAGCGGCTTCCCGTCGCGGATGGTGCTCAGCCCGTTCGTCGTCCGGTTGAGCACCGCGACACCGTCGTCGAGCGTGGACAGCACAAGATCATGGCTCGCCGGCGCGACCGCTTCGGTCCGTTCCTTCCGCGGCCCACTCTGATCCGGGCCCTGCGACGACTTCGCCGCCGGCACGATGGACGTGACCGTCCCCTCGCTCGGGGAGGCGATCCACAGCTTGCCCTTGCCGTCGAACACCCCGCCCGCGATGCCCGGCGGGAACTGGAGCGCGGGACCGATCGGCGCCAGGTTCTTCGGCTCGAGCTGCTGCACCCGCCCCTGCACGGTGTCGATCACGAAGACCGAGTCCTCGTGCAGCGCGATGCGCACCCCGATGCCCGAACTGGTCGAGTCGTCCCAGAACTTCTCCAGCGTGGTCAGATCCATCGACCCGACAGCGCCGGTGTTGACGTCGCGCAGGATCACGAAGCGATCGTTCTGCACGATCTGCACCTGATGACCGCGCGCCTGCGGCACGTCGACCCGCGTGTCCACCTTGGCCGTCACGCCGTTGACCCGCGCCACCTCACCCTTGGCCCGGCTCCACACCCACGACGCGGCGTCGAAGCTGGCCACGGCTTGATCGGCCGACCCGAGCCCGAGCACGGTGAGCCCCAGACCACCGGCCAGGGCCAGCACGGTGCCCATCGTGACCAGGTAGCCACGGCGTCGCCACCGTCGCCTGGGTCGCTGTTCGCTGGTCACTGCCGCTACCTCCCCGTCGGCCGGCGCATTCATGGCGGTCAAGAACGCTGGCCATCATAGGGGGATCCGCGGAGCGGCTGTAACCCATTGTGGATAAGTCCCGCAGCACTCAGTGATCAAGCTCTCGGAGAGTGGTCGGTGTCTATCGCGGAGTAGCCGTAGCCCGCGACGTACACGCCTGCGGCGAGGTGGCGAACTGGTTGTCCCGATACACCGCCACAACAGCGAAGCAGTAATTCAGCTCCCCGTTCAACCCCGACATCTCGAAGGACGTCTGCCCAGGTCCCAGCGTCGAAACCGGCTTCAACTCCTGCCCCGGACGCCCCATGGTGACCATAAAGGACACCGAGCCGGCGGACGGATCAGTCCACGAGACGATGATCGAAGCCCCGCCGTCCCGCAGCCGAACATCGGTCGGAGCCGGCCCCCCGAGAGTTGGCACATCCGGATCCCGACCAGGATCACCCGTCCGATTGGCAAGCACGAACACCAATGCCGCCACCGCGATCACCGCCGCCAGCACCGCCGCGATGGCCGCGAAGATCCCAAGACCTTTCTTCCCGTACGCCGGTGAGCCGCCCCCAGAAGCAACATCAACAGCACCGCCACCCTGCCGCTGAGCAGGCACCCACGGACCACCGAACTCACCCGCATACCCCTCGGACGCACCACCCGGCGCCGCACTTGCACCTGGTGGATACGCGGGCAGGGGACTTGTGACCGGAGGATGCGCAACCTGTGGATAAGTGGCCTGTCGATACGCGGCCGGCGGCTCCGCGACCGGCGAGGAGACGATCGGCTGCACGATCGTCGGCTCATCCAGCGGCCCCCGCCCCTGACCAGGCACATGCGGCCGAGCCTGAGGCCCGGCGGGCGCGGCCCGTACATCAGCAACCTCTGACCCACCCCAGACCCGCTGCTCCGGGACCGGCTCTTCCGTCCATACGAAATCAGCCCCCGCCGCCAGCTCGCCGGCCCCCGGACCCAGATAGCTCCGCGCCCGAGCCACCGCCGGATCCCCGTCCCCGAGCACCCCCGGCCCCAGCTCCGCGACCCGGGTGAAGGCTTTACGAGCCTCATGCCGGTTCCCCAGCTCCTCGGCAACCACCCCGATGTCATGCGAGATCCGCAACATCAGCGCGTCAGAGTCCCCAAGCCGCCACAGCCCAGCCGCGTACGTCTCCTCCAGCACCCGCCGAGCCGCCATCGGATCATCGACCCGCTGAAGAATCGTCCCCAATTCATACGCGGTGAGCAGAACATCCGGATCGTCCTCGGCCAGGTTGACTCTCCCCAGCTCCACAGCCTTCTCGAGCACAGCCCGAGCCCCCGCAAGATCCCCCACCCCCGCCAGCTGCTGCGCACGCTGCCGAGCGGGACCGAGAGGAGAGGCCTGAGACACGCAGCCATGCTGCCCGTTCTGACCCCTTACCGCCAGGCCACCCCGTTCAACCAGGTCATATGCCCCGCAATGTCCCCCCACCCACCCCTGCCAACCCCTCCCCAACGGACCGTGTACAGTTCTCTCCTGTGCGGCTCGCCGGGCCGCCGATACCGACTGCAAAGTCGGCACAGGCAACCGGTAAGCTAAACATGCAAGTCCGGGTGGCGGAATGGCAGACGCGCTAGCTTGAGGTGCTAGTGCCCTTTATCGGGCGTGGGGGTTCAAGTCCCCCTCCGGACACAAATCCGTAGCATCCATGCTCAGCATGGGTGTTCATGGGCACATGATAGCCAGTCGCCCATGCAGGAAATATTGAAAGCCACACGAGTAACGGCCGACCCATCGGGTCGGCCGTTACTTGTTTCAGCGGTTCTCGTCGCTGGGCAGGCACAACGGCGGGCACGTGATCGTCGCCACAGCAAGTCGTCTTAGTCGGTCGCCACCACCGGGGTCAAAGGTTTGACGGTCATGATCGCCGCTTCGGTGCCCGCTGGGGCGAGGGGATGTGGTTCGCCGGTCAGGGCGGCGAGGGCTTGGGCGAGCTCGGGCAGGGTGGCTTTGACGTAGGTGGCGGTGGTGCCGGCGTCGCTGCTGCCGGCGTGGCCGGCGTAGGCGCGGGCGATGGCGTAGGAGAAGTGGCGTTCGACCCAGGTGAGGGTGGTGTGGCGTAGCCAGTGGACGCTGATCTGCTGGACGGCGACCCAGGGCAGGTGGGTGCCGATGCGCTGCCAGAGGTGGTCGTAGCGGCGGCGGCCGACGCGGCGCCCGTTGCGGTAGCGCAGCAGTGGCTCGTCGGGGTGGCCGTTGCCGCGTTGCTGGTGGTGGGTGACGAGGGCGGTCATGAGGGTGGGTGAGATCGGTTGCCAGCGCTGGGTCTGGCCTTTTTCGCGGAGCAGGATGAGGCATTGTTCGGTGTCGAGGTCGCGGCGCCGGAGGGCGAGGGCGCCGCCGCGGCGGCAGGCGGTTTCGATGTGCAGGCGCAGGATGAGCAGGTCGAGGTCGGGGTCGTTGCCGGTTTGCCCGGCGACGGTGACGATCGCGGCGAGGGCGGCGTCGGGCAGAGCGTGGCGCAGGCTGGGCTGGCGGTGGGGTTTGTCGACGCGGGTGGCGGGGTTGTCGGCGGGCGCGATGAGCCGGTCGGCGACGGCGTAGCGGTAGAGGCACCGGAAGGCGGAGATCAGGTGTTCGGCGGCGCCGGCCCCGCCGCGGTGGTTACGGCGGACAAGGGCGGTTTCCCGGATCTGTTCGGCGAACTGTCTGATCTCCAGGGCGGTGGGTTCGTCGAGGCGGCGTTGTCCCCAGTGCTCGCGGATACGGCGCCAGTAGGTGTCGTAGACGCGGCGGGTTCCGGCGCTGACTCCCGCCGCGACCTGGGAGATGTAGTCGTCGAAGGTCGGTAGAGATTTGCCGGCCGGTCGCGGTGCGGGGTGGTGCGGGAGCTGGTCAGCGGTGATGTTGAGCTGCGCCATGAGCGCGGCGACCAGGGCGACGTTGCCTGCCGCCGGGTCGACGTCGCCGCCGGTCGGCGAGGTCATGACTGGTCACCTGAGCAGATGGCGCAAGGGCTCAGGCGCCGTGCCAGTACCCCGGGTGGATAGAGGTGGAGTACGCCGGCGCGTGGGTCGGCTGCCAGTAGCAGGTGATCGCCGCCGACGACGCCTGCCTGGCGGCGGGTAGCCAACGGCAGGTTCAGGTGTCCTCGTCGGGTCGCGTTCCGGCAGGGCGCGGTGCTCTCCAGCTTTCTTGCTTGGGCGGCGCGGGATGCAGCGATCATCCGGTCAGGGCCGACGGTGAACGCGATGGCGGTGCCGGGCACCCAGCCTAGAGTCCGCAGTGAGGAGCTGGCGGCTATCCGGCCGTGGCCGTCGATGACCGCCACCGCGTAGTGAGCCGGAACCACGTAGCGCGATTCGGGCAGGGCCGGCATCGGCACTTGGAGCGGCGAACTCCCCCGCGCATTCCCGGAACCCGTTCGCCGGATAGCCGTGCCGACGTATGGCTCTGCGTATGACATGGTGCCGACCTCTTCGCTGGATGACGGGACGCGCATTCCAGGAGCCCGACCTAACCGAACCAGCCCTCTGCGCCTCTACCCCAAGCGAACCTGACGCAACTGCTCGACGCCAGCACCTGCGAGGTTGTCTCTGGTTGTCTGGGGTTGTCCCGAGGAGCCACCAATGACATCCAAGGTGGAAGACGATTCGCGCAGTCATATACGACTCAGCGCCGGGAGGCCTTGGAACGAGCGCGACGGGCCGGCCGGGCAAGCGCCGTCAACTCCCTGGCGTCCGGCAATGCATCGGAATCAACGTGCTGTCTCGATGCCGACATCGTGCGTCGCCCGGGGCGCTGGCGGAGGCAGGTGCCGTTGTCTCTTCCCAGTTGGTGCTCCAACTCGACTGTTAGACGTGGCAGGATGGCACGCAATCGCGCAGACTCACATGGTGGACATTTGGGAACGGCGCGCCGCGCCTCACGTTTGCGTTGTATCGATGGTTGACTCTTACTCGTGTACGGGCATCTGAGACTGTGGATCGGGGCTGGGCTCGCGACGCTGGGCTTATTGCTGCTAGCGGAACGGGCTTTCCCCTCCGCAAACGTTCTGCAGCAGACATCGAAGTGGTGGCCGCTCGCCCTGGTCGCTCTTGGGCTCGCGGGCCTGATCCGCCTGGCCGGTACACGGCCGGCGCTGCTCATCCCGCTCGTCACCACTGTCCTGGGCGTTGTCCTGGTCTTCCGGACAACAGGCGTGATTCCAGCGACGGTGGACAAGTACGTTTGGCCAGCGGTCGCCGCGATAGCGGGGGTAGGAATCCTCGTTTACGCCATCAAGAATCCGCAGCGGGTGGAGACTCTTCCAGCAGTACGACGAATCATCTCCGTCGCCTCGCCACGCCGCATAGCGTGGCCGAGGCATGAGAACGCCCTTACCCATCTAATCGCCGTTGGCAGTGGATGTGTCGTCGAGTTACCTGCCCCAGATGGGTTCAAGGGGGCGCGGCTGGAGATCACCGCGTTCGGCAGCGCGGTTGATGTGCTCGTTCCCGATGGCTGGCGTGTTGATGTGGACAGTCAGCGCTTGCTGGGCCGAAGCCGCAATCTGGTCGGGGAGGACACTGACTTGGCGAAGCCGGTATTACGCGTCGAAAGCCTGATCATTGGATCTGGCGTGACGCTGCACAGTGTCGGATCTCAACCGATCAGCGGTGGTGCAGTCCCACGTCAGAATCGGTCCGCGAGTATTTGAGGTCGCCGGCCGCCGAAAACTCCCGTGCCCACAACTCCGCGAGGATCTTGTTGATCTCTCTCTCCTTGTCTAGGGTGAGTGGCATCTCCAACCGCATCATTTGGAGGAGCTTCAAACGGTGTACGTCGATAACCGAGCAGATCGTGTCGCCATAGATCATCGCGGCCGCTATAGCGGCCCGATAGGCCGCTATAGCGAGCAGCAGGAGTCCGAGCGGGGCGAGTAACCACCAGCCGTGTGGAGCTAGGATCACGGTCGCGATCACCGCCGACGTCGCTAGGCTAAGACACAGGCGGGCCGCCACATCCAGCTGATTGCGGGCTTCCCCCACCTTCTTCAGGGTCTGTTCTGGCAGCGCCTCGTAGAGTCTAGGCCACGCATAGATGGCGTCGAGTTCGTAAGGCGCGCCAGCGCGTTCCTCCATGCCTCGCAGGGTGTTGCCGAGTTGAGTAGGCATCAAAGGCTGCTGCATCGGCAGAGCGCTCAGCTTTGCGGATACTTCCTGGCGCCGGGCGTCGTCTGTCGCGGTTCGGAAGATCCATTGCAGCCGAGATCGCTTGCGCTCCTGAAGCCATACGCCTAGAACGGCAGCCCGGTGTAGCCATCCCGTCGAGCTCCAATAGCCTTCCAGAAAGCGCACGGTTCCCAGCTCAAACGGTTCCAGCAGTAGGGCCAGAAACACGGATCCGAGGGTTAGCACCGCCACGCCGTTCCACCCATAGTCCCCGATCCGGCGGGTTAGTCGGTCCAGGTCAGGCGCTTGGTCCGGAGCTCCAGCGATGATCAGCAGCCCGACGATCCCGATCGCCAGCATGGCAGGTATCAGATTGACGATCTTTTGGCGATAGGTGAAGTCTTCGACAGCGACCAGGTCAGCCATGCGGCTGCTCCGTTCTGCATTCGAGGCAGATCAGGTGGTCCCGCCCGTGCAAATCCGGGTTGTAGGCGGTCAGCGTCATCGGCTGACCACACCGTCGACAAGGGCCGCTGACATCCGTGCCTGGCCTTGCCCTCAAACTCGCCGACGCGCCATGCGAACCGCAGAAGTCGTCCCGCATGGTGTAGAGGAAGTCCCACCAGTCGTCGTTGGCGCAATAGACGAGTTGCGGCCGAGAAACTCGATGGCCTGGCAGGAATCGGTCGCTCTCGAACAGTTGGAGGCCCACGAGCGCAAGGATGATCCTCACGAGGCGAACTCCGTCGCGCGGTCCCCGGCCCATAAGCGGAGCATATCGAGGGTAAATCGATAACCGTCTCAGCCAGATAGCCAGTTCTCCCAAGTGTGCGTGCCATTGCGACGGATCATGGTCGACTCCGAACGCTGGAGCGAGTGTCGAGGCGCCCCCTGGGATGGCCGGGCGCCTCGAATGTGGCTGGCTGTAGCCTCGCAAGCGCGCGTCGGCAGCACCGCGGCCGTCACGTTGATCAGAAATTTTCGGGGGCTAACATCGCTGTCGATTGGGACCACCTCACCCAGCCTGAGTTCGATCGCATCGTCAAGGCGCTGATAGACCGGCTATACGGCGGCTTCGACATTGAGGTCTTGGCCTACGACGGCCGCTGCGGTGACGGCGGCGTCGATGTTCTGGTCCGGCAGGGCACCCGGCTTCGGATCTTTCAGCTCAAGTACTTCCGTGACGGGTTCGGCAGTGACCACAGCAAGCGCCGCCGGCAGATCAAAAACTCATTCACGGCCGCGATGCAGCACGATCCAGCCGAATGGATCTTGGTCATCCCTACCAACCCGACTCTCGGAGAAGAGAAGTTCGTCCTGGACATGGGCCAAGACCGGCCGGAGCTGGAGCTTCGGATCATGGGTCGGCAACAGCTCGACAGCCACCTCTCCCGCTTTCTGGACCTCACCGAGTACTTCGTGCGCGATTCGCTTCTGCATCACGCGAAGGCCTTCGGGCAGGAGAAGGCGCTGCTGCTGGGCGGCTTGTCCGACCTCATCGAGCGAACTCGCGCCCTGGCCGGGGTTGCCGACACGCTCGATCTCGATTGGGGAGTCGACACCGCGATGCGTGACGGCGTGGTCGTTCATACAGTCCGGCCGAAGCATGAACGGGCAGTTCGGAAGTCGCCGATCAGCTTCTCGTTTGATCAGGCGTTCGGCGCCGCGGACGCTGGCGTGAAGAAGATGTTCGATCGGGTCGTGGGTTTCGGCGCCAGCGAGGAGGTGGTCTTGCCGCCGGAGATCACTCGCCGGCTCACCTTTACGAATCCGGACTGGTTGGCACCTCCCCCGGCCCCGTACGAGCTGATCGTGCGATCAGTGGATCTCACCGACCGGATCGGCGCTGAGGCCACGTTTCACTTGCTGGACGACGAGGGGAACCGACGCTCGTCGTATCGGGCGAGCATCGTGCATGCCGGTGTCGGCTCACGCGGCTACTCGTTAGATTTGCGCCTTCAGGACGACACGATGCTCAGCCTGCTGGTCGGCGAGACCGGCATCGACCTGCGAGCTGACTTCTCACCGCACAGGTGGACGCCTACACAAGCTCTGCAAACCATCGCGTTTCACCGCAACCTCGTCGAGTTGCGTGGTTGCGAGCTGGAGGTCGGTGAACATCTGATGACCGTGCAACGCGCCGGCGCGCTGACTCACGACGGCGAACTGACAGAGGCGCTTTCGGATATCGAGCTCTTGGCCGAAGACCTTGATGTGGTGCAACGGCATTGCCGCACGTTCTTCCCCATCCCGGCCAACATATCGGCCGCCGATCGCATCGATATCCGCACCGCCCGTCTCCTGATCGAAGGTCACTGCGTGGTCTACCGCGGCATGCGCGCCTTCACGATGACCCTGAACGGGCGGTACGACCCTTCTCTCAAAGAGATCCTGGCTAAGAGCGACGTGCCGTTGCGTGTGGACTCGGACATCGACATGGTCATCGGCAAGAATCGGCTGTCGCTCGGCCGGCTCATGTTCTTCCACACTCGTGTCAACATCGAGAACCGGGACGAGGTCCTCGCCGCTCTCGAAGCCGGGCGAGGCGAAGGCCAGGAAGTGCGGTTCGTGCCTGAGAACCGCGAGCGCTTCCGCGCGATATTGCCGACGGCCCGCCCAGGAAGGGACGACGAGCCGCTCATCCCGACGCCCTGGGGGCTGCCGGGGATCGACGGGCCGGAACTGATCCAAGAACCCGGCGATTGATACCACCAAATCACGTCTATGGAGACGGACGTCGTCTCCGGGCCTTCGTCGGCTTGGCGCTTCCGAAGGCCCGGTTCAATCGCCGCATGCGAGCTCGATTCTCAAGCCGCAGCTCTGTATCGCTCGACGGCCGTTGAGCTCTCTCTCGCCGTGGCTGATCTCCGTTGAACGCATAAACCTGTACTCGTCCACCGCGGTCGACACTGACTAGGTCTCGATCATCCACGCTTGCAACGATCCGATGCACGCCGTTGGCACCGAAATGGGGTCCTGCGCGGCATCGTCGGCGCCCCGAATCCGGCGACGTGCTCGGCCAGATACTTCGCCAGTCTCCCGCACGGGTTCTTGCCCCCATCGCGTGGTCGGCCTTCGCTTGTTGCCCAATCACGACGCCCAGTACTGCCACCAGACCGACGCGACGGCAACAACGGTGTAGGCGAGACAGACCGCTAGGCCGGCGTTCATCCGGCCGGTGACCTGCCCGCCCGGGTCGCCGGCGGCCAGGGCGCGTTCGTGCAGCCGCATCATCACCGCACCCCAGTGATTGGTCACGTCGCGGGCCTGAAGGGTGATGTCGGGATCCCAGGCCAGCCAGAGTCCCTTGTCGTCACGGCGAACACCGTGAAAGCGTTCCCACGGTACGGAGTGCACGCGCGCTCGGTCGTGCACTACCAGCCCGCCGCGGGTGAGCTCGATCCGCGCGGTCAACCGGCTCCACCCGTCGTAGGTCAGCGTGCCGCCCAGCCAAAGGAAGACGACGGTCTGCCACCAGTTTTCGGGTAGGCCGGCCAGCACCACGGCCGGCCCGGCGGCGAATCCCAGGAGCAACAACGCGCCCAGCGCCCGGGTGCGCGGGCGCGGCCGCAGGACGACCGGCAGTGCGGGCAGTTCACCCGGGTCCGCCGCCGGCATGGGTTCCCCGAATGGTGCTTCGACTTCGGCACGGCGGCGGCGCCGCGGCGTACGCACCGGTGCCTCGGGCAGCAGGACCGCCGTATCCGTGACCAGTAGCACCCAGCCGCCGTCGCGCAGGTCCCCGCCTACCGTCACCGTCCACGGTTCGGCCTTGCGATCCGGTGGGCCGTCGCCGCGCCAGTGCCGGCCGAAGTCCTCGGGTTCCTCGGCCCACCACCCCTCGTCCCACTCCCCGTCCTCACCGGTCAGGTGCGGCCGGTCCGTCTCGATCGGTGAGGCCACCACCGAGACCACCGCCATGCCGTCGTACAGCACGACACGGCCGCCGTCGTCCGGCTCGGCGGTCATCTTTACCGCGCTCAGCGGGCCGCCGAGCAGCCGCCGGCGCGCCGACCGTACCCGCTGCTCGCGAAACAACAGCAGCCCGGCCAGGGCGAACGCCCCGAGCCCGGCACTGAGCCAGGCCGTCACGTCCTCGGGCTCGGCGACCAAGCGAACCCAGGAGCCGTCGATGAGGACCGGAACGACCTGCCCCACCTCATATGAGCCGATGACGTCGACCCGCATCGGCTGGGGAACGTCCACAACGACGACACCCGACGCGTCGTCGGCGCTGCGCACGACCGCAGCCACTCGGCGCGCCGCCGCCTCGTGCGCCGCGACCTGCGCGTCCCGGTGGCCGTACCAGGCGAGTCCGCCGACGCCGCCCGCAATCAGCAGGGCGGCGGCCACCGTGGCCAGGCCCCACCCCGAAAGTTCGTCCCGCAGCCGCGCGGTTAGCGCCGCGTCGAGCCGGATCGTCCCGGCCACCTCCGCGACGACCGCCGCCTGCCGGCGCCGCGCTACCACCAGCCAGACCGCCACACCTAGGCAGAGCAGCCCGTGAACAGCGAAGGCCACCCTCGCCGCCGGCACGTCGTCGTAGACCAGATCCAGCACGGCGAACAGCACCCCGGCCCCGCACCCCGCCAGGGGCATCCACCACAACAGGACCGGCGTGGCGAACAGAACGACGAGCGCCACCGCGAACGTCGTATCCGGCCCGCACACCCCCGGATCCGCCGCGGTGCAGGAAGACGTATCCCCCACCGCCGCCACAACGAACGACGCCACCCACCCGACGACCAACACCACGCGCGGCACCCACCACGGCACCCCTGCGGCGGTCCACCGTCCGATGCGCACCCCGTCCAGCACGGGCACGCCGGCACGTGTCATCGACACACCTTCTCCTCATGGATTACTGCAGTCATCAGGCATGACTGCAAACGTCAGCAACACCGTTTCTTTCAGAAACAGCGAGCCGAACTGCGGCACGCGAGTCACGCCACCGGCGGGACAGCGATCAGGAGCGCCTCGGGATGCGCCATCCATCCGGCGACGACCAGCCCTTCGGGACCGGAGAAGGTGACTTTGGACGCGGGTACGGGCGAGGTAACGACGACATCTCTTAGGGCTCGCCGACGTAGACGACCGTGCCGCCCCTTACGGGCTACCGTCGCCGTCCCGCACAATCGTCCTTTATCCGCCAACTACTATTTATCACGACTCTGGCCACGCTCTCTGTTCTGATTCTTGTTTGAATTATCTGGAATGTATCGCCGCCCACCGTGCCTACCCGCCTCCTCATGAGGGTTCCTATCTGACTCACTTGCACCCGATCGGTGGGGCTTCCGGTTTGCTGGTTTAGCGGCTGCTTCCTCTTTTTATGGGCGTGCCAGATGTGCCGCGCTTTGTCAGCAATCCAGTGACCACCACCTGAAGCGGCGCGCTTGACAGATGGCCCAGCTTTGTAGGAATAGTAGCCGATGCCGCCGACGATGGCGGCTCCGATGGCGTATGCAGCGATGTTTTCGCCGATGCAGAGGTCCCAGAAGCATTTTCCGGAAAGGTCGCGTCCGTTGACGGGATCGCCGCAGACATTAGGTTGACTCGTAGCGAGGCGCGACCTTTGCCTGCTGAAGTCGGCGTACTAGTTCCTGCGCTTGATCTTCGGTTAGTCTTGTCGCCGCGATTGCTGGCATTTCCTTGAGTCGCATGAACGCTTCGCTACGTTCGATTCCAAGCGCCTGCGATAGCACGATGGCGGCCGATCCTCGAGCCCGCCCGGTCACAATTACGTTGGACGCTCCTTGAACGGCATTTGGACCGACCAGTGGCTCATCCGCATCGCGCGTCTTAGAGCTTGTGCGCCGCAGCACTGCGTTAACAATCGGATTGGCCGCGACGATGATCGCTATCCCCCATAGGAGGACGGCCCAGAACGAAGAAGAAAGGATGTATCCAAGAATGGCAAGTACCGCGACGACCAACGCACGGGTCAGTATTGGCTTCGCCTGCATCTTTGTGTTCATTCATCTCTCCGCGTACCGCAGGGGAAGGTGCGTTCTGCCTCCACCGCCGGCGGCGCCGCTCGCCTGGTTCCCGTAATTTTCCGGTGATGGTCGTGGAGGTAAAACCCGCCGTGCTGGCTGGTCACGCTGATGACACGGTTGAAGAAACCTCCGCGTGTCGGCCTCTACCTGACCGACACGCAGATGCGCTGCGTGCCGTAACCCTTAATCAGCGATAACTATCCGCAGACGGAGCGGCGTGGTCCCGCGACGGATGGCCGATGACCAAATCGAGGTCAGCAGCACGTGTGCCTCCGCGTCGGCGACCCGGAGGCACACGTCAAGCGCAGCTATTTCCGCCTTTTCCTAATTCGCCATTCTTTCCAGCCGGTATACAGCGCAACTGCAGCCGCGCATACCGCAGCGGTCCACAGCGCCCGACTATTGCTCAGGCGAGTGATGAACCGGCTCACCAGGTAGGTGAACGCAAAGATATAGGCTACTCGGACAAGGATGAGAATGACTACCGTTTTCATTTGCGATGCTTTCCGAGACTCCATATGCCTTTCAGCTTGGTATTGATTGTAGCTGCCAACTGTGGCTTCCCGACCGCATTTGCGACTTTGGCACCAATGGTGCCCAGCACAGCAAGCCCGAGGTTTTGGATGAATTGGATGGCAAACGCTCTTACGAATACCGTTGCGGCATCATTTACGTTCCATCCCCTTCCCGCGTACTGGTACGTGTACTTGGCAAGGTCAATGATTCCCGCGACGAGGCCCCCACATACGGCATATGCAAGTCCGATCCCTCTGCAAGCAAACCCGAAAACAGTTTTGGCAGTACTGATCGCCACGCTGCAGAAAAATCCGCATTTCCGTGGTTTGCGCCCGTCGAGGTCGGTGCAATTGACGGGATCCCCGTCGCAGTAGGCATAGCCGCTCGCGGAGGCCCCGGCTATCGGATCAGCCTGCAGGAAGGATCCCGTAGCCGAGTTGTACAGTCGGGCACCCATCAGCACTAGACCGGAGAGGGCGTCAGTTGCACGCTGCTTATCGCCCAGCCAGCCGTAACGCGCTGAAGCACTGGCCCCGCTTGCCGGGTTCCCATACTCGTCCGAAATGTAAGTGCCAGTGAAACCTGATGCCGGGTCCTGCATAGAGGCGACGACGTCTCCATGGAGGTTCGTGATTGGTAGCTGATTGAATCAGTCTTACTGCTGCAGGAGGCCGCAATGCCGCCAATTCCGAGCACCGTTCGCGTGTAGTCGGTGCTGTTTTCTTGCGTCCAGCTGGGGCTGTCGCTATCGGAATTGTAGTGGGTCATGTGGGGAGTAGCTCCAGTTGCGGTCTCAGTCCAGGACCGGATGCGATCTCCGGCGACGTCGAGGTTGTAGTCGGTGGTTTTACCGCCTTGAGTGATGGTGTCAACCAGGTCCGTTGCGTCATACGTGACTTTTGCGTCGCCCGCGTTGCTGGTGGTGTCCGCGCTTGGGACTGTGAGGGCGCGGCCGAGCGCGTCGTAGGTGTATCCGCTGTTCGTCGACCGGTTGGCGGTGTCGTAGGTCCACGTACGCGTAGCGGTGGCGTTGTCGTCTGCACAGTCTCCAGCGACCGGGCCGTATGTGGTCATCGCGGTGCGGTTGGAGTTGTCATCGAAGGCGTACTTGTGCAGTGTGCAGCCGGTTGCGGTGGTCAGAGCGGCATAGGTCAGCCGGCCCGCGCTGTCATAGACGTATCCGGTGGTGGATAGGCTGCTGGCGCTGTAGCGCAGATTGCCGCCCAGATCGGATCCTGTCCATTCTGAATAGAGCGTGCAGTCAGCTGTGGGGTCTGCTGCACCGGCAGGTGACAGATCAAGTCACGCGGCCTGACTGGCCGGTGGGGTCATGATGGTCTCGTAGTCGATAGGGGTCAACCGG
>NZ_JBICTW010000009.1:264354-311120 GCF_043197815.1 Actinoplanes sp. NPDC048988 | reverse complement strand
CGCGGATCCCGTCGCGGCGCAGTTGCCGATGCACCCGGTCGGCGCCATAGGTGAACCCGGAGGCCTCCCAGATCTCATAGATGTTGGAGATCAAACCCAGGTCGACCAGGTCCCGATCACAAGGCTGTTCGGCCTGCTTGACCCACTGGTAGTAGGTCGACTCGGCGATCTGAAGGACCCGTAGCAGGAGCGCGACCGCGAAGCGGTCACGGTGTTCGTCGATGAACCTCATGACCGTCGCCGGGTCGGGCCGAGCTCCGAGGCGAAATACGAGGACGCGGCACGCAGGATCTCATTGACCCGGCGCAGCTCAGCGACCTCTTCACGCAGCCGGCGGTTCTCTTCGGCCATCTCGGTAGTGGGCCGGTCCTGACGTTCACCCGCGTCGGCCTCGGCCTGCCGGATCCAGTTACGCAGCGCCTCGTGATGCACGTTCAACTGCTCGGCCAGCCGGCGGATGGTCGGCTTTGGGTCCGACTCGCGATACAAGCGCACAGCACGCGCCCTGAGCTCGTCGGGGTACTTCTTCGGTGCGGCCACGGATACTTCCTCCCCATGATCAGTCGATCATGTTTGAGAAGCTCCGCCAAACCGGGGGGAACTCAGCGCCGGGCAAGGCAGCGAAGGGCAAGGCAGCGCCGGGCAAGGCAGCGAAGGGCAAGGCAGCGCCGGGCAAGGCAGCGCCGGGCAAGGCAGCGAAGGGCAAGGCAGCGCCGGGCAAGGCAGCGAAGGGCAAGGCAGCGCCGGGCAAGGCAGCGAAGGGCAAGGCAGCGAAGGGCAAGGCGGCGCAGGGATCAAAGGGCTGCGGTGGGCCTGTGGTGGGCGTGGGGAAACGGCAGATGGCGGCCTGAGGCCGCCATCTTGCGCTGCCGGTGTCTTTGGGCATCGGCTCGGAGCCCCGCTGACTGGGCCGGAGGCTGGTCAGGTGGGCTGGGGCCGGCCGGCGGGGCCGGTCGGCACGCTATGTGGTTGTGGGCTTCAGCGGTGGCCCTCGGGACGCTGGCGCCAGCGGTCCTCCAGGCGGTCCAGGAAGCCTGACTTGCGGGTCTGGCGGGTGCGGCGGGTGGCTGTGCCGCCCACCGCGTGGAGGTCGGGGGCCGAGCCCTTGCGACGGGACTGCATCGCGAAGGCGGCCGAGCCGAGCATGACGACGAAGCCGGCCACGCCGAGTGGTGTGTTGCTGCTGACCGTCCCGTAGACGACCAGGGCGAGGCCAAGGATGATCACGAACGCGGCGATGAGGAGCCGGCGCCGTGCGTGGAAACGCGGGTCGCTGGCCCGCACAGCCGAGGCGAATTTGGGGTCCTCGGCAAGCGACCGCTCGATCTGATCGAACAGCCGCTGCTCGTGCTCCGAGAGCGGCACGGCATTCCTCCCCGGGCGCGTAACCGACTCCTCGGGTTGGAGTCGGGGTGTCACTAAGGTAAGTGGCTCGGGACAGCCGTCGGCTGCCTTACCGAGCAAGTCTACGAGGGGGTTGGCGGGTCGGAAAGCGGGACGACCGTCGAGTGCGGGTGATTTTCGGTTCGGCGTAGATCGCTTTGTCCCAAAAGACTGGCCGGACCGACGCTGGCCCGGCCGAAGCGGGCGATCACCGCGTCGGTCGCGGCCTCCGCCTCGCGCCAGCCGCGCTCCGGTTCGCCCAGGCTGAGCTGGCGTGATGTGGTCGCGGCGGCGGTCAGGCCCTCGACCCGGACGCCGACCAGACGAATGTGGTCGCGCGCGCCCAGGGCCGTGAACAAATTCCAAACCGTCTCGAAAATCTCACGTGCCACATCGGTGCTCGTGGGCACCGTGCGAGATCGGTTGACGGTCCGGAAGTCGGCCAGCCGTACCTTGATCGCGATCGTCCGGCCGACGTGGCCGCTCGCGCGCAGACGGGCCCCGACCTTTTCGGAGAGGGCGAGCAGGCTGCGCCGGATCAGGAGCGGATCGGCCACGTCGGTGTCGAACGTCATCTCGGCGCCGATCGACTTCTCCTCGCGCTCGGGGGTGACCCGGCGCGGGTCGCGGCCCCACGACAGCTCGTGCAGGTGGGTGGCCGAGGCGTCGCCGAGCGCGCCCCGGAGCATGCTCACCGGCGCGTGGGCGATCTCCCCGACCGTGCTGAGCCCGAGCCGGCGCAGCGTCTCGGCCGCTCGCTCGCCCACGCCCCAGAGCGCGTCGACCGGCAGCGGGTGGAGGAAGTCGAGGACGAGCTCGTGTGGGATGACGGCCACGCCGTCGGGCTTGGCCCGGGTCGAGCCGAGCTTGGCCACGAACTTGGTCGAGGCGACACCGACCGAGCAGGTCAGCCGCTGCTCCTCGAGCATGCGCCGGCGGATCAGCTGGGCGATCTCGACGGGGCGTCCGAGCAGCCGCTGCGCGCCGGCCACGTCGAGGAAGGCCTCGTCGGAGGAGAGCGGCTCGACCAGGGGCGTCACGTCCCGGAAGATCGCCATGACGGCCCGGGAGGCCTCGCCGATGGCCGGGCCGTCGACCGGGAGGTAGATCGCTCGCGGGCAGAGCTGGCGGGCCCGGGCGGTGGGCATGGCGCTGCGTACGCCGTACCTCCTGGCCTCGTAACTGGCCGAGCTGACCACGCCGCGCGGGCCGACGCCGCCGACGACCACCGGTTTGCCCCGCAGTGAGGGGTCGGCCCGCACGGCGACGGACGCGAAGAAGGCGTCCATGTCGACGTGCAGGATCGTGCACCCCGCGTCGTCGGCATCGGGCCCGAAACGCGGGTCCCGCCCCCTCGGCACTGCCTGGCTTCGTCCCACGTCAGCGAGGCTAGCCGGACCCTCTGACAAAAATGCCGTGGGAACGGGTCACGCGCGGGCGATCAGGAGCGGGACTGTCATCTCGGCGGCGGTCACCGAGCCGTGGTAGGCGATCAGGCGGCCCACCGGCGGCGGCTCCCAGCCGCTGGCCAGGGCGACCGCCCGGTTCTGGCAGACGATCACCACGTCGCCGACGCGGGAGCGGTGTCCGGCCGGGACCGGGCCGAACCAGCCGCCGTCGATGATCTCGTCACGGGTCATGACCCACGCGTCGCCGCCCATGACCGAGCGCCAGGCCGCGATCAGGTCGTCCGTCGCGCCCGGCTCCGCGTGCAGGTAGCGGACCCGCGGCTCGCCGGCCACGGTCACCACCCCGTCCGACAGCGCCGGATCGTCAGCCATGTCGTAGCGGGACTCGACCGGCACGTTGAGCTGCCCGTGGTCGGCGATCACCAGAAGCGCCGAGCGTGGCGGCAGCCCGTGGACCAGCCGGTCGACCAGGCGGTCCACTCCTTGCGCGGCCATGCGCCAGTAGCGCGAGTCGACCCCGTACAGATGACCGGTCTTGTCCAGATCGGCGTGGTAGCCGTAGACCAGCGACGGTCCGGCCGCCAGCGCCTCCAGCATCTGATCGGCGAGCTCGGCCCCCTCGGAAGCGCTCCGGAACGCCGCTCCCCGATAGGCCGCCACCGTGAGGCCGCTTCCCTCGAACTCGGGGCGCACCACCTGCGTGGCCCGCACCCCCGCGGCCTCGGCCAGCTCGAAGCGTGTCGGCACCGGCTGCCAGGCCGCCGGGTCCGGGTCGTCGTTCCAGTGGACGTGGTTGAGCAGCCGCCCGTCCGGCCGCCGCGTGGTGAAGCCGAGTACCCCGTGCGCGCCGGGCGGCGCCCCGGTGCCCACCGTGACGAGGCTGACCGGTGTGGTGGAGGGGAAGCCGGTGGTCACGGTCCGTGATCCGGTCACCAGTTCGTTCAAGACCGGGGTGTACGGGTGCATGACCGGCAGCTGGTAGGCGCCGAGCCCGTCGACGAGAAGCACCGCGATCCGGTCGACGCCGTCGAGGCGTTCCCGCAGCCCAAGCGTGTCGGCCGCCCCCGGCACCCCCAGCACCGCGCTGGCGCTGGGAAGGACCTCGGCCAGGCTTGCACTGCCGTACGCCGGGCGGACCGGCTGGAAGGCGTTGTCCGGCAACCGATCGCCGGGCACGACGAGCGGCCCGGTCATGGCGGGCTGCGTGTCGGGCGGGATCCGCCCGGTCAGCGCCTCTTCCTCGGACAGTGACGCCGCCGTACGCCGGGGGATCGACATGTCACGAGTGGCGGGCGAAGACGTGCAGCTGGGAGGCGATGTCGCGGAACGGCGGCCGGGAGGACAGCTCGAGCTCCAGCGCCAGCAGGGCCTGCGGGTCCTCCTCGACGACAGCGGCCGGCAGGAGGTCGGCCAGAACCCGTACCCCATGGGTCTCCTCCGGCTCGAGACCCGCCGAGCGCAGGAGAGCCGTGGCACTTTCGGCGTCGAAGCGCCGGCGCAGGGTGTCGCGGGCGCCGGCCCGGCCCTCGGGGTCGGCGGCGACCGCGGCGGCCGCACCGAGGTGACCGTTTATCGCGCGGCCCAGGATGGCCGCGGCCTTGCTCGCGACCAGCAGGCTCACCGCTCCGCCGGGGCGCAGCGCGGCCGCGATGGCGGTGACCACGGAGGCCGGGTCGTCGACGACCTCGAGGACCGCGTGGCAGAGAACCAGGTCGGCGCTGGCCGGCTCGACCAGGCCGGCGAGCGCGTCGCCGTCGCCCTGGACGGCCCGGACCCGGTCGGCCACGCCGGCGTCGGCGGCCCGGCGGGTCAGGGCGGCCAGCGCGTCGGGGCTGGCGTCGACGACGGTGACGGTGTGGCCGGCCTCGGCCAGCGGCACGGCGAACCCGCCCGTACCGCCGCCGACGTCGATCACGGTCAGCTCGCGGCCGGCGTTCCGCTCCAGCTCCCGCCGGAGCACCGCCCAGACGGCAGCGGTCCGGGTGGTCACGAGCGGTCGGGCGGTACGCGTCGATGCGATTTCCACACGCGCAGCGTAACGGCCCTGTGCCCGGGTCGCGCTTGTGGAGCCCTGGTCAGAACTCGAACAGGACGCCCGTGGCGCGGCGCATCTCGCAGGTGTTGCCGAACTTGTGGGTCCACTTCACCGGCATGCGGCGCCACACGCCGGTGATCTCGGCCGTCACCGGGGCGTAGATCATGACGCAGGCGGTGGTCTTCGGCTCGATCCGGTCGGGGTCGGCGCCGACGGCGCTCAGGGTCTCGCAGGCCGCCTCGGGCTTGGGGTGCCCGCCGCCGGAGGGCTCGCAGTCCAGGGTGACGGCCATGGCGAAGCCGGACTCCGACGTGTACTGGAGCTTGAGCGCGACCTTCGGCTCGGTCGGGCGCGGCGGCGACCCGTACGGCTTGGGGTCGGCGACCGGACCGGGCAGAAGAGCAGCCAGAGCGGCGACGGAAGTAAGCAGAGTCGTGAACACAGAAGCCCCCTAAAACCGACAAATCATCCTCAAGGGTAACGAGGGCTGAGCCTGCCGGTTACCGGAAGTCACGGGAGGCCGGCGTCACCGGCGGGGTCACCGCCTCGAGCCGGTCCGCCACCAGGTTGAGCACCCCCTCGGACTTCTCCAGCCGCCCCCTGACGATCAGCGCCGAACTGGTGCGGGCCACCCGCCGGTAGCGCTGCCACAGCCCGGGCGAACAGGTCACATTGAGCATCCCGGTCTCGTCCTCGAGGTTGACGAAGGTGACCCCGCCCGCGGTGGCCGGCCGTTGACGGTGGGTGACGATGCCGCCCACCCGGATGCGGGTGCCCGCCTCGACGGCGCCCAGCCGGGAGATCGGCAGCGCGCCCGCCCGGTCCAGCTCGGCCCGGATGAACTGGGCCGGATGCGAGTCCGGGGACAACCCGGTGGCCCAGACGTCGGCCACCAGCTCGTCGACCTCGCTCATACCGGGCAGCATCGGGGCGTCGGTGCCGGTCACCGTGCCCGGGAGGCGGTCCGGCCGGTCCTGGGCGGCGGCGCCGGCCGCCCACAGGGCCTCGCGGCGGGTCAGCCCGAACCCGGCGAACGCGTCGGCCGTGGCGAGCGCCTCCAGATGGGCCGTCGTGCACCCGGTCCGGCGCGACAGATCCGTCATGCTGGTGAAAGGCCCGTTCGCCCGGCGTTCCTCCTCGATGCGCTCGGCCAGCTCCTCTCCCAGCGTACGAACGGAAGAAAGACCCTGACGCACAGCCGGGCCACCCAATCCCCAGGCGTGCGGCGGCTCGCCCGGCAATGACCCCCATCGGGTCTGCGGGGTCGATTCGAGAACGGCCGCGGCGTCGCTGAGATTGATGTCCGGGCGGCGGACCTCCACGCCGTGCCGGCGGGCGTCGTCGACCAGCGACTGCGGCGAATAGAAACCCATCGGCTGGGCGTTCAGCAGAGCCGCGCAGAAGGCGGCGGGGTGATAGCGCTTGAGCCACGCGCTCGCGTACACCAAATAGGCGAAGCTCATCGCATGGCTCTCCGGAAAGCCGTAACTGGCGAACGCGGAGAGCTTGAGGAAAAGGTCGTCGGCCAGCTCGCCGGTGATCCCCCGCTCGGCCATACCCCCATAGAGGCGGTCCTTGATGCGGTCCATCTTCTCGACCGACCGTTTCGAGCCCATCGCCCGGCGCAACTGGTCGGCCTCGGCCGGGTCGAAACCGGCGACGTCGATCGCCAGCTGCATCAACTGCTCCTGGAAAAGCGGGACGCCGAGCGTCTTCTCCAGGGCGTTGCGCATGAGGGGATGCGGATAGGTGATCTCCTCCAGGCCGTTCTTCCTTCTGATGTACGGATGAACGGAACCACCCTGAATCGGGCCGGGCCGGATGAGCGCGACCTCCACCACCAGGTCGTAGAACTCGCGCGGCTTCAGCCGGGGCAGCGTCGCCATCTGCGCGCGGCTCTCCACCTGGAAGACGCCCACCGAATCGGCGCGGCACAGCATGTCGTACACCTCGGAATCGGTCAGATCCATCGAACCGATGTCCAACTCGGACTGAATCATCTCGTGGGCGTAGCGCAGCGCCGACAACATGCCGAGCCCGAGCAGGTCGAATTTGACCAGTTCGATGGCGGCGCAGTCGTCCTTGTCCCACTGGAGCACGGTCCGGCCCGGCATCCGGCCCCACTCGACCGGGCACACCTCGATGATCGGGCGGTCGCAGATCACCATGCCGCCCGAATGGATGCCGAGATGCCGGGGAAAATCCTGGACCTGATTGGCGTACGAGACCACCTGCTCCGGAATGCCCTCGACATCGACCGTGGCCGCACTGCCCCACCGGTCGATCTGCTTGCTCCACGCGTCCTGCTGGCCCGGCGAGAAACCGAAAGCCTTCGCCATGTCCCGCACGGCCGACCGCGGCCGATAGGAAATGACGTTCGCGACCTGCGCGGTGTGCTCACGGCCGTGCTTGCGGTAGACGTGCTGAATGACCTCCTCGCGCCGATCCGACTCGATGTCCACGTCGATGTCGGGCGGCCCGTCCCGCTCCGGAGCCAGGAAACGCTCGAAAAGCAGATTGTGGGCGACCGCGTCCACATTGGTGATACGCAGCGCGTAACAGACGGCCGAGTTGGCGGCCGAACCGCGGCCCTGCGCGTAGATCCGGTTGTTCCGGCAGAACTCGACAATGTCGTAGACGACCAGGAAATACCCCGGGAAGCCAAGCTCCTCGATCATGCGCAGCTCGTACTCGATCTGCTCGTACGCCTTCGGATGCGCCTCCGGCGGCCCATAACGCTCGCGGGCGCCGCGCATGGTCAGCTCGCGCAGCCAGCTCATCTCGGTGTGGCCCGCCTCGGGAATCGGAAAATCGGGCAGCTTCGGCGCGACCAGATTGAGGTCGAAGGCGAGATCCTCACCGAACATCGCGGCATTGGCGACCGCACCCGGATAAGCGGCGAACCGGCGCGCCATCTCATCCCCGCCACGCAGATGCGCGGTACCGGCCGCGGGCAGCCAGCCGTCGATCTCGTCCAGGCTGCGCCGAGCCCGAACAGCGGCGAGAGCGGTGGCGAGACGCCGCCGGGCCGGAATCGCATAGTGGACGTTATTGGTGGCCACCACCTCCAGATGCCGGCTCTCGGCCAGCGCGAACAAAACATCATTGCGGTCGTCGTCATAAGGGTCGCCGTGCGAGGTCAACTCGACCGCCACATTGGGCCGCCCGAAAAGAGCGACAAGCCGGTCCAGCTCGTACGCGGCGGCCTCCACCCCCTCGGTGGCCAGCGCCAGGGGCACACTGCCCTTGCGGCAGCCGGTCAGCACGAGCACGTGGTCACGCAGCTCCGCCGCGACATCCTCCAGATCGCCGTACGCGGGCCGGCCCTTCTCCCCACCGGCCAGCTGCCCCCGCGAGATCACCCGGGCCAGCCGGGCATAACCCTCATGGCCGTGCGCGAGAGCGAGAAGATGACGCCCCTCGGGATCAGGCTCACCGTTCTGCGGCCGCGAAAGATCCAGGGAGAGCTCCGCACCGAAAATAGTGGGCAGCCCCAGCTCACGGGCGGCCTGCGAGAACCGGACCACCCCGTAGAACCCGTCGTGGTCGGTGACGGCCAACCCGTTCAGGCCGAGCCGGGCGGCCTCCTCGGCCAGCTCCTCGGGGTGGCTGGCCCCGTCCAGAAAGCTGAAGTTGGTATGACAATGCAGCTCGGCGTACGGGGTACGGTTCTCGCTCTTGATGAGGGCGGGCGCTTCGTACGGTTGACGCTTGCGCGACCAGGCGGGCGAGTCCCCACCGTCCCCGTCCACCGCGAGCGGATCGACGACATACTCGGGCTGCTTGCCTTTGCGGCCGGAGAGCGCGCCCTCCAGCTCCGACCAGGGGATACCGGGGTTATTGAAGCCCACGAGAGCTCCCGCCCACAGAGCCCGCCCCGCCCACAGAGCCCGCCCCGCCCACAGAGCCCGCCCTCCCGAGGGGGCCCCCGCCTGCTCCAGTCTGACGGAGAAGCGCAAGATCGCGGGGGCGTCCTGTGGACAACCGGTGGACTGTGGACAAGCTTGGGTGTTCGCCCAGACGTGTGCCAGCCATCGCGACGTCAGTCATAGACGGCCTCGACAGCCCAGTGTCCCGAAGCGAGAACCAGCAGGAACGCTCGCTCGTCGGCGAGAACAACCTGGAAGCGGGCCCGCCGCCGCGCCTCGCCGGCCGCCCACCACCGTTCGTCGAGCGGCCACGGCCCGGCCCAACCGGTGATCTCCACCGGCTGGCCCCGCTCGACCACGAGAGCGGACGGCTCGCCGGTGAGCTCGAGCCGAGCGCTGACCCCCACGGGCGTCCCGTTCTCGTCAAGGACCACGGCCCCCCACGGCTGCGGCAGCACGAGCGCCGGCGCCGGCTTGGGAAGCCGCCCCGGCCACGGCGGCCGAACCGGCGGTTTGGGGGGTTTGCGCCCGACTCGCTGAGCCCACGGCCGTACCGCGAGCACTGTGACCTCACCCGGCGAGCCCGACTCGCTCGTGGCCGCCGCACCTCCACCGGCAGCCGCCGAGGACGCAACAGACGCCAACGGCGCAGCGGACGTGGGCGGCACGACGGAGATGGGTGTCTGCGGCGCAGCGGACGTGGGCGGCACGACAGAGATGGGTGTCTGCGGCGCGGCGGACGTGGGCGGCACGACAGAGATGGGTGTCTGCGGCGCAGCGGACGTGGACGGCACGGCGGGTGGCTGCGTAGGTCGGTGGTCGGAAAGGTGGGAAACCGAGGCCAAGCCGCCCCGGGCCGTACCGGGAAAATCCGTTTTTGGTGGGGTGGAGGCGGGCGGGCGCTCCAACTCCTCCCAGGACGGGACAGGTCCGGTAGGGGGTGTCTTACGGCGCGAGGACAGGGCGATCACCGTGCCGTCGTCGGGGTGCTCCGGGCGTACCTCCGGAAGAGGGTTGGGGGTTGGGGGTTCGTAATCGGGCAGGTCGGGGCTCAAGGCGGGCGCTGTGGAACGCGGCAGCAGCGGAGCCGTGAGCACGCCGGGGATGGGGTCGTCGTGGATGGTCGAGGGGCGGGTGGGGTCGCGTTCGTCGCCCCACGGGACCAGGCGGATCTGGTCGTCGGTGGAGCGGCCGCCGCCGAGGACCGGTGTGACGACGGCGTGGGGGCCGAGCAGGCCCTGCACGCGGCTGAAGGCTCGGTGGGCCCGTTCCCGTTCGGCGCCGGTGTCGCCCCACAGGCCGGGCTGCAGTCCCAAGTGGACGAGGACGCCGTCGGGGATCAGTCGCAGCCGTACCAGGCCGGCGGTGGGGCGGGCCGGGGCGCCTCGGCGGGCGCCGGTCAGCCAGCCGTCGAGTTGCCAGCGGACGCGTTCGGCGATGGCGGCGGCGGTCAGGGTGCCGTCGTGGCGCCAGACGCGGTGCAGTTCCTGGCCGTCGGCGGTGATCGCCTCGATGCCGAGGCGGGTGCAGGCCAGTCCGTACGCCGAGAGCCCGTCATGTAACCGCTCGGCGAGGGCCCTTCCCGCGAAGGCCGCCACATCGACCCTTTCCAGCGGTTCGTCGTACGTCTCCTCGACCTCCAGATCCGGCGGCGGCTTCCGCACCGCGAGCGGCCGGTGATCGAAACCGCCGGCGAGCCGATGCGCGAGCGCCCCGTCGAACCCGAAGCGGCCGAGCACGTCCCCCGCCGGCAGCCGGGCGAAGTCGCCCAGCGTCGTGATGCCGAGCCGCTTGAGCAGGTCGATGAGCTCCGGCCGTTCCAGCGCCTCGATCGGCTCCCCGGCCAGGAAAGCGGTCGTCTCCCCCGGCGGAATCAGCAGCCCCTTCCGCGCCGCCAGCCCCGCCGCGAAGACCCCGTCGGCGACGCCGGCCTGACTCTCCACCTCGCACTGCTGCGCGACCTGCTCCACGATCCGCTCGGCGGCCGCTTCCTCCCCACCGAAGTACCGCGCCGGCCCCCGAGCGGCGAACGCGCACGCCCCCGGCCGAATCACCTCGACCCCGACCGCCACTTCCTCGACGGCCGCCACCACGGCTTCGAAGGCCCGGGCATCCCGCCCGGGATCGTCTTCGACGACAACCAGCTGAGGGCATCGGCTCTGCGCTTCCCGGCGTCGCAGTCCTTTCCGTACGCCCTCCCGCCGCGCCCCTTCCGAACAGGCCACCACCCGGTTCCCCCGCAACACGACGACCGCCCCCGCCGCCGGCACCCCTTCCACGATCTCGGCCGCCACCACGGCCCAGTCCGGACACCAGAGCAGCATCGTCCGGATCCCCGCCGCCCCGGTCGTCCCTGCCACAGCCACTCAAACCACCGCCGCCGACTCGGCCCGAAGCCGCCCCGCCCGAAGCCGCAGCACCTGCCCCAGCTCATCCCCCGCCCGCACACCGTCCACAGGGGACCCGTGTCCCGAAGGAGGCACCGAGGAGCCCTCCCCCGAAGAAGCAACCACAGCGGCCCGGGAGTCAACGGCGGGCGGCGCCCCGACCACGGCCAGCCGCCGCCCCGAGTCCGCCCCTGCCGCCCGCATCGGAGCGCCGGAAGAACCGCCCATCGCGGGCAAAACCGTCGAGGGCTGACCAGTCGCAACCGCCCGGGTCTGGTCGCTCGGGACCCCGGAAGACCCAGTGGACGACGCAGCTTCGGAAGACGCCGGGAGAGGTTGACCGGACGAGACCGCGGAAGACCCCGCGGGCGATACCGCGGAAGGCTGGGCGGGTGGACGCGAGGAAGGCTGGGTGGGCGGTGAATGTGCGGGAGGGCGGTGCGGGCTGGGGTCACCGGCGGAGGGTGCCGGGGGCAGAGTGATCGGGCGGATGGTGATGCCGGGCATCCACATGGTGGCCTGTTTGGGGCGGGCGGCGGCGCCTCGGCCGTGGGCTCGGATGGTTACCTCGCGGCGGCGCAGGCGGCCGTGGCCTGCGCCCAGGCCTTCCCAGCGGGCGGCGGTGACGTGCAAGGTGACGTCGGCGCCGGACCAGGCGCCGAAGGGGACCAGGACGCTTCCGCGCTGGCGGGCCCGGGCTACCAGGCGGGAGGCTATCGAGCCGGAGACGCCGCCGGGGACGGCCGTGACGACCACGTCGACGCCGTCGATCAGGGCGGCCACCACCGTGGGCCACTCGGGGCCGGGGTCGGGGACCAGGGCCAGGCGGTCCAGGGCCACGCCGCTTTCGGCGGCGGCGATGGCGCCGAGTGAGGGTACGCCGACGACGGCGCACCACGAACCGGCCCGGGAAGCCTCGGCGAGCAGGGCCAGCAGCAGTGACGTTCCACCACCGGCGGTGGCCTCGCGGCCGGTGGTGACCGCGACGGTGCTGCCGCGCCGCAGGCCGCGCCCGGGCAGCAGACCGCTCAGCTCGGGGGCCACCGGCAGCATCCGCTGCACGCCGCTGGTCTCGGTCTCCCCGGCCGCCCGAACCAGTTCAGCAAGGGCGGCCGCACCGCTGCTCATGCGTCCCGCCATGTGTTGCCTCGCTCTGTTGCTCTCGTCCCGGCCAGCAAGCCTGTGACGCCGTCGCCCAGCCGGCGGCCATCGCCGACCAGCCCGTGATGCCATCGCCCAAACCGGCGACCACCGCCGGCAGAGCACGTGACGCCATCGCCCAAACCGGCGACCACAGCCGGCAGAGCACGTGACGCCATCGCGTGCGAAGCCGGCGACCACCGCCGGTAAAGCACGTGACGCCATCGCGCGCGAAGCCGGCGACGCATCGCCCGGAACCGCGACCGGCACCGACGAGTCCAGGTCATCGGGAAACGGCTTCTTCGAACGGGCCGCCCTCCGTGGCGGCTGCCGTCCGGGCCCGCGCCGCCGCACGATCGCGAAGGCGGGGGCCATGTCTGCGCCGGTCGCTCCCACCGGCTGTCCCGCGGAAGCGGGCATGCGGAATCGAGCCGAGGGCTGCCCCGGCTCACTGCGACGGCGTCAGGCGGCCAGGCGGGGCTGGTAGGCCAGGCCCAGGGCGGACTCGACGACGGCCACGAACTGTTCGGCGGCTCGAAGGAGGTCGTCGGCCTCGCGGGGGCTCACCACGCGGGGGATGCCGGCCTCGGCGGCGGCTCGTTTGCCGGCGCCCAGGGCGAAGTAGTTGGCCCACTCGCCGAACTCGGGGGCGACCAGAACCAGCAGCGACCAGACGCTGGTCACGCGGCTGCGCCTCGTGGACGTGGCCGGGCGGGCGCGGGCGGCCAGGACCGCGGCGGCGGCGCGCAGGGCGGCCAGGTGGGCCGCGGCGTAGCGCAGGCCGTCGGGGCGGGTGCGTGCCGCCTCGTCGAGGCCCTGGCGGGCGATGGTCAGCAGTTGGGCTGGGGTGCGCTGCGGCAGCATGTGCGCCGGAACCGTGGGCGCCTCGGCCCGAGCCGCGGTCGGCGCGTGCGCCAGACCGGGCACCTGGGCACCGGGCGCGTGGGCACCGGGCACCTGGGTGAGGGCCGGCGCCGTGTTGCTCGCCATGGTTTCTCCTCGCGTGTGTCGCATCCGACGAACTGGTCGAACCGATCAGCTGCGGAGGAAGACGCAGCAGCTTGCCGTTCAGGGGCAGCCGGCCGGGCGTGAAGCTTCCCCACACCACACCCGGCCGGACTCACCGGCGGGTCCGTCGCCCGCCACCCGGGGGTCGGGGGCAGCGGACGACGGTCCTGCCTTGTCTGAAGGCCCCGGGCCCGCGAATGCCCGGTGCCTCACGCGCGGCACTTCGCGGGTGCCGCGCACCGGGCGCCGAGCCGCGAAACTCGGCCCCCGGCGTCAGAGCGGACGCTCGTTCGAACATCCGTTCTAACTAAGGAAGAGACTAGCACTCGTGTACGACAAAAAAGCAACTCCGCGGGCGCGGCGCCCCCGTCGTGTTGCGGCATGCGTCACACGGGAGGAAAAGGATCAGAGGGGCTTCTCGAAGGCCAATTGGTTGTACGGGGACTCGTCGTACGGCGGGATCTCCCGGTACCCGGCGCTGCGGTAGAGGGCGATGGCCTCCACCAGCGTGGAGTGGGTACCCAGGCGGACCGTCGTGACGCCGCGGGCCGCGGCGTCGGCCTCGAGGGCCGCGAGCAGCCGCCGCGCCAGCCCCAGCCCACGAGCACGGGGGCTGACCCACAGGTGCCGGATCTCCGCCGTCCCCGGGGAGCCGCCCTGCCACAGCCCGCAGCCGACGGGTTCGCCCTCCTCGGCGGCCAGCAGGAAGGTGCCGTCGTGCAGGGTGCCCGGTGGCAGCAGGGCACCCTCGGCGTCGTAACCCTCCGGGAAGCGGGTCACCAGCTCCGCCGCGTACGCCCGCAGGCAGAACCGGGCCTCCGGCGCGGCGTCGGGCACCGGGGTCAGGGTGATCGCGGCCAGCCGCAACAGGCGCTGGATCGCCGTCTGCGCCTCCACCAACTCGGCCCTCTGCCGCGGGCTCAACGGCTCCAGCAGCTCCGCCACGTACACCCGGGAACGCTCCTCCAGCTCGGCCACCTCCCGCCGCCCGGCCGGCGTCAACGTCGCCGTCCGCACCCGGGCGTCGCCCGGCCGTGGCGCCACCGCGACCAGCCCCTGCGCGCTCAGCGACCGCAGCATCCGGCTCAGGTAGCCCGAGTCGAGCCCCAGCCGGCGCCGCAGGTCGCGCAGGTCGGCCCCGGCGCCGATCTCGAACAGCAGGCGCGCCTCGCCCAGCGGCCTCCCCTGACCCAGATATTCGTCGTTCAGCACCCCGATGCGCCGCGTGTAGTACCGGTTGAAGTCGCGCACCAGGTCGATGTCGTCCACCCGTACAACCTAAGACCTGAGTCAGAGATTGCGGGACGAAGGATCGACAGGGAGGATCCGAAGATGGACCGGATCGTGGTGATCACCGGAGCGAGCTCCGGCATCGGCTTGGCCGCCGCCGAGCTGTTCGCCCGGCAGGGTGACCAGCTCGTCCTCGTCGGGCGCAACCCCGCCAAGCTGGCCGAGGCCGCGAAGCGCGTGCACGCCGCGGTCCGGATCTACGCGCCCGACCCGTACAAGGAGCCCGACGTCCAGCGGGCCGACTTCGAAGACCTCGACCAGGTACGGGAACTCGCCGCCCACCTGGACCGGACCTACCCCCGCATCGACGTCCTGGCCAGCAACGCCGGCGGCATGGTGGCCGAGCACCGGATCACCCGGGACGGCTTCGAGGCGACCATGCAGAGCAACCACCTCGCCCCGTTCCTGCTGGCCGGCCTGTTGCACGAGCGCATCGGGCGGCTGGTGGTCACCGCCTCCCGGGCCCACATGCGCGGTAAACCCGGCCCGCACGACTTCGCCGGCAAGAACACGAGCTGGCAGGCCTACAGCAAGGCGAAGGCGGCGAACGTCCTGTTCGCCGCCGAGGCCGCCCGTCGCTGGCCCGGCATCACCAGCGTCTCCTTCCACCCCGGGGTGGTGCGCAGCGACTTCGGCGCGGGCAAGCTGACCCGCTTCTTCTACCGTTTCGCCCCGTTCCTGACGACGCCGGAGACGGCCGGCGAGCTTCTCGTCTGGCTGGCCGACAACCCGGTCGTCAACGGCGCCTACTACGTGGGCCACCAGCCCCGGCAACCGTCGCGGCACGCCGCCGACCCGCAACGGGCCCACGAGCTCTGGCAGGCCAGCGTGGAGGCCACTGGCCTGGGCAAATAACCGAAATTCGGTAAGTCGTTAGCTTCTTCACGGGACCCTCCCGCGCGCGCGAGACAGACCGTACAAAGGCCTCGTGCCGAAGTTCATCGCCGCGTTCAGCCTGGTCGTCGTCACGGCACTGTGGACCGTCAACCGGGGCGAGGCGCCGGGCGGGATCGCGGCCGCGGGACGCCTGGCCGCGCTCTGGTCGGCCGACCTGCTGCTGATCCAGGTGCTGCTCATGGCCCGGATCCCGTGGGTCGAGCGGGCGTACGGGCAGGACGCGCTCGCCCGCTGGCATCGCTGGACCGGTTTCGCGTCGTTCACCCTGCTGCTCGCTCATACGGGGCTGGCTGTCATCGCGTACACCCGAATGGGCCGTCTGTGGGAAACCCTGGCCCTGGAGAGCATGGTTCTGGCAGTGGCGGCCCTGGCCGCCCTGACGCTCGTGGTGATCACTTCGACGAGGCACCGGCGACGTCGGCTGCGCTATGAGTCATGGCATTTATTGCATTTGTACGCCTACGCGGGCATCGCCTTGGCGCTGCCGCACATGCTGCTGCTCGGCAGCGATTTCCGATCACCGGCCGCGCGCGCCTACTTCTGGGGTCTCTATCTGATCGCCGCGGGCTCCATCCTGATCTTCCGCATCGGCCTGCCGATCTGGCGCACGGCGAGGCACCGGCTGGTCGTCCAAGGGATCAAGACCGAAGCACCCGGCCTCGTCTCCGTCTACCTGCGAGGACGGCAGCTGGAAAGGCTTCCGGCGCGGGCCGGCCAGTACTTCGTGTGGCGCTTCCTGGACGGGCGGGCCGGCCTGCGCGGCAACCCGTTCTCGCTCTCCGGCCCGCCGCGCCGCGACTCGCTGCGGATCACGGTGAAGGCGGTCGGCGACGGCAGCGCCCGCGTCGCCACGCTGCGGCCCGGCACCCGCGTGCTGATCGAGGGACCGTTCGGCCGGATGACGGCGGCGACGTACGCCGGCGGCCCGGTGACCATGCTGGCCTGCGGTGTCGGGGTGACGCCGCTGCTCGCGCTTCTCTGGGATCTGCCGTACGGGCGGGGGAAGGCCACGCTGGTCTACCGCACCCGGCATCCGCACGAGGTGGCGTTCCTGGAGGAGCTGGAGTGGCTGGCCGCCGACCGCGGGGTGCGGCTGGTGCCGCTGGTCGGCCCGCGCGCGTCGGACACGTCCTGGCTGCCGGCCGACTACGCCGAGTACGACGACGCGCAGGCGCTGCGGGCGCTGGCCCCGGACATCGCCGGCCACGACGTCTACGTCTGCGGGCCCGACCCGTGGGCCGAGGCGGTCTTCCGAGCGGCCCGCCGGGTGGGGGTGCCACCGGCCCGCCTGCACCGGGAGCGGTTCGGGTGGTGAGAATAGTGGGATGCAGGCACACCCGAACGTCATCGCCGTGCAGGACGCGCTGGACGCCGCCGGCGCCGCCGACTCACAGGTGATCATCCTGGACGAGGCCGTGCACACGGCGGCCGCGGCGGCCGACGCCCTCTGCATCGAGGTCGGCCAGATCGCCAACTCGCTGATCTTCGACGCGGACGGCGAGCCGCTGCTGGTCCTGACGTCGGGCGCCCACCGCGTCAACACCGATAAAGTGGCGGAAGGCCTCCAAATCGGACACCTCAAGCGCGCCACCCCCGAGTTCGTCCGCGAACACACGGGCCAGCCGATCGGCGGGGTCGCACCCCTCGGCCATCCGAAACCGGTGCGCACGCTGATCGACAAAAGCTTGCGGGAGTACGAGGTGATCTGGGCGGCCGGCGGCGTTCCCCAGGCGGTTTTCCCGATCACGTACGACGAGCTGGTGCGCGTCACCGCCGGCACACCGGCCGACGTGGCCTGATGCCGATCACGCTGCACGTCTGGCGCGTCCCCGCGCGGCGGGTCGGCTCCGCCATGCTGCGCATGGCCCGTCCCAAGGTCCCGCCCGGCGTGACTTTCGCCAAGTTCCTGGGTACGGCGAGCGGCTTCCGCCCCGGCGACGCCGATGTGACGCGGTACGCCGCGGTGACCGTCAGCGCCGAGCCGGTGAGCTTCCCCGAGTGGGACCGGATAGCGATCGCGCGGGCCACGATCGACCTGATACCGCTGCACAGCCGCGGCACCTGGTCCGGCCGCGAGCCGTTCTCGCTGGCCCCGACGCTCCCGGCCACAAGCCGTTCAACCCTCCCGGCCAGCAGTTCCCCGCCGTCGTCGGACAAAGATTTCCAGCCATCGTCGGACCGAAGTTCCCGGTCATCGTCGGACAGAAGGTCCGCGCCGTCATCGGACAGAAGGTCCGCGCCGTCGTCCGACAAGAGCTTCCCGCCATCGTCCGACAAAAGCGAAAAATCGGATATGGACGGCAGGATTGCGGCTTTCAACGCGGCGAGCACCGGCAGCACGGCCGCGGGCAACAGCGGCACGGCGGCGGGCAACAGCGGCACGGCGGCGGCAGGTACCGGCGATGCGGCAGCGGACTACGACGGCGGCGCGGCACCGGGTAACAGCGGCGGCGCGGCAGCGGGCGCCAACGGAGCAGCGGGTAACGGCGACGGCGCGGCAGCGGGCCACGGCGCGGCAGCGGGCCACGGCGACGGCGCGGCAGCGGGCGGTGGCGGAGCAGCGGGTCACGGCGGCGGCGCGGCAGCGGGTCACGGCGGCGGCGCGGCAGCGGGCGGTGGCGGAGCAGCGCGTCACGGCGACGGCGCGGGAGCGAATCACGGCGGTGGGGCGGCGGGGCGCGAATCGGGTGGGATGGTTCTTTCTCTCACTCGGGCGAGGCTTCGGCCGACGCGGGCGCTCACCTTCTGGCGGGCGATTCCGCCGGTTGTTCGGGAGCTGGACGGGGCGCCTGGGCTGCTCGCGTACTTCGGGATGGGTGAGGCGCCGATCGGCTGGCAAGGGACTGTCAGCCTATGGAGTGATGCGGCGGACCTGGCTCGATTCGCGTACCGTCAGCCGGAGCATCGCGCGGTGATCGCGCGGACGCCGACCGATCGGTGGTACGCGGAAGAGTTGTTCGCGCGGTTCGCCGTTCAGGCGATCAGCGGCGACCGGGCGGTGCTGGGCTGGCTGTCGGAAGATGTCGGAGCAGGGGGCGGGACCGGACGATGAGGCTCGTTGCGTGGCAGCCGGACGATCTGCTGCGGCGGCTCGACGACGTGGTCGGCGTCTACGGCGAGGCGATGGGCTACCGCCAGGAACTTTTGCAGACCCGCCGCGGTTACATCGGCGCCCACGTACGCCGGGCCGGCTTCCGGGCCGTGGCCACCCTGACCACCGACGGCCGGCTGGCCGGTTTCGGCTACGGGTACACCTCCGGGCCCGGCCAGTGGTGGCACGACCAGGTGCGGTCGGCGCTCGACGACCGGGACCGGCGGCGCTGGCTGGCCGACTGTTTCGAGGTGGTCGAGCTGCACGTGCGCCCGGTCGCCCAGGGGCACGGCGTCGGCGCCCGGCAACTGCGGGCGCTGCTGGCCATGGCCGAGGGTGAGACCGTGCTGCTGTCCACCCCCGAGGCCGACGAGCGCAAGTCGCGGGCCTGGCGGCTGTACCGCCGGTTCGGCTTCTCCGACGTGCTGCGCGATTTTCTCTTCCCGGGCGACGAGCGCAAGTTCGCCATCCTGGGCCGGGGCCTTCCACTGGTGGAGCGCCCGGCCGAGGAAGCACCAGGCATCGTCGGCATCTGAATGCGGCTTCCCTGGTTTCTGCTCGGCGCGCTCGTCCTGCTCCAGATCTGCTACCCGCTCACCAGCGGTGACACCCGGGCCGGCTTCACCGTCGCCACCGTGGTCCTGGGCTACGTGCTGTCGGTGTCGCACGCCTATCTCAGCCGGGGCCCGCGGGCCGCGCTGGCCCTGGTCGGCACGGCCACGCTGGGCGGCTTCGCGGTCGAGGCGATCGGCGTCGCCACCGGCTTCCCGTTCGGCACGTACGTCTACTCGGGCCAGCTCGGCCCGAAGCTGCTCGGCGTCCCGCTGATCATCCCGCTCGCCTGGACGTGGATGGCCTGGCCGGCGTGGCTGGCCGTGCAGCGGCTGCCGTCGCGGGCGCGGATCGCGGTGGCCGCGTTCGGCCTGGCCGCCTGGGATCTCTTCCTCGATCCGCAGATGGTCGCCGAGGGCTACTGGCGGTGGGAGTCGCCCACCCCGGCCCTGCCGGGTGTTCCAGGTATCCCGATCGGCAACTATCTCGGCTGGCTGGGCTTCGCGCTGCTCCTCATGACGGTCCTGTGGAGGACGGCCGGGGTGACCGGGCCACGGCCGGCGGACGCGCCCATGCTGGCCCTCTGGTTCTGGACGTACGCTTCCTCAGTGCTCGCCCACGCCGTCTTCCTGGATCTTCCCGGCTCCGCGCTGTGGGGCGGCGTAGTCATGGGCGCCGCCGTCCTGCCCGTGGCGTGGCGGCTACGGCCGCGCCGATGATCTGGCTCGCGCTTCTGCCCTGGGTCGCGCTGACCGCGCACACCGCCGTGAACGCGTTGCTCCTGCGCCGGGTGCCGCGGGGCGCGGTCACCGGTGAGACGGTGGCGCTGCTGTTGCCCGTACGCGATGAGGCCGCGCGCGTCACCGCCTGCCTCGAGTCGCTGCTGGCCCAGCGCGGCGTCGCCGGCCTGACCGTCTATGTGCTCGACGACGGCTCGACCGACGGCACCGCCGAGATCGTCCGCTCGATCGCCGGCGACAAGGTCGTGCTGCTCACCGGCACTCCCCCGCCGCCCGGCCGGCTCGGCAAGCCGCACGCCTGCCAGCAGCTGGCCGACGCCGCGCACGAGGCCGACGTGCTGTCCTTCGTGGATGCCGACGTCGTGCTCACTCCCGACGCGGTCGCCTCGGCGGTCACGCTCCTGCGCGACGCCGGGGTCGACCTGCTCTCCCCGTACCCGAGGATCGTCGGCGCCGGCCGCCTGGTCCAGCCTCTGCTGCAATGGTCGTGGCTGACATTTCTGCCGCTGCGGGCCATGGAACGCTCCCGCCGCACGTCGCTCGCCGCGGCCGGCGGGCAGTGGCTGGTGATCGACAACGCCGCGTACCGGAAAGCCGGTGGGCACGCCGCGGTCGGCAGCGAAATCCTCGAGGACATCGAGCTGGCCCGCGCGGTCAAACGCTCGGGCGGCCGCATCGCCCTCGCCGCCGGCGCGCCGCTGGCCACCTGCCGCATGTACGACTCGTGGCGCGAGCTGACCGACGGATACGCCAAATCGCTCTGGAAATCGTTCGGCACGCCTTTCGGCGCCGGCGCCGTCGTGGTCCTTCTTCTTTTCTTGTACGCGTCCCCACCGCTCGCAACCGCAATCTTCGCCCTTACGGGCTCTTGGGGTGCGGCGGGGGTCGCGCTGACGGCGTACGGCCTGGGTGTGCTCGGAAGGGTGATCTCCGCAAGCGCGACGGGCGGCCGAAGCTGGCCCGACGCCCTGGCCCAGCCGATCTCGATCGCGGTTTTCGGGTGGTTGGTCGTGAGGTCGTTCCGGCGGCGCCGCCGCGGCGCGCTGAGCTGGCGAGGAAGGCCGGTATGAGCAGAGTTGTCGTCATCGGCGCGGGGGTCGGCGGCCTGACCGCGGCCGTCCGCCTGGCCCGCGCCGGACACGACGTCACGGTGCTGGAACGCTCGGGCGTGCTCGGCGGCAAGCTGGGCGTCCACGAGCGGGACGGCTTCCGCTTCGACACCGGGCCCAGCCTGCTGACCCTGCCGCAGGTCTTCACCGAGCTCGACCTGAACCCGGTGAAACTCGACCCGGTGGTGCGGCACTTCTTCGCCGACGGCACGGTCCTCGACTCGTCGTCCGACCACGACGTCTTCCTGTCGCGGATCGCCGGCACCCTGGGCCCGGGCGCCGCCGAGGACTGGGATCGTTTCTGGAAGCGGGCCGCCCGCATCTGGAACGCCTCGTGGCGCTCGGTACTGCGCAAGCCGGTCACTCCCGCGTCGCTGCTGGGCCTGACCTGGCGGGTCGGCGACCTGGCGGCCATCGCCCCGGGCATGACGCTGCGCGGCCTGGGCCGCCACTACCTGCGCGACCCCCGGCTGCGTACGATGCTCGACCGCTACGCCACCTACACCGGAGCCGACCCACGCCGCGCCCCGGCCGCCCACGCCGCCGTCCCCTACGCCGAGCTGGCCTTCGGCGGCTGGTACCTCCCCGGCGGTCTGGGCACGATCGCCACCGCCCTGGCCGGCCGCTGCACCACGGCCGGTGTCCGGATCGTCCGGAACACCACAGTGACCGCGATCGAAACCGTCGACGGCCGGGTCCGCGGCGTACGGACGCCCGAGGCTGTCGTCCCCGCCGACATCGTCGTGTCCAACGTGGACGCGGTGACGGTCTACCGCGATCTGCTGCCCACCCCCGGCCGGCTGGCCGGGCTCACCGACCGGAGCCTGGCCGGCTTCGTGCTGCTGCTCGGCGTGCGCGGCGAGACCCCGTCGCTCGCCCACCACAACGTGTTCTTCCCGAGCCACTACGACGCCGAGTTCGACGCCATCTTCGGCTCCGCCTCACACCGGGCGCGCCCCGCCTCCGACCCCACCGTCTTCGTGACCCGGGCCGGCGACCCCACGGTCCACCCGCCCGGCTCCGAGGCGTGGTTCGTGCTGGTGAACGCTCCCCCGCACGGCACCGGCTGGCAGTCGGTCGACTGGCGACGCCCGGGGCTGGCCGAGGCGTACGGCAAACACGTCCTTGACCTCCTGGCCCGCCGCGGCCTGGACATCCGCGACCGCGTCTCCTTCATGGAGACCCGGACCCCCGCCGACCTGGCCGTTTCCACGGCCGCACCCGGCGGGGCCATCTACGGGACCGCCGGCGGCCTGATGCGCCCGGTCAACCACGGCCCGGTCAAGGGCCTGTACCTGGTCGGCGGCTCGGTCCACCCGGGCGGCGGCCTCCCCATGGTCACCCTCTCGGCCCAGATGGTCGCCGACGAGATCGGCCCCGCCCGGGGAGATCAGTAGCGGGCAGTGCAAATGGCCCCAGTCGTTCCGTTTCTTCACGCAGGCTTGCACCCATCCGGTCCGCAGCCCATCGTCCGCGGGTCATGGTGATGGCACGACGACCGGTGACAGCCGGCCGCCGGCGCGGGCTCGGCGACCACCGCCACCGGAACCGTGGTGACGAGGGCAAACGCCAGGACGGCCGTCGCCCGGCGGAACCATCCACTCATGGGGCGCTCGCGAACTCGACGACCAGATCGGCGAACGCGCGCGCCACGCCGGCCCGGGCGGTCCCGGACACCAGCACGGGGGTGGGTGCCAGCACGTCACGAACTGGTCCCACCAGAAGGCGTTCCGGATTCCAGCGGTCTTGGCGTCGCCGGGCTGATCGAACATGTTGGCCGCGCAGACCCGGGCCCGGTCGGCGTTGAGGCCGAACCGCCGGGCGAAGAAGCCGCCGAAGCGGTTGGCCGCCGTGTCCCGTGTCGCGTACTGCCGCCGGAACAGGGTGGACAGGGGAATCGCCGGGTCGAGCCGGCTCTGCTGTCCGATGACCCAGGCATCGACGTCGGCGAAGTAGTCGCCGAGGGACAGAAACGAGTTGTCGGCCCTGGTGGCGAACCGGTCGGCGGCGAACGCGTACGCCTCGTCGCTGGACAGCCCGCTCTGATACCACTGGCAGCCGTCCGGGCGGCCGGGGTAGCCGCGGACGACATCGATGAACCCGGAGTCGAGCTCGCCGAAGACGGTGTCCGCGCCGTGGAACGCGAACGCGTTGGAGCGCATCCGCAGCCACTGCGCGACCAACTCGGGGCCGGACCGGCCGGGGTGGTCGACCCACCACTGGCTCGCCCGGGCCTCGATCCAGATCAGCATGGTGGAGAAGCCGTCGTTCGGATCCCGGGGCCGGGTCACACTGTTCACGCCGAGGCCGCGGCCCGAGACGATGTCGTTGTCGATCTCCACCTCGCCGGCCGTGCCCGCGGCCAGCACGGTGTTCGTGATCTGGTCGAAGGCCCAGTTGGCGGGCAGCGGGAAGCCGAGGTCACCGCTGTAGCGGTGGACATGCCGCGGAGTGGGTCAGCACCTTGGTGGTGCCGCCGGTCAGGTACCGGCCGACGATTTCGTAGCCGTGATTCTTGACGGTTGTGATGGTGGCGCGGCTGAGCGGGATCTTGCAGTCGATCGCCTGGCCCACGCGATCGGGGTCGCCGGCACCGGTTTCCGGCAGCATGCAGAACCGCTGGAAGACCTTGACGATCCGGGTCATGTCGGCGGTGTAGACGCCGGCCCCACCAGGGCGGGCCGCACGTTGCGCGAGAAGTGCCCGTCGGCCGGTCCGATGAAGAACCGGCCGCGCCCCGATGCAGGCGCCGTTGAGCCACTGCTGGCAGGTCCGCACGGCTTCGCTGCCGCCCGCGGTCATCACGAAGGCGTCCATGGTGAGCAGGGCGGCGCCGGGTGGCCGTCTATCAAATCAAAGACGCAGCATGTCAGAACCATGCCACGAGCTCTCTGCGCGATCTTCAGATGGCAGAATCATGACATCAGTTTCGCCCGATTTATTGGTTTTTACCGGCGCTGCAAGTCTCTAACCGTCGCGGCGGCTACAGAGTTGGAACAGACAAGAAATGTCAAAGCAATGACACGAGACCAGTCTGCTTGCACCTGGCCGACGGCACGGCAGGATCCCAGGAACGGAGTTCCCGCTTATGTCCCTCTCCCGACTGCGCGCGCTCGTGGCTACGGGCGCCATCGTGACCGTGCTCGCCGGCTGCGGCGCCCGCGCCGGCGACGACATCGCCGGCGGCGGGTCGTCCGCCGCGGCCAGCTGCGTCGACACCTCCGGCAGCACCGTCAAGCTCGGCTTCCTCAACTCCCTGACCGGCGGCATGGCGATCTCCGAGAAGACCGTCTCCAACGTGCTGCACATGGCCGCCGACGAGATCAACGCCGGCGGCGGTGTTCTCGGCAAGAAGATCGAGTACGTCCAGGAGGACGGCGCCACCGACTGGCCGACCTTCGCCGAGAAGACCGAGAAGCTGCTCACCCAGGACTGCGTCGCCGCGATCTTCGGCGGCTGGACCTCGTCGTCCCGCAAGGCCGTGAAGCCGGTCGTCGAGAAGCTCAACGGCCTCTTCTTCTACCCGGTGCAGTACGAGGGCCTCGAGTCGTCGCCGAACATCTACTACACCGGCGCGACCACCAACCAGCAGATCATCCCGGCGATGGACTTCCTCGCCTCCAAGGGGGTGAAGACGCTGTTCCTCGCCGGCAGCGACTACGTCTTCCCCCGCACCGCGAACGCGATCATCAAACTCTACGCGGCCAAGCTCGGCATCAAGATCGTCGGCGAGGAGTACGTGCCCCTCGACAAGGACGACTGGACCAGCCAGGTGGCGAAGATCGCGGCGGCCAAGCCCGACTTCATTTTCAACACCATCAACGGCTCGTCGAACGTCGGCTTCGTCAAGGCGTACTACGACGCCGGCCTCACCCCCGCCAAGACGCCGATCATCTCGGTGTCGATCGCCGAGGAGGAGGCGCCGGCCATGGGCCACGAGGTCACCGGCAACTACGCGTCCTGGAACTACTTCCAGTCACTCAAGACCGCCACCAACCCGAAGTTCATCCAGAGCTGGAAGGCCTACCCCAACAGCAGCGGCGTCACCTCCGACCCGATGGAGGCCGCCTACATCTCGCTGTACCTGTACAAGGCCCTCGTCGAGGCGGCCGGCTCGTTCGACGTCAACGCGGTGAACGCCGCGGCGAAGAAGACCACCATCACGTTCGACGCCCCGGAGGGCAAGGTCACGCTCGACGGCGAGAACCACCACATCTCCAAGCCCGGCCACATCGGGCAGATCAACGCCGACAACCAGTTCGACATCGTCTGGGCCTCCGACAAGTTCATCGAGCCCGACCCGTACCTCGAAGGCTACGACTGGTTCCCGGCGGACATCCGCAAGCAGCTCACGGACGCGGCGGGCTGACCGCACGTGGACGCGCTGATCCCCCAGTTGCTGAACGGCAGCGCACAAGGTGCCCTGCTCCTGCTCGCCGCCCTGGGCCTCTCGCTCACCTTCGGGCAGATGGGCGTGATCAACATGGCCCACGGCGAGTTCCTGATGCTCGGCGCCTTCACCGCCTACCTCGTCCAGCAGGTCGTCGCGGCCAGCGACCTGTCGATCCCGGTCGCGCTGCCGGTCGCGTTCGTGGTCGCCGGCCTGTTCGGCCTCCTGCTGGAGGTCACCGTCATCCGGTGGATGTACCGCAGGCCGCTGGACACCCTGCTCGTCACGGTCGGTGTCAGCCTGATCCTTCAGCAGGCGGCACTGCAGATCTTCCCGTCCCAAGGCGTCCCGGTGGAGAAACCCCGGTGGCTCGACGGGCAGCTGACCGTCCTCGGCTACGACTGGCCGATGCGGCAGCTGTTCACCATCCTGCTCGCGGCGGTCTGCGTCGCCGCGCTGTCGGCCTGGCTCAAGTACACCTCGTTCGGCCGCCGCATCCGGGCGACCGTGCACAACCGGGACCTCGCCGAGACCACGGGGATCTCCACCCGCACCATCGACCGCCTCACCTTCTTCGTCGGCTCGGGCCTGGCCGGCGTCGCGGGTGTGGCCGCGTCACTCATCGGCGGAACGAACTCCCAGATGGGCGCGCAGTACATCATCCCGGCCTTCCTCGTCGTCGCCGCCGGCGGCATCGGCCAGCTCAAGGGCACCGTCATCGCCGCGTGGGCGGTGGGTGTCGCCCTCTCGTTCTTCGCCTACTGGACCACCGGCAGCCTGGCGCAGGTGCTCGCCTTCATCCTCGTGATCGTCTTCCTGCAACTACGCCCGCAGGGCCTGTTCACGGTGCGAACCAGGAGTCTGGCTTGACATCTCCCCGTCCTGAGGGACGGGAATTCCACCGGGTCGCCCCGGAGTGTTTCCTGTTTCATCGCCGATCGCCCGCTCGGGAGGTGGTTCCCCGTTGAGGTCTTATATCAGCTCCACAGGCCGTCGCCGCCAGCCCGGCGGCCAGAATGTTGCGGGCCGCGTTCACGTCCCGATCATGCCTGGTGCCACAACCGGTGCAGGTCCACTTCCGCACCGAAAGGTCGATCTTCTGCGCCAACAGCCGGCACACCGAGCACAGCCGGGTCGACGGGTACCACCGTGGAACCACGAGCAGCGTCCGCCCATACTCGGCGGCCTTGTATTCCAGCAAGGTACGGAACAAACCCCACGAGGCGTCGTGGATCGCCCGCGCGAGGGTGTGGTTCTTGAGCATGTTGCGTACGGCGAGGTCCTCGATCACGAGCACTTGGTTTTCACGCACGAGATCGGTCGTCACCTTGTGCCACAAGTCCCGGCGCCGGTCAGCGATGCGGGCATGCACCCGCGCCACCCTCAGCCGGGCCTTCTCCCGGTTCCGGGAGTCCTTCGCCTTACGCGCCAGAACCCGCTGCGCCCGAACGAGGGCGGCACGTTCGCGGCGTTCCTGCCGCGGGTTGTCCACCCGCCCGCCATCGGAACGGGTGAGCAGCCGGTTCAACCCGGCATCGATCCCGACCATCCCCTCGCTGGCAGGTGCGGTAGTGGCGGGCGCCTCGACACGCAGGGAGACGAACCATCGACCGGCCCGGTCCTGCGACACGGTGACTGTCGACGGCACCACGCCGTCGGGCAGCGGCCGCGACCACACCACGTCCAACGGTTCGCCCATCAGCTTCGCCAGCCGCAACTCGCCGTTGTCGTAGGTGAAGGCGCTCGCGGTGAACTCCGCCGACCGGCGGGACCGTTTCCGCGACTTGAACCGCGGAAACCGGGCCTCTTTCTTGAAGAACCTGGTGTAGGCGGTGTCGAGGTGCCGCAGCGACTGCTGCAACGGCACACACGACACCTCGTTCAAGAAGCTGTACTCAGGTGTCTTCTTCCATCCGGTCAGCAACGCCGACGTGCCGCTGTAGCTGAGCCGCTCCTGCCGCTGCTGCCACGCCTGCTGGCGGGCCTGCAAACCCATGTTGTAGACCAGCCGCACACACCCGAACGTCCGCGTCAGCAACGCGGCCTGGCCAGGCGTCGGGTAGAAGCGGTACCGGTAGCCCCGCTCCCCCGCAGACATCCTCAGAGGATAGAACACCCGTACGACCACCTGCGTCACGGGGCAACTGCTTCGACACCGATGCGGCGACGACGCCGCATCGGCTACCTCTGACCAGCTATGCAGAACATTCCGCTTCCTCCCCGGCCTGGAGGCCAGAGTGTTACCGGAAGGAACCTGATGACCAAGATGAAGCCATGGCATTCCATCGGCGGCATCGGGGCGTTGGCCCTCCTGCTCCTCGCGGTCGCTCCCCTCGTCCTCTCCGAGCATTGGCTCAACAACCTCGGCAAGTACTGCTGCTGGGCCATCGTGGCCGTCGGCATCGGCCTGGCCTGGGGCCGGGGCGGGATGCTCGTGATGGGGCAGGGGGTGTTCTTCGCCCTCGGCGCCTACTCGATGGCCATGCACCTCACCCTGGAGACCGCCGGTGACCGGATCCCCGGGTTCATGGTGCTCTACGATCCGCTCGCGCCGCTCCCGGTGTTCTGGGAGCCGTTCCGCAGCGCGGCGTTCACGCTGCTGGCGATCGTGCTGCTCCCGGTGGTGGTGGCCGGCGCCCTCGGCTACGCGCTGTTCAAGCGCCGGGTGAAGGGCGCGTACTTCGCGATTCTGTCGCAGGCGCTCGCCGTCGCGCTGGCCGTCCTGATCAGCTCCACGATCCGCGAGACCGGCGGCGACACCGGGCTCAGCGACTTCAAGTACTTCTTCGGCTTCGTGCTGAACGACCCGGCGAACAAGGTGCTGGTCTATCTGATCGCGGCCGGGCTGCTCATCGTGTGCCTGCTCGCGGTGTGGCAGCTGTACCGCAGCCGCTTCGGTGAGCTCCTCATCGCCACCCGGGACGCCGAGGAACGGGTGCGCTTCCTCGGATACGACCCGGCCAACGTCAAGCTCGTCGCCTTCGTCGTCTCCGCGCTGATGGCCAGCATCGGCGGAGCGCTGTTCGTGCCCATCGTCGGCATCATCACCCCGGCCGAGATCGGCGCCGCCGCCTCGATCTTCATGATCGCGGGCGTCGCCCTCGGCGGCCGCGCCTCGCTGTTCGGCCCCGCGCTCGGCGCGATGGCGGTCGGGTGGGGACAGTCGAGCCTCGGCTCGACCTGGCCCGACGGCTGGACCTACCTCCTCGGGCTTCTGTTCATCGTCGTCATTCTCTTCCTGCCGAACGGGTTGTCGTCGCTGCCGGCCCGGGTGACGAGGTGGGCGCGCCGGACCCCGGCCGAGCAGCCCGCCCCGGTGAGCCCGGCCGCCCATCTGGAAGAGGTGCGCTCATGACGGACGCTTCACTGGTTGTCACGGATCTCCATGTCGAGTTCTCGGGTTTCGTCGCGGTCGACGGCGTCTGTTTCGACGCGCACCCCGGCGAGGTCCGGTTCCTCATCGGCCCCAACGGGGCCGGCAAGACGACGTGCATCGACGCCGTCACGGGGCTGACCCGGGCCACCGGGTCGGCGCGGCTCGGCGACCGGGAACTGCTCGGCCGGCCGGTCCACAAGATCGTCCGCCTCGGGGTGGGCCGCACCTTCCAGACCGCGAGCGTCTTCGACGAGCTCACCGTCCTGCAGAACCTCGACATCGCCGCCGGGCTCCACCGCCGGTCGGCCTCGCTGCTGCGGGCCCGGCGGGGCGTCGAGGCGTCGATCGAGCACGCGCTGGAGGAGACCGGTCTCGCCGGCGAGCTCGGTACGCCGGCCGGCATCCTGTCGCACGGCCAGAAACAGTGGCTGGAGATCGCGATGCTGCTCGTGCAGGACGCGCGGGTGCTGCTGCTCGACGAGCCGGTCGCCGGCATGAGCCAGGACGAGCGCACCGCGACCGGCGAACTTCTGCAGCGCATCGCGGCCAGGCGCATCGTGCTCGTGGTCGAGCACGACATGGACTTCATGCGCCGTTTCGCCACCCGGGTGACAGTGCTGCACCAGGGCCGGGTGCTCTCCCAGGGGACGGTGGCCGAGGTGCAGGCCGATCCCCGGGTGCAGGAGGTCTACCTCGGCACCGCCGACGCCATCACGGAGGGCTGACATGCTGGAACTCACCGACATCGAGGCCGGTTACGGACGCACCCGGGTGCTGCACGGGGTGACGGTGCCGGCCGGCAAGGTGGTGGCCGTGCTCGGCCACAACGGCGCCGGCAAGACGACCCTGCTGCGTCTCGCGATCGGCCTCATCAAGCCGTCGAAGGGCCGCGTGTTCTTCGACGGGGAGGACATCGCGTCGCTCGCCCCCCACCAGCGCGTTGCTCGCGGCATGGCGTACGTGCCACAGGGCCAGCAGGCGTTCGGCCAGCTCACGACGCTGGAGAATCTGCAGCTCGTCGCCGGCGGGCGCCGGCGCGGCAAGGCTCTCATCGACGCGCAGATGGCCCGCTTCCCCGCTCTGGCGACGTTCGCCACCCGCAAGGCGGGCCTGCTCTCGGGCGGGCAGCGCCAGCAGCTCGCCATCGCCCGCGCCCTCATCACCGAGCCGAAGCTGCTCATCCTCGACGAGCCGACCGAGGGCATCCAGCCCACGATCGTCGCCGAGATCGAGCACACCATCATGCAGCTGGCCGGCGAGGGCATCAACGTGCTGCTCGTCGAGCAGCACATCGGCTTCGCCCTGGAGGCGGCCGAGCACTACGTCGTACTCGCCTCGGGTTTCGTCACACAGACCGGATCCGGTGGCATGGCGGCCACCTCCACCGTGCGAGCCGCCATGGCGATCTGAGCGGGCGTGACTCGCACCCGCAATGCCGTCGTAACATCGGGCAGCGACGATGCCCTGTGTCGACGGACAACGCGCGCGCGGCCGCAGAGGACAGTCTCGAGGACTACGCCTTCCGCTACGTGCCGCGCACCTTCCGGCGCTGGAGCGCGGCCTCCGTCGGCGCGACCGCCCTCGGATCCATCGCGTTCCTGGCCGACTTCTCGATCGGCGCGAGCATCGGCATCGACCACGGCACCCCCAACGCCGTACTCGGCATCGTGTTCGCGTCGGTCATCATCGTCATAGTGGGCGTGCCCGTCGCCTACTACGCCGCCCGCTACAACCTCGACCTCGACCTCATCGCCCGCGGCTCGGGATTCGGCTACTACGGCTCCATCGTCACGACCGTCGTCTTCGCGGGTTTCACCTGCATCTTCTTCGCCCTGGAGGGCGCCATCATGGCGCAGGGGCTCCAGCTGGCGACGGGGATGCCGCTGTGGCTGGGCTATCTCGTCTCGACCGTCGTCGTGATCCCGATCGTCATCTACGGCATGCGGGCGCTGGAGCGCCTGCAGTTCTGGACCACGCCCCTGTGGCTCGCCCTCGCCCTGCTGCCGCTGCTGTGGATCGTCGTCTCCGACCCCGAGGCGGTACGCGCCTTCACGTCGTTCACCGGCGACTCCGACGGCTCGATCAGCTTCGGCGCCGTGGTCTCGAGCGCGGCGGTGTGCTTCGCCCTCACTCCGCAGCTGGCGGAGCAGATCGACTACATCCGCGCCATGCCGCCGCGCACGCCGTCGAACGCCCGCTCATGGTGGACGTCGTTCGTGTTCTCCGGCCCGGGCTGGGTCGTCTTCAGCGGCACCAAGCAGGTGATCGGGGTGTTCCTCGCCGTCTACCTGCTCGTCCGGGTCGAACCCGCTCTCGGGCACCAGGCGACCGAGCCGGTCAAGCAATTCGTCGTGATGTACCAGACCCTCGTCCCCGACTGGCTCGCGATCGTCCTCGCCCTGGTGCTCATCGTGGTCGCGCAGGTGAAGATCAACGTGACCAACGCGTACTCGGGCTCGCTCGCCTGGTCGAACGTCTTCACCCGGATGGCGAAGCACTACCCGGGTCGCACGATCTTCGTGCTGTTCAACCTGGTGATCGCGTACGGGCTCATGATGCTGGACGTCTTCACCCTCATCTCCTTCGTGCTCAGCCTCTACGCGAACGTCGTCATGGCGTGGCTCGTGACGATCGCCACCGACATCGCGATCAACAAGCGGGTGCTGCACATCTCGCCGCGCTTCCCCGAGTTCCGCCGCGGCATGCTGCACGACTGGAACCCGGTGGGGCTCGTGTCGGTGGGCCTCGCCTCGGCGCTGTCCCTGCTCGCGTTCGGCGGGCTGCTCGGCGACGCGGTCAAGCCGTTCTCGGTGCTCATCGCGATCGGTGTCGCCTTCGTGACCACGCCGGTCATGGCCCTCGCCACGCGGGGGCGGTACTACCTGCGCCGCCGCTCCGACGGCATCGACTCGCCCCGGTTCGACGAGCACGGCAACCCCTCCAGCGAGCGGCTCCGATGCCACGTCACCGGCTATACGTTCGAGCGGCCGGATATGCTGGCCTCGGCTGAGAGAGGGCCGCGCGGCGAGGTGCAGTACGTCTCGTCGCTGGCGCTCGCGCTCGACGATTCCGATCGCTACGTGCTCCCGCCGGAAGTCACCGGGCCCCCGCGCTGGGCGGCTGCCCGCCGGGCATCACACCGACGGGCATCTCAACGGGGAGAGACGTGATGGAGGAGCCGGTCGACACCGCGACCGCGATTCTCGCGAGCGCCGCGGTGCTGCTGCGCGAGCGTACGTTCGACGACATCTCCTACCGTGTCCTCGCCGACGAGGTCGGCATCTCGGAGCGCACGATCTACCGCCAGTACCCCACCCGCCCGCACCTGCTCGCCGCGCTCTCGAACTGGATCGAGCAGACCTGCTTCCCGCTGCCGCCGTTCGTGACGGTGTCCGATTTCCGCGCCGCCGTGCACGAGCGTTTCCGGGCCTTCGACGCGTCACCCGCGTACGCGCACGTCGGCGCCCGGGCGTCCGCGATCTCGCCGACCCTCGACACCGAGCCCGCCTACATCACGCGGGCGATCGAGGCGATGCTCGACGTGGCGGCGCCGACGCTCAACCGCCGGGACCGGCGGCGGGTCGCGGCATCCCTGCGCTACTTCTCGTCGGCGATGTTCTGGGCGCGCCTGCGCACGGGCTTCGACCTGGACGCCGGCGAGATCTGCGACGCGTTCGACCGCGCCGTCGACGCGGTACTGGCCAAGCTGCCCTCCTCCGCGACGTGGGCGCAGCCGTGACCGTCCCCGAACTGAGCGGGACGCAGGAGGCGATTCTCGCCGCCTACGCGGAGCTGATCGAGGAGGTCGGCAGCGACGACGTGTCGTACCGGGTCATCGCTCGCCGGGCCGGCATTGCCGAGCGCACGGTGTTCCGTAACTATCCGACGCGCGTCGACCTGCTGCTGGCGACCGCGGCGTGGATCGAGGCGACCCTGTTCGCCCGCGAGGAGTCGCCGTCCCTCTTCGACATCCCGCTCGCGATCCGCGAGGCGATGCAGCGGTACGACGAGCGGCCGGAACTCGCGCACGTCGTCGCCGAAACGGCGATGCGCGGCGTGAGCGGCGCGGCGCCCTCCCCCGGCCGCGCACAGCTCGAGCGGCTGCTGGACGCCGAGGTGCCCTCCCTCGACCCGGCACAGCGCAGGTCGATCATCGCGGCGCTGTCCCACCTCGACTCCGTCGGAACCTGGGTGACGTTCCGCCGCGAGTTCGGCATGGACCGGCGAGACATCGCCGACGCCGCCGCCTGGGCCGCGGAGGCCGTGCTCGACAGCATCCGCGACCGCGTCACTCCGGAGCGGGGCGCATAAGCCTCAGACGCCGAGCAGCGACCGGTAACGGGCGATGTCGTCCGGCGAGTGGGAGACGCAGCCGATGTAGTTGTCGGGGCGGATCAGAAACAGGGTCGGCTCGTGGACGTCGTAGATGTCCAGGACCTCGGGGTCGTCGACGCGGTGGGCGCCCGGTGGCAGGTCGCCCGGCCAGGCGAGGGCCAGCAGGGTGAAGCCGGGGCCGCGCAGCAGATCGAAGATCGGGCCGGGGGCGCGGTCGCCGGCCCGGACGCGACCGGGGCTGGGGCGGTGGTCGCGGGAGAGCGCGCTGTCGCGGTAGTTCAGGGTGAGCTGGCGCAGCGCGGGGTCGTCGCGGCGCATGGTGGCCTCGCGATGCAGGCGTGTCGTGATGCCCAGGACGTCCGCCGCGACCGGGAGGCGCTCACGTTCGTACGACTCGATCAGCTCTGGTGTCCCCAGCGCGAGTTTCCAGCCGAGGTTGTAGGCGTCCTGGATGCCGGTGTTGAGACCCTGACCGCCGGCCGGGGAGTGCACGTGCGCGGCGTCGCCGGCCAGGAAGACGTTGCCGACCCGGTACCGCGAGACCATGCGCATGTTGGCCCGGTAGAGCGACCGCCAGCCGACGTGCGTGAGCTTCAGGCCCACCCCCTCCACGAGCTCGTCGAGGGAGACCTCCGAAGGGGACGCGGTGAGCTGGAAATCCTCGGTGCCGGGCAGCGGGCACAGGCCGAGCTTGAGCGACTTGCCGTCGCCGCCCGGCCACACGTGCCAGTGATCGCGGTCCAGGCCCTCCACGCGGACGTCCGCGATGAGCATCTGCTCCGTCTCGAAGGTCTCGCCTTCAAAGGGCACACCCAGGGCTTTCCGTACGGTGCTCCGGCCGCCGTCCGCTCCGACGACGTACCGGGCCGTGATCGTCTCGCCGGTGTCCAAAGTGACGTGCACCTGGTCTTCGTCCTGCGAAAGTCCGGTGACGCCGGCGCCGAGCTCGACCGGCACGCCGTCGGCCAGCAGCTCGGAGGTGCGCCACTGCGGCTGCATGAGCCCGTTCGGGTAGGGCTCGGCCGGGGTCGGGTCCCGCGGCTCGGCCATGCGCCGCGTCATGGTGCCGCCGTCGGGCCGGTGGACCAGCAGCTCCGGGTAGGCGCCACCGGTCGCCAGGAAGCGGTCGAGCAGGCCGAGATCGTCGAGGATCTCCAGGGTGCGGGGCTGCAGGCCCTTGGCCCGGGAGCCGTCGAAGAGCTTGGTCTCGCGCTCGACGATCCGGAACGGGACGCCGTGGCGCCGCAGGACGCGGGCGAGGGTGAGGCCGGTCGGACCGGCACCCACAATGACGGTGAACATGGATTCAGTGAACATGGATTCACCGTAGAGCGGACTGATAACCTGCGTCAAGTGACGGGAGTTCGACAGCAGCAGGCGGCGCAGACGGGGGCCGAGCTCAAGGCGGCCGCCATCCGGGTCTTCGAGCGCACGGGCTACCTGAACGCCAAGATCACCGACATCACCGCCGAGGCGGGACGGGCGACCGGGTCGTTCTACAAGCACTTCGCGAGCAAGGAGCAGCTGCTCCAGGCGCTGCTGGCCGACCTGCTGGCCGAGAGTGACCTGGCCGCGCTGAGCCCCGGGCACACGAGTGACTTCGCCGACCGGGAGGCGGTCCGCTACCACGTCGCGGCGTACTGGGACTTCTATCGGCGGCACCGCACGGTGCTGGGGGCGCTGCGGCAGGCGGCGAGTGTCGACGCGTCGTTCGCGCGGATCGTCGACGAGATGATGGAGCCCGACCAGCACCACCTGGCCGAGCATCTGGTGGGGCTCGACCTGCCGGGGCGGCCGCTGGTGGTGGCGTCGATGTTCGGGATGCTGGCGTCGGGGTTCGCGGACGCCTGGTTCGGCAAGATCCCGGACGAGGAGGCGATCGAGACGTTGACCGGCTTCATCCACGGCGGCATCGGGGCGGCCCGCTGAGCTCGGGCCGGCTGTCACGGCGTACCGGGAAACGGTCTTGACTTGGCCCTGGACCTGGCCCTGGACCTGGCCTTTGACACGCCGAAGGCCGGGCACGCCGTTGTGCCCGGCCCCGGAGATCAGGCCTCAGTTGCTGTTGCGCAGAGCCTTGCGGTAGTCGCTGTTCAGGCGGCCGATGAGGTGCAGCGGAATGCCCTTGGGGCAGACCTGGGCGCACTCGCCCATGTTGGTGCAGCCGCCGAAGCCGGCGTCGTCCTGCGCCTGGAGCATGTCGACGACGCGGCTGTCGCGCTCGGGCTGGCCCTGCGGCATGAGGCCCAGGTGGGCCACCTTGGCCGCGGTGAACAGCATCGACGAGCCGTTCGGGCAGGCCGCCACGCAGGCGCCGCAGGCGATGCAGGTGGCCGCCTCGAACGCCAGGTCGGCGTCCTTCTTGGGTACGGGAGTGGCGTGCGCGTCGGGCGCGGTACCGGTCGGCGCGGTGATGTAGCCACCGGCCTGAATGATCTTGTCGAAGGCCGAACGGTCGACGACCAGGTCCTTGATCACCGGGAACGCGGCGGCCCGCCACGGCTCCACGTCGATCACGTCGCCGTCCTTGAAGTGCCGCATGTGCAGCTGGCACGTCGTGGTGGCCTTCTCCGGGCCGTGCGCCACGCCGTCGATGACCATGCTGCACATGCCACAGATGCCCTCACGGCAGTCGTGGTCGAAGGCGATCGGGTCGTCGCCGGACAGGATCAGCGTCTCGTTGAGGACGTCCAGCATCTCCAGGAAGCTGGCGTCGGGCGAGATGTCCTTCACGTCGTACGTGACCATCCGCCCGGCCTCGTCCGCGGCCGGCTGACGCCACACCCTTACTTTGATGTCCATTACTTGTAGCTCCGCGTGCTGGGGTGGACGTACTCGAATTCGAGCTGTTCCTTGTGCAGAGTCGGCTTGGCGGACTCACCGGTGGCGTACTCCCACGCCGCGACGTAGCTGAACTGGTCGTCGTGGCGCAGCGCCTCACCGTCGGGGGTCTGGCTCTCGGCGCGGAAGTGGCCGCCGCACGACTCGCGGCGGTGCAGCGCGTCGATGCACATCAGCTCGGCCAGCTCGAAGAAGTCGGCCACCCGGCCGGCCTTCTCCAGGTTCTGGTTGAGCTGCTCGCCGGTGCCGGGCACCTTCACCCGGGTCCAGAACTCCTCGCGCAGGCTGCGGATGAGGCCGATGGCCTTGGTCAGGCCCTCCTCGGTGCGCTCCATGCCGCAGTACTCCCACATGATGTGGCCGAGCTCGCGGTGGAACGAGTCCACAGTGCGGTCCCCGTTGATCGACAGGAACTTCGCGATGCGGTCCTCAACCTGCTGACGGGCCGCTTTCACGTCTTCATGATCTTGCGAGATCTTCTCGAAGGGGCCGGCGGCCAGGTAGTTGCCGAGGGTCGTCGGCAGCACGAAGTAGCCGTCGCCCAGGCCCTGCATCAGCGCCGACGCGCCGAGGCGGTTGGCACCGTGGTCGGAGAAGTTGGCCTCGCCGACCACGAACAGGCCGGGGATGGTCGACTGCAGGTCGTAGTCGACCCAGAGGCCACCCATCGTGTAGTGCACCGCGGGGTAGATACGCATCGGCGTCTCGTACGGGTCCTCGCCGGTGATCCGCTGGTACATCTCGAAGAGGTTGCCGTACTTGGCCTCGACCGCCTTCTTGCCGAGCCGCTTGATGGCGTCGGCGAAGTCCAGGTAGACGCCGAGACCACCGGGGCCGACACCGCGGCCCTCGTCGCAGACGTTCTTGGCGGCGCGGGACGCGATGTCGCGCGGGACCAGGTTGCCGAACGAGGGGTAGATCCGCTCCAGGTAGTAGTCGCGGTCCTCCTCGGCGATCTGGCCGGCCGGCTTCTGGCAGTCCTCGGCCCGCTTGGGCACCCACACCCGGCCGTCGTTGCGCAGCGACTCGCTCATCAGGGTGAGCTTGCTCTGGTGGGCGCCGGACTCGGGGATGCAGGTCGGGTGGATCTGCGTGTAGCAGGGGTTGGCGAACAGGGCGCCCTTGCGGTGCGCGCGCCACGACGCGGTGACGTTGCAGCCCTTGGCGTTGGTGGAGAGGAAGAAGACGTTGCCGTAACCGCCGGAGGCGAGCACGACGGCGTCGGCCATCTCGGTGGTGATCTCGCCGGTGACCATGTCGCGGACCACGATGCCGCGCGCCTTGCCCTCGACGATGATCAGCTCGAGCATCTCGTGCCGGGCGTTCATCTCGATGTTGCCGAGGCCGATCTGCCGCTCCATCGCCTGGTAGGCGCCGAGCAGCAGCTGCTGACCCGTTTGGCCCCGGGCGTAGAACGTCCGCGACACCTGGGTGCCGCCGAACGAGCGGTTGTCGAGCAGGCCGCCGTACTCGCGGGCGAACGGGACACCCTGGGCGACACACTGGTCGATGATGTTCACCGACACGCTGGCCAGCCGGTAGACGTTCGACTCGCGGGCGCGGAAGTCGCCGCCCTTGACGGTGTCGTAGAACAGGCGGTAGATCGAGTCGCCGTCGTTGCGGTAGTTCTTGGCGGCGTTGATGCCGCCCTGCGCGGCGATCGAGTGCGCGCGCCGCGGGCTGTCCTGATAGCAGTACGACTTGACGTGGTACCCGGCCTCGGCCAGGGTCGCGGCGGCCGAGCCGCCGGCCAGGCCGGTGCCGACCACGATCACGGTCAGCTTGCGGCGGTTGGCCGGGTTGACCAGCTTGGCCGAGAACTGGCGGCGCTCCCAGCGGGTCTCGATGGGCCCGTCCGGCGCGGCGGTGTCGGCGATCGGGTCGCCCTCGGTCCAGAAGTCACTCATGATCAATCCACCAATCCGATGGTCACCGCGAACGGCACCGAGAGGTAGCCGACGACCAGCACCAGGGACAGCGCGAGGGCGCTGGCGCGGGCGATGCGCTCGCCGCGCTGGGTCTGCTGGCCCAGGGTGCGCACGGCGCTCCAGATGCCGTGGCGCAGGTGGAAGCCGACGGCCACGATCGACACCACGTAGAAGAGCGTCACGTACCAGCGGCCGGGAGCGAAGTCCTCGGCGACATTGCGGTACGCCTCGCCGTGCACCCCGTTCGGGTTCAGCGTGAGCGTGGTGAGGTCGAGGATGTGGTAGATCACGAAGAGCAGGACGATCACGCCGCCCCAGCGCATCGTGCGGGCCGCGTAGCTGCCCTGCACCTTGGGCCGGTGCGCGTACTTCACCGGGCGGGCCTTGCGGGCACGGATGGCCAGCACGGTGGCCGCGTAGATGTGCGCGACGACGGCCAGGGTGAGTCCGCCGCGCTGGATCCACAGGTACCACTCGTCCGGCAGCAGGGGCGTGCCGATGGTCCGCAGCCAGTGCGCGTAGTGATCGAAGGTCTCCTCGCCGAAGAAGATCTTCAGGTTGCCGACCATGTGCGCGAACAGGAACAGGACCAGCAGAATGCCGGTGCCCGCCATGAGGAACTTAAGGGCGACCGAGGAGCGTCGCCGCGCCTTGTCAGCCGGGGCCGGGGCCTTCGCGGCCGCCGCCTTCCGGGTCGTAGTCGTATCTACCGCCACACACTGGAAGGTAGGAACCTCAGCGCGATTCGTCTAATGCATGATCCACGCAGTCATCATAGAGATAGGCTATGGACGTGCAGCTCCAGCAGCTTCGCTACTTTCTCGCAGTCGAACAAACCCGGCATTTCACCCAAGCGGCGGACAATCTGGGCGTCTCCCAGCCGACTCTCAGTAAGCAAATTCACACCCTCGAACAGACCCTCGGCGCTCCCCTTTTCGAACGCATCCGCGGCGCGGTCACCTTGACCGCCGCCGGCCACACCTTGCTGCCACTGGCCCAGCGCATGGTGGCCGACGCCGACGCCGCCCAGGAGGCCGTCTCCGACATCGTCGGCCTGCGCCGCGGCGAGGTGCGCCTGGGAGCCACCCCCAGCCTGTGCTCGTCCTTGGTCCCCGAGGTGCTGCGCACGTTCCGCACAGCCCACCCCGACATCCAGCTGTACGTCAACGAGGGCGGCTCCCAGGACCTCATCGAGAACCTGCACGCGCACACCTTGGACCTGGCCCTGATCGTCCAGCCCGAGGAGGGCGTCGACGAGGCGTTGACGGCAACCCCCGTACTGCGCGAAAGCCTGGTGGTGGCCTCGGTGGCCGACGGCCCGGCCCCCACGATCCATGCCCAGATCGCCCTGTCGGAACTGGAACACACCCCCTTGGTCATGTTCCGAGCCGGCTACGACATCCGAGGCGTCACCCTGGACGCCTGCCGCAAGGCCGGCTTCACCCCCAAGTTCGCCGTAGAGGGCGGCGAGATGGACGCGGTCCTGGCCTTCGTCGAGGCCGGCCTGGGCGTAGCCCTGGTCCCGAGCATGGTGCTGGCCAACCGCCCCCTGCTGCGCGCCACTCCCCTGGCCCCACCCGGCATGAGGCGGACCATCGCCCTGGCCCACCGCAAGAGGTCGGTGCTCCCCCACGCCGCCGAGGCCCTGCGAACCACCCTCCTGCACCACGTGGCAACCCAACAGCTACCAGCCGGCGTACGCCCGTTGTAGACAATCCCTCCCGCAATACGAACCGCATTTCGGCCCACCCTCACCGAAAGCACAGTCATAACGCAGTAGATCGCAATTCCGGAAACCACGTATTCAAGTACCGCAGTTCTCAGCAGTCACCTTTTCAAGTGCCGCATTTCCGGACGCCGCGCTTTCAAGTGCCACAATTTCCAGCACCGCACCCCGCCGCCGCCATCTCGAACGCTGCCATCCCAGGCGCCGCCATTCCGCACGCCACCATCCTGGACGCCGCCACTCCGGACGCCGCCACTCCGGACGCCGCCACTCCGGACGCCACCATCCCGGACGCCGCCATCTCGAGCGCCGCGGTCCCCGGCGCCGTAGTTCTCGGCGCCACGAACTCGGACGCCGCGGTTTCGGGCACCGCACCCTCCCGCGCTACACACCCCGCCGCCACACCCTCAGACACCGCCGTCTCCGGCGCCGCGATCTCGGATATCTCTGTTCCCGGCGCTGCGGTCTCGTGCGACGCAGCCTCGGGTTCCGCCTCAGTCACGACGCCCGCCTTGGGCGTTACCCACGGCGACCGAAACTGAAATTGCCCCTCCGCCGCGCCTTCTACGCTCGCCTCCTCAGTGGACCGCGCCGGCGGCTGCGAGGGAGTCAGCCCCAACAGTTCCGGCGCCAGGTTGGCGCGCGGTCGCGCCGGTGCCGACTGTTGCGCCGGCCCGTCGCGCTGCCGCCGGAGCCAGAGCAGTTTGAAACCGTGGCGCTGAGCGAGACCCCACGCGCGGCGACGCGCATGTTCACGCCGAAACGCATCCATCTCGGGCGACCAATTGCGCGCCAAAGTGCGGTCACGCATGGCATTCATCTGCTTGCGGGTAAATAATCCAAGCTGTTGGTATCGCATGACCAATTATCCCGCGCTCGGCCCGCCAGATCCATCCGGAACCAATGTTGATCGTGCCAACTTGGGCGCCGGAATAAGAACAATAAAAGGGCCTCAATAACGCAGCCGCCACCCGGGCAACCAAGCGCAACCCCGCACCCACCGGGCCGTGGCAAACCACCCCAACCACCAACCCAGCCGCCAGCCGGGCCACCCAGCCCAACTCCGCACCCACCGGGCCGTGGCAAACCACCCCAACCACCAACCCAGCCGCCAGCCGGGCCACCCAGCCCAACTCCGCACCCACCGGGCCGTGGCAAACCACCCCAACCACCAACCCAGCCGCCAGCCGGGCCACCCAGCCCACCCCCCCACCCACCGGGCCGCGGCAAACCACCGACCCCGGGCCGGGCACGCACGCGGCTAGAAGCGGGACCCCTCCCACCACGACTCCCAAACCGCCCGCTCCCCCTCCACCGCGGACGGCCGCATCCGCCGGTTGAGGATCAGCACCAGGTCGCGTGCGGGAGCGGTGACCGTGACCTCCGCCGCCGCCCCCGGCCTCTCGCCCCACTCGATGCCCGGCTTCGTCCGGGTCACGTGCCACGCCCGCCCGGTGTCGGAGGCGACGAACCGCAACGTCTCCCCCTCCCCGCTCAACCGGTCGAACATCTCGAACGTCCCCAGCGTGTCGGCCACACCGTCCGCCGCCAGGTCGGTCGCCGGGTCGCCGGACGGGTCCGCGTCGAAGCGGTGCACCACCAGGTCGTGCACCATCCGGCGCAGCCAGAAGCCCGCGATCAGATGTCTCGGCTGCCACGTCCACACCCGCCCGTGGAACCCTCGCTCCTCGACCGCCTCGTTCAGCTCCCGCGCCCCGTCGGCCAGCCACGCGGTCCGATCCGCGGGAGCGGTGATCACCTCGTACGGCTGCATCTGATCGGTCTTGATGATCAGCGCCGCGTAGCGATGACCCGTGCCGACGTGGTTGACCAGGTCCTTGACTGTCCACTCGGGGCAGGTCGGCACCACCCGGTAGGCCGGCAGTGCGCTGACCGCCGTGGCGAAGCGGGCCGTTTCGGCCTCGAGTTCGGCGGCGTATCGCTCCGGCGGCAGCCAGTCCATCACCGGACCTTACCTTCACGAGCGATGGGGCACGGGCCCGTAAAGATTTAGCATCATCGCTGTGTGGCACGGTGAGTTCCGGGATCCTCGGCTCGTGGCGGTGTACGACGCCGAGAACGTGTGGGGGTGGGACGACGACTTCTTCATGGCCGTGTTGGCCGAGAGGTCGGCGCCCCGCGTACTTGACTTCGGGTGCGGTACGGGCCGGCTCGCCATCGCCATGGCGCGGGCCGGGCACGAGGTGACCGGTGTCGACCCGGCTCCGGCCTCGCTGGCGGCGGCGCGGCGGAAGCCGGGCGCCGAGCTGGTGCGGTGGGTCGAGGGGTCGTACGAGGTGCTGCCGGCCCTGTCGTTCGACGCGGCGCTGCTCACCAGTCACGTGGCGCAGTTCCTCGTCGGTGACGAGGAGTGGTCGGGCGCCCTGCGCGCGCTGCGCCGGTCGCTGCTTCCCGGCGGGCGATTGATCTTTGACAGCCGCGACCCCGTATATCGGGAGTGGGAGAGGTGGAACCCCGCCGACTCGCGCCGGGTCATCGTCCGGCCGGACGGCGACGTGGTGCACGCATGGACGGAGGTAAATGGTCGAAACGAGGGAACGATCTCCTTTACGCATCACTTCGTATTTACGGAGAGTGATGAGTTGATCAGCGAAGCCACGCTCCGTTTTCGATCCGAAGAGGAACTTCGGGCGGATGTCGAAGCGGCCGGCTTCGATGTCGATCGCGTCTATGGGGGATGGGCCCGCGAGCCCGCCGGCCTGGGCGAAGACGGTGAATTGATCATGGTTGCGGTGGCGCGGCCGCAGGGTACGGGCTAGACGTCCCGCGCACTGTCGGGAACCTGCCAATCCGGGGCTGGGCGTTGTCAACGATGAATATGTGACTACTATTCGCTCTCGTCCGGGGAATCGGTAACAGTTGTGGACCTTGTGATGGAGAGGTGGGTGCGATGTCGGATATAGCGCGGCGTAACCAGCCGCCCATGGATGAACCGAGCTCGCACCGGTCGCCCGAGGGCGGCGGCGCCGGCCGTTTCCTGCTGGCCGCGGCGATCGTCCTCATGCTCGTCGCCGTCGCCGGCGCCACGACCTGGTGGATGTACAGCCGCGAGCCCGCCGACCCCACGGCCGGGCCGGCCCCGGCCGCCTCGGCCTCCCAGTGCCCCGACGCCGACCTGGTCGTCGCGGCCGCACCCGAGATCGCCCCGGTGGTCCAGGCCGCCGCGCGCACCTTCAACGACGACCCGTCCGACAAGTGCGGGCCGATCGAGGTCGTCGCCGAGGAGCCGGCGGTCACGGCGTCCGCCTCGGTCAAGTACGACGTGTGGATCCCCTCCAGCAGCGCCTGGGTCGCGCTCGCGGGCGTGCGGGGTGCGTCGTACAAGGTCGAAAGCGAACCCCTCGCCCGTACGCCGGTGGTCATCGCCGGACCCACCAGCCTCACCGACCAGATCGCCCCGGGTGGCAAGACGTCCTGGGCCAAGATCACCGCGGGCGCGGCCAAGGGACAGATCCCGGCCGTGACCATGGCCGACCCGCAGACCAGCACGATCGGCATGCTTTCGGTGTACGCGGTGAACAAGGCCATGGCGCGCACGACGCCCGACGCCGGCATCGCGCAACTGCGCGCGCTCACCCTGCGCAGCCGGCTCACCGACGCGACGTCCGACCCGGCGCAGCTGATGGCCCGGCTCGCCACCGAGTGGAACAACAGCAGCGTCGTGTCCTCGATCGGCGTCTTCCCGACGACCGAGCAGCAGCTGAAGGCGTACCAGGCCGGCAATCACACGCTGAAGCTCGACGGGGCCACCCCGGTCGACGGGCTGGTCGAGGCCGACTACCCGTTCGCGATCGCGCACAACAACCGGGACGCCGACCTGACCCAGCGCCTGCGCGCGGCCATCACCAAGCCGGCCCTGACCCGCGCCGGTTTCCGCACCACCGCCAGCCCGAACGCGATGCCGCTGACCGGCGAGCCTCAGCAGCTGCTCGCCTCGGCCGCGCTCTGGTCCGGCTACAAGTCGCTGACCACGCAGGTGCTGCTGTTGATAGACGCCTCCGGCTCGATGAACCAGAAGATCACCGCGCCCGGCGGCCGCAGCACCACCCGGGCCGCGCTGCTGCGGGAGTCCGGCGGCATCGCGGCCGAGCTGTTCGCCGAGGACACCAGCGTCGGCATGTGGTTCTTCGGCCAGCCGACGCCGTCCAGTCCCGCGCACGTCGAGGCCGTCCCGTTCGGGCCCATCACCGGCGCCGTCAAGGACGCGACGCGCCGCGAGGCCCTGGGCGCGGCGATGGCCGGATACCGGGCGGCCGACAACTCGGGCACGCCGCTCTACCAGACCGTCCTCGACGGTGTCGCCGAGATGCGGCCCAAGGTGCGGCAGGGCGCGGTCACGCTGGTCGTGGTGCTCACCGACGGCGTGGACGGCGAGTCGACGTTCAAGATGTCGCAGCCCCAGTTCATGCAGAAGCTGGCCGAGCAGCAGGACCCGAACCGGCCGGTGCCCGTGCTGGCGGTCGGCTACGGCCCGGACGTCGACATGAAGGCCCTGAACGACATGTCCGCCGCGACGGGCGGCAAGGCCTTCGCCGCGACCAACCCGGCCGACCTGTCCTCGGCGATAGCGAAGGCGTTCCTGGCGGCCCACGCGCCCCGCTGAGTCATCAGCTGCCCGGTCGACGAAACAAGCCGGGCGACGCCTGGGCCTCATCGGCTGCTCACCGCCGGCTGGGCGGCCGGGTGGCGGCGCCGGACGAGGACGGCGGCGGTCACGGTGACGGCGGCGGCGATCCACAACGGCAGTACGGTGCCGAGGTGGATCAGGACTGAGCCGAGCGGAATGCCGAGCGCGACCGGGCCGAACATGACAGTGGTCGAGGTAGCGCCGACCCGGCCCAGCAGGTGGTCGGGGGTGCTGGTCTGCACCGCGGTGATGCCGGCGATCAGCGCCCACGGCAGTCCCACCCCGATCAGGACGCTTCCGGTGATCATCGCGGGCCACCAGGGCAGCGACGACGACAGGCAACCGGCGGCGAAGACGAGGGAGCCGTACGCGGCCACGGCCACCGGGCTGCCGCGGGCGAGCAGACGGCCGACGATCAGTCCCCCGGCGATGGAACCGGCGCCCTGCGCGGTGGCCAGAAAACCAAGATAAGTCGAGGGCAGACTCAGGTCCCGTACGAGGTGAGCCAGCACCGCGGCGTTGCACAGGCCGGACATTCCGATGGCGATCCCGGCGACCACTACCGGCGTACGGACCTCGGGAATCCGGAAAAGCGCCGTCAGGCCGCCCTTGTGCCGAGCGGTCGCCTCACCGATCACGCTGGTCACCCGCAGAGCCGCGTAGCAGGCGGCCGTGAGCAGAGGTATCGCGGCGCTCATCAGGATGACCGGGGCGACGCCCCGCCAGGCGTAGAGGGCGGCGCCGGCCAGCGGCGCGACGAGCTTCATCCCTTCCTGCGCGCTGGAGCGCCAGCCGTTGACGTCGCCCAGCATCGCTTTCGGCAGCGCGGACGGCAGGATCGCGGTCTCACCGGCGTCGCTCACCACATAGACGACGCCCCGGAAGAGCAGCACGGCGAAGATCAGCCACACCCCGCCCGCGGAGTGCACCGTGAGCAGTGTCAGCAGGACACCGCCGAGGGCCAGGTCGGCCCCGATCAGAAGCGGACGTCGCGGCAGACGGTCGACCAGAACACCGAGCCACGGCCCGGCAAACGTGGGCAGGTACAGGCAGACGGCGGTCAGCGCCGCGAAACTGACCGACCCGGTCAGGTCGAGAACCCAGAGGCCGGCGGCGATGCTCATCGCCGTACTCCCGAACCCCGACAAGATCGAGATCAGAACAAGCAGAAACGCGTTACGGCGCATGGCCACCCCCGAAGGTTGAGCCCACATCTTCGGGAGTTGAGTGTCAATGTGTCAAGTACGGGGCTTGGCCGCCTCCAACGCTGCCCGAAGCCGCTCGATGGCCGCCCGGGTCGGCCCCGGCATCGCCCCGGCCGCCTCGGACAGGTCCCCCACAGATGCCTCGACCAGGAAGAACAGTGCCCCCGCAGGCGCTTCGGAGGCGGTCGCCAGCGTGTCCCGAACCAGGGCGGCCCGAGTGAACCGCCGATCCCACCGCCGATCGGCCCCGATCCGCCGATACACCTCAACGGCCGCCGCCCGCAGCGCGGCAACCCGCTCCCCGAACTCCTCGTCGACCACCGGCCGCCCAGCCGCCGCCACCAGCCGAACCCGCCGCTGCTCAGCCGCTTGCCGGCTACCCAGCCCCAGCGCAGCCGCAATGTCCGACCAGGTAGCCCCCGCCCGCCGAGCCTGATCGATAAGCCCCAGCTCCTCCGCATCAAGCCGAGCCCGAGCCGCAGGAATCCGCCGCAGCCCTTCAAGTCCTTCCATGCTCTCACCTTAGCGCACTTGTCAATAAATCATTGACAATCTAGGCGCCCCGCCCACCTCCTTCGCGGCACTTGATTCCCCAAGTTCGCCAGCCTCGCGCCGCCCCTCGAACCGCCCCGCCGGGCCGACTCTGGCCCCCCGTCACTCCGCCGCACCCCGTCACTCCGCCGCACCCCGCCGCACCCCACCCCCGCTGCGCCGCGTCCCGCCCACCACGTCCCGGCCTCCCACGCCTCGCAACCGTCACGCCGCGCTCAGCCACGCCACCGTCACGCCGCGCCTCGCCCAGCCGCGCCACGCCCCAACCGCGTCTCGTCTCGCCCCGCCGCGCCTCGCTGCAGAGCCTTCCCGCCGTCCCTCGGTCCTCGACGCGCTCGGGCGCCGGCCCGCTTTACCTGCCGTCGCCCGCCTAACCCCTGGACCCGCTGCGCCGGTTCCCGCCGCACAGCCTTCCCGCCGCGCGTCGACCCTCCACGTGCTCGACGCCGGCTCGCTTCGCCAGCCATCGCCCGCTCTGACGCGCCTGAACCTGCACCCCACTACCTCGGCCTGCTGCGCCCAGCCATCGCAGAATTCCGCGCAATGGGCACGGAAGATGGGCGCAAAGCGCTCGGAACAGAGGCATGACACGAGCGCGCACCCGGCGCTGGAAGGCGGACCGGACCCAGCGCAGAAGGGCGGACTGGACCTGGCACGGCAACGCGAACCGGAACCAGCACGGCAACGCGAACCGGAACCAGCGGGGGCGCGGAACCCGGTCGGGAAGCGGGCGCGGAACCCGCTCGGAAAGCGGGCGCGGAACCCGCTCGGGCGCGGAACCCGCTCGGGCGCGGAACCCGCTCGAAAAGCGGGCGCGGAACACGCTCGGGAAGCGGGCGCGGAACCCAGACGTAC
>NZ_JBICTW010000009.1:0-264265 GCF_043197815.1 Actinoplanes sp. NPDC048988 | reverse complement strand
CACGCTCGGAAAGCGGGCGCGGAACCCACTCGGAAAGCGGGCGCGGAACCCACTCGGAAAGCGGGCGCGGAACCCACTCGGAAAGCGGGCGCGGAACCCACTCGGAAAGCGGGCGCGGAACCCGCTCGGAAAGCGAGCACCATCGAGGGAACCGCCAGTCAGGCCGTGGCGACGGCGACGGGTTCCGTGGGTGGGGCGGACGACCGGGGTGCGTGGCGCAGCAATGTCGCCGTGAGGATCAGGGCGGTCAGCACAAAACCCGCCGCCACCAGGAACGCCAAGGTGTAGCCGGCGTGCAGTTCGGCCGTGGGGGTCGGAGCGCTCGACGTCGATGCCCGGGCCGCCGCCACTGCCGCCAGCACGGACAGGCCCAGGGCGCCGCCCGTCTGCTGGGCCGTGTTGCTGAAGCCGGACACCATGCCTGTCTCGGACGGGGCCGCCCCTGCCATCGCCAGCATGACGATCGACGGGATGGTTACGCCGATGCCCAGGCCCATCACCGTCAGCGGCGGCAGCATGTCGATCAGGTATGTCGGCTGGGCCGGGATCCGGGACAGCAGGAGCAGGCCGGCCAGCAGCGTCGCCAGGCCGGCGATCAGGACCGGTCGTGGGCCGAAGCGGCCGGTCAGCCGGGCCGCCACGAACAGCGAGACCACGCCGATCACTATTGGTGTCGGCAGGAACGCCAAGCCGGTGCCGAGTGCGTCGTAGCCCATCACCTGCTGGACGAACAGCGCGTTCACGAACTGGAAGCCCATGCCGGTCGCGAAGACCAGCACCACCACCGCGTTCGCGCGGAGCAGCCATCCTCGCCCGAGCAGGCGGAGTGGGATCAGCGGCTGGGGTGCGGCGTGTTGGCGTACCAGGAAACCCGCAATGAGAATCAGGGCCGCCGCACCAGTCGCGGTGGCCGGTGTGAGGGCTTCCGGCGAGCCGGTACGGGTGATCGCGTACACGCCGAGGGCCAGACCCGCCGTGATCAGCGCCGCGCCGGGGAGGTCTAGGCCCGCGCCCAGGCCCAGCCCCGGCTCGCGGGGCAGGACGCCGCGGCCGAAGAACCAGACCGCGATGCCGATCGGCACGTTGATCAGGAAGATCACCGGCCAGCCCAGCGCGTCGGTGAGCACGCCGCCGACCACGAAGCCGAGGGCCGCCCCGCCGGCCTGGGTGAAGCTGTAGATGCCCAGCGCCCGGGCCTGGGGGCGCGGCGACGGGTAGAGCCGCACGATCATGCCGAGCACCACGGCCGCCGCGAACGCGCCGCCCGCGCCTTGCAGGAAGCGGCCCGCGATGAGCAGCCCGGCGCTGGTGGCGAGCCCGCAGAGGAGGCTGGCCAGCACGAAGACGCCCAGCCCGGCCAGGAACACCCGCCAGGCGCCGAGCAGGTCGCCGAGCCGGCCTGCCAGCAGCAGCAGACCGGCGAAGGCGAGCAGGTACGCGTTCACCACCCAGGAGACGCCGGCCGGCGAGAAGCCGAGTTCGCGCTGAATGTCCGGCAGGGCGACAGCCACGATCGTGCTGTCCAGAACGATCATCAACGACATCGCGCACAGGACCGCCAACGCGGCCGCGCGCCGAGGCACGGAACAGCTCATGGCCCGACCGTAACAGATGATCCGCTTCCGGACTATCTAGAAGCGACCTACCTTCCGCGTGCCCGCCGGACCGGCTGCGGGCCGGGATCGCGGGGAGAATCCGCCAACCGGCCGAGCGCCTCGACGAACGCGGCCCGCGTCGAAGCCGGCAGCCCGTCGAGGGCTTCGCCGTGCACCCGGTCGACGATCCGCTGGCCCTCCTCGGCCATGAGGCGCCCCTTGTCGGTGACCGAGATGATGCGGGCGCGGCGGTCGGTGGCCGAGGGCTTCCGTTCGGCCAGGCCGCGCTTCTCGAGGTCGTCGACCGTACTGACCATGGTCGTCTTGTCGAGGTCCGCCAGCGCCGCCAGCTGGATCTGGGTGCGCTCCTCCTCGAGCGCGTGCACGAGCACGCACTGCATGCGCGGCGTCAGATCGATTTCCGACAGGGCGGCGGCCAGCCGGTTGGAGAGCGCGTGACCGGCGACGTTCAGCAGGCCGGTGATGTCGCGCTCGGTGCGTTCGGGGGCGGACATCATCGCAGCATAACTCGAATCATCCGGAACGGGATGATCCCGGGCCGGGACGGTCGGCGGGCCTGCCCCCGTGTCGGCCCGCCGGCCGACCCGGCGGCTCCGATGTGGACAAGGTACGAGGGCCCCGCCGGGGCGGACAACCGAATATCTATGCGCTCGGGCGCAGCGATTTCAGCAGGGCGATGTCGGCCGCGTGGCCCTCGTGGTCGACCGTGGGGGTCTCCACGATCACCGGGACGTTCTCGGTGGCCGGGTGGGCCATCAGCTCGGCGAAGGCGGCCGTGCCGATCCGGCCGGCGCCGATGGTCTCGTGCCGGTCGCGGGTGGAGCCGCACTCGTCCTTCGAGTCGTTCGCGTGGATGAGCTGCAGACGCTCGCGGCCGACCGTGGCCACCAGCGCGTCCAGGGTCTCGGTCATGCCGCCGGGGGTGGCCAGGTCGTGACCGGCCGCCCACGCGTGGCAGGTGTCGAAGCAGACGCCGAGCCACTCGTGGTTGTCGACCGCGGCCAGGTAGCGGCCGAGATCCTGCACCTTGGAGGCGAGGCTGCGGCCGCCGCCGGCGCTCGGCTCGACGAGCAGCCGGGGCAGGCCCTCGGCGGCGGCCCGGTCGAGCAGCGGCAGCAGAGCCTCGTGAAGCTGATGGAACGCCTTGTCGCCGTGGGCCTCGTCGACCGCGCTGCCGGCGTGGAAGACCACGGCCGTCGCGCCGATCGCCCGGCCACGCTCCAGCGCGTGCGCGAGCACGCCCACCGAACGCTCGACGGTCAGCTCGGTCGGCGAGCCGAGGTTCACGAGCAGAGAGGCGTGGATGTACGCCGGGACGCCGCGCTCGCCGCAGCCGTCGCGGAACAGTGTGTCCTGTTTCGGGTCACCGGACGGGAGAGCCCAGCCCCGCGAATTGGAGACGTACACCTGAAGGGTCTCCGACCCGGCGGCGTCGACGTACGGGAGGGCGGCCTTGGCCAGCCCTCCCGACGTCTTGGTGTGTGAACCGATACGGCGGTTTAGAAGCACTGGATCCTTACTTCACTGCCGGGCGCGACCTGCGTGTTGCCGCCCGGCTGCTGACTGCGGACGAAGGCGTCGGCGTTGAAGTCGATATGGACGTTGAGGCCCATGCCCTTCAGCGTCGCCTCGGCCTGCCGGCAGGGCTGGTTGGTGAGGTCGGGCACGGTCACCAGCGGCGGGCCCTTGCTCACGTCGAGGGTCACCACGTCGTCGCGGGCGGCGCCGGTGCCCGGCTTGGGCGTCTGCGCGATCACCGTGTCGGCCGGCTCGTCGCTGTCCTTGTACCGCTCCTGTGCCTGCAGGCCCAACCCGGCCAGCTCGTTGCGGACGTCGTTGATGTTCTTGCCGACGAGCTCGGGCACCTGGATCGGCGCCTTGCCGTCGCTGGTCACCACCGTGACCGTGTCGCCGCGCTTGAGCTCGGTGCCGGCCTTGGGGTCGGACGAGATGACAGCACCCTCGGCGATGGTGTCGCTGTACTGGTGGCCGCCCTTTTTGATCTTCAGGCCGAGCTGCTCGAGTTCGCCCTGCGCGGCGGTCAATTCCAGGCCGGCCAGGTCCGGTACGGCGAACCGCTCCTTGCCCAGCGACAGCGTCAGCGTGATGGCGCCACCCCGGACGATCCGCTCACCGGCCGCCGGGTCCTGGTTGACGACGGTGTCCTTGGGGACGTTCTCGTTGTACTGCCCGTCGGCGTAGAACAGGTCGAAACCGTTCTGGTCCGCGTACAACTCGGCCTGGGCCTTCGTCATGTTGACCATGGCCGGCGCGTCGCCGTAGCGGCCCAGGAAGACCCACCACGTGCTGCCGACGATGACCAGCAGCATGACCGCGATGGCGGCCGACAGGAAGATCTTGCGCCGGTCGGGGCCGCTGCGCTTGCTCGACCGGGGAACGCGGCCGGCCGTGTACTCCTGGCCGCGCGGCGGCGGGCCGCTCTGACCCGGCAGCCGGGCCCAGGTCGGCCGGTCGGCCACGGCCGGCACCACCGTCGTCGCGTCGGCCATGGCGGCGCGGGAGGCGGGCACCTGGCGCAGCAGCGCGGTCTCGACATTGGCCGCGCCGAGATCGTCGCGGACGGTCTGCACCTCGGCCAGCAGCGCACCGGCGTCGGTCGGCCGGGCGCCCGGATCGCGCCGGGTGGCCCGGGCGGTCAGGTCGTCGAGCACCGAGGGCAGGCCCTTGACCACGCTCGACGGCGCCGGCACGTCGTTGTCGACGTGTTGCCAGGCGACGGCGACCGGGTCGTCGCCGTCGAACGGCACCCGCCCGGTGAGCATCTCGAAGAGCACGATGCCGGCCGAGTAGACGTCGGTCCGCGCGTCGGCGTGCCCGTCGGTGACCAGCTCGGGCGCCACGTAGGCGACAGTGGCCATGAGCTGGCCGGAGTCGTCGGCCGTGCTCGCCTCGACGGCGCGGGCCAGCCCGAAGTCGGCCACCTTGACGACGGCGTCGACCAGGTTGCCGACACCACCGCTCGGCGCCTCGGCGACCAGCACGTTCTCCGGCTTCACGTCGCGGTGCACGAGGCCGGCCCGGTGAGCGGCGGCGATCGCGGCGAGCATCTGCTCGAGGATCGCCAGCGCCTCCACCGGGTTGAGCCGGCGCCGCTGCGTGAGCAGGTCGCGCAGGGTGCGGCCCTGCACGTACTCCATGACCAGATAGGGCAGGCCCTGATGGCGGCCCTGGTCGTACACGGCGACGACGTTGGGGTGGGTGAGCCGGGCGATCGTCTTGGCCTCGTCGGTGAACCGGTCCACGAAGTGGACATTGGTCGCCTGCGACGGGTGAATGATCTTCAAAGCGACGGTGCGCTCGAGTCGTTCGTCGGTGGCCGTGTAGACGGTCGCCATGCCACCACGGGCCACCCGACCGGTGATCCGGTAGCGGCCGTCAATCGTCGTGCCGATCAACGTGTCGGCGACTGTGGTGTCCATCGGCGTGAAGTGTATGTGTCTTTCGCGTGGGGGCGGTCCAGGATGTCATAGCTGAGTCCAAACGGGTACTCGCGTGGACGCCAACCGAGACATTCACCCCGACAAAACCGGATTTAGTGGTTATGCCGTCGGTGGCGGCGCCCCCGCCAACTGGGGCTCGGCTCAACCGATTCGTCCGGAGTGGCGCTCGTCTCACTAGGTGTCGGCTCCGCGCCGCTCGACTCCGACGGCGTCGGTGAGGGAGACGCCGTCGGCCCCGTCGGCGTCGGAACCGGCGGCGGCGCACAGTGGCATTCCGTCTTCGTCGGCTTGACCGGCCGCGCCGAACTAATCGGATTTGCCGTATTTGCTGCCCGGCCCGGAACCGGAATCGCGCCCGGCGCGGGCGGCGCCGCAGCGACGAGGCCGCCGCCGGCGCCCGTGCCCAGCCTCGCGCCCGCGCCGAGGCCGGTCCCAGTACCGCTGAGACCGCTCGTGGCGGGCGGCACGACCGTACCCGGCGCCGGCGTGACGCCCCGAACCCCCGCCGCGTCCGGCGAAGGCACCGCCGCCGGCCCCACCCCGGCCCGGGCGGCCGCGGTGGCCACGGTGTCCGCCGCCGCCGGCCGCTCGGAGATCAGCGACCCCAGCCCGTTCACCACCCCCAGATAGGCCCCCGCCGCCCCGACCACCGTCAACGTCCCGAACGCGGTCACCGCCAGCGCCCGCCGCGGCCTCTTCCGCGGCGCCGGCTCGGACTCCGGCGGCACCACGCCGAACGTGCTCATGCCCGTACACGTCACGTCGGGCCCGCCCGCCGGCGGCTCGGCGGGCGCCCGGCCCATGTCGTAGCGCAGCGAACGCCACGCCCCGGCCATCTCCGTACGGGTCCTGCGCAGCAGGCTCATGAGGTTGTCTCTCCGCTCTTCTGGCACGCTGTAGGAGTGAGCGATTCCGTAACCGCCGGACCGGCCGAGTGGATCAACCTGCCGGACGTGTCCGCGAAGCTCGGTGTGTCGATCAGCAAGGTGCACCAGATGATTCGCGACGGGCAGCTGCTCGCGGTGAAGCGTGACAACGTCCGAGTGGTCCCCGCGGACCTCGTTGCCAACGACACCGTGCTCAAGCACCTCCCCGGCGTCCTGACCTTGCTGCGCGACTCCGGGTATAACGACGAAGAGGCCCTGCGGTGGCTCTACGAGCCCGACGACACCCTCGTGGACGGCAACGCGGCGAAAGCCCTGGGCGGTGACCGCGCCCGTGAGGTCAAGCGCCGGGCCCAGGCCATCGGTTTCTAGGACATAGAGGTACGGACACACCGGCGCACGCCGAAGAAGGGCCGCCCCGCTTCATCGCGGGGCCGGGCTCTCTGCGGCGTGCGCTTCAGCGTGCCCGCCAAGCCCTGTGCCGTCCCGGCCTCGAACCGCCCGCAGCCCCGCCCCGTTACCTTTCTGATCGTCCCCAGCCGAGGTTGTCGCCGGGCCGGGTGGCGTCGGCGAGACCGCGGACAGGGACCCGGCCACCCGAATCTTGGGCAGGTCTCTCCGTAACGCGGCTGCCGGCACCGCCCGCACCCTGCCGCACACGCTGCGCCGGGCCGACGCCGGCGAGGTCACCCGCATCAGCAACCGGATCCGCGGTCCTGGAACTGCTCTAGCGCTGCGGTGGCCCGGCCGGGCTGCGCAAGGCCGGCCGGTCGAAACTCACCGAGATCGTCAAGCCGCGGCTGTCAGACCGTGCGGCGGGTGGCGGCGTCGGCCAAGTGGCGCAGGACCTCGCGGGCCTCGTCGTTCAGTGGGGCCGCCTCCAGGGCGGTCAGGGACGCCGCCATGAGCTCGTCGATGCGCTGTTCGGTGGCCGCCAGGGCGCCCGAGTCGCGGATCAGGTCGCGCAGGCGTTCCACGCCGGCGTCGTTCAGGCCCTGATCGCCCAGGCCCTCGTCCAGTTCCGCCTGTCCCTTCTCGTCCAGGGCCGCGAACGCCGCCGCCACCAGGTACGTCCGCTTGCCCTCGCGCAGGTCGTCGCCGGCCGGCTTGCCCGTCTGGGCCGGGTCGCCGAACACGCCCAGCACGTCGTCGCGGAACTGGAAGGCCTCACCCAGCGGCAGGCCGAACGCCGTGTACGCCGCAGACACGTCCTCCCCCGCACCCGCCAGGGACGCACCCAGCAGCAGCGGGCGCTCGACCGTGTACTTGGCCGATTTGAAGCGGGCCACCTTCCCGGCCCGCTCGACCGACGTGTCCGCCGTGGCCTGGGTGAGCACGTCCAGGTACTGGCCGACCGTGACCTCCGTACGCATCTCGTCGAAGATCGGGCGGGCCCGGGTGATCTCGGCGACGCCGGCGCCCGAGGTCTGCAACATCTCGTCCGACCACACCAGGGACAGGTCGCCCAGCAGTACGGCCGCGCTGTCGCCGAAGGCGGCCGAGCCGCCCCGCCAGCCGGCCGCCGTGTGCAGGCTCTCGAAGCGGCGGTGCACCGACGGCTCGCCGCGCCGGGTGTCCGAGCGGTCCATCAGGTCGTCGTGGATCAGCGCGCTGGCCTGCACCAGCTCGAGCGCCGACACGGCGGCCACGATCTGGTCGGAGTCGGCCCCGCCGGCGCCGCGGTAACCCCAGTAGGCGAAGGCCGGGCGCAGCCTCTTGCCGCCGCCGAGCACGAAGTCCTCGAGCGCGGCCGACACGTCGGCCAGGGCCGGGTCGATCATCGTCAGGCGGTCGCGCTGGGCGGCCAGGAAGGCGGCCAGCGCCTTGTCGACGCGGGCGCGCAGGTCGGAGACATCGGTGGCAAGCACGTCCGAACGCTAGTCGAAGACTCCCCCGCTGCTGAAGGTAGAGTCGGGGTGTGGCTCTCGGACTGCCCTCGCGCCTGCCCGGCACCCCCGCGATCGGTGATTTGATCGCCGGGCCCGAGCCCACTTTCTCGTTCGAGTTCTTCCCGCCCAAGACCGCCGAGGGCGAGCGCCTGCTGTGGCGCGCCATCCGCGAGTTGGAGCCGCTGAAACCCGACTTCGTCTCGATCACGTACGGCGCGGGCGGCACCACCCGCGACACGACTGTCGCCGTCACCGAGCGGGTGGCCACCGAGACGACGTTGCTGCCCATGGCGCATCTGACCGCGGTCGACCATTCGGTGGCCGAGCTCCGCAACGTCATCGGCCGGCTGGCCGGCGCCGGCATCCGCAACGTGCTGGCCGTCCGCGGTGACCCGCCCGGCGATCCGATGGGCGAGTGGGTGCGCCATCCGGAGGGTGTGCTCTACGCGGAGGATCTGGTCCGCCTGGTCAAGGAGTCGGGTGATTTCAGCGTCGGGGTGGCCGCTTTCCCGTACAAGCACCCCCGCTCGGCCGACGTCGACTCCGACACCGCCCACTTCGTCCGCAAGTGCCGGGCCGGCGCCGACTTCGCGATCACCCAGATGTTCTTCGACGCCGACGACTACCTGCGCCTGCGCGACCGGGTGACCGCGTCCGGCGGCGACGTCCCGATCGTCCCCGGCGTGATGCCGGTGACCCGGATGGCCACGATCGAGCGCTCGTCTCAGCTGTCCGGCGCCCCGTTCCCGCCGGCCCTGCTGGCCCGCTTCGAGCGGGTGGCGCACGACGAGGCCGCCGTCCGCGCCCTCGGGGTCGAGCTGTGCGCCGAGATGTGCGCCCGGCTGCTGGCCGAGGGCGTGCCCGGCGTCCACTTCATCACCCTCAACCGGTCCACCGCCACTCGCGAGGTGTGGCAGCTGCTGGCCCCCGCGGCCGCAGCCGTCTGAGCGTGCTCTGGGAGGAGTACGCCGCGACCTGGTCCGGCTTGCACGGCGGTTTCGACCCGCGCCGGGCTTCTTTTCTCGTACGCGGGTGGGTGCGCCTCGCGTACGGCTGCGGCTCCTGGCTGACCCGCCGCCGCGTCGGCCCGATGGCCGTGACCACCGCCGGTCTGTTCCTGTGTCTGCTGGTACCGGCGGCCACCGTGCTGGGCCGCCCCGGCCTGCTCCTGGCGGCCGCTCTGGCCCTGCTGGCCGCCCTGGCCGACAGCATGGACGGCGCCGTCGCGGTGATCAGCGGCCGCACCACGAAGCTGGGTTACGTGTACGACTCGGTCGCCGACCGCCTGGGAGAGGCCGCCTGGCTGACCGCGTTCTGGCTGGCCGGCACCCCCGGCTGGCTGGTCGTCATCGCGGGCGCCCTGAGTTGGCTCCACGAGTACGCCCGAGCCCGGGCCTCAGCCGCCGGCATGTCCGAGATCGGCGCCGTGACGGTCGCCGAACGCCCCACCCGCGTCCTGGTAGCCATCTTCGGCCTGCTCGGCGCGGCGGTCCTGCCCGTCGCGGCCACGGCCGCCACCGGCGTCTGGCTGGCCTTGGCCGTGGTGGGCGCCGTCCAATTGGCGGTGGCTGTCCGGCGTGGCCTGGCCGGCTGAGCCGGACGGCCGGAGAGGGGCGGCGGCCGACGAGAGCCACGTGCCGCTGGCCCCGATTCGTTACCGGCACTCAGCAACGCACTTGATCACGGCCGCCCTTCTTGGCCGCGTAGAGGCGGGCGTCGGCGCGGGCCAGGACCGTGCGGGCGTCGTCATCGGGGCGCAGCGAGGTCAGGCCGATGCTGGTGGTGACCCGTAGGCCGGGGGCGATCTCGGACCAGTCGTGGGCGGCCACCGCGGCCCGTACCCGCTCGCAGGTCTTCAGCGCCCCCGCCGGATCCAGCGGCAGGTACAGCACGAACTCCTCGCCGCCGTGGCGGGCGGCGTGGCCGTCGGGGCCGGTCAGCGTGTGGAGCAGGTCGCCGACGTGGCGCAGGACGCAGTCGCCGGCCTCGTGGGAGAAGGTGTCGTTGACCTTCTTGAAGTGGTCCAGGTCGAGGAGGGCCACCGCCATCGGGGTGACGCCGGCCGCCAGCACGGCGGCCAGGTGCTCGTCGGAGCGGCGCCGGTTCCACAGGCCGGTCAGGGCGTCGCGTTCGGCCAGCTCGCGGAAGCGTTCCCGGTCGCGGCGGGCCTCGTCGATGGCGAAGCGGGCCTGGGTGACCGAGGTCAGCGCCTCGCTCTGCTCGGTGCGGCGCGCCGTCCACGCCTGATGGAACTCGACCATTTCGCGGTACGCGCTCTCGAAGTTGCCCAGATCGGCATGGCACGTGGCGAGCAGCCGCAGGGCGATCGCGTCCATCTCGGGCACGTCGTCGCGCCGGGTCAGCTCGCGGCAGCGCTCGAGCAGGGCCAGCGCGCCCGGCACGTCACCCTCGGCCCGGCGGATCTCGGCGAACGTGATCAGGCAGGCCGGTACGGCGTCGACGTCGGTGGACGGCGCGTGCGCCAGGGCGTCCTCGAGGACGCGGGTGGCCCGCCCGGTCTGCCCGTCGGCCATCAGTACCCGGGCCACGGTGTCGGCGCAGGAGGTGTTCATCGGGTGGCCGGCCTGGGCGCTGTGCTCCTCCATCCGCCGGGCCAGCCGCAACGCCATCGGCTGGTCGCCCTCGCGGTAGCAGGACCAGGCCCAGTTGTTCAGGTTGGCGATGATCAGATCGGGGTGCCCGAGCCGGTCGGCCAGCCGCTGCGCGACCCGGTACTCCTCGTGCGAGACCCGCCCCAGCCGCTGGTCGTTCACCTGCGCGGCCAGGATGACCGCGTGGTCGACCCGCAGGACCAGCGGATCGTCCTCGGTGAGCAGCCGGTCGGCCTCGTACGCGTGCTTGACCGCCTCGGCGTTGTCACCGAGCCGCCACAGCCCACCCGCGATGACCGCGTGCGCCTTCGCCACCACGAGCCGGTCGGCGGCCGCGCTCAGCTCGGCCTGCGCGTCCCGGACGCCCTGATTCTGCCGCCCACCCCGGTTGTCCAGGTCGGCCACCACGAGCCGGGCCAGCGCCGCGTACTCCCGGTCCCCGGCCGCCAGCGCCTCCCGCTCCAACACGAGCGCCCGCCCAGCCAGCCCGTCGTGACTCGCGTAGACCGCCCCGACCAGCGCGGTCAACTCCGCCTCGAACGCGTTCCGCGCCGGCCGGCGCACGGTGGCCTGACCCAATGCCCACCCCTAAGGTCGCAGTCGTGTGCCCCACCTTCGGCCGCACGACCGCCGACTTTAGGGGGTCGGGCCGAGGAAACCGACGGCGTCGCCGTAGTACATGCGCGCCTCGTCGAGATCATCGGCTGTGAACGGGGCCAGGTCGGCCGGGGTGGTGATGGCCGAGAGTCTGACATGGGCCCATGAGATCAGCCGGAACCTTCGGCCCCGGCCGAACTGTCAGGAGCCGGCGAGCAGGCCGCTCAGGACCTCGATGGCCTGGTCCACGCCGGCGTCGTCGACGTCGAGGTGGGTGATGACTCGGGCGATCTTCGGCAGCATGGCGGCGATCAGCACGTTCTGCTCGGCGGCGCGGGCGGCCAGGGTGGGCGCGTCCAGTGACGACTTCGAGAGATCCAGAAGGACCAGGTTCGTTCGTACGCGGGACGGGTCGACCACGCCGAACGGGGCCAGTGCCTCGGCGACGCGCTTGGCGCGGGCGTGGTCGTCGGCCAGGCGGGCGATGTGGTTGTCGAGGGCGTAGCGGCCGGCCGCGGCCAGGATGCCGACCTGGCGCATGCCGCCGCCCATCCGCTTGCGGATGACGCGGGCCTGGGCGATGCGCTCCCGGCTGCCGACGATCAGCGAGCCGACGGGGGCGCCGAGACCCTTGGACAGGCACACCGACAGGGTGTCGAAGCAGGCGCCGTAGTCAGCGAGGGAGACGCCGTCCGCGACGTGCGCGTGCCAGATCCGCGCGCCGTCGCAGTGAAGCCCGACGCCCGATTTCTCCGACAAATCCCTCAAGGCCCGCAAGGTCGCCAGAGGTACGGTCGTGCCGCCGCCCAGATTGTGCGTCTGCTCCACCGCGATCGCCCGCGTCGGCACCGAGGGGTAACCGGCGGGGCGGATCATCGCGGCGATCTGGTCGACGTCGAGATCGGCGCCGACCGACGGCCAGGTACGGGTGGAGATGCCACCCAGGGCGGCCGCGGCCCCCACCTCGTACGTGACGACATGCGCGTCCGCCCCGGCCAGCAGTTCGCCGCCCGGCGGAACGTGGAGCTGGAGCGCGATCTGGTTCGCCATCGACCCGCTCGGCGCGAACAGCGCCGCCTCGTGGCCGAACAGCGAGGCCACGTACGCCTCAAGGCTGTTGACCGTGGGGTCGTCGCCGAAGACGTCGTCGCCGACCTCGGCGCTGAACATCGCCTCCCGCATCCCGCGGGTCGGCTTGGTGACGGTGTCGGACCGTAGATCAACCACGAAGCATCTCCGCGACGAGGAACGCGAGCTCGAGGCTCTGCTGGGTGTTGAGGCGGGGGTCGCAGGCGGTCTCGTACCGGTCCGGCAGGTCGAGGTCCTCGATGCCCTGGGCGCCGCCCAGGCACTCGGTGACGTCCTCGCCGGTCAGCTCGATGTGGATGCCGCCCGGGTGGGTCGCCAGGCCCCGGTGGACCTCGAAGTAGCCGAGCACTTCGTCGACGATCCGGTCGAAGTGGCGGGTCTTGTAGCCGTTCGACGACTCGTGCGTGTTGCCGTGCATCGGGTCGCACTGCCAGACGACCTTGGCCCCGGCCGCCGTGACCTTCTCGACGATCGGCGGCAGCGCGTCGCGGACCTTGCCGTTGCCCATCCGGCTGATCAGGGTGAGCCGGCCCGGGATGTTGTCCGGGTTGAGCTTCTCGCACAGCTCGAGCGCCGTGTCGGGCGAGGTGCCGGGCCCGAGCTTGACGCCGATCGGGTTGGCGATCCGGCTGATGAAGTCGATGTGCGCGTGGTCGAGCTGGCGGGTCCGCTCGCCGACCCACAGGAAATGACCGCTGAGGCCGTACGCCCGTCCGTCGCTCACCCGGGTCAGCGCGCGGTCGTACTCGAGCGCCAGGGCCTCGTGCGAGCAGTACAGGCTGACCGTGCGCAGGGCCTCGTTGTCGGTCATGCCGCAGGCCCGGATGAAGTCGAGGGCCCGGTCGATCTCGCGGGCGATCGCCTCGTACCGCTCCCCCGCCGGCGACGCCCGGACGAAGTCCTTGTTCCAGTCGTGCAGGCCGTGCAGGTCGGCCAGGCCACCGGCCAGGTACGCCCGGAGCATGTTCATGGCGGCGGCCGAGTTGGCGTACGCGCGGATCATCCGCTGCGGGTCGGCCCGGCGCGCGGCCTCGTTCGCGTCGAGCGAGTTGATCAGGTCGCCGCGGTAGGCGGGCAGGCCGAGCGAGTCGGTCGCCGACGAGCGGGGCTTGGTGTACTGCCCGGCGACCCGGGCCACCTTGACGACCGGCATCGAGGCGCCGTACGTGAGGACGACCGCCATCTGCAGCAGCGTGCGCGCGTTGGCCAGCAGGTGGCTCTCGGTGTTGTCGGCGAACGTCTCGGCGCAGTCGCCGCCCTGGAGCAGGAACGCGCGGCCCTCGCAGACCTCGGCCAGTTTGACCCGCAGCTGGTCGACCTCGTACGGGGCGACGATCGACGGTACGACGTCGAGCACCTCGCAGACGGAGGCGACCTCGGCCGGGTCCTCCCACGGCGGCACCTGCACGCGGGGCAGGCCGCGCCAGACGTCGAGGCCGAGGGCCTCGTCCTCGGCGGAGTCGGTCGAGGGGCGGGAGGTCTGCAGAGCGGGGTTACCGACCCCCGGGTACGAAAGCTGGTGCCACTCACGGCGCATGACGGAAAGCCTACGAGTGAGGGGCACCGGGCTTGCGCCCGGTGCCCCTCTTCTCACCTGAGGAGATGAGCCTCTGCTACTGCTCAGAGGTTGTTCTTGATGGCCGAGATCAGCTCACCGTTGCTCGTGTCGCCCGAGAACTCCCAGAAGAACGCGCCGGCGAGACCCTGGTTCTTGGCGTAGGTCATCTTTCCGGCGATGGTCGACGGGGTGTCGTAGCTCCACCAGTTGCTGCCGCACTTGGCGTACGAGGTTCCGGCCACCGTGCCGGTGGGCGGGCAGCTGTTCTTGAGGACCTTGTAGTCCTCGATGCCGGCCTCGTAGGTGCCCGGCGCGGCGCCGGTCGCCGTGCCGCCCGGCGCGGCCTGGGTGACCCCGGTCCAGCCGCGGCCGTAGAAGCCGATGCCGAGCAGGATCTTGTTGGCCGGCACGCCCTTGCTCTTGAGCTTCTGGATCGCCGCGTCCGAGTAGAAGCCGGCCTGCGGGATGCCGGTGTACGAGGTGAGCGGCGAGTGCGGCGCGGTCGGGCCCTGCGCGGCGAAGGCGCCGAAGTAGTCGTAGGTCATCGGGAAGATCAGGTTCAGCTTCGCGATGCCCGACGCGTAGTCGGCCACGTCCAGCTTGCCGCCGTTGGAGCCGTCGGCCGTGATGGCCGAGGTGATCAGGAAGTTCGAGCCGAACTTGTTCCGCAGCGCGGTGATGACGTTGTTGTACGCCGCCGGGCCGCTCGCGTCGCAGCTCAGGCCGCAGGCGTTCGGGTACTCCCAGTCGATGTCGATGCCGTCGAAGACGTCCGACCAGCGCGGGTCCTTGATCAGGTTGTAGCAGGAGTTGGCGAACGCGGTCGGGTTCGCCGCGGCCTGGGTGAAGCCACCGGACCAGGTCCAGCCGCCGAACGACCAGATGATCTTGATGTTCGGGTACTGCTTCTTGAGCTTGCGCAGCTGGTTGAACGAGCCGCGGAGCGCTCCGGCGTCCCACGTGTCGGCCACGCCGTCGACGCTGTTGGCGGCGGTGTACGCCATGTCGTAGTCGGCGTAGGAGTCACCGATCGTGCACTGGCCGCCGGTGGTGTTGCCGAACGCGTACAGGATGTGCGACAGCTTCGCGGCCGAGCCCGAGGTGACCAGGTTCTTGACGAAGTACTGGCGCTGGTAGACGCCCCACTGCGCGAAGTAGCCGACCACGTTCTTGCCACTCGTCCCGGGCGGGGTCGTGGTGGGCGGGGTGGTCGGAGGAGTCGTGGGCGGGGTGGTCGGGGGTGTCGTCGGAGGGGTGGTGGGGGGTGTCGTCGGGGGCGTGGTGCCGCCACACGCGCCGTTGTCGATCCAGACGTCCCACTGTCCGCTGTGCGTGGCCGGGGACTCGTTCTGGGTCCACCACTTGGCGGTGTAGTTGTGTCCGCTCTGCGAAGCGACGTTGTCCTTGACGTACGTGGCGGTGGAGGACCAGGCGGGGGCACAGGCCGCAGCGGCCGACGCCATGGTGGCCGGGACCGTGGCGGTCGCCGCGACCACCACGATCGCCGACACCAGGGTGGCGCGACGGAGGGATTTCTGCACTTCTGACTCCTCGTCGAACGATTAGGAAACTTTCCTGAAAGTTCAGTGAAGGAGACGGTAGTCACAGATATTCACAGTCGTCAAGATGGGGTGAAGGGATTACGCAAAGGCTTAACTTTGCGGAGCGCACCGCTACGGGGTGCACATCCACGGACACAACACGTAGTCTTCCGTCATGACCATCTTCGACGTCGTAGCCCTCGAGCCCGCGCGCCGCCGATGACCGTCCGAGTTATCGGAGTCGATGCCTACGCTCTCGGCTGGGTCGGGGTCGAGCTCCGCGACGGGGCCTTCGGGCGGGCCGTTCTGGCCTCCACGCTCTACGAGATAGTCGCCGGCAGCTCCGGCGCGTCGGTGATCGGCGTGGACATCCCGCTCGGCATGCTCCCCGACACCTGGCGGGCGGCCGACACCCTCGCCGCCGACCAGCTCGGACCCCGCCGCGGCAGCGTCTTCCGGGTGCCGCCCCGGGCCGTCTGGCAGGAGTCCGACTTCGCCGCGGCCAACCGGCTCTGCCGGGAACTGACCGGCGCCGGCCTGAGCCGGCAGTCCTGGGCCTTGCGGCCCAAGCTGCTCGAGGCCAACGCGATCTGGGAACGTCATCCCGGCCTGCTCTTCGAGGCGCACCCCGAGGTCTCGTTCCGCACGATGGCGGGCGAGCCCCTTCAGTACGCCAAGAAGACGTGGACCGGCCAGGCCCGGCGCCGGGAACTGCTCGCCCGCAACGGGATCGTGCTGCCCGACGCGATCGGCCCGGCCGGGCAGGCCCCGCCCGACGACATCCTGGACGCGGCCGCCGTCGCCTGGTCGGCCCACCGCATGGCCACCGGGACCGCGCTGAGCCACCCCTCGCCCCCCGAGGAGAACAACGGCTCCAAGATCGCGATCTGGTACTAACTCGACATCTCGGTGGCGATCGCTCGCGCGCGGTCGCGGGCGGCCTCGAGGGCGGTGAGGAACGCGGCCCGTACGCCGTGGACCTCGAGCTCGCGCAGGGCCGCGGCGGTCGTGCCGGCGGGTGAGGTGACCGCCTCGCGCAGCTTCACCGGGTGCTCGTCGGAGTCGCGGAGCATGGCCGCCGACCCGACGGCGGTCTGCACGATCAGCTCGTGCGCCACCTGGCGGGGCAGCCCGAGCAGGATGCCGGCGTCGATCATGGCTTCGACCAGCAGGTAGAAGTACGCCGGGCCGGAGCCGGAGAGCGCTGTCACCGCGTCCTGCTGGGACTCGGGGACGCGCAGCGTCCGGCCGAGCGGCCGGAAGATCTCCTCGACGACCGTGAGGTGATCGACAGTCGCGTACGGCCCCGGCGAGATCGCGGTCATCGCCTCGTCGACCCGGGCCGGCGTGTTCGTCATGACCCGCACGATCGGGATGCCACCGGGCAGCCGGTCGGCGAAGAAGCTCGTGGGCAGCCCGGCGCAGAGCGAGACCACGAGGGTCTCCGGCGGCACCTTGGGCCCGAAGTCCTCGAGCAGCCGGCCCGCGTCCTGCGGCTTCACCGCGATCAGCAGCACCTCGGCCTGGGTCACCGCGGTCAGGTTGAGCACCGGGCGGATGCCGTAGCGCTCGGCCAGCTCGGCCGCCCGCTCCGGGCGGCGGGTCGTGGCCAGCACCTTCGGCGCCGGCCAGCCGGAGCGCAGGAGTCCGGAGAGGACCAGCTCACCGAGCTTGCCCGCGCCGATCACGGCCACCGTCTGCTTCGTCATACCCGCCCCTTGAAAGAAGAAAGAGGGCGGCCTCGCGGCCGCCCTCTGACAAAGCCGTAGCTCAGCTGCCGAAGAAGACCTCGGCCTCTTCGTACCGCGACAGCGGAACGGTCTTGAGCTCGCCGGTGCCCTCGATCAGCGGCACGCGCACGATGTCGGTGCCCCGCAGCGCCATCATCTTACCGAAGTCGCCCTCGTGGACGGCGTCGATCGCCTGCAGGCCGAACCGGGTCGCGAGCACCCGGTCGAACGCCGTCGGGGTGCCACCGCGCTGGATGTGACCGAGGACGACCGTACGGGCCTCCTTGCCGGTCTTCTCCTCCAGCTGCTCGGCCAGCCACTGGCCGATGCCGCCGAGGCGGACGTGGCCGAAGGAGTCGAGCTCCTTGCTCTGCAGCGACATCTGGCCGTCGAGCGGCTGGGCGCCCTCGGAGACGACGACGATCGGCGCGTACTCGACCTCGAAGCGCTTGGTCACGTACGTCGCGACCTGCTCGACGTCGAACGGGCGCTCGGGCAGCAGGATCACGTTGGCGCCACCGGCCAGGCCGGCGTGCAGGGCGATCCAGCCGGCGTGCCGGCCCATGACCTCGACGACCAGCGTGCGGTGGTGCGACTCGGCCGTGGTGTGCAGCCGGTCGATGGCCTCCATCGCGATGTTGACGGCGGTGTCGAAGCCGAAGGTGAAGTCGGTGGCGTTGAGGTCGTTGTCGATCGTCTTGGGCACGCCGACGACGTTGACGCCGAGGTCGTTCAGCTTGGTGGCGACGCCGAGGGTGTCCTCGCCGCCGATCGCCACCAGGGCGTCCACGCCCTGCTCGGCCAGGTTCGCCTTGATCTTCTCGACGCCGCCCTCGATCTTGAAGGGGTTGGTGCGCGAGGAGCCCAGGATGGTGCCGCCGCGCGGCAGGATGCCGCGGACCTCGGCGATGCCGAGCGGCTTCGTCAGGCCCTCGAGCGGGCCCTTCCAGCCGTCGCGGAACCCGACGAACTCGTGGCCGTAAGCGGCGACGCCCTTGCGGACCACCGCCCGGATCACCGCGTTGAGACCGGGGCAGTCGCCGCCGCCGGTGAGCACGCCGATACGCATGATTGCTCGTCCTCCCTGATTTCAGGTGCGAGGTTGCACAGGCCCGTCGAGCCCCAGGGAGCGAGTGATCGGCAGCGTTGCCGGGCCCGGGGCGGGCCGCAAGCCGAACTTTAGCGGTCCGGCTCACACCGCCCCGAAGCGCCCCGCTACAGCCTGACGGTTTCGTTCTCCCCCGCGTCCGGGGTCTTTCCGGTTACGGCCGCCTTGGCGTAGCCCAGCAGCGTCACGACCTTCGAACTGTGCGCCGCGGCCCAGTACTCGGCGGTCTCCGCATGCACCTTGACCAGCGTAAGCTCCGGCGTCTCGAGTCCGTCCGGGAACCAGGCTTTGAGCGCCGGATTCCAGAGCTCGCGGGCCTTCTCCGGGTCGTCGGTGCGGACCGCCGTACCCGACACCGAGATCCAGTTGTTCTGCTTCTGGTCACTGAAAGCGACGTTGACCTGCGGGTGCAGGGCGATCTGCTCGACCAGGTCGGACGTCGAATAGGTGAAGAACCAGAGGTCGCCGTCGAACTCGACGTCCTGGAGGGCCATCGGCCGGCTCACGTGCTTGCCGTCGGCGGTCATCGTGGCCAGCATGCAGATGCGGGCGTCGGCGACCATCTGCTTGACCTTGTCGCGCTGTTCCTGCTCGGTGTTCGTCATACCTCCGGCAATTCCCCGACGGGCGCGGCTCAACCACCCATGGCGCGCCAGCGGGCCAGGTTGTGCTTCGCGTCGACCAGGGCGTCGTGCCGGCCCGACATCGAGGGCAGGTGCGGGCGGCCCTTGTCGTCCCAGAGCTGGCGCAGGTCCTTGGTGAACCGGGGGATGTCGCGCGGCAGGGCCGGCATGGCGCCCCAGAGCTGCGCGAGCGCGACATGGTCGTAGGCGGCGAACCAGGCCCACAGCTCGATCTGCTCGTTGCGGCCCTCGACCGGCTCGGTCAGGAAGGCGTACAGGTCGTCGCGGATCCGCTCCCGGGAGCGCCACGCCTTGTCGGCGGGCGAGGGAAGCTTGTCGAGGACGTTGCGGCGCACCCAGGGGATGGCCTTGCTGTCGTCGAACTCCGTGCTGATCGCGTAGAACTCGCGACCGAACTCGTCGACCACGCCGATCGAGACGAGGTCGATGGTGAGCCCGTCCTCGATGAACTCGCAGTCATAAAAGTAGCGGTATGGCATCGGGGGACATCCTCCACCACGGTCACTGCCCCATGGCGTCGAGGGCCGCTTTTGCACTCCTCAGAGTCTCCGGAAGCCCGAGCCGCACCGCGCGATCGGCCTGGACGGCCCACCTCAACTTCAACAGAACGGGGAGTACGGCGTACAGCTCGTCCGCCCCGACCGGGCCGGCCGCGACATAGCCGTCGATCAGCTCGGCACCCTGACTCAGGCCGCCCGCGTACGCGACGGCGGCGGCCACGTCGTAGACGAGCGGGCCGAGGCCGCTGGCCCCGCAGTCGAGCAGCCCGGCCCGCCCGGTGCCCGGATCGACCACGAAGACGTCCGGGGCCGGGTCCCCGTGCAGCACCCCGTAGGTCAGCCGATCGGTGACCGTGACCCTGGTGACCGCGGTGACCGCGTCGAGGACCACGGCGCGCAGCCACGGCTCGCCGGCCAGGTGCGGGGCGTCCGGGTCGAGCAGCTGCCACGGCCGCAGGCCCGGATGGTGGAACCCCTGCAGGGCCCGGTGGGCGGCGCCCAGCCGGTCGCCCCAGAACTGCTGGTCGATCGGGTCGGCCCCGTCGAGGCGGCGGCCCGGCACCCGGCGCAGCACGGCGAAGGCGCCGTGCTCGGTCTGCGCGGTCAGGCCGCCGGACAGGGTCCGCACCGGCTCGCCGACGGCGATGTCGCGGCCGCGCAGATGCTCGGCGGCTGCCAGGCCGGCCTCCACCGGCTGGCGGCAGCCGGTCTCGGTGAGCCGGACGACGTACCTCTCGGATCCGGCCGTCACCTCCCATCCGTGTGACATGAGCACGTCCGGGAGGGCGGTGATCTCGGCGGGGACCAAATGCCACTGGGCCCGCAGCGTCGATTCAAGAAGCTCGTCATCCGGCACGGCGGGATTATCCGGGCACAGTCGGCAAACGCAACGGACATCCCGTCCTACCTCCCCGCCACCATCCTGAAGACGTTCAGGAAGCCCTCCCGGCGCTCACCGTTCGCAATTGAGAGGTTTACAGATAGCGACCGGCACGACATGATCCTATGAGGCGCTCGCGGGCACACGTGCGCAGAAATGGCGCCGGTGGGTGGCTCTGTGCTAAGAGTGATCGTTCGCGCCGGGGGGCGGCGCGTTCGGCCGCTCGCAACACACGCGGTCCCACCGGGGGAGGGATGACGCCGTGGACAATCGCATGCCGGACAACGGCGACGCGCTGACCGGCGTCGACATGTTCGCCGGACTCGAGCCGGACGTCCGTCAGCGAGTGATCGCGGCCGCCGTGCCACGGACGTACCGAAAAGGACAGATCCTCTTCGTCGAGAACGATCCCGGCGAGTCACTGATCATTCTGCGGCGCGGCGCGGTGGCGATCTTCCGCACCGCACCGACCGGTGAGCGGGCCGTCCTGACCGTGGTGCGGCCACCGGGCGTACTCGGCGAAGTGTCCCTGTTGGACGCCTCGACCCGCAGCACCTCGGCCGAGGCGATCGAGGACTGCCAGGCGCTGACCCTGTCCCGGGCCGCCTTCATGGACCTGGTGCACTCCAACCCGCGGATCCTCGACGCCGTCATGCGGTCGGTGGGCGCGCTGATCCGCCGGCTCACCGAGCAGAACACCGACCACGTCTTCCTCGACCTGCCCGGCCGGGTCGCCAAGACCCTGGTCCGGCTCGCGGGCGAGAGCCAGGCTCCGATGATCACGATCGAGCTCAACCAGAGTCAGCTGGCCGAGATGGCCGGCGGCTCCCGCCAGAGCGTCAACCAGGCCATCGGCTCCTTCGCCAGCCGCGGCTGGCTCCGCACCGAGGGCCGCCGCATCGTCGTCACCGACCTTCCGGCACTCCGGCGCCGCGCCGGGATGGTGAGCTAGGGGCCTCGATCGAGGTCTTCAGCGACGAGGCATACACGTCTACGTACTCGCGGCCGGAGAGGGCCATCAGCTCGTACATGATCTCGTCGGTGATGGCCCGTTCGACGAAACGGTCGCCCTTCGACTGGGCGTAGCGGGAGAAGTCGAGCGGGGCGCCGAAGCGCATCCGTACGCGCTGGACCTTGGGAATGAGCGTGCCGGTGGGCTGGATCTCGTCGGTGTTGAGGAGCGCGACCGGCACCACCACGGCGCCGCTCTCCAGGGCGAGCCGGGCCACCCCGGTCTTGCCCCGGTAGAGCCGGCCGTCGGGCGAGCGGGTGCCCTCCGGGTAGATGCCGGCGACGCCGCCCTCGCGCAGCACCCTCAGCAGGGTCTCGAGGGCCGCCTGGGCGGCCTTGCCACCGGAACGGTCGACCGGGATCGTCCCCGTGCCCGCGAAGAACTGCCGCATGAGCCAGCCCTTGATCCCCTTGCCGGTGAAGTATTCGGCTTTCGCGACGAAGGTCACCCTGCGATCCACCATGAGGGGTGTGAAGATCGAGTCGGAGAACGACAGGTGGTTGCAGGCCAGGATCACCGGGCCGTTCCGGGGCAGGTGGGACAGGCCGCGCACCTCGGGGCGGAAGAGCAACTTGAGAAGCGGTCCGAGAACCACGTACTTGAGCAGCCAGTAGAACACGGCGTCCTTTCCTGGACTTCCGGGACATCGAGGCGCAGAGGAAGCGTACGAAGCGGGACGGCGCGCCACAACGCACTCCCGCAACCGGTCCATGTCGTGTCACCATTCAAGGCACGGTCGGGCGAGGGAGTGTGCAGGAGTGACAGCGGGTGGTGCTCGCCGGGGACGGCGGGACAACGGACTCGACGCGGCCGACTACGCGGCCGCGGGCGACGTGGATCCGCGCGTCGGTGAACACCTTTTGGACGTGCTGGCAGCCGGCGGCATCGCCGCGTACCTGCAGCCGACGGCCGATCTCAACCCGATCCTGCGCGCCACCACCCTGCCCGCGCGGCCGACCGACCGGCTCTTCGTCGACCGGGCCCACCTCGACACGGCCCGCGAACATCTGCACAAGGTGACCGGCGGCGCGCTGCCCACCCCGCCCGAGGACCCGACGGCCGAGCCCGACATCGAGGCCGAGTGGGCCAAGATCGTGGCCGGCTTCCACACGACGGTCGATCCGACCGCGGCCCCCTGGCCCGAGGCCGAGGGCATCGACGCGCCGCCCAAGGAGCCGCCGCGTCTGGGCGGGCTCCAGTCGGCGGCCGACTTCTCCGGCGTCTCGCTCAACCGGCGGCGCACCGACAAGGTCGATCCGTCGGTGCTCGACGGCCTCGACGACCTGCCCGACAACCCGGACGACGATGACGAGGACGAGCGGTACACGCCGCCTCCTCCCCCGCCGCTGCCCAAGATCTCGAAGTACGCGGTGTTCGGCGTGCTCGGCGTGGTGGTCGGCTTCGTGCTCTTCCTTTTTCCGCGCCTGCTGCCGATCGACCGCGACTACGTGACGGTCCTCGGCTTCGCGGCGATCGTGTCCGGCGCCGTGATGCTGGTCTGGCGGCTGCGCTCCGGTGACGACGAGGACGACGACTACGACGACGGCGCTGTTGTATAGACCACCGTCGCTATAGATCACCGGTAGTCGTCCGGTAACCTTCGGTGATGCGCCAGAGCTCACTGGTCGTCGTCGCCAACCGTCTTCCGCTCGATGACAGCGCCGCCCCGGACGGGGCGTGCGAGTGGCGCCGAAGTCCCGGCGGCCTGGCCGGAGCGTTGCACGCGATCCTCCAGCAGACCCCGGCGACCTGGGTGGGCTGGGACGGAACGGTCGGCCAGGCCCGGCCGCCGGCCGATCTGGGCACCCTGCGGCTGCACCCGGTGGTCCTCGACGAGGACGAGACGCGCGGCTACTACGAGGGATTCGCCAACTCGACACTGTGGCCGCTCTACCACGACGCGGTCGAGCCGCCGGTCTTCGATCGGGGCTGGTGGGAGACGTACCGGGCGGTCAACCGCCGGTTCGCCGAGGCGGCGGCCGAGGTGGCCGAGCCCGGCGCCACGGTCTGGGTGCAGGACTATCACCTGCAGCTGGTGCCGCAACTGCTCCGGGAGCTACGGCCCGACCTGCTGATCGGATTCTTCCTGCACGTGCCGTTCCCGCCGCCGGAGTTGTTCATGCAGCTCCCCCGCCGGGTCGAGCTGCTGCGCGGAATGCTCGGGGCCGACCTGGTCGGCTTCCAGCGCCCGCAGGCGGCCCACAACGTGGCCCAGCTGGCGGCGAAACTGCTGGGGGCGGAGGGCGCGGACGACGCGATCGTCCTCGAGGACCGGGTGGTACGCACGGGAGCGTTCCCGGTGTCGATCGACGTGGCCGAGATGCGGTCGCTGTCGGCTCGCCCGTACGTCATCAATCAGGCCAAGAAGTTGCGGCACGACCTCGGGTCGCCGAAGAAGGTCCTGCTCAGCGTCGACCGCCTCGACTACACGAAAGGCATCGAGCATCGGCTGACGGCCTATTCGGAGTTGCTGCGCGACGGCCGGATCGAGGTCCGCGACACGGTGATGGTGCAGGTGGCGGTGCCGAGCCGGGAACGGGTGGAGACGTACCGGGCGCTGCGGGACCGGATCGAGCGCGAGGTGGGCCGGATCAACGGCGAGTACGGCCGGGTCGGCGAGCCGGCCATCCACTACCTGAACCAGCCGTTCGACCGGGCCGACCTGGCCGCCCTCTACCAGACGGCCGACGTCATGGTCGTGACGCCGCTGCGCGACGGCATGAACCTGGTCGCGAAGGAGTTCGTGGCGGCCCGCCGCGACGACACGGGCGCCCTGGTGCTGAGCGAGTTCGCGGGCGCGGCGGCCGAACTGGAGGACGCCTTCCAGGTCAACCCGCACGACGTGGACGGCTTGAAGGACACGCTGCTGCACGCGACGAGCGCGGCCCCGGCCGACCTGGCCCGCCGGATGGCCGCCATGCGCCAGTACCTGACCGTCCACGACATCCACGCCTGGGCCCAGGACTACCTGACGACACTCTCCTTGTCGAGCCAGTCGAGAACGGCCCCGATCGGCTCGGCGTCCAGCACCAGATCGTGGCGCAGCCCCGGAAAGAGCAACGGCGCCGCCCCGTAGAGCCCCGCCACCCGCTCGAGCCCTTTCATACCGACCACCCGATCGTCGGGGCTCCCGGCGACAAGCACCGGCGCCCGGCCCACCACCCGCGGCGCCACTTTGTCGCGCATCACCGGACAGATCAGAACCCCGGCTTTCGCCGGATAACGCCCCATGGCGTACGCGACCACGCGCGCACCCTCACCATGCCCGACCAGAACCACACGCGCCGGAAGCGAAGCCGCCACTTGAACGACATCATGCACATGCTCGCGCAGCCCACCCCCACCCCGAGGCACCAGAACATGCGCCGCGTAGCCGCGCTCCGCCGCCCGCCCCAGCCAGTGCTCAGCAACAGCCTCGGCCCCGGCCCGGCCGCCAAGCCTTCCCGCACCGACATCCCGACGGCCGGCCCGGGCTCCGCCGTCGCGCCCGGCGTCGCCCTCGCCGCCGCGCTCAACGCCAGCGCCCCGCTCGGCTGCCCCCACACCGCCGCGCCCAACACCAGCGCCCCGCTCGGCTGCCCCCACACCGCCGCGCCCAACACCAGCGCCCCGCCCTGCCTCGACCTCACCGCCACGCCCGACACCGGCGCCTCGCCCGGGCTCAGCCTCACCTCCACGCCCATGCTCAGACGCGCCGCCACGCCCACCCTCAACCTCACCGCTACGCCCAACTTCGGTGCCGCGCCCAGCCTCGACCTCACCGCTATGCCCGACATCGGTGCCGCGCCCAGCCTCGACCTCACCGCTACGCCCGACATCGGCGCCGCGCCCAGCCTCGACCTCACCGCTACGCCCGACATCGGCGCCGCGCCCAGCCTCGACCTCACCGCCGCGCCCAAGCTCAGCCACACCGCCGCGGCCAGCGCCGGCGCTCCGCTCGGCCGTGCCGCGGCGCCCGAGCAACACGCGGCTGCCCCAAAGCCAGCGCCTCCATTCACCGCCGGGTACAAAAAGGATATTTACTGATTTCTCGCCACGCGAATTGGCGGAATGCGCGGAGTAGGCGCAACGAGCGGAATCGACGCAGTAGGCGGAAGCGCAGGAGGCGAAATGGGCGCAGCGGGCGGAATGGTCAGCGTAGGCGGCGTAGGCGGAGTGGTCGGCGTGGGTGGAGTGGTCAGAGTAGGCGGAATGGTCGACGTGGGCGGAACTGTCGGAGTCGCCGAAGTGGGCGGGTGGGCGGTTCGAAGGCTCGGCGTCGGTGCGAGGGAAGCGCGACAAGACCTCGCGGGGGTGGGGCGCCACGGGGGAAGTCCAGTCCCGCAAGCGGATCGGGCCGAGCTCGATCATCGGGCGGGCTCCATTTCGCGCAGCAGGCCGTCTACGGCCCGGAGGTAGTCGAGGTGGTCCACCTCGAACCAGTGGCGTGGGGACGGCACCATCCGGCGGCGGGACCATGACGCCAGTGGGCGGGCCGATTCCTTCTGCTGTACGGCGGCCGCGCGGGCCGGGTCGTCGACGCGCAGGCGCAGCCAGCGGGCCACCGCCACGCTCTGCCAGTGGGCCAGCGGGAACAGGCCGGCGTCCGGTTGGAGCAGACCGACCACCGCCAGCGTCGCGTGCTTGCGGGCGAAGGCGTTCAGGTGCAGGTCGGGGCGGCCGGCCGGGTCGGTGTCGATCAGCTCGGGGTCGAGGAAGTCGAAGCGGGGGCGGTAGCCGGTCGCCGTGATCACCAGGTCGGGTTCGATCCGGGTGCCGTCGGCCAGCGCCACCGACTTGCCGTCGAAGGCCGTCACGTCCGGCACGGGGGTGATCCGGCCGTGGCCCAGGTAGTACGGGAGCTGGCTGTTGACGACCGGATGGCTTTCGTACGGCCGGTGGTCCGGCACCGGGAGGCCGTACCTCGTCAGATCGCCCGTCGTGAGGGCCAGGATGCGGCGGTGGAGCCACCGGCGTACGGGAAACGGGATCTTGAATCTCGACAGACGGTCGGTGATCTGGTCGGCCGGGCGCCCGAGGACGTATTTGGGTGTCAGCCAGTAGCCGCGCCGGGTGGAATGCCAGACCGTGGCCGCCTGCTGGGCCGCCTCGACCGCGATGTCGCAGCCGGTGTTACCGCCGCCGATCACCAGCACCCGCTTGCCGCGCAGCTGCGCCGGGTCCTTGTACGCGGCCGAGTGGATCACCTGCCCGCGGAAGTCACCCGGGATCTCGGGCTTCGCGGGCGACCAGTTGTGGCCGTTGGCGACGACCAGACCGGCGTACCGCTGAATCCTCTCCTCGGACCCGCCGCCGGTCGACCTGGTCGTCACGTCCCAGCGCCCGTCCCCGACGGGGACCGCCCGGACCACCTCGGTGCCGAACCAGACGTCGCCGGTCACCCCGAAATGCTCGGCGTAGCGCTCCAGATAGGACAGCACCTGACTGTGCCGCGGGTAGTCGGGCCACGTGTCGGGCATCGGGAAGTCGGGGAACTCGGTGAGCGGCCGCGACGAGATCAGATGGGTGCCCGCGGAGACCGGGCTGCGGTCGTGCCGCCAGTTCCAGGCGCCGCCGACACCCGTCTCCCGCTCGTAGCAGTCGACCTCGAAGCCCTGCTCACGCAGGTTTTTGACGGCGGCGAGGCCGCTGGCGCCGGCACCGACGACGCAGACGGCGTCTCGACGGTCGGCGATCTCGGTGTCCGGCACGGCCGAGATATTGCCAGACCGGTGGGCCTACCCGGAAGGCAGAACCAGGTCCGCGACGACCGGAAGATGATCACTCGCCCGGCGGGCCCGGTCGTTCTCGACGATCTCATACTTGTCGATGGCGATGTCGGGGCTGACGAAGAGCCCGTCGATACGCCGGGCCGGCACCGTGGCCGGGAAGGTGGGCCGGTTGTCGGCCGAGGTGACCAGACCGTCCTCGACCGTACGCCAGGCGCCGCCGCCCGGGCCCTCGTTCAGGTCGGCCGCCGCGATCAGCGGGCCGTCGACCGCGCCCAGCGCCTCTTTCCAGAGGGCGGCCTGAGCCGGCCGCTCGGCCGGATCGGTGGCCAGATGCGAGCCGGCGACGGTGAACGTGCCACCACGCACCGATCCGCGGGCGAAGACGGCGCCGCGCAGGTGCCGCCCCGGGGTGAGCGGATAACGCATCACCCACGTGTCGAGCACCCGCACCCGCAGGTTGACCAGCAGCAGGTTGCCCAGCGCGGGCAGGCCGCCGGCGGCCACCACCATGCCGAGGTCGTCGGCCAGGGCGGCGCAGCGGTGCCGCCACCGGAAGCGCCGGGGCGCCTCCTGCACGACCAGGACGTCCGGGGCAAGCTCGCGGACCAGGTCCACGAGGGCGCCCCGGTCGTCCTTCAGGCCGTGAACGTTGTAGCTGATGACGCGCAGCGCGGGCCCGGTCATGAGGTCAGGGACGCCGGGCCAGGTCGGCCGCGCCGACGACGCCGGCGGTGTTGCCGGTCTCGGCGGCGTGCAGCTCGGCCACCGGGAAGCGGCCGCGCTGCTTGAGCTGGTCCCGGTACGTGGTCTGGGTCGGCGTCATGAGCAGGTCACCCGCGTCGACGACGCCGCCGCCGACCACCAGGATCTGCGGGTCGAAGCTCTGCGCGAGGTCGGCCATGGCGACACCCAGCCAGTAGCCGATCTGCCCGAACGCGTCCCGGGCGACGCCGTCGCCGGCCCGCGCGGCCTCGGTGATCTGCCGCCCGGTGATGGCGAGCGGGTCGCCGCCGGCCAGTTCGAGCAGCTGGGCGGCGCGCTCGGGTTCCTGCCGGGCGCCGGCCCGGGCGAACCGGACGAGGGCGTTGCCGCTGGCGTACTGCTCGAGGCAGCCGAGCCGCCCGCACCCGCAGGGGTGGCCGTCGGGCACAGACTGGATGTGGCCGAGCTCGGCCGCGATGCCGTGGGCGCCGCGCCACAGCTTGCCGCCCAGCACGATGCCGCCGCCGATGCCGGTCCCCACGGTGATCATCACCATGGAGTCGTCCATGTGCCGGGCGACCCCATACCGGAACTCGGCCCAGGCGGCCACGTTGGCGTCGTTCTCGAGCACGGTGGGCAGGCCGACGGCCTTGCTCACGTAGTCGCGCAGCGGCTCGTCCCGCCAGGCCAGGTTCGGCGCGAACAGCACGGTCGAGCCGGCGGCGTCGATCCAGGCGGCGGCGCCGATGCCGATGGCGGTGGCGTCCGGATAGGCGGCGGCGAGCTCGGCGGCGACCTCGACGATCGTGTCCCGGGTGCCGGCCGGGTCCTCGGCGGGCGTGTCCCGGCGGTTCGAAGCCAACACGGTGCCGTGCTCGTCGACCACCCCACCGGCAACCTTGGTACCGCCGACGTCGACTCCGATGGTCAGCGTCACGCTGCCCGTCCCCTCTGTCCCATTACTCCGCGCCACCGTCCCGGGCGTCGCGGGTCCCACTGTCCGAGGACGCCTCCGCGCCCGCCTCATCATGATCCACCGTCGTGCTTGAAGCCACGTCGGCAACACCCGCATCCGCGGTGGCCGCGGCCCATACATCAAACCTTCGGGGTGTACGGGTTTCCCGCCCCACCCCACCCGCAGTGTCGCCGGTCTCCCCACGCCCCCGCTCACCGGCCCCACCGGCTCCCACGCCCGCGCCGGCCCTAGCGTCCGCGCCCCGCCCGGCAGCCCCCGCGTCCACGTCCGGCCCGGCAGCCCCCGCAACGTCCGCGCCCCGCCCGGCAGCCCTCGCGCCCACGTCCGGCCCGGCAGCCCCCGCGATGTCCGCGCCCCGCCCGGAAGCCTCCGCGAGCCGCGAGGCCTCGGCTTCCCGGCGCGCCCGCGCCTGCTCAGCGGCCTCGGCAACCCGGCGGGCAGCCTCGGCGGCCGCCCGCTGCGCCGCTTCCCGCCGCACTTTCAGCTCAGCCGCATGCTCAGCGGCCGCCGCAGCCGCACTAGCCGTCGTCGCCGCCGACCAGGCGTCACCACCCGAACCAGCCGCCGGCCCAGCACCCGCCGCGCCGCTCGAACCAGCCCCCAGCCCAGCACCCGCCGCGCCGCTCGAACCAGCCCCCAGCCCAGCACCCGCCGCGCCGCTCGAACCAGCCCCCAGCCCAGCACCCGCCGTGGTGGCCGCCGACCACGCGTCACCGCTCGAACCGGTCCTCGGCCCACCGCTCGCCGTGGTGGCCGCCGACCAGGCGTCGCCGGTCTTGTCGGCGTTCGTGGCGGCTGTCCAGGCCTGGCCCGGGGTGTTCCTGGCGTTTGCCGAACGAGTGGCCGAGGACCACGTCTGGTCGGCGTTGCCGGGGCGCGCCGTCTTGGAGGCGGGGCGAGCGGAAGGACGGCGCCGCTCCCCCGTCATCGCCGAAAAGGCGCGCATCAGGTGGGCCACGCCGGTGGCGAGGTCACCCGCGCCGCTCGCCAGGCGGGCGGCCGCCATCGGGCTCGGGTCCCGCGTCGCCGCGATCGCCTTGCACACTGGGCAAACACAGCATTCCGGGCTGCCGGTGGCCCAATGACCAGAGCCGGACGAGCGATTTGCCCCGCTTTGCGACGCCCGGGACCACCCGTCGCGCCGAGCGTCCCCGCTCGCGTCGCGATCGTCGCCGCCACCCGGGCCACCCAAACCGCCCAAGTCCCCGAGGCGGTCGCCCGCCGCGCGGATCATGGAAGCCAGCCCACTGCCCAGCCGGTCCCAGTCAGGCCCGCCACCGGAGCCACCAGACCAGCCGCCGAACCCACCAGACCAGCCGCCGGACCCGGTGGCCTCTCGGCCCGGCGAAGTGCCGCCGGAGGAATCGCCGCCTGCCGCGCCCCCAATCACGCCGCTCGGCGAATCGCCACCTGGCGCTCCCCCGAAAGCATCGCCGCCGGTCGCGCTACCCGCCGCACCGCCGGTCGCGCCGCTAGTCGCGCTACCCGCCGCACCGCCGCTAGCCACCGCACCGCCGTGGGTCGCGCTACCCGGCGCATCGCTGGACGAGCCAGCCGCCGCCCCGCCGTAGGTCGCGCTACCCGGCGCGGCGCTGGGCGAGCCAGCCGCCGCCTCGGCGCGGGTCGCGGCGCTTGGCTCGTCGCTGGGTGGGCCGCTCTGGGCGTCGTCGGCTGGGGAAGTGTTCGACGGGTTGCCGCCGGAGCTGCCTGGGCCGGTGAAGGGGGCGGTGGCGGTGGAGATCGCGGCGAGGACCGTGGCGACCAGGCGCTCGGCCTCCTCTCGGGCGGAACCGGACATGTCGCGCTCCTCGGTGGTGCTCTCAGCTCGGCGGGAGGCTCTCGACGCGGCGCTTGAGCTGCTTCAGTGCCGTGTCCATGATCATCTTTTCGGCCTTGCGGCGGAACATGCCGAGCATGCCGATGGAGAGCTCCACCTCAAGTGTGTACGTCACCGTGGTCGTGCCGTCGCCACCGTCGGCAAGGTCATAGGAGCCGCGCTGGGATTTCTGCGTCTTCGAGGGCCGGACCAGGTGCCACTCGATGCGGCTGAGGTCGTCGGCGTACGCGTACTCCAGGGTGTAGTCGTCGGCCATCACCCCGGCGTCGATCACGAACCGGACCGTGGCCGCGTACCCGTCCTCGTACTCCTCGAGGACCTCCACCGTCTTCATCGCCTCGGCCCACTCGGGGTAGCGCGGGAAGTCGCTGATCACCGCGGCCACGCGGTCGAGGGGCGCATGGACCTGGATCGACTGCGTCGAGGTGTCCGCCATGCACGGGAGGCTACCCGCTCGGTACGACATTCCCGGCGACGGCCCCGCGCCACGAGCCGGTCGCGGCCGGGGCGGCTACCATCCGTCAGGTGCCGGTCCTAGCCAGCGTCTCCGCGCGCGTCCAACCGCTTGCGGTGGCCGCGCGCATCGTCATGCTCGCGCTGGTCGCGGCGCTCACCCTGATCGCCACCGGCGAGGTCCGGCAGCTCGGCTGGATAGCCCTGCTCGTCGTGGCCGCGCTGCCCGCGTTCCTGGCCCCCGAGCACCGCCTGTTCGCGCCGCTCGGGCGGTTCGCCGAGGTCGCCATCACAGGTCTGGCCGCGGGCTCGATCGCCGCGGCGGCCGAGGCGCACGGCACTTTGGACGCGGGCTTCGGCGCCGAGGTCGTCCTGCCATACCTCACCGTTCCGCTCCTGACCGCCGCCCTGCGCCGCCGGCCGACCGAGGGCGCCGCCCTGCTCGGGGTGGCGGCCGTCGCGCTGGTCGTCGGCGGCACCCTGATCGGTGATGTCAGCCCGATCACCCAGCCCGGCTTCCTCGCCGCCGGCGGGCAGTGGCTGGTGCTCGGGGCGATCATCACGTTCGCGGCCGACACCATGCGCCAGCTGATGCAGCCCAGTGAGCCGACCCCGCAGCCGTACGCCGAAGCGACCCGCCTGCTGACCCAGCTGCGCAGCGTCGCCCGGTCGTTGCCGGGCGCCACCCTCGACCCCGGCGGCATCTCCGAGCACCTGCTCGAGGAGCTGCGGCTGATCACCCCGGCCGACCGCTCGGCGGTTCTGTCGGCCAGCGGCGGCGGCCGGCTCGTGGTGCTCGCGCAGACCGGCGCCGAGCGGGTCGACTGGGAGACGACGCTGGACGCCGACTCGGCCATCGCCGACGCCTGGGCCACCCAGCAGCCGATGACCGCGAACCGGTCGCAGGCTCGTTCCGGCCGCAAGGGCGACACCTCGTCGCTGGTCGTGCCGCTGGTGGCCGGGGTGCGGACGATCGGGCTCGTCATCCTCGAGACGGATGTCGCCAACGCGTACCCCTCAAGCGTCGTCAGTGAAGTCACCTGGGTGACCGACCCCGCCGCCCTGCGGCTGGAAGCCGCTTTGCTTTTCGACGACGTGCGGTCGCTGGCCACCAATGAGGAGCGTCAGCGGCTCGCCCGGGAGATCCACGACGGGGTCGCGCAGGAACTTGTCATGGTCGGATACGGCATTGACAACGCGCAGGCCACCCTCCCCGAGGGCGCCGACGAGACGGCCGAGGAGCTGCGCTCGCTCCGCGCCGAGGTGACCCGGGTGATCACCGAGCTGCGGCTGAGCCTGTTCGAACTGCGCTCCGAGGTGGACCGCAACGGCGGCCTGGCCGCCGCGATCGCCGAGTACGCCCGTACGTTGGGCACCTCGGCCGGTCTGCGGGTGCACTTCACTTTTGACGAATCGACGGCCCGGCTGCCCGCCGCGACCGAGGCCGAATTGCTGCGCATCGCCCAGGAGGCGATCACCAACGCGCGCAAGCACGCCGGAGCCTCTAATCTGTGGGTTACCTGCACCGTCGACCCCCCGTACGCCGAGATCGAGGTCTCCGACGACGGACGGGGCTTCGCGGACGACCGCCCGGACGGTCGTTATGGTCTGACCATCATGGCCGAGCGGGCGGAACGGATCCGGGGCCGACTCAAGATCACGCCGCGACACCCCAGCGGGACAACCGTTGCCGTAGTGCTCGGTTCTCCGGCCAGGCGCGATAGCGTGCGGGATAGCGTTTCCGCTCCAGAAGGGGAGTAACCCGAGCATGTCGACCAGTCCGGCGCCGACGACGCGCACCAAGGTCCTCCTTGTTGACGATCATGACTTGATTCGTAAGGGGCTGCGACACGCATTCGAGCGCGACCGTCAGTTCGAGGTCGTGGGTGAGGCGGCCACGGCCGCCGAGGCGGTCCGCCAGGCCGGCGCGTTGCAGCCGGACGTCGTGATCATGGACCTCCGCCTGCCCGACGGCAGCGGCCTCGAGGCCACCAAGGCCCTCCGTAAGAACAACGCCAACATGGGCATCGTGGTCCTCACCATGTACGCGGGTGACGACCAGCTCTTCGGCGCTCTCGAGGCGGGCGCGAGCGCGTTCGTCCCCAAGACGGCACCGGCCGACGAGGTCGTGGCGGCCGCCCGGCACGCGGCTTCGGCCCCGAGCGCGTTCACCGCGGCCGACCTGGCCGAGGCCATGAAGCGCCGGCTCGCCCCGTCCGGCCCGCAGCTGTCCCCGCGCGAGGGTCAGGTGCTGCGCCTGCTGGCCGACGGCATGAGCGTCGCCGGCATCGCCAAGCAGCTGTTCGTCTCCGAGTCGACGGCCAAGACCCACATTTCCAAGCTGTACGAGAAGCTGGGCGCGGCCAACCGCGCGCAGGCGCTGATGACGGCGCTGCGGCTGGGTCTGCTCGAGGCTCCGGACGCGCCGAAGTTCTGATCCCCGGTTTTTCCGTACGTATGCAGCCCGGTTCCCCCACCGGGCTTTATGCGTTTCTGGCCGTCACGCGCCCACGCGAATCAGACGTTTCTGGCCGTCACGCGCCCGCGCGGATCAGGCGTTTCTGGCCGTCACGCGCCCGCGCGGATCAGGCCTTTCTGGCCGTCATGCGGCGGAGGGCCAGGTAGGCCTCGCAGCCCAGGCAGAGGCCGAAGGCCGCGTTGAGGAAGGCCGCCAGCAGGCCGAAGGCGGTGAAGACGACGCCCAGCATGGTCACGCCGCTGAGGTAGCCGACACTCGCGACAGCCAAAAAGCTAAAACCGACTAATTGGGCAAATCGCACGGGCGCGACCGGCTCCCGCTCGGCCGGCGGCCCGATCCGGGGCAGGACCAGGGCCCGATAGACGTACGAGTAAGGGCCGCGCCGCGGATCGGCGGCGGTGACCGCGAAGATGATCGTCTGAACGAGCGCCAGCCAGCCCCACCCGGTCGCCAGCACGACGACGAGAACGATGCTGGTCAGTGTGGCCGCGAACCGCTGGCCCCGGGGATCGAGCTCCATGTCCCGAAGCTTCGCACCGGTACGGCCGTGCCGGCCCCGTGAGTGTCATCACCCACTATTTCGATCAACTTTCGAGGTCGAGCAGAACCTTCCGCAGGAGCCCGTTGAGCTGGATCAGTTCCTCGTGCGAGAGCGCGCCCAGCACCTTCTGATCACGGGCCATCCCCTCGAAGATGTACTTGTTCCACGCCGCCCGCCCGGACGCCGTCGGGCGGATGATCACCCGTCGCCGGTCGGTGTCGTCGTGCTGCCGGGTGACGAGTTCGGCCGCCACGAGCCGGTCGAGCCGGCTCGTCATGGCAGCCCGGGTCACGTTGGCCGCCTCGGCGAGCTGGGCCGGCGTGGCCTCCACCGGCCACGGCTGAACCATCAGCACGTGCAGCGTCTTGTAGTCCTCGAAAGTCAGCTCCTTGGACTCGGCGAACGCGGCCGAGTCGGCCCGGCGGATCTCACGCTGGATGTAGCTCATCCGCACCAGCGCCCCCTCGACCTCGGGAACGAACGCGGGCTCGTCCTTCCAGAAGGCCGCCCACCGTGCCACATGCTGGTCCACGCTGTCCCGCTCCTCCGCCATGCCGGCCATTCTGCCGCTCCGATCATGATCGTCCCGCCTCGGCCCGCGCTTCACCATCGTACGTCTAATTTTTTGATTGTGAATAGTTAGACGGTGAACTACTGTCTCGTCTCATGCGACGGATCAGTGATTTTCGGCTGCTGGTGAGCGGGCTGACGCTCTCCTGGATCGGCAACGGGTTTCAGACTGTGGCGCTCGCCGTCGCCGTCATCAAAGCCGGCGGCGGCCCCGGCGACCTCGGGCTGGTGATGGCCGCGTCGATCGTGGCCCGGCTGGCCTGCACCCTGTTCGGCGGCGTCTGGGCCGACCGGCTCCAGCCGCAGCGGGTCATGGTCGCCTCCGACCTGGTCCGGATGGCGGCCGCCGGCGCCATGGCCGTCATGTTCTTCAGCGGCGGCTACCACCTCGTGCTGCTCTGCGCCCTCGCCGCGATCTCCACCGGCGCCGCCAGCTTCTTCGATCCGGCCTTCGGGGCGCTGCGCCCGCTGCTCGTCCCGGTCGAGAAACGGCAGGCGGCGAACGCCACGATCAGCATGCTTCAGACCGGCAGCCAGGTCGCCGGTCCGGCGCTGGGCGGCGTCACCGTGGCCGCGTTCGGCGCGTCGGCCGGTTTCACCGTCAACGCGCTCAGCTTCCTCGCCTCGACGATCGCCGCCCTGCTGCTGCGGGTACGGGCCGAGCGGGGACCCCGCACCTCGATGCTCAGCGAACTGGGCGACGGCTGGCGGGAGATCCGTAAGCGGGACTGGCTGATGTTCGGGCTCTTCGGCGCGACCGTCTACCACATCGCCAACGGCATCATCCTGGTCCTGGTGCAGGTGGTCGCCATCGAGCGCCTGGGCGGCCCCTCCGCGGCCGGCTTCATCGCCGCCGCCGAAGGGCTGGGCGGTCTCATCGGCGCCGCGATCGCGTTGCGCTTCAAGCCGCGGCGGCTGCTCCGGGCGGGCTGGCTGACGCTGCTGCTGATGCCGCTCTGGGCTTTGGCGTACGTGTGGCCGGCCGAGCTCGTCGCCGTGATCGCGGGCGCGATCGTCGGCTACGCGGGCCTGATCTTCTTCGACGTCGCCTGGGAGACGGCCATCCAGGACCAGGTGCCGCAGCGCATGCTGGGCCGGGTCTCCTCCTGGGACTACCTGACCTCGTTCATCGCCATGCCGATCGGCAACGTGCTGGCCGGCCCGCTCGAGGCCAAGTACGGCACGTCACCGATCCTCACCGCCTGCGCGGCCGTCCTGTTCCTGTCGGCCGCCACCCAGTTCCTGGTGCCGGGCACCCGCCGCCTGACCCGCCCGCGGACCGAGCCGGCCCCGGCCGCGCCCACCCCGGAGCTGGCCGAGACGACCGGCGCCTAAACGGGCATGAACTCGCGGACGCCCCGGAGCCGGGTACGCAGCACGGACGCGGCGCGTTCGGTGATCAGCCGAACGTCAGCGGCCAGGCGAGCGCCCGACTCCGCGAGCGTGGCCGCGGGAATCAGCGACGGATCGAGACCTTCCCGGCGCGCGACGAGAACGCCCAGGTCGTACCGGCTGATCGCGTCGGGCCCGGACACGTTGAGCACGCCCCGGTAGTCGCTGGCGGCCAGCTCGAGCAGGGCCGCGGCGAGATCGTCGACGTGCACCGGCGTACGGATCATGTCGGTGAACAGCGCGCCCCGCGCTCGGCCGGCGATCAAATCGCGGGTCAGGTTCTCGTGCTGTCCGCGGCCGTCGCCCAGGATCACCGAGGTCCGCACCACGGCGGCGGCGGGATCGACGGCGGCGATCGCCGTCTCGGCCGCGGCCTTCGCGGCCCCGTACCGGTAGAGCGGGTCGGGCGGCGCGTCCTCGTCGTACTCGACCTCCCGCCCGGAGAACACCGCGTCACTGGAGACGTGCACCAGTCGGCTGCCCTGCGCCGCCGAGGCCGCCGCGACGTGGGCGGCGCCGTCGGCGATGACCCGCCAGTCGTCCCGCCCGGCGGCAGTGTGGATCACGACCGCGGGCCGAACCCGCCGAACGAGCTCGCGAACCGCCGAGGCGTCGCGAATGTCCAGTTGCTCCCCGGCATGCGCACCGGCGGCGTGCCGATAGGTGCCGACGACGGTCCAGCCCGCGCCGGCGGCGTGCTCGGCCACCCGCGATCCCAGGTGACCGGTGGCGCCGGTGATCAAAACCCGCTGATTCATGAGCCCATCAAAGTACCGCACCCAGAGCCGCGATCAACTGCGGTTTCCCCGGTACGCCGGTGGCACGCTTGGCGATGCGGCCTTCCCCGTCGAGCACGAGGAGGGTCGGGGTACGCCAGATGCCCAGAGCCCGCACGGCCTCGAGGTGGCTCTCCGCGTCGACCTCCACGTGCCGGACGCCCGGAACCATCGCGGCCACCTCGGAACTGACCCGGCGCACGGCCCGGCAGGGCGCACAGAACGCCGACGAGAACTGCAACAGCGTCGCCTTGGCCTCTTCCACCCCCAGCTCACGCATCAGCTCCGGCCCGAGCCGCACACCCTCCGCGCCGGCGCCACCTTCCTCGACAGTGCCCGGTTCCTCCCGCGCATCCGGCACCACGCGACGCCCCTGCTCACCGCCGGATCGCGCGCCGCCCGAGCCCGCACCGCCAGAGCCCGCCACGTCTAAGCCGGCACCTCCAGCGCCCGCACCGTCAGAGCCCGCACCGCCGGAGCCCGCCACGTCTGAGTCGGCACCTCCAGCGCCCGCACCGTCAGAGCCCGCACTGCCGGAGCCCGCACTGCCGGAGCCCGCACCATCGGAGCCTGTACCGCCAAAGGCGGCACCGCCGGAGTACGCACCGCCTGCCGACTGCTCGCGCTCAATATCCACTCCCCCAGTCTCCGCGAGGCTGAGCCAATCGGCACGCGCCCCCTCGACTTGGCCGGCGGTGGCGACGGGAGAGTCGACGGCTGGAGTGATCGCGGCGACTGTGGTTTCGGCGGCCGAGCTGGTGCCGCCGGCGGCGCGTGGGGCGAGGGCTGGAACGGTGGCGGCGCGTGGGGCGAGGGCTGGAACGGTGGCGGCATCGGCCGCGGTGGAGGCGGCAGCGGCGGCGGTGCGAGCTGCCGCGGTGTGGGCGGTAGCGGGAGCGACGTCGCGGAAGCGGCCCTCGGTGCGGCGGCGCCACAGGCCGACCGCTGTGCCGATCAGCAGCACGGCGCCTACGGCTACCAAGCCTATCGAATCCATAGGGCTAGCGTGCCATGGAACGGCTGCGGCGGCGATCAGGCCATTTGGTACGCGCTGGCCTGCAACGTGAACATCTGGGCGTAGATGCCGTCGGCTGCCATCAGTTCCTCGTGGTCGCCCTGCTCGACGATCGCGCCGTGGTCGAGGACGTAGATGTGGTCGGCCTCGCGCACGCTCGCCATCCGGTGGGTGATCAGGACGACCGTGCGGCCCTCGGCCAGCTCGCGCAGCCGCTGGTAGACGTCGTGCTCGGCCCGGGCGTCCAGGTTCGCCGTGGGCTCGTCGCAGATCAGCAGGGGCGCGTCGCGGAAGAACGCGCGGCTGACCGCGAGCCTCTGCCACTGGCCGCCCGACAGGTCGGCGCCGTCGATGAAGTGGCGGGACAGCAACGTCTCGTACTGCCGGGAAAGCTCCATCACGAACTCGTGGGCGTTGCCGGCACCGGCGGCCGCGTGGACCTCAGGCATCGAGGCGGGCCGGTCGTGGCGGCCGATCGTGATGTTGGCGCGGGCCGACAGCGGCCACCTCGTCGGCTCCTGCATGACCACAGCCACCTGCCGGCGTACCGAATCCGGGTCGAGCCTTTCCGCGTCGACGCCGTCCCAGAGGATCCGGCCCTGCTGCGGCCGGTGCAACCCGGCCAGCAGGGTCGCCAGCGTCGACTTGCCCGAGCCGTTCTCCCCCACCAGCGCGATCACCTCGCCGCGGCGCAGGGTCAGGCTGACCTCGCGTACGGCCGGATGGTCGGCGTCCGGATAGCTGAACGTGACCGCCTGCAGCGAGATCTCCTGGAAGGAGGGTGGCGCCTCGCCGCCGCCGGCCGGTTCCGCCCGCGAGCGCGACAGCTCGCAGAAGCCCTGGAAGTCGGCGAAGTAGAGCCCCTGGTCGAAGACCCGGTTGGCCGAGAAGGCGATCTCGCTGAGCTTGCCGATGCCCATGTTTATCGCGTACGCGGCCGCACCACCCACCGCCAGCTCCATGCGCCCGGTCCACAGCAGCCAGAGCAGCACCGCGTACGCGAAGGCCGTCGCGATCGCGCTCAGCATGGTGCCGACCAGGGTGGTGCGCACCTGCCGGGTGGCGATCCTGATCTCCTCGTTGGTCGAGATCGCCAGCAGCCGCCGCACTTCTTCGAGCAGGAACGACCGCAGCGTGAAGGCCCTGAGCTCGGGGGCCGGTTCGCGCGCCGCGAGCAGTTCGGCCAGCATCCGCTGCCGCCGCCACACCGCGATGAGCCGCAGCACCCGCCGGTAGCCGAGCCGGGCCGACCGCACCGCCGCCCACCCGATCGGCACGACGGCCAGCACCAGCAGCGGCAGCAGGACCGGGTGCAGCACCGCGAGCACGCCCGCCGCCGCGACCAGCCCGATCACGTTGGTCGCCAGCTCGATGACCCGGTCGACGAGTTGCTGGGCGGCCGAGATCCCCCGGTCGCGGGCCCGCTCCATGGCGTCCCGCCAGTCCGCGTCGTCGAACGTGGCCAGGTCGACCTGCGTGGTCAGGGTCAGCAGCCGCATCTCGGCCGCCTGGTAGACCTTCGGCGACAGCCGGCCGTTGGCGGCGGCCGCGGCCGAGGTCAGCGCCCCGCGCGCCGCGGCCGCCCCGACGACCAGGAGCAGCGAGGGCACGGCGGCGCGCACCCGGTCGGGCGTCGGCACGTCCTGCAGCAGCCCGTCGAAGACGCCGACCACGCTGATCAGGCCGACCGCGCTGGCCACGCCGCCCGCGATCTGCAGGACGGCGAGCGCCATGGTGGTCCGCGAGTCGGCCCGCCAGGCGAGCAGCGAGGCTTCCCGCAACAGTCGCGGCAGGCGTTTGAGCATCTGCCAGAAGGAGGTGTTCGCGGCCTCTTCGGTGCTGGTCAGCCAGTACGGAAGGGAGAGCTCACCATCTTCGAATTCCACCTGTACGTCGTCATCGGCTGTGCCCTGGCCGGAGTCGGCATCCCGCATCGAAGCTCCATCTCGGACGTCGCTAGACCTTTCCTACGCCCGCTCCCCGATCCGCGTCTGTCCGATCACGGACAGTGATCCATTCACTCATGGCTCCTCGTCCAGGAGGTGAGCCAGGCGGGCGGCCTGGGACTCCCAGCGCCACTCCTGTTCGGCCCAGGCGCGGCCGGCCCGGCCCATCTTGCGGGCCAGGGCCTCGTCGGTCAGCAGGTCGGTCAGGCGGGCGGCCAGGGCCGGCACGTCGCGGCCGCCGACCACGTAGCCCGTCTCGCCCTCGCGGACCGCGTCGGGAGCGCCGCCGGAGTCGCCGCCCACCACGGGCAGGCCGGTGGCCGAGGCCTCCAGGTAGACGATGCCCAGGCCTTCGACGTCGAGGCCGGCGGCTCGGGTGCGGCACGGCATGGCGTAGACGTCGCCGGCCGCGTAGTGGGCCGGAAGCTCGGACCACGGGACCGAGCCGGTGAAGACCACGCTTTTCGCCACGCCGAGGCCACTGGCCAGGCGTTCGAGCTTGGGACGGTACGGGCCACCGCTGACCAGCAGCAACGCCGCGTCCGGGACCCGGCGCAGCACCGCCGGAAGGGCCCGGATCAGCATGTCCTGGCCCTTGCGCGGGACCAGGCGGGAGACGCAGACGACGACCGGGCGGCCGGTCAGGCCGTGGCGGGCCCGGACCTCGCCGCCGTCGACGCCGGGGTGGAACGTGTCCACGTCGACGCCGGGGGCCAGGCGTTCCAGAGTGGTCAGCCCGTGCAGGGCCTTGTCGAGCCGGGAGCGCTGGTATTCGCCCAGGTACGTGATCACGTCGTTGCCGCGGGCTATGCGGCGCAGCAGCTGGCGGGCGCCGGGCAGAGCCGCCCAGCCGATCTCGTGGCCGTGGGTGATCGCCACCGCCCGTTCGATGCCCGCGTTACGCCGCAGGCCCTCGGCCAGCAGTCCCAGGGGGGCGGCGGCACCGAACCAGACGCGATCGCAGTCGTGTTCGCGGGCGAGCGCCGCGGCGCGCTTGGCGACGGCGGGGGTCGGCAGCAGGATGCCGGTCTTCTCGCGGATCACCTCGAAGGGCTGCTCGGCGTCGAATTTCTCGGCGCCCCGCCAGGTCGAGGCGTACACGACCAGGGAGCCGGCCGGGCGGCGGACCGCCAGGTTGTGGATGAACTGCTGGATGCCGCCGGGGCGGGGCGGGAAGTCGTTGGTGATCAGCAGGGTGCGGGACATCAGCGCTCACCCCGGGCGTACGCGCGGGCCGCGGCCATGCGCTCCACGGTGGACGGGTGTGAGGCGAACAATGTGTGCTCCCAGGCCGGCGGATCGGGGTCGGACAGGTTGACCGTGCCGAGGCGGCGCTGCATCGCCTCGAAGGTGGCCGGGTCGCCGGTCAGGTCGAGCGCGTGGGTGTCGGCCCGGGCCTCGATCCGGCGGCTGACGAACGCCTGCGCCGGACCGGCGGCCAGCCCGGCCAGGGTGACCAGGGCGAGCAGCAGGGCGATGGCGCGGGGCTCGCCGATCGTGTCGACGCCGGCCCGGCCGAGCAGCCACTGCCAGGAGCCGAGCAGGTAGAGCGCGATCACCGCGGCGGCCGTGCCCAGCGCGCCCAGGAGGGTGCCGGTCAGCACGTCACCGTCCTTGGCGTGGCCGAGCTCGTGCGCCGTCACCGAGACCACCTCGTCCGGTGTGGCCTCGGTCAGCATCGTGTCGTAGACGACGATGCGCCGGGTCGGCCCGATGCCCGAGACGTAGGCGTTCACGGCCTTCGTACGCCGCGACGCGTCGGCCACGAGAACGTCCTTCACGGGTACGCCGTCGCGCTCGGCCAGTTGCATGAGCGAGGCGCGCAGCGGGCCGTCGGCCATCGGGGTGAACTTGTTGAAGACGGGCTCCACCAGCACCGGCAGCACGAAGGACAGCAGCACGACCAGGCCGGCCGCGCCGACCGCCCCGATCGCCCACCACCAGCGCGGCGCGAAGTGGGTCACCGTGTAGAACCCGGCCAGCGCCAGCCCGCCGATCACCGCGCCGACCGCCCACGACTTGAGCAGGTCGACCGCCCACGCGCCCCAGGACTGGGTCGAGATCGCGTACTCGACGAGGATCGACCGCCGCCACGCGGCGAACGGCAGCGTCACCACCTCGGCCACCAGCACCACGGCGAAGCCGCCGAGCACGGCCTGGGCCAGCCAGTGGCCGCCGAACGGCCGTCCCGCCTGCGTCACGATCCACGCGCCGAGCGGCGTGAGCCCGAGCACCAGGGCGACGATCAGGCCGATCGCCATCGACCCGTAGGAGCCGGGACGGAGCGCGGCGTGAAATGCCCGGGAACGCTCGATCTGATCGGCGGGAAAAGACCCGAGCGCCGCCACTTGATCAGGCCGGGGGGACGGCGACCGGTGCCACGGGATCGTCAGGGCGGCGACGACCGCCAGGCCGGCGAGCAGCGCCAGAAGGGCGAGGAAAGCCCAGAGCCGCATCGCGTGACCTCCCTGACGAAAGAAAAGCCCATCTTAGAGAGACGAACGATCACGCCACGTGACGGCCTCGCGGGTAGAGCGGCACGACCACCGGTGGGTCCGGCGTCTCGATCAGCTCGACCTCGAAGCCGGCCAGCTCGAACACCTCGATCGCCCGGAGCTCGCCCGGTGTCAGGTCCTCGATGCCGTCGGGGGTGTTGGCCAGCGCGGAGACCAGACAGCCGGAGCACTCGCCGGGGGCCCGGTCGCAGCGACCGCAGTCGATGATCATCACTCCTCCTCCCCTGTGGCGGCCGGGGGAAGGACGACCACCATCAGTGACCATCACGGTACGAGGGGGGTATGACAAAAACGGGAAAGCGCAGGTCAGGACCGCGAAAGCCGCCGTAGCAGAGAGTCCGCGCCCATCGGGTACGCCCCGTGGCGGCGCACGCCGTCGGCCACCTCACGGTCGGACGAGATGACCACTAGCGGCCGCCCCGACGGCTCGGCCCGCACCAGCTGGCGGATCAGCTCGTCGGCGGTGTCGCCCTTGCGCGAGAACAGCACCCGGACCCCGCGCGGGGACGGCGGCAGCCCGTGCACCCGCTCGGCGCCGTCGAACACGACGGTCACCTCGTCGCCGGTCTGGGCCGCGATGCCGCCGAGGCCGGTGATCAGGCGTTTGCGCTGCTGCTCGAGCGACATCTCGGCGAAGCCGCGCTTGGTCACGTTGTAGCCGTCGACGATCAGGTGGGCCCGGGGCAGGGCGAGCAGCTGGTCGAGCCGGCCCGGGTCGTCGGTGTCCTGGGCGCGGGCCCGCGAGCGCTCGGGCGAACCGGGCAGCTCGGCCGCGGTGTCGGCCACGAAGTCGGCCGGCAGCTTGTCGGCCGGGTTGAGCGCCAGCTCGCGGCGCAGACCGGAGGCGGCCTGCCCGATCGTCTCGAGCAGCAGCCACAGCCGCGCGTCGTCGACCGCCCGGGCATCCTTGGCGCTCTGTTTGCCGGTGGCCGCGGCCGCCTCGGCCTCGGCCAGGCGGGTCTTGAGCCGGCGCACCTCGGCGTCGTGGTCGGCCGCCGTGCGGGCGATGCGGCCTTTCTCGGTGGCCAGCAGGTCGGTGGCCCGCTTGGTGGCGGCCTGAGCCTCGCGCAGGGCCTTGGCCGTCGACCGGGCCTCCTCGCGCAGCTGCCCCATCTCCTCGCGGACCCGGGCCAGCTCGTCGCGGAGCTTGTCGGCCTCGACCTTGGCCACCGTGCGGTCGTGCTCGGCCCGGACGGCCCGCTGCTCGGCCTCGCGCAGCTGGGTGGCGACGGCGGCGCTGTCGGCCTCGGCGGTCACCGCGTGACCGGCCTGGTCGATCAGCTCACGCCAGCCCTCGGGGCGGGCCAGGTAGGCCAGGGCGGCCACCTCGACCGGGTCGGCGGCGGCCGGCGCCATGCCGCTCGCGACGGCGGCGCCCAGGTCACCGGTGTCGGCCACCACCCGGGTGCTGATCCGCTGGCGGAACAGCGGGTCGGCCGCGAGCTGGGCGGCGATCTCCCGGCCACCGAGCCGGGCCCGGCGGTTGGGGGCGAAACGGGCGACCTTGCGCATCGGCACGGGGATCTCGTCGGCCGGCAGCGCCGGCAGCGCGGCCGCGGCCAGCGTCATGATCCGCTGACGCACCGGCTCGGGCAGGGTGGGTTCGGGCGCGAAGTCCGCATCCTGAACGACCGCCTCCGTGTCGGAGCGGTCATCAGGGGCAAGTGGCGCGGACATCTACCCATTCTCACACCGCTGGCTGCGGAAAAGCTTGTCGAAGCAAGTGATCTTTTATAAGGGCCGGGACGGAACATGTCGTACCCCCTCTTTAAAGTCCCCGGCGTGGCACAACCGGCTTACGTCCAGGGCACTCTGGACACGCTCCTCAGCGCCGACGGCTCGGTCGAGCCGGCGGCGCTCTCACTGGCCGACACGACCTTCGTCGTGCTCGACCTGGAAACGACCGGGGGCGCGGCCGACGGCGCCGGCATCACCGAGATCGGCGCGGTCAAGGTGCGCGGCGGCGCCGAGCTCGGCGAGTTCCAGACCCTGGTCAACCCGGGTGAGAAACTGCCGCCGTTCATCACCGTGCTGACCGGCATCACCGAGGCCATGCTGGCGCCGGCCCCGCCGATCGAGTCGGTGCTGCCCAGCCTGCTCGAGTTCCTGCGCGGCGCCGTCCTGGTGGCGCACAACGCGCCGTACGACGTGGGGTTCCTTAAAGCCGCCTGTGCCCGCCACGGCTACCCCTGGCCCAACCCCCGGGTGCTCGACACCGCCGCGATCGCCCGGCGGGCGCTGACCCGCGACGAGGTGCCCAACCGCAAGCTCGGCACGCTGGCCCAGTTCTTCCGCTCGGCGGTCCAGCCCAGTCACCGCGCCCTCGACGACGCCCGGGCCACGGTCGACGTGCTGCACGGCCTGATCGAGCGGATGGGCAGCTTCCGGGTGCAGACGCTCGGCGACGCCATCGACTTCGCCCGCGCGGTCACCCCCACCCAGCGCCGCCAGCGCCACCTGGCCGACGGCCTGCCGCACGTGCCGGGGGTCTACGTGTTCCGGGCGGCCGACGACCGGCCGCTCTATGTGGGCACGTCGAAGGACATCGCGACCCGGGTACGCAGTTACTTCACCGCCAGTGAGAAGCGGGCCCGGATGTCCGAGATGATCGGCGCGGCCACCCGGATCGAGGCGGTGGAGTGCGCCCACTCGCTGGAAGCCGAGGTCAGGGAACTGCGGTTGATCGCGGCGCACGCACCGCCGTACAACCGCAGGTCCAAATATCCCGATCGAGTGGTCTGGCTCAAGTTGACCGATGAGCCCTACCCGCGCCTGTCGGTGGTGCGCTCGCTGGCCGACGACAACGCGGCCTACCTGGGCCCGTTCTCGTCGCGGCGGACGGCCGAGCTGGCCGCGGCCGGGGTCTACGACGCCGTGCCGCTGCGCCAGTGCACCCACAAGCTCTCCCTGCGGACGCCGATCGCCGCCTGCGCCCTGGCCGAACTGGGCAAATGCCCCGCGCCGTGCGAACACAAGATCACCCCTGAGGAGTACGCGGCGAGCGCCGCCCTGCCCTTTCGCACGGCTACCCACGGTGATCCCGAGCCGGTGATCCGGGCCCTGGTCGACCGGATGGAATCGCTCTCCGAGCGACGGCGGTACGAGGAGGCGGCCACCCTCCGATCGCGGCTGATCGCGTTACTGAGAGCGACCGTCCGCATGCAACGACTGGCCGGGGTGACCCGGATCGCCGAAATGGTCGCGGCCCGGCGCAACGACGTCGGCGGCTGGGAGATCGTCGTCGTGCGGCACGGCCGGCTCGCCGCGGCCGCGACCTCCCCGCCGTACGAACATCCTCGCCCGACCCTCGACGCGGCCCGGATGACCGCCGAGACGGTCCTACCCGGACCGGGTCCGGTGCCGGCCGCGTCGGCCGAGGAGACCGAGCGGATCCTGGCGTGGCTCGAGCGGCCCGACACCCGGTTGGTGGAAACTTCCGGCGACTGGGTGTCACCGGTTCGTGGCGCCGCGCGCTTCACTGACCTGCTCAACCGGGCAGAAGCGGCAGCTTCGGGCAAAGACTCGTCCGTTCGCTCATCCGTAACTGACCGTTCGGATGACGCTCGCTCGCTTAGGCTGTAAGGCAAGTGAAATCTCGAGTCTGGTTCGCCGGGCTTCATGACGATTTGGCTTCACTGGTTCGCGGCCGCGCGAGCCACTGCGGTGAGGGGGTGTCCAGGTGGACGTCGACGCCGGCCACGGCGCCGCCCTTGGACGTGCCCTCCCGAAGCCTGCCTCCGAGTTGACGATCGGTCGTCGCCTGCGGTCCTTCCTGAGCTTTCAGGGCAACGACGACGACCCGGTGACCGTCCTCACGCGCACCCACCGTGCGATCCACCCGTCGGCCGACGCCGGCGTGCTGCGCCGCAGCTACGCGATCGCGGAGAACATGCACCGCGGTCAGATGCGCAAGTCCGGCGATCCGTACATCACGCATCCGCTCGCCGTCGCGCAGATCTGCGCCGACCTCGGCATGGACACGACCACGCTGGTCGCCGCGCTGCTGCACGACACGGTCGAGGACACGAGCTACACGCTCGAGGCGCTGCACGGCGACTTCGGCCCCGAGGTGGCCCATCTCGTCGACGGCGTGACCAAGTTCGACAAGGCGTTCTACGGCAAGGCGGCCGAGGCCGAGACGATCCGCAAGATGATCGTGGCGGCCGGCAAGGACGTCCGCGTCCTGGTGATCAAGCTGGCCGACCGGCTGCACAACATGCGCACCCTCGACGCGCGCTCCCCGGCCAGCCGGGCCCGCATCGCGACGGCCACCCTCGACGTGCTGGTACCGCTCTGTGACCGCCTCGGCATCCAGGCTCTCAAGCGCGACCTCGACGACGTGGTGCTCTACCACTTGGAGCCCGACTCGTACGCGCGGATCGACGAGCACGTGCGCAACCGCCCGGGCTGGGACGACTACCTGTCCGAGGTGAAAGCCAAGGCGCAGACGGCGTTGCGCCGCTCCCGAGTGTCGGCCGAGGTCACGCCCCGGCCGAGGCACTACTACTCGATCTGGAAGGACACGGTCGCCGGCGGCCACAAGGTCCCGTTCGACCTGCCCCGCATCGCGGTGGTGGTCGACGGCCCCGAAACGGACTGTTACGCGGCGCTCGGCGCCATCCACGGTCAGTGGCGACCGGTGGCCGGCCGGTTCAAGGACTTCATCGCGTCACCGAAGAACAACCTGTACCGCTCGCTGCACACGACGGTCACCGGCCCGGACGGCCGACTGGTCGAGGTGCTGATCCGCACCGAGACGATGCACGACTATTCGGAGTACGGGGTGGCCACCACCTACCGCTATCCGAAGTACGCGCAGGACGCCGAGGCCTCCGGGGCCGACCAGCTGACCTGGCTCAAACGGGTCCTCGACTGGCAGCAGGACACCACCGACGCCGCCCAGTTCCTCGCCTCGCTGCGATGCGACCTGGCCGAGGCCCAGATCACCGTCTTCGCCCACGGGCACGCGTTCGAGCTGCCCGGTGGCTCCACCCCGGTCGACCTGGCCTACGAGCTCGGCCCGCAAAAGGGCGACCAGTGCCTGGCCGCGACCATCAACGGCCGGCTGGCCCCGTTGAGCTCCCAGCTCCGGGACGGCGACGTGGTCGAGATCTTCTCCGAGACCGACGGCCACGTCGAGGTCGAACCCAACGCTCCCCGCGGCCCCCGCAAGGAATGGCTCGGCTTCGTCAAGTCCAGCCAGGCCCAGTTGCAGATCAACCGCTACTTCGACGAGAAGAACGAGCCCGGCATCAGCATCGCCGACAAGGTCCGGCTGGGCCGCGCGACGATCGGCCTGACCCTGCGCAAACACGACCGGGGCCTGGCCAGCGAGGTGCCGCTGCGCCGCCTGGCCGAGGAACTGGGCTACCCCGACCTCGAGACCATGCTGGTCGCGGTCTGCGAGCGCAACCTCGAGCCGGACGCGGTCGTCGAACAGCTCATCGCCCTCGTCGACCATCCGGATTAAAGCCACAGTAGCCTTGCGCGTGTGAGTTTCCCTCGGGTCGTACGGGCGTACGCGTATCAGGCTTTCTACCGGTTGCCGAGCGCCGCCCGCCGCCGCATCGCCGGGCTGGTCGCCCCGCGGTATCTGGTCGGCGCGGTCGCCGTGATCCGCGACGCCGAGTCGAGCGCCCCCGACCGGATCCTGCTGCTGCGCCAGCCGCCGAACCGGGGCTGGAGCCTCCCGGCCGGCCTGCTCAAGAAGAACGAGCGGCCCGAGGTGGGCGCGGCCCGCGAACTGTTCGAGGAGACCGGCGTCCGGCTCGCCCCGGCCGACCTGACCCCCGGCAACCCGAACGCGATCATCCACCCGGTCGGCGTGGTCGACACGGTCTTCTTCGGCTCGGTTCCCGCGTCCACGACGAAGCTGGCCGTCGACGGCGGCGAAATCCTCGAGGCGGCCTGGTTCCCGGTCGACGACCTCCCCCGCGTGACCGTCAACACGGGCCACCTGCTCGCCCGCTACGGCATCGGCGGCAAGAAGACCGCCGCCCTGGCCGCCAAGAAGGCCAAAGCCGAGGCCGCCGTCACCCAGGAAAGCGACGACGCCGCCGCTCGCCAGGATGGGGACAACGAGGCTGGGGACAAGTGACCGAGGTCTGCGGTGTTGTGCTGGCCGCGGGTGAGGGGCAGCGGCTGCGGCCGTTGACGGAGATTCTGCCCAAGGCGCTGTGCCCGGTCGGGAATGTCGCGCTGCTCGATCGGGCGCTGGGGCGGCTGGCCGCGCTCGGACTGGCCGGGCCCGGGAACGCCGCCGTCAACGCGGCCTACCTCGGTGAGCAGGTCGTCGCGCACGTCGGTGACCGGGCTCACCTGTCGGTCGAGCCGGACGGGCCGGTCGGCACCTCGGGTGGGGTGGGGCGGCTCAAGGGCTGGATCGACGGGCGGGGCGCGCTGGTCGGCAACGCCGACGCGTACCTCTCGGATCCCGGTCGTGAGCCGGGTAAGGACATCGCCGCGCTGCTCGACGGCTGGTCGGGCGAGACCGTGCGAATGCTGACCAAGACCAATCCGCCGGGCGCGACCGGCGGGTTCAGCGGCCGCCGGTTCGCCGGTTTCTCGCTGCTGCCGTGGCGCTACGTGCGGGACCTCTCGACCGAGATGAGCAACCTCGTTCGTACGGTCTGGCGCCCGGCCGAGGCCGAAGGCGCGCTCGAGCTGATCGACTACGAGGGTTCCTACATCGACACCGGGACGCCCGGCGACTACCTCACGGCCAATCTGCACGCCGCGAAGGCCCGCGCCCTCATCGACCCCTCGGCGACGATCACCGGAACCGTCACCGACGCCGTGGTGGGCGCCGGGGCCACCGTCCACGGCGAGATCACCCGCTGCGTGGTGTGGCCCGGGGCCGAAGTCACGGCCGACGAGAAGCTCGTCGACGTCATCCGCGCGCCCGGCCCGGTGACGGTAAGGGTCCCCGCCGCGTAGAAGGCGCCGAGCGGAGGCGTGCGAGCGGGTCAGTCGGCGTCGGGGAGGCCGATGGCGAAGGCGTCCTCGAGGTCGTGCTTGGAGTAGGCGCGGAACGCGATGTGCGACTCCGTGTTCACCACGCCCGGGGTCTTGGAGATCTTGCCGGCGATGACCTCGGCGATGTCGTCGAAGCGGGCCACCCGGACGATGGCGATCAGGTCGACGTTGCCGGCCACCGAGTAGACCTCGCTGACGCCGTCCAGAGCCGCGAGCGCCTCGGCGACCTCGGGAATCGAGTCGGTGGCGCAGTCGATGTGCACGATCGCGGTGTTCACCAGCGGGCTCCTCGCCTCTGAGGGAGTGGACCGATCAATCTTAGATACGGGAAGGGGCCCGCCGAAGCGGGCCCCTTCCTCGTTTTACGTGACAGCGTGCCGGGTCAGCGACCGGAGCCGATCTCCTCGCGGTCCTTGCCGGAGACCGGCGGCATACCGGGCGAGACCGGAGCCTCGGACGGCTTCTCGACCGGGAAGAAGAAGCCCTTGATCGCCGGCGCGAGGGCGCCGACCCGGTTCATCTTCTTCGGGACGACCCAGCCCCCGTACTCCAGCGGCTCCGGGTGTCCGTGGTCGTCCACCGGGCCGAGCGGCTGGTGGACCTCGACGAACTGGCCGTTCGGCAGGCGGCGGATGATGCCCGTCTCCACGCCGTGCGCCAGCACCTCGCGGTCGTGCTGCTGCAGGCCGAGGCAGATGCGGACGGCCAGCCAGTACATCAGCGGCGGCCCGATGATCAGGCCGAGACGTCCGGCCCAGGTCATCGCGTTGAGGCTGATGTGGAACTTGTCGGCGATCACGTCGTTGGCGCCGGAGATCGTGGCGACCAGGAAGAACGTGAACGCCATGACGCCGATGCCGACCCGCTCCGGGTTGTCGCGGGGACGCTCGAGCAGGTTGTGGATCCGCTTGTCACCGGACTTGCGGGCCTCCAGCCACGGCCAGAGCATCGGCAGCGTGAAGATCACGCCGAGGCCGACGCCGGCCGGCCAGAACAGCGGCGGGATGCTGTAGTCGCCGATGTAGATCTGCCAGTTCGGCATGAGACGGACCAGGCCGTCCATGAACATGACGTACCAGTCGGGCTGCGAGGCCGAGGAGACCTCGGACGCCCGGTACGGGCCGAACAGCCAGATCGGGTTGATCTGGAAGAGACCGGCGAGCAGCGCGATCGTGCCGAAGCAGGCCATGAAGAAGCCGCCCTGCTTGAGCGCGTACCGCGGGAACATGCGCTCGCCGACCACGTTGGTGTTGGTCCGCATCGGGCCCGGCCACTGGGTGTGCTTCTGCTTGAACACCAGGGCCAGGTGGATGCTGATCAGCGCCAGCAGACCGCCCGGGATGAGCAGCACGTGGGCGATGTAGAACCGGCCGATGATCAGGTGGCCCGGGAACTCGCCGCCGAAGACGGCGGCCGAGAGCCAGGTGCCGATGATCGGGAAGGACAGCATGATCGCCGACGCGATGCGGAGACCGGTGCCCGACAGGCCGTCGTCCGGCAGCGAGTAGCCGGTGAAGCCGGCGAAGAAGCCGAGGAGGAACAGGATGATGCCGATCACCCAGTTGATCTCGCGCGGCTTCCGGTATGCGCCGGTGAAGAAGATGCGCGCCATGTGCACGACGATCGACGCCATGAACAGCAGCGCCGCCCAGTGGTGCATCTGCCGCATGAACAGACCACCGCGAACCTCGAACGACAGCCGCAGCGACGACTCGTAGGCGGCCGACATCTCGGTGCCGCGCAGAGCCGAGTACGGGCCGTCGTACGCGACCTCCTTCATCGACGGGTCGAAGAAGAGGGTCAGGAAGACGCCGGTCAGCAGCAGGACGATGAACGAGAAGAGCGCGATCTCGCCCAGCAGGAACGACCAGTGGTCAGGGAAGACCTTGTTGAGCAGGGCCCGTAGCGGGGTCGCCGCTTGGAACCGCTCGTCGGTGCCTCGCGCGACGGCCACGGGGGCCTGCGCGAGGTCTACTTTGCGCCGCTTCACGGCCGCTCCCAGAAGTCAGGTCCGACAGTGTCCTTGAAGTCGGACTTTGCCACGAAGTAGCCCTCGTCGTCCACGTCCAGCGGCAACATCGGCAGACGGCGGCTGGCCGGGCCGAAGACGGGCTGGGCGTTGCGGGTGATGAGGAACTGCGACTGGTGGCACGGGCAGAGCAGGCGGTTGGTCTGCTGCTCGTACAGGCTCGCCGGGCAACCGGCGTGCGTGCAGATCTTCGAGTACGCGACGTAGTCGCCGTACATCGAGCCGGCGTTGCGCCGGTCGGCCTCGGCGTTGCGCCGGGTCTCCTCGGCGTCGTCGGCCCGCAGGTGGATCAGCAGGGTCGGCGAGTCGGCGTACTCGTTCGTCGCTCCGCCGGGGATGCCGGGGAAGACCGTCGCCTGGCCACCGGTGCTGATGTCCTCGGGCCGGATCGGGGTGCCGTCCTCGCGGGCCAGCCGGACCGGCTGGCCGTTGTTGTGCACCGGGTTGAAGCCGGTCGAGAACAGCGGCGGCGGGGAACCCTTGTGCGGGTTCTCGATGAGGCCACCGAGCAGCGGGGCCGCGGCCACGATGCCCAGCGGCGCGGCGGCGAGGCCGATCGCACCCTTGAGCAGCGGCCGGCGCTGCACGCCGCCGGCCAGCTCGTCACCCACGAAGAGCGCGGTCTGCCCGGTGATCAGCTGCTCGTCGCTGGGCGACGCGCCGTCGTGCCGCTTCTGGATCGAGACCTCGTGCGGCAGCAGCTTCTTGGCCCAGGCCAGGATCGCGAAGCCGAGGGCGAACAGCGAGATGCCGAGGCTGATGCCGAGGATCGGCGTGTAGAAGTCGCTCATGGTCTCGCCGAGCTCGAACCGCCACGGCCACCAGATGTAGGCGACCAGGAAGACGAGCGCGGCCAGGCCGGACACGATGAACAGCAGCGCGATGTTGCGGACGACCCGCTTCTCGGCCTTGGAGTCGCGGCCCTGGAACTGCGACTCGTACGTGACGATCTCGATCTCGTCGCGCCGCAGGCCCTCTTTGACGATGTCGAAACGCGTCAGTTTCGGGTCGTGGACATCGACCGGCTGGGCCGGCTCGGTGTCGTGGTGCACAGTCGTCATGACTTCCCCGCAATCCACAGCGACGTGAAGACCAGGAGGGTGATGCCGACCAGGAAGACGGCCATGCCCTCCGTCGACGGGCCGTAACGGCCGAGGTTGAACAGGCCACCCGGGTCACGGTCGTCCTGCAGCTGCATCGTGATGTAGGTGATGATCTCGCGCTTCTCGTCCGGCGTGAGCTGGTTGTCGCCGAACACCGGCATGTTCTGCGGGCCGGTCAGCATGGCCGCGTAGATCTGCTCGGGCGTGGCGTCGTGCAGGCTCGGGGCGTACTTGCCGGACGACAGGGCGCCACCGCCACCGCCGAAGCCGTGGCACGAGGTGCAGTTGACCCGGAAGAGCTCGCCACCGCGGGCCAGCGCCTCGGGGTTGGACTTGAGGCTCTCGGTCAGCTCACCCTGGGGGATCTGGGGGCCTCCACCCAGCTCCTGGATGTACTGCGCGAGCTGCTTGGTCTGCGTCTCGTCGAACTGCGGCTTCTTCTGCTCCGCCTGGGCTTCCTGCCGGGTCATCGGCATGCGGCCGGTACCCACCTGGAACTCGACCGAGGCGGCGCCGACGCCGATCAGGCTCGGGCCACGGTCGTCGACACCCTGCGCGTCCTTGCCGTGGCAGCTGATGCAGCTGTTGTCGAACAGCTGCTTGCCCTCGAGCGCGGCGGCCGACAGTTGCCGGTTGTCCTCGGCGAAGGCTCCCGGGGCGAAAGCGGTGTAGATGCCGCCGGCGAGCGCGAGGGCGGCGAGCATACGCACCGCCGCGCCGAACCGCCGGCGCGCCCGGCTCGGCGCCTTGCGCCCCCGGGAGAACACCCTGAGACGCCGCTTGGCGGGGGTGTCTGAAGTCATGGGCTGAGTCCCTCTGGGTTTTGACCTGAAGCTCATGGACGGATGCGGGCTACTGAAGCCAATAGATCATGGCGAACAGCGCGATCCACACGATGTCCACGAAGTGCCAGTAGTACGACACGACGATCGCCGAGGTGGCCTGCGCCGGGGTGAACCTACCCATGGTCGTACGGATCATGTAGACGATGAACGCGATCAGACCGCCGGTCACGTGCAGGCCGTGGAACCCGGTGGTCAGATAGAACATCGAGCCGTAGCCGTCGCCGTTGAGCTTGATGCCCTCGTGGACGAGGTTGCGGTACTCGTTCGCCTGCCCGAGCACGAAGATCAGGCCCATCACGAAGGTGATGGTGAACCAGCGACGGAGCGCGAACACATCGCCCTTCTCCGCCGCGAACACGCCGAGCTGGCAGGTGACCGAGGAGAGAACCAGGATCACCGTGAACGTCGTCGCGTACGGAATCTTGAGCGCTTCCGTGTGTTCTTCCCACATCTCCGGCGCTGCCGCCCGGATCGAGAAGTACATGGCGAACAACGCCGCGAAGAACATGAGTTCGCTGGAGAGCCACACGATCGTGCCGACGCTCACCATGTTCGGTCGCGTCAGCGAGTGGATCCTGCTCTTGTCGATGGCTGAGGCCGCTGTCACGAGGCTCATTATTGCCCCGCGATCAGTCCAAGGTGATGCGGGGGGTCGAATCCGTCATGAGATTCCAGCCCGGGAGAAGTGGCCGCGACCGGATGGGCCTAGCCTCGAATGGTGCACCTAGCCGAAACGCCCACACTCGCCGCGTCCAGCGGGGATACTGTTCTTCCGCCGTTCACGCCGGCCGCGATCTTCACCGAGATCCACATCGGGAGCCTGGTCGCGCTGTTCCTCGTGGTGGCGGCGGCGCTGTACGGATACGGCGTCTACCGGTTACGCCTGCGCGGCGACCACTGGCCCACGGGCCGCACGGTGGCCTTCGTCGCTGGTGGACTGGGTTCCATCGCGTTCGTCACGGTGACCGGCATCGAGAAGTACGACACGGCGCTGCTCTCGGTGCACATGATCCAGCACATGACGCTGTCCATGGTCGGGCCGATCTTCCTGGCCCTGGGCGCGCCGGTGACGCTCGCGCTGCGCGTGCTGCCCGCGAGTCCCCGTAAGACGCTGCTGGCCGTGCTGCACAGCCGGGTCGCCCGGGTCCTGACGTTCCCGCTGGTCGCGTTCGGCATCTTCGTGGCCAACCCGTTCATCCTCTACTTCACCGACCTGTACCGGCAGACGCTGCTGCACCCCTGGCTGCACGAGTTCATCCACATCCACTTCATCGTCACCGGCTGCCTGTTCTTCTGGCCGCTGCTGGGCCTCGACCCGCTGCCCAACCGCTGGCCCTACCCGGGCCGCGCGCTGCTGATGGTGCTGTCGGTGCCGTTCCACACCGTGCTCGGGCTGACGATCATGCAGGCCAGCACGCTGCTGGCCGGCGACTACTACCCGAGCCTGGGCCTGAGCTGGGCCGACCCGAAATCCGACCAGGTCACGGCGGGCGGCATCCTCTGGGCCGGCGGCGAGATCGTCAGCGTCACGATGCTGGGCATCCTGGTGATGCAGTGGATCCGCCAGTCCGAGCGCGAGGCCCGCCGGATCGACCGGGCCCTCGACCGCCAGGAGGCGGAGGAGCTGAAAGCTGCCGCCAAGATCACAAATACGGGGAACGCGGGGCTACCGGGGTCCGCCATCGAGTAACCGGGTCCGTTACGATCTGTCGGCACCTACGACGTGAACCGGGCCGTCCGACCACCCCGCCCGCCACCCGTTACCGGACTGAAGGCTGCCGATCATGAGCGACGAGTACACGGTTTTGCTTTACAGCGACGATCCCGCGGTGCGCGACCGGATCCGGCTCGCCATCGGCGAGCGTCCGGCGGCCGACCTCAAGGTCGAGTTCGCGGACGCCGCCACCTGGGAAGACTGCCGCAACCTGCTCGACAAGTACGAGATCGACCTGATGGTGCTCGACGGCGAGGCCGCGCCCGCCGGCGGCCTGGGCATCGCCCGGCAGACCAAGGACGAGTACGCGACGCCCCCGCCGGTCTGCGTCGTCATCGCCCGCGCGGCCGACCGCTGGCTCGCGGCGTACTCGCAGGTCGACCAGACCCTGGTCGCCCCGCTCGACCCGGTGACCACCGGTCAGACCGTGGCCGCGATGCTCCGGGCCCGCCGTGACGGCGCGATCCCGCTGGGCACGCTCGGCAAGCTCGCCTGAGACATGGGCGCACGCACCTGGCCCAACCTCACCATGGCCCTGCTCCGCGGCGAGGAGCTGGCGACCGCCGACACGGCCTGGGCGATGGGCGAGATCATGGGCGGCAACGTCACGCCGGCCCAGATCGCCGGTTTCGCGATCGCCCTGCGCGCCAAGGGTGAGACGCCGGGTGAGCTGGCCGGCCTTGTCGAGGCCATGCTGGACAACGCCACCCTGGTGCCGCTGCCCGAGGACGTCCGCACCTCGGCGGTCGACGTCGTCGGCACCGGCGGCGACCGGGCCAACACGGTGAACATCTCCACCATGGCGGCGATCATCACGGCCGCCTCGGGTGTGACGGTGGTCAAGCACGGCAACCGCTCCGCGTCGTCCACGACCGGCACGGCCGACCTGCTCGAGCGTTTCGGCATCCCGCTCGACCTGGGCCCGGCCGGCGTGGGCCGCACGGTGTCCGAGGCCGGCATCGGCTTCTGCTTCGCCGCCCGCTACCACCCCGGCATGCGCCACGCGTCGGTGCCGCGGCGTGAGCTGGGCGTGCCCACGTTCTTCAACGTGCTCGGCCCGCTGACCAACCCCGCCCGCCCGACCGCCGGCGCCGTGGGCTGCTTCGACATCCGGATGGCGCCGGTGATGGCCGAGGTCTTCGCCCGGCGCGGCGACTCGGTGATCGTGATGCGCGGCGAGGACGGCCTCGACGAGTTCACCACGGCGGCGCCGACCCGAGTGTGGACGGCGAACGGCGGCAAGGTCGAGGAACTGGTGATCGACGCCGTCGAACTCGGACTTCCCCGCTCGGAGCCGGCCGCGCTGCGCGGTGGCGACTCGGCGTACAACGCCGACGTGGCCCACCGCACCTTCGCCGGCGAGCCCGGCCCGGTCCGCGACGCCGTGGTGGTCAACGTGGCGGCCGCCCTGGCCGCTCAGGGAGGCTTCCCCGGCGACCTCAGGGACACGCTGCGGGCCGGAATAGCGCGAGCCCAGGAGACGATCGACTCCGGGGCCGCCACGGCCCTCCTGGAGCGCTGGGTGGCCGCCGCGCAGGCGGCCAAGGCCGCCGAGTAAAAGGATTCACAGGTAACACGCCGTCGCTAATCCGCCACAATGCCCTATTTCCGTGGCAGCGTCGGCATCGAATTCGGGTAAATCCACCTTCCGGCGAAGAGACGGCGAAGAGAGGAGCCCACCCGTGTCGGAACGCGAGATGCGCTGCGTCATCTGTGACGGCGACATGATGTTCGAGGTGCCGCCCTGCTCGGACGGCCACGACGACTGCCCCGAGATGGTCTGCACGCGCTGCGGCGCGGCCGAGGTCGTCGCACCGATCGTCGTCCACTGGTACGGCGCCACCAGGCCCCGCAAGATAGCTCCAAGGCAACGCCAGGCGGCATGAAGAAAGGCCCCGCGGTCTCCCAAGACCCGGGGCCCCTCTTTTGCCCGCGAACGCCGCCGGTGAGATGGCAGGTGGTTTTTCGACGTCCGCGGGGTTTGCGGACGGCGGAAAACCGCCTGCCATCTCACCGGTTACAAGGCGTTCGCCCGCGGAGCGAAGCGAAGCCAGCCAGTTCAGTGCTCGGCGGGGTGCCTCGTGCCGGTGTAGTACTCGAAGATCATGGCGCTCGACGCGATGATCACGAGGATCAGGCCGACCACCACCAGCCACCACATCCAGAACGCCAGGCCGATGCCGGCGATCGTGGCCGACAGCGCGATGCCGAACGGCCAGTAGCTGCCCGGGCTGAAGAAGCCGATCTCGCCGGCGCCCTCGGCGATCTCGCCGTCCTCCCGGTCCTCCGGGCGCAGGTCGATGCGCCGCGAGACGAACCAGAAGAAGCCGCCGCACATCGAGCAGAGGAGTCCGGAGAGGATCAGCGCGACCGTGCCGATCCACTCGACGTGGCCCTCGTAGCTCTGCGAGTAGAAGCCGTAGACGATCGCCGCGCCGAAGAGGAAGGCCGCGACCCCGACGAAGATCTTGTATTCGGTCTTCACGAGCCGCTCACTTCCCCGCGGTTACGGCGCCGGCGCCGGAGGCGACGGAGTTGGTCTGGTTCCAGCTGTGGTCCTGCCGGCGCGTGTCGAACGGCTTGGTGGTCGTCGCGTACGCCTTGTCGCCGGTGAAGCCGATGGCCGCCATGCCCTCCTGGGTGGTGGCGCCGTTCTTGCGGGCGGCGAGGTACTGGTCGAACTTGTCGGGCGAGACCACTACCAGCTCGAACTGCATGAAGGCGTGGTACGTGCCGCAGAGCTCGGCGCAGCGCCCGACGTAGCGCCCCTCACGGTCGAGGGTCACCTCGAACTGGTTGCGCACGTTGCCCGGGAAGACGTCGCGCTTGAACAGCATCTCGGGCACCCAGAACGAGTGGATGACGTCCTTGCTGGTCTCCTCGAACCGGATCTTCTCACCGGTCGGCAGCACCAGCAGCGGAATGACCTCGGAGGAGCCGACCGTCGAGGCCACCGTCTTGGCGTCCTCGCCGAGCCCGTCGCGGTAGTTGAACTGCCAGTTCCACTTGAACGCGACGACCTCGACCACCTGGTCCGGGTTCTTCGACAGCTTGTCCACGTCGGTCTGCACGATGGCCGTGTAGTAGAACAGCACCGCCACGATCAGCACCGGGGTGACCGTGTACAGAACCTCCATCGGCATGTTGAACCGGGTCTGCACGGGCAGCTCGTCGCCGCGCTTGCGGTACCGGATGATGCACCAGAAGATCAGGCCCCACACGAAGATGCCGACGACGAGAGCCGCGATCACCGAGGCGATCCACAGGTCGTACATCCGGTGTGCCTGCAGGCTGATGCCGTTGCTCGGCCATCCGAAGTGGCTGAACGCGTCGCCGATGCCGTTCACCGAACAGCCCGAGAGCAGCAACAGCAGGGTCGCCCCACCGAGGCCGAGCCCGGCGAACCGGACTGCCGATCGCGGCCGTGCGGCCGAACTCTTTGCGCCCACCTGCTTTTGCCTCCCTTAGCAGCGCCGCCCCGCCCGAAACCGGACACCGAGCGGCAAGGCGTCACCGTCGGTCGCAGATTACTCGACCTGGCCCTAACGTCCGGGCCGGGGGGTCGGATCTTCGACGGTGCACGGTTACCCTCAACAACCGGACGATACCGTTCCCGAGTGGAATACATGGGCGTTCCCGGTGGTCCGGCGGCATACATGGACGTCGCGACCGCCTCTCCCCTGCATCCGGTGGCCCGGGAAGCCCTGCTGGCGGCGCTCGACGACGGCTGGGCCGACCCGGCCCGGCTCTATGCCGCGGGCCGGCGGGCACAACAGCTTTCCGAGGCGGCGACGGGTGCGTTCGCCGAGGCATTGGGGGTACGGCCGGACGAGCTCTCGCTCTGGCCCTCGGGCACCGCGGCCGCGCAGGCGGCGGTGCTGGGCGCCCTGGCGGGACGGGCCCGGCAGGGTGACACATTGGTCCATTCCGCGATCGAGCACTCGGCCGTGCTGCACGCGGCCCGCCGCGGAAAGGCCGTCGAGGTGGGAGTGGACCGTCTGGGCCGGCTCGACCTCGACGCGTGGGACAGCGCGGTGTCCACACCGGGCGTGGCGGTGGCCGCGCTGATCAGCGCGAGTCACGAGGTGGGCACGGAGCAGCCGGTGGCGGCGGCCGCCGGGTACTGCGACGAGGCCGGCGTGCCGTTGTTCGTGGACGCCGCCCAGTCGATCGGGCGCGCGCCGGTGGCGCCGGGGTGGTCCCTGCTGAGCGCGAGCGCGCACAAGTGGGGCGGCCCGCCCGGGGTCGGCGTCCTCATCGTACGCAAGGGTGTGCGCTGGATCTCGCCGTTCCCGCAAGATGATCTTTATCGCCCGGGCGTGTCGGGCGCCCTCGACCTGCCGGCGGTGGTGGCCGCGGCGGCGAGCCTGCGGGCCGTGCTGTCCGAGGCGCAGGCCGAGGCCGTGCGGCTGTCGGCGCTCATCGACCGGATCCGCGAGCGGGTGGCGGCGACAGTGCCCGACGTCGAGGTGGTGGGCGACCCGGTGAACCGGCTGCCGCACCTGGTCACCTTCTCCTGCCTCTACGTCGACGGCGAGGCGCTGCTGCACGCGCTGGACCGGGCCGGGTTCGCGGTCTCGTCCGGCTCGTCGTGCACGGCGTCGACGCTGCGGCCGAGCCACGTGCTGGAGGCGATGGGCGTGCTCAGCCACGGCAACGTGCGGGTCTCGCTGCATCGCGGCACGACCGAGGACGAGGTGGAGCGGTTGTTGGCCGTACTCCCGGGAATCGTCGAAAGCATCCGGAAGGAGGCGGGAATGTGATCGAGCTCGACTGCCGGGGCGAGAAATGTCCCCTGCCGGTGATCCACCTCGCTCAGAGGATCAAAGACCTCGAGATCGGCCAGACCGTACGGGTCCTGGCCGACGACCCGGCCGCGGCCAACGACATCCCGGCCTGGTGCCGGATGAAGGAACAGGAGTACCTGGGCTCCCCTTCGCCGGGCGCCTTCGAAGTCAGACGTCTCAGCTGAGGTATTCGAGGATCGGGCTGACCGGGTCCTTGGCGAAGAAGGTGTCGACGACCAGGCGCGGGCCGAGGTAGGGCTCGTACTCTTTCTGGCGCTCGAGGACCCGTACCCAATCGGGAATTCCCTCGTGATCGCGTGCTTCGTAGCGCTTCTCCACCCGGCGGCGATGCTCGGCGTCGTCGCCGCAGACCACCTCGACCACCCGCAGCGGCACGGCCAGGCGCTCGGCCAGGTCGACCCAGAGCTGGCGGGCCGCCTTCACCGGGTTCACCGCGTCGATGATCACGTGCTGGCCGTTGGCCAGCTGCACCTCGGCCAGCGCGGCCACCACCCCGTAGGCCGCGTAGCCGGGACGGGGCTCGCTCACCTCGTACCGCTGCAGGGTGAAGTCGACGGTGTCGACGGCGAGCACGCACGCCGGCAGCTCAGTGGCCACCCTCGCGGCGAGCGTGCTCTTCCCCACGCCGGGCAGACCGGCAAAGACCGCCAACACCATGGTTTTCCCTTTAGACGGCCGGCAGGAACGGCTTGATCTCGGCGGCGGCGTCCTCGCCGTACGAGTCGGCGAAGCGCTTGACGAAGTCGCCCGGGCGCACGTCGTACTCCTGGGCGCCGTCCGACTCGAGCACCAGCGCGGCCACCAGCGAGCCGACCTGGGCCGCCCGCTCGAGGCCCAGGCCCCACGAGATGGCGGCGAAGAAGCCGCCCCGGAAGCCGTCGCCGACGCCGGTCGGGTCGGCCGGGATGACGTCGCGGGCGACCGGCACGTGGATCCGCTCGATGCCCCGGCCGGTGATCTCGACACCGTCCTTGCCGAGCGTGGTCACCCGGATCTTGACCTGGTCGAGGACCGCTTCCGAGGTCAGGCCGGCCTTGGTCTCCAGCAGCGAGCGCTCGTACTCGTTGGTCAGCAGGTACTCGGCGCCGCTGATCAGGGTCAGCACGTCACTGCCGTCCATGCGGGCGAGCTGCTGCGACGGGTCGGCCGCGAACTTGAAGCCCCGGGCGCGGCACTCCTGGGAGTGGCGCACCATGGCCGCCGGGTCGTTGGCGGCGATGATCACCAGGTCGAGGCCGCCGGCCCGGGCGTCGACCGGGGCCAGCTCGATGTTGCGGGCCTCGGCCATGGCGCCGGCGTAGAACGAGGCGATCTGGTTGAGGTCCTCGTCGGTGGTGCAGACGAAGCGGGCCGTGTGGGCGACGTCGCTGACGTGCACCGAGTCGCAGTCGACGCCGTGCCGCTCGAGCCACGAGCGGTAGTCGGCGAAGTCGGCGCCGACCGCGCCCACCAGGATCGGGTGCAGACCGAGCTTGCCCATCCCGTACGCGATGTTCGGGGCCACGCCGCCGCGCCGGACCACCAGGTCGTCGACGAGGAAGCTGAGCGACACCTTGTGCAGCTGGTCGGCGATGAGCTGGTCGGCGAACCGTCCCGGGAAGTGCATCAGGTGGTCGGTGGCGATCGAGCCGGTCACGGCGATCTTCATGGTGGGCCCTTGGGTCGGAAGAACAGGGGGGCTTACGTACGCAGCCTACCGGCTGGGTAACGCACAGCAGGCCGCCCCGTGAACGGGACGGCCTGCTGTTTACGCCAACGATCAGTGGAACGAGTCACCACAGGCGCAGGAGTTCTGCGCGTTCGGGTTGTCGATCGTGAAGCCCTGGGCGTCGATGCGGTCCGCGAAGTCGATGGTCGCGCCGGCCAGGTACGGCGAGGACATCCGGTCGACGACCACCTCGACGCCACCGAAGTCGGTGACGACGTCGCCGTCGAGCGAGCGCTCGTCGAAGAAGAGCTGGTAGCGCAGGCCGGAGCAGCCACCGGGCTGCACGGCGATACGCAGGCGCAGGTCGTCGCGGCCTTCCTGCTCGATCAGGGCCTTGACCTTCACCGCGGCGACGTCGGTCAGGATGACGCCGGTCGGGGCGGCGGTCGCCTCGGTCGACGGGGTGTGCGCTTCAGCAGTCACTGCGTATCTCCCTGCAGGGTCCTGGAACGATTTGGCCTGGGTTTTCCGCTGCGGGAAAACTCAGTCAGGTGCAGTACTTGCCAACGCTAACCCCATTCCCCGAGATTCCCAATTGGGGTGGCTTAGTTCACCGGCTCCACTGGGAAGCGAGGCGGGCGGAGAGTTCTCGCAGGCCACGGGCGGGCTCGCGCATGGCGGTTTCCTCGCTGCCGAAATGTTCGGTCAGGGAATACGTCTCGGTCACGCCTGCTGCGGCGGCTTCCCGGAAGCCCGTTTCGTTCCGGCCGCAGAGCACGACGCAGGGCAGACCACGGTCCCTGGCTCCCCCGGCGATGCCCGCCACGACCTTCCCGCGCAGCGACTGATGGTCGAAAGATCCTTCTCCGGTGATCACCAGGTCGGCCGCGTCGAGCTCCTTCTCCAGGCCGATGGCGGTCGAGACCAGCCCGATTCCGGACACCACCCGCCCGCCGAGGGCGATCAGCGCGGCCCCGATGCCACCGGCCGCTCCCCCACCGGGAGCCACCTCGAGATCGGTCAGATCAAAGGCCCGTTCCAGTACGCCGGCGAACTGCTCCAGCGCGGCGTCGAGCCGATACACGTCCTCCTCGCTGGCGCCCTTCTGCGGCCCGAAGATCTTGCTGGCCCCGTGCAGGCCGGTCAACGGGTTGTCGACGTCGGTGGCGGCGATCAGGCTCACCTGGCGCAGCATGGGCACCCCGCCGAGCGAGGCGGCCGCGTTCAGATAGGCGCCGCCGTACGGAAGCGCGTACCCGGCCACGTCGACCGGCGGGGCGCCGAGCGCGGCCAGCATCCCGGCCCCGGCGTCGTTGGTGGCCGACCCGCCGAGCCCGATCACGACCTCGGCCGCGCCGGCCTCGACCGCCGCCAGCAGGAGCAGTCCCAGCCCGTACGAGCTGGTGGTGTTGGGGTCCCGCTCCTCGCGGGTCAGAAGGTGGAGGCCGCAGGCTTGGGCGCTCTCGACATAAGCCGTGGAACCGACCAGAAGCACCTCACCGGGCACGGGACGGCCCAGCGGATCGACCGTGTCGACCGGGATCCGGCGGCCGCCGAGCGAGCCGGCCAGAACCTCGATGAAGCCCGGCCCGCCGTCGGCGATCGGCCGGCTGATCAGCTCATCCGCGCCGGACCAGCCCTCGGCCACCGCCTCGGCGACCTCGGGAGCGGAAAGTGTGCCGGCGAACTTGTCAGGACAGATCAATACGCGCACGTGACGAGTGTGGCAGCCATCCGACCACCCCGCCCGCCACCCTTGAGCGGACTGAGGCTGTGCTGGACGGAACAGCGATGACCGTCTTGCGCTGTGCGACGATGACCAACGTGACGTCGACCTGGACCGAACCCTCGAACACCGCCACCGCACTGCTGCTGCTCGGCCGCGGCACCGACCCCGCCTCCGAGCGGGGCGTCGACTGCCCGGGCGACCTGCCCGCACCCAGCGACCCCGACCTGGTCGCCCGCGCCACGGCGGCCAAGGCCGCCCTCGGCGACCGCGTCTTCGTGCTCGGCCACCACTACCAGCGCGACGAGGTCATCCAGTTCGCCGATGTCACCGGCGACTCGTTCAAGCTCGCCCAGCAGGCCGCGGCCCGGCCCGACGCCGAGTTCATCGTCTTCTGCGGCGTGCACTTCATGGCCGAGAGCGCCGACATCCTCACTCGTAAAGAGCAGCGGGTGATCTTGCCGGACCTCGCGGCCGGCTGCTCGATGGCCGACATGGCCGTGCTGGGCCAGGTCGAGACCGCGTGGGAGCGCTTCGAGGACCTGGGCATCACCGGCGACATCGTCCCGGTCACGTACATGAACTCGTCGGCCGACATCAAGGGCTTCGTCGGGCGCAACAAGGGCGCGGTCTGCACGTCCTCGAACGCCAAGCGCGCCCTGGACTGGTCGTTCGAGCAGGGCAGCAAGGTGTTCTTCCTGCCGGATCAGCACCTGGGGCGCAACACCGCCGTACTGGAAATGGGCTTCGATCTTGATGATTGCGTCCTCTACGACCCGCACAAGCCGGGCGGCGGGCTGACCGACGAGCAGCTGCGGAACGCGCGCATGATCCTGTGGCGGGGGCACTGCTCGGTGCACGGGCGCTTCACCCTCGACAGCGTGCGCGAGGTCCGCGAGCGGGTGCCCGGCGTCAACGTGCTGGTCCACCCCGAGTGCCGGCACGACGTGGTGCGGGCGGCGGACTACGTCGGCTCGACCGAGTACATCATCAAGGCCCTCGACGCGGCGCCGGCCGGGTCGGCCTGGGCGGTCGGCACCGAGCTCAACCTCGTACGGCGTCTCGCCCTCGCCCACCCCGACAAGCAGATCATGTTCCTCGACCGGACGGTCTGCTACTGCTCGACGATGAACCGCATCGACCTGCCGCACCTCGTGTGGGCGCTGGAGGAACTCGTCGCCGGCCGGGTGCCGAACGTGATCACCGTCGACGACGAGACGGCGCACAACGCGCGTGTCGCGCTGGACCAGATGCTCGCGTTGCCGTAGTGACGCTGTGTAGCGAACAAGATCCGCAGCGCGTCCGGGATTTTTAACTCTGTCCTATTTAACGTCCGCTGGGCGTTGTGATGACTTCCTAATTTGTCACTCAGCGCTATGCTTCCCCGGTTGCGGAAGCGGGTACCCCCATCCGGCTTCCGCCCCCTCGATCATTTCGGGCGCCCCAACGCCCGCCAGCTGGAGGTTACGTTGACCGACGACGTCCTGGTCGTGCACGGCGGTACGCCGCTGCAGGGTCAGATCCGGGTCCGTGGCGCCAAGAACCTCGTCTCCAAGGCGATGGTCGCCGCCCTGCTGGGCGAGTCACCGAGCCACCTGTACGACGTGCCCGCCATCCGCGACGTCGAAGTCGTCCGCGGGCTGCTCGCCCTGCACGGGGTCAAGGTCAGCGACGGCGCCGACGACGGCGAGATCGTCATGGACCCGACGAACGTCGAAAGCGCCAGCACCGACGAGATCAACGTGCACGCCGGCTCCAGCCGGATCCCGATCCTGCTCTGCGGCCCCCTGCTGCACCGCCTCGGACACGCGTTCATCCCCGACCTCGGCGGCTGCCACATCGGCCCCCGGCCCATCGACTTCCACATCCAGGCGCTGCGCGAATTCGGCGCGGTCGTCGACAAGGCCCCCGAGGGCATGCACCTGAGCGCGCCCAACGGCCTGCACGGGGCCAAGCTGGAACTGCCGTACCCGAGCGTGGGCGCGACCGAGCAGGTGCTGCTCACCGCCGTGCGGGCCGAAGGAGTCACCGAACTCCGCAACGCGGCCATCGAGCCCGAGATCATCGACCTGATCTGCGTCCTGCAGAAAATGGGCGCGATCATCACGGTGCACACCGACCGGGTCATCGAGATCCAGGGCGTGCGCAAGCTCCACGGCTACAAGCACAAGCCGATCCCCGACCGGATCGAGGCGGCCAGCTGGGCCGCGGCCGCCCTGGCGACCAAGGGCGAGATCGAAGTCCTCGGCGCCCGCCAGGCCGACATGATGACGTTCCTGAACGTCTTCCGCTCCATCGGCGGCGAATGCGAGATCACCGACGACCGCGTGGCCCGCCCCGGCGTGACCCCGGTCGAAGGCGGCATCAAGTTCTGGCACCCCGGCCACGAACTCCAGGCGGTGGCCCTCGAAACGGACGTCCACCCCGGCTTCATGACCGACTGGCAGCAGCCCCTGGTGGTGGCCCTGACCCAGGCCCGCGGCATCTCGATCATGCACGAGACGGTGTACGAGCAGCGGCTCGGCTACACCGACGCGCTCAACCAGATGGGCGCCACCATCCAGGTCTACCGCGACTGCCTCGGCGGCACCCCCTGCCGCTTCGGCCGGCGCAACTTCATGCACTCGGCGGTCATCGCCGGCCCGTCCAAGCTCCACGCGGCCGACCTGGTCATCCCCGACCTGCGGGCGGGCTTCGCCCACCTGATCGCGGCGCTGGCGGCCGAGGGAACCTCCCGGGTGTACGGGGTGGACCTGATCAACCGGGGCTACGAGGACTTCGAAGGCAAGCTGGCGGCGCTGGGCGCGCACGTCGAACGGCTGTAACAGGCTCCGGTTTCATCACTATCAGCGGCGCGGTGTGAAACACACCGCGCCGCTTGGCTACTCTCTGAGCGTGCCCTCGCTTTTCCGCCGCAAGCAAGACGACGCCCCCACGACCGAGGTTGTGGAGGAGGTGACGCCTGAAACGACGCGCCCGAAGAGCTACACGCCCAGCAAAAAAGAACTGGGAGTGGCCACCCCGAAAAGGACCAGCACGGGACGCCGCGTGGCGGAGCCGACGCCGACCAACCGCAAAGAGCAGCTCAAGCAGATGCGCGAGCGGCAGCGCGAGGAGCGGGCGGAAGCCACGGCGGGAATGAAGGCGGGCGACGAGCGCTACCTGCTGGCCCGCGACCGGGGGCCGGAGCGCAGCCTGGTCCGCGACATCGTCGACGCGCGGCGGACGGTGGGTACGTGGTTCTTCGGTGGGGCGCTGATCGTGCTGATCGGGTCCACCGTGCAGGTGGCGGCGGTGCAGCTGGCCAGCAACATTCTCTGGCTGCTGTTGGCGCTGGGGGTGATCGTGGACAGCGTTCTGATCTCGCGGAAGGTCAAGCGGCTGGTTAACGAGCGCTTTCCCAAGCACACTCAGCGGATGGGGTCGCTGCAGCTTTACGGGGTGATGCGGGGGCTTACGTTTCGGCGGATGCGGGTTCCTAAGCCGAAGGTTTCTCTCGGTCAGGCTGTTTGAGGCTTTCTTGCGCTGGGACGGCCGAGGGCCGGGTATGGCCGATCCTGGCTGGCTGAGGAGCGCTTTACGCCTGGATCGGCCATACCCGGCCCTCGGTCTTGCATGGGGGCCTGGTTGACGCCAGGAGCTTGGTTGCGCGGTTCTGGGTGGGTGGCTCGGTAAGGGAGCGCCTCGCGGCTTGAGACTGGGTGCTGTTCGCTGCCGCGCTGCGGTTCGGGTGAGGGAATCGGTCACCCGGGCTCGGCTGGGTGGTGGGCTGGGCGGCAATTCCAGGCCGGTTGCGCGGGTTGGTGGGCAATCTTCTGGGCTTGCGTCTGGGTCTGCTCTCCGGGCTGCATCTTCAGCTGACCTCCGGCTGTATCTCCGTCTCCCCTTCCGCTCGCAACTCCGGCTGGGCTCTGTGCTCGCACCTCCGGCTGCCCTCCCGCCCGCACCTCCGGCTGGGCTCTGGGCTCGCACCTCTATCCGCCCTTCCGCCCGCGGCTCCGTCTCCGTCCCTGCCTAGACGTCCATCTGCCCTTCCAGGCTGCGCTTTGGGCTTGCGTTTCCATCTGCCCTTCCCCGCTGGGTGCCGGGTGGGTTTTGGGGTTGCGTCTCCATCTGGTGGAGGGTGGAAGGTGGGTGGCGTGGATGGCGGGGTGCTGTATTCGATTGGGGAACTGGCTCGGCGGACCGGGATGGCGGTGCGCACGATTCGGTTCTATTCGGATGCCGGTGTTCTGCCGCCTCACCACCGCAGTTCTGCTAACCACCGGCGGTACGACCCAGACGCGATCACTCGGCTCGAGATGATTCGCACGTTGCGTGAGTTGGGGCTTGACCTGGTCACCATCCAGCGGGTGCTTGCCTCGGAGATCAGCATGTCGCAGGCGGCGGCTGTCCATGCCGAGGCGATCGACATGCAGATTCAGGTGCTCAGGGCGCGACGGACGGTTCTGCGCCTGGTGGCGAAGCGGGACTCCAGCACCGAGGAGATGGAGCTCATGCACCGCGTCCTTCGACTGTCCGAAGCTGAACGTCACCGGATCATCCACGACTTCATCGACAGCGCGTTCGGTGACGTCAACGCCAATCCTGAGCTGGTCGGCCTTCTGCACTCGGCCATGCCGAACCTGCCCGACGAACCGGACGCCGAGCAGGTGGAGGCGTGGATCGAACTCGCTGAGCTCGTTCAGGACACCGATTTCCGAGCAGGCGTACGGCGGATGGCCGAGCACCAAGCGTCCGAGCGCGCCGGCGGCGATCGGACCGGACTTCACCACGAACTGACCGGGTACGTCCGCGACCGTGTGACGGCGGCGGTGACGGCCGGGATCTCCCCCGCGTCGGAGGCGGCCGGTGTCATCGTCGCTGAGCTCGCGGGCCGCTATGCCGACACGTTCGGAAGAACTGACAGCCCGGAATACCGCGCCGAGCTGCTGAGGCGACTGGAGATCGCGAACGAACCACGCGTCGAGCAGTACTGGCGACTCATCTCCACCATCAACGGGTGGCCGGCCGTGCCTTCGCTCGCACCGGTCTTCGACTGGTTCATCGAGTCACTTCACCTTCACGCCCCGGCGGGATCAGGGAAGGCCGGCCAGGCGTAGTAGAGCCGCGGAAGCGGCGGCGGCGACCACGACGACGACGAAGGGCGCTCGGCGCCAGGCGAGGAGGGCGCCCACGGCTACGCCGGTGGGGCGGGCCAGGCCGGCGAAGTGACTGCCGGCCATGATCGTGGAGGTGGCGGCCAGGGCGGCCAGCAGGGCCGCGGCGGCCATGGGGAGCAGGCGCTGGACGGTGTCGGAGAGGTGCAGCCGTTCGCGGAGCAGGACGCCGCCCAGGCGCATGGTGTAGGTGCCCAGGCCCAGAACGAGGACAGCGGCGATCAGCATCGGACCTCTTTCGCGGAGTGAGAGTGGCCGGCGAGGCGAGCCGAGGCGCCGTCAGGGTCGGATGCAACGTCCGGCGCGGAGACAACGCCCGGCGCGAAGGCTACGTCCGGCTCGACGTCCGGCGCGGAGGCTACGTCCGGCTCGACGTCCGGCGCGGAGGCTACGTCCGGCTCGACGTCCGGCGCGGAGGCTACGTCCGGCGCGGACGCAAGGTCCGGCGGCGAGACAAGGTCCGGCTCAACGTCTGGCGCGGAGACAACGCCCGGCGCGAAGGCTACGTCCGACTTGACGTCCGGCGCGGACGCAAGATCTGACCCGGAGGCTACGTCAGGCGCGGGCGCGGAGGCGGCGTCTGGCGCGGGCGCGGAGGCGGCGTCTGGCGCGGGCGCGGAGGCGGCGTCTGGCGCGGGCGCGGAGGCAGGGTCCGGCGCGGGCGCGGAGGCAGGGTCCGGCGCGGGCGCGGAGGCAGGGTCCGGCGCGGAGGCGGCCTTGCGGGCTGTGGTCTTCGAGGCGGACGCGGCCCTCGAGGGCGGCGCGACGTTGGGTAGCGGAGCGGGCGGAGCAGCTGGGCTGCTGGGGCCGCTGGGGTGGCGGAGCAGGGTGAGTAAGCCCAGCAAGGCGCAGAGGATTGGTAGGCCGACTGGGAGCAGTGGGGTCAAGGCTATGGCTGCTACGGCGCCGGTTAGGGCTACCAGGCGGGTTTGGCGGTCTTTCAAGGACGGCAGGATCAGGGCTATCAAGGCGGCGGGGAAAGCAGCGTCCAAGCCCAACGCGTCGGTGTCGGAGACGGCGCCGCCCAGGAGGACGCCTAGGGCGGTGCCTGTGTTCCATGAAGTGAACAGCGTTGTGCCGATCAGCCAGTACGTGTGGCGGCGGCGGGGTGGGGTCTTCTCGGCCAGGGTGAAGGCGACCACCTCGTCGGTCATCAGGTGGCTGCCGATGACGCGGTCGCGGAGGCGGGGGCCCATGGCCGTGCCCAGGGCCATGCCGAACGGGAGGTGGCGGGCGTTCAGGAGAAGGCCGGCCAGGACGGCGGCTATGGGGTTGCCGGCGGCGAACAAGCCGACCGCCAGGAACTGGGAACCGCCGGCGAAGACGATGGTGGACATGGCGAACGGGAGCCAGGTGGGCAGGCCGTAGGCGATGGTGATGGCGCCGAAGGAGGCGCCTACGGCGATCATCGCCAGGCCGATGGCGGCGGCGTCGCGGAGCAGCGCACGGTCGGCGGGGGCGCGCGAGGGCGTTCGCTGTAACGTACGCATGGTTCAGGATATTGAACGATGTCTGCTGCGTTCGTCAAACCGAACGACTCGATCGATGGAGCGAACATGCACGAATCGGCGCCTCCGCTGGCCACGATTGCCGCGGCTCTGCGGCGGGAGCGGGAGCGGGCGGGGATCTCGCTGGCCGAGCTGGCGCGGCGGGCGGGGCTGGCCAAGTCGACGCTGTCGCAGCTGGAGGCCGGCACCGGGAACCCGAGCATCGAGACGCTGTGGTCGCTCGGGGTGGCGCTGGGGGTGCCGTTCAGCCGGCTGGTCGAGCCGCCGCCGACGCGGGTGCGGGTGATCCGGGCCGGTGAGGGGCCGCGGGTCCAGTCCGACCGGGCCGACGTGGTGGCCACGCTGCTCGCCGCCGGGTCGGCGCACGCGCGGCGGGATCTCTACGTCATGGAGCTGGCGCCGGGTGAGCCGCGCGAGGCGGCCGCGCACATCCCGGACAGCGTCGAGCATCTGGTGGTGGCGGCCGGCCGGATCCTGGCCGGACCGGCCGGCGAGCAGGTGGAGCTGGGACCCGGCGACTACGTGTCATTCCCGGGCGACGTGCCGCACTCCTACGAGGCGCTGGAGCCCGCCTGGGCCGTTCTCGTCATGGAGCATCGCTAGCCACGGGTGGAGATCTGCTGGACGGCCCAGCCGTTGCCGTCGGGGTCGCTGAAGAAGACGAAGCCGACGTTGTCCAGCGGGTCCGCCACGGGGTACGGATTCTGGCCGAGGGTCTGCACCTCGCTGCACTCGACGCCGCGTTCGACCAGTTCCGCGTGCGCCTTGCGGATGTCCGGCACGACCAGTTGGAGGCCCCGCAGCGAGCCCGGCGGCATATCGGGCACCGCGCCCTTGCCGATCACCACCGAGCAGCCGGAGCCGGGCGGGGTGAGCTGGATGATGCGGACGTCGTCGCCGAAGCTGGTGTCGTGGTCGACGTGGAAGCCGAGCCGGTCGGCGTAGAACTGTTTCGCACGGTCGAGGTCGGTGACGGGGACGACGACGACTTCCAGGGTCCAGTTCACGATGTTCCTCCTTCAGAGCAGGGCGTCGAGACGTTCGAATCCTTCACCGAGCCCGCGCTCCATGGGGTAGGAAAGCGCACGCTCGCGGCCGAGCGGAGTGGCGTAGCGGATGACGGTGGTCAGCACGGTTCCGGCGCCCTCGGCGCGGAACTCGTGGCTGATCAGGGTGTCGCCGGGGTACGACTGGTCGTCGAAGCGCTCGGTGTGCAGCAGCCGGTGGGGCGGGTCGACCACGCGGTAGGTGCCACGCTGGGTCATCCGGTCGCCGCCGGGGCCCTCGCTGACGAACCGGTAGGCGCCGCCCACCCGCAGGTCGATCTCGCATTCGACCAGATGCCAGCCCCGGGCGCCGTACCAGCGGGTCAGCAGGGCGGGCCGGGTCCACGCGGCGAAGACCCGGGAGGGCGCCGCCGCGAAAGCCCGGGTGAGGACGATGTCGCGGTCGCCGGGCGCGGCCACGCTCAGGCCGCTCACGGTTCCTCGTCGATCGGAAGGGAGGCCAGCACCTCGTCGAGTCGCCGGAAGGACTCCTCCCAGTACGAGCGGTAGTCCTGCAACCAGTCGACGGCCTCGCGCAGCGGCCGCGCCTCCAGGCGGCAGGGCGCGCGCCGGTTGCCCGGCCCACGCGAGATCAGGCCGGCCCGCTCGAGGACCTTCAGGTGCTTGGTGATCGCCGGCTGGGTCATCGCGAACGGCTCGGCCAGCTCGGTGACGGTGGCCGAGCCGTGGGCGAGGCGGGCCAGCAGGGCCCGCCTCGTGGGGTCGGCCAGCGCGGCGAAGGTGGCGTCCAAATCAGTTTTCATAACCGATTGGTAATCTACGACGCGCCCCACCGGCCGTCAAGCGGGTACGCCACCACGCCAGATGGAGATGGGGCCGACCGTCATCGTGCGAGCGTCGAAGGTCGGTGTCGCGTCGCCCGCGACGGCCACGTTGAGCAGCATGAACTGCGGCTTGGCGAACGGCCACGTACGCCCCGCGGCGGTGACGTCGGAGGCCCACAGGACCATCGTCGGCTTCCGGTCGACATAGAAACGCACGGTGGTGGCGTCGAAATACACGCCGAAGCGGTGGCTGCCCGCGTCCAGCGGCACACCCAGGTCGGTGGTGCCCTCGCTCCAGTCGTACGACCGGCCGGCCAGGTGCACGGCCGACTTGGCCAGGGTCGGCTCGCTGCCGGTGCCCTCGAAGATGTCGAGCTCGCCGCAGGCCGGCCAGCCGACGCTCGGCATGTTCGCGCCGAGCAGCCAGAACGCGGGCCAGACGGCCTCGCCGGTGGGTGCGGTGATCGCGGCTTCGACGTACGAGCCGGGCGCGACCGTCACCTTGCCCTGCGTGGTGAGCCGGGCGCTCGTGTAGCCGCCGTCCTCCGTCCGCAACGCGGTGATCTTCAAGTTTCCCGAGCCGTCGACCTGGGCGTTCGCCGTACTGCTGGTGTAGGTCTGCCGTTCGCCGTTCCCCCAGCCGCCGGCCCCGGTCTGCCGGTTCCAGACCGTGGCGTCGGGCTCGGTGCCTTCGGCGCCGGCGAAACCGATGGTCCGGGTTGGTGCGCTTCGCACGCTTCTTGGGGTGTACGCCGTGACAGGCTGCACAGAAGCACCGGTGATCTGCACCGTGAAGGCGCCCGAGGCCGGCAGCGCGAAATACAGCGAGGTGTCGGCCGCGCCGGAAGCCGTGGCCATGAAGGTACGGGTGATCCGCTGCCACTTGGCGGTCGCCGGGCTCACGTACTCGGAGACCTTCGTGGGCCGGTTCTGCCAGGCCCCGTTGGCCAGCAGCATCCCGTACCGCCGGCCGGCCCCGCCGAGGTCACGCACGTACGCCGTCATCCGATAGGTCCGCCCCACCTCGAATGCCGGGATCTTGAGCGTGCTCAACGCGTACGCCCAAGAACCGGAACCCCCCTCGCTCCGCACCTCGACCCCGGTCGTGGCGGGCCCGCCCTTCAGGGCGGTGACCCGCCGCAGGGTGACCGAGCCGGACTCCGAGGCCACCGACCAGCCCGCAAGATCGGCCTTGGCCGAGCCGTTGAGCAGCCTCTCGGGCGACGGCGCCGCGGCCGCCGGCACCGGAGCGCCCAGCAGGAGAGCCGCGGCGGTGGCGGCGGCGATCAACGACCTCATGGTGTGACGTGATCGGCCGGGCGCCGGAGATCCTTAGCGGGACGCGGTGTAGAGCTTCGCGACGACGTCCTCGATGTCCGGCTCGACCACCGACAGGTCACGCACGGCGGCCGCGCCGGCCAGCCCGGCCACCGCGGCGCCGGCGGCGATCGAGTCGAGCGTGAAGGTCACCCGGTGCCCGTCCGCCTCGGTGCCGGTCAGGGTCGCCCCGGGCAGCACGAAGCCGGGCGGCAGCGGCGTGTCCAGGTCGACGACCAGGCGCCGCCGGGAACCGTACCGGGAATGAAGCTCCTCGATCGTGCCGTCGTGCACGACGTGACCGTGGTCGATGACCACCAGGCGGCGGCACAGCCGCTCGATGTCGGCCAGGTCGTGCGTGGTCAGCACCAGCGTCACGTCACCACCGCGGCCGAGATCGCCCAGGAACGAGCGGACCGCCTGCTTGCTCACCACGTCCAGGCCGATCGTCGGCTCGTCCAGGAACAGCACCTGGGGACCGTGCAGCAGGGCGGCGGTGAGCTCGCCCCGCATGCGCTGGCCGAGCGAGAGCTGCCGCACCGGGGTGTCCATGAACTCGTCGAGGTCGAGCAGCACGCGGCACCTTTTCAGCCGCTCCCGGTGGGCCGCCGGGTCGACCCGGTAGATGTGCCGGAGCAGCCGGAACGACTCGCCCAGGGGCAGGTCCCACCAGAGTTGCGAGCGCTGCCCGAAGACGACACCGATCTCCAGGGCCAACTTCGTTCTCTGGGGTACGGGTTCCAGGCCGCACACGCGCACGTCACCGCTGGTCGGGGCGAGCACGCCGGTGAGCATCTTCAGCGTCGTCGACTTGCCGGCGCCGTTCGGGCCGATGTAGCCGACCATCTCGCCCCGCTCGATGGCCAGGCTCACCCCGTCGACCGCGCTCACGGTGCGCTTCTCGCGTCTCAGGCGGCCGGCCTTCACGCGTACGGTGAAATCTTTCCGCAGGTCTTCCATGTGAATCATGAGCCGGTGCTCCGGTAGTGACGGACGCCGGTACGCCACACCAGCCCGGCGATCGCCGCCGCGGCCAGCGCGACCAGCGGCGCGGTGTATCCCGCCCAGGCCGGCAGGCCCAGCGGATCGGATCGGCCCAGGATCACCAGGGCCGGCTGATAGGCGACGAAGGCGAAGCCCAGGGCGTACGCGAAAACCGCCCGGAACCACCCGCCGTACACGGTGACCGGGTACGACGCGAAGTCGCGGCCACCGTACGTGAAACCGTTGCCGACCTCGCCCGACTCCACCCACCAGAACGCGAAGCTGCCGGCGATCACGAAGAGCGACCCGAAGAAGACGCCGGCCGAGACGGGTGAGACGGCCAGCAACAGCACCCGGGCCGGAGACCAGTCGATGTCGTTCATGGCGACCGCGGCGACCAGCACACTGAGTCCCACGAACAGGCGCATGATCTTGCGGACCGGCAGATCCATGCAGACCAGCTGGGGCAGGACCCCGAGCGGGCGGACCAGGACCGCGTCGAGGGCGCCGCTACGGACGTACCTCTTCAGGTCGTCGATGTTGCCGACCGTCATGTCGGCCAGGACGAAACCGGCGCTCGTGATGCCGGTCATCATCAGCGCCCCGGCCAGGTCGAACCCGCCGATCGTGGTGGCCGCGCCGAACAGGACGAAGATGGTGGCGACGTCGATGACCGTACCGGCCGCGTTGGTGATCAGCTCCATGGCGAAGCTGGCCCGGTAGCTGGCCATCGAGCGGAATTTGGCGCCCAGGAGGGCCGCATACGGGTTACCCACCCTGGATCACCAACTTCCTCTCCGCCTTCTTCTGGACAAGATGGGCAGCCGCCAGCATGACGGCGGCCCACACCGCCTGCAGCGCGACCAAGCTCGCCTGGGTCGCGGGGCCGTCGCGCTCGATCAGCACATCCAGGGGAGTCTGGAGCAGGCCGGGCAGCGGGGTGCACACCCAGAGGGTGACGGTCAGCCAGTCCGGGAGCAGGCGCAGCGGGAAGTAGAGGCCGGCCAGCACGCCGCTGGCCAAGGTCCAGAAGCCGATGGGGCCACGGGCGTCGTGCAGCCAATAGGCGGTGGCGTTGACCAGATAGCGGCACCCGAAACAGCCGACCACCGCGAGTACGACGGAGACCGCGAACAGAGGCACGGTCTGCCAGCGCTCAGGCTCCCGAAGGCCGAAGAAGACCGCCCCCGCGATCACCGGCGGAACGAACCGGGTGAGCAGGGCGTGCAGGCCCCGGCCCAGATCGGCGGCGAGATAGGCGGTCACGGGCGAGAGCGGCCGTAACAAGTCGGCCGCGACATCACCCGTACGGATCCGGTCGGAAAGGTCGGTCCATCCCCAGATGCTCACCACGGCGAGTAACCCTTGGCCCACCCAGACGAACGTGGCGAGCTGCTCGGTGTCATATCCGCCGGGCCGGCCGCCCGGCGCGCCCGCCGCCACGGCCAGGAGCACGTAGCAGCGGAGAAAGCCAAAGACTATGTTGGTGAACGCTCCGGCGGCGGTGGCCTGGCGATAGGTCGCATACCGCCGGAAACCCGACCAGACCAGAGCACCGAACGTAGAGACAGTCAGCACCCTGGCGTCAGTCCCGCTCACGCCGTTAACCTCCTAGTGCCTTTTTCCTTCTCCCACCCAGCGGAGCCGGGTGACCTTATCCGGGTCTCCGAACGGCTGCATCACAATTACGACCAGAAGTGGATTTCGCCGTGACGGAGCGTCGCCAATGAAGGGCTGGGGCTCTTCGGACCCCTCCTCCTCGAACGGCGGCGCCAGCAGCTGGGGCGCCTGGGCCGACGAGCCCGCGTGGGTCTACGAGATCACCTGGGAGTGGGAGCCCGTACCCGGCCAGCGCTACCCCGGCGACCCCGGCCGCCGCAAGGCAGTGCACACCCCGGTCTACGAGGCGTCGGACGGCGCCTCACCCGCTTCATGGTCCAGCCCGGAAGATCAGCCCCCGACGAGGTACGCACACAGGCCCGTGCAGAACGACGATCCGCAGTTCCGCGCTCCCCAGCTCCGTGAGCCGCAGCTCCGGGACCCTCAGTCCCGTGAACCCCAGCCTCGCGAGCCCCAACCTCGCGATCCCCAGCTCCGCGAGCCGCAGTCTCGTGAGCCGCAGTCTCGTGAGCCGCAGTCTCGTGAGCCGCAGTCTCGTGAGCCGCAGTCTCGTGAGACTCAGCCTCGCGAGACTCAGTTCCGCGAACCTCAGCACCGGGAGACCACGCCTTACCAGAGCCCGCAGCCCGGATCGCCGGGCGGCGCCCGGCCGGCGTGGGAGGGCGCCGCCCCTTCCTATTCCGGCGCCCAAGGCTCTCCTTACCCCGGCGCGCCCTACCCCGGCGCGCAGGGTGGCGGCTCGCAGTACTCCGGCTCGTACGGCACACCGCCGCAGGACCCGTCCGGGCGCACCCAGCCCCTGTGGAACCGCCCGGCCCAGAGCCACCCCATGCCCCCGCGCGACCAGACTCCCGACCCTTCCCGCCCGGCGGACGCACGCCCCACCCCCGACCAGCGCCGAGGCACGGCCCCGGTCTACGGCCGCCCCCAGTCCCCCGCCGGCGGCGAGGGCTGGAACATCCCCCACCAGCCGGACCTACCCCACCGCGACCCCCGAACCTCGTCCCCCACCGAGCTTCCGCAGCGCCACACCCAGCGCCCCCAGCCCGACTCTTCCCAGCGCCCCCATCCCGATCCTTCCCAGCGCGACGCCCGCGACTTCCCCTCGCGCGACGCCCGCGACTTCCCCTCGCGCGACGCCCGCGACTTCCCCTCGCGCGACGCCCGCGACTTTCCCTCGCGCGACGCCCGCGATCTGCCCTCGCGCGACACGCACGGCCTCCCCTCGCGCGACGCCCGTGACCTACCTCCGCGCGACGCCCACGACCTGCCGCAGCGCGACGTCCACGACCTGCCCCAGCGCGGCTCCCAGCCCGCCGCTCAGCAGCGCGACCTGCCCCAGCGGGACCAAGCTCACCGCGACGCCCGGGACCTTTCCCAGCGCGGCGCCGCCCAGCCGGCTCCTCAGCAGTACGACGTGCCGTCGCGCGACCTCCCACAGCGCGGCGTCTCCACGCAGCGCGACCTGCCCCCGCGCGATCTCCCTCAGCGCGGCTCCCAGCCCGCCGCCCAACAGCGCGACGTCCCTCAGCGCGACGTCCCTCAGCGCGACGTCCCTCAGCGCGACGTCCCTCAGCGCGACGTCCCTCAGCGCGACGTCCCTCAGCGCGACGCTTTCCGCGCCGCCGTGGTGCCGCAGCCGCCCTACCCGCCCGGCATGCAGCCCCCCGGCGACCCTCGCTCGTCGTCCGATCCGCAAACCCCCCAGCCGTACCAGGCTCCGAACTCCCCCGCGCCGACGCAGGCCTCCGGCCGCGCCACCTCACCCGGCGTGTACGGCGCCGCACGCCCACCGGCCGCCACCCCCAGCGCGCACTACGGCCGCCGCCACACCCCCGAAGAGCAGCAACAGGACACCATGCGCCCGGTTTCCCCGGCCACTTCCGGCGCCTACGGCAACGCCCTCCCGGCCCCCGCCGACGCTTTCCCGCTTCGCCCGGGCCAGCGTCCGGCCCCCGGCCAGCGCGACGGCCGCAACTCGGAGGCACCTTTCGACCTGCGCCCCGCCCCCCAAGAGCGCGGCACCCCCGTCGAGTCCCGTCCGGCCCCACAGCCCACCCGCGTCACCCCGCAGCGCCCCGCCGACCCGGCGCCGCTGTACCCCACGGCCCCAGGCTCAGCCGTCCCTTCCCCCACCCCGGTCCGCCCGGTCTCCGCACCGGCCCCGGCCCACCAGGTCTCGGCCCCGGCCCACCAGGTCTCGGCCCCAGCCCACCAGGTCTCGGCCCCAGCCCACCAGGTCTCGGCCCCGGCCCACCAGGTCTCAGCCCCAGCCCACCAGGTCTCAGCCCCAGCCCACCAGGTGTCGGCCCCGATCCATCCGGTCGCGGCCCAGACCCCCGTGGTCCCGGCCCAGCCCGCCGCTTCCGCCCCTCAGCCACCCTCGATCCCGGCACAACCGGCGCACGCAGGCCCTGGCCGCCCCATGTCCACGCCACCCCAGCCACCGCAGGCGGCCCGGAGCTACTCCGCCCCCGGCACCACCTACCCCGCCGCCGAACCGACCCGCCCGGTCTCCAGTCCCGCCCACCCGGTTCCAGAACTCACGCAGCCCATCCCCCGACCCACACACCAGGGCTCCGGACCCGTGCCGCCCGTATCCGGACCCGCACAGCCCGTCTCCGGACCCGTGCCGCTCACGTCCGGACCCGTGCCGCCCACCTCAGAGCCGGTGCCGCCCGTCTCCGCACCCGTGCCGCCCGTCTCCGGGCCGGTGCCGCCCATCTCCGCACCCGTGCCGCCCTACTCCGGACCGGTGCCGCCCATCTCCGCACCTGCGCATCCGGTCTCCAGGCCCGTTTCCGCCGCGGCAGATCCCGGCGCATCGGCTTGGCCGCCGTCGGCCCCGGCTTATCCGCCCACCGCCCCGGCACCATCGGCATACGCGGGACCGAACGTCCCCGTCTCATCGCCTACCTACGCGGAAGAACCGGCCTGGCCGACAGCGGGTACGACGCCGCCCCCAGTCATTCCCGGCCAATTTGGCCCGACCGACCAGGCTCATCCCGTTCCTGGACCGGTCCACCCGGCCTCTGGACCTGCTCGCCCCACGTCGGGACCCGCACGGCCCGACTCCGGCCCCACGTGGCCCGTATCCGGTCCCACGCAGTCCGCGCCCGACATCACCCGGCCCATGGCTGGACCCGCTTCAGGCCCTGCCCAGCCGGTATCGGGACCGACACACCCCACCTCCGGCCCCGCCCAGCCCACATCCGGACCCACGCACCCCACCTCCGGCCCCGCCCAGCCCACATCCGGACCCACGCACCCCACCTCCGGCCCCGCCCAGCCCACATCCGGACCTACGCATCCGACCTCCGGCGCTGTCCGGCCCTTCTCCGGGATTGCGCAGCCCGGGGAACCGGTGTGGCCGGCTTCGGGCGGCGTGCAGGCCGGTTCGGCCTGGGGCGACCACCCGCACGCTGGGCAGTCGCAGGTTCCCGCTTCTCCCGTACGGCCTCAAGACCCGGCGCATCCGGTCTCCGGGGCGGCGGTTCCCGGTCAGCCGATCCTGGGAGCGCATGGTTCCCCGGTGCAGCCGGTGTCCGCCCCGGGCGACTTCGACGCGAACGCCTCGCGGCACGGGACGGTGCCCGCCGAGTTCCGGCAGGACGAGTACTACGAGCCGGAGCCCGCCTACCAACCGCACGCGGACCTGACGATCGCGCCCGGCCGGGACGCCGCCGAGTTCGACCGTCCGGAGCCCGTCACCGCGCCGCCGTACCTGGTCGCCGACGCCGACAGCGCACCCGCCGACCACTACGACCCGTCGGTCAGCCCGGTCTCGTCACTGCCCACCGATCGCCCCCTGCCGACCGGCCCGGTCGCCGGTCCTCTCACCGTCGACGCATCCGCCACAGCGACGCCCGCCGCCGAGGCACCGGTCACCGAGACGCCGATCGAACGTCCCGCCGGCGAGACGTCCAGCTCCGCGACGCCCACCATCGCCACGCCCGCAGCCGAGGAACCTCGCGGCCTCGGCTGGCTCCTGTCCCAGAGCGGTCTCGGCGCGGTGACCCCTCTCCCTCCGCCGGAGCCGCTGCTGGCAATGCTCGAGCAGCAGCCGGTCGTAGCGGAGCCCGAGCCCGAAGAGATCCGCCCGGTCAGCGCCATCCCCGAGAAGCAGAACTGGTTCGTCCCACCCGCCGACGACGAGCTCGCCGCGGACGAGGACGCCCACGAGGCTGACCCCGAGGAGCCCGAGGCCGACCAGTACGCCGTCGCGCCTCCCACCACAGCAGACTTCCCAGCGGACGAGTCCGTCCCCGCTGACCTGGTCCCGGATCCGGAGGCGCTCCCGCCCACCACCGAGCTGCTGGCCGAGCCCGAGGCCTATTCGCACGCACCCGAGCCCGCGGCGGGGAATCTCGGCACCCACCCGGCCACCGAACCCGAGGCCTACCCGCAAGCGCCCGAGCACACAGCGGAGGATCTCGCCCCGGCCGCGGAGCCCGAGGCCGACCAGCCTGTCGATCACCCGGCCGAGATGCCGCCGGCAGACCAGCCGACCGTCGACCACCGCACCGTAGACGCCGAGACTCCCCAGCTCGCACCGGACGTAGCCGCCACAGACCCGGAGAACCCCCAGCTCGAGACCGACGTTCTCGCCACAGAGCTGGAGGACCCGCAGCTCACCACCGACCTCCCCGCGGCAGAATCAAAAGCCGAATTGCTCAGCGCCGATAGTGCCGACAGTGAGGTCGTTGAAGCGCAGGGGGATCAACCCGCAGATGAGCTTGCCGTCGAGGAACCGCAGGCAGCACCGCCTACGACCGACAGCGAGACCACACCTGCGTGGACGGACGAGCCGTCCGCCATCGACGGTGAAGCCGTAGAGGTAGACACCGCCTCGGCCGCTGAGGCGGTCACCGATGCTGAGGGCTATGGAGCCGCAAAGCCTGAACCGGAGGACTTCCGGCCTTCCGTGACCGAGCCCGAGCGAGTCGAGGACGTCGATGCGGCCTTCGCTGCGTCGGTGGAGCAGGAGGCCGACGAGTCTGCGGACGTAGCGGAGAGCGGCGAAGGCGAGCCTGAAATCGACGAGGTTTCGCCGGGCGTGCCTGACCGCGTCGACGAGGCTGTGGCTGCTGAGCCGGGTGACGCTGACGAGTCCGCCGCCCGTGGCGAGGACTCAGCCGAATCTCTTGAGATCGAGCTGGGACCGGAATGGGCTCCTGCCGATGACGCTGAGGTGGAGCAGGCGGTCGAGGAGCTGCTGGAGGTGGCTGAGGCGCCTTCGGCCGAGTTCGGTGTGGCGGAACCCGAAGAGGACGGGGACGCGGTCGATGTCGAGCTGCTGGAACCGGTGGCCGAGGATGCGGTCGAAGAGCCCGCTGACGAGATCGTTGACGCTGAGCTGGTCGACGACTCGATGCCGGAGCTGGTAGCCGCGGAACCCACGGAACAGACGGAGGAGCCCGCGCCGGAGACAGCGGCCGAGCCTGAGCCGGCAGAAACCGCCGTCGAGCCCACTGAGGTCGAAGAAACCGCAGCCGAGCCCGCTGAGGTGGAAGAAACCGCCGCTGAGCCCGCCGCGACGGAGAGCGCGGTGGCGGCCGCGCCCAGTGTGGTGGCGGTGCCTCGGGTGCCGGCGGTGCCCATTCGGCAGCGTGGGGACACCGTGAGGGCGCTGGATCGGCGGGCCGATCCGGAGCAGGTTCTTTCGGCGTACCCGTGGGTCTTCGATCCGGCGACGCTTCGGGAGCGGATCGAGGAGGCCGACCCCATGGGGGTGGTCATCGACCGGCTCACCGACAAGCTGGAGTATGCCGAGCGTGACACCGTCCGGGCCCGGCTGCTGAGCTTGCGGGCCGTCGCCGAGCGGCTGCTCGACGAGCTTGACCCGGCCCTGGAGGACGCCCAGGCGGGGCTTGAGCATGCCCGGCGGGCCGATGATCCGGTGCTGCTGGCCACCGTGCTGGGGCGGCTTGCTCACGTTCGGCACTGGCGGGGTGAGTACGCCGAGGCGGACCGGCTCTACGCCGAGGCCTCGTCGCCCGAGCTTCCGACGCGGCTTCAGGCCGAGCTGCATGAGCTGGCCGGGCGGTCGGCGTTCGAGCAGGGGCGCTACCTGGAGGCCGTCAACCACTTCGAGACCGCTCTCGACCTGCGTAAGGGCACCGACCCGGATCTGGTCGAGCGGATCGAGCTCGCCCTCGACACGATCACCGGGTTGACGACTGAGGGATGGGGGCCCTATCCCCGTACCGAAGCCGAGATCTTGGGGGGTGAACCGGGCGAGCGTCCGGGGCCGGTCCTCTTCGAGGACGAGAACGGCTGGGGTGCTGTCGACGCGGACGGGCTGGTCGTGGTCGAGCCGAAGTACGACCGGTTCGCCACCGCGCTCGCCACCGGCGGCGTGATCGACGGGTTCACGGTCGACGGGCTGGCCGTCGTGGAGAGCGACGGCAGGCAGGGCGTCATCGACCGTACGGGCCAGGTTGTGCTTCCTCTCGAGCATGCCGAGGTTCGCATTCACCCGGCCGCTTTCCTCGTCGCCGACAAGTTCGGGCTGTGGGGTGCGCTCGGGCGGGACGGCGCGCCGATGGTCGAGCTGACGCACGCCGATCGGGCCGATGTGATCGAGGAGATCGAGCGGCGTCTGCCCGCCACCCGGCCAGTTCTGTGAGAAGGCAATAGTGTCGGGGCATGGAGTTTCGTCATCTGGGCCGTTCCGGCCTGCTCATCAGTGAGATCGCCTACGGCAACTGGATCACCCACGGTTCGCAGGTCGAGGAGGACGCCGCGCGCGAGTGCGTACGGGCCGCCCTCGACGTCGGCATCACCACGTTCGACACCGCCGACGCGTACGCGGGTGGGCGCGCCGAGGAGGTTCTCGGCCGCGCGCTGAAGGGTGAGCGCCGCGCCGGGCTGGAGATTTTCACCAAGGTGTTCTGGCCGACCGGGCCGGGACCGAACGACCGCAGCCTGTCCCGCAAGCACATCATGGAGTCGATCGACGCGTCGCTGGGCCGGCTCCAGACCGACTACGTCGACCTCTACCAGGCGCACCGCTACGACTACTCGACGCCGCTCGAGGAGACCATGCAGGCGTTCGCCGACGTCGTACGGTCCGGTAAGGCCCTCTACATCGGCGTGTCCGAGTGGACCGCGTCGGAGATCCGGGCCGGCTGGGAACTCGCGCAGGACCTGAAGATCCCGCTGGTGTCGAACCAGCCGCAGTACTCGGCGTTGTGGCGGGTCATCGAGGCCGAGGTGGTGCCCACCTCGATCGAGCTGGGCATCGGCCAGGTCGTGTTCTCGCCCATCGCGCAGGGCGTGCTGACCGGCAAGTACAAGGTCGGCCAGCAGCCGCCGGAGGGTTCCCGGGCCACCGACCAGCAGGGCGGCGCCGGCTTCATCCAGCGCTACCTGAATGACGAGGTGCTGGGCGCGGTCGCCAAGTTGCAGCCGCTGGCCGAGCAGGCCGGCCTGTCGCTGGCCCAGCTGGCCGTGGCGTGGGTGCTGCAGAACGCGAACGTCTCGGCCGCCATCATCGGCGCGTCCCGCCCGGAGCAGGTGCGTGACAACGCGGCCGCGGCGGGCGTCAAACTCGACGCCGACCTGATGAAGGCGATCGACGCCGCTCTGGACGAGGTGGTCGAGCGGGACCCGGCGAAGACGCAGAGCCCCGCCCGCCGTCCGTAGCGGTCAGGACCCCGACCAGAAACGCATGAGCTCGAGGCCGACGCGGATCAGGGCTTCCGACAGCCCGATCCGCTCGGCCAGCCAGAACACCACGTCGTAGAACCACTGCCCCACCTTCGTCTGCCAGAGCAGCAGGAAGAGGAGGATGAAGCCGTACGGGGCGAAGAGGTTCCACGCCCGCTGGTAGGCCGGGCTCATCCAGGGCGCGATGATCCCGCCACCGTCGAGCCCGGGGATGGGCAGAAAGTTGAGCACGCTGGCCGTGATCTGCAGGAATGCGAGCGCGGCCAGCGCCGCCCAGAACTCCAGGTGGTCGGCCGAGCCGGTCAGGGCGTACCCGCCCAGCGACGGCACCAGCTCGGGCCCCACGCCGATCAGGAACGGGATCGACACCACCAGCGCCAGGATCACGTTGGTGAACGGGCCCGCGAAGCTGATCAGCGAGTCCTTGACCTTGCTGCGGATGTACCGGTGGTCGACCCACACGGCGCCACCGGGCAGGCCGATGCCGCCGAGGATCACCACGACGACCGGCAGCACGATGGACAGCAGCGGGCTCGTGTATTTCAGCGGGTTGAGCCGCAGGTAGCCGCGTTCGGCCACGGTGTGGTCACCGGAGAAGTATCCGATCAGCGCGTGCGCGTACTCGTGCAGGCAGAGCGAGACCAGCCAGCCCGAGACGATGAACAGGAAGACGTCGACCCGTACGTTGCCGAAACCCGTCCAGGTCATCCAGCCGCTCACCGCGAAGATCGCGACGATGCCGACGAAGACCGGGCTCGGGATGAAGGCGTTGCGCGGCGTCCGCGTGTAGACCGGTTCGTATGTCACGTCACTCCGCCGGCAACAGGCTCATCCGGTAGTCCACCCGGTCGTCCTCGACCAGCACGACACCCGCCACGCCGGACTCGGCCAGCTGCCGCCACTCCTGGCCGATCCACGACTCGGCGTCGGACTGGCTGCTGAACGTCTCCGGCGGACCGGCAACCGGTTGCCCGTCGACGTTCTCGTACCGCCAACTCCACGGCATTCGCCGCCCCCTCACGTCCTCGGTCGGTGCGTCTCCACCCTACGGCGTCACGCTGTGCGCCCCGGCCTTAAGGTACGGGGCATGTCCGATGATCGGTGGCACACCGTCCTGGTACTCGGCGGGATCCGCTCCGGGAAATCCGAGTTCGCGGAATCGCTCGTGGCCGACGCCCCCGCAGTCCGATATGTCGCCACCGCCGTGGGCGGCGAGGACGACCCGGAGTGGCTGGAGCGGATCGAGACGCATCAGCGGCGCCGCCCGCAGGCGTGGTCGACCGAGGAGACCGGCGCCGACCCGGCCCGGCTGACCGAGCTGCTGACCGAGGCCAAGCCGGACGACACGCTGCTGGTCGACGATCTGGGCGGCTGGGTGGCCGCGCTGCTCGACCCGGCCCGCCAGCCCAACGACGACCAGGCCGATGTGGCCGCTCTGGCCGCCGCGGTCCGCGACTGTGAGGCGCGTGTCGTGCTGGTCAGTCCCGAGGTGGGCCTGGCCCTCGTGCCGACGACGCCGGTGGGCCGGGCTTTCGCCGACGCTCTCGGCACGACGAATCAGGCCCTGGCGCAAGCTTGCGACCGGGTTGCGCTGGTCGTCGCGGGCCAGGCCGTCTGGCTGAAGACGGAAGAGGTACGGAATTACACGGCCACCCGGCCGCAGCCGGCGGAGCCGACGGTCCACGGGCCGGTGTCCGCGCCGCCGGCCACGCCGGCCCCTTCCGCGTCGCCGGTCGCGGCGACGCCGGCCGGCTCGCCGCCGGCTACGTCACCGGTCACCCCGCCGGTCGTCGAGCCGCCCACGATCCAGCCCGCCCCCGTCGTGGCCGCCACCGACACGACCCCGCTGGCCCGGGTCCTGGACGAGCCCACGATGAGCCTGCCGGCCGTCGGCGCCCGCCCCGTCTTCGAGCCCGGCATGGACCTGCCCCTGCCCGACACCGAGGCCGGCCCCGAGGCCCGCGACCGCCTCGCCACCGTCGACTTCCCCGGCTCCGGCCTGGGCGCCCTCGCCGGCGCGGTCGAGTTCGCCGCCGCCACCCAGGGCACCGTCACCCCGCGGCCGTGGTCGTCCCCGCGCGTCCTGCTGCTCTCGGCCCGGCACGCGGGCGGGGCCGGCGCCGGCGACGACCTCGTCGACGTCGAGCGCCGCGTGGCCCAGGTCGAGAACGGCGAGGGCGTCCTGAGCCGCCTGGCCGGCGCCGCCGGCGCGGACATCGCCGTCCTGCGCACCGGCGAGTCGACGGCCATGGCGGACGGCCCGGTCCTGACCGCCGACGAGGTCGAGCACCACCTGCAGACCGGCTGGCAGCTGGCCGAGGCGGCCGCCGACGCCGGCAAGGACCTGCTCGTGCTCGCCTCGATCGGTGTCGGCACCGACGCCGTGGCGGCCGCGGTCACCGCCGCCACCACCGGCGCCGAGGCCGTGGCCATCCTGCCCCGGGTGCTGCTGCCCGGCGGCACGTACGACGACGAGTCGTGGATGCGCCGCGCCTCCGCCGTCCGCGACGCCCTGCACCGCATCCGCCGCGAGCCTCGCGGCGCCAAGGACCTGCTCCGCGAGCTGGGCGGCGCCGACATGGCCATCGCGGTGGGCGCCCTGCTCGGCGCCACCGCCCGCAAACTGCCGGTGCTCATCGACGGCCCGCTCGGCGTCGCCGCCAGCCTGATCGCCCGCGACCTGGGCAGCCAGGCCAAACACTGGTGCCTGCTGGCCGACTCGGGTGGCCTCCAGCTGGTCAAGGAGGGCGGCGACTTCCTGGGCCTGACCCCGGTGCTCGACCTGGGCCTCGGCCTCGGCGAGGGCGCCAACGCGCTGGCGACGCTGCCCTTGCTGCGTACGGCAATCGGATTGGCCCAGACCGTCGCCGTGCACCCGGCGATGTTGTCGGAGCTGGGCGACGGCGGCGCCACCGACCTGATCGTCCCCAACGACGACGACGTGGACTTCGCCGAGCCGGAGCCCGACGGCCCCGGCCCCGCCTCGACCACCGAGTGACACTGCTCGACGGCCTCCGGCTGAGCATCACCACCCTGACCGTCCTGCCCGTCCGCGGCGGCCGCGTGGACCGCGCGACCGCCGCCGTGGCCATGGCCGCGGCCCCCTTGGTGGGCGCCCTGCTGGGCCTGATCCTGGCCACCTTGCTGTGGCTGCTCCGCGAGGCACAGGCTCCCGCCCTGGTCGCCGCCGCCGTAACGGTCACCGCCGCGGCCCTGCTCACCCGCGGCATGCACCTGGACGGCCTGGCCGACACCATCGACGCCCTGGGCTCCTACCGCCGAGGCGAGGCAGCCCTAGAAATCATGAAAAAGTCAGACATCGGCCCCTTCGGCGTAGCCGCCATCACGGCCACGATGCTGATCCAGACAGCCGCCGCCAGCACCGTCTCCCCACCAGCACTGATCATCGCCTGGACCGCAGGCCGCCTGGCCATCCCCCTCGCCTGCCGCCGCGGCATCCCCGCCGCCCGCCCCGAGGGCTTGGGCGCCCTGGTAGCCGAGACGGTCCCACCCGCCATCGCCGCCACCGCCGCCATCCTGGTCGCCGCGTCAGCGACCCTCCACAGTCCCCCATGGCAGGGCCCACTAGCCGTAGCCCTGGCCGTAGCCGCAGCGCTCTTCCTGCTGCGCCATTCCGTACGTCGCTTCGGCGGCATCACAGGCGACGTCTTAGGAGCCGCAACCGAAGTGGCAACAACCGTAGCTTTGGTGGCGCTGTCACTCGGCTAACCCACTCGCACCTTCGTCCTGGTCAAGCCCAGGCCGAGGCGGAAAACAACGTGTCAGCACTGCACCGGGCATCAAGGACTGGCTTCAACCGGCCTGGCCCCATCCCACAATCCCGCGCAACCGGCCTGGAATTGCCGCCCAGCCCCCACCCAGCCGGGCCTGCCCGACAGACCCGCCCAGCCAAACCCCAGCGCGGCAGCGAACCTCGACCCGCACCGCCGCGAGGTGACCGCTCAGCCCTCGTACCCGCAAGCAGCGAGTGACCCACGCCTGGCCGGCGCCGAGCCCCCACCCGAGGTTGAGGGCCGGGTGTGGCCGACCCAGACGTAAAGCGCTCCTCAGCCAGTCAGGGTCGGCCACACCCGGCCCTCAACCGTCCCAGCGCAACCACTTCACCGCACAGACGGCTGCACGAACGGCGGCTTGACCACCCGGGCCTCGATCCGCTTCCCCCGGATGTCGATCTGAACCAGATCCCCGTCGGCCACCCCCGCCGCCGTGTCGATCAGGGCCAGAGCGATCCCCACCTTCTTGGTGGGCGAGAACGTCCCGCTGGTCGTCTCACCGATGCGCTGCTCCCCCGCGTACACCTCCATGTGCCCCCGCGGAATGCCACGCCCCGTCAGCTCGAGCCCGCGCAGCGTCCGCCGCGCCCCCTCGGCTTTCTCCGCCGTCAGCGCCGCACGCCCCCAGAACGCCGGCTTGTTCCAGCCGACCGCCCACCCCGAGCGGGCCTGCACCGGCGAGATGTCCAGCGACAGCTCCTGCCCGTGCAGCGGGTAGCCCATCTCCGTGCGCAGCGTGTCCCGCGCTCCCAGCCCGCACGGCCGTACCCCCGCCGCGATCAGCGCGTCCCACACCGCCGCCGCGTCGTCCCAGGGCACCACCAGCTCGTAGCCGTGCTCGCCCGTGTAACCCGTCCGGCAGTCGATCAGGGAGACCCCGCCCAGCGTCGCCGTGGCGAACGACATGTACCCGTGGTCCGTCGGCAGGCCCAGCTTCTGCAGGACCGACGCCGACTGCGGGCCTTGAACGGCCAGGACCGCGTACGCCTGGTGCTCGTCCACGACCTCGATGCCGGCCGGCGCCGCCGCCGCGAGCCGCCGGACCACCTCGGCCGTGTTCGCCGCGTTCGGGATCAGGAAGACCTCGTCGTCGGAGATCAGGTACGCGATGAGGTCGTCCACCACGCCGCCGCCGTCGTCGCAGCAGAGCGTGTACTGCGCCTTGCCCGGCTCGATGCGCCCGAGGTCGTTGGTGAGGCAGGAGTTGACGAAGGCCGCCGCCCCCTCGCCCCGCACCCGGGCCTTGCCCAGGTGGGAGACGTCGAACACGCCGACTCCCTCGCGGACCGCCGCGTGCTCCTTCAGGACGCCGCCACCCGCGTACTCCAAGGGCATCTCCCATCCGCCGAAGGCGGCGAACTTGGCGCCCAGCGCGACGTGGCGCTCGTGCAGCGGGGAGCGGAAAAGGGCATCGGTGACCTCGGCAGACATGAGACTCAACTTACCCGTGACCTTGCATGTGGTTAGAGTCGCGGGGACACCCCACCACCCGAACCAGCCGGTGCGCCCATGAGGAGCCCGGCCCCGAACGTCCGCGGAGAGCCCGAGTGAGCCAGCCCAGCCTCAGCCTGGTCGACACCGACCCGGCCGAATTGGCCGTCGACGCCATCGTCATCGGCCTGCACAGCCAACCCGACGAGGGCGGTGCCCTGCTGCCGGCCGCCGGCGCCGAGAGCATCGCCGCCGCCTTCGACGGCAAGCTGACCTCGACGCTGGCCCTGCTGGGCGCGAGCGGCGCCCCCGGCGAGGTGACCAAGCTCGCCACCCTCGGCACCATCAGCGCGCCGCTGGTCGTCGCGGTGGGTCTCGGTGACGAGCCGTCCGGCTCGGCGCCGAACCTGGAGACGCTGCGCCGGGGCACCGGCGCCGCCGTGCGCGCGCTGGCCGGCAGCGGCACTGTCGCGCTGGCCCTGCCGCTGCCCGACGACGCGGACGCGCCCGGTGTGCTGCGCGCGATCCTCGAGGGTGCGCTGATCGGCTCGTACCGGTTCGCCGGCTACAAGACCAAGCCGCAGCCGAACCGCCGCGAGCCGGTCACCGCTGTCCAGGTGCACGTGCCGGACGCGGCCGACGCCGCCGCCGCGGCCGAGGTGGCGCGGGCCGAGACCGTGGCCCGGGCCGTGCGCCTGACCCGGGACTGGGTGAACACCCCGCCGAACTCGCTGCGCCCGCCGGAGTTCGCGGACGCCGTGGTGGCCGCCGCCGAGGGCACCGGCCTGCAGGTCGAGGTGCTCGGCTTCGACGAGCTCAAGGCCGGCGGGTACGGCGGCATCGTGGCCGTGGGCCAGGGTTCGGAGGCCAAGCCGCGCCTGGTCAAGCTGACCTACGTGCCCGAGGGCGTCGAGAACCCGACGCGGGTGGCGCTGGTCGGCAAGGGCATCACGTTCGACACCGGCGGCATCAGCATCAAGCCGGCCGCCGGCATGTGGGAGATGAAGTCGGACATGGCCGGCGCGGCCGCGGTCGGCGCCACCATGCTGGCGATCGCCGCGCTCAAGCCTCAGGTCGCGGTCAGCGGCTACCTGGCGATCGCCGAGAACATGCCGTCGGGTTCGGCCTACCGGCCGGGCGACGTGCTCACCATGTTCAACGGCAAGCGGGTCGAGATCTTCAACACCGACGCCGAGGGCCGTCTGGTGCTGGCCGACGCGATCGCGCGGGCCTGCGCGGACGGTACGGACTACGTGCTCGAGGCGTCGACGCTCACCGGCGGTCAGGTGATCTCGCTGGGTAAGCGGATCTCCGGCCTGATGGGTTCGGAGGGCGCCATCGACCTGGTGAAGGCGGCCGGCGACGCGGTCGGCGAGCCGGTGTGGCCGATGCCGCTGCCGGAGGAGGTCCGCAAGGGCATGGAGTCGGACATCGCCGACATCTGCCAGACGAACGCGAACCTGGACCGGGCCGGGCACATGCTGCAGGGTGGCGTCTTCCTGCGCGAGTTCGTCGCCGACGGCGTCGAGTGGGCGCACATCGACATCGCCGGCCCGAGCTACCACACCGGTGAGCCCACCGGGTACTGGGCGAAGGGCGGCACGGGCGTGCCGGTCCGTACCTTCCTGGCCGCGATCGACAGCCTGGCCTAGGGCCTAACGGGGGCTTTCGGGGCGGTACGCTCCGGAGCCCCCGGGGTCGCGGCCCAGTTTCTTCTGCCGGGAGATGTAATCGCGCATGCGCTGCGGATAACCGAGCAGCCGGATGTCGTAGATCGGTAGGCTCAGCTGGTGTGCCCAGCGCCGGGCGATCTCGGGCGATTCGATCCGTCGGCGGGTCCACTCGCCGTCGTGTGCCACAAGCAATACGGTGGTCTCGGTCACCGTGGTGCGCGGCTCGATGAAGGCCTCGACTCCACGGCGACTGCGGACGAACTCCGCGAGATACTCAAGATCGGCACGGTCAACCGGCCGGCCGGCCGCCCGACGCGGCTCCCGGCTCCGCCGAAACCAGGCCACACCCGCTCCTCCCGCTCATCGGTGCCGCAAGAGTACGTCGAGTGGGCACGACTGTGGGGAACCTGGCTGCATCGACCGGTTCCACAAGTGACAAGATGGCCTGGACATACTGTGACCGTTTCCATTGTGTGACCCGCATGGCAACGACGCGAACACTGGAGTCAACGTGAGCCAGCCGAACGGCGGAAACTTCGACATCGTCATTCTCGGCGCCGGTAGCGGCGGGTATGCTGCCGCCCTGCGCGCGGCCGAGCTCAACCTTTCCGTCGCGCTGATCGACAAGGCCGAGCTGGGCGGCACGTGCCTGCACCGCGGCTGCATCCCGACCAAGGCGCTGCTGCACGCCGCCGAGATCGCCGACCAGACCCGCGAGAGCGAGCAGTTCGGCGTCAAGGCCGATCTGGTCGGCATCGACATGGCCGGGGTGAACGCGTACAAGGACGGTGTCGTCTCCCGCCTGTACAAGGGCCTGACCGGTCTGCTCAAGCAGGACAAGATCACGATCGTGTCCGGTGCGGGCAAGCTCGTGGGCAAGGACACCGTCGAGGTCAACGGCCAGCGCTACACCGGCCGCAACGTCATCCTGGCCACCGGCTCCTACTCGCGCTCGATCCCGGGTCTCGAGATCGACGGCAAGCGGGTCATCGCCAGCGAGCACGCGCTGAAGCTCGACCGCGTGCCCTCCTCCGCGATCGTGCTGGGCGGCGGCGTCATCGGCGTCGAGTTCGCCAGCGTCTGGAAGTCGTTCGGCGCCGACGTCACCATCATCGAGGCGCTGCCCCGCCTGGTCGCGGCCGAGGACGAGGAAATCTCGAAGGCCGTCGAGCGCGCGTTCCGCAAGCGCAAGATCAACTTCAAGGTCGGCAAGCCGTTCGAGAAGGTCGAGCACACCGAGAACGGCGTGCGCGCGACCATCGCCGGCGGCGAGACCGTCGAGGCCGAGGTGCTGCTGGTCGCGGTCGGGCGCGGCCCGACGACCGCCAACCTCGGCTACGAGCAGCAGGGCATCACGATCGACCGGGGCTTCGTGATCACGAACGACCGCCTGCACACCGGCGTCGGCAACATCTACGCCGTCGGCGACATCGTCCCCGGCCTCCAGCTCGCGCACCGCGGCTTCCAGCAGGGCATCTTCGTCGCCGAGGAGATCGCCGGGCGCAACCCGGCCGCGATCGACGAGGCCGGCATCCCGCGGGTGACCTACTGCGACCCCGAGGTCGCCTCGATGGGCCTCACCGAGGCCAAGGCCAAGGAGAAGTACGGCGCTGACAAGGTCACGTCGTACAACTACAACCTCGGCGGCAACGGCAAGAGCCAGATCCTCAAGACCGCGGGCTTCGTCAAGCTGGTCCGTCTCAACGACGGCCCGGTCCTCGGCGTGCACATGGTCGGCGCCCGCATGGGCGAGCTGGTCGGCGAGGCCCAGCTGATCTACAACTGGGAGGCCTTCCCCGAGGAGGTCGCGCAGCTGGTCCACGCCCACCCCACGCAGAACGAGGCGCTGGGTGAGGCGTTCCTCGCGCTCGCCGGCAAGCCCCTGCACGCACACAGCTGATCGTCGTCAAAGACGTGGTTAAGGAGTACTGAGACATGCCGGTATCGGTCACCATGCCGCGGCTGGGTGAGAGCGTCACCGAGGGCACCGTCACGCGCTGGCTCAAGCAGGAGGGCGAGCGCGTCGAGGCGGACGAGCCGCTCCTCGAGGTCTCGACCGACAAGGTCGACACCGAGATCCCCTCGCCGGCGGCCGGGGTGCTCACCCGGATCGTCGTGGGCGAGGACGAGACGGCCGACGTCGGCAGCGAGCTCGCGGTCATCGCCGGTGACGGCGAGGACGCCGGCTCGGCCCCCGCCCCGGAGCAGAAGCAGCAGGAGCAGGCCCCCGAGCCCGAGCCCGCCGCGCCGACCACCCCGTCGACCGAGAAGCCGGTCGAGCAGGAGCAGCCCGCGCCGCAGACGGCCTCGTCGTCGTCCGGCGGCACGGCGGTCAAGATGCCCGCGCTGGGCGAGAGCGTCACCGAGGGCACCGTCACGCGCTGGCTCAAGCAGGTGGGCGACACGATCGAGGTCGACGAGCCGCTGCTCGAGGTCTCCACCGACAAGGTGGACACCGAGATCCCGTCGCCGGTCGCCGGCACGGTCCTCGAGATCAAGGTCCAGGAGGACGAGACCGCCGACGTCGGCGCCGACCTCGCGATCATCGGCTCGGCTGACGCGAAGCCCTCCGCTCCCGCCCCGGCGCCCGAGGCGCCGAAGCAGGAGCAGGCCCCGGCTCCGCAGCAGCCGGCCGCGCCCAAGATCGAGTCGAAGCCGGCTCCGGACTTCGGTTCCGGTGGCGAGTCGTACGCCGACCCGGCCCCCGAGGCCGAGGTGGCCAAGGACCCGGTCGCGGCCGAGCGTAACGCCGAGCCGCCCGCGCCGTCCTCGTCGCCGTCCCGCGAGACGGTCCAGGCGAACGGCGCCGGCGACGCCGGTTACGTGACCCCGCTGGTGCGCAAGCTGGCCGCCGAGAAGGGCGTCGACCTGTCGACCCTGTCCGGCACCGGCGTCGGCGGCCGCATCCGCAAGCAGGACGTCATCGACGCCGCCGAGAAGGCGGCCGCCGCGAAGGCGGCCCCGGCTCCGGCTCCCGCCCAGGCCGCCGCGCCGCAGAAGGCCGCGCCGGCGAAGCCCGCGCCGAGCCCGCTGCGTGGCCGCACCGAGAAGCTGACCCGCACCCGCGCGACGATCGCCCGTCGCATGGTCGAGTCGCTGCAGATCTCGGCGCAGCTCACCACCGTCGTCGAGGTCGATGTCACCAAGATCGCCCAGCTGCGGAACAAGGCCAAGGCCGACTTCCTGGCCAAGAACGGCGTCAAGCTCAGCTTCCTGCCGTTCTTCGCCCTGGCCGCGGTCGAGGCGCTGCGCCAGCACCCGGTGGTCAACTCCTCGATCGACCTCGAGGCGGGCACGGTCACGTACCACGACACCGAGCACCTCGGCATCGCGGTCGACACCCCCAAGGGCCTGATCGTTCCGGTGATCAAGGACGCCGGCGACCTGAACCTGGCCGGCCTGGCCAAGCGGATCGCCGACGTCGCCGACCGCACCCGGAACAACAAGATCGGCCCGGACGAGATCTCGGGTGGCACGTTCACGCTGACCAACACGGGCAGCCGGGGCGCGCTCTTCGACACCCCGATCATCAACCAGCCGCAGGTGGGCATCCTGGGCACCGGTTCGGTGGTCAAGCGGGCCGTGGTCGTCAGCGACCCCGAGCTCGGCGAGATCATCGTCCCGCGCTCGATGGTCTACCTGGCCCTGAGCTACGACCACCGGATCGTGGACGGCGCCGACGCCGCCCGCTTCCTGGTCACGCTGAAGGAGCGCTTGGAAGGCGGCCACTTCGAGGGTGACCTCGGCCTCGCCTGATTTTTGAAACGCTGACGGCCCGCTCGGTTCACCGAGCGGGCCGTCAGCGTTTTGAACGGGTTCGAGACGGGGCATGATTGAACCCATGCGGATCCTCATGGCCGGTGCGTCCGGTTATCTCGGCACGCCGCTCGCGCAGCGCCTGCGCGACGCCGGGCACGACGTCACCCGACTGGTCCGCCGGCCCGCCGAGAAGCCCGACGAGGCGACCTGGCAGCCATCGCAGGGTCAGCTCGACCCCTCGGTGGTGGCCGGCCACGACGTGGTGATCAACCTGGCCGGCGCGAACATCGGCGACAAGCGCTGGACCGCCCGCTACAAGAGCGTGCTGCGCTCGAGCCGGGTCGACACCACCGGCACCATCGCCCGGGTGATCCGCCTGCTCCCCGAGGCCGATCGGCCCCGCACGCTGCTTCAGGCCTCCGGCGCCGGCTGGTACGGCGACACCGGCGACACCCCGGTCACCGAGGAGGCGCCCGCCGGCACCACCTTCCTGGCCGACCTGTGCCGGGTCTGGGAGGCCGCCGCCCGCCCGGCCGAGGACGCCGGCACCCGCGTCGTGCTGCTGCGCACCGCGCCCGCCCTCGACAAGGAGGGCAGCATCCTCAAGCCGCTGCTGCCGCTGTTCAAGCTGGGCGCCGGCGCGAAGCTCGGCAGCGGCAAGCAGTGGATGCCGTGGATCGGGCTGGCCGACTGGTTCGGCGCGGTCGAGTTCCTGATGGAGCGCGACGACATCGCCGGCCCGGTCAACCTGGTCGGCCCCGAGCTGGTCACCAACGGCGAGTTCACCCGCATCCTGGCCGGCATCCTGCACCGGCCGGCGCTGTTCTTCGTGCCCGGGCCGGCGATGGACCTCGCGGTCGGCGAGCTGGGCGGCGAGGCCCGCCGCAACCAGCGGGTCGTTCCCGCGGTGCTGGAAAGAGCCGGATTCCAATGGACATATCCGACAGTGGCGTCGGCCCTGCAGGCGGCCCTGGGTAAGGAAGCAGCGGCATCACACTGAACTACCAGGAGCCCTTGCTAACCTGCGGCTGATGTCCGTCGCCGCCCCCACCACCCCAGCCGCAGCAGATCGGCCGGCCGCGCCCGGCGCCCGAGCGGCGACCAAGCGCCTCCGCGCCCATCTGCCGGTGGCCCTGGCCGCCCTCGCCCTGGCGCTCTACGTCACCTCCGGCCTCTGGAGCAATCCGTACCGGCACGCCGTCGCCGCCAACCCCGGCGATCAGGCCTTCTTCGAGTGGGTTCTGGCGTACGGCGTCCACCTGCTCCACCACGGCGGTGATCCGTTCTTCACCGACCTGCTGAACGCTCCGGACGGCGTCAACCTGGCCGCCAACACGTCCATCACGGTGTACGCGATCCTGTTCGCGCCGCTGACCATGCTGGCCGGGCCGCAGGTCACCTTCGTCACGATCCTCACGCTCAACCTGGCCGCCTCCGGCTTCGTCTGGTACCTGTTCCTGCTCCGCTGGGTCACCCGCAACCGGGTCGCGGCCGCCGTCGGCGGGCTGTTCGCAGGGTTCGCGCCGGGTTTCATCTCGCACGCCAACGGCCACCTCAACTGGACCTCGGGCTGGATCGCGCCGCTGGTGCTCTGGCAGCTGCTGCGCATGCGCGATCAGCGCCACTGGGTGCGCGGCGGGCTGATCCTGGGCGTGCTGCTCGGGGTCAGCTTCTCGATCGCCGCCGAGGGGCTGTTCTTCACCGCGCTGGCCGGCGGCGTCTTCGTCATCGCGTGGGCGCTGGCCGGACCGAACCGGGCCGAGGCGCGCCGGCTGCTGCCGCGGTTCCTCGGCGCGCTCGGGCTCACCGCCGTGGTGGCCGGGGCGCTGCTCGCGTATCCCCTCTACATGCATTTCGCCGGTCCGCAGACGTTCAAGGGCACCGGGTTCAACCAGCGCCACTTCGCCGAGGACCTGTTCGCGTTCTTCGCGTTCGCCGACCGCAGCGTGGCGGCCGGGCTGGGCCTGCGCAGCGATCTGGCGCCCAATCCGACCGAGGAGACGTCGTTCTTCGGCGTACCCCTCGTGGTCCTGATCATCGGGTCCTTGATCGTGCTGTGGCGACGGGCCGACGAGGCCCGGCGCGCGACGCTGCGAGCCCTGATCGTGGTCGCTGTGGTGTTCTTCGTGATGGCGCTCGGGCCGCGGCTGCGGGTGCTCGACATGGAGACGTCGATCCCGCTGCCGTACGCGCTGCTGCAGAGACTGCCGCTGTTCGACTCGGCGCTGCCGCTGCGGTTCTCGCTGGTTCTGGCCGGGGTGTTCGCCGTGGTGCTGGCGCTGATCACCGAGCGCCTGCTCGACTCGTCGTACCGGAAAGCTTTGATCGCGGCCCTCGCCCTGGCGCTGGTGCCGATCTTCCCGCTGCCGCTGCTGTACCGGGAGCGGGCGGCGGAGCCGAAGTTCATCAGCAACGGGGCCTGGAAGGACTACACGACCGACGGCGGCGTGATCAGCGCCTTGCCGTTCGGGGTCAACGTGGCCGCCGACGGACAGCGCTGGCAGGCGTACACGATGGCCCGCGGCGGCAAGGAGTTCCGGATTCCCGACGGCTACTTCCTGGGGCCGGACGAGCTGGGCGCCGAGGGCAAGGGCCGGATCGGGGCGCTGCCGCGCGCGACGGACTGGCTGTTCCTGCGGGCCGCGCTGTACGGCTACATCGCCGACCTGGACAACTGGGACCGCGCCTCGGCCCGCGCCGACTTCCAGCGCTGGGGCGTCACCGCGGTCTTCCTGCCCGACGGTGAGATCACCGGCTCCGAGGGGCCGCTGTTCCGCCAGGCGGTGGAGGTGACGGCAACCGACCTGCTGGGCGAGCCCGAGCGGGTCGACGACGCCCTGGTGTGGCGCATCCGCCCAGGAGTGGATCCCATTGATAGGTAAGGACGGCAGTACGGTGGAGTCGTGACAACACCTACGCTCACCGTGCTGCGCCGGGGGCTCGTCGACTACCGCGAGGCCTGGGACGAGCAGCGCCGCCTGCACGACGCCGTGGTGGAGGGCAGCCAGCCCGACACCGTCCTGCTGCTGGAGCACCCCAGCGTCCTCACGGCCGGCAAGCGCACCGAGCCCGCCGACCTTCCGATCGACGGCACGCCGGTGGTCGAGGTCGACCGCGGCGGCAAGATCACCTGGCACGGCCCGGGCCAGCTCGTCGGCTACCCGATCCTCAAGCTGGCCGACCCGATCGACGTGGTGGCGTACGTACGCCGTACCGAACAGTTGTTGATCGACGTGTGCGCCGAGTTCGGCGTCGTCGCCGCCCGCTCCGAGATCCCCGGCCGCAGCGGCGCCTGGGTCCTGGCCGACGAGCGCGGGCCCGACCGCAAGATCGCCGCCATCGGCATCCGGGTCGCCCGGGGCGTGACGCAGCACGGCTTCGCCATCAACTGCGACTGCGACCTGACCAACTTCGACCGCTTCACCCCGTGCGGCATCCGCGACGCGGGCGTCACCTCGCTCAGCGCCGAACTCGGCCGCGACGTGCCGGTGGCCGAGGTGCTGCCCGTGGTGGAGAAGCACTTGCGTACCCTGCTCTGATGCCGCTCTACCGCAATCCGCAGGACAAACGGGTCTTCGTACCCAAGAAGGGCGGCGGGGTGGTCCTGAACTTCGGCCACCCCATCGCCTGGACGATCCTCGTCTGCATGACGATCGTCCCCCTCGTGATCGTCGTCGCGGTGACGATCGCGTACTTCGTCTGAGCCCGGGTCAGGGCGTGATCCGGTGCAGGTCCCGCGGGAACGCGGCGACCTCCCGGACGTTCTTGATGCTCATGAGCCGGGCCACGAACCGTTCCAGGCCGATCGCCCAGCCACCGTGCGGCGGCATCCCGTACCGGAAACCGTCCAGGTAGCCCTCGTACGGCCCGGTGTTGCCCTCGAGCGCCCGCACATAGTCCTCGTACCGATGCAGCCGCTGGCCCCCGGTGACGATCTCCAAGCCCTTGAAGAGCAGGTCGAAACCGTTCGAGTACGCCGGGTCGGCCGGGTCCGGGTGTGTGTAGAACGGCCGCTTGCGCATCGGATAACCCGTCACGTACACGAATTCCGAACCGTGCTCCCGCCGCGCCCACTCCCCCAGCGCCCGTTCGTGCGCCGGCGCCAGGTCGGGTTCGTCCTCCGGCGCTCCGGCAATCTTCAGCGCCTCGCGAAAGTGCACAGCCGGGATCTCGGCAGGCACCTCTACGGCCAGGCCCGCACGCGTCGTGACGGCCTCCGCCATCACCGTCAGTGTTCGCGTCAGGGCCGCCATCACGTCCCGGTGGTCCTCGATGAAACCCATCTCGGCGTCGAGCGACGTGTACTGCGACAGGTGCCGCGCGGTGTCGCTCGGCTCGGCCCGGAACACCGGCCCGACCTCGAAGACCCGCTCGAAGACGCCGACCATCAGCTGCTTGTAGAACTGCGGCGACTGGGCCAGGTAGCCCGGCCGTCCGAAGTAGTCGATGGCGAACACGTTGGCGCCGGACTCGGTGGCCGACCCCACGATCTTCGGCGTCTGGATCTCGACGAACCGCTGCTCGCTCAGCGCGGCCCGGAAACCCTCGGTGGCCGCGGCCGCGACCCGCAGCGCGGCCCGGCGGGCCGGATGCCGCAGCGCCAGCGCCGCGTGGTCGAGCTGGGTGGGCAGGCTCGCGGTCAGCTCGGGCCGGTGCAGTTCGAACGGCAGGGGCGCGCTCACGGCACTGAGGACCCGGATCGCCGGCCCGGTGAGCTCCACTTTGCCCGGCGCCTGCTCGTTGGGGGTGACCGTGGCGGTCACCTGGACGACGCTCTCCTCGGTCAGCCCCTCGAGGATCTTCTGGTCGGTGACGACGACCTGGCTGAGGCCTTCGGCGTCACGGACGATCAGGAACGCCACCGACTTGAGCAGGCGGCGGCGGTGGACCCAGCCGGCGATCGTCACGGTCTCGTGCACGTGGGACGCCAACTGGGTGGAGAGGATGCGTTGCATGGCGGGGACCTCCTCTGGTGACTGCAACGCGGCCCCAGACAGGTGTGGGCGAGCGGGATCCTCGCGGTGCCACCACACCTTCGCGCTTGCGGACAAGCGCCTCTTGGTCGTGCAGCGGCTCGGGAGTGTCTTCACGCCCCGGCGAACGGGCCACCTTCACAGCTGCCGGTGGCTCTCTCGGCCGTCGGATCGGGGCGGTACTCGGTTCCGTCTTCGCCGTCGGCCGGACGTTAACAGCAGGCGACCAGCACACGAAACCGCATTTACACGTGTTACGTGACCGCCGTCACACGGGCCGTCCAGTGAGCCTCGTCGCCCCTGTCTAGGCAGCCGTCTCAACAGGCGTAATCTCGGGGCTGTGACTATTGCTCCCGAGGGCCGCCGCATGCTTCGCATCGAAGCGCGCAACGCCGAAACTCCCATCGAGCGGAAGCCGCCGTGGATCAAGGTCAAGGCCAAGATGGGCCCGGAATACACGCAGATGCGCGGCCTGGTGCAGAAAGAAGGCCTGCACACGGTCTGCCAGGAGGCGGGCTGCCCGAACATCTACGAGTGCTGGGAGGATCGCGAGGCGACCTTCCTGATCGGCGGCGACCAGTGCACCCGCCGGTGCGACTTCTGCCAGATCGACACGGGTAAGCCGGCCGAGTTCGACGCCGACGAGCCCCGTCGCGTCGGCGAGTCGGTCGCCACCATGGGCCTGCGCTACGCCACCGTCACCGGCGTCGCCCGCGACGACCTGCCCGACGGCGGCGCCTGGCTCTACGCCGAGACCGTCCGCCAGATCCACAAACTTCAGCCCGGCTGCGGCGTCGAGCTGCTCATCCCCGACTTCAACGCCGACCCGGCCCAGCTGGCCGAGGTCTTCGGCGCCACCCCCGAGGTGCTCGCGCACAACGTCGAGACGGTCCCGCGCATCTTCAAGCGGATCCGCCCCGGTTTCCGGTACGAGCGCTCGCTCGACGTCATCACCCAGGCCCGCGCGGCCGGCCTGGTGACCAAGAGCAACCTGATCCTCGGCATGGGCGAGGACCGCTCGGAGATCTCCCAGGCCCTGCGCGACCTGCACGCGGCCGGCTGTGAGCTGATCACCATCACGCAGTACCTGCGCCCCACCCCGCGCCACCACCCCGTGGAGCGCTGGGTCAAGCCCGAGGAGTTCGTCGAGCTCCGCGAGGAAGCCGAGCAGATCGGCTTCTCGGGCGTGATGAGCGGCCCGCTGGTCCGCTCGTCGTACCGCGCGGGCCGGCTCTACCAGCAGGCCCTCGACGCCCGGAAGTAAGAAGCGTCGGCCGGGGCTTCCCCTTTCTTAGGGAAGCCCCGTGTGTTGTTTCCCGCCGCCCCCAGCTCTGGCTCGTCCGGGCAAATCCCCCTAATCTCATTTTTCGGGGATTTCGCCATGACCGACTGGGGGGCTCGGCCGTGCTGCGTCGCTTCATCTTCTTGCTGGCTGCGTCAACCGTCGCGGTGACGCCCGGTGCCGCGCTCGCCGCCTCACCGATGGCCGACCAGGCGTGCGTATCGACGGCCGTCGCCACGTACCGTCACACCTTCGACGGCCCGTCCGGCTCGGTGACGGTCACGGCCGCGAAGCCGCTCTGCTCGGGCCAAAGCCAGACCTTCGCCCTGGCCTCCTACACGACCGGTTCGGCCACGTCGAACGCCCGCCCCTTCGTGTACTCCACCGACCGCGGCTCGATCACCGCGTCGAAGCGCAGCCTGTCCCTCAAGGTCACCGTGCCCCGCTGCTACACCCAGGTCGAGGCGATCAAAGGCACAGGCTTGACGTACGAGGGTACGAACGTCCCCGCCGCGCTGCTGCCGGACGCCTCCTACCGCGGCGGCACGAAGGAATGCGCTCCCGCCCCCACGGTCACCTTCGACAACGACTGCGACGGCACGCTCACCGGCACCCTGGCCAACAGCGACCGGGCCACCACCGACGCCGTCTTCCTGACGGGCGACCGTCTGCTCCGCCTAGGTCCCGGCGAGTCCCGGAAGCTGACCGCCCGCAGCCTCACCATTCGCACAAACACCTTCGTGACGTACGCCGGTACGTGGCGCCAGCCCACCGACTGCGCCACCGCCGAAACCCCCACAGCCACCCCGACCACACCATCCGCAACCCCCACGCCGACCACCGGCGGGGAGGGCGCCGGCGCCCCGGTCTCCAGCCCCACGTCTTCACTCCCGGCGGCCACGGCGACCACCGAGGACCTTACGGACTCCGGCGCCTGGTATCCGGCCACGCCGACCACCCCCGCCGCCGCGGCGGCCCCCAAATCCGACTCCACCATGAGCACCGGCAGCGTGCTGGCCATCGCCTTCGGCCTGCTGCTCATCACCGGCGGCGGCTTCCTCCTGGTCCGCGTCCTGCGAACGCTGCGCGAGGAACCCTGACGTGGTGACGTGGACTACCGACAGTTGCCATGAGGACGCGCTGTTGGCATGCTGGAGATGATGCCGCATTGGCGGACATCCCGGACGAGTGTGTGTCGTACCCGGCCTGACAAGACGACCACCGAAGAAGGTGTGTCAGCCATGGCCTGGCTCGTTCTCGTCGTCTCCGGCATGCTCGAATCCGTCTGGGCGATCGCCCTGGACCGCAGCGCCGGCTTCACCCGCCCCATCCCCAGCATCGTCTTCGGCGCAGGCCTGCTCCTGAGCATGGCCGGCCTCGGTTACGCCCTGCGCACCATCCCGGTCGGCACCGGCTACGCCGTCTGGGTAGGCATCGGCGCCGTCCTCACGGCCGTGGTCGGGATTGTCGCCCTGGGCGAGAGCGCCAGCCTCCCCCGCGTGCTCTCCCTGTTGCTGGTGATCGCCGGCATCATCGGCCTGAAGGTCTTCCACTAACCCCCACGGCAAAGAGCCCACTCAAGGCCAGCTGGCGCAGCCCTCAAAGCCGGCGTCGGTCCCGGCTCCGGCGTCTCGGTTCCAGGGTCGGCGTCCGCATCGGTCTCGGCGTCGGCGGCTCAGGCGTCGGCATCGGTGTCGGCGCCATCGGCATCGGCATCGGCATCGGTCGGTGTCGGCGGCGGCTCAGGCGTCAGCGGCGGCATCGGCGTCGGCGGCATCGGCGTCGGCGGCATCGGCGTCAGCATCGGCATCGGCATCGGTCGGTGTCGGCGGCTCAGGCGTCAGCGTCGGCGGCTCAAGCGGCGGCGTCGGCGGCTCGGGCGTCAGCATCGGCATCGGCATCGGTCGGTGTCGGCGGCTCAGGCGTCAGCGTCGGCGGCTCGAGCGGCGGCGTCGGCGGGTTGGGCGGATGGTCAATCGGCCAGCAGGCCCAGGCGGTGGGCGACGGCGGCGGCCTCGACGCGGTTGGCCACCTCGAGCTTGGCGATGATGCGGGAGACGTGGACGCTCGCCGTCTTGGGCGAGATGTAGAGGTCGGCGGCGATCCGGCTGTTGCTGTGACCCTCGGCCACCAGACGCAGAACCTCCCGCTCCCGGGCCGTCAGAATTTCGGTCCCGGCGGTCGCCGGCGCGGTGCCGGCACGGATCCCCAGGCGGCGGGCCAACGTCTCGGCCGCCTCGACCAACGGGACGGCCCCCAGCGCGCCGGCAATCGCAGCAGCCTCAGCGATCACCTCCGCCGGCCCGGGAAGGGCAATCCGAGAAGTTGCCCGCCGGGGAGCAACAACGGACGAAGCCCCCGAGCCAAGCGGCACCGCAGACGACGCCCTCGCGCCGAGAGACGTCCCCGAAGAACTCACCACACCCGTCCCCGAAGAACCCACCACACCCGTGCCCGAAGAACTCGCCACATCAACGGGCGCCGCCGAAGGAGCCAAGCCGCCGAAGGGCGCCGCCGAAGAACTCAGCGCATCAAGAGGCGCGGCCGAAGAACCCCCCGAGTCGAGGGTCGGCGCCGGAGAGGGCACCGGATCGAGCGACGTCGCCGAAGAAACCGCCGGGGCGCCGGGCACCGCAAAAGCGGGCGCAGCGGAAGGGGGTGCTGCGGAGGGGGGCAATGCGGAAGGAGGCGATGCGGAAGGAGGCGATGCGGAAGGCGGCACCGCAGAAGGAGGCGCCACGGAAGGCGGCACCGCAGAAGGAGGCGCCACGGAAGGCGGCGCCACGGAAGGCGGCGCCACGGAAGGCGGCGCCACGGAAGGCGGCGCCACGGAAGGCGGCGCCACGGAAGGCGGCGCCACGGAAGGCAGCACCGCAGAAGAGGGCGCCACGGAAGGCAGCACCACCGAAGAGGGCGCCACGGAAGGCGGCGCTGAGACGGGGGCGGCTGCGCGTGGGGAGGGGATGAGGGCTGGTGGGCGGGCGCTCGTGCGGTCGGCGGCCAGGGTTTCGGCCAGGGAGAGCAGGGCCTCGGCCAGCTCGTAGGGGTGGCCGTCGGTGCGCCAGGCGGCCACGGCCGCGCGCCAGGACGGCTCGTCGCCGTGGAGGAGGGCTTCCACCTGGGCGGCGTAGGCGTGTTCGGCGGGGAAGCGGCGGGGCAGCGCCGCCGCCCGGGTGGCTATCTCCTCGGCCAAGGCTCTGTCGGCGGCGGTGTGGGCCGCCCGGGCCGCGGCGGCCAGGATGGGCCAGGTGTAGCGCGGGAGGCTGCCCGTCGCCGTCTCGGGCAGGGAGGCTCGGGCCAGGTCGGCGGCGGCCGCCGGCTCGTGGGTGGACAGGGCCGACAGCAGGCGCAGCTCGTGGACGGCCAGGCGGACCTCGGTGGCCAGGAACGGGCGGGACAGGAAGCTCAGCGCGCGGGTGACCAGGGCCTCGGCGTCGTCGCGGCCGCGGGCCAGGCGGAGGCGGGCGCGCAGGCGCAGCCAGTGCAGGGCCAGGGTGTTCGGCGGGTCCAGGCGGGCCGCCTCGGCCAGGCGGGCGTCGGCCTCGTCCCAGCGGCCCAGGGCGATCAGCGCCTCGGCGTGGTTGGCCAGCAGGAAGGCGCCGACCGTGCGGCTCACGCCCACCCGGCGGGCGTCGGGGAGGCCGGCCGCCGCGGCCGTCGCCGACGCCTCGTAGTCGCCCGTCTCGTACAGCTGGTCGGAGAGGTTGACCAGGCCGCGGGTGAGGCTGGACAGGTCGCCGGCCTCGCGGGCGCGGGCGATCGCGGTGCGGATGACGGGCAGGGCCTCGGCCGGCGGGATGCGACCGGCGCAGGCCAGGCCGTACGCCATCTCGGCCATCACCAGCGCGTCCACGTCGCCCATCTCGGTGGCGTCGGCCTTGGCCACTTCGGCCACCTCGACCGCCCGGTCGGGGTCGATGCCGGCCAGGATGTGGGTGAGGTCGGCCAGCAGGCGGACCCGGTCGGTGCTGTGCGGGGCGCCGCGCAGCAGGCGGAACGCCTCGTCGCACTCGGCGCGGCCGTCGGCCTTGCCGGCCGAGCGCAGCAGTTTGGCCCGGCGGACCAGCAGGCGGCCGGCGCGCAGCGGCTCCGCCTCGGCGTCGAGGTCGCCCAGGGCGGCCCGGGTCAGGCTGAAGGCGCGCATGTGGTCGCCGGACTCGATGGCGGCCAGCGCCGCCTCCTCCAGCAGGTCGAGGTGGTCGAGGCCGAGCTGGGTGGCGGCGTCGGGCACGTCCTCCCACAGTTCGAGCACCCGGTCGAGCAGGCGAACCTGCTCGCCCCAGGCGAAGCGGCGGCCGGCCTCGTCGGCCGCGACCTTGGCCGTGACCAGGGCGCGGGGGTGGTCGCGGGCCGCGTGCCAGTGGTGGGCGATCTCGGCCGCGGCCCGGCCGATGCCGACCAGGTGGGGTTCGGCCTCGACGGCCCGGGCGTAGCGGGCGTGCAGCCGGGCGTGTTCGCCGGGGAGCAGGTCGTCGTGGACGGCCTCGCGCACGAGGGCGTGGCGGAACTCGTAGCCGCCGTCGGCGTGGTCGTCGAGGACCACCACGAGCTGGGCCGCGACCACGGCGCGCAGCGACGACTCGAGGTCGGCCTCGTCCATGCCGGCGACCCGGGAAAGCAGTTCGTGGCCGAATCTGGTGCCGCCCACGGCGGCCATCCGCAGCACCCGCTGGGCCGGCTCGGGCAGCTGGTCGACGCGGGACAGCAGCAGGTCGCGCAGGCTGCCGGGCAGGTCGCCGCAGGCCGGGTCGGCCGTGGCCGCGAACTGCTCGATGAAGAACGGGATGCCCTGGGCGCGCTCGTTGACCGTGTCGACGACGACCGGGTCGGGTTCGGCGCCGAGCAGGTGGGTGAGCATCTCGGCCGTGCCGTCGCGGTCGAGCCGGTCGAGTTCGTGGCGCCGCACGCCGCGGACCCGGTCGAGCTCGGCCAGGAACGGGCGCAGCGGATGGCCGCGGTGCAATTCGTCCGTACGGTAGGTGGCGATCAGCAGCAGCCGGGGCAGCCGGGCCGAGCGGACCAGGAAGCCGATGAGGTCGCGGGTGGACCGGTCGGCCCAGTGCAGGTCTTCCAGGACCAGCACCAGCGGCTGCTCGGCGCTGAGCCGGCCGAGCAGGGCGGCGACGGCCTCGAAGAGGATGCCCCGCTGCTCGGCCGGCGGGCCGAGCTCGGGCAGCAGCTGGGCCAGTTCGCGCTGGTGACCGTCGAGCACGCCGGTGCCCTCGGCGCGCACCAGATCGCGGACGGCGCCGGCGAAGGGCGCGAAGGGCAGGCCCTCCTCACCCAGCTCGAGGCACTGCCCGGTGAGCACCCGGACCGTCTCGCCGGCCAGGCCCCGGCGGAACTCCTCGACCAGGCGGGTCTTGCCCACCCCGGCCTCGCCGCCGACCAGTACTGTCGACGGCTCGGCGGAGCGGGTGCTTTTCAGGGCGTCGCGCAGCGCGGCGAGGTCGGGCTCGCGCCCGACCAGCACCTCGCTGTAAGCCGTCACGAGGTCGAGCATCCCACGGGGGTGCGACATCAGGGAGCCGCCGCCCGCCGCCACCGCCGGCGGGGCCGGGCGGTCCGCACCCGGCGCCGGGCCGAGGCCTGGTCGATCAGTGACGCGACGCGCTGGTGGTGCATGTCGAGCTGGATGTGCGGATCGGCGTACGGGAACATCGGTGCCCTCCAACGAACGAAGCGGTTGACACCGAGAACACTTCGCGCGAAGGCACCCCGCGGGCATGGGGAGGGAGCCTTATTTACACCCGTCGCAGCGGCCGCGGGAGACGTAAGACCGCCCACCCCACGTAAGGCGTACGCACACCACTACACTTCCGGGTTATGGCAAAACCCCAGGAGAAGGTGTCGTTCGGCACGCGCCTGAAGCAGATCGGGCAGGTGTTCTCGTTCACCGCGAAGCAGGACAAGTGGTTCACGCCGCTGCTCATCGCGGCCGTGGCCATCCCGATCGCGCTCACCGTGCTTGTCGTGCTCCTGGGCGCCGGCTGGATCTACATCCCGATCGGTGTTCTGGTCACCCTGCTGGCCGCCGTGATCGTGCTCAACCTGCGGTCGAACGCGGCGATGATGAACGCGGCCGAGGGCCAGCCCGGCGCCGCCGCCTCCCTGGTCGAGAACATGCGCGGCGACTGGCGGGTCCGGCCCGCGGCGTCGTCGACGACGCAGTTCGACATGGTGCACATCGTGATCGGCAAGCCCGGCGTGATCCTGCTGGCCGAGGGCCAGCCGCAGCGCGTGCGCGGCCTGCTCGGCCAGGAGAAGAAGCGCCTGTCCAAGGTCATCGGCAACGCGCCGCTGTACGACTACATCATCGGCAACGGTGAGGGCGAGCTGCCGATCAAGAAGCTGCGGACCACGCTGATGCGTATGCCGCGAAATCTGACCGGCAAGGACGTCAACTCGCTCGACAAGCGCCTCGGCGCTCTGATGGCCCGCCCGCAGATGCCGAAGGGCGCCATCCCGAAGAACATGCGCCCGAGCAAGGGCGCGTTCAGGCAGCAGCGCCCCCGCTGAAGACGCAGGTAGTCAAGGGCCGGTACCGCACACGCGGTGCCGGCCCTTGACATATGTCGATACGCCTCCTAACGTCCCGGCCAACTGTTAAAGAGTTTGCCAATAAAGGGGGCGACGAAGCGTGACCCGTCCGGCCGGCTCGTCGAGGCTGCTGCGCACGATGAACGCGAGCGCGGCACTGGCCCACCTGCTGGACCCCGGCATGCTCACCCGGGCCGACCTGCGCAGGCTGACGGCGCTGTCCACCCCCACGATCTCCGAGGTGCTGCGCCGGCTCACCGAGGCCGGCCTGGTCGTCGTGGCCGGGCACGACAGCGGCCGCCCGGGCCCGTCGGCCGAGATCTACAACGTCAACCCCGAGGCGGCGTACGCGGCCGCGGTCTCCGTGCGCGACGTCGGCCCCGGCGGCGCCCCGTCGGTCGTGGCCGCCCTGTGCGACCTCACCGGCCGGGTGCGCGGGCGCGCCGAGTCCGCCGTCGACTTCGCGGCCGAGGACCCGCTGACCGCCCTGACCGGCGTCCTCGAGAACCTCCGCGACGAGGCCGGCATCCCGGCCGACCGCGTCCGGCACGTGCAGTTCGGCGTGCCCGGCTCCTACGACCCGCGGACCGAGACGATCCGCCACGTCGACGTTCCCGGGCTCGGCCGTACGGGTCTGGTGCCGGAGCTCGCCGCCGCCCTCAAGACCGAGATCGGCGTCGACAACGACGTCAACCTGGCCGCGATCGCCGAACGCCGGCGCGGCGTCGGCCGCGACGCCGAGGGCTTCGCCCTGCTCTGGCTGGGCGAGGACGGCCTGGGCCTGGCCATCGACCTGGCCGAAACGCTGATGCGCGGCGCCCGGGGCGGCGCGGGCGAGATCGGCTACATGCCGCTGTACACGAACGGCGACCGCCGGGACCTGCACGACCTGATCGCCGGCCCCGCCCTGCTCGAACTCGCCGGCGACGAGAACACGAACGGGAACCGGACCCCCGCCGACGTCGTCCGCGACGCCGGCGGCGACCTGCTCACCGAGATCGCCGACCGGATCGCGGTCGGCGTGGCCGCGGTGATCGCCGTGCTCGACCCTCACCTGGTAGTGCTGGCCGGCCCGATCGCTCAGGCCGGCGGCGGCACGCTCCTCTCCGCGGTGCGGGCGGCCCTGCGCCGCGCCGCCCCGCTGGAGAGCGAGATCGCCGTGACCGCCATCGACGACGACGCGGTGCTGCTCGGCGCGCTGGACGCCGGCCTCACCGCGGTCCACAACGCCCTTCTAGCCGACATCCGCAACAGCTGACCCCCTCATGAATCGGAAGGCCACTGTGAACAAACGGATCCCCCATGCCCTTTTTGCCCTGACAACAGCGGTTATCGTGGCGGCCGGCTGCACTCCGGCCCCGAAGGAAAACAAGATCGCCGATCCCGGTACGGAGGTCTCCGGCACCGTCGAGCTCTGGCACTTCTTCACCGAGCGCGAGGCCGACGCGATCGCCCAGGTGGTCAAGGACTTCGCGAACAGCCACCCGAAGATCAAGGTGACGGTCAAACCGGGCCAGGACGACTCCAAGGTCACCCAGGCCATCGGCGCCGGCAACGGACCGGACGTCGGCCTGTCCTACTCCACCGACATCGTCGGCAAGTTCTGCTCCTCCGGCGCCTGGGTCGATCTCAAGCAGTACATCGACCGCGACAAAGTGGACCTGGCGAAGCTGAACGCGACCACCCGCTCGTACACCGAATTCCAGGGCAAGCGCTGCGCCATGCCGTTCCTGGCCGACGCGTACGGCATGTTCTACAACAAGGACCTGTTCGCCAAGGCGGGACTCGACGGGCCCCCGAAGACCCTCGACGAACTCACGGCGTACGCCAAGAAATTGACCGTCAAGAATCCCGACGGGTCACTGAAGACGGTCGGGTTCCTGCCGCTGTACGACTTCTACGAGAACGCGGCCGCGCATCTCGCTCCGGCCGTGGGCGCCAAATGGCTGACCGACGACGGCAAGTCCGCGGTCGGCACCGACCCCGCGTGGAAGACGCTGCTCACCTGGCAGAAGAGCCTGGTTGATTGGTACGGGTACGACAAACTCACGAAGTTCCGGGCCGGCCTGGGCGACGAGTACAGCGCCGACAACGCCTTCCAGAAGGGCCAGGTCGCGATCAACATCGACGCCGAGTACCGCCTCGCCTTCGTCAAGGACCAGGCACCGAATCTGAAGTACGGCGTCGCGCCCATCCCGGCCGCCGATCCCGCCAAATACGGCGGCGGTTACGTCACCGGCAACATTCTCGGCATCAGCAAGAACGCCAAGAACCCCGAGGCCGCGTGGGAGCTCATCAAATATCTGACCACCGACGACCAGGCCGTCATCAAACTGGCCGGGCTGCTGAAGAACATCCCGACCACGACCGCCGCCATCGCCGATCCGGGACTGCAGTCGGACGCCAATTACAAGACGTTCATCGACATCTTCAGCAACCCGAACTCGTCGACCACGCCGCCGTCCGCCTCCGGACCGGCCTATCAGGAGACCTTCGGCCAGTTCCTCAACAGCTACCAGTCGGGCAAGGTCAAGGACCTCGACGCCGGCCTGGCCGACGCCGACAAGCAGATCAACAGCGTCATGACGCTGGGCGGATAGCCGATGTCGGCCAAAGTGCGGAGAAGCCTGACGACCTTCTCCTTCCTGGCGCCGGCGCTGATCGGCATCGCCGTCTTCTTCCTCTATCCCCTGGGTTCGGCGGTCTACTTCTCCTTCACGAAGTTCGACCTGCTGTCGGTGCCGGAATGGGTCGGCCTGGACAACTACCGCCGGATGGCGGACGACCCGTTCCTGCTCCAGTCGATCCGCAACACCCTGTGGATGGTGGTCGTCTTCGTCCCGGTGCGGATCATCGGGGCGATCGGCCTGTCGATGCTGCTGACCCAGCTCAAGCGGGGCGCCGGCTTCTTCCGGACGCTGTTCTACCTGCCCGCCCTGGTGCCGCCGGTGGCCGCCACCATCGCCTTCGTCTACCTGCTCAAGCCGGGCACCGGCCCGGTCAACCATTTCCTGTCCACGATCGGCATCGAGGGCCCGCTCTGGTTCAACTCGCCGGCGTGGGCCAAGCCGTCGCTGGTCCTGCTCGGCCTGTGGGCGATCGGCGACCTCATGGTGATCTTCCTGGCCGCCGTGCTCGGCGTGCCGGCCAGCCTGTACGAGGCGGCGTCGCTGGACGGCGCCAACGCCTGGCAGCGCTTCCGGGCGATCACACTGCCGACGATTCGCCCGGTGGTCCTGTTCGCCGCGGTCACCGGCGTGATCTACACGTTGCAGTACTTCGACCAGGCGGCGGTGGCCGGCTCGATCGCCAGCGGGCAGGCCACGGTCGGCGGCGGGATCTCGAGCAACTTCGGCTTTCCCGAGGGTTCGACGTTCACCTATCCGCTGTGGCTTTACACCGTGGGCTTCCGCTACAGCGCCCTCGGATACGCGAACGCGCTCGCCATCGGCCTTTTCGTGGTGGCGCTGGCCGTCACTCTCATCCTGCTACGCCGGGCCAAGGCCTTCTCCGGGGAGGAATCATGACCGCCGTCCTGGAAAGGCCCGTGCGCGTCGAGCCGGCCGCTTCCGTCAAACGCCAGCGGCGGCTGGCCTGGATCGCCCGGCACAGCATCGCGATCGTGCTCGGCATCATGTTCCTGACCCCGGTCGTCTACCTCGTGCTGCTCTCGCTGATGACCAGCGACCAGGCTCTGACCGCCGACTACTGGCCCAACTCGTGGCACCCGGAGAATTACATCCGGGTCTTCGAGGTGACGCCTCTCCCCCGCTATCTGCTCAACACCGTCATCTACGCGGTGACGTCGACGGTCCTGGTGCTGCTGTCGAGCGTTCCCGCCGCGTACGCGCTGGCGAAACTGAGGTTCCGCGGCAGCAACGCGCTGTTCCTGCTCGTGATCTGCGTGATGATGCTGCCGCCGCAGGTCGTGACGGTGCCGCTCTATCTGATGTGGGCCCGGTACGGCCTCACCGGCTCGCTGTGGCCGCTCATCATCCCGGCGCTGTTCGGCGACGCGTTCTGCATCTTCCTGCTGCGGCAGTTCCTGCTCACGATTCCCACCGAATATCTGGACGCGGCCCGGGTCGACGGCTGCGGTGAATGGCGCACGCTGCTGCGGGTGGTGCTGCCGATGGCCCGCCCGGGCATCGCGGCGGCCGGGCTGTTCCAGTTCTTCTACTGCTGGAACGACTATTACGGCCCGCTGCTCTACACCAGTGAGAACGAGAAGTCGTGGACGTTGTCGCTCGGGCTGGCGTCGTTCCACAGCGTCCATCACGTCGACTGGAATCTGGTCACGGCGGCCACCGTGCTGGCCATGGCCCCGCTCATCGTCATCTTCTTCTTCGCTCAGCGCGCGTTCGTGCAGGGCATTACCTTGACGGGCTTCAAAGGATGAAAATCGCTGTCGTCGGCGGCGGGTCGACGTACACACCGGAATTGGTCGATGGTTTCGCCCGTCTCGGGCCGATGGTCACCGAGCTGGTCCTGATCGATCCGGCGGCCGAGAGGCTGGAGATCGTGGGGGCGTTCGCCGCTCGCATACTCTCGCATCACGGGCACCCGGCGAAGATCTGGTGGACCTCCGATCTGGACGCGGGAGTGACCGACGCCGATGTCGTGCTGATCCAGCTCCGCGTCGGCGGCCAGAACGCGCGCATTCAGGACGAGACGTTCCCGCTCGACTGCGGCTGCGTCGGCCAGGAGACGACCGGCGCCGGCGGGCTGGCCAAGGCGCTGCGGACCGTGCCGATCGTGCTCGACGTGGCCTCGGTGATCCGGCGCCGGGCCCGGCCGGGCGCGTGGATCATCGACTTCACCAACCCGGTCGGCATCGTCACCCGCGCGCTGCTGGACGAGGGCCACCGCGCCGTCGGGCTCTGCAACGTCGCCATCGGCTTCCAGCGGCGATTCGCCGGATTCCTCGGCGTCGAGCCGTCGCAGGTCACCCTCGAACACGTCGGTCTCAACCACCTGACCTGGGAACGCGCGGCCTATGTGGACGGCGTCGATCGTCTGCCCGATCTTCTCGAAGCCCATTTGCCGGAATTGGCGGCTCAGGTCCATCTGCCCGAGCCTCTGCTGACGACCCTGGGCAACGTCCCGTCGTACTACCTCTCCTATTTCTACGAGCACGACCGTCACGTACGGGAATCGCTCGGAGCTCCGACGCGGGGCCAACAGGTCGCCGAGATGGAGGCGACGCTGCTCGAAATGTACCGCGACGTCGGCCTCGTCGAGAAACCGGCGCTGCTCGGCCAGCGCGGCGGCGCGTACTACTCGGAGGCGGCGGTCGGGTTGATCGCTTCACTGCACGGCTATGACGACAACGCGGTCCACTCGGTCAATGTGCGCAACAAGGGCACGCTGCCGTTCCTGCCGGACGACGCGGTCATCGAGGTCTCGGCCCGGGCCGGCGCCGACGGCCCCTCGGTGCTGCCGGTCAACCCCCTGCCGCCCGATCTGAGCGGCCTGGTCACGCACGTTTGGGGGTACGAGGAACTGGCGCTCGACGCGGCACTGCGGGGCGGCCGGGAACGGGTGTACCGGGCGCTGCTCGCCCACCCGCTGGTCGGGCAGCACACGCCGGCCTCCGCCCTGGCCGACCGGCTGATCGCCAGCGGGCGCGACCACCTCGCGTGGGCTCGATGAGCGGGCTCTACCTGGCCATCGACGGCGGCAACTCCAAGACGGACGTGGTGCTCGGCACGGCCTCCGGCGAGGTGCTGGGCCACGTCCGCGGCGGCACGTCCTCGCCGCACAACGTCGGGCTGGACGGGGCGATCGCCGTCCTGGACGATCTCGTCCGCTCGGTGGTGCCGGACGGGACGGCGGTCGACGTGGTCGCGGCGTACATGGCCGGGGCCGACCTGCCGATCGAGGTGAGCCGGCTGCACTCGGCGATCACGGCCAGGGGGTGGGCCCGGCGGGCGCTGGTCGACAACGACTGCTTCGCGCTGCTGCGCTCGGGCACCTCGATGCCGGACGCGGTCACCGTGGTCTGCGGCGCCGGAACCAACTGCGTGGGGCGGGCGGCCGACGGCCGTACGTCCCGGTTCGTCGCCCTGGGCCCGATCTCCGGTGACTGGGGTGGCGGCCACGACCTGGCCGATCAGGCGCTGCGGCTGGCGGCCCGGGGCGAGGACGGGCGAGGGCGACCGACCGCGCTGAGCAGGGCCGTCGCCGCGCACTTCGGGCGGCCCACGGTCGAGGCGGTGTCCATCGCGCTGCACCTGGGCGAGATCTCCCGCGACGAGATCCCGTCACTGAGCGAGCTGCTGTTCGAGGTGGCGGCGGCCGGCGACGTGGTGGCGGCCGGGCTGGTCAGCCGGCAGGCGACCGAGATCCTGGCCCAGCATCGGGTGGCCGCCGGGCGGCTGGACCTGCTGTGGCGACCGCACGCGCTGGTCCTGGGCGGGTCCGTGCTGCGCGCGCGGCACCCGCTGCTGCACGACGAGGTGGTGGCCGGCGCACGACGACAGGCCCCGCACGTGGAGATCTCGGTACCTGACGTGCCACCGATCACCGGGGCGGCGTTGCTGGCGATGGACGCCCTGGGCGCACCGTCCTCGGCCGAACCCCGGCTGCGGGCGGCCCTTGCGGTTGGGGCGCCCCGCTCCGTACGTACCGCAGCCTAAGCGTCTTTTGTCGTTTTTGTGACGACGGACTTGGCGGCGCGGTCGTGCAGGCCGCGGCCGTCACCGTCGTTGATCAAGGCGGGGATGACCAGCGCGAGGAGAACGGCCCGGATCAGGGCCCGGACGATGCCGATGGCGCCGCCGTCGACGACCGAGACGATGCGGACCCGGGCCAGCATCATGCCGAGCGTCTGTCCGAACAGGCCGACGAAGAGGGCGTGCACCACGACGAAGACGCCGAGCTGAGCCCACGGGTTCGTCCGCAGGTCGTCGACGAAGAACGTGGCGACCAGGGTGGCCAGCCCCCAGTCGATCGCCAGGGCGACCAGCCGGCGGCCGAAGCCCGCGAGCTCCACCTGTCTGAGGTCGATCGCGTCCGCCATGGGGGAAAGGGTACGCGGGGCGGTTTCGGTGACCCGGCACACGCCCCGGCCACCACGCGATAGATTCACTCACGGTGTTCGTAACACGGCAGAAACATTTGGGATACGCCGGGGCAACTCCCACCCCATAGCGTCGCTGCCAGCCTAGCCACGCGGCGGAACCACGCCGCCCCGGTCTCGATTTTTCGCGCCAGGAGGACGTGTTGTTCGCCAATCCCGAGGAACTCCTGCGATACCTCAAGGACGAGGACGTCAAATTCGTCGACGTGCGGTTCTGTGACCTGCCCGGCGTGATGCAGCACTTCAACATGCCGGTCGAGTCGTTCGACGACAGCGTGGTGACCGACGGCCTCGCCTTCGACGGATCCTCGATCCGCGGGTTCCAGGCCATCCACGAGTCCGACATGATGCTGCTGCCGGACGTCACCACGGCCTTCATCGACCCGTTCCGCATCCAGAAGACGCTGGCGCTGAACTTCTTCATCCACGACCCGTTCACCCGCGAGGCCTACTCGCGTGACCCGCGCAACGTGGCGAAGAAGGCCGAGACGTACCTGGCCTCCAGCGGCATCGCCGACACCGCGTACTTCGGCGCCGAGGCCGAGTTCTACATCTTCGACTCGATCCGCCACGAGACGAGCGCCCACCAGTCCTTCTACTACATCGACTCGATCGAGGGCGCCTGGAACTCGGGTCGCGTCGAAGAGGGCGGCAACCGGGGCTACAAGACCGCCTACAAGGGTGGTTACTTCCCCGTCGCGCCGGTCGACCACTACTCCGACCTGCGCGACTCCATGGTCCGCCGCCTCATCGACGTCGGCTTCACCGTCGAGCGCTCGCACCACGAGGTCGGCACCGCCGGCCAGGCCGAGATCAACTACAAGTTCTCGACCCTGCTGCACGCCGGCGACCAGATGCAGATGTTCAAGTACATCATCAAGAACACCGCCTGGGAGCACGGCAAGACGGCCACGTTCATGCCGAAGCCCCTGTTCGGCGACAACGGCTCGGGCATGCACACCCACCAGAGCCTGTGGCTGAACGGCGAGCCGCTGTTCTACGACGAGACCGGCTACGCCGGCCTGTCCGACACGGCCCGCTGGTACATCGGCGGCCTGCTGGCGCACGCGCCCAGCCTGCTGGCGTTCACCAACCCGACGGTCAACTCGTACCGTCGCCTGGTCCCCGGCTACGAGGCCCCGGTCAACCTGGTCTACTCGCAGCGCAACCGCTCGGCCTGCACCCGCATCCCGGTGACGGGCAGCAACCCGAAGGCCAAGCGCGTCGAGTTCCGCGTCCCGGACCCGTCGGGCAACCCGTACCTGAGCTTCTCGGCCCAGATGATGGCCGGCCTCGACGGCATCAAGAACAAGATCGAGCCCCCGGCCCCGATCGACAAGGACCTCTACGACCTCCCGCCGGAGGAGTGGGGCACCGTCAAGCAGGTCCCCGGCTCCCTCGACGCGGTCCTGAACAGCCTCGAGAACGACCACGAGTTCCTGACTGCCGGCGGCGTCTTCACCGACGACCTGATCAGCACCTGGATCGACTGGAAGCGCGCCAACGAGATCGACCCGGTCCGCCTCCGCCCGACCCCCCACGAGTTCGAGATGTACTACAACGTCTGATCCACCTGACGCCCGAAACGGCGGTCACCTCGGCTCCCCGCCGACGTGGCCGCCGTTTCGCGTGCGACCTCGAACACCGCCGAGGCGCGCTGCCACTGTCGAGGACTTGGCGAAGCAGTGGCGGCGGCAGCTCGTGAACCCCGACGCCGACCGGCTCGGGGCGGCCCTCGAGAAAATCGTTCTTCGCCTGGAAGGCTGTCTGATCGGCTAGCAGGCCTTCATCACCCTTCGAGCGGCTGACGGTGGACGGCCTTGGCGAGGATCTGGCCGGCGGCCCTGGTCCAGCGGAACGGCTGGCAGCGTTCGTTGTAGCCGTCGATGAACGCGCGGATCGCGCCGATCAGATCCGGCACGCTGGTGAAGCTACCCCGGTGGATGGCCGTGCGTGCGCCGTTCCGCAACGTCGAACCGCGTCGGCAGCAGCGGCGCGGTCCGGTCACGCCCGGCCGGCCCGAGCGGGGCAAGTCGGCCAGCGCGGCGATCCACCGGGCCAAGAACCGGCGCAGCCGCGACAGACATGTCTCAGGCGTCGCCCACCTATCATCCGTACGACACCGAAACGATCGACATCAATGGAATTGGTACCGGCGGCGCCGACCGGCTTAACGTCGTTAAGAGGCCTGAAGGAATAGGACACCAGGACCGCTCCATGTGAGCGTCGAAAAATATCCAAAGTCGCACACAAAGTCCGATCGCGAGGCGTCGGCGATGTGCATTCTTGCCCAGACCTCAACAAGGCTGAGGCGAGGGCGACGTTCTTTGGGAGGAACACCATGGATTCCAGCGATCCGGACGACGGCAAGATAGCGCAGGACCATCAGATCGGGTCGTTGACCCTCGGGGCACCTCCCGGCTCTAGGCAGCCCTCCGCGGAATGTTGTGCAATGTGGACTTTTGCTGATCTCCTCGAGGGATAGGATTGTGTGGGTCACGGTTCTTAATTTGCGGCGGCCGAGCATGTACGACGTTGTGCGCCAGAAGCTGTCGGGCGAAGTTTGTGACAAGACGTCGATCGAGTTCTCTGATGGCGGCGACATCGCGATCACCTTCGAGACCGCCGCTTCTGGTGCGGCGGAGGCCACCAGACTGGCGCTGGAGAGGTTCACGCGGCTCATGCTCTCGGCCGGACTCGTCCTCGAGCCCTACGCGATCCGCACCTACCCCTCCGGCAACGAGGTCGGCCCCTCCTTGGTCGGGACCAGTGAGATAGCCGAGATTCTGGACGTCACGAAGGCCCGCGTGAGTCAACTAATCAGGTCCGACACGTTTCCCGCACCCGTCGCGCGGTTGGCGATGGGGCCGGTGTATCTGGATTCGGCTGTCAGATCCTACGTTCGGAACCTGGGGCGGGCACGTCGTCCAAGCCGGCCGCGTCGGCAGCCGTTGCTGCCGTGATGCCGGAGGCTCGGGCGTAGGCCTCGTTGAAGGCCTTGTCTCCCAGAGCTGCCCGCGCCTCGGCGGTTATCCGGTCGACGTCGGGGACTGCTCTGTCCTTCGAGCCTCGTACGGCGTCGGCGGCGCCCAGGAGGAACGCCGCCTTTTCCGGGTTGCCCTCTCGGAGGACCAAGTCGGCTATTCCTACCAGGACCACCGCTATCACCGGGGAGTCTCGGGAGTGGGCGGCCGCCTCCATCGCCTCCACGTGGCAGGTTCGGGCGGCTGACAGGTCGCCTGAGGCGGCGTCCACCAAGCCCTGGGTGCTCATCGTTATCGCTCGGAACTGGGGTACTGCGGCTGGGTGGCGCATCATGCGTACGGCCGCCTCCATGCTTCGGCGGGCCTCCGGTAGGTCGCCCTCCATGCGGGCGAATGTCGCGCTTCCGTACGCCACCGAGGCGTTCACCTCGGGGAGGTTGATTTCCTCCGCCGCCGCCTTCGCCTTTTTCAGGACCGTGCGGGCTTCCACCGCCTCGCCGGCCAGCCACAGCTGGTGGGCCAGTTTCACCTCCATCTGGGGCCGGTCCTCGCGTACGCCCACCTCGCGGACCAGGGCTATCGCCTCGCGCTGCCAGGTCACCGCCTGGGCGAAGTCGCCCCTGGACGCCGCCATGTCGCCCAGGGAGCTCAGGGTGAAGCCGATGCCCCAGCGTTCGCCGATCGCGCGGAAGCCGGCCAGGGCCTCGCGCATCTCGCGTTCGGCCACCTCGGGGCTCTGGCCGAAGTTGAGGCGCAGCTGGGACACCATCATTTTGGCCACCGCGCGCAGCCACGGGTCGGGGTCGTCGAACAGCGGCTCCGTCATGCGGAAACCGAGCTCCGGGTCGTTGCGGTCGTCGAACATGGCCGAGAGCGGGGCGATCATGCGGAGGGCCGGGTGCCGGGCGCGGCTGTCAGCGCCGGTGTCGCGGGCCGCGCGGAACTCCTGCTCGACCTGTTCGAGCGGCAGCGCGCCCTCCAGGCCGTTGATCGCCGCGTACGTGTGCACCAGCGCCAGGTCGTCGGTGTCCGCCTCGCCGGGCGGCATCGCGGACACGTCGGCCGCCAGCACCGCGCCCTCCGAGCGGTGGCCGCTCAGCCACCAGTACCAGCCCAGGCGGGCGACCAGCGCGGCCGCTGTCACCGTGTCGCCGGCCTCGATCGCCGCCCGTACGGCCGCGTGCAGGTTGTCGTGTTCGGCGGCCAGGCGGCGCAGCCACAGCAGCTGGTCGGCGGCGCGCAGTTGCGGGTCGGCCTCGGCGGTCAGCTCGATCAGCCAGGCGGCCAGGGCGAGCCGCTGGGACTCGGTCTCGCCGGCCAGGGCCAGCTGTTCCCGGCCGTACTCGCGGATCGTCTCCAGCATCCGGTAGCGGCCGTCCGGGCCGAGCACCAGCAGCGACTTGTCGACCAGGCCGCCCAGCACGTCCAGGCCGGTGCCGCAGACCCGTTCGGCCGCCTCCGCGTCGGCGCCGCCGGAGAACAGCGCGAACCGGCGCCACAGTTGTCGCGACGGCTCGTCGATCAGGTCCCAGCTCCAGTCGACCACCGCCCGCAACGTCTGGTGCCGGGGCAGGACGACGCTGCCGCCGGTGAGCAGGCGGAAACGGTCGGCCAGGCGGTCGGCCAGGACCGAGACCGGGAGCGTACGCAGGCGGGCCGCGGCCAGTTCGATGGCGAGCGGCATGCCGTCGAGCGCGCGGCAGATCCGTACCACCGCTTCGACGTTCTCCTCGGTGAGGGCGAAGCCCGCGGCGCGGTCGAGCAGAAGACGTACGGCCGGGAAAGCGGAAGCAATCGACGCGGCCGCACCCACCGGCGGGAGAGCCAGCGGCTCGACCGGGCGGAGCCGTTCACCCGGAATGCCCAGCGGCTCACGGCTCGTGGTGAGCAGGCGGACGCCCGGCGCCGCGCGGAGCAGCGCGTCGGCCACCTGGGCGGCCGCGGTGATCAGGTGTTCGCAGTTGTCCAGGATGATCAGCATGTCGCGGCCGGCGACCGCGCTGATCAGCCGGTCGAGCGTCTCGCCGAGCGGCACCCGGCCCGGCACGTCGAGAACGGGGTGACCGCGCGGCACCAGCGTGTTCAGCACGGCCTGCGGCACCTCGGCCGGGTCGGTGACCGGGGCCAGCTCCACCCGCCACACCTCGCCCGGCACCTTCGAGCCGACCTCGATCGACAGGCGGGTCTTCCCGCTGCCGCCCGGCCCGAGCAGAGTGACCAGGCGATGCGCCCGAATTTCCGTCAGCAGGTACGTGATCTCCTGCTCCCGGCCGACGAAGCTGCTCACCTCGGCCGGCAGGTTGCCCCGCGCCCGGGTGGGCTCCTCGCGCAGCAGATCGAGGTGGAGTGCCGTGAGCTCGGCCGAAGGATCGGCGCCGAGCGTGTCGGCCAGCGCACGCCGGATCGTCTCGTAGACCTCCAGGGCGCGCGCCGGATTGCCGCCGGCCCGCAACGCCCGCATGAGCAGGGCCGCCAGCCGCTCGTCGAGCGGATGAGCGGCGAGAAGACCTTCCAGTTCGGGTACGGTGTCACGGATGCCGATCTCGGCGGCGAGCCGTTCCCGTCGCGCGGTGTCCCGCAACTGCTCCAGCCGTACGGCCTCGGCCCGCGCCACGTCGGGGAAGTCGAGCTCGCCCCGCCACAGCCGCAGCGCGGCCGCCGGATCGACCGGCGCGAGCCGGGTGAACAGGTGAGCGTCGACCCGGTCGGCGTCGATGACCAGCCGGTATCCGCCGGGCGCGGCCTCGACGGTCAGGCCCGCTCTGCGCAGCCGCGACACGAGCGCCTGAAGCGCGTTCCCGGCCGCGGCCGGCGGATCATCGGCCCAGACGCCGTCGATCAGCCGGTCGGCCGGAACCACCCGGCCGGCGTCGAGGGCGAGGAGCAGCAGGAGGGTACGCAGTCGCGCGCCCGCCACCGGCACGCTTCCGCCACCGTCGGCGCGCAGCTCCAACGGCCCGAGAACCGCGATCTCCACCCGTACGATTCTGCCCGCCCTGGCAAATCGGTCCGCCTCAGGTGAGGCTCGACCAGGGGAAGTTGATCCACTTGTCGGTGCGCTTCCACACGTACTCGCAATTGACGATGGTGTGTGGTTTTTCGTAGATGACGGCGGTGCGGACCTCGGCCGCGTGGGCCGAGCAGAAGTCGCGGACCAGTTTGATGGTCTCGCCGGTGTCGGCGACGTCGTCCACGATCAGCACGTTCGCGCCGGTCAGGTCGGTGACGCTCGGCTCCGGGCCCAGCATGACCGGGGTGTCCAGACGCTCGTCGACGCCCGTGTAGAACTCGACGTTGACCACGTGCAGGTTCTTCACGTCGAGCGCGTAGCTGATCGAGCCGGCCGCGAAGAGGCCACCGCGGGCCACGGCCAGGATGAGGCCGGGACGCCAGCCGTCATCGGCGATCTGCTGGGCCAGGACGCGCCCCGCCCGCCCGAAGTCGTCCCAGGTCAGGATCTCCCGCTCGGTCACGCCACTTCCTTTCGATCTTGGTGGTTCAACCTACCCGGCGGTGGCCGGCCACACGTACGGGAGATCGTCGGGAAGGTCCGGGCCGAACAGCGGACGGTAGAAGTCCGGATCCTTGCGCAGCAGCGCCGAGCGGTGGCTGCGGTGCACAGCCTCGTCCCCGAGCCACGGGGGAAGTTCCTTCACCGACGCCAATTCCGATTGGGTACGGATGGGACGGCCCAAGCCGAGGTCGGCCACCAGGGTCGCCGCGCAGGTGTCGGAGCGACCGGAGGCGGTCCAGACGGCGCACATGTCGAGGCCGTACCGGACCAGCCCTTCGGCGTACCCCTGCCACATCTTCACCGCCGGGTGGTGGCGCCAGCCGTACCCCTCGACCGTCAGCCCCCGCAGAACCTGGATGGTCTCCACGCGCTGCTTGCCGAGCCGCTTCTGATCGAGCGCCTCGGCCGACGCGATGAAGTCCGGGTACGGCAGGAATGTCTGCATCCCCCGATTCTTCCCTGGTGGGGTGGCGCTACTCGGCGATCAAGCAAGAGAATCCTCGGGTGATACGCGACCTCTTTCCCCGCCGGTGACCGGCACCCGGCACGTCTCCCTCGACCCGGACGGCCTGGCCGGCCTGTGTGTCCTGGTCGCCGCCCCGACCGGAGTCGTCTACCACCACCAGTACGGCGGCACGGCCTGCCGCCAGGGCCGCCAGGAGGGCTTCCTCGTCCCCTTGGCGGCGTTCAGCGCCCTCGACGAGCTCCGCGAGATCTTCGAGGTCCACCTCGACAGCGTCGGCACGTGGAACTACCGCTGGCCCGACGAGGAACTGGACCACCTGCGCCGCGTCATCGGCGAGGTCTCCTACTGGGCTTCCGACGACGGCCGCAGCGAGGAGCCGAAGCCCCTGACCCTCGACGAGTCCCGCCTCGCCGATGTCGACGAGGCCTGGATCCCGGTCGAGACCCCCGACGGCCCCGGCATCCTCATCTGGCCCAACTCCGACTGACCGGACCGCCGAGCAGGACCGGAAGCCACTCTTGGGCGGCAGGCTCCGCGTCGGCGGCGAGCAGAATCATCCCGAGCAGCGGCGCGAAGGCGAGAAAGAGCGGCCCGAGCCGGATCAAGCTGTCCGAGGTGGACCGGAACTTGGCGGAGCTGTACGCCGTCGGGCTGGCAAAGGTCGCCGGCTGGCAACCGTCCTAGCCCACGAAAGTCTGGAGGAGCAGTAGGCATCCAAGTACGAAGATGGTCGCCGGCACGATGATCCAGAACAGGTGCGACGAGACGGTGACCCGGTTGATCAGGCGGAAGGTCTTGTCGTACTCACCGGCGGCGGCGTCGGCCTCGTGTTTGATACCGCGCAGGCGGGCTGCCTCCGGCTGGTTCCCGAAGAAGCGCCGGTCGATCTCGGCCATGACGAATTCGGCGCGCCGCTTGTTCTTCACGTACCGCTCGGCGTAGGCGAACGAGTAGAAGGTGGCGAACAGGCTGACGACGACCAGGACGAGGCACAGGGCGCGGTCGTTCGCGTCGACCACCTTGTCGAGGGCCACGACCGCGATCAGCGCCGACGCCACCAGCATCGCGTAGTTGGTGGCGCTGGACCGCGTCGTCTCGATCTGCCGGGCGGTGGCCCGCAGCTCGGCGTAGTAGTCCCAGAGCAGATCCTTCTGAACCTTGTCCCGCTCGGACAGTTCCTCCATCGGCACGCCCCGCTCGTCTCGGGCTGACGGATCCCGGCCCCCGCAACGTATCGAGCCGCGCCCGTCATCGGCGTCGGCTCGGCGACATCCGCGCGTGACCCATGGCAGCTGGACAGCGTGTCGACCGCATTTGCTGGGGAAGAGCGCTCGCCCGGTCCTGGACAGCCGGAGCGCGTGGGGCGCCACGGGTGAACTCGGTGCCGGCCGCGCCGGCCTCTGCGTGATCGGGTCGGGCGGGTGCGGGTCAGAGGTGGTCGCCGGCTCGGACCAGGTCGGGGATTTCGGTCAGTTCGATGGGCTCGGCTCGGGCTCGGAACTGGCGGTGGGCTCGCTGGCGGGGCTCCGGTGCCGTGCGGCGGGTGGGGCTGGCCAGGTCGATCAGGCGGCCGGCCAGCAGGACAAGGAGGCCGGGGATCGAGCTGCGGAACAGGTTGGCCGAGCTGGTGGCCCACAGGGAGTTCAGGTACTGCTGGAGGCGGGGGGCGTCGGCCTCGCGGACGCCGGCCCGTCTGATCTCCTCCTGGATGGGGGTGACGGGCTGGCCCCGGTAGACGGCCATGGCCAGGATCAGGTCGGACAGGGAATGGCGGCCGGCGACCCTGATGTGTGTTTCCACGGTTTTCAGGGCCAGGTCGATGCCGGGCGTGCGGGAGATTCTGTTCTCCAGGACGTCGTCGACCAGGGAATCGCGGATTCGCCACAGTTCGTTGCGGTGCCGGCTGTGTACGACGTGCATCCAGAGAATCATCAGGACGGTCGGCATGGTGGCGGTCATGACGAATACGGCGAAGAGGAGCGCCGTTGTCAATGTCATCACTCAACCTTCTGGGTCGGCCCGCTGCTGGAAGATTTTCACTTCGAGTCGGTCGTGTCGTACCCGCAATTCCTGGATTTTCTTCTTTCGTTCCCGGCTCTGTTTTCCGGTGATCGCCCAGCCGGTCGTCAGGCCGAGGCACAACAGGAGCAGCACGATGTTCAGCGCGTCGAACCGGATGTCCTTTCCGGCCAGGTCGTGCGCGATCGGCTGCAGCGCCGTGAGCGGCAGCCACACGCAGACGATCCACAATGCCACCCGCGCGCCCTGGAGCAGGTGATGGGTGAACTGGAAGACGAGCCGCGGCCGGCCCGGCCGGTCCCGCAACTGGGCGAGCTCACGCTCCGTTCGCTCGAGGCGTTCGCGCAATCGTGCGAGTTCCAACTCGTACCCGTCGTTCGGGCCGGACTGGTCTTCGATCGTTGAAGACATGCGCGGGATCTTAGCGTTGACACGCCAATTCTCCGCGAACCACGACGCGTTCGAAAATGCGAAATGAAATCACCTTCCCGTCTATTTCGGCGGCCGGCTTCTGCATCGTTACCGTTCCATTCGCGCGCCACTGTCAGCGATGCGACAGTCCCTTTCGTGTTACCATCTTAAAGCGGTGCAAAACGGGTCAGCGGCAGCGTACCCCTTTCGCGTGACGCCTCTGTGCCGCCACTTTCTTGATGTACGAGTATCTGCGGTCCGTAGTTCGAACGAGGCCGTGCCGGAGTGTGATCGACAGGTGAGGTATTTCGTCCGCGCCGGCTATCTCGGCTCGGCCGCGCTCATGGGTGCCGCCCTGGCGGTTCTGCTGCGGCCATGGCGGCACTGGGGGCCGGTCGACGCCTTCCTGGGGCGGCACTGGCTTCCGCTCCTCCTCATCACGAGCGCCCTGACGCTGTTCGCCGTGACGCTGGTCAGGCAATGGGGCCGCCCAAGGGTGATCGCCCCGCCGGCCACCGAGCCGATCAAGCCGCTGCGGCCCGTGCCGACGTGGGTCGTGCCGGCCGGTGCCCTGCTGGTCAGCGGGGCCACGGCGCTGGCGATCCTGTGGCTGCTGCACATCGCCAACCACGCGCAGGGCAACGCGGCGCAGGTCGCCCAGCTCAAGGTCACCGCTTTCCGTACCGGCCTGACCGTGGGCGCCGGCATGGCCGCGGGGCTGGGACTGCTGCTGGCGTTGCGCCGGCATCAGCTCGCGGAGCGGACCCAGCAGGCCACCGAGTACGACGCGGCGGAACGACGGGTCACCGAGCTGTACGCGAAGGCCGCCGAACATCTGGGCTCGGACAAGGCGCCCGTACGGCTCGCCTGCCTGTTCGCTCTGGAACGGCTCGCGCAGGAGAACCCGAGCCAGCGGCAGACGGTCGTGGAGGTGGTCTGCGCCTACCTGCGGATGCCGTGCGACGGCAGCGAGGCGCCGATGCCGGAGCCGGCGAGCGCGGTGGATCCGCGAGAGGAACGACAGGTCCGCCTGGCGGCTCAGGAGATCCTCACCCGCCACCTGCGGCCGCGGCAGAAGGGCCCGAACCGGACGCTCACCGAGGACCCGAAGTACTGGCCGGGCATCGAGCTCGACCTGAGCGGCGCCGTGCTCCACAACTTCAACCTGGGCGTCGGCAACGTCAAGTCGGCGAAGTTCACCGGCACCCATTTCGCCGGGGTGGCGCATTTCAACTCGACCGAGTTCGCCGATTTCGCCGCGTTCGGCGGCGCGACCTTCGACGGCAACGCGTTTTTCCGGGAGGCGGTGTTCGGCGGCAAGGCCTGGTTTCAGAACGCCGCTTTCCACGGGAAGGTCAGCTTTGAGGACGCGGTCTTCCAGGCCTCGGTCATGTTCCACTCCTGCGTGACCAAGGGCGAGGTCACGTTCACCAACGCCGAGGTGGTGCCGGACGCCTGGGCCGAATACATCCTGCCGGCCGGTTTCCGGCACGACCCGGACGAGGGCCGCATCGTCGCGGTGGCCGAGGCGCCACCGGCCGTCACGAAGCCCCGAGCCCGAAAGACTCGAAGGCCCGTGACGACCGATGGCGACGCTGGGCACGAGACCACTGTACCCGCGACTAGGCCGGGTTCCTAGTCAGAAGATGCGGCCCAGGCGCAGGAAGACGGTTTCGCCGGTGGCGTCGTCGAGGGCGTCGTTGTCGGTGACCGCGTACGCCTGGCCGTTGCCGGCGATCGCCAGCCCCTCGACCTTGTCCTGCACCCAGCCGTGGCCGGCCTTCAGGGCCGGCAGCAGGTCCTTGACCAGCTTCTTCCGCACGGCCGGGACGCCGGTCCAGGTGGCCGGGACGTCGAACTCGTAGACCTTCTTGATCGAGGCCTGGGGGCCGCACGCCGCCCGACTCGGCCACGCCTTCGAAACCGTTCGTGGTGACGACGGCGGCGATGTCGGCCGGCAGCGGGATCTCCTGCTGGACGGCGCCGCGCGCGTCGAAGCGTACGAGCAAGTTGGGTTTGGCCGCGGAACCCTCGACGCCCAGCCAGTAGCCGCCGTTCTTGCGCGCGGCGATGCCCTCGGCGTCGTACCCCATCGGCTTGTTGTTCCTGGTGACCGTGAGCTGGCGGGTGATCTCGGCCGGGCCGCGGGAGACGGAGACGGTGAGGATGCCGGGTCGGGGTGTAGGCCGAGTCGGTCACCGAGACCAGCTTGTCGCGGGTGCCGGGGACCGCCGACAGGGCCGACAGCGTGCCGAACGGGATCTCGTCGCGGGAGACGATCGACGGGAAACCGGCTCGGCCCACGCCGTAGATGGTGAGCGAGCCGCGGATGTTCGCGTCCGGGATCTCCTCTTCGCTGGAGACGATCACCAGACCGCGCGACGGCACCACGACGACGCCCACGGGGCCGTTCGAGGTCGGCAGGAGCTGCCGGAACTTCGGCCGGCGCGGGTTCGACACGTCGTAGACGGCGGTGAAGTTGCCGCGCTCGGCGTTGACGACCAGGTACGGCGTGCCGTTGACGCGCGCGAAGGCCACGTTCTCGGGCTCGATGCCCTTGGCGTCCGAGCGCTTGTCCGGGTAGAGGCCGTGCTCGACGGCGATGTGCTCGAGCGTGTTGCCGGCGTCCCAGACGACCCGGCCGTCGCGGGAGAAGATCGTCCAGCCGCGGCTGCCGCCCTCGTAGTCGCCCTCGTCGGCCGAAGTCGTACGGCGTCTAGGCACGCTCTCTGGCTACAGAAGGATCTTGTCCTCCTGGTGGACGTCAGAAGAACGACGGGTGCCGATGGGTGTCCAGATCAGCAGGGCCAGGCTGAACCAGACATAGAAGTTGCCGCCGATCAGTTCCAGCGGCGGGCGCGGCCGCTTCTCCCACCACCAGGTCAACCGCGAGGTCATGATGACGTACGCGGCCGCGCCGAGCCACAGGGGCCGCCGGTCCCGCCCCGACAGGCCGACGTCGACGCAGCGCACGATGGCCGGGATGAGCCAGACGCAGTGGTGGATCCAGGTGACCGGGCTGATCAGGCACCCGAGGACGCCGGTCAGGGCCAGGCCGCCCATGATGTCGTCCGGCTGGGCTCGCACCCGCCAAGCCCAGAAGACCAGGGTCAGGAGTACGCAGGCGAGCCAGACCTTCGACTCGACCTGGTCGATGTGCAGCCGCGCCAGGAAGCCCCGCTCCGACTGGTTCGACAGGAACGAGAGCACGCCGACCCGGTTGGTGTCCCACAGGGCGGAGGTCCAGAACTCGCGCGACTCGTCCGGGAAGACCGCGGCGGCCACCAGGCTCACCCCGGCCGCGGTGCCGGAGGCGGTGATCGCGGCCCGCCAGCGCCGGGTGACGAGCAGGTAGAGGATGAACACGCCCGGGGTCAGCTTGATCGCGGTGGCCAGGCCGATGCCGACGCCGGCCCACTTGCGCCCCTTGGCCAGGCCGAGCAGCAGGTCACCGGCGACCAGCGTGAGCAGGAGCGTGTTTACCTGCCCGAAGGTGATCGTCTCGCGGACCGGCTCGAAGGCGATGGCCAGGCAGCACGCGACCGCGAAGGCGAACCAGACGGTCCAGCCCTTCCGCTTGATCAGCGGCGAGACGAACCACCAGGTGAGCAGCGCGGTGGTCAGCACGGTGGCGACGATGGCGATGACGACGACCACGCCGAACGGCAGGAACGCCATCGGCGCCATCACCAGCCCGGCGAAGGGCGGATAGGTGAAGCCGTACGGCGTGCCGGGGCGCAGCCAGTCGTAGACCATGCCGCCGTCGCCGCGGAACCAGTACTGGATCGCGCCGTAGTAGACCTTCGAGTCGAAGTACTCGTTACGCGTCTCAGCCAGGTAGACGACGAACAGCGCGATCAGCGCCAAGACCGCGACTATTCCGATTTTTCGCTTCATGTAGTGCTTTCCACGCTAAATAGATTACGAAGGCCGTCATGAGGATGGCGCCTTGGGACTTCACGGCCAGCGCCACGTTGTAGCCGTCGGGGAGACAGAGAGCGGCGGCGACGGCGCACGGGACGACCAGCCGGCGCAGATGGTGGTGCAGGGTGGCGGCCAGGACGGGCAGGGCCCAGACGGCGTACCAGGGGTGGAAGACGGGGGCGAGCAGAACGGTCGCGGCGAGGGCGTAGCCGGTGTGCAGGAGGGGGTCGCGGAGGCGGGCGCGCCACCAGAGGAGCACGAGGACCACGGCCAGCAGGCCGATGCCGATCAGGCGGGTGACCGGTACGGCGTCCGGGCCGAAGAGGCTGACGGTCATGCCGATCGCGGTGGGCGGGGAGGTCCACTGGACGGAGGCGCCGCTGCCGGCCAACCCGGTGATCCAGCCGAAGCCGCGCCCGGAGAACAGGGACGCCGCGGCCAGGGCCACCAGAACGCCGGCCGCAAGCTCGCCCCCGGCCCGCACGTAACCGGCTGTCCTTCCCGCCGAGGCGGCCCGCGACCGCAGCGCCAACCAGAAAGCGAACGGCACCACCACGACCGCCGTCGCCTTCACGCCGATCGCCAGGCCGAGCAGCAGGCCCGCGGCCCACGTCCGGCGGCTGCCCATGGCCACGGCCAGGCCCGCCACCAGGAACCCGACCATCACCGCGTCGTTGTGGGTGCCCGAGATCAGGTGGATCGGGATCAGCGGACAAGCCAGGGTCAGCCAGACCGCACGGCCCAGCGGCACCTCCGAGCGCCTCGCCAGCGCCGGCAGGCACACCGCGATCAGGGCCACGCCGAGCACGGCGATGACCCGCAACGCCGCCAGGGTGCCGGCCAGCGAGCCGCCCACCTTGACCGCCAGGGCCGCCAGCAGCAGGAACACCGGCCCGTAGGGGGCCGGCGACGACAACCACGTCGGCGCCACGGCGGACGCCCACGGGCAACCCAGGTCGGTCACCCCACCCGCGTACGGGTCCAGGCCCGCCGCCTGCTGCCAGCCCTGACAGGCGTACGAGTAAGCGTCGTAACTTCCCAGCGGAAGGAACGGCAGCAGCGGCACCGCCCACAGCGCCGCCGTCGTGTACGCCCACCGGGCCGTCGGCGCCGCGCGGACGCCGGCCACCCACGCGCCGATGATCAGGAGCGTGCCGAGCAGCCAGGCGAGCGGGAGGGCGACACCGTTCTCACCGGCGAAAATCGTGCGCGGCGTCACTGTGGGCTCCCACGGGCTGCTCGCGCCGCCGAGCCAGGCGGCCACCGCCAGCAGCAGACTCCCTGCCAGGCCCACATATCGGACGGCGGTGGAGCGGGGCATGGCGAGCACCCTACCGTGACACGCCGCGACGCCGGGTAGGGTCTGGCGCGTGTGGGCTCGGCACCGGCTGGAGTGGGTCACCGCCGTGGTCGCGGCGGTGCTCGGCGCCGTGTACCTGCTGCTCCCCCCGATGGGCTCCGACCTGGCCGCTCAGGTCGCCCGGGCCGAGTTCTTCGCCGCGCACGGCTACACCCCGATCGACCTGCGGTGGTACGCCGGGGTCGACCAACTGGGCTACAGCCTGGTCTCCCAGCCGGTCATGGCGATTCTGGGGGTACGCCTGACCGGCGCCCTGTCTCTCGTCGGCGCCTCGGTCCTGTTCGCGGTCCTGCTGCGCGCCACGTCGGCGAAGCGGCCGTGGCTGGGTGCCCTGGCCGGCACGGCGTGCATCGCCGGCAACCTGGTGAGCGGCCGGGTCACGTACGGCCTCGGGGTGTTCTTCGGTCTTGCCGCCCTGGTTCTGGTGACCCGCCGCCGGGCCTGGCTCGCCGCCATCCCCGCCCTGCTCGCCGGCGCCACCAGCCCGGTGGCCGGCCTGTTCCTGGGCCTGGCCGGCGTGGCCCTGGCCGTCGCCGGGCCCCTCTCGCGAGGTCTTCTCATCGCCGTGCCGGCCGCGCTTCCCCTGGCGGCGCTGTCCCTGCTGTTCGGGGACGGGGGCTGGATGAACATCAGCCGGACCGACACCGTGCGGGCCGTGGTGGCGAGCCTGGCCGTGGCCGTCTTCGTTCCGCGCCGGCCGGTACGCGTGGCGGCCCTCCTGTCGGCCGCCGGCGTCCTCGCGTCCGCGCTGATCCACACCCCGGTGGGGCTCAACGCGACCCGCCTCGCCGTGATGTTCACGCTGCCGGTGCTGGCCGCGTACGCGACCTGGCCCTCGTGGCGTGGCCGCGAACGGCCCATGCCGCTGTGGGCGGTGGCGATCCTGCTGGTGGCGGCCTGTTGGTGGCAGCCGCCCGTCGTGACCGGCGACCTTCGGGACATCGGCGATCCGGCCGCCGAGCGGAGCTACTTCACTCCCCTGCTCGACCGGCTCGCCCAGGAGAAACTGACCGGCCGGGTCGAGATCCCGCCGACGCGGGACTACTGGGAGGCCGCCCACATGGGCGACGTCCCGCTGGCCCGCGGCTGGCTCCGCCAGGCCGACATCGACCGCAATCCGCTCTTTTTCACGACCATTCCCGGTACGACGGGTACGGGCGCCCCCCTCACCGCCGGCACCTACCGCGCCTGGCTCGACGAGCTGGCCGTGCAGTTCGTGGCCGTCCCCGACGCCGAGCCGACCTGGTCCGGCCGTCCCGAGGCGGAGCTGATCGCCGGCGGCCTGCCCTACCTGAACCCGGTGTGGAGCGGAGAGCATTGGCGGCTGTACGCGGTGACCGGCCCCCGCCCGCTGGTCGGCACCCCCGCGACCCTGGTCACCCAGACCGCGAACACGATCACCTTCGACGCCCCCTTCACCGGCGACGTGGTCCTGCGCGTGCGCTTCTCCCGCTGGCTGACCGCCTCGAACGGCGCCCGGGTGGACCGCGACGGCGACTGGGTACGCGTCCACGTCCGCACCCCCGGCCGCTACACGCTGACCAGCTGACTTAATTCGGATGCTCCGGGTCTTGGCGCCCGATAGCCTGGCCGCCATGTACACAGGCATCGCGTTCATGAGGTTGCGCACCCGCCGCTGACGGCGGCGCCTCCTCGTCTTCCTGTCGCCGCCGTCTCGGTGTCCCGCCGGAGCGGCCGTTCGACGCTGCCCCGGCTCCATTCCGAGCTGCGGAGCTTCCTGTGCCTGTTCGTACCTTCACACCGTCCCCCTCCGGCGATCACCTCGCCGGTGACCACGCGCACCTACGCGCCCTCGCCGGTGACCACGCGCACCTGCGCGCCGAGAACGTCAGCGTCACCCTCGGCGCCCGCCGAGTGCTCACCGAGGTCTCCGTCACCGTCTCGCAACGGTCCCGCCTGGCCATCGTCGGCGAGAACGGCTGCGGCAAGACGACCCTTCTGCGGGTCCTGGCGGGCCTCCTGACACCGGACCAGGGCCGCGTCCACCGCGTAGGCAGCTTCGGCCTGGCCGATCAGGCCCTCCCCGCCGATCCGGGCCTGACCGTGGGCACCCTCACCGGCGAAGCCCTGCGCGACGCCCACACTGCCCTGGCCGCGCTGGACCAGGCCACCCGTGATCTGGCCGACGGCGACCGCGTGGAGGTCCGCTACCCGGCCGGGCCGGACCAGGCCACCCGCGATCTGGCCGACAGCGACAGCCCGGAGGACCGCTACCCCGCCGCGCCCGACCAGGCCAGCCACGCTCTGGCCGACGGCGACAGCGCGGAGGACCGCTACGCCGCCGCGCTGGAGCTGGCCACGCGGCTGGACGCGTGGGATGCCGAGCGGCGGGTCGATGTCGCGCTCGAAGCGCTCGGGGCCTGCGCCGACCGGGAACGGGAGCTGCGCACCCTCTCCGTGGGGCAGCGCTATCGGGTGCGGCTCGCCTGTCTGCTCGGGGCGCGCTACGACCTTCTGCTCCTCGACGAGCCGACCAACCACCTGGACGCCGGTGGGCTCGACTTCCTCACCGCGCGGCTGCGCGAGCACGGAAGCGGGTTCGCGCTGGTCAGCCACGACCGGGCGCTGCTGCGGGACGTGGCCGGGGAGTTCCTCGACCTCGACCCCACCTCCGACGGGCGGCCCCGCGTGTACGCCGGCGGCTACGACGGGTGGCAGGAGGGGCGCCGGCGGGATCGGCGGCGCTGGGAGCAGGACTTCGAGGAGCAGCAGGCCGAGCGTCAACGGCTCACCACCGCGGTCGGCAAGGCCCGCGATCGGCTCAGTACGGGCTGGCGCCCGCCCAAGGGCACCGGCCGGCATCAGCGCCAGACCCGCGCGCCCGGTGTCGTGCAGGCCCTCAACCGGGAGCGGGAAGCCCTCGACGCGCACCGGGTCACGGCTCCCGCGCCGCCGCCGGCCCTGCGGTTCCCCGAGCTTGCGGTCCGGGCCGGCCTGCCCCTGGTGCGGGCTCACGGCGTACACCTGGAAGGCCGGCTGGACCACCCGATCAGCGTGAGTGTCGACGGGGGTGACCGGCTCCTGGTGACCGGGCCGAACGGCGCCGGGAAGTCGACGCTGCTGGCGCTGCTCGCCGGAAAGCTCGAACCCACGGGTGGCACCGTGCGGCGTTTCCACCGGATCGCGTTCGTCGAGCAGGAGGTCTCGGCCCACCAGGCCCCGCGGGAGCATTTCGGCCTGCTCGACGCGGAGGCGCTGCGCACCCCGGCCGACCGGCTGTCACTGGGTCAGCGGCGCCGGCTCGACCTCGCCGCCCACCTGGCCACCCGGCCCGACCTGCTGATCTTCGACGAGCCCACCAACCACCTGTCGGCGGCGCTGGTGGACGAGCTGACCGAGGCGATCCGCACGACGCCGGCGGCGGTGATCGTGGCGACGCACGACCGGCAGCTGCTGTCCGACCTGTCCGACTGGAGGAGGCTGGTTCTATAGCGGCCCGAGCACCCGGTTCCGCGTGTGCTGATAGATCACCGAGCTTCGGAAGCCGACGATCTCGCGGCGCTGGCTGAACTTGTCCATCAGGAAGGAGTGGAGGGCGTCGACGCTCGGCACCGCCACGTGCACGAGGAGATCGTCGCCGCCCGCCACCACGAAAACCGACAAAACCTCGGGCAACCCGGTCACGTACGCCTTGACGCCCTCGATCACGTCGCGGCTCATCGGGCGCACCTGCAGGTGGAGGAAGGCCTGGACGTGCCGGTTGAGCGCGGCCAGATCGACCTCGGCGTGATAGCCGGTCAGCACACCCCGGTCGCGCAGCAGCCGCACGCGCTCCAGGCAGGTCGAGGGCGCGACGCCGACCAGCCGGGCCAGGTCGCGGTTGGTCAGCCGGGCATTGTGCTGCAACTCCCGCACGATCGCCGAATCAATGTCGTCCACCGTCCCCCACTTCCCGGCTCTCGCCGAACTTCGTTCGGCAAGTCTGCGCCGGGCCCGGGCAGGCGTCTAGCTTTCGCAGCAAGGACCGATTTAGTTGTACGGAGGAAGCGATGTTCCCGCACGAGCGAGTGGTGATCCGCCGCGGCGCGGAGTCCGGCCTGCCGATCATCGTCGCCGTCCACTCGACGGCCCTGGGGCAGGCTCTGGGCGGGTGCCGGATGAAGGCGTACCCGCAGTGGCGCGACGGCCTCGAGGACGCCCTGCGCCTGTCCGCCGCGATGTCCGAGAAATGCGCCCTGGCCGGCATGCCCCACGGCGGCGGCAAGACCGTGATCGTCACGCCCGCCCACGACTTCGACCGAACGGCCGCCCTGCACGACGCCGGCACAGTGATCGAGGAACTGGCCGGCCTCTACGCCACGGGCCCCGACGTCGGCACGGGCCCCGCCGACATGGTCACCATCGCCGACCGAACCAGCCACGTCTTCTGCCGCCCCACCACCCACGGCGGCAGCGGCGATTCCTCGCCGGCCACCGCTTTCGGAACCGTGGCCGCTCTCAAAGCCGTCTGCGCCAAGCTGTCCGGCCAAAGCCCCGCCGCCCCGCTGACCAGCAACCCGGCGGCCGCCCCTTCGAGCGGGCGCAACGCGTGGGCCGCCCCTTCGAGCGGGCACGCGGCAAGCGGCCCTTCGAGCGGGCACGCGGCAAGCGGCCCTTCGAGCGGGCACGCGGCAAGCGGCCCTTCGAGTGGGCACCACACGGCGAGCGCCCCTTCGAGCGGGCGGAACGCCGGGGGCCGCGTGCTCAGCGGGCCCAACGCCACCGGCGGCACAATCGATGTCGGGGATGTCGGGGATGTCCGGGATGTCAGGGATGACGGGCTGGCCGGGCGTAGCTTCGCGGTGCTGGGGCTCGGGCATGTCGGGGAGCGCGTCGCCCGGCTGCTCGCCGAGGCGGGCGCCAAGCTGGTGGTCAGCGACATCGACCCGGCCCGGCGCGAGGTGGCCGCCGAGCTCGGCGCGACGTGGGCGACCCCGGAGGAATGCCTGACCGCGGAGGTGGACGTGCTGGTCCCGGCCGCGCTGGGCGGCCTGCTGACCCCCGCGGTGGTTCCCGCCCTGCGTTGCCGAGCCATCGCCGGCCCGGCCAACAACCAGCTGGACGCCCCGGCCACCGCCGGCCTGCTGCACGAGCGGGGCATTCTCTGGGCGCCCGACTACGTCGTCAGCGCCGGCGGCGTCCTGCGCGCCACGGCCGTCGAACTGCACCACGAGACGCCGGCCCAGGTGACCGCCCGCCTGAACGGCATAGCGTCCACCCTGACCGGCATCTTCACCGCCGCCGAGCGCGACGGCGTCACCCCGGCGGCCGCGGCGGCGAACGAAGCCCGGCGCCGGATGAATCCGCGGGGGTGAGTTACCAGGCGAAGCGGCGGCGCTTCTTCTGGGGCTGGCGGCCGAAGCCGGCCAGCAGGTCAGCGCCTTGGCGCATGTAGCGGGTGGTGCGGGTCGGGCCCTTGCGCGCCTCGAGCCGATCGCTCAGCTTGCGGAAGCCGGCGGCGGCGAGGGGGATCGCGACGGCCATGATGACGAAACGGCGAACCAGGCTGAAAATCATGGAAGGTACATACCCCTAGGAACCGGATGGAACACTCTCCGCCACTAATCGGGTGGCCAGTTCCGCGTTGCGGTTCGCGAAGTCGCGCCACTGCGGCGGGGTCCGCGCCACGTGCGGCTCCGCCGCCCGCTGGGAACATCCGCGCTGTTCCCAGCCGCTCAGGCGCCCGGCTCGGATCTGGAAACGTACCAATACCCCGCCGGACCAGCCGTACGCCTCGGCGTCGTCGCCCGGGGTCAGCGTTGTCACCTTCTGCTCGGCCACCACCCAGTCGACCGCCTCGATCTCCTGCTGGATGCGGGCCGCCAGTTCGAAGCCGAGCCGCTCCGAGGCCCGGTCCCGCAGCTCGGCCAGCCGGGCCCGCACCGCGGACACCGCGGCCGGCTCCCGGCGCAGGACCGCCGTGATCAGCGTGACGAAGTGGTCCCGGTCGCCCGCGCCGACGCCGAGGATCGCCGCCATGTCGCGCTGTGAACCGCCGAGCCGGTCGGCCGTGTAGCGCAGCGGCAACACCCGTTCCAGGGCCGAAACGGCCAGCCGGGCCTGCGTACCCCCTAGATAGGGTCCGAAGATCAGGCCACCGGAAGCCACCGGCGGCCAGTGCACCGCCTGGAGGGTGAAGTCCGCGAGCCGGATGCAGAACGGCACCTCCTGGCCACCGCGGGTCCGGTTCCAGCGCGGCTTGGATCGTTCCAGCAGGTTGCGTTCGAGCCAGGCCGCCTCGTGCACGGAGTCGCAGGTCAGCGCCTCGATCCGGGTGATCTGGGGAACCATCCGGGCCAGGTGGCGGCGCTTGCCGAGATCGGTCCAGTACGAACCGACGCGGTAGCGCAGCTCGGTGGCCCGGCCGATGTAGAGCACCCGCCCGCGTACGTCCCGAAAGCGGTACACGCCGGGCGCGACCGGCAGCCGGGGCACGAGCGAGCGGCTCAAGAGTCGAGGACCCGTTCCATCGCGGCCCGGGAGCGGCGGGTCAGGCGCAGGTAGCGGTCGACGAACTCGCCCGGGTCGCCGCCGCCGAGCAGTTGCACCGTGCCGGCCAGCTCGACGCCGTGCCGGGGCAGCTGGTCGGTCGGGCGGCCGCGGACCAGGGTCAGCGCGTTGCGCACCTGGGCGGCCAGCGTCCATCCGGCCGTCATCGCCGCCGCGTCGACCTTGTCGACCAGCTTGGCCTTCACCGCCGCGTCGAGAGCTTCCAGGGTGCGCGTTTTCTGCAAACCGGTGATGGCGTACGCGTGAAGCAGTTGAAGTAGTTGCACAGCCCACTCCACGTCGGACAGGCCGCCGCGCCCGAGCTTGGTGTGTGTATGCGGGTCGGCGTTGCGGGGCAGCCGCTCGACCTCGACCCGGGCCTTGATCCGGCGGATCTCCACCACCTGCTCGCGGGTGAGGCCGCCCTCCGGGTAGCGGATCGGGTCGGCCAGTCTTTCGAACTCGCGGCCCAGCGACTCGTCGCCGCAGACGAAGCGGGCCCGCAGCAGCGCCTGCGCCTCCCACACCTTCGACCAGCGGGCGTAGTACTGCTGGTAGGCGGCCAGGCTCCGGACCAGCGGGCCCTGCCGTCCCTCGGGCCGCAGATCAGCGTCGATGCCCAGCTCGGGGTCGGGCGCGGGCGCGCTCAGCGACCGGCGCAGTTCCTCGGCGATGGCCAGCGCGGCCGAGCCGGTGTCGGCGCCGTCGTAGACGAAGAGCACGTCGGCGTCGGAGGGGTAACTCATCTCGTAGCCGCCGAGCCGGCCCATCCCGATGATCGCGAAGCGCATGCCGTCCGGGGCCGGCTTGGCCCGGCGGGCCACGGCCAGGGCCGCGTTCAGGGTGGCGTCGGTGACGTCGGAGAGGGCGATGCCTATCGCGTCGACGTCCAGCGGCTGGGCCGGGGCCAGCTCCTCGGCCCGGCTCAGGATGTCGGCGCAGGCCAGCCGGAACAGTTCGCGCCGGCGCAGGGCCCGGATGGCGGCGATCGCCTTGACCGGGTTGTCGGCGTGCCGCTCGGCCGCCGCGACGAAGCCGTCGATCAGCGACTCGCGCTTGCGGGGCTGAAGCTCGGCGTCGTCGGCCAGCAGCCGCAGCGCCTCGGGGTCGCGGGTGAGCAGGTCGGTGGCGTAGCGGGACAGGCCGAGCACCCGGGCCAGCCGCAGCGCGACCGGGCCACCGTCGCGCAGCAGCCGCAGATACCACGGGGTGCTGCCGAGCTTGTCGGAGACGGTCCGGTAGTTGAGCAGGCCGCGGTCGGGTTCGGGGGCGTCGGCGAACTCCTGGAGCAGCATCGGCAGCAGGTGCCGCTGGATGGCCGAGGTGCGGGTGACGCCGCCGGTGAGCGCCTGGAGGTGGCGCAGTGCGCCGGCCGGGTCAGCGAAGCCGAGCGTCTTGAGCCGGCGGCCGGCCGACTCGGTGGTCATCCGCAGCGCCTCGGCCGGCACCCGGGCCACCGCCTCGAGCAACGGCTGGTAGAGCAGCTTGATGTGCAGGCGGCGCACCTGGGCGGCGTGGCCGACCCAGTCCGAGCGGAACGCGCCGACCGCGTCGCGGCCGGGCATCGCCGTGTAGCCGAGGGCCGCCGCCAGCCAGCGGAGTCCGTCCGGGTCGTCGGGCACGGTGTGCGTACGCCGCAATTGTTGCAGTTGAAGCCGGTGTTCGACGCCGCGCAGGAAGCGGTAGCCGCGCAGCAGGGTCTCGCCGTCCTCACGGCCGACGTAACCGCCGGCGACCAGCGCGCGCAGGGCCGGCAGGGTGCCGCCGGAGCGCAGCGTCTCATCGACGCGGCCGTGCACCAACTGCAGCAGCTGGACGGCGAACTCGATGTCGCGCAGCCCGCCCGGACCGCGCTTGATCTCGCGGTCGACCTGGTTGGCCGGCACATTCTCGATGATCTTGCGGCGCATGTCGCGGACGTCGGCCACCGCCTCGGGCCGCTCGGCCGCCTGCCACACCAGCGGGGCCAGGTCGTCGATCCATTGCTGGCCGAGCGCCCGGTCGCCGGCCGCGGGCCGCGCCTTGAGCAGGGCCTGGAACTCCCACGTGCGGGCCCAGCGCCGGTAGTACGCCTGGTGGCTGGCGAGCGTGCGGACCAGCGGGCCGCGACTGCCCTCGGGCCGCAGCGCGGCGTCGACCGGCCACGCGACCTGCCCGCAGATCTCGATGAGCCGGGCCGCGACCGCCGTACCGGCGCTCAGGTCCTCGTCGCTGTCGGCGACGAAGATGACGTCCACATCGGAGACGTAGTTGAGCTCGTTGCCGCCGCACTTGCCCATGGCGACCACGGCCAGGCTGGGCTCCTTGGGCAGGCCGGCGACCGCTATCGCGTACGCCGCACCCAGCGTCTCGTCGGCCAGCCGGGACAGCGCCGCCATGGTCGGCTCGAGGCCGCGCCCGCCGGTCAGGTCGGCCGCCGCGATCCGCAGCAGCGACACCCGGTAGGCCCGGCGCAGCTCGGGGATGCTGGGCACGCCGTCGACCTCGAGGCCGCCCTCGGCGTTCGGCGGCAGGCCGGTCTTGCCGGTGACCAGCACCCGCCAGTCGTCCGGGTTGGCCACCAGGTGGTCGCCGAGCGCGGACGACGCGCCCAGCACGGCGATCAGGCGCCGGCGCAGGCCCGCGTCCTGGGCCAGCGCCGCCACAATCTCGTCGGTGGCGGCGTTCGTGGTGATATCCCCGCCGGGACCGGTGACCGGGCCGCCGTTGTCCCGGGCCTCGGCCCGGCCGGCCGCGTCGACCAGCCGGTGCAGCTGGCGCAGGGCCAGGGTCGGATCGGCCGCGCGGGACAGCGCGGTGAGCAGTTCCGCGGCTTCGGCACCGGCCGGCGCCTGGGCCTCGGTGTCCCACAGGCGCAGGCCGCTCGGGCCGACCAGGTCGGCGGCGCGCACCCCGTCGTCGGCGAAGCCGTACCGGGCGAGCCGGCTGGGCCTGGTCACGGCTTACTGCCCCAACAGCGGGAGGGTACGGCCGGTGCCCGGATTCGGTATGTCGGCGTCGGGCAGGGTGCCCAGGGCGAGGGAGGCGAACCGGGCCGCGAACGGCTGCCACACCTCCTCGACGTCGGCCAGCTGCTCGACCGTGGCGAACAGGACCGCCTCGGGGTCGTAGCCCAGCTCGTCGATGGTGGCCCGGTCACCGGCCACCCACTCCTCGATCATCGGAGCGTCGCACTCGATGTGGAACTGCAGGCCCCAGGCCCGGTCGCCGAGGCGGAACGCCTGGTGCGGGTAGCGGCTGGAGGCGGCCAGCAGGACGGCCCGGAGCGGCAGCTCGGTGATCTCGTCGCGGTGCCACTGGATCACGTCGGGCAGCAGCGGCACCCACTTGAACAGCGGGTCGGTGTCGGCGGCGTCGCGCTTGCCGACCAGGCCGGGCCCGATCTCGGGGCCGGAGGTGCTGCGCTCGACCAGGCCGCCGTGAGCCGAGGCGAGCAGCTGGCCGCCCAGGCAGACGCCGAGGGTGGGCACGCGGTGGCGCACGGCCTTGCGCAGCAGCCCCTCCAGGGCCGGGAACCAGGGCGCTCCGGGCGCGCCGGCGGCGTCGGGGTACGCGTCCTGGTCGCCGCCCAGGACGATCAGCGCCAGATATCCGTCGAGCTCGCCGGGGAGCTGGTCACCGGCGTGCGGGCGCAGCACGGTCAGCTCGAGGCCGGCCTCGGTCAGCCACTCCCCCAGCCGCCCCGGGCCGTCGGTCGGATCGTTCTCGATGACAAGTGCGGTGGCCACGCCCACGAGGCTAACGTGTGCACCCACGGCAGCGCCGCAGCGTCTACGAGTCTCGACGCTCGCTGCCTTCTGCCTCTTGGTTCCTGAGCGACGCGGAGTTCCCCGATCCCGCCCTCGCCGTCGTGGATCTGCGCTCGGTGGTGTGCCGTGCCCTGTGCGCCGTCACCTGTGCCGTGTGCTGGGCATGCGATGTGTGCCGGGGAGTCGAACCCCCGCGCCTGCCCCCGGCGCGCCAGGAGTGAGCCGGATTGCCCGCCGGCTCTCGGGTTTGCGCACGCCTCCACGTCGGTTACCTGCTCCGCGTCGATCAGTCGAGCAGATCGACCTCCCAGTTGACCCGTTGAATCAGCGTGTCCACCTCTCGGATCTGCCGGGCGAGGTCATCGGCCTGGCGGCGCAGCTCGGCCACCGGTAGCGCCGGGATCATCTTCAGCTCGGAACGCAGCTGCCGGTATCCGCGCTGGCCCTCACCGGCCGCGGCGTCCGCCGCGGACGTGACCACGCTGTGGCGCAGGCGCAAGACGTCTCGCCGGGCGAGCGCGTCGGTCAGCGTGCCGCCCTCGACCCGCGTCGCGGCATTGGTGCGGTTGATCCGCCTGACCAGCGACTCAAGCTCGGTGAGCACTTCGCCCGCCTCGGCGAGCAGCGCCACCGCGTCCTCAGCGGGGGCCTCGCCCTCCTGGTAGCGGGCGCTGCCGGTGATGCGGGAGCGGAGCTGTTCCGCACGGCGCGACGCATCCGCGCGCAGCGCGAGAGCTTCGGCAAGTTTCATCGGAGCAGTATGGCCATCCGAGATCGGTTCCGCATGGTGTCAGTGCCTCAGGATCCGCAGCTCGTCGCCCCAGCTCTCGATGACAGGCGTGAGGACGGGGACCGTGAGCCGGCTGTCGAAGGCCGCGCAGGACTCTTCGACGCGCTGGAATGCCGCCCGGATCGCTGCGGGGTCGCCGGCCAGGGTGGCTGTCAACAGGGGGAGCAGTTTCTCGCCGGGCCAGCGGGTCAGGGGGTGCCGGCGGAGTTCCCAGGGCAGGTACTTGTTATAGGGGCGTACCCGTCCTTCCAGTGTGAATATGACGTCCAGGAGCCATGGCATCGACTCGGCGGCGTCCAGTCGTCGTTCCAGCGATCGTCCGTCGCGATCGTTCTTGAGCGCGCGGTAGGCGAAGTTGAGCCAGCCGTCGAACCGGTCGTGCTCGACGAGGATCGAGATCACCCCTGCGGCCGACAGAACCTAATCGACGAAGTACTTCTGCAACATGTGCCAGTCCTCGGGGTGGGCGGCGATGCCCTCCGCGTAGGCGTCGGCCAGCGCCTGTGTCATCGCGGCGATCTTCTGCTGGCGGGTGCCGTCGGCCGGTACCGGGATCTCGGGGTGGACTCTGATGCCCATCCGGCCCGGGGCCGGGTACCACAGGTTCACCGGGTGCAGCGCGCAGCCGGTCAGCACCGCGAGCGCCGCCGGGCCGGCGGCCATCCGGGTGGTCTCGCCGAAGAAGTCGACGCGGACGCCGGAGGCGCTGAGGTCGCGGTCCGCGACCAGGCAGACCGTGCCGCCCGACCGCAGCCGCCGGGCCAGGGTCCCGACGACCGAGGGGCCGCCGTCGTGCGGCAGCACCTCCATCCCGAGCTTGCGACGGTAGTCCCAGAACTGTTCGGCCACCGCCTCGGGCTTGAGGTTCTCGGCGACCGTGGTGAACTCGATCCCGTACGCCGCGGTCAGCCAGGCGCCGGCGTGGTCGTAGTTTCCGGTGTGGCCGAGCGCCAGCATCGCGCCGCGTCCCGAGCGGATCACGCCGTCGAGGCGCGCCCGGTCCTCGTCGGCGATGTCGACGCTGTCCAGCACACGGCTCCGGTCCCACCGGTTCAGCCGGAACGCCTCGCAGTAGTAGCGCAGCGCCGATCGCATGCCCGCGCGGGACGTGGCGGCGAGAACTTCCGGCGTCGCGTCCGGGCCCAGGACCCGGCGCAGGTTCGCCTCCAACCGCAGCACCGGTCCGCTCCGCCGCTTCCACAGCTGATCGGCGACGCGCTCGAACAGGCGGTAGGCCGCTCTCTCCGGCATGGCCCCGATCAGGGACCAGGCGGCCCGATAGCCCCAGACGACGGCCCGATCCTGGACGGTCATGCGGGGACGGACGGGGTCCAGCGGGCGACCGGGACCGGACCGGCCTCAAGATCGATGAGCATCGGCCCATTGTGCCGGTTGTCGATGGCCGTCCGGCGTGTGCCCTCGCCGGGCGGCCACCCTCCCCCCGGGTCAGGCTTTTACAGCCGGTCGGCGTCCACCACGGCCTGGGCGAACTCGCGCGGGGCCTCCTGCGGGACGTTGTGACCGACGTTGAAGGTGCGGTGCCGGTACTTGCCGGTGAAGTGCGACCGGTAGGAGCTGCCGTTGCCCTCGGGCGTGAACGGGTCGTACTTGCCGTCGATTGTGATCGTCGGCACGGAGATCGGCGGCGGGGGCACGACCTGCAGCTTCTTCTCGATGTCGGCGTACTCCGGCTCGGCCGGGGCCAGGCTCAGCCGCCACCGGTAGTTGCCGATCACGATGGGCACGTAGTCGGGGTTCTTGAACGCGGCGGCCGTACGGTCGTAGACGGCCTGCGAGAACTTCCAGGTCGGCGAGTTGAACTTCCAGATGAACTGACCGAGTTCCGAGGTGTACGTGGTCAGGCCCTTCACGCCGCGCTCGGTGGCGAAGTAGTACTGGTACCACCAGTCGTTCTCGGCCGCCGGCGGCAGCGGCGACAGGTTCGCCTCGAGGTTGGTGATCAGATATCCGGTCACCGAGACGAGCGCCTTGACCCGCTCCGGCCACAGGGCGGCGATGATGTCGGCGGTGCGCGAACCCCAGTCGTACCCGGCGAAGACGGCCCGCCGGATCTTCAGCTTGTCCAGCAGGGCGAGGATGTCGAGGGCGAACGCGGCCTGGTCGACGTTGCGCGGCGTGGAGGCCGACCGGAACCGGGTGCTGCCGTGCCCGCGGAAGTACGGGACGATGACGCGGTAGCCGCGGGCGGCGAGCAGCGGGGCCACGTCGACGTAGCTGTGGATGTCGTACGGGAAGCCGTGCAGCAGGATGACCGGGGTGCCCTTGGCCGGCCCGAGGTCGACGTAGCCGACGTTCAGGACGCCGGCGTCGATCTGCCGCACCGGCCCGAAGTGCCCGGCCTTGACGCTGGTGCTGGTGACGGGGGCCGCGGCCTCGGCCGCCCCGCCCATGACGAGCGGTGCGACGCCGGCGGCCAGCGCGGCCGAGCCGGCCGCTTGCAGGAACTGACGACGGGGATTGCTGGTGACCATGAGAAGACTCCCTGGCGAGATCGACTGTGGACGCGCACCTCACGGTCACACGCCGCCCACCGGCCCCAACCCAGGGAAACCCCCTGGTGCCGCCCCCGGCACGGGTCCTAGGTGACCCAGCCCACCGGCTACCGGGGGCGGGAACCCAGCAGCGCGCGGGCGAAGCCGGCCTCGAGGCGGGCGGCGGCGCGGACCACCAGGGGCAGGGTCGCGCCGAAGACGACGGCGGTCACGAGATAGAAGACGACCGAGGTGCCGTACGACTCGCCGAGCCCCAGCCAGTACGTCACGTCGTGGTCGTCCGGACCGTTCGGGAGCGCCCAGCCCCACGCCGCCCAGGTCAGGCCGCCGAGCAGGCCGGCCCACCAGGCCACGACGAAGGAGAACGCGATCGTGTTCGGGATGAACCGCACCATGGCGTGGGCCAGGTCGCGCCAGGCCCGCGGGTCGGCCAGGCGGTGCAGTGCCGGCCCCGTACGGTAAACCGGGTCTTCGAGGTCTTGACCCAGAACCGCGCCGGCGCGCCGGCGCTCCGCGGCGGCGAAACCGCGGGCGGCCACGAGGGCGGCGACGAGAATGGGCACTCCGACCCAGACCACCGCGAGGCCGAGGCCGAGCGAGAAGGCCGTCACGGAGACGGTGAGGGCGGCGATCCCGATCGGGAATCCGGTGAGGACATAGCGGGTGTCGGCGCCGATCCGCGCGAACAGGCGGACGGTCATGACCGGGGCTTCGAGCTGCGTCGTCGTCATGGGAATGACGCTAGGCAGCAGGCTGCCCCGAACCGATCCGGTGAGCTGGCCGATCGATGGTAGGGCCAGCCCTACCTGTCCTTCGCGTGAACCGCCACGGGTTGCCCGTGCCCCGGAACGACGGTGTCGAACTCGTGCCGCAAGCCCAGCTTCTCCATGACCCGCCGCGACCGGTCATTGTGGACATGCCGGATGCTGACGACCCGGTCGAGCCCACCGTCCTCGAACCCGAACCGCAGGGCCTCGGCCGCCGCCTCGGTCGCATAACCCCGTCCCCAGTACGGCCGGGCCAGCCGCCACCCGATCTCCACGGCCGGCATGACCTCGGGCAGGAAATCGGGAACGGAAAGACCGGCCCACCCCAGCAGTACGCCGTCGGCCCGCCCCTCGACCGCGAACAGGCCGAATCCGTGCCGCTCCCAGACCTCCCGGATCCGCCGCAGCCGGGCCGCACTCTGCTCCCGGTCGAGCACCGACCCGTCGAGGATGTACCGCATCACCTCGGGATCGGCGTTCATGGCCGCGAGCGCGTCGAGATCGTCATCCCGCCATTCCCGCAGCACCAGCCGTTCCGTTTCCAGCGTGACCATCCACCCACCGTCCGCGATCTCGCGGGACCGCGCAACTAGGATTTCGGCGTGCGGTCGACGAGAGTGATGGTCATGCTGGGGCTCGTGTCCCTGGGAGCCTGCACCGACGATCCGGCCCCGGTCGTCGCGCCCTCGCCGTCGCCGCCGGCCACCACCGTGTCCGTCGCGCCCTCGCCCTCGACGCCGGCCGCTCTTCCGCCGGTGGAGGGCGGCCGCACCATCGCCCGCCGGGAAGACATGACGGGACCGTGGAAGGCCACCGTCGGGGCGAAGAAGGACAGCGGCGCTCTCGATGTCGTCGTCACCTGCGCCGGCGGCGGATTCGTGACCGTCGGCTATGGGCCGGCCACGTTCGAGACCCCTTGCGACGGTACGACGGTGAACAGCACCCGGGACGAGGCCATCGGGCCGGGCACGGTGACCGTCGCCGTCACGCCGGACGGCGACCAGCCGTGGTCTCTCCTCGTGACGCGCGGTGGCTGACGTCCTCGGCTCGGTGCTGGCCCGGGCCACCGCCGACCCCAACGTCCGCGGGGTGATCCTGACCGGGTCGCGGGCCCGGGGCACCGAGACCACCCACTCCGACTACGACGTGACGATCGTCGTGGCCGAGCAGGAGCAGCCGTGGCGGCACGACATCCGCACCCACGTGCTCGACGAGGTGGTCGGGACCGTGGCCGCGCTCACCGACACCTCCGTGCACTGGAACCGGTACTCCTATCGCGGCGCGAAAGTGCTGCTGGACCGGCTCGACGGGGGCATCGCCGAGCTGGTCGAGCGGCAGGCCACGTTCACCGAGGCGGAGGCGGCCGGGCACGCGCGGACAACCTGGACTCGTACATCAATCAGCTCTACCGGTGTGTGAAAAGCCGCCGGGACGGGTTCGCCGAGGCCGCGCTGCTCGACCAGATGGAGAGTCTGCCGTGGATGCTGGAGACCGTGTTCGCTCTGCACGGGCGGCTGCGGCCCTACAACAAATACCTGGCGTGGGAGCTGGCGAACTTTCCGCTGCCCGAGCCGTGGAACACCGCGCTCCGGCCGGACCGGGTCGGCCTGGCCGCGCTGAGCTTGTTCCCCGAGGTCGAGGCTCTGGCCCGGGACCACGGGCTCGATGCGGAGCTCGGCAGCTGGGGTGACGACATCGATCTCATTCGGCGAGCCGGGCGCGGCGACGGGTGAGATAGGCCCGCTCGGCCGGGTTGCCGGTGAGGGCGACGGCCCGGTCGTACGCCGTACGCGCGTCGCCGTCGCGGCCGAGGCGCCGGAGCAGGTCGGCCCGGGCGGCGTGGAAGGCGTGGTAGCCGGCCAGCGGCTCGGTCAGCCGGTCGATCTCGGCCAGGGCGGCGGCCGGGCCGTCCACCTCGGCCACCGCCACCGCGCGGTTGAGCCGGACGATCGGCGACGGGTCGAGCCGGGCCAGGGTGTCGTAGAGGGCGACGATCGTGGCCCAGTCGGTCTCCCCCGGCTCGGCGTGCACCGAGTTGATCGCGGCCAGCAGCTGGTAGCGGCCCGGCCGGTCGCCGCCGGCGGCCACGGCCGCGACGCGTTCCCCGATCAGGGCCGTGGCCTCGGCGATGAGGGCGCGGTCCCACCGGGCGCGGTCCTGCTCGCCCAGGGGCACCAGCTCGCCGTCGCCGGAGACGCGGGCCGGGCGGCGGGCGTCGATCAGCAGCAGCAGGGCCAGCAGGCCGGCCACCTCGCCGTGGTCCGGGATCAGGCCCCGGAGCAGGCGGCCCAGCCGGATCGCCTCGTCGGTGAGGTCGGCGCGCACCGGGTCGTCGCCCGCGCCGGCCAGGTAGCCCTCGTTGAAGATCAGGAAGACGACCGCGAGGACGCCGGCCAGCCGTTCGCTGATGTCGGCGGCCGAGGGCACCCGGTACGGGATCCGGGCCGCCCTGATCTTCGTCTTGGCCCGGGTGAGCCGCTTCGCCATCGTCGCCTCCGGCACCAGGAAGGCGCGGGCGATCTCGGCGGCGGTGAGGCCGCCGAGCAGGCGCAGGGTCAGGGCCACCCGAGCCTGGACGGCCAGGGCGGGATGGCAGCAGGTGAAGATCAGCCGGAGCCGGTCGTCCTCGATGGGGCCGGCCGGCTCGGGCGGGGTGTCGTCGTGCACCATCCGGGCCGCCTCGTGCTTGGCGTCGCGCTGCGACTCGCGACGCAGCCGGTCGATCGCCCGCCGGGTCGCGGTGGTGACGAGCCAACCCCCGGGATTAGGGGGTACGCCGTCGCGCGGCCACCGCTCGGCCGCGGCCGCGAAGGCGTCGGCGGCCGACTCCTCGGCGAGGTCGAGGTCGCCGAAGCGGCGGGCCAGGCCGGCGACCACCCGCGCCCACTGTTCGCGGTGGGCGCGGACGATCGCCTGCTCGGCGGTCACTTCCAGCGGAAGCCGGGGCCCCGGAACCGGTGCACCTCCTGCGGCCAGTCGAGCACGACCGCGAGCCGTCCGGCCCAGTAGCGGGCCGTCTCGTCGTCGGGGACGTCCACGACACAGAAGCCGCCGAGGTGCTCCTTGGTCTCGGTGTACGGGCCGTCGGTGAAGACCGGCTCGCCGTCGACCGCCACGACGCCGCACAGCGCGGTGGACCGGTCCAGGCCCCCGTTGGTGAAGATGAGAACGCCCTGGTCCCGCATCTCATCGACCACGGCCCGCGCTGCCTTGCCCTTGTCGCTCAACTCCTCGGGCGTGTGCTCCCGGACCCACTCGTCGTTGAAGGTGATCAGGTATTCGGTCATGGTCGCTCCTCTGGAGTGCTAGCCGGACACTAGTTCCACGAACGGCTCGGCCTCCAGAGGACAGGGGGCTTTCAGAAGGTGTGTTCGGCCGAAGGGAATTCGCCGCCGCGGACCTCGGCCGCGAACTGGCGTGTGGCCTCGGACAGGATGCCCGACATGTCGGCGTACTTCTTGACGAAGCGGGGGGCCTTGCCCGTCCGCAGGCCGACCATGTCCTGCCAGACCAGCACCTGGGCGTCGGTGTCGGGGCCGGCGCCGATGCCCACGGTCGGGATGTCGAGCTCCTTGGTGATGGTCTTGGCGACCTCGCCCGGGACCATCTCGAGCACGACGGAGAAGGCGCCGGCGTCGGCGACCGCGCGGGCGTCGGCCACCACCAGGGCGGCCGACTCGTCGCGGCCCTGGACCCGGTAGCCGCCCAGCGTGTGCTCGCTCTGCGGGGTGAAGCCGACGTGGCCCATGACGGGGATGCCGGCGCCGGTCAGGGCCTCGATCTGGGCGGCGACGCGGCGGCCGCCCTCGAGCTTGACGGCGTGGGCGCCGCCCTCCTTCATGAACCGGACGGCGGTGCGCAGGGCCTGCGTGGGGCCCTCCTCGTAGCTGCCGAAGGGCAGGTCGGCCACGATGAGCGCGGTCTTGGTGGCGCGGACGACCGCGCGCACCAGCGGCAGCAGCTCGTCGACGGTGACCGGCAGGGTGGTCTCGTAGCCGTAGACGTTGTTGGCGGCCGAGTCACCGACGAGCAGGACGGGTACGCCGTTCTGGTCGAAGATCGCGGCCGTGTACTGGTCGTACGAGGTCAGCATGGGCCAGCGGTCGCCGCGGGCTTTCGCGGCCTGAAGGTCGCGGGTCCGCACGCGGCGGGTGGCCGGGCCCCCGTACAGCGCAGAAATTTCCGACATTTCCGACTCCTTCCCTCGAGGCCGCGCGGTTGCGGTCCCCGGGTGCCCCGAAATCGTCGCACCTCGCGCCGCCGCGAGGTCAGAGGTCAGTGGAGGTTGTCACACCCGTCCAACCACCCCACCGCCGCCCTTGAACTGACTAAAGGCCTTTCCCGGGGCCTTCCCGGAACCTGTTCGTGATCGGGAGGCGACGGTCGCGGCCGAACGCCTTGCCCGAGATCTTCGTGCCCGGGGCGGACTGGCGGCGCTTGTACTCGGCGATGTCGACCAGGCGCAGCACCTTGTCCACCAGGGCCTGGTCGTGGCCGGCGGCGATGAGGTCGTCGCGGCCCAGGTCGTGGTCGACGTAGCCGGCCAGGATCGGGTCGAGCAGGTCGTAGTCGGGCAGCGAGTCGGAGTCCTTCTGGTCCGGCCGCAACTCGGCGCTGGGCGGCTTGGTGATCGAGCTGTCCGGGATGGGCGGCGTGCCGGGCCGGCTGTTGCGCCAGCGGGCCAGCTTCCACACCATCGTCTTGGGCACGTCCTTGAGCGGGTTGAAGCCGCCCACCGAGTCGCCGTAGAGCGTGGAGTACCCGACAGCCAGCTCACTCTTGTTACCCGTGGTGAGCACCAGGTGCCCGTCCTGGTTCGACAGGGCCATCAGGATGACGCCGCGGACGCGAGCCTGAAGGTTCTCCACGGCCAGCCCGGAGAGCGACATGGTGGCCAGGAACGCGTCGACCATCGGCTGGATCGGCTCGGTCCGGTACTCGAGCCCGGTGCGCTTGGCCAGGTCGGCCGCGTCGTCCTTGGAGTGCTCGGAGGAGTAGCCGCTGGGCATGGAGACGCCGGTGACCCGGTCGGCGCCCAGCGCGTCGACGGCGATCGCGGCCACCACGGCCGAGTCGATACCGCCCGAGAGGCCGAGCACCACCGACCGGAAGCCGTTCTTGTTCACGTAGTCGCGCAGGCCGAGCACCAGCGCCGACCAGATCTCCTCCTCGTCGGCGACGCGGTCGGCGATCCCGCCGTCCCGTTTGTCGCCCGGGTGTGGCCGCAGATCGCTCAGAGCGCCCACCCGATTGATCGCCATGTCGTCGTCGATGTGCTGCTCGCCGTGCGGCGCGGGCGTTTCATCGGTTTTGCCGGACACGTTGGGAGTGGGATCGGCCGCCGGCAGGGACAGATCGTGCACCAGCAGCTCTTCGGTGAACTGACGGGCTCGCGCCAACAGCTCCCCACCGGCGGTCACGATCAGCGAGTCGCCGTCGAAGACCAGCTCGTCCTGCCCGCCGACCATGTTCACGTAGGCGACGGTCGCCCCGGCCTCGGCCGCCCGGCGCTTGACCAGCGGCAGCCGTACGTCGTCCTTGTTCAGCTCGTACGGCGACGCGTTGATGTTGACGACCAGCCCCACGCCGGCCTCGCGGGCCGCCGTGAACGGCCCCCCGGCCTGCCAGATGTCCTCGCACACGGTGAGTGCGACGTCGACCCCGCCCAGCCGCACCACGGTCAGCGCCGTGCCCGGCTCGAAGTACCGGTCCTCGTCGAAGACGCCGTAGTTGGGCAGGTGGTGCTTGTAGTACGTGGCCACGACCTCGCCGCCCAGCAGCAGCGCCGAGGCGTCCCGCCGCCCGCGCCCCGGCACCGCGTCCGCGCTGGTGTGCGGCGGCCCGTCCGAGTCGACATATCCGACAACGACCGCGATATCACCCAGGCCGTCCGCGGCCAGGTCGCCGGCCAGCCGCGAGAGCGCCGCCCGGGAAGCGGCGACGAACGAGTTCCGGAAGACCAGGTCCTCGATGGGATACCCGGTCAGCATCATCTCGGGGAAGGCGACGAGCTGGGCACCCTCGTCGGCGGCGGCGCGCGTCCACGACCGTACCGAAGCGGCGTTTCCGGCGATGTCGCCGACCGTGGAGTTGACCTGGGCCAGGGCGATCCGCAGCGTGGGCATGACCTTTATTCTTCCCCAAGACGCGGTGCGCCTATCGCCACCCGGGACATCCTCACAGCCTCGGGTCAGCGTAATGTCGGCGTAACCGGACCAGGGAAGACTGGCCTGCTAGGCCACCACGGACGATGGAGTGAACGTTGGACCGACAGCAGGAGTTCGTGCTTCGCACTCTCGAGGAGCGCGACATCCGTTTTGTCCGGCTCTGGTTCACCGACGTGCTGGGCACCCTGAAAAGCGTGTCCGTCGCCCCGGCCGAGCTCGAGTCCGCCTTCGAGGAGGGCATGGGCATCGACGGCTCGGCCATCGAGGGCTTCGCCCGGGTCTACGAGTCCGACATGGTGGCCATGCCCGACCCGACGACCTTCCAGGTCTTCCCGTTCGAGGGCGGCGCCAGCGGCGAGTCCGCGCGCATGTTCTGCGACATCCTGCTGCCCGACGGCAGCGCCGCCTGGGCCGACCCGCGCCACGTGCTGCGCCGGGGCCTGGCCAAGGCGGCCGAGAAGGGCTTCACCTTCTACACCCACCCCGAGGTCGAGTTCTTCCTGGTGCAGGACGGCCCGCTCGACGGCTCGGTGCCGATCCCGGTCGACTCGGGCGGCTACTTCGACCACACCACCCACGCGATCGCCCGCGACTTCCGCCGCCAGGCCGTGCTCGCGCTGGAGCGGATCGGCATCTCGGTCGAGTTCAGCCACCACGAGGTCGCGCCCGGCCAGCAGGAGATCGACCTGCGGTACGCGGACGCGCTGACCACGGCCGACAACATCATGACGTTCCGGCACGTGGTCAAGGAGGTGGCGCTCTCGCAGGGCGTGCGCGCAACCTTCATGCCGAAGCCGTACACCGACCAGCCCGGCAGCGGCATGCACACCCACCTGTCGCTGATGGAGGGCGAGCGCAACGCCTTCTACGACGCCGACGACCCGATGAAGCTGTCCAAGACGGCCCGCTCGTTCATCGCCGGCCTGCTGGTGCACGCCCGGGAGTACACGGCCGTCACCAACCAGTGGGTGAACTCGTACAAGCGGCTCTTCCCGCTCCAGCTGCCCAACGCGATCACCGAGTCCCCCGCCTTCGTCAGCTGGGGTCACCTCAACCGCTCGGCCCTGGTCCGGGTGCCCGCGTTCGGCAAGCCCAGCTCGGCCCGCGTCGAGGTCCGCTCGATCGACTCGGCCACGAACCCCTACCTGGCCTTCGCCGTCATGCTCGGCGCCGGCCTCAAGGGCATCGAGGAGGGCTACGAGCTGCCGCCGGGCGCCGAGGACGACGTCTGGTCGCTCTCGCCGGCCGAGCGCAAGGCCGCCGGCTACGAGGCGCTGCCGGAAAACCTGTCCGAGGCCATCGACGTGATGGAGAAGTCCGAGCTGATCGCCGAGGTCCTGGGCGAGCACGTGTACGACTTCTTCCTGCGCAACAAGCGGGCCGAGTGGGAGCAGTACCGCCGCGAGGTCACCCCTTACGAGCGGCAGCGTTACCTGGGCGCGCTGTAGTTATGTAGACGCCTTCTTGTACGGTCTCTCCTGACCACATGTGAAGGAGAGGCCGTGCTCGAGGATCTGTTGGAAGGTGCTGGACGCAGCATCGTTTTCGGTATCGTCGGCATCGGCCTGATGGCCCTCGGCTACTTGCTGATCGACGTGCTCACCCCGGGCAAGCTGCGCGACCTCATCTTCGTGGAGCGCAACCCGAACGCGTCGCTGCTGCTGGCGGCCAACCAGCTCGGCATCGCCGCCATCGTCACCACCGCCATCTTCACCAGCTACTCCGACTTCGGCCAGGGCCTGGCCTCCACGGTCCTGTTCGGCATCATCGGCATCGGCATCATGGCCCTGGCCTTCCTGGTCCTCGACTGGATGACCCCCGGCAAGCTGGGCGAGGTCATCTGCACCCCCGAGCGCCACGGCGGCGCCCTGGTCAGCGCCGCCTCGCATTTCGGTGCGGCTCTGATCGTCTGCGCCTGCATTTCTTAGAGGTACGGATCCACGGACCCGCGCCCGCTTCGACGGGCCCGGGTCTGTACGTCCCGGCCTCTCTGCCGCGGCTGCCGGGCTGTCCTGCAACGAAAGCTTCAGGCATTCCGCAGGAGCAGCGCACCGCCGTACACCAAAGCCCCGATCGTGCCCGCCAGGAAGAGCACCGCCCAGATCTCGCTGGGCACCAGGGTCAGCCGCCGCAGAACCCCGGCGTCGTTGCCGTCGATCAGGTAGTTCCGCCGGGTCACGAAGACCAGCATCCGCTGCACCGCCCCGATCAGCAGCAGCCACACCCACACGTGCGCGTAGAGCGTCTGCGTCGCCCCGTCGGCCTTGGTCGCCATCATCCAGACCAGCACGATCAGGCCCGGCACGAGCAGCCACCCGAGCAGCCCGCGCACCGCGATCAGCATGACCACGAGAAAGACCAGGCTGGCCCAGAGCACCCCGTCGGTGTGCCCGTGCAGCAGCATCCAGGCCCCGGCCAGCCCGAACAGCGACGGCCCGAGATAGCCGGCCATGGTCACGAAGATGTCGGCCAGCCACGGCAGCTCCGCCTTGGGCTCGGTGGCGCCCCCGCCACTCCGCTCGAACCGGATCGACTTGATCGACCGGAACAGCAGCACAGCCAGCAGCGCGTGCCCACCCTCATGCGCCACCACCACGAAGAACTTGCTCAGATACCAGAGCGGCACGGCCAGCACCCACGCCAGCAGAGCCGCCGTCCAGGCTATGTTCGACCCCGCCCCCACCCCCGCAAGCTAGCGAGCCGCACCGCCCACCCACCACGGCCCGATCAGCCGACCCGTTCTGCGACCGGCTCCCGCCCCGCCCGCCGCCCGGCCCCGTCGACCAGCCCTTTGCCCAGTCCGGCAGCAGCCGGCGCAGCGCCCGCCGGGCCGCGTCCCGCCGCTCGGCCTTCCGGGAGTACCTGGCCACCAGCCACGCACAGACGATGGCCGTACCCCGGCCCAGCACGGGCAGCGTGACGGCCGCGACAGTGAGAAGAGAAGCCCAGAAGTTCAGGTCCACCAGCGGTTCCTTCGCCACTCGGGCGATCGTGCCGCGGTCCCGGAGCCCTGAACGAGCGCAGGAGGGATTCCTCGGCTCGACCGCAACCTGTCAGTCGAGAACCCCCCGCACAGGGCAAGCCCCGCGCGACGCGCCTCACCAGAAGCGATCAAAGCCGGAGGACTTTCCTCCCGCACCACACACCATACGACCCCGTGGCTACCACTCGCCCAACTTGAACGTCGTCACCCGCACGTGCCGGGACTCCTCCTCGTCGAGCCAGCGCACCGTGTAGGTCTCACCCCCGTACTCGAAGCGGCCGTCGCGCCAGTCGTCGAGCTCATCGGCCACGGCGTCCAGGTCTTCCACGAAGTCGTCGAACCCACCGTGCGAAAACTCGAGGTAGCCGTACACCGTCTCGCCCGGTCCCGACCATCGGCGCCACCAGAGGTGACCGCCGACCTGCCACCAGAAGCTCTCCACCCGCAGGAACAGAAGGCCGACCTGCTCCCCCTCGTCGAACAGCACGCCGGCCCGCTCCCGAAACGGGTCGAGACGCGGATCGGGCGGGGCATCGCCGGGCGGCGGTCGGAACGGCACCTCACCATGATCCACCGGCCCGGAAGTAGGCGGCGCTCCGATCGTCGGCCGGGTAGTAGGACTCGATGGCCACCTCGTCCAGGGTGATGTCGAGCGGGGTGCCGAACGTGGTGATGGTCGAGAACAGGCGCAGTTCCCGGCCGTCGACGCGCAGAACCATGGGGATCACGACGTCGGCGTCGACCCGCGGGCCTGTGATGTCGCCCGCCAGCAACTCCTCGTAGAGCGCGGTCAGCTCCTCGTCGGGCGCGGCCGCGAGCTGCCGTCCGACGCGGGTGCGGAAGACCGCCCGTACGTCACCCAGGTTGACGATCATGGGGGCGAAGCCCCGGGGGTCGAGGGCCAGCCGCACCAGGTTGACCGGCGGGCGCCGCAGCTCGGGCGCCACCGACGCCAGGAACGGGTCGACCGCCCGGTTGGTCTCGACGATGTTCCAGCCGCGGTCGAAGACCAGGGCCGGGTAGGGCTCGTGCGCGCGCAGCACCCGCCGCACGGCGTCGCGGGCCGCCGAGAGCGCCGCGTCGCCGAGTGGGCGCCGCTGGTACCGGGGCGCGAAGCCGCCCGCGAGCAGCAGCCGATTGCGGTCACGCAGCGGCACGTGGAGCTGCTCGGCGAGCCGCAGAATCATGTCGGCGCTGGGCCGCGACTTCCCCGTCTCGACCAGGCTGACGTGCCGCGCCGACACGCCGGCCGCGATCGCCAGGTCGAGCTGGCTGAGCGCCCGGCGCTGCCGCCACCGCCGTAGGAGCTCCCCCACCGTGTCCACGTCCATGCAGCGTACGCATCCTGATCCCGTACGCCATGACATGCCGTTTCATCGACAACCACCGCGGCCGCCGCGACACTGCCCGGCATGAACAAGACCATCGTGCTGGACACACTGGCCGCTTTCGTCGAGACCGGCGACGTCGACGTCGTGGCCCGGGCCCTCGGCGACGACTTCGTCCACCACCGTCCCGGACCGGTCACCTTGAGCAAGCAGGAGTGGCTGGCCGCCGTCCGGGCCGCCCGGGAGCCGCTGAAGGGCATGGAAGTCACCGTCGACCAGGTGCTGGCCGACGGTGACCATGTCGTCGTCCACTCGCTCCGCCGCCTGCCGGGCACCGGGGCCGCGATCGCCGTCGTCGAGATCTGGCGGCTGGCCGGCGGCCTCATCGTCGAGGGCTGGGAGATCATCGAGCCGTTGGACCAGGTGGGCGCCCACCTCGAATGGTGGGCTCAGCCGGCTATGTGACGGAGGACGGCCAGGACGCGGCGGTTGTCGGTGTCGGAGGGTGGCAGGTCGAGCTTCATGAAAATGCCGGCCACATGTTTCTCGACGACGCCGGGGGTGATGGCCAGGGCCGCCGCGATGCCGGCGTTGGAGCGGCCCTCGGCCATCAGGCTGAGCACCGAACGTTCGCGTGGGGTCAGGGTGGCCATGCCGGTCGTGTCGCGGCCGGAGCGCATCAGGTGGCCGACCACCTCCGGGTCGAGGGCGGTCCCGCCGGAGGCCACCCGGGTCAGGGCGTCCACGAAGTCGGCCACGTCGGCCACCCGGTCCTTGAGCAGGTAGCCCACGCCGGTCGGGCGGTCGGCCAGCAGGCGGGTCGCGTAGCGGGTCTCCACGTACTGGGAGAAGAGCAGCACCCCGACGCCGGGATGGTCGCGGCGGATGTCGATGGCCGCGCGCAGGCCCTCGTCCGTGTGCGCCGGCGGCATGCGGATGTCGACGACGGCCACGTCCGGCACCGAGGCGGCGACCGCCGACCGCAGCTTCTCGGCGTCGGCCACCGCCGCGCACACCTCGAAGCCGCGGTCGGTGAGCAGCCGGACCAGGCCCTCCCGCATCATCGCGGCGTCCTCCGCGATCACCACCCGCATGCCGTCGCCTCCTTCTCACACCTGCGTGGGCAGTTCGATCTCGATCCGGGTCGGGCCGCCGGGCGGGCTGTCCACCCGCATCCGGCCGTCGACGACCGCGATGCGGCGGGTCAGGCCGGACAGCCCGGGACCGTCCGGGTCGGCCCCGCCGGCCCCGTCGTCCTCGACGGTCAGCGTCAGGCGGTGGCGGGTCCCGGCCACGCCCAGCGCGACGTGTGCCGCTCGGCTGTGTTTGGCCGCGTTCGCCAGCAGCTCGGCCGCGCAGAAGTAGGCGATGGTCTCGATCGCGGGCGCGGGCCGGACCGGCAGCTCGACCGTCACCGTCACCGGAAGCGCGACCGGAAGGGGGCTGCTCGTCACCAGCGTGGCCAGCGCGTCGCCGAGGCCGTTGTCGAGGACCGGTGGGTGGATGCCGCGCACCAGGTCGCGTAGGTCGGCCAGGGCCTGCTTGGCCTCGCCGTGGGCGAGGGCGACCAGTTCGCGGGCCTGGGCCAGGTCGGGCGGCGGCCCGTCGGCGCCCAGCTTCTCGCTCGCCATGCCCAGGTTCATGGCCAGGGTGGCCAGCCGGATCTGGGCGCCGTCGTGCAGGTCCCGTTCGATCCGGCGCATCATGGCGGCCGCGTCGTCGATCGCGCGGGCCCGGCTGACCCGCAGCTCGGCGAGCCGGCCCGGGCCGAGCAGCCGGCGCATGGCGGCCAGGTCGAGGGCCACCCCGGCCCGCATCAGCCACGGCGCGGCCAGCAGCATGGCCAGGCCGGCCGCCGCGATCAGGAACGTCCCGGCGAACGTCCGCGTGCCGATCGTGCCGAACGGGGTCAGCGCGTACACCGTTCCGAGGGTGGTACCCGGCGGGTGGTTGCGGAACAGCGGCCACCACACCGGATAGCTGAGGTTGACGATGCCGAACACGTAGCAGAAGGCGCCGTAGCCCTCGGGGACGGCCAGGGGCACTTTCAGCACGCCGTAGCCGAGGGCGCGCCAGCCCGGCCCGTCGGAGATCCCCCTCGTCCGGCGGGGCGGCGGGGCGTCCACGTGCTCACCGAGCAGCCGGCGGGCGAGGAGGCGGTGCAGGTTTCCCGTCGTACGGCCGAAAGGGGTTGCCGTGAGAACCAGAAGCGCGACGGTGAGTGGGAACAGGATCAGGAACACCGGCGCGACCACCGGCGCCGGCTGTTCGGCCAGGGTGCCGGTCGCCCACAGGATCAGCACGGCCGTGCCCGGCAGGATCGCCGGCACGGCCAGGATCACGGCCGCGCTGATCACGCCGGCGACGCAGAACATCACTCGGCGCGGGCTCATCGCCCCATTGTGGCCGTTCACGCGTCCCGGTGGCGCAGCAGCACACCGCCGGCGACGATCGCCACCGCCGCGTACCCGCACATCAGCAGCACGCTGACCCAGCCGGAGAACAGCCCGGGTACGGGCGAGGTGACGGCGATCGAGTTGAGCAGCATCAGCAGCGGCACGAAGCGGCCGACCGCGATGCCGTCCTCGCCGAACAACCCGATCACGATCATCGGGACGAACAGCAGCCCGAACAGGGTCCCGATGGCCGCCCCCGAATGCCGCACGATCGCGCCGGCGCCGAGCCCGATCAGCGCCGTGACGCCCAGGTAGACGCCGGTCAGCACGACCGGCCGCAGGACCGACGGGTCGCCGAGGGACGCGGCCGGGATCGCCGTACCCCGAATCGCCAGTTGCCCGCCCAGATAGCCGGCGAAGCTGGCGATCAGTCCCACCCCGAGGGCCGCGCCCCCGGCCACGACGACCTTCGCGGCCAGCACGATCCGGCGCCGTGGCACGGCCGCGAACGTCGAGCGGATCATCCCGGTCCCGTACTCGCCGGTCATCACCAGCACGCCGAGCGCGCCGAGCAGCAGCTGGGCCAGGATCGCCCCGCCCAGGCTGTTGTTGAGGATCTGGGCGGCGGTGGCGACCGGGGTGTGCGACCGGTAGCCCAGCCCCACTCCGGTACCGGCCGCGGCCATCGCGACCACCGCCGCGATCGCCAGCCACCACGTGGACCGGACGCTGCCCAGCTTGATCCGCTCCATCCGGGCCGCCTGCCGCATTCCGTACCCACTCATGGCTTCTCCGCTCCGCGATAGTCGGTGACCTGCGAGGTGAGCCGGAAGAACGCGTCCTCCAGGCTGTCGCCGCCGGCGGCGAGCTCGGCCACCGTCGTCTCGGCCAGCAGCCGTCCCCGCCCGATGACCACCAGCCGTTCCGCGGTCAGGGCCATCTCGGCGATCAGGTGGCTGGACACGAAGACCGTCCGCCCCTCGGCCGCGAGCCCGCGCAGCAGCTCCCGGATCCAGCGGATGCCCTCCGGGTCGAGCCCGTTGACCGGCTCGTCGAGCAGCAGCACACCCGGGTCGCCGAGCAGCGCCACCGCGACGCCGAGCCGCTGCCGCATGCCGAGCGAGTACGTCCCGGCCCGCCGCCCGGCCACACCGGTCAGCCCGACGATCCCCAGAACCTCCTCCACCCGCGCGCCCGGAATGTCGTTGCTGGCGGCGAGCGCGGCCAGGTGCGCCCGCGCGCTGCGCCCGGGGTGGAAGGCGCCCGCGTCCAGCAGCGCCCCCACGGTCTTCAAGGGCCAGGCCAACTGGGTGTACGGAACCCCGCCCACCAAGGCTTCACCCCGATCCGGGGCGTCGAGCCCCAGGATCATCCGCATCGTCGTCGACTTCCCGGACCCGTTCGGCCCGAGAAAGCCGGTCACCGCGCCCGGCCGCACCCGGACACTCAGCCCGTCGACGGCAACCCGCCCGCCGTAGCGTTTGCTCAGTTCACGTAGTTCGATCACCTCTTCGACGCTAGGCATCCCGCCGGTCCCCGATAAGCCGGTAACCACCCGCGCTCACCTGGGGGTTTTCCACCCCCAGGACAATGGCGGGATGACGCAGCCGCTCCCCCACACGACCGGCACCCTGGCCGCCGACCTGCGCGAGCTGGGCTTGGCCACCGGCGACACGGTGCTCGTGCACTCGTCGATGCGGGCGGTGGGCTCGGTCGCCGGGGGCGTCCAGGCCGTCGTACAGGCCCTGCTCGATGTTCTGGGCCCGGACGGGACCCTCGTGGTGCCGACCCACACGCCATCCAACTCCGACCCGGCGGGCTGGGAGAATCCGCCCGTCCCACCCGCGTGGTGGCCGGTGATCCGCGAGCGGAGTCCCGGCTTCGACCCGGAGCGCACGCCCAGCCAGTGGATGGGCGTTCTTCCCGAGGTCGTACGCGCGTGGCCGGGCGCCCGCCGCAGCGCCCATCCCCAGGTGTCGTTCGCCGCGCTGGGCGCGCGGGCCGCCGCGATCACCGGCGACCATCCACTTGAGGACGGCCTCGGCGAGCGTTCACCGCTGGGCGCCGTCTACCGGGCGGACGGCAAGGTCCTGCTGCTCGGCTGCGGCCATGACCGCAACACGTCGTTGCACCTGGCCGAGTGCCGCCAGGCCCGGCCCACGATCACCGACCACGGCGCCGCCGTCCGCGATGCCGCCGGCCACGGCCGCTGGGTCACCTGGCGGGCTCCCGTGGCCGATGTCTCGGACTTCGCCGAGCTGGGCGCCGCGTACGAGGCGACGGCCGCCGTGCACGCCGGTCCGGTCGGCAACGCCGGGTCCCGGCTGATGGCCCAGCGTCCGCTGGTCGACTTCGCCACCGCGTGGCTGGCACGGCACCGGGCTACTTGACCTCGAGCTTTCCGTGGTCGTCCGCCTCGACCGGCCAGGCTTCGGGCGCGATGTCCAGGGCCGCGCGCAGGTACGCCGTACTCACCCGCTGGATCAGAGCCACCCGCTCCGGGCTCTCGTCGGTCGTCTCGGTGACGTTGTAGCCGGTGACGCCGCCCAGCGAGTGCTCGCCACCGAAGACCGTGAGCAGGGCCTTCGGGGACGGGCTCTGGAAGTACGCGTCGGTGAACCAGTCGGGGCCGCGGGTGGTCAGCGCCGACTGGTCGTTGTCGCCGGCGACGATCAGGGCCGGTGTGGTCATCGTGGAGAAGTCCGGATTCATGAAGGCGAAGTGCTCCGCGGCGAACGGCACCAGGCCGCCCTTGCCGGCCGGGGCCAGCAGGACGCCGGCCCGGACCCGGGCGTCCGCCGCGGTGAAGTCGTCGCCGTCGACCCGGGCGCCGAGCAGCATGCCGGCGCTCTGCGCGCCCCACGAGTGGCCGGCGACGGCGATCCGGTCGCGGTCGATGGTGCCGGGGATGACGCTCTCGATCAGGTCGAGCGCGTCCAGGACCCGGGTCAGGTCCTCGATCCGGATCTTCCAGATCGTCGGAGTACGGGGGTCGGCCGGCGGCAGGGCCAGCCGGCGCGAGTCGAGGTGGGTCGGCTGGACGACGACGAAGCCGTTGGCGGCCCAGTGGTCGGCCAGCGGGGCGTAACCGTCGAGGGATTCGCCGAAACCGTGCGAGAAGACCACAACCGGCAGGTCGTCGCCGGTGGCCGGCGCGGTCACCCGTACCTCCAGATCGGTACCGCGGCCCGGGGCCGGAACGACGACAGGTTTGACCGAGACGATGGTGTTCACAGGAGCTCCGTTTCTGACATCATGAACAAGCGGAACCATGTTCCGCTAGAAACGTAGCGGAACCATGTTCCGGTTAGCAAGGGGAGTGACTGTGACGAAGCGCGCCGACGCCCGGCGGAACGAGAAGGCACTGCTCGACGCGGCCGCGGCCGCGTTCGTGGAATCGGGCGTGGACGCACCCGTGCGCGACATCGCCGCCAGGGCCGGGGTGGGCGTGGGGACGATCTACCGCCACTTCCCGGCCCGGAACGACCTGATCGTCGCGGTCTTCCGGCACCAGGTCGAGGAGTGCGCGGCGGCCGGACCCGAGCTGCTGGCCACCAGCGCGTCACCGCACGCGGCGCTCGGCCGGTGGATCGAGATCTTCGCCGACTTCCTGGTCACCAAGCACGGGCTGCCCGAGGCGCTGAACGCGGGCGACCTGCACGCGTACTTCCTGGAACGGCTCGTGCCCGTCTGCGCCGAGATCCTGGGCGCCGCCACCGCGGCCGGCCAGATCGTGCCCGGCGTCAACCCGGTGGGCCTGCTGCGCGGCGTCGGCAACCTCTGCATCGGCGCCGGCCGCGACGACGGCTACGACGCGCGCCAGATGATCGGCTTCCTGGTCGAGGGCCTGCGGAGGGCCTGAGGTCAGGCCGGCTCGAACTGGACCTTGCGGGCGGCGGGGTCGGCCAGGGTCAGGCGCACCCGGGCGCGGGTGCCGACCGGCAGCCCGCCCTTGCAGCGCGCCCGTACGGCCGGGTCGTCGATCGCGATGGTCCCGTCGGCGTCGAGCACACCGGCCGAGAAGACCTCACCCACCCGGCCCTGCAGCAGCACGGCCTCGGCCAGATCGATCGCACCCCGGTCGGCCGCGCCGGCCACCCGGTCGGAGTCGGCCATCACCTTCGGCAGCTTCGGCAGCGCCTCCCGCGCCCAGTCCGGCACCGGCTGACCGGCGGCCAGGGCCAGGCAGACCTCGGTGGCGTAGCGGTCGGCCAGCCGCCGCAGCGGGGCGGTGACATGGGCGTACGGCGCGCCGACCCCGCCGTGCCCGGTCAGAGCCGGCGCCGAACCGTCGAAGGCCGTGTACGCGGCCCCGCGCAGCAGGTCGGCCGCCTGCTCGAGAAAGGCGGCACCCCGCGGGGTGGCCGGATCGGCGGTGGCCACCACCTCACCCACCGGCGCGCCACCCGGCCACAGCACGCCGAGCGACTTGGCCGCGGCCTGCAGCTTGGCGACCGCCTCGGGCTTCGGCGGCGGCATGGTCCGCAGCAGCCCGAGACCACCGCGCAGCATCAGATCGGCCGCGGCCATGCCGGTCAGCAGCGAGATCTGCGCGTTGTGCTCCTCGACCGGCAGCGGCGCCCGCAGCACCAGCCGCCAGCCGTCGCCGTCGCGCTCCAGCTCCTGCTCGGGCAGGGGCAGGTTGACGGCGCCGCGCTCACCGGCCCGCTTGGCCAGCAGCGCCCCCAGCTCGGGCAGCAGCGCGTAGGGCTCGGCGGCGGTGCCCGCGTCCACCTCGCGCTGCACGCTCGCGTAGTCGAGCTTGGCCCGGCTGCGCACCCGGGCCCGCCGAACGTCGACGGCCGTGGTGGCACCGTCGGCGTCGAGGTCGATCGTCCAGACGACGGCAAGCCGCTCCACGTCGGCGAACAGGCTGACGGCCCCCTCGCTCAGCACGGGCGGGTGCAGCGGGATCCGGCCGTCCGGCAGGTAGATCGTCTGCCCGCGTACCCAGGTCTCGGCCTCGAGCGCCCCACCCGGCGCGACGAAGGAGGCGACATCGGCGATCGCGTAGAGCACCCGATAGCCACCGCCGTCGCGGCGGCTCAGATGCATCGCCTGATCGAGATCTCGCGACGAGGCCGGATCAATCGTCACGAAAGCCACATCGGTGAGATCGACCGCCGCCTCGACGGACCGCCCGGCCGCCGCTTCCGCCTCAGCCAGCGCCTCGGCCGGAAACTCCCCCGGCAGCTTCAACTCCCGCCGCAGCCCGGCGAAGTCGATTTCCGGAGCCCACACGCGTCTGATCGGCACGGCTCCATTCCTACCAGCCCACCCACGAGAGGAGGACCGCGCCATCCGGCACGGCCCTCCTCTTCTTCACTTCGGTTTCCGCCCGTCCGCCCGTTCCGGGGCGGCGACCCGCGGTCAGCGGGCCCGCTTGGCCGCCTTCCGGGGCGTCGCCGGACGGGCGTCGAGCATGTCGGCCGCCGGCGTGTTGCCGGCCGCGGCTCGCCGCGCCGCCGCACCCGTGGTCGCCTTGGCCACCCGGGACGCGTTGGTGGACGAGTTCTTCGCGGTAGGACCGGCCTGGCGGGTGTTCGTCGCCTTGGCCGCCCGGGTCCGCCCGGCGGTCGTCTCGTTGGCCGCCGACCGCTTCGCGTTGCCACCCTTGGCCACCACCGGGCTGAGACCGGCCACCTTGGCCACGGCCGACGCGGCCGCCCTCTTGTTCGCCGTAGCCACGGCCGCCGTACCGACCGCCTTCTTCGCGGGCGCCTTGGCCGCCGCCTTCTTGGCCGTAGCCGCGGTCTTGGCCGCCGTAGCCTTCGTGGCCTTGGCCGCGGTCGCCGTCGTGGCCTTGGCCGCCTTCGTCGCCTTGGTAGCCGTCGCCGTACTGGCCGCGGCCGCCTTGGCCGCCGTGGCCGCCTTGGTCGCGCGGGCGTTGGCCGCAGCACCACCGGCCCTGTCTCCGGCCCGCGTCGCCGCTCCCCCAGCCGCACCACCGCTCCGGGCCGCCGCGCCACCGCTCCGGCTCACCGCCGCGCCGCTGCCTCGGGTTGCCGCGCCGCTGCCTCGGGTTGCCGCCGTGCCGGCCTTGCCGCCCGCGCCGGCGGCGGCCTTGCGCGCCGTGGCCGTTCCGGTCCGCGCGCTCTTCGCCGCCGCGGTGTTGGCGGCCGCGGTCTCCTCCACCGAGGTGGAACGCCCGGCGACCTTTCGTGCCGACGCCGCCCGGCGCGAGGCCGCGCTCTGGGCCGCCGCCGTGTTCGCCACGGCCGTGTCGTCGATCGCGCTCGCCCGCCCCGCGACCTTGCGCGCCGACCGCGCGGCCGCGCTCTTGGCCGCCGCGGCGTTGGCCGTAGCCGTCTGCGCCGTCTCCGCCGCCCGCCCGGCCGTCTTCCGAGCCGTGCCGGCACTCCTCGACGCGGCACTCCTGGCCGCACCCGCGTTGGCACTGGCCGTCTTGGCCACCTCGGACGACCGCCCCGCCATCTTCCGCGACGACTCAGCCGCCTTCTTGGCCGCACTCCTGGCCGCCGCCGTGTTGGCCGCCGCGGTCTGAGCCGTAGCCGCCTTCTTGGCCGCCGCCCCGGTAGCCTTCGCCCCGGTCGCCTTGACCCGGCCACCGGCCACCTTGGCCGCGCCAGTCGCCTTGGCCGCGCCGGTTGCCTTGGCCGCGCCGGTTGCCTTGGCCGCGCCGGTTGCCTTGGCCGCGCCAATCGCCTTGCTCGCGCCGGTTGCCCTGGCCGCGCCAGTCGCCTTGCTCGCGCCGGTCGCCTTGCTCGCGCCGGTCGCCTTGGCCGCGCCAGTTGCCTTGGCCGCCGTCGCCTTAGCGGCAGCCGCCTTGGCCCCGGTCGCCTTTGTGGCAGTCGCCTTCGCTCCGGTGGGCCTCGCACCCGCCGCCGTCGCCGTGGCCCTCGCACCCGCCGCCGTCGCCCTCGCACCCGTCCCCGCGCCGGTGGCCTTCGTAGCCGTCGCCTTCGCCGCGGTGGCCCTCGCGCCGGTCGCCTTCGCCGCTGTCGCTCCCGCTGCCTTCGCCCTCGCGCCGGTCGCCTTTGCTCCGGTGGCCTTCGCGGCAGTCGCCTTGGTCGCGGCGGCGCCGGACGTGGTGGCCTTTGCGGCTGCCTTCTCGGCGGCCGCGGTGGTGGCCTTGGCGATCTCCGCCTTCTTCGCCGCGCCCGTTGTCGCCTTGGTGGCGGCCTTCGCCGCCTTGTTCGCGGGGGCGGTGTTCGCCGCGGCCTTGTTCGCCGGAGCCGTGCCGCCGGCGGCCTTACGGGCGCTCGGCCGGGCCGATCCGGCGGGAGCCGCGCCCTTGCCCGTGGTCCGCGCCCGCTTCGGCGTACCCCTCTTGGAGGGCCTGATCCCCGACTCCGTGGCCGTCTCGATGTCAGGCGCCGCCGCGAGGTCGTCTTCCATGTCCGCCGCCGGCGCCGATCCCATGTCGTCGATCGACGCGGTCGTCATGTTCGGCCCGGACGCCATGGCCGCCGCCGTCCGTCGCGGCGTCACCGGCCGCTTACCGCCACGGGCCCCGGCCGCGCGCGCCGGCCGTACGGCCTCACCCGCCGCGGCACCACGCACGGACCCGGTCAGCGCCGCCCGCCCGGACACCCGCGCCGGCGCCTTGCTGGCGACCGGCTTGACCGCACCCGTCTTGGCCGCCGCCGACTTCCCGGCCGTCTTCGCCGTGCCCTTCGCCGTGCCCTTCGCCCCAGCCTGCTTAGGCGCCACCGCCGTGGCCCCGTTCAGAGCCGCGCCCTTCACCGCCCCTGCCTTCGCAGCCCTCGGCGTGGCGGCCTTGGCGCTGTTGACGGCCGCGCTCTTCGCGCTTGCCGCCTTCGTGGCTGTCGCCTTCGCGCCCGTCGCCTTTGCAGCCGTCGCCTTGGTTTCCGTCGCCTTCGTACCGGTCGCCTTCGTACCGGTCGCCTTCGTACCGGCGCCCTTCGACGTGGCCCTCACGGCGGCCGGCTTGGACGCGCCCGGCTTCGGCGCCGTCGGCTTCGGGGCGGCCGGCTTGGCCGCGGCCGTCCTCGAGGTCTTGCCGGCGGACGTCACCTTGGCCGTGGCCACCTTCGGACCGGCGCTCGTAGCGGCGAGCGATCGCGCGGCCACCGGCTTGGCGGCCGCACTCTTCGCCGCGCTGCGCGGCTTCGGCGCCACAGTCCTACCGGCGGCAATCGTCTTCACGGCGGCGCTCTTCGAGGCGCCGGCCTTCGCAGTGGCAGCCTTCGCAGTGGTGGGCTTCGCAGTAGTGGGCTTCGCAGTAGTGGGCTTCGCAGTGGTGGGCTTCGCAGTAGTGGCCTTCGAGCCAGCCGTCTTGGCGGCACTCTTCGCGCCCGCGACCGACTTCACGGCCTTCACCGCGGCCGATTTGCCCGCCGCGGACCGGGCCGACCCGGGCTTCGCCGCGGACGCCGCCTTCCCGCCAGCGGTCCGGGCGGTCGACGCCGCAGCGGTCCGGGCCGTCGACGCCGCGGTCCGGGCCGTTGACGCCGCGGTCCGGGCCGTTGACGCCGCCGCGGTCCGGGCCGTTGACGCCGCCGCCGTGGTCCGGGTGGTCGCCGCCGCGGCGGTCCGAGCCGTCGACGCCGCAGTGGAGCGGGGCGATCTGGTGGTTACGGTGTTTTTGCCCGCTCTTGTGGCGAGATTGGTCGGGGCCTTTTTGGCAGCGGCCATCAGGGTGTTCCTCCTTGCGAATGACTGCGGGCTCGTCTCCGCCTGGAGACTGCGAAGATCCGGCTTGGACTCAGGGACGTCGGAGCCGGCTGTTAGCTGACCTCCCCGGTCCAGCGGGCATCCTCGGCATCCCAATCGGCATTGCGCTTCTCGACCGTCTCGAGAGCCCGCGTCGCTTCGTCAGCCGTGGCGTAGGGGCCGAGCCGGTACTGGGCGGGACAGAGGCCCTCGCCGGTCTCGACTCGACTGTCGCGAAGGCACCAGAAGTAGCCGCCTCCGCCGGGCCCACTGTCGTTCATGCAATCACTCTGCACCTCAAACCGACCATCCGCCACCGATTCGGGCAAAAAGTCCTAGATTTCCACAATGGAGGATGAGGCGTACGCAACAAAAACCGCCCCGGCCGTAACCCGGCCGGGGCGGTGACTGCAAGCGCTGATCAGAGTGAAGCGGCGACCAGCTCGGCGACCTGGACGGCGTTGAGGGCCGCCCCCTTGCGCAGGTTGTCGTTCGAGACGAACAGCGCCAGGCCGTTCTCCACCGTCTCGTCGGCGCGGATACGGCCCACGTACGACGGGTCGCGACCGGCCGCCTCGAGCGGCGTCGGCACCTCGGAGAGCTCGACGCCGGGGGCCGAGGCGAGCAGCTCACGAGCCCGTGCGGGATCCAGAGGCCGCTCGAAGCGCGCGTTGAGCTGCAGCGAGTGACCGGTGAAGACCGGGACGCGTACGCATGTGCCGGAGACCAGCAGGCCCGGCAGATCGAGGATTTTGCGGCTTTCGTTGCGGAGCTTCTGCTCCTCGTCGGTCTCGTTACGGCCGTCGTCGACGATCGAGCCGGCCAGCGGCAGGACGTTGAAGGCGATCGGCTTGGCGAACGAGCGCGGCGCCGGGAACTCCACGGCGGACCCGTCGAAGGTCAGCTCGGTGGCCCGGTCGGCGACCTTCTTGATCTGCTCGTCGAGCTCGGCCACGCCGGCCAGCCCGGCCCCGCCGACGGCCTGGTAGGTGGTGGCGACCAGCGCGACCAGCCCGGCCTCGTCGTGCAGCGGCCGCAGCACCGGCATAGCGGCCATGGTGGTGCAGTTCGGGTTGGCGATGATGCCCTTGGGCCGGTTGCGGACCGCGTCCGGGTTGACCTCGGAGACGACGAGCGGCACGTCGGGGTCCATCCGCCAGGCCGACGAGTTGTCGACGACCACCGCTCCGGCCTCGGCGACGCGTGGCGCGTACTCCTTGGAGGAGCCCTTGCCCGCCGAGAACAGGACGATGTCGAGACCGCGGTAGTCGGCGGTCGCCGCGTCCTCGACGGTCACCTCGCCGTCGCCCCACGGGAGTGTGCGGCCCGCGCTGCGCGCCGACGCGAAAAGACGAAGCTGCTCAACGGGGAAGGCGCGCTCGGCCAGGATGCGCCGCATGACGCCGCCCACCTGTCCCGTCGCGCCCACAATGCCGATCCTCATGGCGACAAAAGTACGGCCTGACGTGCGTACGGAGAAATCACTTACCCGCCCGAGTTCCACATGTCGAGATTTTTGTCCCACATCCAGGGACAGCGGGCATACCGTCGGTGGCATGGCGACGTACACACACGGTCATCACGAATCGGTCTTGCGCTCACACCGCTGGCGCACCGCAGAGAATTCGGCGGCCTACCTGCTGCCGCGTCTTTCCTCCGGTGTCACCGTCCTGGACATCGGTTGCGGTCCCGGCACCATCACGGCGGATTTCGCGGCCCTCGTCACTCCAGCCCGGGTGACCGCGCTGGAGGTCAAGCAGGAGGCGCTCGACCTGGCCCGCGCCGAGATCGCCCGGCGCGGCCTGGCCAACGTCGACTTCGCCGTCGGCGATGTGCACGCGCTCGACTTTCCCGACGCCTCGTTCGACGTGGTGCACGCCCACCAGGTGCTGCAGCACGTCACCGACCCGGTGGCCGCCCTGCGCGAGATGCGCCGGGTGACCAAGCCCGGTGGCGTCGTCGCCGTACGTGACAGCGACTACAAGGCCTTCGCCTGGTATCCGGAACTGCCGGAGCTGGACGAGTGGATGGCGCTCTACCAGCGGGTGGCCCGGGGCAACGGCGGCGAGCCCGACGCCGGCCGCCGCCTGCTGGCCTGGGCCCGGGCGGCCGGGCTGACGGATGTCACGGTCACGTCGAGCACATGGTGCTTCGCCACCCAGGAGGACCGCGACTGGTGGGGTCACATGTGGGCCGACCGCATCCTCAAATCGGACATGGCGTCCACTGCTCTGCGGACCGGCGCCGCCGACGAGGCCGGCCTGAACCGAGTCTCAACGGCGTGGCGGGCCTGGGCCGCCGATCCGGACGGCTGGATGTCCCTGCTCCACGGTGAGCTGATCGCCCGCGTCTGACGTCAGGCCGACTTCGGCTTGTAGGCCCAGTGCCAGGGCTCGCGGGGGACGTTCTCCACGAAGCCGTACTTGTCGGCGTTCTTGCGCATCCAGGCCTGGGCCTTCGCGTCGAGGTCCAGGTCGGTGGCCATGCCCCAGCCGTGTTCGCTGGTGCCGGGCTTGGCGGCCAGGCCGCCCTGTGAGTACAGGCCCTTGCGGCGGGCCAGGTCGACCTGTTCCTCGTACGGGCGGTACGAGTCGGTGATGCCGATGGTCACGCCTTCGCGCTTGGCGTCGGCGATCATCTGGTTCAGGCCCTGCGCGGCCGGCGCCCACAGCTTGTGGCGCGTGCTGCCGACCTGCTCCAGGGCGTTGGCCGGGATCTTGCCGTTGCCGTAGGCGGCCAGTTCGGTCGGGATGCCCTTGCTGTTCAGGCTGTAGGAGCGGGCGGCCGTGTTCGTCGTACCGGCCATCGCCTCCTGCAGTTTGGCCGCGAAGTCGTCGCCGGCGCCGCCGCCCTGGACCGTTGTCGGCTGGGCCTGGGCGGTCTTGCCGGCCTGCTGGGTCTGGAGCGCGATCATCCGGCTCTGGATGTCGGCGATGCGCGAGTTCACTCTCTCGATCCCCACGCACTCCTGTTCGGCACCCGCGCGGAAACCTGAGGGCGAAAACTCAAAGTCGGATCGTGTGCCGCGTGTGATCGACCTTCGCCTGCAGGTAGCGCATATTGGCCGGGTTCGCGTGTACGCCGGTGGGCAGCACCCGCCGTACCGCAATCTCGTGAAGTCGAAGTTGACGGGCTTTGTCGGGATTGTTGGTCAGCAGGTCGATGGTGGGAACGCCGAGGTCGGCCAGCATCTGGGCCGCCGCCGTGTAGTCGCGTTCGTCGTCGCCGTGCCCGAGCGCGCGGTTCGCCTCGTACGTGTCGAGGCCCTGGTCCTGCAGCGCGTACGCGTCGAGCTTGGCGTAGAGGCCGATGCCGCGGCCCTCCTGGCGCAGGTAGAGCAGGTAGCCGCCGGCCGCGCTGAGCCGTTCGGCGGCCTCGCGCAGCTGGGGGCCGCAGTCGCAGCGCTCGGAGCCGAAGACGTCACCGGTGAGGCATTCGGAGTGCAACCGCACCAGCGGGATCTCCGACGGAGCGGTCCCTTCGAAGAAGAGCGCCAGGTGCTCCTTGCCGTCGGCCAGGCCGGTGAAGGTGATCACCTCAGCGGTGGCGGCGAAGCCGTCGGGGAAGCGGAGCGGGACGCGGACCCGGGTGCGTACGGACATGCCGCCTTTGATCGGACACGGCGGCGCCCGGATTAGATGTTGACCGACTCCCGGCGCTCCGAGCCTTCGAGGCGTTCGACCAGTTCGAGTTCGACCTCGGAGGTACGGTTCTTCCGGTTCGGCAGCATGTTGGTGACCAGCACGATCACCGAGCCGATGCCCGCGTAGAGACCGAGAACGATCAGGTGGGAGCGGATCTCCGCGTTCGGGAAGTAGAGGTTGTCGCGGACCGCCTGCACGCCGGCGCCGGTCGGCAGGTTCTCGCCGAGGACCCGGCCGAACGCGGGCAGGAACTCGGGCAGGATGCTGGCGCCGGAGATCACCGTGCCCAGCGTGAAGTACATGGCGCCGATCAGCGCGCCGGGCGGGCCGAGCAGCGCGACCGCGCCCGCGGTGGAGGCGGTGATGGCCAGCGAGATGAGCGAGAAGATGGCCAGCATCTCGCCGCGGTCGGCGGTCGTACCGACCCCGAACCAGCCCATCGACCACAGGACCACCGCGGCCGACGCCACGGCGTAGACGGCCAGGATGCTGACGTGGGCGATGCCACGGCGCCATGACCTTCTCGTACGCGGGATCAGGCGGCCGAGACCCACCGACGCCACCGTGCCGCCGAGGGCCAAGGCCTGGGTGAGGTAGCCCAGCGACACGCCGTTGACGTCGTCGTCGGGCAGCGGCACCACGTCGGTGACCGGCGGCGGCGAGTTGAGCTCCTGCGCCTGCGCGACCGGCATGGTCTTGCCCTTGGTGGCCAGTTCGGCCAGGGCGGCGGCGGTCTGCTGCTGCACGACCGTGGTGAAGGTGGTCTTGAGCAGCGTGGAGGCGGACACCCCGGCCGCGCTGGCCACGTAGAGGTGCGGCTCGTTGCCGGTGATGTCGACGCCGCCGTACACGTCCCGGCGTTTGATCGCGATCTCCAGGTCGTCCGCCGTCGCGTAGTCGGTGACCTTGAAGTAGCCGTTCTCGGTCAGCAGGCTGACCACCGGGGCCCGCTCGTTCGCGGACGCGACCAGCCCGACCGGCACGTGGTGGGGCTGGGCCTTGTGGCCCATGCCGAGGTAGTACGCGGTCAGGCCGAGCTGGACCAGCACGCCGATGAGGCAGACGGCCAGCGCGAACCGCCGGAACTGCAGCACCGACTCGGCTTGGGGTTCTTCCGCCATTTCCTCATGTTTACGGACGAACCGCCTTCGTGGGACCGTTTCGGTCGATCAGGGCGAGCAACGCTCGCGTTGCCGCGCTGGGCTGCCGGAGCCCCGGGATGGCGATGCCGAACGGCCAGACCAGGCCCACGCCCGGTATCCGCTTGATGATCAGGCCGCTTTTGTCGTCCACGGCGAACTGGGGAACGATCGCCACCCCGAGGCCTTCCCGGACGAAGTCGACGGCGCTGCTGATGTCGGTCACCTCGATGGCCACCTGCCGCTGCACTCCGGCCGCCGCGAACACCTGGTCGACCACGATCCGGTTGCCGTAACCGGCCGGGAAGTCGACGAACGGCTGCCCGTCGAGGTCGTGGACGCCCACCTCGCCGGCGGTGGCCAGCCGGTGCTCGAGGGGCAGGACGAGGTCGAGCGGACGGTCGTCGATCTGGGTCAGCCGTACGCCGGCGGGCGGCCGCCCCGGCCAGGAGACGAAGGCGAGGTCGAGGCCGCCGTCGACGAGCATGTCCATGAGCCCGCGGGAACCGCGCGGCGAGACACTGAGCCGCAGGGTGACGCCGGGGTGCCGGCGGTGATATTCGCCGAGCAGGCCGGGCATGTCGATCAGCGGGATGGACGTGAGGGTGCCCACCCGGACCGTTCCGCGCAGGCCACCGCGAACCTCGTCGACCGCGTCGCGGGCGGCCTGCGCCGCCTCCAGGGCGGCTCGCGCGCGCGGCAGGAGCGCCTGGCCGGCGTCGGTCAGCTCGACCCGCTTCGAGGTGCGTTCCAGCAGCTTGACGCCGAGTTCGTGCTCGAGCGCCTTGATCACCGCGGAGACGCCGGACTGGACGACGTGCAGCCGGGCGGCGGCCCGGGTGAAGTTGCGCTCCTCGGCGACGGCCACGAAGTACTCGAAGTGGCGGAGTTCCATCACGAACGCAGATGGTACTCAGCATGGATCATCGTTGGCGCTGATGTTCGGGACGGCGCACTCTCACCTCATGACCGTGATGACCAAGCCTGCCCCCACCGGTGCTCCCACCGGGTCGGCCCGTCACGGCGCCGCCTTCTGGCTGGTCGCCGTCGTCTACCTCGTGGCGCTCGCCTTCTCGACGATTCCGGCGCCGCTCTACCCGCTCTACCAGGCCGCCGACGGCTTCTCCTCGTTCACCGTCACGGTCATCTTCGCCGTGTACGCGGTGGGCGTGATCGTGGCCCTGCTGCTGGCCGGGCACGTCTCCGACTGGGTCGGCCGCCGCCGCGTCCTGCTGCCGGCCCTGGCCCTGGAGATCGTGGCCGGAGTGCTCTTCCTGGCCTGGCCGTCGCTGACCGGCCTGATCGTGGCCCGGTTGCTGACCGGCCTCGGCGTCGGCCTCCTGACCGCCACGGCCACCGCCTACCTGCTCGAACTGCACACCGCGCACCGGCCGCAGGCGAGCGGCACCCGCTTCGAGGTCGTCTCGGCGGCGGCCAATCTCGGCGGCCTCGGGACCGGCACGCTCGTCGCGGGCTTCCTGGCCCAGTTCGTCACGGCGCCGCTGCGTACGCCGTACGTCGTCTTCCTGGTCCTGCTGGTCCTGAGCGTCGTCGCCGTCGCCGCCGTGCCCGAGACGGTGACCGCGCCCTCGGTGAAGCCGAAGTACCGCCCGCAGCGGGTCCGGATGAGCGGGAAGTCGCTGGTGGCGGCGGCCGGAGCGTTCACCGCGTTCGCCGTCTTCGGCCTGTTCACCTCGCTGGCGCCGGGCTTCGTGGCGGCCGGGCTGCACCACCCGAGCCGGCTGCTGGCCGGGTTCACCGCCTTCCTGGTGTTCGGCGCGGGCGCGGCCGCCCAGTCGGCGGCGGGCCTGCTGCCGGCCGCCCGGCGGTTCACGATCGGGCTGGTCGCGCAGGCCGCGGGCCTGGTCGTGCTGGCCGCCGGGATGCTCGCCACCTCGCTGCCGCTGTTCCTGATCGGCGGGGCGATCGCCGGCGCCGGGGCCGGAATCCTCTTCAAGTCGGCGGTCGGCCGGATCGCCGCGGCGGCGCCGGCCGACGAGCGCGGTGCCGCCCTGGCCGGGCTGTTCCTGGTCGGCTACGCCGGGTTGACCGTCCCGGTGCTGGGACTGGGCGTGGCGACCCTGTTCGTCGCCTCGACGACCGCGATGCTGTGGTTCAGCGGCATCCTGCTGGCCGCCCTCGCGGTGATCTTCGCGCGGCGCTGATCCTTTCCCCGGTGACGCTTGGGGCGCAAATGATTGCCGCCCCAAGCGTTACGCTTTACCGGTGTCCGACGACCCTCTGGAGCTGGAACGCCAGGTCTGCTTCGCGCTGGCGGTGGCGTCGCGCAGCGTGATCGGGCTCTACCGGCCGCTGCTCGAGCCGATGAACCTGACCCACCCGCAGTACCTGGTGATGCTCGCCCTGTGGCAGCACGCGCCACTCTCCGTACGGGACATCAGCCGTCTCCTGCAGCTCGACCCGGGCACGCTCTCGCCGCTGCTGAAGCGGCTCGAGGCGGTCGGGTACCTCACCCGCAAGCGTGACCCCACCGACGAGCGCAGCCTCGCCGTCGACCTGACCGAGCGGGGCCGCGAACTGCGCGCCGAGGCGGAGAAAATCCCACCCGCGATCATCGCCCGTTTGGGTATGCCGATCTCGGAACTCGAGTCGTTGCACGCGGCACTCACGCGGGTGATTGCGGCCACTCACTGATCGATTTCGGAATACCGTGGGAGCTTCGTTCGGGTTGAAATTCTCGGAACGAATTAGCAACGCCCATCGAGCGCCGATGGCCGGAATGCGCACCGTTCATCCGGATGGCGCACTGGGCATCGCCAGTGACCATTAGGAGGTTCGCAGCGCCATGGCCCTGCCCCACCAGGTCTTATGTGGATCAAGAACACTGTGTGACGCGTCCTCCGTTGACGTGCAAGTTGCACGACTCTTAGTGTCGAGGGCGTGACGGCGAGTGGAAATCGGGTACGCACGGACCCTCGCCGGCACGGCACAGCGAGATTCAGAGCGGCCGAGGAGCCTTCGATGACTGTCACGATCGGCATCAATGGATTCGGTCGTATCGGCCGCAGCATCACCCGGATAGTCGCGGCATCACCCGATCCGGGAATATCAATTGCGGCGGTAAATGACCTTGCCTCGACCGAGAAAATGGCCTACGGGCTGCGCCGGGACAGCATTCGCGGCGCATTTCCGGGCACCGTCACCGCCCGCGCCGATCATCTCGTCGTCAATGACCATGCGATCCGCGCGTTCCATCACGAACGACCCGAGCGCATTCCGTGGGCCGACGCCGGCGTCGATGTCGTCATCGAGGCCACCGGGCGCTTCCGGGCCGGCACCACGGCCCGCACGCACATCACCCACGGCGGCGCCCGCAAGGTCGTGATCAGCGCCTCGGCCGACGACCCGGACGCGTTCCTGGTCTTCGGGGCCAACCAGGACACGTACGACTCGGACCAGCACGACGTGGTCTCCCCCGGCTCCTGCGGCGTGAACGCGCTGACCATCATGGCCAAGGTCCTGCTCGACCGGTTCGGGTTACGCGGAGTGAACTCGACGGTGGTGCTGGCCACCCAGGGCTGGCAGAAACCGCAGGACTCGGTGATCGGCACGTCGCGTGACGATCCGCGCCTGGGCCGGGCCACCGGCGACAGCATCATCCCGCACAACTTCGTGGTCGGCGACCTCGTCCGGGTGGTGCTGCCGGAGATCGGCGAGATGCGCTACAGCTACTACGTGGTGCCGACGCCGATCGGATCGCTGGCCGAGCTGTCCGGGCAGACCGGGCGCGCGGTCAGCGTCGAGGAGATCAACCGGGCCATGGCCGAGGCGGCGGCGGGACCCCTGAGGGGCATTTTGGCGTACGACCCGGATCCCACCGTCTCCATCGACGTGAAGAACAATCCGGCGTCGTGCCTGTTCGACCCGTCGGGCACCCAGACCACGGCGGACGGCGGCGTGAAGGTACGCGGCTGGTTCGACAACGAGTGGGGCTTCTCCAACCGATTACTCGACCTCGCGCGTCTCGTGGGTGAACGATCACCCGTCGCGACCCGGCGGGTGAGCTGGAGCATCGCTTAGGGTTCAACAGTGATCGACATTCAGGATGTACGGGCGGCGGCCACCCGGATCGGCTCCCGGGTGCGCAGTACACCGGTGCTCCAGGTGGGCCCTTCGCTGTGGTTCAAGCTGGAGCAGACGCAGTACGCCGGATCGTTCAAAACCCGTGGCATGATCAACCAGGTCCTCGCCGCGGGCCCGCTGCCCCCGGCCGGCATCGTGGCCGCGTCCGGCGGCAACGCGGGCCTGGCGGCGGCGTACGCGGCTCGCGAGCTCGGCATCGCGGCCACGGTCTTCGTACCGGTCACGGCCCCGCCGGTGAAGGTCGCGAAGCTCGGCAAACTGGGCGCCCAGGTCACCCAGATCGGCAGCGAATACGCGGAGGCGTACACGGCGGCGGTCGAACACGCGGCGTCCACGGGCGCCCTGTTCTGCCACGCCTACGACGACCCTCACATGGTCGCCGGGAACGGCACGATCGCCCTGGAGCTCCTGGACCAGATCCCGTCCGGCTTCGACACGGTCCTGGTCGCCGTCGGCGGCGGCGGCCTGATCGCCGGCATGATCGCGGCCCTGTCCCCCACGGTCAAGGTCGTGGCGGTGGAGCCGGAGACCTCCTCGGCCCTGCACGCCGCCCTGGCCGCCGGCACCCCGGTCGACGTCCCGGTCTCAGGCGTGGCAGCCGACTCGCTGGGCGCCCGCCGGGCCGGCCAGATCGCCTTCGACCTGGCCCGAACCTTCGACATCCCGTCGGTGCTGGTCGGCAACCAGGCCATCATCGACGCCCGCCGAGCCTTGTGGGACGACTACCGCCTGGCCGTCGAACACGGCACCGCGGCGGCTTACGCGGCCCTGACCTCAGGCGCCTACATACCCGCCCCCAACGAGCGCGTCGTAGTCCTCATCTGCGGCGCCAACACAAACCCGGCCGACCTGGCTTAGCCCGCCGGCCACCTTCCCCCGCCTCAACTCACCTCATCGCGCCCACCTCACCCCGCCGCGCCCTGCCTCATTCCGCCCCACCTCATCCGGTCGCGCCTCATCCGGCTCACCCACCCCGTAACGCCCCGGCCCTCACCTACGCTCCATCCCACCTCGTAACGCCCTGGCAGCCACCTCGCCGCACCCCCTCGTAGCGCCCCGGCCTCCGCCTCGCCCCGCCTCACCTCACCCTCCACACCCCGCCTCGCCACGCCTCACCCATCCACACTCCGCGCCGCGCCGCGCCGCGCCCCGCACCGCCGCGCCCCGCCCCGTCACGCCGTGCCCCGCCACGCCACGCACCTCCACACCCCGCCCCGCCGCGCCGCGCCCCACACCCCGTCACGCCACACCGCGCCCCGCCACGCCGCGCACCTCCACACCCCGCGCCGCGCCCCACACCCCGTCACGCCACACCGCGCCCCGCCACGCCGCGCACCTCCACACCCCGCGCCACGCCCCACACCCCGCGCCACGCCCCACACCCCGCGCCGCCGCGCCGCACCCTGTCACGCCCGCTTTCGCGCACAAATCCGACATTTCCGTTTTGGGGATTTCCTCGACGCTGGCCCGATACTGGGCCGATGACTGTTACGGCGCAGCTCGACCAGACCACCTGGACCGAGGCGGACTACCCCCGGATGGGCTGGCACGACAGCCGGGTCCACGCGTTCAGCCTGACCGGGGAGCCACAGGTCAGGCTGCTTCTCGACCTCGACTACGTGACGGGCGGCGGCCCCGCCGAGGGCTTCCTCGTGGCACCCGCGACCCTCGTCTTCGACGAACCGTGGGGCCTCGCCGGCGGCTTCGGCCCGCTCGCCGAGCCCCTCGACATCGCCGACATCCACCGGCTGCCCTCCCCCGACCAGCATCCCGCCCCGGTCTGGCACATCGAGGGGCACAACTTCGCTTTCGAGGTACGGGCGACCGGCTACCGCCAGTTCCTGCGCTGCCCGCCGCTGCGCGTGCCGGTGCCCGCCCTCACCTGGGACGAGCGCGGCGGAGTCAGCTTCTGAGTAGATTTCTCCCATCATGGATGTCGCGCACATTTTGCTGCTGGTCGCCGCCGGCCTGGCCGCCGGCGCGGTGAACGCCATAGCCGGCGGCGGCTCGCTCATCACGTTCCCGACGCTGATCGCCACCGGCCTGCCCTCGGTCGCCGCGAACGTCACCAACTCCATCTCGGTCTTCCCCGGCTACGTGTCGAGCGTCGCCGGAAGCCGCGCCGACCTGGCCGGCCAGTCCCGCCGCCTGCGCGCCGTGGTGCCCGCCGCCGTCCTCGGCTCGGCGGCCGGCTGCGCGCTGCTCCTGCTGACCCCCGCCCGAGCGTTCGAACTGATCGTGCCTTTCCTGGTCCTGGCGGCCGCCGCCACGCTCGCCTTCCAGCAGCGCCTGCGCGGCCTGGTCGGCCACCCCCGCCACCTCTCCCCACGCCGCGCCGCCCTCACCTTGCAGGCCGTGGTTTTCATCGGCGCCGTCTACGGCGGCTACTTCGGTGCGGCCCTGGGCGTGATGTATGTGGCGGCCCTGGCCCTGATCCTCGACGAGTCCCTGAACCGCATCAACGCCCTCAAGAACGTCCTCTCGGCGGTCGTCGGCCTGATCACCTTGCTGGTCTTCGCCTTCTTCGCCCCCGTCAACTGGGCCGCCGTCCTGGCCTTGGCCCCCGCCACCGTCATCGGCGGCTACCTGGGCGCCCGACTGGCCCGCCGCCTCCCGGCCCGGGTCCTCCGAGCCCTGATCGTCACCTTCGGCACAGCAATAGGCCTGCTCCTGCTGTACCGGGCCCTCACCTGATCCACCACACCCACCACCCCGCTCACCAAGCCGCCCTCGCGAAGCCTCCCGCCGCCGGGCCCGCCCCTCCTCCGTCCCCGCCACACCGGCCCGCGCAGGAACCCCATCCCGCCACGAGCCCCGCCCCGCCAAGCGACGCACCGCTCCACGAAGCGAACCGCCGCCTCCGCGAAACCTGCCCGCGAATCGAAGCTCCGCCCCCGCGCAGCCCGCCCCGCGAATCGAAGCTCCGCCCCCGCGCAGCCCGCCCCGCGAATCGAAGCTCCGCCCCCGCGCAGCCCGCCCTGCGGTGGCCGCCCGTAGGATGAAGGTGCGACGGACGAGTCGGCTGGGCGGTCGCGTCGGTGCCTTCGGGTGCCGCCGAGGAACGTCCGGACTCCGCAGAGCAGGGTGGTTGTTAACGGCAACCCGGGGCGACCCGCGGGACAGTGCCACAGAGAACAGACCGCCGGCCCCACCAGGCCGGTAAGGGTGAAACGGTGAGGTAAGAGCTCACCAGCACCCCGGGCGACCGGGGTGGCTAGGTAAACCCCACCCGGAGCAAGGCCAAGCAAGGCCGGAGCCGCAGGGCCCCGACCGGCGCAGGCGTTCGAGGGCTGCTCGCCCGAGCCTGCGGGTAGGCCGCAAGAGCCTGCCGGCAACGGCAGGCCGAGATGGATGGCCGCCCCCAGCTTCCGCTGGGACAGAATCCGGCGTACAGGCCGACTCGTCCGTCGCCCTTATCGCCGTACGGCGCGGAAGCGGCCCGAAGCTCCGAGACGAACAGTTCGGGGCTTCTGAAGCCGTCGGTGGCAAATCTGGTGACGGTGCCCCTGGCCGTGCGCTCCTGGTCGGCGCCGGCAAACCGGGCGATCGGGACCCATCGCCCCGGCGCCGGCGCGACCAGGGTGATGAAACCATTGCTTCCGCGCAGTGAGACCTCTAACTTCCTCGATTAGGAAACTTTCTTTCCTGGAGGACTCATGCGCGGTTTGAAACGCCGTCTTGTCGCTGTGGCCGCCGTGGCCGCGGTGGGGGCGACGGTTGCGGCTACACCTGCTCAAGCGACCGGTAAGTCATACGTCAAGGTCGGGTACTTCACGCAGTGGGGTATCTATGGCCGCGATTTCCCACTCAGCAAGGTGCAGAACTCCGGCGCGGCCGGGAAGCTCACGCACCTCAACTACGCGTTCGGGCCGGTGACGGCCGATGGGGTCTGTGCGAGCGCCGACCCGTGGGCCGACTGGCAGACCAGCTTCGACGACGCGCACAGTGTGGACGGTGTAGGCGATGTGGCGGGGCAGCCGATCGCCGGCAACCTCAACCAGCTGGCCGAGCTCAAGAAGAAGAACCCCAAGCTGCGGGTGCTGATCTCGCTCGGCGGGTGGACCGGGTCGGCGCACTTCTCGGACGCCGTTCTGACCGATGCGTCGCGGAAGAAGCTCGTCAGCTCCTGCCTCGATCTGTGGATCAAGGGCAACCTGCCGGGGCTGCCGGCGGGCACCGCCGCCGGGATCTTCGACGGTGTCGATCTGGACTGGGAGTGGCCCGGGTCCGAGGGCAATGCCGGCAATGTCGTCCGGCCCGAGGACAAGCGGAACTTCACGCTGCTCACGGCCGAGTTCCGGGCCCAGCTCGACCGGCTCAGCCGGACCACGAAGCACCGGTACGACCTGACCGCCTTCCTGCCGGCGGCGCCGGCCAAGATCGCGGCCGGCTTCGAGGGTGACAAGATCTTCAAATACCTGGATTTCGGTACGGTCCAGGGGTACGACTTCCACGGCTCCTGGGAGACTCGCGCCAACCAGCAGTCCGCCCTTTTCGTCCCGCGCAACGCTCCTGACAACCCGGACTTCTCCGTGGATGTCGCGATCAACGCGTGGATCAAGGCCGGAGCACCCAGGAAGGAACTCGTCCTGGGACTGCCGTACTACAGCCAGGGCTGGACCGGCATCACCCAACCCGGGAACGGCCTGTTCGCCCAGGCCACCGGCCCCGCCCCGGGCATCTTCGCCGCCGGCAGCGAGGACTACAAGACGGTGAAGAACCTGCCCGGCTTCAAGCTCTACCGCGACTGGCGCGGCGGGCACGCCTGGCTGTTCGACGGCACCACGTTCTGGACCTACGACGACCCGGCCCAGATGATCCAGAAGGCCGTCTACATCAGGGCCAAGGGCCTGGGCGGCGCCATGATGTGGTCGCTCGACGGCGACGACGACAAGGCGTCCCTCACCAAGGCCGTCGCCGCCGGACTGAAGTAGTAAACGTACGCCGTTCGGCGCATTTCGTGGACCGCTCGGCGCACGATGATCGCCCGATTTGACCCCTCCTCGTTAGCGTGACGTACAGCACCAGCGCTGACGAGGAGGTACGGGCCATGGCGGAGCCTGAGACCAGAGAGCCCGACGCAAGACGCCGTACGGACCGCAGCCCCTGGAACTGGCTGCTGCTCATCCCGATCGTCGTGCCGGTCCTGACGTTCATCTACAACCGTGACGAACCGCGGCTGTTCGGCTTCCCGGCCTTCTACTGGATCCAGTTCCTGTTCATCCTGCTCGGCGTCGGCACCACGACGATCGTCTACCAGATGACGAAGCGGGGACGCCGGCCATGAGGGACCACATCACCGAGATCGTCGTCTTCACGCTGCTGTTCCTGCTGGTCAGCGGCATGGGTTTCGTGGCCGCCCGCTGGCGCGCCCCCAAAGACATGGCACACCTGGACGAGTGGGGCCTGGGCGGGCGCAACTTCGGCGGCTGGATCACCTGGTTCCTGGTCGGCGGTGACCTCTACACGGCGTACACCTTCGTCGCCGTACCCGCGCTGATCTTCGGCGCCGGCGCGGCCGGGTTCTTCGCCGTCCCGTACACCATCATCATCTATCCGATGTTCTTCCTGATCCTGATCAGGCTCTGGTCGGTGTCGCACCGACACGGCTTCGTGACCCCGGCCGACTTCGTACGCAGCCGGTTCGACTCGCCCACGCTGGCCCTCGTCGTGGCCATCACCGGCATCGTGGCCACCATGCCGTACATCGCCCTGCAACTCGTCGGCATCGAAGCGGTGCTCAAGACGATGGGCGTGACCGGCGACAGCCTGCTCGCCCGGCATGCGCCGATCATCATCGCGTTCGCGATCCTGGCCGCGTACACCTATCAATCGGGTCTTCGCGCCCCCGCGCTGATCGCCTTCGTCAAAGACGCGCTGATCTACATCGTGATCCTGGTGGCGGTCATCTACCTGCCGACCAAGCTGGGCGGCTGGGGCAGCATCTTCGACGCCGCCGAGGCCAAGTTCACGGCCAGCCCGAACGCCAACGACGGCATCACCCTGAACGCCAACAACCAGATCCAGTACGTGACGCTCGCGCTCGGCTCGGCGCTGGCCCTGTTTCTCTATCCGCACAGCATCACCGGGGTGCTGGCCAGCAAGAACCGCACCGTGATCAAGCGGAACATGTCGGCTCTGCCGGCCTACAGCTTCCTGCTCGGCCTGCTCGCGCTTCTGGGGTACGCGGCCATCGCGTCCAACGTGAAGCCGCTGCCCGGCGCCACCCAGGGCACCGTCGACAGCAACACCGTCGTACCGCTGCTGTTCGACATGCAGTTCCCGGCCTGGTTCGCCGGCGTCGCCTTCGCCGCGATCGGCATCGGCGCTCTCGTCCCGGCCGCCATCATGTCGATCGCCGCGGCCAACCTGTTCACCCGCAACATCTACAAGGAATACCTGCGCAAAAACGCCTCACACGCCGACGAAGCCCGCGTCTCCAAGATCACCTCGCTGGTCGTCAAAATCGGCGCGGTCGCCTGCATCGTCTTCCTCGACCCGCAGTTCTCCATCGACCTGCAGCTGATCGGCGGCGTGATCATCCTGCAGACGGCTCCCGCGGTCGCCCTGGGCCTGTTCACCCGGTGGCTGCACCGGGGCGCGCTGATCGCGGGCTGGGTGGCCGGCATGGGCCTGTCGATGTGGATGCTGTGGCAGATCCCGAACCCGGCCACGAAGCGCGCCCACTTCGGCGGGTCGGCGTTCCCGCTGTCCGAGTTCGGCTTCGACACCAAACGCACCATCTACGTCGGCTTCGTGACCGTGCTGGTCAACCTGCTGATCGCGGTCATCGTCACGCTTATCCTGCGGGCGGCCAAGACGCCGGCCGGCGTCGACGGCACGCGGCAGGACGACTACTTCGCCGACGAGGGCGACCCGCGCGTCGACCGCGACCTCACGGCCGTGGAGACACCCTCGTCCACTTGAGATGGTGAGTGGCACGAGAAGTACCGGTTCCATTCGTCGGCGATTGTTTCGCCGAATCGGAAGGGGCACGCACCGGTTCCCGGCGCGCGCCCCTTCCGTTTCGTGAACTAGTCGTCCGTGTACAGGCAGAACGGATGCCCGGCCGGATCGAGCATCACCCGTACCGTCTCCTGCGGTTGATAGGAGGCCTGTTCGGCGCCGACCGAAATGGCGTGCGCGACGGCCTCCTCCAGATTGTCGACCTCGATCTCCAGGTGCATCGACATCTGCGGCTTACCCGCCTCGGCCGGCCACACCGGCCGTACGTAGTGCTTCTCGGTCTGGAATCCGAGGTTGTAACCCGCGTTCTCGGAGGGCGCCACCGCCCCGCCCAGCCCGTTGTCCGCCGGATAGAAATTCCAGCCGAGCAGCCGCGAATAGAAGCGCCCCAACTCCATCCCGTCCGGCGCGTCCAGCGTCACACCCCACCACTGCTTACGGCTCCTGAGCGGCACCAGCGACTCCTATCTACCGTTTTGCGTTCCCCAGATCTTTATTCAATCCAGAAACGAGCATCCTGGCGAGCCGTTCCGCTGTGACAGTCATCAATTCCTCTCGGGGCGTAAACGCAGCCTTCCCCGCCGTCGTTAGGGTCGGTTCATGATCGAGCGGAAGGCGCGGGTCGCGACGTCGGCGATCTTCGCGGCGCACGGGGCCGTCACCGGCACGTTCGCGGCGCGAGTGCCGTGGGTGGCCGACCACGTCGGGGTGGGGCCGGGTGGGCTCGGGCTGGCTCTGCTCATGCCCGGGCTCGGTGCGCTGATCGCGATGCCGCTGTCGGGGCGGCTCGTGCATCGGTTCGACCTGCGTTCCCTCGTACGCGTCCTGATGCTCTGCTGGTGTGCCGCTCTTCTGCTCCCGGCGCTGCCGACCTCGTTGTGGGCGCTCGGCCTCGGCCTGATCGTCTACGGGGCGGCGGCCGGCGTGGCCGACGTCGCCATGAACGCGCACGCCGTGCTCGTGGAGGAACGCTACGGCCGGTCGGTGATGTCCGGCTTCCACGGCTGGTGGAGCCTCGGCGGGCTGGCCGGCTCGGCGGTGGCCGTGCTCGCGACCCGGGCCGGCCTGTCCGCGCCCACGCACTTCCTGCTCACCGTGGCCGCCCTGTTCGCGGTCGTGCTGACCGCGTCGCGGTGGCTCATCCCGCACCGGCCCGCGGCCGGCCTGGAGGAACCGCCGGCGTTCGCGTTGCCCACCGGCCGGGTGTTGACGATCGGCCTGATCGGCCTGTGCGCGGTCTTCGCCGAGGGGGCCAGCCTCGACTGGGCCGCCGTGTACGTCCGCGACCTGCTGCACCATCCCGCCGCCACCGCCGCGGCCACCGTCTCGATCTTCTCGGTCTGCATGGCCGTGGCCCGCTTCGGCGGCGACCGGGTCGTCCGGCGGTTCGGCCCGGTGACCACCGTCCGCTTCTCCGGGGTGTGCGCCACGGCCGGCGCCCTGACGATCGTTCTGGCCGAGCCGGTCGCGCTGGTGATCGCCGGGTTCGGCCTGCTCGGCATCGGCATCGCGGTGGTCGTGCCGCTGGTGTTCGCGGCCGCCGCCCGTACCGAAAGCAGCCCGGGCAAAGGCATCGCCGGGGTGGCCGGCATCGCGTACGGCAGCGGTCTCATCGCCCCCGGCATCATCGGCGGCATCGCCCACGTGTCGTCGCTGACCGTCTCGTTCGGCGTCATCGTGGCGCTGATGATCGTCATGACGCTGGGCGCACAGGTTCTGCGAGTGCGGTCAGCGCAGCCGCGGCTCCAGTAGGGCGGCCACCTCGATCGCCCGGCTCCGCGCCTGGCCGGACGCCTCGACCGTCCACAACTCGGACAGCACGCCCATGACAAATCCCCAGGCCACGACGCGGTCCACCGGCTCAAGCCGGGACAGCTGCTCGATCCGGGCCGGCACCAGCGCGAGCAGCGCCGGGTCGTGCCGCTCCGGATCGGGGTTGTAGAGCATCGCCCCGCAGTCGAAGCCCGGGTCCCCGATCAGCGGCGACGGGTCGATCGCCAGCCACGGCGCCCGCTCGGCCCGCAGCACATTGCCGTGGTGCAGGTCCCCGTGCAGCACGGTCTCGCGCGGCGCGTCCGCACAGAGGTCGTCGAACAGCTCCGCCGCCCGCTCCACCATCCGCCGTGGAATCGGCCCGTCCCGGTCATAGCGCTCGAAAGCCCCACGCAGGGTGCGCAGATGAGGCAGAGAGCAATTGATGGGGGGTACGCGGTGAAGCAGCTCCGCGGCGTCGACAAGAACCGCGGTGGCGGCCGCGTCGTCGTCGAGCTCGGCCACCGGCGTACCGGGAAAGGCTTGCTCGATCAGCAACGCACCGCGAGCCGCGTCCTCGGCCCGAAGCCGCACAGCGCCGCGCCCATCGAAGATCCGCAGGGCCTCGGCCTCGGCGCCGAGATGCCCATCCGGGACGCCGAGCTTGAGGACGCCGCCACCCTTCACCGTGGCGACCCAATGGAAGGTCATGGCCTGCGGCTCATCGATTTCCAGGCCCCATTCGCCGGCCATGTCATCGATCAGCTTCGGGAGGTCGGCGAGCCACTGCTCGCCCTCGGCCCCCCAGTTCTCGACGATGTTGCGCCGAAAATTCACTGCTGGCCCGCGGAAATCTCGCGCGCTTCCTGCGCCGTACGCCGAAGACCCACCCACCCCTGCGTCTCGGACAGCTCGATCTCCTTCACAGCCTGCACGAAAACGAGCCGGTGCCGGAAACGCGCCCACTCCGCCTCCAACTGCACCACCATCCCCGTCCCCTTGCGTCATGCGTGTCAGTATCCAACGTCGATCCGACCCCGAATCTCCCGAGCCAGCGCCGCCTGACTTCCATCGGTCACAGCAAGCGTCCCGTTCTCCGACATGACCGCGTGAAACTGCTGCTCCCGATACGGAACCCCGGGCGGCAGCGGCGCCAGATGCCAATGCAGATGAGCGTTCCCCTGCCGGCTACCCAGGCTCATCGAGTACATCCGCTCGGTCGGCAAGGTCGCCTCCAATGCCCGAGCGACCCGGTGCACAGTCCCTTGAAAGCGCAGAAACTCGTCCACCTCCATGTCGGTCACCCAGCTCTCAAGGTGCCGCCGAGGGCATACGACGGTGTAACCGAGCAGAGTCGGATACCGGGTCAGAAAGGCAACAGTCTCCTCATCCTCATAGACCAGGTGATGCCGGTAGTCGGGATGGCCACCAAGAAACGCACACACGAAGCACGGCCCTTCGGTGGACCGCTTGATGTACGCCTCAAGGTCGTACTCAGGCCTGACACTCATGGCACGTATCTTGCCTCGCCGAGCACTATAGGGCGGTAAGCCGAGACGACCTTCGGCTCTTGCCCGGCCGCGGTGGCAGTCCTAAGGCGCCGGGTACTCCAGCGCGACGCCGTCCATGTAGCTTGATCGTCGCCAACCGATCCAGCGGGGGAAGCGGCGCCATGAAAATCAGGTCCTTGGGGGCCGCGGCACTGTCCATTGTGCTGCTCGCCGGATGCGCGGCCGCGAACGACGACGAGGCCGTTACATCGTCCGCGTCGGCCTCTGACGCTGCCGGCAACGGCGTCGCCGCGTTGCCGCCGGCCGAAATCGTCGGCAAGGCGCTGGCCGCTATCCGGCAGACGACATCGGTCCACGTCAAGGGTCGCCTCGTCGACGACTACCGCAATGTCAGCCTGGATATCACAGTCGCAGGCGCGGACGAGACGGGCGTTCTCAAGACCAGTAAAACGACCGTCGAGCTGATCACGGTCGGTGGGCAGCGCTACCTTCGCCTCGACACGGCGTCCTGGATCGCGATGCTCGGCGCGACGAAGGGTGAGCTGACCGCCCAGCGTGCGAGCGGCCGCTGGATCAAGTTGTCCGCGGCGGACCGGAACTTCGAGGATCTGTACTCCGTCGCCGACGTCGAGGAGCTCCTGCGCTACTACGACGGCTTCAACAAAGGTCCCGTCGGCGCCCTCGACGGCCAGCCGATGATCAGCCTGACCAGCCCCGACGTCGGGGGCGACACCGTCTACATCGCCACTACCGGCGAGCCGTACCCGATAAAGATCACCTCGCCGAAATCCGGCGGCACCGACATCGCGTTCACCGAGTACGGCGCGACAGTCGCTGAGATCAAGGCCCCGCCGAATGCCGTCGACTTGGCGAAAGTGGTCAGCTAGCACAACGATCGCCCCGCGGCTGAGTCAGTCAGTCTTCGTCGGTGAGTTCGGCCAGCAGTTCGGCCGCGTCGCTGTTGCCGGTGTCGGCCAGGCGGCGTAGCTCGTCGGTGTCGCCTCGCTCGCTGGCCAGCTGGACGAGTTCGTCGGTGGCGTCGCGGCTGCCCGCGTCGGCGAGGCGGCGCAGTTCCGCCATGTCACCTCGTTCGCCGGCCAGTTCGACGAGCTGGTCCACCGCGTCCCGGTCTCCGCCGGCGGCCCGCGCGCGTAACTCCGACAGCTCAGAATCCGTCATGGTTGTTCAGCCTAGGCCGGTCGTCGGCGGGCGTCCGGCCGCTGGACGTGAATGAAGGAAACCCTCAGGCGAACCCGCCGTTGCTCATCAGCAGCTGGCCGTTGATCCAACCACCCCGCGGCGAGCACAGGAAGTCGACCAGGTGGGCCGTGTCCTGCGGAGTTCCCAGGCGGCCCATCGGGGTCTCGCGGACGACCATCTCCTGGAGGTCGCCGGACATCCAACCGGTGTCGATCGGGCCCGGATTGATGACGTTCGCGGTGATGCGCAGGTGGGACAGCTCCCGCGCGGCGGCCAGGGTGATCCGGTCGAGGGCGCCCTTGCTCGCGCCGTACGGCAGATTGCCCGCAGTGGCGTCACTGGTCAGGGCGATGATCCGGCCCGTGCCGGGCGCACCTTGGAAGCGCCGCGCGTGTTCCCGGATGAGGAGCCAGGTGGCGCGGGCGTTGACCGCGAAGTGACGGTCGAAGCTTTCCACGGTGGTGTCGAGCAGGCCGGAGTTGACCGACTCGCAGTGGCACATGACCAGGGCCGTCACCGGTCCGAGGCGCTGCTCGGCCTCGTCGTAGATCGCGGCCGGCGCCGCCACCTCGGTCAGGTCGGCCTCGATGGCGGCGCTGCGGCCGGCCAGCCCGTCGGCGATGGCTTTCGTCGCGCCGGCTTCGGGACCCCAGGGCATGCGGTCGTCGTACGCGTGCCAGTACGTGAAGGCGACATCCCACCCCGAGGAGGCGAGCTGCCGGGCGATGCCGGCGCCGATCCCGACCGTACGGCCGACGCCGGTGACCAGAGCAACCGGTCGAGATTCGTTCATACCCGTGATTCCAGCACAGCCAGGTCGCGTTCCGCGAAGCGGCGGTGCTCCCACTCCTCGTTCAGCACGGTGAGCAGGCAATCCCGTACGGGAAAGGTCTTCGCCGGCGGCGGCCAGCCTAGGCCGTCGACGGGTTTGGTGTCGGCGGCCAGCAGCTCGTCGGTCAGGCCGTCGAGGACCCGCCGCACGGTGGCCATCCGGTCGAGCCGGAGGGCGAGCGCCTCGTCGAGGGCGGGCCGGGCCGCCCGATCACGCGGAACACCGGGCGTGTCGTCCATGCCGTCCCACGGCAGCGAAAGCGGATGCCACGGCGAGGGCTCACCCAGGATGGCCCGCGACACCCACGACTCCTCGGCGAAGGCCAGATGCCGCAACGTCTCGATGAACGACCATTCCCCGTCCACGGACTCGTGCAGCATCGCCTCGGGCAGCCGCCGCGCCCGCTCCACCGTCTCAGCCCACCGCGCCTCGACAAGATCCCAGGCCTCCCGAAATCCGGCCGGCTCCGTCGGCCGCATCTTGACCCGCTCGGGGTCACGACGATCCATTTCGGCCTGTACGTACGGAACAACGTCCACCCCGTTGATCCGCAGACTCTCGATCTCCCCGTCGATGTCGACCCGGCCGAGATACACACCTCGCATCACGACGTCATGGAAGTTCACGTCCCGAAAGCGACTGCCGGCCAGATCGGCCCGCTCGAACCGGGAGCCGCGCAGGTCCCCCTCAAATTCCGCCATGCCCGCACGCTAGCCCCGGTTCCGGACGAAACCCTTCCTGAACAACTACCGTGGATCAGCCGTGTCCCACGCGTAGCGAAAAACGCCGGCCTTGAGTCCCCACCGATCGATCAGCGCCGAGAGCGCGGCTTCGCCTTCCACTTCGCGGTGGGCGCCGACGTCGTAGTCCCAGCCCTCGAGCATGTCGGCCGCGTAGTCCCAGTGCGCCACCCGAAATCGCCGCTCACGGTCAGCCCGCGTCCACCCCTCCCGCCGGGCGACCAGGTCCGCCTCAGCGGCCAGGGGGATGACGGTGACGAATGCCCGCCGCCCCGGCCCCGACCCCGGTACGTCCGCGGCAGGCCGCCTTCCGAGCCGCAGCGCGGTCAACTTGTCGATCGGCCAGGCGCTCATCGGTGCAGCGTACGCACCATGAGCGCCAGTCCCGGGCGACGCCGCCACGTCACGCCGGGAGGCGTCAGCGGAGGTGGGCCGTCTCGTTGACCGAGCGGACCGCGATGTTGCCGTCGGGCCAGATGTCCATGGTGGAGACGCCGGCGGCGTCGAGGAACAGGCGGTGGAGGAAGGCGTCCGAGGCGGCCAGGGCGTCGCGCAGGATCAGTTTGATCGGGGTGACGTGGGAGACCAGGACGACCACGCCGCCGGGGTACGAGTCGAGGACGGTCTGGAGGGCTCCCCGTACCCGCTTGGCCACCGCCTGGAAGGACTCGCCTCCGGGTGGGGCCACGCTCGTCTTCTCCAGCCACGCGGCCATCTCGGCCGGCCAGCGCTCGTTGACCTCGGCGAAGGTCAGGCCCTCCCAGTCGCCGAAGTCGCACTCGATCAGGTCGGGGACCACCGTCACGGGGACGCCGCCCACCTCGGCCGCGATGAGTTCGGCCGTACGCACGCAGCGGCTCAGCGGTGAGCTGACGATGGCCGTGACGTCGCGGGAGATGCCGGCCACCCGGCCGCCGGCGGCCATGGCCTGGGCCTCGCCCTCGTCGGAGAGGGGCACGTCGCCCCGGCCGGAGTAGCGACCCTGCTTGGTCAGGGCCGTCTCGCCGTGGCGGACCAGGATGAGCCGGGTCGCGTTGTCCAGCGACGGCGGCGCCCACGAGCGAGGACCCGGCGCGCCGGAAAAGGGAGAAGAATCGGAAATGTCCGGCTCGACGACGGGCGCGGTGGGGGCGACCAGATCCTCGGCCAGGACCTCGCGGACCGGCTTGCCGGCGGCCTCGTCCATGGCCCGGTTGGCCAGGGCGTCGGCCGCCTTGTTGCGCTCGCGCGGGATCCACTCGAAGGTCACCCGGTCGAACTCGGTGACCAGGGCCGCCGCGGCGGCGGCCAGGGGGCGCAGGCCCGCGTTCTTGATCTGCCAGCGGCCGGACATCTGCTCGACCACCAGTTTCGAGTCCATCCGGACGTCGACCTCGGTGGCGTTCAGCTCGCGGGCCGCCTTCAGCCCCTCGATCAGGCCCGTGTACTCGGCCACGTTGTTCGTGGTCACGCCCAGCGCGCCGTACCGCTCGACCAGCACCTCGCCCGTCGGGTGGGCGCGGACCACCGAGCCGTACCCGGCCGGGCCGGGGTTGCCCCGGGAGCCGCCGTCGGCCTCGATCGCGACGCGCAGGCTCACAGGCCGGACTCCTTGGTGCGGACCATGATGCGGCGGCACTCCTCGCAACGGACGACCTCGTCGGGCGCCGCCGCCTTGACCCGGGCCAGGTCGGCGCCGTACAGCTCGATGCGGCAGCCGCCGCAGCGGCCCGACTGGAACAGGGCCGCGCCGAGACCCGAGTCGAGGCGGATCTTGTCGTAGAGGGTGACCAGGTCGGCCGGCAGGTCGGCGGCGAGCGGGGCCCGCGACGACTGCTTGAACTCCTGCTCCTTGGTGATGTCGGCCAGCGTCTCGTCGCGGCGGGCCTCGGCCTCGGAGCGGCGGGCCAGGGCGGCGTCGAGACGTTCGCGGACCGCCGTCAGCGCGGACTCGGCCGACTCCTTCTGCTCCATCAGCTCGAGCTCGGCGTCCTCGAGCTCGGACTGGCGCCGGTTGAGGGTGGCCAGTTCGTGCTGAAGGCCCTCGATCTCCTTGAGGGCGCCCCCGGCGTCGAGCCTCTTCTGGTCGCGGTCCTTGCGGATGCGTACCTGCTCGATGTCTTTCTCGAAGCGGCTGATGTCGCGCTCGAGGTCGTCCACGGCGACCTGGGCGCGGACCCGCTCGTCCTCCAGCGCGGAGAGCTCCCGCGACACCGCGTCGATCTCGGCGAGCTCGGGCAGCGTCTTGCGCCGGTGGGCGAGCTGGGCCAGGGCGGTGTCGACGGCCTGCAGGTCGAGCAGGCGGCGCTGGGCATCCGGGGAGGCCTTCACGGCAGGGGCTCCTTCTTTCGGAAAAGGGTCCAGGGGTCGGTGTCCAGGTCGGACACGACGACGTCGAAGCCGAACTCGCCGCGCAGCCACGCCGCGACGTCGTCGAGCCAGGGACGTTCCGTCGCCCAGTGGGCGACGTCGATCAGCGCCGGGCCTTCCCCGGCGACGTGTTCGCTCGCCGGGTGGTGACGAAGATCAGCGCAAAGGTACGCGTCCACGCCGGCCCGTGCGGCGTCGGCCAGGAAGGTGTCACCCGCGCCACCGCAGACGGCCAGGGTCCGTACGACCAATGAAGGATCTCCGGCCGACCGCACGCCCGCCGCCGTCGCCGGAAGCCGTGACGCGACAAATCCCGTTAGTTCCGACAAATCCATCGGTGGGTCCAGCACGCCGATCCGGCCCAGGCCGCGGCCGTCATCGCCAGGAACCAACGGTCTGAGATCCCGCAAACCGAGAAGTGAAGCCAGCGCGTCCGAAACACCCGGATTGGCCACGTCGGCGTTCGTGTGCGCGACGTAGAGGGCCACGTCCGACCGGATCAGCCGGTGGATGATGCGGCCCTTGTACGTGTCCGGCGCGAGCGTCGACACCGGCTTGAGCAGCAGCGGATGGTGGGCGACGATCAGATCGGCTCCCACCGAGATCGCCTCTTCCACCGTCTCGGGCACGCAGTCGACGACGCAGAGGACCCGCCGGACCGGGTGGGCGAAGTCGCCCAGCACCATGCCGACCCGGTCCCAGGACTCCGCCCACTCGCGGGGATAACGCCGGTCGAGCGCGTCGATGACGTCCCGGACGGTGGGTATGGCGGCAGTGTCGGTCACGGCCGACAACTCTATCGGGCCGGAGGGGCCGAGGGAGCCGGTAGCTCAGCCCACCGCGCCGGGCTCGGCCCGGCTGCTGCTCATCGTCACCGGATTGCTGACCGCCTGGAGCGCCCGCCGCCACGGGAACTGCCCACGGTAACGATCGGTCTGGCCGGGTCCGCCGAGCCGGCACACGTCCTCGCCGTACAGCACGTGCACGCCCCAGTCACGGAGTTTCGCCAGGCTCTCGTGCAGGGCGGGATGAAGGGCCATGACCTTATTGGTGTACGGAACGACGGCCGTCGGCACGCCATAGCCGTAGCCCTCGACGAGCAGGCCGAGAACGAGCGTGTCGGTGATGCCGACGGCCCACTTGTTGACGGTGTTGACCGTGGCGGGCGCGACGATCATCGCGTCCGCCTCAGGCAGCACGTCCGGGTCGCCGGGACTCTTGTAGTAGGTGCGCACGGGGTGGCCGGTCTGTGCCTGGAGCGCTTCCACGTCGACGAACTTGCGGCCGTCGGGCGTGGTGATCACGCAGACCTCCCAGCCTTCCTGCTGGGCCAGGGTGACCAAGATGCCGACGTCGCGCGCCATGGGAGAACCACAGACCAGGACGTACAGCACGCCGGGTGCGGGGTTGCCGATCGTCACCTGCGGACCGCCCTCATACGCCGACTCCCATCTGCTCGGCCAGCTCCGCGATCGGAGCCGGTGGCGTGCCCCGCGTCCGGCGGAGCACGTCGGAAAGGACCTCGTGGGCGAGCGGACGGCAGCGGATCTCCGACGGGGCGAGCCGGTCGCCCTCCAGGAGCATCTCGCTGGCCTTGTCGATGTTGCCGATCTGGGTGTAGCCGCGCGCGATGTCCAGGAAGTGGTGCGCGCGGCGCTCCGGCAACATGGCGTTGAAGCCGACGATGTCCAGCTTTTCATGGGCCTCGACCGCGGTACGGCCGTCGCCCAGCTCGACCGCCGTGGCGCAGCGGTGCAGCTGCACGTTGGTCGGCCCGAAGCTCGTCCAGTAGTGGTTGAAGTCGCCGCCCAGCTCGAGCGACGCCTGCTCGGCGCCGCAGAGCAGGTCGCGCACGGTCGCGCTGTCGCCGATCCGCGCGGCCGCCATCGCGCCGTTGAGCAGCAACATCCCGTACACCGAAAGCCTCTCGCCCTGCCCTTGCGGACGGTCGAAGCTCGGCGCCAGGCGGTTCGCGATGTTGACGTTGACCTCGAGCGCGGGACGGACCCGGCCGAGCGCCAGCAGCGCGCTGCCCACCCGGTACGACGCCAGCCCGGCCAGGAGCTGGTCGCCGGCCCGCTGGGACACCGCGATCGACCGGTCGGCCGCCAGCCAGGAGAGCTCGTGCTCCCCCACCTTGCGCAGCGCCGACGAGGCGATCTGGTAGACCTGCCCGAGCAGGTGGGCCGCGTCCTTGGCCTCCGTGCCGGTGGCGTAGGCGCTGTCCGCCGCCTGGGCGTCGCGCAGCAGCTTGGGCAGCATCCTGGCCAGGACGCCGTACTTCGCGTGCTGATAGGTGAGCCAGGCGTGGCTGACCGCCTTGCGCATCTCGACCAGGGGCGGCGAGTGGGGCACCGCCTGGAAGAACGCGCTCATCTGGTCGTAACGCTCCAGGGCGGCGCGGATCTCCTCCACTTCGACCTGGTCGATGCAGTTCTGGGTCTCCGGGCGCCGTTCCACGTCCTTGCCCAGCAGCAGCTGGACGTCCACCTGCAGAACGTCGGCGATCTCGTAGACGACGGAGAACTTGTCGAGCCGGCGGACGCCTCGTTCCACCTTGTCGACCCAGCTCTTGGACTTGCCCAACCGGTCAGCGAAGACCTGTTGGGACATCTTGCGCCGGCCGCGCCAATAGGCGACGCGGCGGCCGATCGGCAGCTCGTCCACGGTGCCTCCCCCGGCTCACCCGGCGACCCCCGCCGGCGAGCCCTTGTGTCATCTGCAGTGTGGACCCCCCACGTGTGCTCATGTCGCACAGCGTGTGTGATCGCCTGCTCACCGATGCTCGTAGTTTTCGTTGCAACTTGCAAAGGGTGGATCTGCCGGAAACAACGATGCGTGTCGCGCTTGGATACGGCAGACGGAGCTGATATGGCGCCGGCCCACCCAGATCGGGGGTTATCGAGCCATGCAGTGGACCGTCAGTCGGCCGTTCGTACCACCGGCGTTGCTCGATCTCGTCGATCGGGGACGCCTGCGGCGGGCCGCTCTGCGGTACGCCGAGCACGGCTGGGCGGTCACCCCCGGCGCCCGCCTCGTCGGGCACCGGTTCACCTGTGGACGCCCCGGATGCCCGATCATGGCCGGCCATCCCGCGCTGGAGTCGTGGGAGGACAGCGCGAGCGCCGACCCGGCCCAGGTGCGGGCGTGGTGGCGGCATCGGCCGCACAGCGTGCTGCTGGCGACCGGGCGGCTGTTCGACGTGCTGGAAGTGCCGGCGGCGCTCGGACTGCGGGTGCTGGGCACGGCGCGGCTGCACACCGGGGTGCTGGGAGTGGAGCGGGCGGACGCTCGCGGCCCGGTCGCGGTGACGGCGGCCGGGCGGTGGATGTTCCTCGTGCGGGCCGGGGTGCCTCTGCGGGCCGAACTGGAGCATCGGCTGGACGTCGTCCGCCACGGGACCGGGTCGTGGGTGCCGGCCGCGCCGAGCCGGATGAGCGAAGGGCCGGTGCGGTGGGCCGTGCCGCCGGAGCAGGCACAGTGGTGGCTGCCCGACGCCGAGGTCGTGCAGAACCTGCTGGTGGACGCGCTCGGCACGCTCCCCGAGCGGCACGTCACGGTCCCCAGACAACTGTCCACCACCCGTCGCAGCACATGAACACGATGGCTAACCACCCTAGTCCCGTGACGAGGGCGGAGAAAGTCACTCGTGGGGGTGGTTTCGGGATTTGGCACGAACGTGGATCCGGGCGCCCTGCCGATCGAAGATCGTCAGGAACTCGACGGCCTGGCCGTCGGCGCTGCCGAACCAGTGCGGCACCCGGGTGTCGAACTCGGCCGCCTCACCCGGCGGCAGGACGAGGTCGTGCTCGCCGAGGATCAGCCGCAGCCGGCCGCTGAGGATGTAGAGCCATTCGTACCCCTCGTGGGTCTTGGGGTCCGGATCCTGCCGGGCGCCGGCCGGGATGAGGTGCTTGAACGCCTGCGGGCCGCCGGGCTGCCGGGAGAGCGGCACGATCGTCTGGCCGAACGCGCTGATCGGCCGCGCGTAGACCCGGGGATCGCCGGTGGGCGGCGCGCCGACCATCTCGTCGAGGGGCACCCGGTAGGCGCGGGCCAGCGGCAGCAGCAGTTCGAGGGTGGCCTTGCGCTGACCCGACTCGAGGCGCGACAGGGTGCTGACCGAGATGCCGGTGGTCTCGGCGAGCGCGGTCAGCGTGATCCCGGCCTTCCGGCGCAGCTGCCGCAGCCGGGGGCCGACCTCCTTGAGGACGTCGTCGTTTGCCGTCATGGCAAAGATGTTTCCGCATTTCGGCATGGTGGGGCCACCATCGGGCCATGACTTACGACGTGATTGTTATCGGCGGCGGGCCGGCCGGCCTGAGCGGCGCGGTGGCCCTGGGACGGGCGTTGCGCTCGGTACTGGTGATCGACTCGGGCGAGCCGCGGAACGCGCCGGCCGACGGCATCCACAACTTCCTGACCCGCGACGGGATGACCCCGGCCGAGTTCCACGCGGCGGGCCGGGCCGAGGTCCGCAAATACGGCGGCGAGGTGATCGAGGGGTCGGTGACCTCGGTCCGGCCGGGCTTCGAGGTTCGCCTCGCCGACGGCGCGACCTTCCGGGCGAAGCGGCTGCTGATCACCACCGGGCTCGCCGACCGGCTGCCCGGCATTCCGGGCCTGGCCGAGCGCTGGGGCTCGATGGTCTTGCACTGCCCTTACTGCCACGGCTACGAAGTCCGTGGTCAGGCCATCGGCGTGTTCGGCGACGCGGAGAAGGTACGCCTCTGGCAGCAGTGGAGCAAGGACGTCGTCCCGCTGGCTGTGGACGACGTGGCCGCTGTGGAGGACGGTGGCGTCCGGCTCAAGGACGGTAGCTTCGTGGCACGTGACTACCTGGTCGTGACGACCCGGATGGAGGCGCGAGGTGGATTCCTGGAAGAGCTCGGGCTCGAGCCCGTGGAGCACCCCATGGGCATCGGCACCTACGTTCCCGCGATCGACCCCTCGGGGCGCACCGCGGTTCCCGGAGTCTGGGTAGCGGGCAACGTGGCCGACCCGATGGCCCAGGTGATCTCCGCGGCCGCGGCCGGGCTGACCGCGGGCGCGATGATCAATTTCGACCTGCTGCCAGCTCTCGATACGCCGTGATCACGGCGTCCGTGCGGTCGGCGAGCTCCGAGTGGTCCGCCGGGGCGGCCGGGGCGAGACCGGCCAGCGCCAGCTCGGCGTGCCGGGCGGTCTCGCCGATGTGCCGCTCGCGCAGCAGCGACTCCTGGGCCAGGGCGGTCCGGTCGAGGCCGCGCAGGATCCGGTTGACCTGCCGGCCGGCCTCGCGCCACAGCCGCTCGGCCTGGTCGCGCTGCTCGGACAGGGCGGACAGGGCGGGGCTGCCCGCGGGGACGTCCCGATCGGGTACGGCGGCGAGCCCGGCCCGCAGGCGGCGCAGCTCCTGACGGCGTACGAGAAGCGTGGCCAGGTCGTCGAGGGCAGCGGTCAGCGAGTGGTCGGCCGTCTCGTCGACCATGCCCGGCAGGGCCGGCCAGGCCCGGCGGACGCGGCGCGCGACCCGGACGGCCCGCTGGAAGACGGCCCGCTCCTCGGCGGCCAGCAACACCCGGGCCCCCGGGTCGCGGGGCAGCTCGAATTCGGTCTCGGCGGCGGCGCGGGCCTGGCGGCGCCAGACGGTGGCGAGGGTCGCGACCGAGGCGACGGCGGGCAGCCACCACGGCGCGCCGGCCGCGGCGGCCAGCGCGGTCAGGAAGGCCAGCGGGAGGCTCAGGCGGCAGGCGAACGCGGTGCGCTCCTCGCGGGTGGCCCCGCTCGGCGCCACCGGCAGCATCTCCGTCACCGATCCGGCGCGGTGCCGGGCGACCCGGCCCGTGCGGACCTTGAGAGGGTGCGCGCTGACGACGATCTTGGTGGCGTCGATGCCGACGTAGAGCTCGCGGTCCATCGACGCTCCTTCTGCTCGAGTTGTCCGGGCGGGCCCGATCGCCAGGGGGAAACCGGTCGGGGCCCGCCCGCCGGTGGGTTCTCCCCGCCGGCACCCTCAGCAATCGGTGGCGAGGGTGGCGGCATGAGAAAGCGCTCGGGTGCGAGTCGGTTATTCGAACAGGCGGAAGATGAAGCGCTCGTCCCAGGGCTTGCGCTCGTCGGCCACCTCGATCGCCTGAAAGACCGTCAGGTACGCCCGGAAGGCGGCGCCGCCCAGCGCCAGCCGGATGGCGTCGGCGTGGATCCAGGTGAGCTCGAGCGGGCGCGGATCGCCGGCGGTCAGCCGGTCCCGGAGGGCGGCCAGATCACGTCCGTAGAAGGGTCCGTAGCCGAACGCTCCGGCCAGGCGCGTCTGCAGATCCGCCTCGTCGAGCACGAACCTGCCGTCGATGACGACCTTCACGGCCTTGAAACGAATCACGCGGCGTGCCGGAGCGGGACGGCCGGGCATGTCCCCCGATGGGGATCGATGTAGCCTCGCCGGGTGGATGCGGTCGATCTGGTGCTGCGCAAGTTCGACGGGCGACCGCATCGGCAGGTGACCGGGCGGCTGCTCGGCGAGGACGAGTTCGGCACGTGGCTGTCCACCCCCCGCGGCACCGTCGTCACCTACCACTACGGCCGCCGCCCGACCGGCGTGACCAGGGTCGACGCGGTCCGGCTGATCCCGGCCGAGGCCTGGTGGATGGCGATGTTCCTGGCCGCGCCGGACAGGCGCGAGCTCTACTGCGACATCATCACGCCGGCCCGCTGGACCGGCCCCGCCGAGATCACCGTGATCGACCTCGACATCGACCTGGTTCGCTACCGCCGGGGCCGGCGGGTCGAGGTGGAGGACGAGGACGAGTTCGAGCAGCACCGCCACGAGCTGGGCTACCCACCGGAGATCGTGGCGGGCGCGCGGGCCGGTGCGGCCGCCCTGCACGAGGCGCTGGTGCTCGACCGGGAGCCGTTCGCGTCGCACTACCGCAAATGGCTTGGGGCGTCTTCCTAGAGTGGTCGGCATGCAGCGGATCACGACGCACGACGAGCTTCGCGAGATCATCGGAACGCCGATCCCCCGGGTGGCGGCCAAGGTGCGGCGTGCGCTGCACGACCTCGACCGCGACTGGCTCGCGGCGTCACCGTTCTGCCTGGTGGCCACATCGGACTCCGACGGCAACCTGGACGTGTCCCCCAAGGGCGATCCGCCCGGTTTCACCCTCGTGCTCGATCCGGCGACGATCGCCATCCCCGAGCGGTCCGGCAACCGGCGCGCCGACGGATTCCACAACATCGTCGACAACCCGCACGTCGGGCTCATCTACATGATCCCCGGCCGGGGCGACACCTTGAGGATCAACGGGCGGGCTTGCCTCGTACGCGATGACGACCTCTTCGACCGCATGGTGGTGCACCGGCATCGTCCCGAGATGGCGCTGCTCGTGGAGATCGAAGAGGTCTTCTACCACTGCTCGAAGGCGTTCCTGCGCTCCCGTCTGTGGGAGCCGGCCTCGTGGTCGCCGTCGGACGCGCCGTCCCGTCCCGTGATCGCCAAGACGATCGAGCAGCCGCAGGCGTCGATGGCGGCGCTGGAGGAGTACTACGGGCCCGCGTACGCCGCGAAGCTGTACGAATGATGCCGGTCCGCCAGGCGATAGCGCAGGAAAGACGCCGCACGGCCGACCTGCTCGAGTCGCTGACCCCGTCCCAGCTGGCGGTGCGCAGCCTCTGCGGCGACTGGACGGTCCGCGAGGTGGCGGCCCACCTGCTGGCCGCGGTGGAGGCGCCACGCGGGGCGACCGTGTCGGCGATGGTGCGCTCCGGTTTCCGGCTGCACCGGGCCAACGCGCTGCTGGCCCAGTCGCTCGGCCGGCTGCCGGTCGAGGAGATCGCCGAGGGCCTGCGCCGCAACGCCGAGAACGACTTCAAACCGCCCCTGGTCGGCTACCCCGGCCAGCTCACCGACCTGCTGGTGCACGGACAGGACATCCGGCGCCCCCTGGGCCTGCCGCACCGCCTGCCGCTGGACTCGCTGCGGATCGCCCTGGACTTCCTGACCACCGGCCGCCCGGTCGGCTTCACCCGCAGGTCCTGGCTCGCCGGCCTGCTCTTCGCGGCGTCCGACCTGGACTGGACCTTCGGCGCCGGTCACCTGGTGGCCGGTCCGGCCGAGGCCCTGATGATGGCGATGACCGGCCGGCGGACCGTCCTGGGCGAGCTGGACGGCCCCGGCGTACAGGTCCTGGCGTCCCGCCTGGAGTGATCACCCGAAACTGTCAGGGGGTGGGTCTAACTTCGCGGCCATGAATGACACCGCGTTCCGAACCGCACCGATCACCCTCGACCGCCGCCTCGTCCTGGGCGACACCGAGTACCAGGTCACCTCGTTCCCCGCCGAGCACGATCGCCTCGACCTCTGCATCGTCAGCAGCGACACCGACGGCAACGTGGTGAGCGAGCTCAGCGCCGGCATAGCCTCGTCCGACCTGCCCGGCCTGACCGACGTGCTCACCTCCACCCTGGCCGGCCTGCTGGCCATGACCCGGCCCTCACCCTCGGCCCGCGACGCCCCACCGCCCGAGCGCCGCCACCCCAACCAGGGCACCCGCTGGACCCCGGACGACGACGACCGCCTCCTGACCCGCTACCGCGAGGGCGCCCGCCCCCGCGACCTGATGTCCGAGTTCGGCCGCAGCAACGGCGGCATCCGCGCCCGCCTGGAACACCTGGGCGAGCTCTCCCCCGGCGCCCGCTGGCACTCCCCGGCCCCCACCCCAGCCGCCCCAGCCACACCGGCCACCCCAGCCGCCCCAGCCACACCGGCCACCCGAGCCGCCCCAGCCACACCGGCTGCCCCGGTCACCCCAGCCACACCGGCCGTCCAGGCCGCCCCGGTCACCCCGGCCGCCGCGGCGGCCCTGGTCACCCCGGCCGCCCCGGCGACCGCCCGGAGCGCGCCGCCTGCCGTGCCCACCGCCACGGCCGTTTCCGACGCGCCGCTCGGCGGCCCGGCTGAGGGCGAGACCGCCATGTGACGGGTGAAGGCCGGGCGCGCCGTTGCGCCCGGCCCTCCCCTTCGCGGCAGCCACTGTCGAGCCCGGCCGCCGTGCCGAGTGCGGCGGCCGGTCGACGTGCGGCGGCCGGGGTCGTCACGTCGTGGGCGGGGTGGCCTTCAGGCTCTGGCGGGGGCCGGCCAGGCAGGCGTCGATGCGCTCGAGTTGCCCCTTGGTGAACATGAACATGGCGGCGTCGTCGACGTAGTCCATGTAGTTCATGAACATGTCCCCGTTGGGACCGTTGCCGCAGGTGATGCGCGGGAACTTGGGCCGGCCGACGTTCTGGTCGGACTGGTTGGGTGTGTCGGCCACCAGGTCGGTGCCGCCGCAGCCGGTGCCGTCGTCGCCGCCGATGTGGAACAGGTTGAGCCAGTGGCCGATCTCGTGGGTGGCGGTGCGGCCCATCTCGAACGGCGCCCGGGCCGTGCCGGTCTTGCCGAAGCCGGTGTGGGTGATCACGACGCCGTCGGTCTCGGCCGGGCCGCCCGGGAACTGGGCGTACCCGAGCAGGCCGGCGCTGAGCTGGCAGACCCACATGTTGAGGTAGCGGTCGCTCGGCCAGGCGTCCGTGCCACCGGTCGCCGCGAACTTGACCGTGTCGTTGCCGCCGAAGGAGGTGCGCGTCGTCTGCCGGCGGGTCACGCCGTCCGTCGGGTTGCCCTGGGGGTCCACGGTGGCCAGGTGGAACTCGATCTTCAGGTCGGCGACGAGGCCCTGCCAGATCGGTGGTACGTCCTTGACGTCCGGGTTCAGCGCCCGGTAGTCCTCGTTGAGGACGGCGATCTGGCTGTCGATCTGCTCCTTGGAGACGTTCTGCTCCTCGGTGTTGTAGACGACGTGCACCACGACCGGGATGTTCACGACCTCGGTGCGGTCGTCGCGTTTCTCGCCGCTCGCGTAGGCGAAGGCGAGGTTCTCGATGTCGGTCCGGGCCACCCGGTAACTGATGCTCTCGTTCAGCAGCCGTCGGTGGACGTCCTCGGTGGCGCAGCGGCGTCGTTCGGGAGCTTCGATGATCTCGTCGGCGTCCACGGAAACTCATCTCCTGTCGGTCACTTGCGGATCTTCAGCACCTGCCCGTCGTGCGCCGTGATGTGCAGCAGGCGCGACCCCGCGCCGGCACGCACCCGTACCGCGTCCGCCCGCTCCGCCTCCCAGCTCCCCCGGCTCGGCGCCGACCGGTCGGCCGGCCCCGGCCCGTACTCGATGTAGCCGCCACCGGGCCGGAACTCGAGGCTTTCCCGGGGCGCCCGCCGCGGCGGGAACGGAAAATCCGCGGGCCGGTAGACGGCCTCGTCGTCGGTGTCCTCCTCATCGGAGTGATACCAACGCTGAAAAAGATCAGCAGACAGATCTGACATATGACCGCCCGTCGATCGAGGAGATGCCTCCAGGCTTCGGCGCACGATGGCTTGATGCCGTACGAACGCCAGACTCCCAGCCCCGAGCAGCCGCAAGACCCTTACGGTCCGTGATCCGACAAGCCGTCACCCCCGTTTGAGCTGGGCATCCAGCACACGCAACAGATCCCAGATCTCCGACCCACTCACCCCGATGCCGTGCTCATGGCTCTCGGTGTCGGCCGCCGCCGCCCGATGAGCCAGCGAGTCCGCCACAAGCTGACACTCGACCCCCGACAGCTCGACACTGACCACCCGATCATCAGGAAGCGGCCGCAGATCCGCCCCGTACACCCCCGCCCGAACCGCATGCGCAGCACTCCTATCAACCAGAAGGTCCCCTTCCACGCTCTCGTAGTCATCAAGCACTTTCTCCACCAGCAGCCACCGCCGCACCGGCAAAATCACCGAGTACCGCCGGTCCCCCTCAACCCCAAGCTCATGCCGAGCGCGCACAAATCCCCCATCCCCCACCAAAGACCCTTTCCCCCACGCAACCACACCCCGCCACCCCTTCAGGCCCAATCCCGAAACCCCCAGCCCACCTCCCACCGCAACCCAGAACCCCACCCCACCCAACCGTCGAAAGACGACAACCCAAGTCGACGCGACGACCCCACCAAGGGCGACAGCAGAGCCCACCCCAAGGCGATGGAAAGAGGCCCCGCCCACGCCAAGGCAAGTGCCGCCCCGAAGAAGAAAGAAGAACCGAGCCATCCCCGCCGCCCTGAAGGGATGAAAGGCGAGAAGGACGACCCCAAAGCGGAGGCCGTGCCCGCCCGCCCAAGGGGCCGGCCCGACCAGACGAAGGGCAGGACCCCGCCGAAAGCAAAGAAACAGCCCCCGCCGAACAAAGGGCTAGATGTTCTACCAAAAGCAGAGCGGCAGCCCCAGCCGAAGGCGAGGGGATGGGGCCGCGCCGACACCGAAGCAAAGGCCGCCCGAAGGCGAAGCGACGCGCCCCGCCAGCCCGGCCGAGGGAACGGCCAGCCGAAGCGAAGCGACGGCCAAGCCAGGCCGGGCCCAGGAAACGACCAAGCCGAAGGCGAAGCGACGGGCCACGCCCGGCCCGGTCTAGGGAAAGTCAAAGCGAAGGCGAGGAAAACGTAACCAAGGCAAAGGGCCGATCCGGCCGAAGGCAACAAACGGTCAAGCCGGAAGCCCACGTCCGATCCCAGGGCAGGCCGAACGCCGTACCCAAAAACTGAAGGCCGAAGGCCGAAGAACCCCCACCCACCCAGCCGCAGCCGGACGGAACGTGGGGTCTCCGGGGCTCGGCCCCGGAGCAGATATGACGGGTCGGCCCGGTCCGCGCTTTCCGCGGACAGGGGGATGCCCGACTCGTGGGCGCGGTAGGTTTCGAACCTACGACCCCTCGCTTGTAAGGCGAGTGCTCTCCCACTGAGCTACGCGCCCGGTGTTCACCGGAGCCGTCATCGTACCTGGGCCGGTTTCAGCTATCGAGTGCGGCCAGCCAGGCTTTCACGTCGCGGGACTCGCCGGGGCCGATCATCTCGGCGAACTGGATGATGCCGTCCTGGTCGATGACGAAGGTGCCGCGGTTGGCCATGCCTCCGCCGTCGTTGAAGACGTCGTAGGCGCGGGCCACCTCGCCGTGGGGCCAGAAGTCGGCCAGGAGCGGGAAGTCGAAGCCTTCCTGGCCGGCCCAGACCTTGTGGCTGTAGACCGAGTCGACGCTGACGGCCAGGACCTGGACCTGCTCGTTCTGGAAGGCGGGCAGGTTGTCCCGTACGGCGGCCAGTTCGCGCCGGCAGCCGCCGGTGAAGGTGAAGGGGTAGAACACCAGCAGGACCGCTTTGCGACCGCGGAAGTCCCGTAGGCGTACCTCCTGGTTGTTCTGGTCCTTCAGGGTGAAGTCGGGCGCTTCGGCGCCGACGGGAAGTGGCATGGGCACAACCCTAGCTGGACCGGCGTCGCGAGGACGCCGGTCGGGCTGGGGAATCCAGTGAGCTACTTCTTCTTCGCACCCCTGGGTGAGACCAGGCGGGCCCCGGTCCAGTCCTTGCCGGCGTTGACCGTCGACGTCTGCTGCAAGCCTGCCGTGGGGGCGGACTCGCTGATGTCGCTCGGTTCGACGTGGCCGTCACGGCCGGCCTTGGGGGTCAGCAGCCACACCACGCCGTTGTCGGCGAGGGGGCCCAGGGCGTCGGTCAGAAGTTCGAAGAGGTCTCCGTCGCCGTCGCGGTACCACAACAGCACCGCGTCGACGACCTCGTCGGTGTCCTCGTCGACCAAATCGCCGACGCGTTCGGTCAGGGCGTCACGGAGGTCCTCGTCGACATCGTCGTCGTAGCCCATCTCCATGACCACCATGTTCGGCTCGAAGCCGAACCGGTCCGCCAGGCTGCGTACGCCGTCGGCCTGACCAGCGGTCGCGCTCACTGTCTAAGTCCTCCTAGCCAAGAAAGTCGGTGCGTGAACTTGGGGGTAGTCCACACACTTGCGCGCCCGGGCGCAAGTGGCGCACCGAGTGTGAGGCAATTTACCGTGCCAGCAGGGTGTGGGCACCCTGTGTGATGGCATCCTCTCCCACCAGCACCTGTTGTGCGGCCGGACCCAGCGGAATCAGCGAATCCGCCGACGCGATCCGGCGTGCCGAGCCTACGAAACCGCCGTCCACCAGGGCCGCGAGGACTCCCTCGCCGACGCCGCCGGAGCGGCGGGTCTCGTCCACGATCAGCACGCGGCCGGTCGCGGCGGCCTCTCTCACCAGGTCGTTCACCGGCAGTGGGGAAATCCAGCGCAGGTCCACCACTCGGGATCCGTAGCCCTGCTCGGCCAGCCGGGCCGCGACCCGCAGTGACATGCGCAGCCCGTTGCCGTACGTGATGATGGTCAGATCCGCCGCGTCGCCGACCGGGTAGGTGCGGGCGCGGCCGATTGGCACGTGTTCGGACGACCAGGCGTGCGGGCCCACGTAGGGGGCCAGCCACTCGTTGTCGCCCTGCTCGTACAGGTCGCGGGTGTGGTAGAGCGCGATCGGCTCGAGGAAGACGCAGACGCTGCCGTCCGCCCTGGCCGAGGCCAGGCAGGAGCGCAGCATCGGGGCCGCGTCACCGGGCCGGGCCGGCACGGCCAGGACGAGGCCGGGCACGTCACGCAGGACGGCGACCGAGTTGTCGTTGTGGAAGTGGCCGCCGAACGTCTGCTGATAGGCGAGCCCGGGTACCCGTACGACCATGGGGTTTTTGTAGGCGCCGGACGAGAAGAACGACATCGTGGCCGCCTCGCCGCGCAGTTGGTCCTCGGCGTTGTGCAGGTAGGCCAGGTATTGGATCTCGGGGATGGGCAGCATCCCGTCGAGGCCGGCGCCGAGCGCGAGGCCCAGGATCGTCGTCTCGTCGAGCAGGGTGTCGAAGACCCGCTCGGCCCCGAACCGCTCCTGTAGGTGCTTCGTGACGCCGTAGACGCCGCCTTTACGCCCGACGTCCTCCCCGAACACCAACACGCCCGGGTCGGCCGTCAGCGCGTCGGTGAGGGCGGCGTTGACGGTCTGCGCGAGGGTGAGCGGCCCGGCGTTCTCCGGCAGCTTGCCGCCGAAGGCCCGGGAGCGGGCGGCGGCCCCCGGCCCGAGCGCCCGGGACGCCGCCTCGGTGATCGCGTGGGCGGCCCGCAGCGGCCGGCGTGGGGCGAGCGGGGCGACGATCTCGGCCACCGTGGTCAGTTTCGGTTCGCCGAGCACCTCCTCGGCGACCTTGCGGACCTGCCAGCCGACCTCGTCGTAGCGGGTGATGGCCTCGTCGGGCGTCAGCAGGCCGCCGGCGACCAGCATGCGGGCGGTGACGACCAGCGGATCGCGCTCGAGGTCGCGCCTGATGTCCTCGGCGGAGCGGTAGCCCACCTCGGCGTCGGCGCCGGCGTGACCCATCAGGCGCACGGTGGACAGGTGCAGGATCGCCGGCCGCCGTTCGCGGCGCACGTAGCCGGCGGCGTCGGTGGCGGCGTCGTACGTGGCGGCCAGGTCGCAGCCGTCGGCCGCGGTGTAGCGCAGGCCCGGCCGTGATCCGAGCATCGCGGCCACCCAGCCGTCCGGCGACGGCACGCTGATGCCCAGGCCGTTGTCCTCGCAGATCAGGAGCAGGGGCAGGGGTACGGCGGTGTGTTCGAACCAGCCCGCGGAGTTGAGCGCGGCCGTGGCCGCGGCGTGGTTGATCGAGGCGTCGCCGAAGGAGGCGGCGGCGATGGCGTCGCGTGCGGAGCGGCCCAGCGAGAACGCCAGGCCGACGGCCCGCGGCAGGTGCGAGGCGACCGTCGAGGTGGTCGGGATGATGTTCAGCTCGGCGCTGCCGAAGACCTTGTGCCGCCCGCCGGCGATGGGCTCGCGGGCCGAGGCGACCACGCCGCGCAGCACGTCGCGCGCGGCGTCGGCCAGGCTTTTGGCGCGGGCGCTGAAGAACGCGGCGGAGCGGTAGTGCAGCAGGGCCGGGTCGGTCGGCAGCAGCGCGGCCGCGACCGCCGCGTTTCCCTCGTGGCCGGACGATCCGATCGTGTAGAAGCCCTCGTTGAAGCTGCGCAGCCAGCGGGCCGCGAGGTCGAGATGCCGGCTGGCGAGCTGGGCGTCGAACAGTTCGAGCGCGCGGGCGCCGGTGAGGGTGGAGCCGTCGCGGACGGGGTCGCCGGGCGCGCGACGGTCGCCGGGCGGCGCCAGGGCCGACACCGCGTCGCGGAAACGCTCGTCGAGGTTCTGCGGGGTGGTCACACGACCAGCATCGCGCAGGCGCGCGAGCCCTGCCATGCCGGAAACCGTGCCGGGCGAGATCTCCGCAGGTAGAAGTGGAGCGAATTCCACCACGGATTGGACCGGCCGGGTGCTGTACTCGCCGGATGATCGTGCCGCCCGGCGAGGCCTTGGCCTCGTACTTCGTCACTGCGGTGATCGACGCCGGAGCGGTCCAGGAGACCGCGATCTGCCGGTCGCCCGCCGCCACGGCGACGTCGGACGGCTTGCCCGGCGCGGCCGGGGCGATCTCCTCGGAGGCGGGGCTGAAGGCGGAGTCGCCGCTGTCGTTCGCGCCGTTCGCCTGCACCCGGAACCGGTACTTCGTCTTGGCGTCGAGGCCCTTCACCGTGCAGGAGGTGTCGGCGGTCGTGCAGCCGGCCGGGCCCGGCACGGCGATCACGGTGTAGCCGGCGATCTCGACGCCGGAGGTCGGCGCCGTCCAGCTCACCGAAACCTCGGTGTTCGAAGAGCCCGGGGCGACCGTCGGCCGCTCGGGCGTGTCCGGCGGGCCGGCGACGATCGGCAGCGACGACTCGCTGGAGACCGTACGGTCGGCGGTGCCCCGCGCGGTGATCTTGAAGGTGTACGTCGTACCGCTGATCAGATGGTCGACGTAGCAGGTCATCAGTCCGATCTCGTCGGTGTCCTCGACCGCGCCGACGACGCCGGAGCAGTTGGAGGGGCCGAGGACGTTGGGAGTCGGGTCCACCCAGAAGCCCTCGACCGGACCACCCTTGTCGTTCGGCATCCACGTCACCCGGACGGCGTTCGGACCGGCCCACTCCACGGTCGGCGTGCCCGGCTTGCCGGGCGGGGCCGTGGTGATGGGCCCGGCCGCGATGCTGTTCTCGGACACTCCGCCGCCGGGACCGTTCGCCACGACGTAGAGCTGGTAGGTCTTGGTGGGATCCAGTCCGCCGAAGACGCACTCCAGCTTCGTGACGTTGGTGCAGCCGTTCGAGTGGATCTCCGTCTCCGGATCGTCCATCGCATAGGCGTTGACGGTGTACGACGCCACCGGGCCGCCCGGGTCCGGCTCGCTCCAGGTGATTCTGACCTCGGTGGCCGAGACCACTCGGGAATCCGGCTCACCCGGCGGGTTCGGCCGGTTCGGGATGAACGGCGCACTCGTCTTGGCCGACGTGCCGGCGGTGTTGCTCGCCGTGATCGTGAACGTGTACTGGTTCTCCTGGTTCAGGTCAGGGAAATGGCATTCGAGTGGATGATTCGGCTCCGCCACGAGGTCGACGGTGCAGGCCCCAGGCAGCTCTTCGCCCTCCTGGTTCGAGACGATCGACACCACGTACTTCGTCGCGGCCCCGCCGGTCGACGCGGGCCAGGTCACCACCGCGGTGCCCGGCAGGGGCAGCGTCACGTTCACCGAGGCCGGCGCGGCCGGCTTGTCCGGCACGAAGCTGGTGGGTGCGGCCTTCACCGTGGAGCCGGCGACGTTGACGGCGGCGACCTGGAAGGTGTAGCGCTTGGCCAGGTTGAGGCCGCTGTCGATCGGGCATTCCAGCGATTCCGCGTCCTTGGCCACGTTCGCGCAGCCGGTCACCGAGTTGCCGTCGGTGTCGACGGCGGTCACCTCGTAGTGGTCCACAGCGCCGCCGGTGTCCGGGACCGGGGCGGCCCAGGTCACCTTCACGTGACCGGGCTGGTTGGGGACCTGCACCGCCGTGACGTCAACCGGAATGCCGGGCTTGTCCGGCCGGATGGAGGCGCTGGAACTCGACGGCACAGTGCTGACGTCGTTCACGGCGCTCACGACGAACGTGTAGGACGTGCCTTCCCGCAGGTCATCCAGAGTGCAGGAGGTGGCGGTCGACGCCACGGAGGTGCACTTGGTGGAGCCACTGCCATTGTCGGCCGGGGTAGCGGTCACCATGTAGTGGTCGACCCCGCCGCCGGCGCCCTGGGACCAGGAGACGATGACCGTCCCCGGGTCGTTGGCGCCCAGCGCCACGCCGGTGATGGTCGGCGTCCCGGGTGCCGCGGCCAGCACGGCCTGGGTGGTCGCGGACGGCGTCCGGCCGGCCTTGTTGACCGCCTCGACCTTGAACTTGTAGGCGATCGACGAACCGATGTTCGCCGAGCACTTGAGCTGGCCGCCAGTGGCGACGTTCGGACAGACGACCGAGGGCATCTCGTCGGGGTCGATGCTCAAGACGTCGTAGGTGTCGACCGCGCCGCCGGTGTTCTCGAGCGGCGGTGACCAGGTGACGTCGACCGTGCCATCACCGGTCACCTTGACCGCGACCGCGGTCGGCGCGCCCGGCTGGTTGGCCACCAGCGCGGCCGAGGCGGCCGCGTCCGCATAGCCGAGCGGGTTGGAGGCCCGTACGACGAACGTGTACGGCTTCGACGCCGAGAGACCGGGCACGTCACAGGTCAGCTCGGTCGTGGCGCAGGTCAGCGCGGTCGCGACACCGGCGTCGTAGGCCGTCACCACGTACTGCGTGGCCTTGTCGGTGACCGGCGCGGTCCACTCGACCTTGACCGTTCCGGGAGTTCCGGCCTTCAGACTCGGCTTGACATCCCGCGGTGCGGACGGGACGTCGCCCACCACCGGCGCGGCCGTCAGGACGCTGCCACCGACCGGGTTGTCGGCCGAGACCTGGAACGTGTACGACTTGGCGACGTTCAGACCGGTGAACAGGCACTCCCTGAGGTCCGCGCTGACCTTGTCGCACTTGACGACGGGGTTCTCACCGGGTGCGGTGGCGGTCACCGTGTAGCTCGCGACCGCGCCGCCCGTGGCCGGCGGCGTCCAGCTCACCTTCGCCTCGCCCGCGTTGCCGGTCAGGGCCGTCTGCGCGGTGGCGACGGCGCCGGGCTTGGCCGGCTTGACGGCGGCTGTCGGTTCCGACGCCTTGACGCCGAGGTCACCGACCGCGGTCACGGTGAACGTGTAAGCCGAGGCCGGGTCCAGGTTGGTGATCTCGCAGGACGGCTTGTCCAGGTTGAACCCGCAGTCCGTGGACAGCGTCCCGGCCGTGCCGCCCGACGACGCCACCGTGTAGTAGTTGACCGGTCCACCGGCGACCGGCGCGTCCCAGGTGGGCACCACCTTGCCGGCCGTGGTGCCCAGCTGGGTCTTCACGTTGGCCGGCTGGCCCGGCAGCTGCGACATGATCGGGTCGCTCGGGTCGGATGTCTGCGATCCGGTCGCGTTGGTGGCCGTCACCGTGAAGGTGTAGGCCTTGCCGTCCTGCAGCCCGCTGAAGTCGGCCCGGGTCACCGTCGCAAGGACCGTCTGCGGGGTCAGCGCGGCGCCGTCGCTGGTCGCCTTCACCGTGTAGCTGGTGACCGCGGCGCCGCCGGTCGACGGGCTCCACCGCACCGTCACCTTGCCGGGTGCGTCGCCCAGTTCCACGACCGGGACGCCGGGCTTGGCCGGCACACCGGGAATGATCGGGTTGGACGGCGAGCTGGGACCGGAGGTGCCGCCGCCGGTCTCCCCCACGGCCTCGACCGTGAAGGTGTACTCCTGGGTGGCGGTCAGGCTCGTGATCCGGCACAGCGTGTCCGCCGCGCCGGGCTTGCAGGGGGCCGTCACCGCCGCGCCGCCCTTCGGCAGGATCCGCACGGTGTAGCCGGTGATGGCCGCGCCGCCGACCGGCTTGGTCCACGACACCGTGGCCGCCGTGTCGGAGTCTCGCGTGACGGTCGGTGTGTCCACCGGGTTCGGCACGGCGGCGATCTTCGGCGCGGAGGCCGCGCCCACCGCCGAGCTGCCGAGCGGGCCGATGGCCGTCAGTTTGAACGTGTACGACAGCCCATCGCCCAGGCCGGCGTAGTCGCACGTGGTCCCCGACACCAGGCCCGTGCAGGAGCCCGTGAGGTTGTCCGACAGCGACGGCGTCACCCGGTACGACGTGATGGGCACCGACGGCGTCGGAGCGGTCCACGTCAGCGTCACCTTGTGCGGGTCGCCGTTGTAGGTGACCGTCGGCGCGGCCGGAGCCGCCGGTGGGCCGGGCATGACCGCGGCGGCGGCTGTCGCCTTGGTCGAACAGTCGGTCAGATTGGTGGCGTTCGGGCAGGCGACCACACCCACCACGTACGACACGTTCGCTGCAGCGAGCCGATCGTGCAGGTGAGTGTCCCAGCCGGCGCCTCACAGCTCTCACCGCTGGCGGTGGAGGCGATGTAGCGGTTGATCGTTCCGTTCGGCGTCTGCGGGGCGCTCCAGGCGACGGTGATCGCCCGGCGTCCCGCGGTGGCCGTCACGTTGCCCGGCGCGCCGAGCGCGGCCAGGGCCGGCGCCGGATTGGCCAGCACCGACCCCGCGGCGAGCAGCACGGTCGCACCGGCCAGCGCCCATCTGGTTGTTCTCCGCCGCCCTTGCCGCGGCACCTCTTCTCGCACTGCCTACACCCCCGCGTTGGATCCCGGGCGGCACCGCCCGGGCAAGCTTTGAACTCCCCACAAGGTAGCTATTTCAGGGGTAAATAAGGGTGAAACAGGTTTATAGGGCTAATGCATCGGCGGACGACCTGATACGAGGGCTGGCAGACTCCACCCATGCGCACTGAAGTGATCACGGTGAGGACGGGTCACCGGCCCACGGTCCTGGACATCACGGCCGAGGCGGCCGAGTTCGTCGAGTCCGAGGGGGACGGCATCCTCAACGTCTTCGTCCCGCACGCCACGGCCGGGATCGCGATCATCGAGACCGGCGCCGGCTCCGATGAGGATCTGCTGACCGCTATCGACGATCTTCTGCCTGCTCAGGACAAGTGGCGGCACCGGCACGGGTCGCGCGGGCACGGGCGCGACCACGTTCTCCCGGCCTGGATCCCGCCGTACGCGTCATTGCCTGTCATCAATGGCCGGATCGCGCTGGGAACCTGGCAGTCGGTCTGCCTGGTGGACACCAACGGAGACAATCCGGAGCGCCAGGTACGGTTCAGTTTCCTGCCCGCCTGACGTTAAGAGGATGTTACTGACCAGTACCTGTGTCGCGCATCGCGTACCCGCACGGTAGGCGTGACGACGCACACTGCGAAGGGGCAGGATGGAGTTATTACCGCGCGACTCACACAATGGGCCGTTCGGTCCGACACCCGACCAAGAGGAATGCCTGTGGCCACGGAGCGCAAGCGCCCGGTGATCAGCGACGGCCTGCCGAGCCAGCTTCCGGACATCGACCCCGAGGAAACTAACGAGTGGGTCGAGTCCCTCGACGGAGTCATCGACGAGCGGGGCGCCAAGAGAGCCCGTTACGTTATGTTGCGCCTGCTCGAGCGGGCGCGGGAGCGACAGGTGGGCATCCCGCCCCTGACCTCCACCGACTACGTCAACACGATCACGCCCGAGCGCGAGCCGTGGTTCCCCGGTGACGAGTTCGTCGAGCGGCGCATCCGCGCCTACATCCGGTGGAACGCCGCGATGCTGGTGCACCGCGCGCAGCGCCCCGAGATCGGCGTCGGCGGCCACATCTCGACGTACGCGTCGAGCGCCAGCCTCTACGAGGTCGGCATGAACCACTTCTTCCGCGGCAAGGACCACCCGGGCGGCGGCGACCACATCTTCTTCCAGGGCCACGCCTCCCCCGGCATGTACGCCCGGGCCTTCATGGAGGGCCGGCTCTCCGAGAACGACCTGGACGGCTTCCGGCAGGAGCTGTCGCACCCGGGCGGCGGCCTGCCGTCGTACCCGCACCCGCGCCTGATGCCGAACTTCTGGGAGTTCCCGACGGTCAGCATGGGCCTCGGCCCGCTGAACGCGATCTACCAGGCGCGGTACAACCGGTACCTGCACAACCGCGGCATCAAGGACACCAGTCAGCAGCACACCTGGGCGTTCCTGGGCGACGGCGAGATGGACGAGGTCGAGTCGCTCGGCGCGATCGGCCTGGCCGCCCGCGAGGAGCTCGACAACCTCACCTTCGTCATCAACTGCAACCTGCAGCGCCTGGACGGCCCGGTCCGCGGCAACGGCAAGATCATCCAGCAGCTGGAGTCGTTCTTCCGGGGCGCCGGCTGGAACGTCATCAAGGTCGTCTGGGGCCGCGAGTGGGACCCGCTGCTGGCCGCCGACAGCGACGGCGCGCTGGTCAACCTGATGAACGTGACGCCCGACGGTGACTACCAGACCTACAAGGGCGAGTCCGGCGCGTACGTGCGTGAGCACTTCTTCGGCCGTGACCCGCGCACCCGCAAGCTGGTCGAGCACCTGTCGGACGACGAGATCTGGAACCTCAAGCGCGGCGGGCACGACTACCGCAAGCTGTACGCGGCGTACAAGGCGGCCATGGAGCACACCGGCCAGCCGACCGTGATCCTCGCCAAGACGATCAAGGGCTGGACGCTGGGCTCGCACTTCGAGGCCCGCAACGCGACCCACCAGATGAAGAAGCTGACCCTGGACGACCTCAAGGGCTTCCGGGACCGGCTCTACCTCGACATCAGCGACAAGCAGCTCGAGGAGAACCCGTACCTCCCGCCGTACTACCACCCCGGCGAGAAGTCCGACGAAATGCAGTACATGCTGGAGCGCCGGCGCGAGCTCGGCGGTTCGATCCCGAGTCGCCGTACGAAGGGAAAGATCCTCCAGATCCCCGACTCGAAGGCGTTCGGCGACGTCAAGCGGGGCAGCGGCAAGCAGAAGATCGCCACCACCATGGCCTTCGTCCGCCTGCTCAAGGACCTCATGAAGGACAAGGAGTTCGGCGCCCGGTGGGTGCCGATCATCCCGGACGAGGCCCGCACGTTCGGCATGGACTCGCTCTTCCCGACCAAGAAGATCTACAACCCGCACGGCCAGACCTACACGTCGGTCGACCGGGAGCTCTTCCTGTCGTACAAGGAGGCGACGAACGGCCAGATCCTGCACGAGGGGATCAACGAGGCCGGGTCGACCGCGAGCTTCATCGCCGCCGGTACGTCGTACGCGACGCACGACGAGCCGATGATCCCGCTGTACATCTTCTACTCGATGTTCGGCTTCCAGCGGACGGCGGACGAGTTCTGGGCAGCCGCCGACCAGATGACCCGCGGTTTCCTGCTCGGCGCCACCGCCGGGCGGACCACGCTCAACGGTGAGGGCCTGCAGCACGAGGACGGTCACTCGCTGCTGATCGCGGCGACGAACCCGGCCGTCGTGGCCTACGACCCGGCGTTCGCGTTCGAGATCGCGCACATCGTCGAGGACGGCCTGCACCGCATGTACGGCGAGAAGCAGGAGAACGTCTTCTACTACCTCACCGTCTACAACGAGCCGGCCGTCCAGCCGGCCGAGCCGGCCGACCTCGACCGGGAAGGCCTGCTCAAGGGCATCTACCGGTACGCGGCGGCGCCCGAAGGGGCGACCGGCGCCAAGGCACAGCTGCTCGCCTCCGGCACCGGCCTGCCGTGGGCTCTCAAGGCTCAGCAGCTGCTGGCCGAGGACTGGGGCGTGTCGGCCGACGTCTGGTCGGTGACCTCGTGGACCGAGCTGCGCCGCGACGCCATCGAGGCCGAGGAGCACAACCTCCTCAACCCCGGTGACCAGCCGCGCAAGCCGTACATCGAGCAGAAGCTGGAGGGCACCGAGGGCCCGGTCGTCGCGGTCAGCGACTACATGCGGGCGGTGCCCGACCTGATCTCGCGCTGGGTGCCGAACGACTACACGTCGCTGGGCACCGACGGTTTCGGCATGAGCGACACGCGGCACGCGCTGCGCCGCCACTTCCACGTGGACGGCGAGTCGGTCACGGTGGCCACGCTGCGCCAGCTCGCGCTGCGGGGCAAGGTGCCGTCGCACGTTCCGGCCGAGGCGGCCAAGAAGTACGCGATCGACGACGTCAACGCGGCGCCGGTCGGCGAGACCGGCGGCGACAGCTGAGTTTCACCATCTGAGCCGGACCATCCCGTACGGGGTGGTCCGGCTCAGTCGTCTCCGAAGCATGCCGATAGGTACGGAGTGGGACGCGGCATGCAGATCAGTCACAAGCTCCTCGCTCTGGGCCTGGGCGGGGTGATCGGCACCGCCGGTGTCCTCGTGCTGGTGGGCGCCTGGAAGAGCGGCGACTTCGCCGAGAGCACCGAGACTCAGGTGGTCGCCCAGAACGAGGCGAACCTGAAACAGATCACCAGCGACGTCACCACCCTGGTGTCGTCGGTGGGCGACGAGGTGCAGCACAGCGTCGACGTCTCGATGAACGCCGCCAACAAGCTGCTGGCCCTGCGCGGCGGCGTCTCCTTCTCGGACCGGACCGCGACGTGGACCGCCACCAACCAGGTCACGAGCGCCAAGACGACGGTCACCCTGCCCCGGATGACGGTCGGCGGCACGTGGCTCGGGCAGAACAAGAACCTCAAGGTCACCACGCCCTTCGTGGACGACGCGGCGTCGGTCTCGGGCGCCGTGGTCACCGTCTTCCAGCGCATGAACACCGCCGGCGACCTGCTGCGGGTCGGCACGACCGTCAAGGCCGCGACCGGCAACCGGGCGATCGGCACGTACATCCCGGCCACCTCGGACGGCAAGGCGAACGCCGTGGCCGCCGCGATCAAGGCCGGCAAGTCGTACCGGGGCGTGGCCAAGGTGGTCGACACCTGGTACATCACGGCCTACGACCCGATCAAGGACGCCTCCGGCGCGGTGGTCGGCTCGCTGTTCGCCGGCGTTCCGCAGTCGGCGGCCCTGGAGAACCTGACCGCGGCCGTCACGGCCGGCTCGTTCGGCCAGAACGGCTGGGCGACCGTCTTCAGCACCTCGGCGGCCGACGCGGGCCGGGTCGTGGCGTCCAGCATCGACGGGGCCACTGACGGCGTCGACATCGACTCGGCCGACGCGAACGGCGTCAAGTACGTCTCGGAGATCGTGGGCAAGGCGCCGACCCTGGAGAACGGCGCGACCTGGACCACGTCCTACAAGCTGCCGGGGTCGTCGGGGGCCGAGGCCGGGCCGACCACCACGACGGTCGCCTTCTACAAGCCGTACTCGTGGGCCATCGCGATCGGCGGCTACGACGCCGATTCGGCCGGGCCGATCACCGCGGTCCGCGACGGCCGCAAGACCATGCTGGTCGCCTTCGTCATCGCGGCGGTGCTGCTCGCGGTGGTCGGCGGCCTGGTCGCGGCGACCCTGGCCCGGCGCATCGCGGGCCGGCTGGCCGGCCTCACCGGCGGGCTGTCCCGGCTGGCCAAGCGTGACCTGACCGTGGTCGTTCCGGTCGACGGCACGGACGAGATCGCCGTCGCCTCGGCCGAGCTGAACAGCGCCGTGGACGAGCTGAGAACGGTGATGGTCGAGGTCACCGCCGCCTCGCACGAGGTGGCCGGCACGGCCCGGCAGGTGGCCGCGACCGGCGGCGAGCTGGCCGGTTCGGCCGACGAGGCGGCCGCCCGGGCCGGGCACGTGAACGTGGCCGCCGAGAGCGTCTCGCACGTCGTGCAGACGGTCGCGGCCGGCGCCGAGGAGATGGGCGCGTCGATCTCCGAGATCTCGAACAACGCGCAGGACGCGGCCCAGGCCGGCCGGGACGGCGTCGGGCTGACCGCGGCCGCGGCCGGCGTGATCGGCGAGCTGCGCACCTCGACCGCGGCGATCGCCGACGTGGTGCGGCTGATCGCCAGCATCGCCGAGCAGACCAACCTGCTGGCGCTGAACGCGACGATCGAGGCGGCCCGGGCCGGCGAGACCGGCAAGGGTTTCGCGGTGGTCGCGGGCGAGGTCAAGGAGCTGGCCCAGGAGACCGCGCGGGCCACCGAGGACGTGACCTCGCGGGTGCAGGCGATCGAGAGCGACACCAGCCGGGCGGTCGACGCGATCGAGGCCATCACGGCCCGGATCGCCCAGGTCAACGACTATCAGACGGCGATCGCGGCGGCGGTCGAGGAGCAGGCCGCGACCACCGCCGAGATGGCGCGCAACATCTCCGAGGTCGCCTCCGGAAGCCGGGACATCGCCGAGGGCATCGGCGTGGTCAGCGGCGCCGTCGACGGCACCCGGGCCTCGGTGGCCGTCTCCCACCGGGCCGCCGACGAGCTGGACGCGACGGCCCGGAAGCTGACCGGCCTGGTCGACCGGTTCACGGTGTGAGGATCAGGCCGGCACGTACGTGACCACGTCGACGCCGGTCTTGGTCTGCCAGGTGCCGGTGAGCGACAGGGCGATCTTCGTACCGGGCTCCCAGAGTTTGCGGCCCTCGCCCTGCACCACCGGATAAATCATGATCCGGTACTCGTCGATCAGGTTGTGCCGGGTCAGGTAGTTGACCAGGTCGGCGCTGCCGTTGATGAGAAGATTCACCGGCCCGGCCTTGAGCGCCCGCACCGCCTCGGCCACGTCGCCGCGCAGGAACGTCGCGTTCCACTCGGGCTCGGTCAGCGTGGTGGTGGCGACGTGCTTGGGCATCGAGTTCATCCGGACGCCGAAGTCGCCGGTCGCCTCCTCCATCTGGGGCCAGGCGGCCTTGAAGCCCTCGTACGTCTTGCGGCCGAGCAACAGCGCGTCCGCCTCGCCCAGGTTGGCGGCCTGCCAGCCACCGAGTTCGTCGTTGAAGTACGGCCCGCTCCAGGACGGCTCCTCGAAGACGCCGTCGAGGGTCACGTACTCCACCGCCACGATCGTGCCCATCAGAACACCCCAATCTCGTATTGCAACCGGTTGACCACTTTCCGTAGGCTCTCTTCCCAGGGGATCGGTGATCCTCTAACCTCCGAGGAACTTTCACCTTTCGAGGAGGCCGGATGGCCGTCGCGCACGAAGCCACGGCCCTCGCCGAGCCTACGGTTCCGGTCCGCCGATCCTGGATCGGCCTGCTCTTCGCGGCCAACCTCGGCCTCTGGATGGCCTGCTACACCCCCATCCAGGTGCTGCTGCCGGAACAGGTCGCCGAGCTCACCCAGGACAACAAGGAGCTATGGCTCGGCCTGGTCACCGGCATCGGCGCCCTGGTCGCGGTGATCATCGCCCCGCTGGCCGGCGCTCTCTCCGACCGCACCCGGCTCCGGCTGTTCGGCCGCCGCTACGGCCGCCGGCACGTCTGGACCCTCGGCGGCGTCATCGTCACCGTGCTCTCCCTGTCGGTGCTGGCCGAAGCACCCAACCTGCTCACCGTCACCCTGGCCTGGGCCGCCGCGCAGGTCGGCATCAACGTCATGCTGGCCTCACTCACCGCCTCGGTACCCGACCGGGTGCCGGTGATCCAGCGCGGACTGGTCTCGGGCTGGATCGGCATGCCGCAGGCGCTCGGCCTGGTGCTCGGCGCCATCCTGGTCACCGCGGTCGTCACCGACATCGGGCTCGGCTACATCGTGCTGGCGCTCGGGCTGGTCCTGCTCGCCGCCCCGTTCGCCCTGCTCACACAAGACGAGCCGCTGCCCGACGGCCATCGGGTCAAGGCGAGCTGGCGGCTCGACCTGCGGGGCAATCCCGACTTCATGTGGGCCTTCGGCACCCGCTTCCTGGTGCAGCTCGGCAACGCGCTCGGCACGCTCTACCTGCTGTACTTCCTGACCGACGCGGTGAAGCTCGACGATCCGGACACCGGCCTGCTGATCATGATCCTGCTCTACACGGTCGGCATGATCGCGACGGCCATGGTCGGCGGCCACCTCTCCGACAAACTCGGCCGCCGCAAGATCTTCGTGATCTGGTCGGGCGTGCTGATCGCCGTCGCGGCCACGCTGCTGGCCATCTGGCCGACCTGGGGAGTCTCGATGGTCGCGGCCCTGCTGTTCGGCGCCGGCTACGGCGTCTACCTGGCCGTCGACACCGCCCTGATCACCCAGGTGCTGCCGGCCGCCACCGACCGCGCCAAGGACCTGGGCGTCATCAACATCGCCAGCGCCGCGCCGCAGGCCATCGGCCCGGCCATCTCGGCCCCGATCGTGACCCATCTGGGCGGTTACCCGGCGCTGTTCGCGCTGACCGCCCTCGTCACCATTCTGGGTGCCGTGGCGGTGGTGAAAATCCGCTCGGTGCCATAGGTACCCTTGACTCGTGACTGTACGAGTACGCTTCGCCCCCTCTCCGACCGGCATGTTCCACGTCGGTGGCGCGCGCTCCGCGCTGCAGAACTGGATCTACGCCAAGCAGCACGACGGTGTCTTCGTGCTGCGGATCGAGGACACCGACGCCGCCCGCAACCGTCCCGAGTGGACCGAGGGCATCATCTCGGCGCTCGACTGGATCGGCATCGAGCGCGGCACGTACGAAGGCCCGTACTTCCAGTCCTCCTACGCGCAGGACCACACCGCCGCCGCCACCCGCCTCTACGGCGAGGCCAAGGCGTACTACTGCGACTGCAAGCGTGAGGACGTCATCGCCCGCACCGGCAATCAGCACACCGGCTACGACGGCTTCTGCCGCGACCGGGGGCTCGGGCCGGGCGAGGGCCGCGCGCTGCGCTTCCGCACCCCCGACGAGGGCGAGACCGTCGTCGAGGACCTGGTGCGCGGCAAGCCCACCTTCGAGAACAAGCTGATGGAGGACTTCGTCATCGCGCGCAGCGACGGCTCCGCGGTCTTCCTGCTGGCCAACGTCGTCGACGACATGACCATGAACATCACCCACGTGATCCGGGCCGAGGAGCACCTGCCCAACACGCCCAAGCAGCAGCTGCTGTGGGAGGCGCTCGGGCACACCCCGCCGATCTGGGCCCACGTGCCGGTCATCGTCAACGAGAAGCGGCAGAAACTGTCCAAGCGCCGCGACAAGGTGGCCCTGGAAAGCTACCGCGACGAGGGCTACCTGGCCGCCGCCATGAAGAACTACCTGATGCTGCTCGGCTGGGCGCCCTCGGGCGACCGCGAGATCGTGCCGTGGCAGGTGATCGAGGACGAGTACCGCCTCGAGGAGGTCAACCACGCCCCCGCTTTCTTCGACGTCAAGAAGCTGCGGGCCTTCAACGGCGACTACATCCGGGCGCTCGACGTGCAGGAGTTCATCCAGTGCTGCACGCCCTGGCTGAGCGGCACCGACACGATCCCGGCCCCGCCGTGGGAGCCGTCGGCCTTCGACGCCGAGGTCTTCACCGCCGTCGCCCCGCTGGCGCAGACCCGCATCGCCGTGCTGTCCGAGATCGTGGACTACGTCGACTTCTTCTTCCTGGCCGAGCCGGCCATCGACGAGGCGTCGTGGGCCAAGGCGATGAAGGAGGGCGCGGCCGACATCCTCGACGCCACCGCGGCCGCCTTCGAGGCGCTCGAGGAGTGGTCGGCCGAGCCGCTGAAGGCCGCCCTCGAGGAGGTCGGGCTGGCCCGGGAGCTCAAGCTGGGCAAGACCCAGGCGCCGGTACGGGTGGCGGTCACCGGCCGGTCGGTCGGCCTGCCGCTCTTCGAGTCGATCGAGGTTCTGGGCCGCGAGCGGACTCTCGCCCGGCTGCGCGCGGCACGCGCCCGCTTGTAACACATTTTGCTGTATCACAGTTTGATGGCAAAGGGGGCCCGTTCGGATGACCGGGCCCCCTTCGTGTTGCGCGGACTAGGTACTATTTCGCCGCTGATCAACGGTCGTCGTCGTATCTCGGTCATCCCCAGATGGCTTCAAATTCGTCGGACTGGAGATGCGCCCGGGCGCGGTTCCGGGAAGGCTTGGCAACAAGCCATGTCCACCACGGGGCGGGGAGGCCGGACGATGGTTGGTAAGACGATCACCAGGTTGCTGGCTGTGACGGCGGCGCTCGCGGTCGGGCTCGCGCCCGCGGCCGCGCAGGCCGCGCCCAAGCCGGCGGCCAAGCCGAACATCGTGCAGATCGCCGGCAAGGACGTGGACGGCCAGATCGTCGTCGATCAGAAGACCCAGAAGCGGCTCTTCGAGAGCCTGCTCAGCGAGGTCAGCTGGATGGGCTCGGCCACGTCGCAGACGACCGCCCTCCCGGGCGACAAGCTCGGCGTCAAATACACGGTCACCCTGCTCAACAACAAGCAGGCCCTGCAGGTGTACGAACTGTTCCCGCTGGCCGCCGGAGGCCCGCGGGCCCACCGGACCGCCAAGCAGCCGACCGGCGCCAAGGCCGAGGGCTGGTTCTACGGCCGGCTCACCATGCCCGAGGCGCTGCGGGTGGCCGGCGTGCCGCTCAAGTCGAAGCCCGACGTGGTCACCGGCGGCATCGGCGGCGGCATCGGCCAGGGTCTCGAGGTCGACGCGGCCAAGGAGCCGGCCGGCGTGCAGGAGTACGTGGGCGAGGTGCGCCGCCTGTTCCTGCTCAACGGCGCCGTCCTCGCGGCCATCCTGGTCGGCCTGGCGGGCATCGCCTTCCTGATCCGCCGCAAGGTCTAATCGACCGGCGTCCGGAACGACGGGCAGCCCTTCCGGCACGTCTCGGCGCCGAACGCGTCGAACACCCGGTCGTCGGTCGCCACCTGCTCGACCTGCGCGCCGGTGAGCCCGGGCTTGCCGCGGGCGGCGCCCACGTCGCGTTTGCCGGTGGCCATCACGGCGATCGTGCGGCCGTCGGCCGGGCGGCGCGCGATCGTCTGGCGCACCTGCCAGTCCTCGTCGCTGACGTCGTCGTACCGGACGAACTCCAGGTCACCGGCCTTGTCGACCCGGGCGCAGGCCTTCTTGTCGGCCTTTACCGGGAAGCAGTAGCCGTCCGGTTCGTGGTAGACGGCGACGTCGATCGCGCCGCGCGGCTCGTCCCCCTCGACCACGTGATAGCGCCGCCAGCCGTCACCCCTCTCGACCGACTTGATCCCGAGGCCACGACCGACGATCAACGGCTCGACCATTTCCCGTACGCCGTCGGAAGCCTCCGAGACGGCGGGCGCCGGCCGGACGGTCGCCGGAACCGACACGACCGGAGCCACGGCGGACGGCGCGCCCGGCAGCAGGGTGGTGGTGAGTAGGTAGCCGGCGGCCACGATCGCCACCGCGCCCAGCAGGCCCGAGCCCAGCAACAGCTGCGTGCGGCGCCGGCGCAGCCGGTCGGCCCGGCGGAAGACCGCGTCGACCTCGTCGCCGACCGACGGCTCCCCCTCGAGGACGTGCTCCAGCAGCTCGCGCAGCGGCCCGCTCGGCGCGCTCATCCGGCCATCGCCGCCTCCGACTCGGTGAGCAGCCTCTCCAGGGCGGCCAGGCCGGCCCGCTCATAGGCGCCTACCCGCTCGTCGTCCAGGTCGAGCATGGCGCCGGTGGCGTCCACGTCGAAGCCGTCCCAGTAGCGCAGCACCAGCACCGCCCGGCAGCGCGGGGCGAGCTTGTGCAGGGCGTCGAGCAGCAGGATCGACTCGGCGGCGACACCTTCGGCGCCGGCCGAGGCCACGAAGACGTGCTCGCGGCGGCGGTTGCGCTTGCGGCAGGACTCCATGAGGTCGGCGTACGCGTAGACGTCGGCGTCGGCCACGGCGCCGCGCCGGCTGTCTACGACCAGGCGCGCCAGGGTGGCGCGGGTCAGCTCGGCCGCGAGCTGCCAGTCGCCGCACATCAGGAAGGCCGAGCGGCGCAGGTGCGGCAGGCGGGCCGCGACGAACGTGCGCAGGTCTTCCTCACCCTCGTTTCCGGACATATGCCCTTTATAGGCGCGGAATGGGGTGTGGGGGCGCGGAACGCCGATCACGCGACCTGAACGGCGACCTCCACGAGGCGTACGAGATCGTCCAGGTCCTCGTCGAACTCGTCCGGGGCCGCGGCCGGCGGCAGCCCACCGGTGACCTCGCCGGTGGCATAACCCAGCAGAAAGGCGAGGATCATGCGAGCCAGCCGGGGTACGGATCTCTCGGGCACCCCCGCGTCGTGCAGGATCCCGCGCAGCGCGGCGGTCAGCCAGGAGGCCGAGGCGCCCGCCACCGGCCGGTTCAGCAGCAGCGGGAAGGCGCCCGGGTGTTTCTGGGCGAGCGCCCGTACGGACCGGCTCAGCGCCCGCAGGCGCCGTTGCCAGCCGTCGCCCTCGTCGCGGCCCTCGTTCTCCAGCTCGATGGTGAGCAGGTCCACCAGACCGTCGAGCAGCGCGTCCTTGCCACCCACATACGGGTAGAGGGCCATCGAGGTCAGCCCGACCCGCTCGGCCACCGCCCGCATGGACATCGCGGCCAGGCCGCGCTCGTCGACGAGAGCGAGGGCCTGGTTCAGAATCAGCCGTCTCTTGTCGTCCACCAAACAACCGTGTCCGGCATTTCGCCTAAGTCAACCGGGGCGCGCCGCACGCCTCACCCGGTCGGGGTGCGCTTTCCCGCTTCCGCCCCGCCACCTTGCCCGCCGGCCCGGATGACTTGCCCCATTTGCGAGTTTCACTGAATGGCGCGGCGTCGCTTCGCGAGCCTTCGTCCTTCGCGACCGCAGACCTTCACCTTCAATGCGGATTCATGCCCTTATTCCGATTTGTGACGTGGAAGGAGTGCTCCGCGAGCTCAGCACCAGCGGCCCGGGGGGCGGCCTCGGCCGGCGGCGCGGCGACGAGGGCGTACCGCGCCGTGCAGGTGGGCGCCCGCCCAGCCGTGCAGTTCGGTGCGGCAGCCGCCCCGGCTCGGCACCGGCACGATCTCCGCGTCCGCCTCGTCGGCGGTCGCCATCGGCAGCGAGCCCTCCGGCGCGGGCTCACCCTCGCCGAGCGGCCAGTTCTCCCGTTCCGTCATCTCGCCTCCTCACCCTCTCGCGGTCTTTCATCGGCAACCCACCGCCCCCGCTTTACCGGGAGCGGACGCGAATCCGCCGACGCTAGGACGACACCTTGCCAGGTCACCGACCGAAATCGCGGGAGAGGCGCACCGCTACACCGGACAAATAGCCCAAATTGCCACTTTTTCGACTGGGGCCCGCACGTGGCACTCTGTTGGCGTGTCAGAGACCGCGCTACCCCGGGGCTCGGCGAAACCCCCACCGGCCGAGACCCTGCGCCGGATCGAACGGCACGCCGGTGCCCTCGCCACCTCGGCCGTCGCCCGCATGGACGAGACCCTGCCCTGGTTCCGCGCCCTCCCGGCCGACCAGCGCTCCTGGGTCATGCTGGTCGCCCAGGCCGGCGTCCGGTCGCTGGTCGAGTGGCTGCGCTCCGGCGGCGCCACCGAGGACAGCACCCAGGAGATCTCCGACGAGGTCTTCGCGGCCGCGCCGCGCGCGCTGGCCCGCTCGATCACGCTGACCCAGACCGTACAGCTGATCAAGGTGACCATCGACGTGGCCGAGGCCGAGGTCGCCGCGCTCGCCGCCCCCGGCGAGGAGGAGCCGCTGCTCCAGGCCATCCTCAAGTTCTCCCGCGAGATCGCCTTCTCGGCGGCCCGGGTCTACGCCCGCGCCGCCGAGTCCCGCGGCGCCTGGGACGCCCGCCTCCAGGCCCTGCTCGTCGACGCGCTGCTGCGCGGTGACTCCTCCGACGTGCTGGCCAGCCGGGCCGCCGCCCTCGGCTGGGCCGACGCCCCGCCGGTCGCGGTCGTGGTCGGCCGCTCCCCCGGCGGCGACATCACCGCCGTCCTGCACGCGGTCTATCGAGCCGCCCGCCGCAGCCGCATCGAGGTGATCGGCGGCGTGCACGGTGACCGGCTGGTCGTGGTCATGGGCGGCGCCGCCGACCCGGTGGCCACCGCCACGTCACTGGCGGCCAGCTTCGGCGAGGGCCCGATCGTGGTCGGCCCGGCGGTGCCCTCGCTCGACCAGGCCACCGAGTCGGCCCGGGCCGCCCTGGCCGGCTTCCGGGCGGCGCCGGCCTGGCCGGGCGCGCCCAACCCGGTGTCGGCCGACGACCTGCTGCCCGAGCGGACCCTGGCCGGCGACATGGAGGCGCGGCGCAAGCTGCGGCACGACGCGTACGGGGCGCTGTCGCGGGCCGGCGGCGGACTTCTCGACACGCTCGACGCGTTCTTCGCCGCGGGAGGGGTACTCGAGAGCGCGGCCCGCGAGTTGTTCGTGCACCCCAACACGATTCGCTACCGCCTGAAAAGAGTGGCCGAGGTCACCGGGCTGTCGCCCTTGGACGGACGCGACGCGTTCGCCCTGCGGCTGGCGCTGGCCGTCGGCCGCCTCGACCCTGCGACATAGCTCACCGACTTGTAGAGTTCCTACAACAGCCGTCGTAGGGTTTCGTCGCCGTCAGCAACCCCGCAACGGCGACCTATCCGGAAGAGTCGAAGACGTGCTCGCCGTACTTTCCCCCGGCCAGGGTTCACAGAAGCCCGGCTTCCTGACTCCGTGGCTCGACCTCCCCGGCGCCGAGACCAAACTGCGCTGGTGGTCGGTGCTGGCCGGCGTCGACCTGGTGCACCTCGGCACGTCGGCCGGCGCCGACGAGATCAAGGACACCGCCCGTACGCAGCCCCTGCTGGTCGCCGCCGCGCTACTGGCCGGCTCCGAGCTGCCGCTCGACGGCGTCGACCTGGTCGCCGGGCACAGCGTCGGCGAGCTCGGCGCGGCCGCCCTGGCCGGCGTGCTGCCGTCCGAGGCCGCCGTCGCGCTGGCCGGGTTGCGCGGCCGCGAGATGGCGGCCGCCTGCGCTCTCGAGCCGACCGGCATGAGCGCGGTCCTCGGCGGCGACGCGGACGAGGTGCTCGCGGCCATCGAGAAGCACGGCCTGTACCCGGCCAACCGCAACGCGGCCGGCCAGGTCGTCGCGGCCGGCTCGCTCGACGGGCTCGCGGCGCTGGCCGCCGACCCGCCCGAGAAGGCGCGGGTCCGGGCGCTCGAGGTCGCCGGTGCCTTCCACACGCCGTACATGCAACCGGCCGAGACCACCCTGGCCGCCGTCGCCGGCGGCATCAGCGCCGCCCAGCCGGCGCGCACCCTGCTCTCCAACCTCGACGGCACCGCCGTCACCGACGGCGCCGAGATGGTTCAGCGACTCGTCCGCCAGGTCACCGCGCCCGTGCGCTGGGACCTGTGCATGCGGGCCCTGTCCGAGCTCGGCGTCACGGGCGTGATCGAGCTGCCGCCCGCCGGCACCCTGGCCGGCCTGGTCAAGCGCGAGCTCAAGGGCAACGGGGCCCCCGAGATCGTCACCCTCAACACCCCCGACGACCTGCCCGCCGCCCGCGACCTGGTCGCCCGGCACTCAGCTCGCCTCTAAGGAGCATGATCATGACCGCGGGTTCCCGCATCGTCGCGATGGGGCACTACCAGCCCTCGCGCATCGTCACGAATGACGACCTGGCCGCGACGATCGACACCAACGACGAGTGGATCAAGAGCCGGGTCGGCATCGCCGAGCGGCGCATCGCCGACGGCGAGTCCGTGGCCGACATGGCCACCTTCGCCGCCGAGAAGGCGCTGGCCGCCTCCGGCCTGACCGCGGCCGACATCGACCTCGTCACGGTCGCCACCTGCTCGGCGGTCGACCGCTGCCCCAACGTGGCGACCCGGGTCGCGGCCCGCCTCGGCATCAACGCCCCTGCGGCGTACGACCTCAACACCGCCTGCTCCGGCTTCAGCTACGCCCTCGGCACGGTCGACCACGCCATCCGCGCCGGCGCCGCCCGCAACGCCATCGTGATCGGCGCCGAGAAGCTCTCCGACGTCACCGACTGGACCGACCGCACCACCGCCGTGCTCTTCGGCGACGGCGCCGGCGCCGCGGTCGTCACCGGCGTGGCCGACGGCGAGCAGCCGGCCATCGGCCCGGTCCTGTGGGGCTCGGCCCCCGAGAAGGGCGACGCCCTGCTCATCGAGGGCTGGCAGCCGTACATCAAGCAGGAGGGCCAGACCGTCTTCCGCTGGGCCACCACCGAGCTGGCGCCGTTCGCCCTGCAGGTCTGCGAGCGGGCCGGCGTGGCCCCGTCCGAGCTGGCGGCGTTCGTGCCGCACCAGGCGAACACCCGGATCATCGACGGTATCGTCAAGCGGCTCGGTCTCGGCCCCGACGTCGTCGTGGCCAAGGATCTGGTCCACTCCGGCAACACCTCGGCGGCGAGCGTGCCGCTGGCCCTGTCCAAGCTGGTCGAGCGCCGGGAGGTGCCCTCGGGCGCGCCCGTCCTGCTCTTCGGCTTCGGCGGCGGCCTCACCTACGCCGGCCAGGTCGTCCGCTGCCCCTGAGCAGTTGACCGTCCTGTACGGAGCAGTCCCCACCATTGAGAGGAAACACCTGTAATGGCTTCACGCGAAGAGATCACCTCCGGCCTCGCCGAGATCCTCGAGGAGGTCGCCGGGGTGAACCCGGACGACGTCGCCGAGGGTAAGTCCTTCACCGACGACCTGGACGTCGACTCGCTGTCCATGGTCGAGGTCGTGGTGGCCGCCGAGGAGAAGTTCGGCGTCAAGATCCCCGACAACGAGGTCCAGAACCTGAAGACCGTCGGTGACGCGGTGAGCTACATCGAGGCGAACCACTGACATGAGCAATGTCGACGTCGTCGTCACCGGGCTCGGCGCGACCACCCCGTTGGGCGGGGACGTCGCGTCCACCTGGGACGCCATGCTCGCCGGCCGCTCCGGGGTGAGTCGCATCACCGCGGAGTGGGCCGACCAGCTCACTGTCAAGATCGCCGCGCAGCTGAAGGTCGAGCCGTCCGAGGTCATCGACCGGGTCAAGATGCGCCGGCTGGACCGCTCCGAGGCGATCGCCCTGATCGCCGCGAAGCAGGCCTGGGCCGACGCCGGCCTCGAGGGCGCGGAGATCGACAAGGAGCGCCTCGCCGTCAGCCTCGGCAGTGGCATCGGCGGCGCGCTCACCCTCCTCAACCAGGACGACATCCTCGAAGCGTCCGGGCAGCGCAAGGTCAGCCCGCACACGGTTCCGATGCTCATGCCCAACGGCCCGGCCGCCTGGGTCGGCATCGAACTGGGCGCGCAGGCCGGCGTGCACGCGATGGCCAGCGCCTGCGCGACGGGTGCCGAGGCCATGGCGCTCGGCCTGGACATCATCCGCTCCGGCCGGGCCGACATGGTCCTGGCCGGTGGCACCGAGGCGGTCATCCACCCGCTGCCGTACGCCGGCTTCGCCAACATGCGGGCGATGTCGACCCGCAACGACGAGCCGGAGAAGGCGTCCCGCCCGTGGGACAAGGGCCGTGACGGCTTCGTCTTCGGCGAGGGCGCGGGTGCGGTGGTGCTGGAGCGTGCCGAGCACGCGAAGGCGCGCGGCGCGCGTATCTACGCCAAGCTGGCGGGAGCCGGCATCACCTCGGACGGCTTCGACATCGTCCAGCCCGACCCGGAGTGCAAGGGCGGCGCCCGGGCGATGACCAGGGCGATCCGCGACGCCGGCCTGACCGGCGCCGACATCGTCCACGTGAACGCCCACGCCACGTCGACCCCGGTCGGCGACATGGGCGAGATCGTCGGCATCAAGGCCGCGGTCGGCACCCACCCGGTGCTCACCTCGACCAAGTCGATGTCCGGCCACCTGCTGGGCGCGGCCGGCGCCCTGGAGTCGATCGCCGTCATTCTGGCGATCCGCGACAGCGTCGTCCCGCCCACCATCAACCTGGACGACCCGGACGACCGCCTCGACCTCGACGTGGCGGCACACAAGGCCCGCCCCCTCGACATCCCGGCGGCCATGAACAACTCGTTCGGCTTCGGCGGCCACAACGTGGCTCTGGTCTTCACCCGGGCCTGATCGATCGAGAAACTGGGGCCGGCTCGCTGTGCGGGCCGGCCCCCGTTATTCGCGGCCGGCCCGCAACATGTCGATGTAGAGATCCTGGTATCTGTCCAGGAAGGGCTCGACGGCGATGGCGTGCTCCTCGAGCGCTTCGAACACCCGGCCGTACGTCTCCACGTCCTTACGGCTCCGCGAGATGAGGCCGGTGTTGTAGAGGTCGACGATCACCAGGCTTTCATCGAGCAGATTGAAGCCGTGCTGAGGCGGGATCTCGACCGGCGCCTCCTGCGGGATCACCGACACCTTGACGTTCGCGCGTTGTTCCACGACTCCACGAAGATGGCTGATCTGCGCCAGCATCTCCACCGGGGGATAGCCACCCGGCTTGAACACGGGCTCCCACACGATGAACCGAAAGGACTTCGAGCGGTCGGCCAGGACTTCCTGCCGCCTGAGTCTCGCCGCCACGGTGGCCAGAAGCGACTGTTCGGTACGGCCTGACACTTCGATGGACCCCAGCCGCTGAAACGCCTGCAGAACGAGCTTCACATAGCCACTGGTCTGCAACAGGCCCGGCATCAGCGTCATGCGGAAATCGCGGAATCTGGTGGCCGACCGCTCCCAATCCATGATCGTGTTCTGCTGGCCAACGAAGCCGAATTTCGCCGGCCGCCAGTCGGTCATCCGGTCCTGTGATCGCTCGGCGTGGCTCATCAGGATGTGGACAAGGTCCTCGTCCGCACCGAGGGCGCGAGCGATGACGCCCACGTCCTCCGGGTCCACGAATCCCTGACCACGCTCGATCCGTGAGATCTTGGGCTGGCTCATCGCGACCATGGCCGCGAGCTGCGCGCCGGTCAGCCGCTGGGACCGGCGCAGGCGGCCCAGGGTGACGCCTACCGGCTCGTCCTCGTGGTCGGGGGCGCCCGGAACGATGGAAATCTCGGCACCCCCTCCCCGGTCCCGCTCATGCCCGTTTCAGGACAGGTTACGAACCGCCTCGACCAGCAGCTCGCGGGGAATCTCCACCAGTCTCTCGCCGGCGGGAACGTCGATACCCGCTTGCTCCGCGGACACCGAGAATCCCTGCACCACCACGGTGCCCGATTCGCTGGCATACACCGTCGGGCAACTGCCGCTGCTGCATTTGTTGGCTACAGCGCGCAACGGAGCCCGGGATGCGGGCTGAGCCCCATCGTTCTGCGGGAAGGTCATATTCACGGGCGAGATTCCTTATTCAGAACGTGGACGAAATGCCGTGTATTTGGACAATCGGGCGCGCACCAGTCTCGCCAACGATGACCGACCGCGAAAGTTACGGTGCCTCGTGGCAGATTGCAGCCTATCGAGTTGCCACGTGGCTGACTTTTTCCGGAGATTCTTTCACTCTATATGGAGACTGTGGAAAATTCAGCGAGCGTGAATAGATGCTCTGGGTAGTCACTTCGACACCCTTGGGCGGGCGACCATGACCGACAGAAGACGGCTCGAACTGCCGCGCCGGGTCCGGGTTCTCGTGATGGTGGTTGCCGCCACCGTCGTCAGCGGGGCCGCGGGCGTGCTGTCCCACGCGGCGGGCGACAACGTGCCGGCGGCCATCCTGACCGCCGGCGGGGCCTTCGCCGGGTCGCTCGGGCTGCTGCTGGCCGTCGCGCACTACGCGACGGCCGAATAGTCAGGCCGCGCAGGCCGTGGCGGGAAGGCCGGCGACGCTCACCGGGGACCGGCCGGTGGGCTTGGCCCGGCCGGCGATCACCCGGGCGGCCGCCGCGAGAGAGAGGCGGCTGGAGGAGTACGTGGCGATCAACGTCTTCGACGTGGACGAGGCCAGCAGGTGCGGGGTGTCCATCGCGATCGTCACGGCCGCCGTCGCGTCCAGGTCGGCGGGCTTGTCGCCGTACCCCACCAAGCGAATGACCGACCCCCCACTCGGCTGAACCTTGACGCCGGCCGCTTGCAGCTCCTTGATGAGGGTCTGCTTGGCCGTCTCGCGGACGCCGTCCGCCGAGACCGAGACCGGGCCGGTGAGCAGCGGCCCCGCGCAGGAGCCGCGAAGGACGGTGACCGCGGCGGCGGCCAAGGGAGCCACGGCGGCGGCGTGGGCCGGGGAACCGACAGTCGCGACGTCCGGACGAGACCGAGCGGGCCGGCGGAGCTTGAGGGTGAGGATGCGGGTGACCGCCTCGACCAGTCGCTCACGCTTGAGGGAACCGTCCTTCAGCCCGGCCACGATCCCGTCGCGGGCGGCCGCGATGTCCGGCGGCATCAGCAGCATGTCGTTGCCGGCGTTCAGAGCACGGACGGCGGCCTCGCCGGGCGGCCACTTCATGGCGGGCGGCATGTTCATGGCGTCGGTGACGGCCACGCCGGTGAACTTGAGCCGGCCCCGCAGCTCCTCGGTCATGACCTTGTGAGAGAAGGTCGCGGGTACGCCCTTGTCCAGGCCCTGAACGTCCAGGTGGCCGGACATGACGACGCCGGCGCCGGACTCGACACCCGAACGGAACGGGGGCAGGTCCTGCGTCTCCCAGTCCGCGCGGCTCTGCGTGACCACCGGCAGGCTGTCGTGGCTGTCGCCGCTGGTGTGGCCGTGGCCGGGGAAATGCTTCAGGCCGGCGACGACGCCGGCCCCCTGAAGACCGCGAACGGCGGCGGAGACCTGAGCGGCGTTGGCTTCGGCATCCGAGCCGTACGCCCGTGAGCCGATCACCGTATTGTCCGGCGGCCCGAGGGTGTCGGCCACGGGCGCGAAGTCGACGGTGACGCCCATGGCGGCCAGTTCCTCGCCGGCGGCGCGCCAGGCGTTCTCGGTGAGCTTCGGCTGGGCGGCGGCGCCGGCCGCCATGGCCGAGGGAAGCATGGTCACGCCGTTGGTGACGCGGGTGACCACGCCGTACTCCTGGTCGATCCCGATCATCAGCGGGGCGCCGCCGGGGGTCCGCGCGGCGGCCGCCTGAAGGCCGTCGGTGAGCGCGCGCACCTGCTTCGGGTTCTCGACGTTGGTGGTCGGGTTGGTGGTGCCGGTCGGGTCCTGGGCGGTGAAGCTGACCAGGATGAGGCCGCCGAGATGGAACTTGGCGATCATCTCGGCCGGGGTGTCCACGCCGGCCAGGCCCTGGTTGCCGGCCGCCGAGGTCTTGTCGACGCTGGTCGCGGCGCTGCCGTAGGCATACGGCATGAGCACCTGGCCGGCCAGGTCGGCGTCGGACATCCGGGCGAGGGCGTCGGCCACCGGATCACCGGTCGCTGCGGAGGGTGACGGCGGGGCGGACACGCTCGGTAGCGGAGGCGCCGCGGCCGGCGCGGGGTCGTCACTGCACGCCGCCGCGGCGAGAAGCAGGGGTACGACCAGAGCGGCGCGGGCTGTCCTCATCACGCCAGCCATCGAAGCAGCACCCGTCCAACCCCGCCCGCCGGGGGTCCGCCCACCGGGGTCTGCCCACCGGGGTCCGGCCCGGCGAGTCCGCCCACCGGGATCCGGCCGGCGGGTCCGCCCGCCGGGATCCGCCCGCCGGGATCCGCCCGCCGTCGGGCCGGTCCGGCGGGCCTGCCGCGGGCCTCGGGTCAGCCGACGCGGGTCAGGAGCGTGACGGGGGCGCCGTCGCCGGCGTAGCGGTAGGGCTCCAGCTCGGCGTCCCAGGCCGTGCCCAGCGCCTTCTCCAGGGCATGCGAAAGAGCCTCCGGCGCTCGCGCGGAGGCCATGATCGCGCGCAGCCGGTCCTCGCCGATCTGAATGTCCCCGGAAGCGCCCATGACCCCGTGGAAGAGGCCGCGGCCCGGCACGTGCATGAAGCGCTCGCCGTCGACGCCGGGACTCGGTTCCTCGGTAACCTCAAAACGGATCATGGGCCACTGCCTGAGGGCAGCAGCCAGCTCGGCACCTGTGCCGGCCCGCCCGGTCCAGCTGCACTCGGCCCGCCGCATACCGGGATCAACCGGTTGGGCGGTCCAATGCAGGGTGACCGGCGCGGTCAGCACACGCGCGATCGCCCACTCGACGTGCTGGCACACGGCGAGTGGAGTCGAGTGGACGTATACGACGCCACACGTTGGCACGGTGACCTCCCGGAGACCGAGGTGCGTCTTCCCCTACGACCTCGACCGCGGTTGATCGTGTCCCATGATGCCGGTTGGTACGGATGGTGCGCCAGAGAATCGGCAACATCGACATCGGATCGGCCGTAGTGGCACACCCGTTACAACGCCTCAACCTGCTCGGACGGCACGGTCCCGCCGGCATCGTGTAGAGTTGGTACGGCCTTTTTTCTGTTTTCCTCAAGGAGTCCCGCCGTGGCGAGCAACACCTCAAAGACCGCCCGCGCATCAGTCCGCGCCGGACAGGGTTCGGGCGGCGCCCTCAGCGTGCTGGGTGAGTACAAGTACCTCATCCCGCTCGCCAACGGCCGCTTCGCGTACGTGCGCAACCTGACCAATGGCAAGACCGCACACCTCAAGACCGACTCCGAGGCGTTCGTCGAGGAGATCCGTCTCCTCGCCGCCGCGGGCCACGGCGCCAAGATCCGCGCCGAGCTCGAGGCCCTCGAGTCCGCCCACCCGCAGGACGGCTGGGGCGCCACCGAGAAGCGCCTGGCCGAGGCCGGCGTCTTCGAGGGCTGAGCCCTTCCCTGACGCTCGCGACCGGGTCCACACCGGGCCCGGCCCGCTAGCCGCGTTACTCGCGCGCCGGCTCCGGCCGTACCGCGAATTCAGCGCCGATAAAGGCGCCTCCCGGCATGTTCGCCGAGAGGCGCCTTTTCGCGTCTGTCGAAGATCGGCCCAGAGGGATCAGCAGGGCACGATCGTCGCACCAAATGACAAACCGGACGCGGCTCTCCTCCGCAGAAGGCCGGGCGCGTAGACACCGCCCGTGTTGCCTAACGGAGGAAAACAGGCCAGGCGGTTACCGTCCGTCGCCTGCGAGGAGAGCGCGTCTCAGCGGAGAAGGCCTAGCCAGGAGGCCTCACCCGGCGAAGGTCAGTCGCGCCGCGGAAGGTTGCCCGGCCAAGCCGTCGCATCGCGCGCCACGAAGATCGCCCGGCCGAACCGTCGCATCGCGCGCCGCGAAGATCGGCCAAACCGTCGCATCGCGCGCCACGAAGATCGCCCGGCCGAACCGTCGCATCGCGCGCCGCGAAGATCGGCCAAGCCGTCGCATCCGCGCTGCGGAAGGTCGTGCGGCCGTCGGAGCCGCGCAAAGGAGGGACAATCCCGGCGAAACGACAGAGTCGGGTCGAGAAAGACGGGCTCGGCGAGAGCCGACAGAGCCGGGCCGGGGAAGACGGCCTGGCGGGGCGGGGAAGACGGCCTGGCGGGGCGGGGAAGACGGCCTGGCGGGGCGGGGTCAGGGCAGGATCTCGACCAGGCCGGTGTCGAGGTCGTAGACGGCGCCGACCACGTCGGCCTGGCCGGTGGCGATGGCGTCAGCGACCACGTCGATGGACTGCATGCGGCGGACGGTGCGGCTCACGTGGGCGCGCATGGCCTTCTCGGGGGCGTCCGGGTCGTCCACGCCGACGGCGCGTACGGCCGGGGTGATCTCGTCGACCAGGTAGCCGATGTCGCCCGCCGGTTGAGCTCCAGCTCGCAGCGAATCCACCGTGGCGGCCACCGCGCCGCAGCGCTTGTGGCCCAGGACCACGACCAGGGGCACGCCCAGGGCCGACACGGCGAAGCCCACCGAGCCGAGGACCGCGCGGTCGACCACGTGGGCGCCGGAGCGGACCACGCAGATCGACCCGAAGGTCTGGTCGAAGATCGCCTCGAGCGGCACCCGGGAGTCGATGCAGCCGATCACGACGGCGTGTGGCTGCTGGCCACCGGACGCGGCGGCCGCGGCCGCCACCTGATGGCCGTGCTCCGGCCGGCCGGAAACGAAGCGCTTGTTGCCGGCCAGCAACTCGGCCAGGGCTTCAGCAGCGGAAGTGATCGGGGCGCTGGGGGCGGATGCCGGGTCCGTCGTCATACGACGATTCTCACCCCGCGGGGCGAGGTGAACAGCGAGTGCGAGACAACTCACGTTGAGCGCAAGGGCCGAAAGTCCCGAGTGCGGCCCTCAGGAGCCTGGCAATTCGGTCGATCACGAGTGATGATTATTACCCGTGGGTACATACGGGGCGCGGTAGATCCCCGGAGGTGCCCCGATGCCTGAGCTCACCCTCAGCGACGGCGTGAAGATGCACGTCGAGATCCACGGTGAGGCGAACGCCCCGGCCACCGTCGTGCTCGTGCACGGCTGGTGCCTCGACCGGCGTACCTGGCGCCAGCAGGTCACCGCTCTCAAGCAGCTGGGCCGGCGGCGCCCGCGGGTGATCACCTACGACGCGCGGGGACACGGCCGATCCGGCGCGACCGATCTCGGCGGCGCGACTCTGGGCCGGCTCGGCGAGGACCTCGCCGAGGTCATTGAGACGTACGCCCCCACGGGCCCCGTCATTCTCGCCGGGCACTCGATGGGCGGGATGACGATCATGGAGTACGCACACGCGTACCCCCAGGAATTCGCCGACCGCGTGGCCGGCCTTCTTTTCGTCTCGACCACGGCCGAGGGGCACACGCACACCAGGTACGGGCTGCCCTCCAGCCTGGCGGCAGTCATGCGCACCGGCGAGGTGCTGGGCGCCGGCCTGCTCGCCCGGTCCGGCCCGTGGGCGCCGCACCGGCTCCTGCTGCCGGCCCTGCGCCCGGCCGTACGCTGGCTGCTGTTCGGCGACGACCTCGACGACAGCGCCCTCCAGGTGACGATGCGCTGCGTAGGCCGTACGTCGCTGCGCTCGATAGGTGGTTTCCGAGCCTCGATCGGCGCCCAGCAGCGCCTCGACACGCTGGCCGCGCTCGGCGACGTCCCCTCCGCGGTGCTGGTCGGCGAACGCGACCGCCTGACCCCACCCGCCTGCGCCGAGTCGATCGCCGCGGCCCTGCCCGGCACCACCCTGACGGTCCTGCCGGGCGCCGGCCACATGCTCACCCTGGAACGCCCCGACGACGTCTCGGCCGCCCTGACCACCATCGTCCGCCGCGCCACCCGCTCCCGCCGCCCACGCCGAATCGCCCAGCCCGTGAACCAGGCCGCATAGCCACCCCCACAAAGCCAGGGCCGCTCAGCCACCTCGACACCCGATCGCGCGGCTATCCCCATACCATGCGCACGGGCCGCCAAAGCCGGGCCGCATGGGCACCTTGAGTACCGCGACGTGCAGGCATTTCAGAGCCAGGCCGCATGGGCACCTTGAACACCGCGAGCCAGGCCGCATGGGCACCTTGAGTACCGCGACGTGCAGGCACCGCAGAGCCAGGCCGCATGGGCACCTTGAACACCGCGAGCCAGGCCGCATGGGCACCTTGTGCACCGCAGCGTGAAGGTCACCGGCTTCGAGCCCTCGGCCTGGGTCCTGATCGGGATCGCGGCACTCTCAGAGCCAGGTCGCTCGGTCACCGCTTCACCGAGCCGCAGCAAGGCCCGACAGGGCCGACGTAGCGCTTGATAAGGCGGTAAATAACCGAAAAATCGGATGCTTGTCCGAGCCCGATGGCCCGGACAAGAGCGGCCAGAAGTTCTGACAATTCGCCCGCATCGCTCGAGGCCGGGCGGAAGCTGTGACGGTTCAGCAGCCGCCGGGTCCGGAAGCCAGGCCGAGGCAAGCCGAACCTAGGAAGGCCCAACCCAGGAGAGGAAGGCAGTGAACCCGGGAAGGGGCGAACCGGGCAGCCCGGGCAGAAAAGGGCAAGGACGAAGCGGGGTGGGGTGAGAACCGGTAGGGGTCGGAAAACGCGAGTTGGCGGGGAAGCGGGGGTCGGAGCAGACGGGGGATGTGTGGGGGGAGTAAGTTCGATTGCCCCCTGCACGTGGGGGCGCGGACATAGGGAGATCCACGGAGTTGAGCGACGCCACCGTTCTGCAGCAGGAGATCGCGGTCGAGCAGGGGCACGTGGACCGGGTGTACTCCCGGCTCGCTGAGCTGCGCCGGGATGCCTCGCGCGCCGAGAAGGAGGGCTACCAGCTTGCCGGTGTCGGGAACTTCGGCGCCCTGGTTGAGCGGGATGCCATGGTTTTCCACGCCGCGCGGCGGCGGCACGCTCTCGACACCGAGTACGAGGGGCTGGTGTTCGGGCGGCTCGATCTGAAGACCGGGGCCACCCACTACGTCGGCCGCATGGGTATTCGGGACGACAGCTCGCAACCGCTGGTGGTCGACTGGCGGGCGCCGGCCGCCGCCGCCTTCTACCGGGCCACCGCGGCCGAGCCGCTCGGGGTAGTGCGGCGCCGGATGATCCAGTCGAGTGGTGAGCGGGTCACCGGCATCGAGGATGACCTGCTCGACCCCGATGCCGCGCCGGCCGACATGCGGGTTGTCGGTGACGGAGCCCTGCTGGCCAGCCTGTCCAAGGCGACCGGGCGGGGCATGCGCGACATCGTCGCCACGATTCAGCGGGAACAGGACGACGCGATCCGCTCCCCCGCCTCCGGGGTGACGATCGTGACCGGCGGGCCGGGCACCGGCAAGACCGCCGTGGCTCTGCACCGCGCCGCCTACCTGCTCTACTCGGACCGTAACCGGTTCGCCGGGGGTGGCATCCTCGTCGTCGGGCCCTCGGGCGTCTTCGTCGAGTACATCGCCACCGTTCTGCCGTCGCTCGGCGAGGACACCGCCACCCTGCGCTCGCTGGGCACGCTCGTGCCGGGCTACGCCGCCACCCGGGTCGACCCGAGCGACATCGCCGCGGTCAAGGGCTCGCTGCGGATGCGCCGGGTGCTCGAGCGCGCCTCGCACGACGCCGTTCCGGACGGGCCCACCGAGCTGCGCCTGCTCTACCGGGGCACCCTGCTGCGCCTGGGCCGGGAGGAGCTCGACAAGATCCGGCGGTCCGCGCTGCCGCGCGGGGCCCGGCGCAACGAGGTTCGCGGGGTGGGCTTCGACCGGCTTTTCGACGCGCTCTGGGCGCAGGCCCGCCAGCACAAGGTGAGCGGCCTGCCGGAGAAGCGCGAGTTCGAGTCCGAGCTGGCCGACCGGGGCGACTTCCGTGACTTCCTCCGTCAGTGGTGGCCGCGTTTCACGCCGATGCGGGTGCTGCGCTGGCTGGCGGTTCCGCAGCGGCTCAAGGCGTACGCCAATGGGGTCCTGTCCCGTGACGAGATCGCCCGCCTGCAGGGCTCGTTCGACGCGCTGGCCACCGAGGGGCCGACGATCGCCGACGTGGCGCTGCTCGACGAGCTGGACGAGGTCCTGGGCCGGCCCCGGCAGGCCGCCAAGAAGACCAAGAATCCGTTCCACGTACGGGACGGGATCCAGGAGGTCAGCACGTACGCCGACCGGCAGGCCGCGCAGCGGGCCCAGCAGGTGCAGCGCGACGAGGACTACCGCGAGTACGCGCACGTGGTCGTCGACGAGTCGCAGGACGTCTCGCCGATGCAGTGGCGGATGATTGGCCGCCGCGGTTCGTACGCGTCGTGGACGATCGTCGGTGACCCGGCGCAGACGGCCTGGGCCGGCGACCCGGACGAGCTCGACCGGGCCCGCGACCGCGCTCTCGGCTCCCGCAAGCGCAACAGCTTCGCGCTGACCACGAACTACCGGAACTCGTCGGAGATCTTCGCGGTGGCGGCCGAGGTGATCCGCGTGATCATGCCCGATCTGCCGCTGCCGCGGGCCGTGCGCAGCACCGGTGTGGACCCGGTCGACCTGGTCGCCGCCGCGCCGGCGCTGCCCGATCTGGTGCGTGAGGTGACCGAGAAGCAGCTGGCGGACGTCGACGGGACGATCGGCGTGATCACCCCGGTGCCGCGCCGCGACGAGATGGCCGGCTGGGTGGCCGGCCTGCCGGAGCGGGTCCAGGTGGTCACGGCGCTGGAGGCCAAGGGCATGGAGTACGACGCGGTGGTGCTCGTCGAGCCGTCGTCCCTGACCGGGGACGCGGCCGGCATGCGCACCCTGTACGTCGCCCTGTCCCGGGCCACCCAGCGCCTGACCACTGTCGGAACCGTGGCCGGCTGGCTGCCTAAGGGATAGGCACCCCGACCGCGGTGTAGGTCGTCTCCGGCGTCGCCGGCGTCGTGAACCGGGCGTTGGGCAGGTAGAACCGCTTGCCGTGTTCGGCGATCGTGGTCGGCACGTCGAAGTTCGGGCTGCCGGTCCGCGAGACGACGGTGCCGGCGGTGCCCTTCCGGTTCAGCTCGATCTTGGTGATCACGTTGAGCCGGTTCTGCACGACGTACAGCGTGCGGCCGCGCAGCCAGAGGCCGTCGCCGTTCGTGACGTTCTCGGCGCCCAGGTCGATCAGGGTGGCCTTGCCGTCGTACGTGACCCGGAACAGCTTTCCGGTGTTGCTCTGCACCACGATCAGGGCCTTGCCGTCGGGGGTGGGCGCGATGCCGTTGGCGTTGACCCCGGTGGCGTAGGCGATGTCGCCGGTCAGCGGGACCGCCACCGCCTTCGCCGGCAGTTTGCCGTGCCGGCCGAGCGGCAGCTTGAACAGCACGGGGTTGGTGGAGTCGGTGTACCAGGCGGCGCCGCCGGTCAGCGTGACGTCGTTGATGAAGGACGGGACGGTCTGGAGTGTGTACGACTTCAGCACCGCACCGCTCCGCGTGTCGATCACGCGGGCGTCGCCGCCGCTGCCGCCGGCCACGAAGAGCCGGCCGCGGTCGTCGACCTTCAGGCCCAGGGACGGCGTGCCCGGGCCCTGGCTCAGGGTCGCACCGGCGCCGGTCCGCAGGTTGACCCGGTAGATGTCGCCGTCGGCGCGGGAACCGAAGTAGGCGTACGGCTGGTGGCCGATGGCGATGCCCTCGGGCTGGAACCCGTCGGGCAGGGCGAGGACGGAAGGCCCCCGTGCGGGGGAATGAGCGGCAGCGGGCGACGCGGCGCCGACCACGGCGAGCACCGTTGCCATGACAATCGCGAGGGTACGTCTGGACACGGAGATGAGGTCCTTTCCAGGCGGAGCTTTTGACTTGTCCATGACTTCATACCCCAGCGGTCTGGCAAGAGTTCAACTTGCACACATAGCAATGTCCGCATACATTGGCGGAGGCTTACGGGGCCGACGGAAGGTTGATGCATGGGAGCCGGGCACGACCACGGTGGTCAAGCGCTGAGGGCAGGAGCGAAGCACCGCTCCCGCCTGTGGTGGGCTGCCGGCCTGCTGGCCGCGTTCATGATCGTCGAGGCGCTGGCCGCCTGGGCGACCGGCTCGCTGGCGCTGCTCTCCGACGCCGGGCACATGTTCACCGACGTCCTCGGCATCGCCATGGCCCTGGCCGCGATCACCGCGGCCGGCCGCGCCGCCACCGACTCCCAGCGCACCTTCGGCCTCTACCGGCTCGAGGTGCTGGCCGCCCTGGCCAACGCCGTGCTGCTGACCGCCGTCGCCGGCTTCGTCGTGGTGCAGGCCGTGCGCCGCTTCACCGATCCACCGGACGTGCCGGCCGGCTCGATGCTGATCGTCGCGGCCGGCGGCCTGATCATCAACCTGATCGCGTTCGCGCTGCTCCGCGAGGGCGCCCAGGAGAGCATCAACGTCCGCGGGGCCTACCTCGAGGTGATCGGCGACCTGCTGGGCTCGGTCGGCGTCATCCTGGCCGCCGCGATCATCGGGCTGACCGGCTGGTCGTACGCGGACCCGATCGTCGCCGTCATCGTCGCGCTGCTGATCCTGCCGCGCACCTTCGCGCTCGGCCGCTCGGCCGTGCGGATCCTGGTCCAGGCCGCGCCGCAACACCTGGACATCACCCGGGTCCGGGCCCGCCTGGCCGCCGTGCCGGGCGTCTGCGACGTGCACGACCTGCATGTCTGGACGCTCACCTCGGGCATGGACGTGGCCTCGGCCCACCTGAGCCTGGAACCGGCGGCCGAGCTCGGCACCGTGCTCAGCACGGCTCGCGACGCCCTGCACGACGACTTCCACATCGAGCACGCGACGCTTCAGGTCGAACCGGTCGGCGCCGGAGGCCGCTGCTCCCCCGCCGGATGGTGATCGCCAGGTATGGCGATCATCACACCTCAGGGTGCACCCTGATCACATCGGTCACCGCGTCCGCCGACCCGTCGCTTGGGGTCTTCGCTGGTTACTACGCTTGGTGACCATGCGAACACGGGAGGACACCAGCATGACCATGGTCATCCACCAGCCACGGGTGGCGTGGGACGGCGCCCGGGCCTTCGTCCGGGCCGCCGGCAGCCCACAGTCCGAGACGTTCGCCGCCCGGATCCTGCGGCGGCTCGGCAGCGAGACCTACGGCCACTTCGCCGACACCCGCCAGCGGCTGCTCACCGCGCTGGTCGAGACCGGCGGCGACCGGTACGCGGCCGACGTCGAGGCCGGCAAGTGGCGGGTACGCCTGGAAGATCTGCTCCGCACCCGGCCCGATCTGACCGGCGAGATCGTGGACCTCACCAACGAGGCCCTGGAGCTCTGAATCGCCGGAATCGGCACCCATAGCGAGACTTGCGGCTTAAATGTCGTTTATGGGCGACGCTCGGGTCATGGTCTTCGCGCCGGCACCGCAACTGACGGTGACGATCGAACAGCAACACGACGTACCGGAACTGCATGTCCACCCGGGCGGTCAGGGCATCTGGCAAACCCGGATGATCACCTCGCTCGGCGCCGAGGTGACCTTGTGCGCGGCCGTGGGCGGTGAGGTCGGGCGGGTGCTCAAGCCCCTGCTCGACTTCAAGGGCGTCCAGCTGCGCACCATCCCGCGGGAGAGCGGCAGCGGCTGGTACGTCCACGACCGCCGCGACGGCAAGCGCAAGGAGATCGCCGAGCAGCCCGGCGCCCCGTTCACCCGGCACGAGCTCGACGAGCTCTACAACCTCGCCCTGGCCGAGGGCCTGCGCGCCGGCAACGCCATCCTCAGCGGCCCCGCGCACCCCTCGGTCATCCGGGCCGACGTCTACGGCCGTCTCGCCAAGGACCTGCGGGCCAACGGCTGCCGGGTGATCGCCGACCTGTGCGGCAACCACCTCAAGGCGGTGCTGAAGGCCGGCCTGAACGTCGTCAAGATCAGCCACGAGGAGCTGATCAAGGACGGGCTGGCCAAGGACAACTCCGAGAAGCAGCTGACCGACGCCCTGCTCAAGCTGCACGACGACGGCGCCGAGTCGGTGCTGGTGTCGCGGGCCGACGCCGGCGCGCTGGCCATGTTCAACGAGGAGATCTACCGGGTCGGCATCCCGAAGCTGTCGATCGCCGACCATCGCGGCGCCGGCGACTCGATGACCGCGGGCGTCGCCGCCGTCCTGGCCAAGGGCGGCGACATGCACGACGCGGTCCGCACCGGGGCGGCCGCCGGAGCGCTCAACGTCACCCGGCACGGACTCGGCACCGGCCACCTGGACGCGGTCCAGGTGCTCACCGAGCGGGTCAAGCTCACCCCGATCAAGAAGGCGTGATGACGAGAATCCTGGTCACCAACGACGACGGCATCGACGCGCCCGGCCTGCGACATCTGGCCCGGGCGCTGGCGCGGGAGGGCCACGACGTCGTGGTCGCGGCGCCGGTCACCGAGGCGAGCGGCAGCAGCGCCGCGATGACGGCGGTCGAGGAACACGGCAAGATCATTCTGCACAAGCGGGAACTGCCGCACGCCAGACACATTCCGGCGTACGCGGTGGCCGCCTCCCCCGCGTACATCGTGCTCCTGGCCCTGCGGGAGGCGTTCGGCGAACCGCCCGAGATGGTCTTCTCGGGCATCAACCGGGGCGCCAACGCCGGCTCGGCCGTCGTGCACTCCGGGACCGTGGGGGCCACGCTGACCGGCTCGTACGCCGGGCTGCACGGGATGGCGGTCTCGCTCGACGTGCTCTCGCCCCGCGCCTCGTCGGCGCGCAGCGGCGGGGCCGCCCTGGCCGCCCTCGACCACGAGGAGGACGAGAAGCGGCACTGGGAGAGCGCGGCCGAGCTGGCCGTGCGGCTGGCGCCGACGCTGCGGCACACGCCGACCGGCACCGTCTTCAACCTCAACGTGCCGGATCTCCATCTGGACGGCATCCGCGGGCTGCGCCGGACGTCGCTGGCCTCGTTCGGCCAGGTGCAGGTGAGCATCGCCGAGGCGGGTGAGGGATTCGTCCGTACGGCCGTGCAGGCCGCCGATGAGCTACTCGAACCGGACACGGATCTGGCCGCGCTGGCCGAGCATTTCGCCGTGGTCACGCCGATCCGCCCGCCCATGGAGGCGGTGGACGTGCGCATGAACCTCGAGACGATCCAGGTCCACGCGTCGGCGCTGGCCTAGGACACGCCTCAGCTGCTGGCGGTGGCCGGCTGCGCGGTGCTCTCGGCGTACGGCTCCGGGTTGCCGAACAGGCCCAGAAGGCCGGTCACCCAGAGCTGACGGTGAGCGAAACGACTGGGGCGCGTGACCACGAGCTTGACGTCGCTCACGGCGGCGAGCTGGAAGGCGGCCACGAGGGCGCTGATGCCCACGGAGTCGATGAAGGTGACGTTCTGAAGGTTGAGCTCGATGCGGCCGGGCGGCCCGGCGGCGAGCTGCTCGCCAACGGCCTCGCGGATCTCGTACGCGTTTTCGACGTCGATCTCGCCGCTGGGCGAGACCTCCACCACATCGCCGGCAAGCGTCGACGTCATTATCGACAGCGTCACGCCAATTCCCTCCACCCGCCCGGAATCTCCAGGCGTCGTTCCTCCAATGCACAGACCACCGCACGGCGTGTCGACGCCGTCGCCGCCCGCGCTCGGGGATGACGCCGCTCCTGGCCGAGCGAGCACCGCCACCCTCGAAAGGTTCGGTGAGACTGACCGAAAGGTTAGGCCCCAAACCTGTCAGACACCTGAGTGCCTCGTGTGAACCGGGTCAAGACTACCGGGGCGTGGCAAGTCGTTTCCAAAACGTGATGGCGTCCACACGGGACACGTTTCACCAATGGCGCACATGGGCAGGGTTAACGATGTAGCCGGAACGCAGGAGGAGACATGTTCACCAGCAAGAGCAAGGCCGAGCGTACGGCCGCCCAGGCCTGGGACTACCTGTCGTCCGCCATGGCCGCCGCCGGCGACAGCGCCAAGGAGACCGCGGACCTGGCGGGCAAGGCGAGCCGCAAGGCCCGTAAAGCCAGCCGCAAGGCGAGCAAGCAGAGCTACAAGCTCGCCGGCAAGGCCGGCGACAAGGCCGATGTGGCCTGGACCAGGGCCAACGCCGCTTACGCGGCGCTCGCCGGGCGCCGTCCGGGACGGCCGTGGGGCCTGATCGTGGGCGTGGGCCTGCTCGGCGCCGCGATCGGCTGGGCCGCGGCGAGCTCGGCCCGGGCCGCGCTGGAGCGCCAGGCCGAGAACGAGGAGCTTGAGCTGGCCGAGACGGCGGTCGTGGTCACCCCCACGTACGACACGAAGTAATCCCTTGATCCCTGGTCGCCGGACGGAGCCCTTTGCCGCCCGGCGACCAGGCGTGTCCGCCCGACCCGTAAAATACGGACAAATCGGTCAGGACCCTCTGGCCCCACGCGGATCGGCCGGGCTCGCTAAAGTTGAGCGCTGCTCGGCTCTCACGTTTCTCACCGCTGTGGCTCCGCCACCTGATTAGATAAGGTCCCTTGGTGCTCACTGCGGGACACCTCCTGGGCAACCGATACCGGTTGGACGAGCGCATCGCCACGGGCGGCATGGGTGACGTCTGGCGCGGCACCGACGTCGTGCTGGGCCGCACCATCGCTGTCAAGGTGCTGCGCTCCGCGATGCTGTCCGACCCCGAGTTCGCTGCCCGGTTCTACGGCGAGGCCCGGATGATGGCGGCCTTCCGCCACCCCGGCGTCGTGGAGGTCTACGACTACGCCGGCGCCGACGAGGACGGCGGTGAGGACTCGGTCGCCTACCTGGTCATGGCGTACGTGGAGGGCGAACCGCTCTCGACCCGGGTCAAGCAGGGCCCGATGCCGGTGACCGAGGTCATGTCGATCGTGGCCCAGGCGGCCGAGGCGCTGCACGCGGCCCACCTCAACGGCACGGTGCACCGCGACGTCAAGCCGGGCAACCTGATCGTCAAGCCGAACGGCACGGTCGTGCTGGTCGACTTCGGCGTCGCCCGGTCGAACGCCGTGACGAGCGTCACGGCCGTGAACGCGATCGTCGGCACCGCGCTCTACATGGCGCCCGAACAGGTCGCCAAGGGCAACGTCTCCCCCGCCACCGACATCTACGCGCTCGGCGCGGTCGCCTACCACTGCATCTCGGGCCACCCGCCGTTCGACGGTGACAACGCCCTCCAGGTGGCGCTGCGCCACCTCGAGGACGAGCCCGAGCCGCTGCCGGCCGACGTGCCGGACGATGTCGTCCACCTGATCTCCCGGGCGATGGCCAAGCAGCCGGCCGACCGGTTCGAGACGGCCGCCGAGTTCGCCGAGGCGGCGTTCGCGGCCGCCGGCCCACTCGACTGGAAACGGCTCACCGGCACGATGAAGGTCGCCCCGCTGAGCCCGGCCGCGCCCACCCGGGCCGTCCCGCTCCCGCGCGACCTGCCGCCCACGCCCATGCCCGCGGCCGCCACCACCGCGGCCCGGCGCCCGCCCCGCAGCCAGACCGCGCTGCTGGTCGCCGTGGTCACGCTCCTGGTCCTGGCGGGCGGCCTCGGCCTCGCCATCGCGCTCAGCGGCGGCGGCAACGACGACGCCAAGAAGAACGACAACGGGACCAACAACGCGCCGGCCCCGGTCACCTCCCTCGAGCCGACCGCCGAGCCGACGGAGACGACGCCCAGCGCCGAGCAGACGTCCCGGCAGACCAACCGCGGCGGCAGCGGCCAATCGCGCTCGGCCAGCCCGACCCCGTCCCAGGCCGAGACGTCGACGGCGCCGACCACCAAGCCGACCACGACGCCGCCGACCACGCGGCCCACCACCACGCCGCCGGCCACGACGCCGGCGACCACCCCGCCGACGACGCCGGCCACCACCCCGCCGACGACGCCGGTGACCACCCCGCCGACCGAGCAGGACCCCGGCGGGACCGGCGCCGGCACCAACCCTTGACCCTCACACGGTGTCAGGCCTCAGGCTGAGCCGACCATGTTCAGTATCGGAGAGTTCGCCGCCCTGGGCCGGGTGTCGGTGCGCATGCTGCGCCACTACGACGCCATCGGCCTGCTCCGTCCCGCCCACGTCGACCCGCACAGCGGCTACCGCTTCTACACCGCGGCCCAGCTGCGCCTGCTCAACCGGGTGACCGCCCTGAAAGACCTGGGCTTCAGCCTGCAGGAAGTGCAGACGCTGATCGACGAGAAGGTGGACACGGCCGAGCTGCGCGGCATGCTGCGCCTGCGCCGGGCCGAACTGGCCACGCGCATGCGGCAGGACACCGCCCGCCTGGCCCAGGTCGACGCGCGCCTCCGCATGATCGAAAGTGAGGGGCACATGGACACCGGAGACGTCGTCCTCAAGACGATCCCGGCGATGCGGGTGGCGCAGCTGTCCGCCACGGCCGAGGGCTACGACCACCCGACGTCGATCACCGAAAATCTCAGTCCGCTCTACCCACGCCTCATGGAGCTGATGGAAAGGCACGGCGTGGCCATGACGGGCGCGCCGCTCGCCTGGTACGAACCGGCGCCCACCGAGCCCGGCGAGGAGACCATCCGGGTGCACGCGGCCTTCCCGATCGGCGCGGCCGAGGTGGGGCCGGAGGCGGGCTTCGACGTGGTGACGCTGCCACCGATCGAACGGGCGGCGACGGCGCTGCACCACGGCCCGATGTCCGAGGCGTTCCGGACCGGGCAGAAGATCGCCAACTGGATCGACGACAACGGTCACCGCACGATCGAGCCCGGCTTCGCCCGGGAGGTGTACCTCGACTGCCCGCCGGGCGAGTTCGACAAGTGGGTGACCGAGATGCAGGTTCCCGTGAGAATTGCTCCCGAAAACTAACCTCAAGAAGCGAAGGTCGCCGCCGATGGGTCGCGCATGACCTACCCGACGGCACCGCCCTGGGCCCTTCCGCCGTCCCGCCCGGAGCCGGCCCACAGTGAGCCCTGGGCCCCTCCGGGCCGGCTGCTCGTCGCGTACCCGGAGGAAATGGACCCGACCGCCCGGCCCGCACCGCCCTCCTGGCTGCCGGTGATCTTCTGGACCCTGGTCGGCGTCCTGCCCGGGATGGTCTCAGCGGCGCGCCGGGCCCGGGAGGCCCGGCGCGGGCGCAACGAGGGCTACCCCTACTGGATCGTGTTCGGCGCGACCGTCCTGACGACGGCCGCGCTGACCGTCGCGCTCCTTTAGAAAACGGGGACGCCCTCGCGCACCAGCTGCCAGTTCTTGACGAAGAAGTCGGCCGGGTCGATCGAGCCCTTGGCCTGCGCCCAGTCGATCAGCAACTGGCGGATCTCCTGCTGCGCGTTGTAGACCTGCGTCTTCACGATGCCGGGGAAGTTGCCGCCGCCCGAACGCCGGTAGTTGTTCACCGCCACCACGAAACGCGCGGCCGGGTCGACGTCGGCCCCGGCGATCTGGAGCCGGGTGATCCGCGAGCCCACCGGCTTGCTGATGTCGATGTCGTAGTCGACGCCGGAGAACACGTCGTAGTTGTAGTCCGGGATCGACGGGTCACTGATCGCGGCCGGGTCGACCGGCGCGCCCGGGGCCAGCGTGACGAAGAACTTCGCCGAATACTCCAGGTACGCCTTCACCTCGGCGCCGGTCAGCACGACGGCCTCGAGCGTGTTGTCGTAGATGTAGAGCCCGGCGACGTCCTTGATCTTGACCTCGCCCTTCGGGAACACCGCGGTGCGGCTGAACGGCGCGGCGATCGACAACACCGGCAGGCTCGCGTACTCGGTGCCGGCCAGGGCGGCGGTCACCGTGTCGGTCTGCACCTTGTTGATGTAGTCGAGGATCGGGGTGTCCTGGTAGCGCGACGTCGCCGCCGAAAGCTCCTCGGTCGAGGTGGCCACGACCTGGTTGACGTACGCCACGGTCTTGGCGTGTTGTGCCTTGACCGCGGCCAGAACCCGGGGGTCGGCCTCGACCGTGTTGGTGTTCAGCGTGGCCGCCGCCTTGGTCGTGATCCGCCAGCGGCCCTTCTCGCGCACCAGGTCGAAGTCCATCTTCGTGAGGCGCTGACCCCACTTCGACGGCTCCGACATGAGCACCTGCTGCCCGGTCCTCGTGTTGGTCACGAAGCGTTGCGCGATCTCCTGATGCGCGTGTCCGAACAGGATGGCGTCGATGCCGGGCACGTTCTGCGCGATCAGCGCGGCTGGGTTCTCGTTCGGCAGCTCCGGCCCGTAGCTCGACAGGCCGCTGTCGCCGCCGTGCGCCGAGATCAGCACGATGTCGGCGCCGCGGGCCCGCATGACCGGCACCCACTTGGCGGCGGTGCCGACCATGTCGAGGAAGTTCAGCTTGCCCTCGACGTTGCCCTTGTCCCAGATGGCCACGCCCGGGTTGGTCAGCCCGAGGATGCCCACCCGCAGGGTCGGCGCGTGCCGGCCCAGAGAGACCTTCTTGATGATGTACGGCGTGAAAGCCGGCCGTCCGGTCCTGGCGCTGACCGCGTTGGCGGCCAGGGCCGGGAACCCGAGCTGGCGGATCCACAGGTTCAGCAGCGGAAGACCGTAGTTGAACTCGTGGTTGCCGAGCGTGATGGCGTCATAGTGGAGCACGTTCATGGCCCGGGCCATCGGGTGCTTCTCACCGGTAGTGGTGATCGGCTCCTGCTTGGCGTAGTACGTGGCCAGCGGCGTGCCCTGAATGGTGTCGCCGGCGTCGAGGACGAGGGTGGCGCCCTTGGCCTCCTTGCGCAGCTTGTTCACCAGGGCGGCGAGCTTGGCGACACCGACGTCGTTGTGCGCGCTGTCGTCGTACTCGGCGTCCTTGTAGTAGTCCCAGTTGTAGACGTTGCCGTGAGTGTCCGACGTGCCCAGCACGGTGAGGTGGTACGTCTCGGGACCGTTCTTGGGATGCGCCTGCGCCGCGTCGGACACAACAAGCGGTGCCGCCACCGTCGCCGCCGAGGCAGCCAGCACGGTACGCCGTGAGATGGTCATGTCGGGCCTTTCGATGCTCGGACCTTACAGACGCACACTAATCGATCGTTAACCACAGGCATCGCTTCACGTGGATCGGCCCACCGGCGCCTCTCTGCTTGTCACACGTGATTCCATATAGAAGGTGACCAACGGAAGAATCGGCGGCCTGCTCGGCGTGGCCGGCATCTGGGCGGGTCTCGTGCTCGCGCTCGTCGGGCCCGGCAGCTTTTCGACAGCGGGCCGGGCAGTGCTCGACCACGCCGGTTATGCCGTACTCGGTTGCGCGGCCGTCGTTCTGCTCTACAACCTGGCCCCCAAAGGCACTCTGACCGGGCCATTGCTGCTCGGGGCAGTCGGGGTTGTCCTGATCGCGCTGACCGGCGATTGGCGGATCTCCCAGGACGGATGGTCTGTGGCCGGATTGGCGATCGCCCTCGCGGCCACCTCGGTAGTGCTGCGACGGCCGGCAGGGTCTGGTCCACCGGCGCCCACTCGCCGCACCTCGGGCCTGCTACTCAATCGTCACCTCATCTACGACCTCGATGCTGAGGCACCGGAGCGGTTGGATGTCACGGCTCTCCTCTGCCGAGTGGTGATCGACCTGCGTTCGGCCGGCACACCACGGACCGGGCCGCTCGAGGTGGTTGTCAGCTCGGCCGCCGGTCACGTCGATCTGGCATTCCCGAGCCATTGGCCAGTGGTGGCCGGCCGCACCGCGGCCAGCCGGAAGATTCGACTCGATGGCTTCTTGGACACCGCCGAGGACTTCGACGACCCGCGCAGCCATGAGCAGGCCCAGCGTTTGAGCGAGATCGAGGCGGAATGGCAGGCGCGGGCGCGAACCGCGGATCGGGGCATCGCCGTGGTGGTACACGTGGCGGGTATCGGTGGATCGGTGCGCGTGCGAGACCGTTAGCGCGCGGTGCCCGGTCCCTCGCCCGGTGCCGGGTGAGCGTACTTCCACGGACGCTGCCGTATCGCAGGCTCGCCTTCGAGAACGCTCGTGAGCGCCGCGTTCTCGGCAAGCTCCTCCCTCGCATCCCGCGGAAGCCGCCGATGCATGGCGGAGAGCATGTCGAAACGATGAAGGTCGAAGGCCGCCGCCAGAACGACGCCATGACGTTGTGCGGCGATCCGGGCGCCCCGGTAGCTGACACCAGCCACCAGCAGCAAGGCGACGGGAACAGCACTCCAGGCGTCGAAGCGGATCAGGAACGGTGACGAGAGCGCGGCCAGTACGCCGATGACGATCGCCAGGGTGGCACTCGCGTCGAGCACGTTCAGCTGGGTCTCGTTCTCCTGGGCCAGGCGTGGAGAGAGGTAGGGGTACAAGCGCGGAAAGGTGTGCACAGTACTGAGCCCGTAGCGTTCGCCTGCTCCGGTCTCGGCACGCCGCAGAACGTTGCCGAGCAGGGTCGGCATCACGTCCTCGGCCTGGTCCGGGTATTGCTGCGAGATCACCTCCATCGCGGCCTCCTGCCGGCGTCGGTGTCTGACACGTGCTCGCTGCTGCGCGGCTACGACGTCGAAGCGCGGGAGTCTCGGCTCCTCCTCGGGGATGGCCTGCAGCCGGACGAGGTTGAGCCCTCGGCGGCGCTGGTGTCGCTCGACAGCGAACTCATGAGCGATCCGCAGGATCGAACGATCCCGCCAGTACCCCTCAAGCCATTGGACCGCCGAGATCTGGAACGGCCGCAGGACGACAGTGACGAACAGGACCGACGACGCGAAGATCACCAGGGCGGTGACGGGCGACTCGCGAACAGTAGCCACAACCGACTCGACGCCGGGGCGCACCCCGCGAATCGGGCTGCTCCACGGGTAGATCCGCGATGAGAGAATCGCGAAAGCACCGGCGACCAGGACGGTGCTCGGCAGGACGTTCACCAGGTAGGCGCCTGGGCCGAGACCGTTGATGCTCTCTTTGCCGAGCCCGAAGTCGTTCAACGCGGCTTCCAGATGACAGGGACCGTCATGCCCAACCCGTGTTCGCGGCATCGCGGTGCGCGGCTCAGCGATCCCCTCGGGCGTTCGACCGGCCTGCTGCGACAGTACGGGAAGTGCGGACAAGCCAGATACTGCTTCTGACGTGGCTTGGTCGCCCGCCCCCGGGTGAAGCCGTGATCCGGCCAGCAGACACCGACAACCGCCGCGAGGACCACTACTACAGCGGCCGCACGGCGGTGACGCTCGGTACAGCTGTATGCCACGTACCCCCCTGTGCCGGCCGCCGTCAGTATCGATCGCGCCGGCGAGGATTCATAGACCGATGACGTTATTCGACACAACTGTCCGGGCCAGATCACATGACGTCCGGCACCTCGATGCCCAGGAGATCCAGTCCCAGGGTCAAGGTCTGGCCGGTCCGGTCGGAGAGGGTCAGGCGGCTTGCGCGTAGGGCGGCTTCGGACTTCAGGATGGGGCACTTCTCGTAGAAGGTGGTGAAGGCTACGGCCAGGTCGTGCAGGTAGGCGGCCAGCCGGTGCGGTTCCCGTTTCCGGGCCGCGGCGGTGACGGCCGGCTCGAAGGCGAGCAGGGTCAGGGCCAGCCGCCGCTCGGCCGGGTCGGTGAGCCGGACGGGGCCGGGGGCGGTGGTGGCCTTGGCCAGAAGCGACCGGATCCGGGTGACGGCGTACTGCAGGTAGGGGCCGGTGTTGCCGGTGGCGGCCAGCATGCGGTCCCAGTCGAAGACGTAGTCGCTGCGCCGGTCGCCGGCCAGGTCGGCGTATTTGACGGCGCCGACGCCGATGGCGGGGCTGGTGGCGCGGGTGGCCGCCTCGTCGAGCAGGTCGCTCAGTTTGATCGTGTCGCCGGAGCGGGTCTTGAGCATCCGGCCGTCGGGGCCGAGGATCGAGCCGAAGTCGATGTGTTCGGTCTCGGTGCCGGTCAGCCAGCCGGCCGCCCGCGCGACCGCGAAGACCATCCGGAAATGCTGCTTTTGCGGGGTGCCCACGACGTACAGCAATCGGGTCGCCTTGAGCTCTTGCGCCCGGAACCGGAGCGCGGCGAGATCGGTGGCCGCGTAGCCGAACCCGCCGTCGCTCTTGCGCACGATCAGCGGAAGTGGCTCGCCATCGCGTCCGGTCTCGCCGGGCGGGAAGGCACAGAGGGCGCCCTCGCTCTCGACCAGCAGGCCCTTGGCGGTGAGCTCGTCCACGACGTCGGCGAGCATCGGCTGGTAGAAGCTCTCCCCGACGAAATCGCCCGGCGCCAGCCCGATGCCGAGCCGGCCGTAGGAGTCCATGAAGGACGTCGTCGACTGCGCGACGAGACGCTGCCAGAGGGCCCGGGAGGTGGGGTCGCCGCTCTGCAGGGCGACGACCCGCAGCCGGGCCCGGGTCCGGAAGCCGTCGTCGCCGTCGAACCGGACCCGCGCCCGCCGGTAGAACTCGGTGAGGTCGCCCAGCGACGCCTGCCCATGATCGTTTCCCGCCAGGTATTCGATCAGCATGCCGAACTGGGTGCCCCAGTCGCCGAGATGGTTGACCCGGACGACGTCGTGGCCGGTCGCCTCGAGCATCCGGGCCAGCGCGTCCCCGATGATCGTCGACCGCAGGTGCCCGACGTGCAGTTCCTTGGCCACGTTGGGCCCGGAGTAGTCGATCACGATCCGCTCGGGGTTCGGATCCCGCGGAATGTGCGGCGGCTCGCCCGTCAGCACCTCGTCGTCGACCGTGAGGTTGAGGAAGCCCGGCCCCGACAGCTCCGCCTTCGCCAAACCGGACAGGTCAACTTCGTTCAGTACGGCAGTGGCGATGTCCCGTGGCGGTTTCCCGAGGTCCTTGGCCAGACCCAGGGCGGCGCCGGACTGGAAGTCGGCATGCTGCGACGCCCGCACCACCGGATCGACCGGCCGCCCGGCCACGGCTTCGAAGGCCGCGGCGAGCCGCTCGGCCAGGAGAGATTCCAGATTCATGATCAGACCCATCGACGTACGGCGATGACGGGTCGACCGGCCCCAGTAAGGCGCTCCGGCGGGCTCGACCCGCCGGGAGAAATGCAGAGATCAGCGGCGGTCGTCGGAACGCCGGCGTCGCTCACTGAAGGTCTGCATGGCCGCCACCTTAGCCGACGGCCACCGGAGACACGACTGGATAACCTGTCCCGATGTCGCTGCGATCAGCTGTCCTTCGTCCGGGCGACCTGGTGCAGCTCGTCGCGCCCTCCGGATGGATCCGGCCGGAACAGGCCCGGCGGGTGATGGAGACCCTCGCCACCGCCAGCCGGCCAACACCTGGTCGACGCCCTCCAGCCCGCCGCCGACGCCTTCGCCGAAAGCCTCGAGGCCGGCTACGACTGGCCGGCCGCCCTGGAGTCCGCGGTCGAGGCGGCCAAGGTCGGCGCCGCCGCCACCGCCGAGGTCCGCGCCCGGCTCGGCCGCTCCAGCTACCTCGGCGACCGCGTCCTCGGCCACCCCGACCCGGGCGCGGTGGCAGTGTGGCACTGGCTCACCGCCGTCGCCGCGACCCTGCGCCAGTAAACCGCGGCCCCGCGCACGTACACCGGGGTCGCCCCCACCACGACCGACCTGCTCGACCTCTGCTCGCCCAGCGCCCGTAACGCAGCCCACGCCCGTACCGCGGCCCTGCGTCCGCAAAACGCGGCGCCGCGCTCGTAACCGCGGCCCCGCGACCGTCAACCGCGGTACCGCGGCGTGCGCTCGTAAGGCTGTGTGGCGTCTACGCTTCGGGCGTGACTCAGCGACTGTGGCGGCCGGATGAGGCCGGTGTGTTGCGGCTGCCCAGTGGGCGGCTTGTGCGGGGGCGTGGGCTTCGGGACGCCATGCCGTCGGGGCATCCACCGACGTTCGGGGTTTACCTGCTCGGGGACGAGCCGCCCGAATTCGGGTGGGAGAGCCGGTGGATTCGGTGGCCGGATTTTCGGTTGCCGGCTGACCGGGCGTACGCGGAAACGGTCTTGACCGAAGCTCTTGACCGCAGCGACCGCGACCGGGTGGAGATCGCCTGCCGTGGTGGGCGCGGGCGCACCGGAACCGCTCTGGCCTGGATGGCCGTGCTCGACGGGGTGCCCGCGGCCGACGCTGTCGCCTATGTGCGGCAGGGCTATCACCCGCGGGCGGTCGAGACGCCGTGGCAGAAGAGGTTCGTCGCGCAACTGAGGCGCGGGGCAAACCCAGGGCGATGATCAGAAGCGGCCATTACGCTGAAGGCCGCACGCCGACGCCCTGGGGGTTCGATGATCGTCGTGGAGCGCACCTTGGCCGTGACCGCCGCCGCCGGTCCGGTGCTCGGATATCTGACCGACTTCGGCCACACCGCTGCCTGGGATCCGGCCGTGCAGCGCACCACCCGGCAGGACGCCGGGCCGATCCGGCCGGGGGCGACCTGGCTTCAGGTCTGCCGGATCCTCGGGCTCACCACCGAGATGGTCTACACACTGGTCGCGGCCGAGCCCGGCCACCTGCTCTTCCACGGGCGCAACGAGGGCGCCACCTGCACCGATTCGGTCACTGTACGGCCGTTGGCGGCCGGCGCCGAGGTGACCTACCGGGTGGAGCTGGAGATGCACGGCCTGGCCAAGCTGGCCACGCCGCTGATGCGGGTCGAGTTCGAGAAGTTCGGGACGGCCAGCGCCGTGGCGCTGACCGGTGCCCTGAACGCGCTGGCCGGCATGCGGACGGCCGAGGTGCAGTTTCCCCCGGCGCCGTCCACAGTGCTCGGCGAACTACCGACGTAGAGCCACGACTTGCAGGTACGTCGACGGGATCTTGCAGGTGCCGTCGGTGGCGGTGTTCGAGCGGCCGACCAGGGCGACCAGATCGTCGTACAGCGGCTTGCCGCCGTCCGGGCCGAGCGCCTCGAACGCCTTCAGCGTGGGTCCGTAGACCTGCCGGAAGTAGTCGGTGAAAGCCTCCGGCGAGGCGAACCGGAACACGAACGTCTCCACGGTGGCGGTCACCTCGGCCCGGTCGCCGAACAGTTCGCGCACCCGAGCCTCGCTGCCCCACTCGACCGGCCCGCGGATGCCGGGTGGCGGCGGAACCCGCCGGCCGACGGTGCGGAACATCTCGCCGATGAAGCCGTCCGGCGTCCAGTTCGCCATCGCGATCGTCCCGCCCGGCCGGCACACCCGGGTCAGTTCGGCCGCCACTTTCTCCTGGTCGGGGGCGAACATGGCGCCGACCACGGAGAACACGGCGTCGAAACGCCCGTCCGGGTACGGCAGGTTCTCCGCGTCCGCCACCTCGGTGGTGATCGGCAGATGCTCGGCCGCGGCCCGTTCCCGGGCCCGGTCGAGCAGGGCGCCGACATAGTCGGTGGCCAGCACGTCGGCCCCGCACCGCGCGGCGGCGATCGACGCGTTCCCGGTTCCGGCGGCCACGTCGAGCACGCGCGCCCCGGCCGACAGGTCGGCCGCCTGCACGAGCTGTTCCGCCATGGGATGGATGAGGGCCGCCACGGCACCGTAGTCGCCGCTGGCCCAGGTCTTCTGCTGCTTGGCTTTGAGGCCTTCGAGTACGAGTTCTGTCATGCCTTCGACGCTAGGGTTTTCGCTGGTCGGGCACATGGGGAGAGTTCCCTATGTTGAGTTCCCGGGCGACCACCGCGGCCCGGCCCCGGGAACTGACGCCGAGCTTGGCCAGGATCGCGGAGACGTGGTGGTCGACGGTTTTGGCGGAGACGGTCAGGCGGGCGGCGATGTCGGCGTTGCTCAGGCCCTCGGCCAGCAGGACCAGGACCTCGTGCTGGCGAGCGGTCAGGCCCGTGCCGGACGGGCGCCGGGGGCCGCGCGGTACGGGCCGGCCGCGCTCGCGCAGGTCGGCGCGCAGCACGCGGGACCGGGCGGTCGCGCCGAGCCGGTCGAAGATCCGCACGGCTTCGGTCACGGCGGCCTCGTCACCGTGGGCCAGGGCCTCGGCTCGGGCGTACGGGCAATCGCGCTCCTGCCAGAACGCCGCCGCGCCGCGCCAGTCGCCGTCGATGAGCAGGCGGAAGGGGGTGGCCGCGCCGGGGGTTCGTTCCCCGCCGCAGCGCCACAGCCAGAAGGCCAGTTCGCCGACGAACCATTTCTGGCCGAACCGTTCGGCGACGGCCAGCCCCTTCTTGGCCTCGATCGCCGCCCGTTCGACATCACCGGCCAGCCAGTGCGCCTCGGCCAGGGCGATCGCGGCCGGGCACAGGAACTGGGCCTCCCCCGTCGGGTAGCCGTGATCGGCGGCCGCCTGGGCCGCCTCAAGCGCGTCCGGCGAACCGCGCCGCGCCTTCAGCACCGCCTGCACGACCATGGCCGGCACCACCGCGCCGCCGGGCTGGGGCGGACCGTCCAGGGCCTGCTCGGCGTCGCGGGACGCGGCGTCCCAGTCACCGCGGGCCAGGTGCAGCCGGGCCCGGTGACCGAGCAGGTGGCGCACGTAGCCGTCCAGGTCGCGGGCGACCAGGAACGGGATGATCCGCTCCAGCGTCTCCCCGGCAACCGTCAGCTCGTAGCCGTCGACGGCGAAGCTGGCCAGGTTGACCAGCGCCCGCCCGGCGTGGTCGTCGAGGCCCGCCGCCAGCGCCAGCTCGTGCGCGCGCCGCAGCTCGCCGATGCCCTCGACGTCGCCGGCCAGCGTTTTCGCCGAGCCGATGTTGACCAGCGCGTGCACCTCGGTGTCCAGGTCGCCGAGGCGGCGGGCCAGTTCGGTGGCGCGCACGCCCCAGCCGATCGCCCGCTCCACCTCGTGGCGCAGCATGAACAATTGCGAGAGATTGCTGTACGCCGCGGCCAGCTCCCGCCCGGCCGCCTGCGCCTCGAGAACTTCGACCGCCCGGAACCCGGCGTCGCGCGCCTCCCCGGGCCGCCCGAGCCACCAGCTGAGCCGCGAGATCCAGCGCAGGTTCTCCCCGACCCGCACCTCATCGCCGAGAGCGGTCCGCAGCGCCAGCGCTTCCCGCCGCGCCTCAAGCGCCTCCGGCGTGAGCCCACCGTGATAGGCCGCCACGGAGTAGTCCTCCAGCAGCGCCGCCCGCTCCCGAGCCGTCTCCGGCCCGAGAGTCGGTGCGGGCGACGGCAGCAGGGGCAGGGCCTGCAGGTAGTGGGCGGCCGCCTGGCGGTAGGCGCCGAGTGACGCCGCTCGGCGGGCCGCGATCGGGGCCCAGTGCAGCACCGCGGCCGTGTCGCCGGCGTGGTGGGCGTGGTGGACCATGCGGGCCGGTTCGACGCCGGCGCGGCCCGCGTGGCCGGCCAGGATCTCGGCGTGCAGGGCGGACCGGCGTACCGGGGACAGCGACTCCTCGACCGCCCGCCGCAAGAGTTCGTGGCGGAAGGCGACACCGTTGCCGCGGGCCGTGAGGACGCCGCGGTCGAGGCATTCCTCCACCGCGTCGAGCCGGTCGACCACGACGCCGGACTGCGACGGCACCACCGACACCAGATGGGCCACCTCGCGCGCCTCCGGCGACAGGGCGGCGACCCGGGACAGGACCAGGTCCCGTACGGTCGCCGGCACGTCCCGGGCGGGCGCGGCCAGCACCTCGGTCACCAGCAACGGGTTGCCGCCCGTCACGTCGTACACCTCCGAGGCCGGCCGTCCCGCCCGCCGGGCCAGTTCCCCCACCGCGGCCGGGGTCAGCGGCGGCAGGGTGACCCGCCGGACCAGGCCCGGCGGAAGCCCGGCCAGCACGGCCCGCAACCGGTGGTCGGTGCCGATCTCCTCTTCCCGGTATGTGATGAGCAGCAGCGCCCGGCACAGCGCGAGCCGCCGGCCGAGGAACACGACCATGTCGAGTGTCGCCTCGTCGGCCCAGTGCAGGTCTTCCAGGACGACGACGGGCCGGGCGGCCTGCGGCGGCCGGTCGAGCGCTTCCAGCAGCAGGTCGAACACCTCGGCCCGGGCGCCCGCGGCGATCCGCTCGCGCAGGGTGCCGCCGAGGCGGCGGGCGATGTCGTGCAGGGGGCCGAGCGCGCGCGGGGTGAGCAGCGGGTCGCACGCACCCCACAGGGTCTGCGCGCGCGGGCCGGCCGCCTCGGCGAACGCGGCGGCCAGGGTGGATTTGCCGGCCCCGGCCTCGCCGCTGACCACGGCGACGCGCCCACCGGCGGCGGACTCCGCGAGCAGGCGGTCCAGCGCGGCGAGCTCGCTCGAGCGCTCGAGCAGGTCCGTCACGGTCTCAGGCTAGGCCCGGCCCGGGGCCGCGGCCTAGCGCTTATATGACAGGTGAGGCGTGCCGGTCGACGGTGTTCAGGCCGAAGACGTCCTCGACCAGGTCGAGCGCCTTGATCCAGGGGAAGTCGGCGGTGTTGCCGGGCACCCAGCCGTCGACCGGGCCGAACAGCACGCGGACGCCCTCGGCGCGCAGTTCGTCGAGGGAGCGGCGGAAGGGGCGGCGGGCGGCCAGCGCCTCGTTGACCGCGGGCACCACCACTGTCGGCACGCCGCGGCCGATCACGTCGGCCACCGAGCTCAGCGCGTACGTGTCGGCGATGCCCAGGGCCAGTTTGTTGATGGTGTTGAAGGTCGCGGGAGCGACGATCAGCGCGTCGGCCGGCGGCGAGATCCGGGTGCCGTCCGGCGCGAACTTGTACGTGGTGCGCACGGGTTTGCCGCTGACCCGGGCGACCTGGGCCGAGTCGATGAACTCGAGCGCGTTCTGTGTCGCCGTGACGTCGACGGACCAGCCGCGCTCCATCGCCGTCTTGATCAGGCCGAGCACACCGGCGGCCGCCGATCCGCCGCAAACCACCACCCGTAAGTCACCCATACCTTACGATTCTGTCGGATGATCGCGATCTTCGGGCTTTTTATCGGCTATCGAAGTATCGCCGTTCGAAGGATCCGATTTCGAGCCGTACGAGCGGTACGCCAGCCAGAGCGCGAAGATCGCGGCCACCGCGGCGGCCACACTGGACAGTTGGTCGGCCAGGCTCGTGCCGAGCGCCGCCACGAAGACGACAGCGGTGAGCACCACCAGCAGCACCAGCAACGCCGTACGCCACCAGCCCGGAACCTTGAAACCGGGCACCTTCTCGCGCACCAGGTGGACGCCCGTCTCGATCAGGACGATGGCCGCGGTCACCACGATGCAGATCTGCCACGCCTCGATGCCGCTCATCGCAGCGTCCCCTGAATGTCGGTGATGAACTGCTGGGTGAGCTGTTCACCGTCGTACAGGAACCGATGGATGTGCCCGGCGAAGGTCTCGGCGAACGCCGCGTAGTTGTGGTGCATCGGGCGCGGCCGGGACGACTCGACCCCGTTCCGGATGACCTTCAGGTGCGGCATCGTCTCGGTCACGACCGGGTCGATGTACGCGTCGAGGCCGGTGGGCGCGAAGCCGTACTTGGCCAGCAGCAGCTGGGCGTGCGCGTCGGTGAGGAAGTGGATCGCCTCGACGGCCTCGTCGCGGTGGTCGCTGTCGGCCGAGACGGCCAGGCTCTGCCCGCCGATGATGCCGATCGGCAGGCGCCCGAGGCGGATCTCGCCGGTGCTGGGCTTGGTCCGCTCGGCCCGGTCGATCGCCGGGAAGTAGACCGGCCAGTTACGCATGTAGCGCAGGCCGTTGCGCTGGAAGGTGCGGTTGGTGTCGTCCTCGCCGGCTTCCACGCCGACCCGGCGGCCCCGGATCGCCGCGGCCAGCGGGCCGAGCGCCGACCGCCACTGCCCGAGGCTGAAGGAGAGCTGTCCGGTCTCGTCGAGGATCGCCTCGTCCTGCGCCAGCGCCTGCTCGAGCACGTTCACCACGAAGGCCTCGTCGGTCTGCGAGCCGACCGTGTCGAGCTGGCCGACGAAATCGCGCGAGCTGCCCGCCATGATCTGGGCCAGGGACGGGTCGGGCCCGGCCTCGGCCTTGTCGGCGACGCGCCGGTAGAGCACGCCGACGTCGGTGTTGAACGGCACGGCCCAGAAGTCGCCGGTGTCCTCGCGCGCGCTGAGCCGCTGCACCGGGGCCAGCAGCGAGATGTCGTTGCGCGGGGTGATCGGCACGATCCGCTGTTCGCGAGCGAACTTGGGGATGTGGATGACGTCGAGGTTGAAGATGTCGGCGTTGCTGGAGATGAATTTCTCGTACTGGTCCCGGGTCGAGCTGTTGATCTCGACCGGATCGATTTTGATGTACGGGTTGAGGTCGTTCCACATCTGCACCAGCAGCCGCCGGCCGCCGGTGCTGTCGACGCCGGTGACCAGCGTCAGCTTGACCTCCTCACGGCGGGTCAGCAGGTAGCTGGCCGAGGCCGACACCATGCCGGCGGTGAGCACCCCGGCCAGAAACGACCGTCGCGAGTAGATCTCTGTCATGCGCGCCTCCGTTCGCGCTTACCGACGGTACTCGATGGATGTCAATGCCGTGATCCGGGTCACTCCCTGTGGCTCAGCTGTAACACCAGCCTCGTCTGCCGACCAGCACCCGCGGGCCCGGCTTCCCGCCTAGGCTGGGGGCATGCACGCGGTCGTCGACGTGGGCAGCCAACTGGACCCGGACATCAGCTGGCCGGAAGGCGCAGCCCTGTCCATGTTCGCCGGCGAGCCCGTCCAGCTGATGCTCTTCCTGAGCCACCCGCACGAGTTGGAGGTGCAGGCGGTCTCGACACCGCCGACCCAGTTCGCGTGGGTCGACGGCGAACAGGCAGGCCTGCTGCTCTACCGGCTGGGTCCCCTGCTGACCTGGTCGTTCACGGCGTACAGCCCGCATCTGTTCGACCCGGGCGACGGCCTGCCCGGCGTCGACGCCGACCCGCTCGTGCAGATCGTCCTGGTCGACTGCGACACCAACATCGTCAAGGCGCTGCACACGGTGCGCTGGCCGGACGACTTCGCGGCCGCCGTCCGCTCCTCGGTCGTGAAGATGCGCGAGACCCCGTTCCACCAGATCGCGTACGACCACGCCCTGGCCGCCCTGCACCGCAAGTACCCCACGCCGGAGGACCTGATCGTCGACCGCGCCGAGGCGAGCTGCACCGCCACCCCGGTAACCGCCGACGAGTAGCCGAACGGCCCCTGGCCGGCGACCTGGTCGTGGCCGACGACATTCACGGCGCTACCGGACTCGACGGACCCGACCTGGAGGGGCCCACCGCCGAGGCCGAGCCGGTGCACGCGGTCGAACTGACCCGGCGGCTGATCGCCGGGTCGGCCGAGCCGGTCACCCTGATCGCCACCGGGCCGCTCACCGACATCGTGCTGCGCTCGGGCGTCCCGGCCACAATGATCGGCCTCAACGTCACCCATCAGGCGCTGGCCACCGACGAGATCATCGCCGAGTTCCGCGGCCTCGGCACCCGGGTCGGCACGGCCTGCGCGGAGCTGATGACGTTCTTCGCGAGCACCTACCGCGACGTCTTCGGCTTCGCCCATCCGCCGGTGCACGACCCGATCGCCGTCGCGGCCGTCGCCGACCCGGCGATCCTGCGCACGGTCGCCGTGCCCGTCGCCGTCGAGCTGACCGGGACGTACACCCGCGGGGCGACAGTGGTCGACCTTCATCACCGCAGCGGCCGTACGCCCCAAGCCGTCGTCGCCGTGGGTCTTGACGTTCCCGCCTTCTGGCGGATGCTGATGGCGGCCGTGGCGCGCGCTCAGCCCTGCTGAAGAACGCGGACGGCGTTGCCGGACGGATCACGCAGGCCCATGTCGGTGCCGTAGAAGTGCTGGGCCGGCTCCTGGGTGAAGTCGGTGAAGCCACTGGCCTTCAGGGATTCGTACAACCCGTGAATGTCGTCGGTGTTGAGGACCAGCCCGTTGAGCGCACCCTTGGCGATCAGCTCACGGAGTTGCCGGGCCGTCGCCTCGTCGTGCAGCGGCGCGCCCGGCTGCTCCAGCGAGATCTCGGTGCCGGCGTCGCCCGGCACGCGGACGGTCAGCCAGCGGTAGTCGCCCTGCTGGACGTCGTTGCCCTTCTCGAGCCCGAGCAGGCCGACGTAGAACTCCAGCGCCTCGTCCTTGTCGAGGACGAACAGGGTGGTGACGTTCAGCTTCGTAATCATGTCCCCACGTTAGAGAAACCGGCCCCGCCGCGGCTTCTCCAAACGTGCTCACTTCGCCGTCGTCCGGAAGCGGCGCTGGTAGGCGGCCGGACTGATGGACATCTTCCGGGCGAAGACCCGCCGCAGGCTTTCGTAGCTGGGAAAGCCGGCCCGGGCCGCCGCCCGTGTCGCCGTGAGGCCCTGGTCGAGCAGCGCCCGGGCCAGGTCGAACCTGATGTTCTCCACGTACCGGGCCGGTGTCGTCGACAGCTCGTCTCGGAAGAGCCGGGTGAGCTGCCGGGTACTGACGTTGAGGTGTTTGGCCAGCGCGTCGAGCGAATGGTCGCCGCGCGGGTCGGCGGTGACCCGATCGGTGATCGTGCGCAGGGCCGGCGAGCGCGGCGCCGGCCCTTGCAGCGGCGCCGAGAACTGCGACTGGCCGCCGGCCCGCTGCATGTAGACGACCAGGGCGCGGGCCACCCCACGGGCCACGGCGGGCCCGTGGTCCTCCTCGAGGAGGGCAAGAGCCAGGTCGATGCCGGCGGTCACCCCGGCCGACGTGTAGGTGGCGCCGTCGCGGACGTAGATCGCGTCGGGCTCGACCCGGCAGCCCGGGCAGCGGGCGGCGAGCTCGTGCGTCACCTTCCAGTGGGTGGTCGCGCGTTTGCCGTCGAGGAGCCCGGCCGCGGCCAGAATGAACGCCCCGGTGCAGATCGAGGCCACCCTCTTCGCGTCGTGCCCGCGGGCCGCCTCGGCCAGGGCGGCCGGTACCGGAGTCCGCGGATACAAATCAGAACCGGACACCAGGAACGTATCGGCTGACCCCGGTACGCCGTCGACCGCCACCCGGAACCCCAGGTTCGACATCACGTCGGCGCCGTCCGGCGACACCAGCGTGATCCGGTAGTCGGCGCCGAACCGGTTCGCCTCCTTGAACACCTCGGCCGGACCGGCGACGTCCAATAACGTCACGCCGTCGTAGACCAGGATCGCGACCCGATGCACGTCTTCATTTAAGTGGTTCCCGGCCGGACGAGGGCGGCGCCACCCCGGGCCCGGCGAGCAGCATGGGTGTCATGCCAGAAGTCATCGCGGGACTGGTAGTCCCCCCGACGGCGACGGTCGCCGAGGCGACCGAACTGATCGGGAAGACGACCAGCCCACTCATCTACCACCACTCGCGCCGGGTCTTCCTCTTCGGCCTGATCCACTCCGCCCGGCTCGGCCTCGATCCGGACCCGGAGCTGCTCTACCTGTCGGCCCTGTTCCACGACGCCGGCCTGCTCTCCGGCAGCGACCAGCGTTTCGAGCTGGACGGCGCCGACCAGGCCCGCGCCTTCCTGCTGGAGCGCGGCTTCCCGGCGCCGGCGGCCGAGACGGTGTGGACGGCGATCGCCCTGCACACCACCCCCGGCATCCCCGTCCGGATGGGGCCGGAGATTGCCGCGACCGCGCTGGGCGTCCTCACCGATGTGATCGGTTTCGGATACGACGGCCTAGACCCTTCCCAGGTGTACGGCATTCTGGACGCCCACCCACGCGGCGACTTCAAGAACGGGTTTCTTCAGGCGTACGTGGAAGGGCTCCGCGATCGCCCCGAGACCGCCAACGGCACTGTCAACGCCGACGTCCTCGAACACTTCATCCCCGGTTTCCGGCGCACGACGACCGTCGAGCGCGTCCTCGACTCACCTTGGGAGAGCTGACATGCGAGCAATCACCGTGCGGGACCGCGAGTCGGGCTTCGCCCTGAGCGAGATGCCGTACCCGCACGCCGCCGAGAACGACGTCATCGTCCGCGTCCACGCCGCCGGCTTCACCCCCGGCGAACTCGACTGGCCGGCGACCTGGACCGACCGGGCCGGCCGCGACCGGACACCGAGCATCCCCGGCCACGACGTGTCCGGCGTGGTGGCCGAGCTCGGCCCCGGAACGACCGGCCTGACCGTGGGCCAGCGCGTGTTCGGGCCGACCGACTGGGCCCGCAACGGAACCCTGGCCGAGTACGTGGCGGTCGAGGCCCGCAACCTGGCCCCGCTTCCCGCCGACATCGACCACACGGTGGCGGCGGCGCTGCCCATCTCGGGCCTGACCGCCTGGCAGGGCCTGTTCGACCACGGCCGCCTCCGATGCGGCCAGACCGTCCTCATCCACGGCGCCGCCGGCAGCGTCGGCTCGCTCGCCGTCCAACTGGCCCGCGAGGCGGGCGCCCACGTGATCGCCACCGGCCGCCCGGCCCACCGCGAGGTCGCTCTCGGCCTGGGCGCCCACACCTTCCTGGAAACCGCCGACCTGGAGGAGGCGGGCCCGGTGGACGTGGTCTTCGACGTCCTCGGCGGCGACATTCTCGCCAGATCGGCCACGGTGGTACGCCCGGGCGGCACCCTGGTCACCATCGCCCAGCCGTACCCGGGCGCCGTCTTCTTCATCGTCGAACCGGACCGCCTCCGCCTCATCGACCTGGCCGAACGGGTCCGTACCGGCCGGCTCCGACCCCGTACCAGCAAGAACATCTACCACGTGCCCCGGGACCTGACCCCATCCGAGTGAATCCCGAGCCACTCAGTGGCTCGACCCACTCGCCGCTGTGTCGCCGCCCGGCTATCGGTTGGTGAATCTTGATAATGTATTTCGATGCTTGACCCGATCAGTGCCGGGATCATCTCCAGTTATCTCGCGAACGTCTTCTCCGATTCCGTCCTGGAGGTTTACCGGGAATGGCGTGATCGCACGCAGGAGCCGGCACCTTCCTTGAGCGCCGAGGCGCTCGACGAATCGCTGAACCGTGCGCTTCTGTCCCGCTTTCTCGACTCCGAAGCGCCCGCCACTGACCGGGACGCCCTCATTCGCTTCTTCACCAGCAGAGACCTCGGTAACCTGACTACCGACGCGGTGGCGTTCCACATCGTCCGGGAGGGGCAGGCGATCCTCTCGACCCTCAACGAGGAATGCCGTCAACTATTGATCTCGTACGGCGTCACCCGCGCGTCGTCCACGGTGGCTTCGACAAAGATCGTCCGCTTGATCGACGAAGTGGCGATCGAGTGTGTCGAGGCGATCAAACCCGATCCGGCCGGTAAACAAAAGGATCAGAACAACGAGGCCCAACATCAACGTGAGGCCGCCCTTCGGCGAATCCGGGAACGACAGACGACCCGTATCGCCGAACAGCTCGCGACGCTGAACACGCTTAACGACGAAGAGCACGTGGATCTGCAGACGATCGAGCGGAAGGTCTCGCAGATCCGGGAGGCGGTGGACCAGGTTCACGGCCACCTGACCCCGCCCGGTGTCCTCGAAGTGACGCGAGTACCGATCGACGACCTCTACGTGGTGCCTCGCATCACCCTCGACCGGCCTACCCAGGAGCCGACGAAACCGTACGGCCTGGACAGAAGAGAGTCCGACCTCCCCGCGTCGACGGACATCGCGGAGTTACTCGAAAGCGCCGCGCGCCTAGTAGTCGTGGGAAACCCCGGGGCGGGGAAGACGACGCTCTCCCACTACATCGCACAGCGCGTCTCGAACGACCTCCTGCCTGGTGCGACAGAGAGACGATCGAAGGACAATCCAGTCCTGTCCTTCCCCATCGTCCTGCGAGAACTGCGCGAGCCGATCTTCTCGCCCACCGGAGTGGACATCATCGGCGCGGCCAAGATGGTTTTGGCCAACAGGTACCAAGTGTCGCTCTCGCGCGCCGAGGTCGGCTTTCTTTGTTCCAGCGGGCGCGTTCTCCTCATCCTGGACGGCCTGGACGAGATCACTCACCGTCAGGACCGTGAGGCCGTGTCGCGCTCGGTCGACGCGTTCGCCCGCCTGCATCCGCGATGCCGCATTCTGGTCACCAGCCGTGTCGTCGGATACCGGCAGGCACCGCTGAGCTCGGAACTGTTTCAGGTGGCCACGATCGGCCCCTTCTCCGCCGAGCAGGTCGGCTCGTACGCGCGCAAATGGTTCGATCTTCATCTGCACAAGGACCTGACGTCGTCCGAGCGCCGCACGCTCACGGCCAGCTTCCTCGCCGAAAGCAGCAACATCGAGGACCTGCGCGAGAACCCCCTGCTACTGGCTCTCATCTGCAATCTCTACCGCCATCAGCGATTCATCCCCAGGAACCGGCCCGAGATCTATGTGAGCTGCTCGCGGCTCCTGTTCGACACCTGGGATCGACGGCGGCGGCTGCGGCCCGTGTTCGAGTTCGACGCGCACGTCGACGGGATGGTCCAGCACATCGCCGCGTGGGTGTTCTCCAGAGCCGGGGCGCAGGGCGGCGTGCAGGAGGAAACGCTGATCAGCGTGGCCACCGAGTACCTGAGCGGGTGGCAGTACAGGAACCAGCGAGAGGCGCGGACCGCAGCCGGCCTGTTTCTGGAATTCTGCCGCGATCGTGCCTGGATTCTGACGGAGATCGGGCAGTCGCCGCGAGGCGATCGCCTCTACGGTTTCACGCATCGAACCTTCCTCGAGTATTTCGCCGCGGAGCACTACAAGGAGACTCTGACCGCTGATCAGCTGATCGAGCTGATGGTCGACAAGTCGAAAACGTCCTACTGGAACATCGTGTGCCAGCTGATCGTTCAGTTGTCCTCGAAGAAGGAACGCGGCCTCGAGAATCGGCTGATCGACGCGATCGTCGACCACTTGGACGAACTGGAACCACAGGAACGCGACATCGCCTTCACCGTCTGCGCGGGAAGCCTGGAGTCCATCCCGCTGCGCCCCGAGACAGTGGAACGGGTGGCCAGGGCGTCGATCAAGTACTACCGGGAGTCGCTCCTGGCCGCACCCAACGCCGTCGGGCACAGCTCCGGCCCGCCGAAAGGACGCGAGGTCTATTGGCTGGAAAGTTCCCGGGTGTCGGCCGAGAACCTCCGGGCGGCCTCCGAGGCGGTAGCGGGCGAACTCGAAAATCTGCTCGAGGGCAACCGGAAACGATCGAAAACGCTGCCGTCGCGGTATCCCGTCGTGGTGAAAACCCTCGCCCACCTTTTCGACTTCGAGTTCGGGCAGAGCGTCCGCCAGACCGGCTTTCGAGCACGATTCTCCGACCAGTTCTCCAGGGCGGCCGCGGAGATCCTGCGGATTTCCACCGAGCCCTGGGTGGAATCGGTGGCGCTTTCCAGCGGACTGATGATCGATACGGACCCCGGCGAGTCCTTGCTCGTCCGTACCCTCAGGTCCCAGGCCGGCCCACGGCGGATCGAGCCGATGATGCTCCCCTGGGGCTGCCGGAGCGCACCCAGCTTGGCCGAGATCGTTGTGTGGTGGGGAATCAACGCCACCGCCGACGACCAACCGTTCATCGACGAGGTGCTGCTCCCGCGGGCGCTCGCGGCGAGGGCCGCGCTGCGCGAGCCGCCGGCCGAGTTCACTCCGCACTCGACGTGGCTGGCCGGCGCGCTCGGCGGAACAGGACCCATCACGACCGATACTGTCGGTCTGTCCCCGATGTTCCGCGACTGCGCCACCCACCTAGCGCTGATGCTGGTCAGGAGCTACGTGAGCGCCGACCCGGAGACCGCACACAACCGTGTGGCGGAGATGGGCGTCAAGCAGTGGGGAAACCTGAGGCTGGTGTCCACGGCCATCGAGTGCCGATACGACCTGGGCGGCCCTGGCCTTTCCGACGCCGACCGCGACGCCCTCTGCGATCTGGGCTTCCGCGGCTGGCTCGACGGCTCAACTGAGCCGGCCCCGCACAGGACCACACGCTGAACCGCCGCCGGTCCGAGCCCAGCGACCGAATGCGCCTGTCGTCTGCGCGATAGGTCCGTCGACCGGAGGCCGCCGATCCGTCACGCTGGCCAGAGCCCTGACTCGGCGAAGGAGGCGCCCATGTCCGCCCACGACAACGAACTGCTGACCGCTGCCGAGGCCGCCGACCTCGACGCCGTGAAGGCCGCGCTGGGGGCCGGCGCGGACGTCGACGCGCGGGACGCCGCGGTCGTACCGCCCTGATGTTGGCCTCGATGCGCGGCGCCGTCCCATCATGGAGGTGCTGCTGGGAGCGGGCGCCCCCGCCGACCGGCAAGGCGCCTTGGGCGATACCGCGTTGATCCTCGCCGCGAGCAGCCGGGGCGGAGAGTCGATCGACCTGCTGCTCGGCCACGGAGCGGACCCGAACCTGGGAGACCGCAACCGGAAACGCCCGCTGATGTGGATGGTCGACACCCAGCTCCACCGGGGATTCGACACCTCCGCGAACATCGCACCGCTGGTCCGGGCCGGCGCCCGCGTCGACGCCGACCGTGCAGCGCTCATGTGGGCCGTACGGGGCGTCGGCACGTCGTTCGACGCCCGCCGCCCTGGTGGAGAACGGCGCCGACGTGGGCGCCACTGACTCCAACGGCGAGACCGACATGTTCAACCTGGTCCGCTACATCGACGACGCCCTGGACCGGGGCGCTCAATGCGCCCAGGTGCTGCTGCACGCCGGCGCGAACCCCAACGCCCACAACAACAAGGAGCAGACACCACTGGCCCCGGTCGACCCCAGGAACCACCTGGTGCTCAAGCTCCTCCGCACGCTGGGCTTCGCCCTCTAGGCCGTGTCCTGCCGATCAGTTGATCAGTTCTGGTTGATGTGTCGGGTGTTGGGCGTGGTGAGCTGACGGACAAGGCGTGGGCGGTGATCGAG
>NZ_JBICTW010000008.1:63271-328380 GCF_043197815.1 Actinoplanes sp. NPDC048988 | reverse complement strand
CACTCGCTACGCCAAACGCGCCGCCCTTTACCGGTCATCGTTGCTGCTCATCGCCGCCCTAATCTGGCTCCGGTGATCGGCAGGACACGGCCTAGGCGGGCGCCCCCGGCGAACTGTGAGCCGTGGCGTCCCACGCTGTCCACTTCGTCACGGTTATCTCGAGGTACGGGCCGGCTGGAGCGGCTTGCTGATACTGCGGATAGCGCGCGATCAGCTCCGGCACACCGGCGGGCGGGTCGTCGCGGACCCGGGCCAGGCCGTCCGCCCGTACCCACCACAGGGTTTGCCAATCGGTGTCGTAATGGTCGGCCAGCACGCTGACGCGCGGCTCGGCGGCGATGTCGGCCAGCCGCCTGAGGGCGCGGGTCCGCTTCGGCTTGGCGTCCACGGCTGAGATGATCACGTTGCCGATCAGGGCGAACACGATCGGCACGAGATGCGGCGCCCCGTCCGCGCCGACCGTGGCCAGCCGGGCCACCGGCTGTGTGGCGAAGCGCTCGGCCGGCGTCACCGCCCGACCAGCTCGCCGATCGCCTTCTCCCACCTCTCCAGGGCCGGCTCGACGACGCTCCACGGGCCCGACGGCAACCACACCGACGCCCGCTCGACGCCGGCCTCGGCGCACTTCTCCAGCGCCTTCGGGTCCGGCGGAACGCTCAGCATCTGGATCTGCAGGTAGCGGTCGGCCCGGGCGCGCAGCTCGGTCACCCGGGCCGCGATGTTGTCGTCGCGCCACTGCGGGAACCAGCCGTCGCCGTACTCCAGAACCCGATCGACCACGCTCTCGCCGCCGCCGCCGATCAGCACCGGCGGGTTCGGCCTCTGGGCCGGCTTGGGCCACGACCAGATCCGGTCGAAGTTGACGAACTCGCCGTGGAACGTCGCCTCGTCCTCGGTCCAGATCTGCTTCATCGCCTTGATCCGCTCGCCGAACAGCCGCACCCGGGTGCGCGGGTCGGTGCCGTGGTTGCGCATCTCCTCGCGGTTCCAGCCGATGCCGACGCCGAAGTCGAGGCGCCCGCCGCTGAGGTGGTCGACGCTGGCCACCTCCTTGGCCGTGGTGATCGGGTCCCGCTCGATGACCAGGCACACCCCGGCCCCGATCCGCAGCCGGCTGGTGGCCTCGGCGGCCGCGGTCAGAGCGACGAACAGGTCGTACGTGTGCGAGTACTTCTGCGGCAGCACGTCACCACCGGGCCACGCCGACTCGCGGCTGGCCGGAATGTGCGTGTGCTCGGCGAAGTACAGCGCGGCGTGCCCGCGCTCCTCGACCCGCCTCGCGATCTCACCGGGCCGAACGCCGTCATGGGTGGGGAAGTAACCGACACCGAAATCCATGCCGCTGATCCTATGAACCGGCCCGCCGCCCCGCGACGTGTGAGGGGAAAGCGCGGGAGGAGAGTCCCATGATCCTCGGCATAGTCGTCGTCGCCGCCCTGCTGGTGGGTTTCCTGGCCGGCCTGGTGTCCTTCAAGAAGACGAACGAGTACTGCGAACGCCACGGCGTGACCCGGCTCTGTCCCCTCTGCACGGAGGATCACCCCCGGGCCAGCGCCTGGTGCACCGAGCGGACCGCGCTCGCGCCCTCCCCCACGGCCGCCGCCACCCGCTTCAGCGAGGCGTGACGCACGTCCCCGGCCGCGAAGACCCCCGGCACGCTCGTCTCGAACGGCAGCGCCCCCGGTCCGTCGGTCAGCACGAACCCGTCCTCGTCCAGCGCCGGCCCGGCCAGCCACCCGGTGGCCGCGACCGCGCCGATGAAGCTGAACAGCCCCCGGCACGCCAGCGGCTCGCCGAGTCCGGTCACGGTCAGGCCGTCGAGTCGTTCCTCACCCATCAGCCCGGTGATCTCGGTGCCGGTCCGCACGGTGATCCGCGGGTCGGCCCGGATCCGCTCGACCAGGTAGGCCGACATCTTCGCCCCGAGGTCGGCACTGCGCACGATCAGCGTGACGTGCTCGGCGTACCGGGCCAGGTGAAGCGACGCCTGCCCGGCCGAGTTGGCCCCGCCGACCACCGCGACCGCCTCCCCCGCGACGCCCTGCGCCTCCAGATCGGTGGCGGCGTGGTAGATCCCCCTGCCCACGAAGTGGTCCCACCGGGCGATCGGCAACGTCCGGTAGGCCGCCCCGGTGGCGACGACGACCGCCCGGGCCGGCACCTCGGTGCCGTCGGACAGCACCAGCACATGCTCCTTCTCCCCGGTCCGCAGCGCCGCCACCTCGCACGGGCTGGCGATCTCGGCCCCGAACTTGAGCGCCTGCACGGCCGCCCGCGTGGTCAGGTCGGAGCCGCTGAGCCCGAACGGGAACCCCAGATAGTTCTCGATCCTTGCGCTGGTCGCGGCCTGCCCGCCGGTGGCGACCGCGTCGACCAGCAGCGTGCTCAGCCCTTCGGAAGCGCCGTAGACGGCCGCACCCAGCCCGGCCGGTCCGGCCCCGACGACGGCGAGGTCGACGACACCCCGCCCGGCGGCCCGATAGGTGAGCCCGAGCCGCTCCCCCAGCACACCCGGCGTCACCCGCCGCAGGATCCCGTCCGGCGTGAAAGCAACCGGCAGGTCGTCTTCCCGCAGGCCCTCCCTGTTGAGTACGGCGTGAGCCTCCACCGAAGCGGCGTCGAGCCACAGATGAGGCAGCCCCTGCCGCGACAGGAAAACCCGGAGGGCCAGCCCGTCCCCACCCCGCGGATCACCGATGATGCGGGTGGTCTGCTCCGCGCTCAACCGCAGCAGCCGCCGGCGCGCGATCAGCGCCCGCAGAAACAGATCCGACAGATCCGTCTGCTGAGCCATCAGCCGCCGAAAAGCCGGCCGGTCCAGCCGGTGAACCCGGCCCGCCGTCACCACCCGTACGGAAAGAGCCGGCTTCTGCCCCGTGAGAACGCTCAGCTCCCCGGCGAACCCGCCCGGCCCGTAGGCGACAAGCCCATCGGCCAGCGTGGCAGTGTCACACAGGGTCAGGTCATTGGGCAGACGCTGCCCCGGCTCGACCTCGGCCACCACCCCGTACCGCGCGGCCCGCTCGAACTGCTCCGCGCTCAACCGCACCGTGGCGGCCGCTTCCACATCCCCCACTTCGGGAAACGACGGCGTGCTCTGAGTCATGCAGCCACCGTGCCAGCCCCGCGGCCCGCAACCATGCGTCACCCGACTGGCGGCCGATTCCCTGAACTGAACTGTGCCTATGCCGGCTTTCCCGACCGGGGTGGAGGCTTCAGCGCCGGATCCTCGGGCAGCTCGGTGGCCGGAATGGCGCTGCTGGCCCGGGTGATGGCGTCTTGGGCCAGCCGCTCGCTGAATCCCGCGATGAACGCCACGCCGACGCGCATCACCACCGCGGATCTACCACTCCCAGCGGGCGCTCGTCGTGTCGTTGCGGTATTCGACGCCGTCCGGCTTGCCGATGGCCGCGGGCTCGTAGGTGATCCAGCCCTTGGCGCATCTACCCGGCGGGACAGGAGGTTGACTACAGGCGGCGGACTCGGAGGGCCTCGGCTACCGACCAGGCCTGGAAGGGACAGCCGGTGGCGGCATGCGGGGCGTTGCCGTCGGCGGTTTCCGAGATGGAGCCCAGGCCGTATTCGGTCAGGTGGTCGTCGGCGTCGGAGATGATCTGGGTGGCGGGGACTCCTATGCGGTGCCAGGCCGTGACGAAGGGGCCGATCAGCCAGGGCCAGACCGTTCCCGTGTGGTAGGCCGCGTCGCGGGCGGCCGGGGTGCCTCGGTGGGTGCCGTGGTAGCCGGGGGTGTTCGGGGCCTGGCTGCGCAAGCCCAGCGGGGTCATCAGGGCGGCGCCGATCGCCTGCAGCGCCGCCGGGGCCGGGCGGAGCGGGGCGTACGGCAGAGACCAGGCCAGGAGCTGGTTGGGGCGCATGGTGGCGTCGTCGCCCGCGGGACCGTCGAGGACGTCGTAGAGCCAGCCGGACGGGGCCGGGAAGCGGCGGGCGAAGCTGGTCAGGGCCTCCGGGTGGGCCTTCACGGCGGGGCCGGCTCCGGTGCGGGCCTGCCAGGCCAGTTTGATGACCGTGGCCAGGGCGTTCACCCACAGGGCGTTGATCTCGACCGCCTTGCCCGCGCGCGGGGTGACGGGCACGCCCTCCACCCGGGCGTCCATCCAGGTCAGGGCCTCGCCGGGGGCGCCCTGGCGGAGCAGGCCGTCGGACCGGTCGACGGCGATGCCGTAGCGGGTGCCCCGCAGGTGGTGGCCGACCACGTCCAGCAGCGCCGGGAGCAGGGTGGCGGCCAGGTCCACGTCGCCGGTCACGGCCACGTGGCGGCCGACCGCGTGGATGAACCAGAGGGTGCCGTCGGCGGTGTTGAACTGGCCGTCCGTGTTGGCCAGCATGCCCTCGGAGAGCGTCGCCGCGTACGACAGCAATAAAGTTCTTCCCTCGTCGAACCGGCCCGTGGACAGGAACAGGCCCTCGTAGCTGATCATCGTGTCGCGGGACCAGGCGCCGAACCACGGATAGCCGGCGACGACGTCGAACCCTGTGGTGGTACGGATGATGAAGGCGTCCGCCGCGAGCGCGAGGGTCGCCTGGTCGTCGTCGGCGGGTGCGGCCGCCGCCACGACGGCCCGGTTGCGGGCCTGCGCGGCCTCCACCACCTCCGAGGCCGGCGGCGGGGGCGAGCTCAGATCGCCCGCCCAGGCCGTGACCGACGCGACCGCGCCGGGCTGGCGCAGCTCGGCGTGGAAGCTTCCGGCGTACCACAGATCCTCGGTCGGGGTGAGGCCCCGCGCCGCCTCCTCGCGGTGCCGCACCCCGCGCCACCACGCACCCGCCGGGCGGAATTCGGGACCCCGCAAGCGGTACGCCTCCTCGACCACGCACCCGCCCTCGGCGGCGGTGACCGCCGGCGGCGGGCCGGACGCCGTGCGCTCACCGTGGATGTCGCGCCACGTGCAGAGCGCGTCCAGGGTGAGGCCGACCGGGCCGCCGGTGAGCAGGCGATGGACCACGGCGACGGCCGGGCGGCCCGCTTCCATGGCCAGCACGCGTTCCAGGACGACGTCGCCGATCCGCCAGCGCCAGCGGGGCAGGCCGTCGACCAGTTCGAAACTCGTCAGCAGTTCGTGGCCGCGCGGGGCGATGGTGCCGTCGGACCATTCGTGGGTGGCCAGGCGTACGGACGTACCCGAGGCAAGCGTGAGAACCGGGTCCAGAGAGGCCAGACCGAGCCGGCGCGACGCCGGCGTTTCCCCCGCGACGACGAGTAATCCGTGGTAGCGCCGGGTCCGCAGACCACTTATCGTGCCCATGGCGTATCCGCCGGCGCCGTCGGGTACGAGCCACTCACGAGTGGCGGACTCGCCGAGGTGCCCGCACACCTGGGGGCCGAACGCCGTCCTGCGCAGCGTAGCCATCAGATGACCTCCAGTTCTCGGGCACAATCAAACTAGGTGACAACGGATAGTGGGGGTGAGACACGGCGTGGCGGAGCGCTTACGCCTGGCGCAGGCGGACTCCGGCGAGCAGCCGTGGCGGGCATGGGGCCCCTACGTGGCGGAGCGCGCGTGGGGCACGGTCCGGGAGGATTACAGCGAGCACGGGACGGCGTGGGACTACTTTCCCCATGACCACGCGCGGTCGCGAGCCTACCGGTGGAACGACGACGGCATGGCCGGTATCTGCGACGACCGGCAGACGTTCTGTTTCGCGCTGGCTCTGTGGAACGGGCAGGACCCGATCCTCAAGGAGCGGATGTTCGGGCTCGGCGGCGACGGCGGCAACCACGGTGAGGACGCCAAGGAGTACTGGTGGTACCAGGACTCGACGCCCACGCACTCGTGGATGCGCTGGCGCTACCACTATCCGCAGGAGGCTTTCCCGTACGACCAGCTGGTCCGCGTCAACGGGCAGCGTTCCCGGGAGGAGGCGGAGTACGAGCTCGCCGACACCGGGATCTTCGACGAGGACCGCTACTGGGCGGTGACCGTCGACTACGCCAAGGCGTCCCCGAAGGACATGTGCATCGCGATCCACATCGCGAACCGCGGCCCGGAGCCGGCCACCCTGCACGTGCTGCCGACGCTGTGGTTCCGGAACACGTGGTCGTGGGGGCTGCCCAATCGCGCCGTACCGTCGATCGTCGGCCGTCCCGGCCGGCTCGCCGGGCGTCATCGCACGCTCGGGAGCATCGTCCTCGAGGGTGACGAGCGGGGCGAGCCGCTGCTCTGCGACAACGAGACCAACTCGCAGCGCCTGTGGGGCCAGCCCGGTACGACGATGTTCCCGAAGGACGGCATCAACGACTTCGTGGTTTCCGGCGCCCCTACCGTGAACCCCGCTCTGACCGGCACAAAAGGTGCACTCTGGTATAAAGTCACGCTGGGTCCCGGCGAGACTCGGACAATTCGCCTGCGGCTGGCGGCCGACGACGACCAGGTCGGTGCGCTCGACCTGGCCGACGACTGGAACGAGGTCATGCGCGCGCGGCTGGCCGAGGCCGACGAGTTCTTCGGCGACGTGATTCCGGCGGCCGCGTCGGCCGAGGAGAAGGCCGTGGCCCGGCAGGGCATCGCCGGGCTGATGTGGGGCAAGCAGTTCTACCACTTCGACGTCAAGCAGTGGCTGGCCGGCGACCCCGGCTCGGCGCCGCCACCACCGGGCCGGCGCTACGGGCGCAACAACGCCTGGTGGCACATGAACAGCTTCGACGTCATCTCCATGCCCGACCCGTGGGAGTACCCCTGGTACGCGGCCTGGGACCTGGCGTTCCACTGCGTCTCCATCGCCCGGGTCGACCCCAGCTTCGCCAAGGCCCAGCTCGTGCTGCTGCTGCGCGAGTGGTACATGCATCCCAACGGCCAGATCCCCGCCTACGAGTGGGCGTTCGGCGACGTCAACCCGCCGGTGCACGCGTGGGCGGCGCTGCGCGTCTTCGAGATCGACGGCGGCCGCGACTTCGACTTCCTGGCCCGCGTCATGCACAAGCTGCTGATGAACTTCACCTGGTGGGTCAACCGCAAGGACGTCGGCGGCAACAACGTGTTCGAGGGCGGCTTCCTCGGCCTGGACAACGTCGGCCCGTTCGACCGCTCGGCCGCCCTGCCGGTGGCCGGTGTGCTCGAGCAGTCCGACGGCACGGGCTGGATGGCCATGTACGCGCTGAACCTGCTCGACATGGCGATCCGGCTCGCCCTGCACGACCGCACCTACGAGGACATGGCGACGAAGTTCTTCGAACACTTCGCCTACATCGCGGAGGCGGCCTACCGCCAGGGCTTGTGGGACGAGGAGGACTGCTTCTTCTACGACCAGCTGCGCCTGCCCGACGGCCACAAGCTGCCGTTGAAGGTGCGCTCCATCGTCGGCCTGCTCCCGCTGGCCGCGACCACCCGGATCACGAAGGCCACGCTGGACCGGCTGCCCGAGCTGAGCGCCCGCCTGCGCTGGCTGCGCGCGTCACAGGGCGAGATGGCCGACGTGATCAGCGCCCGCCGCCTCTCCCCCGAGGGCCGCCAGCAACGCCTGCTGGCGATGGTCGGCCAGGACCAGCTGCTGCGCGTCCTGGGCCGCATGCTCGACCCGGAGGAATTCCTTTCCCCGTACGGGATCAGGACCCTCTCCCGATCGCATCTGGAGAAGCCCTTCACCGTGTCGCTCGGCGGCTCCGACTTCACGGTGGGCTACGAGCCGGCGGAAAGCACGAGCGGCCTGTTCGGCGGCAACTCCAACTGGCGCGGCCCCATCTGGATGCCGGTCAACTATCTGCTCATCGAGGCCCTTCGTGAGTACGCGGGTTTCTTCGGCCACGACATCAAGGCGGAGTACCCGACCGGCTCGCAACAGAAGGAACCGCTGGCCGACATCGCCGACGACATCTCGCGGCGGCTGATCGCCCTGTTCCTGCCGGACGAGAACGGCCACCGCCCGATCTACGGCGCCTCCGAACTCCTGCAGACCCACCCGGATTGGAAGGATTTGATCGTCTTCCCGGAGTACTTCCACGGCGACAACGGGGCCGGCCTCGGCGCGTGGCATCAGACCGGCTGGACCGCCCTGGTCGTCGACCTGATCCTGACGCTGCGCCGCTGATCCGGCCGTCCCATAATTGCCGGATGCTCGACGACGATCTGCGCCGGACGCTGGCCGGCCAGGCCCGGCTGGCGGCGCTGCGGCACACCGGCCTCGGCGCGGCCGCCGACGAGGCGTTCGACCGGTTCGCCGAGATCGTTCGCCGCACGCTGCACGTGCCGGTCGCCCTGGTGTCCCTGGTCAGCGACGACCGGCAGGTCTTCCCGGGCGCCTGCGGGCTGGGCCAGCCGTGGGCGCGGGAACGGCAGACCCCGCTGTCGCACTCCTTCTGCCAGCACGTGGTGGCCACCCGCGAGCCGCTGGTGGTCGTCGACGCCCGCGCCGACCCCCTGGTCCGCGACAGCCTCGCCGTCGACGACCTGGGCGTGGTCGGCTACGCGGGAATGCCGCTGACCGACGCCGACGGGCAGGTGCTCGGCTCCCTGTGCGCCATCGACCACGAGCCCCGGCACTGGACCGAGGCCGAGCTGTCCCTGCTCGCCGACCTGGCCGCCACATGCTCCGACGCCCTGCGGGCGCGGATCGCCCGGTACGCGGCCGAGACCGTGGCCGGCCGGACCCGGCTGCTGCTGCACGCCAGCGCGGCCCTGGCCGACGCCGACAGCGTCGACAAGGTGGTCGACGCGGTGCGGGAACTGGTGACGGGCACACTCGACCCGGCGTACGTCGGAGTCTCCCTGCTCGCCGAGGGCGAACAGGTGGCGCTGGCGTCGAAGAGGCTGCTGCCGTCCGTTCAGGCCGACCGATGGGCGCTCTACCCGGACGGGACGCGCACCCCGTCGGCGCTGGCCGCGCGGACCGGCCGGCCGGTGCTGCTGCCCAACCTGGCGGCGGTCGCGGCGACGGCGCCGGACGCGCTGAGCACGTTCGAGGAACTGGGCTGGCAGTCGGCGGCCAGCGTGCCGCTGCCCGGGGCGACCGGCCCGGCCGGGGCGCTGACGTTCGTCTGGCGCCAGCCGAACATCCTGGACTCCGGCGAGCAGGCAGTGCTGACCGCGCTGGCCGGTTTCGTGGTGCAGGCGCTGACCCGCGCCGACGTGCTGGCGGACCGGCGGGCGGCGGCCGCGGTGATGCAGAAGGCGCTGCTCAGCCCGCTGCCGCACCACCCGACGCTGAGGGTGGCGGCCCGGTACGCCCCCGCCCACCACGAAGACCACGTGGGCGGCGACTGGTACGACGCGCTGGCCCTCGAAGGGAACCGCCTGGTGCTGGTCATGGGCGACGTCACCGGCCACAGCGTCACCGCGGCGGCGGCGATGAGCCAGTACCGCAGCATGCTGCGCACCCTGGTCATCGACCGGCACGAGCCACCGTCGGCGGTGCTGCGCCGGCTGGAGCACACCCGCCGGGTGGCGGGCCTGGAGAACCTGGCCACGGTGCTGCTGGCCTACCTGGAGCCGGACCCCGCCGGCGGACATCAGCTGACCTGGGCCAACGCCGGCCACCCGGCACCCGTCGTGCTGCTGGACGGCCGAGCCGTCTCGCTGGGCGAACACGACCCGCTGATCGGCGCGGTCCGCCGCGTCTCCCGCCGCAACCAGACCTGCCACCTGCCACCGGGCGCGATCGTGATGCTCTACACCGACGGCCTGGTCGAAAGCCGCACAGCCACCATCGACGACGGCATCGCCCGCGTCCACCGCCTCCTGGCCGGCCACACCACCACCGACATCGACGCCCTGGCCGACCTGGTCCTCCACCACGCCGAAGCCACAGCCCCCGACGACGACGTGGCGCTGCTGCTGGTCGCCACCCCCCGGGACCCCACCGTCTGACACCGCGTCACGACGCGCGCCCTCGGCGGCGGCTCCCGACGGCCCAGCTCACGAACCAGGCGATCGCACCACAGATCGCGCCGACGGCCAGGCCGGTGAAGAGGCTGCTGACCGTTATGGCACCGCGCAGCAGAACCGACCCGCCAGCACCGCGTTGACTCCGGTCCTCTCGTGGATCAGGTCGAGATCGTGCAACACCGCCCGCGGGGCGGCCGCCAGGCCGAGCAGAACGATCACCCAGGGACGCAGACCGAGTCTCATGCGGCGACCATAGGGCCGGCCCCACGCCACGACTTCCCGCCGAGGGCGGCCGCGAATGTCGCTTCTGAGCGTACGAAGAACCTTTTAGCATCGGGATGTGAGACGAGACGCGGCACTCGCGGTCGGGGTGGCGGCCGTGCTGGCCGTGGTGGTCTCGGCCGGCCAGGGTGGACAGAACACTCCCGGCGCCTACGTGTGGGCCGTGGCGCTGGGCGCCCTGATGCTGCGCCGGCGGGCTCATCCGCGGCTCGTCCTCGCGCTCACCGTGTTCGGGCTGTTCGCGTACTACACCGCCGGCTATCCGGCGATCGGCGTCGCCGTGCCGGTGGCCGCCGCCCTCTACTCGGCGGCCGAGGCCGGGCATCGCCGTTCGGCCGCCGCGGCCGCGGTCATCGCCCTGAGCGTGTCGGCGGTCTTCCGGATCCTCGACGGGCAGAGCGAGAAGTACGTGCTGCTCTACGACATGACGGGGCACGTCGCGCTGGCCGTCGCCGCCATCGCGCTGGGCGAACTGGTCCGGGCACGGCGCCGGATCGGCGAGCTCACCGAGCGGCAGATCGCGCTGGCCGCCGAGCACCGGCTGGCCGCGCACAAGCAGGAACTCTCCCGTGAGCTGCACGACTCGATCGGTCACACGCTGACCGTGGCGGCGATCCACGCCGGCGTCGCCCGGCAGGAGGACCGCCGAGATCCGGCCGCCGCGTCACGGGCTCTCGACCAGGTCACCGCCTCGATCTCGGAGGCGCTGACGTCGCTTCGGGCGGCACCCTGACCGCCGGCTGGCGGGTCGAGGCGACGATCCCCCACGACGCGCCATGACCGGTGACGGGGTGACGCGGGTGGTGCTCGCCGACGACCAGGCGATCGTGCGGGCCGGGTTGACCGTGCTTCTTCAGGGTGGTGCCGGCGAGCGGATCGCCGTGGTCGGTGAGGCCTCCGACGGGGCTCAGGTGGTGGGGCTGACCCGCCGTACGAGACCCGACGTGGTCCTGATGGACGTGCGGATGCCGGGCGTCGGCGGGGTGGCCGCCACGAGGGCCCTCCGGGCTGATCCCGGGTGTGCCGGCGTGGCCGTGCTGATGCTCACCACGTTCGACACGGACGCCGAGGTGCACACCTTCGGGCGGGCCGTCGCCGAGGCGCTGATCGAGATCGCGGTCGTGGTGCTCTTCGGTGCGGCTCTCACCCACCTGCTGCAGCGGGCGGCGCGGCTGCGGGCCGAAGAGGCGCCAAGCAGCTCGATTTTCTGCGCCGGCTGGCCGCCGTGCACAGTCAGGTGGCTCTCTCGCAACGGCTCATGAGGGCTCACCGGTCCGGGCAGACCTACGTCGAGCAGCACCGCGAGCTGATGAGGACGGTTCCCCCGCTCGAAGAGATCGACATGGATCTACGGGCCGCCGTGGGACTCTTCGGCGACGACCAGCACTCGATCAGGGCCAACGTCAACAAGATCACCGCCTATCTCGCCGACGGCGGGGACGAGTACGAGGCCCGCCACACGCGACGAACGGCCTCCCGGAACTGCCGGCCATCGTGGACGCGGGACTTCATCGCGGGCGGCCGGGATTTCAGAGACGGCTACCAGACTCCGCTCACCGACGCGAAGGCCGCCATGCGCGAGCGTTGAGGCACCGGATCAAGTAGCCGACCAGCTCCCGGTCATCCATCGGCCCATCATGGCGTCCGTGAGGTCGCCGCGCGCGGCGGGGATGTCAAGAGCTGCGGGACGGCTACGACCGTCTAGGACGACCAGACGCGAGTGGGAGGGTGCATGTCGCGGAACACGGAGACGGTTGAGGAGTACCTCGAGGGGTTTCGCCGGGGGGATCACCAGCGGATCCTGTCGTGTCTCACCGATGACATCGAGTGGACGGTGTTCGGGGCGTTCCGGCTGAGCGGGAAGGCCGCCTACGACGCGGCCATCGAGGGGCCGGGCTTTGCCGGGCCGCCGCGGCTCGAGGTGGTACGGATGGTGGAGCAGGGTGACACCGTGATGGCCGAGCTGAGCGGGTCGGCGACGCGCGACACCGGTGCGGTCGTGCGCATGTCGATGGCCGAGGTGTTCCGGATGCGGGACGGGAAGATTTGTGAGCGGCGGGCCTGGGTGATCGAGCTCAAAGAGAACGATCATCGTTGAGGAATTGTCCGAAAGTACTAGCGGAATTGCTTTGCGGAAACGACACGCCGTCCTGACTATCACTTCCCATCGGTTAAAAAGCGCAAACCTGGGAATTGTCTGAAAATGACGAAGGCCGCACCCGTCGCCGGGGTGCGGCCTTCGTCGTGCAACGAGATTACCGGTGGCCGTGCGGGCGGCTCGGGCCGTGGCCGTGCTGGTGGCCCCGCATGTCCTTGCTCACCTTCAGCGCGACCCAGCCACGCTTGAAGCCGCGCTGCACGCGGTCGCAGTCGAACCGGTCCCACTTGTCGTGGAACTGGCCGATGCGGCCGACCTTCCAGCACTGGCTCTGCGTGCGGTAGAAGCCGACAAGGCGGTCGCCGCGGGGGCTCCGGTGGTCGCTGGCCTGCGCGGCCGCGCCACCCTGGGCCGGGCCGGCGAGGGCGACGGCGGCGGGGGCGACGCCCATGGTCAGGCCGGCGGCCAGGGCCACACCGGTCATCGTGATCTTGCGCGTGACCTTATTCATGACAACTGCCTTTCTCTCTCATCAAGCGGTGCCTGATGGAAAGAATGTTAGGAGGCACGCTGCATTTTCCACGCGCAGAAACACAACCACGAAAGAGTGAATGATTTCCGTACGGCAAGCGATGGATATAAAAGATCATTTGGAATCGTCGCGCAGGTACATATACCAGTACGAGGTGGCGACGAAGACGACCGCTCCGACGAGGTTGCCGGCGCCGGCGAACAGCCAGTTGCGCAGGGTGTCGTCCCAGCCGAGGCCGGGCACGCCGGCGAAGATCGCGGCCGGCAGGAAGAACATGTTGGCCACGACGTGGTCGAAGCCCATCGCCACGAAGGCCATGATTGGGAAGAAGATCACCAGGATCTTGCCGGAAAGCGTGTCGGCGGCGAGCGACATCCAGACGGCCAGGCAGACCAGCCAGTTGCAGCCGACGGCCCGCAGGAAGATCTGCCAGTTGCTCTCGTGCATCCCCTTGGCCTCGGCGATGCCGGCCAGCCGTTCGTAGGCCATGCCGCCCGAGGTGCCGGCGTCGGTGCCGACGTCGCCGATCACGCCGCTCTGCACGGCGAGGAAGTACGCCACGAACAGCGCCCCGGCCAGGTTGCCGACCAGCACGAGCGTCAGGTTGCGGGCGACGTCCCCCGTGGTGAGCCGGCCCCGCATGGCGCTCATCGGCACCAGCATCATGTTGCCGGTCAGCAGGTGTGAACCGGCGACCAGGACGAGCACGAGCCCGAGGGTGAACGCGGCCCCGGTGAACAGGGTCGGCAGGCTGCCCCACAGCCGCGGGTCCAGACCGGACGACACCGCGATGGCGACCAGCCCGCCGAAGGCGATGTAGGCGCCGGCCAGGAAGGACCCGACCAGGGTCTTGTCCCACCTGAGCTCGGCCTTCTTGACGCCGGTGGCCACCGCCGCCTCGGCGATCTCCGGGGGTTCCTTCGCGGCCATCACACCACTCCCGCCTGCCGACTCGCGGACAGAGAGATACCCGCCGATGGGGCGGTTACTCAGCCCAGCCAGCCGGGACGGATCAGACCGGCCTCGTACGCGTAGACGACCAGCTGCGCGCGGTCCCGGGCCCCCAGTTTGATCATCGTGCGGCTGACGTGGGTCTTGGCCGTGGCCGGGCTGATCACCAGGCGGGCCGCGATCTCGTCGTTCGACAGCCCCTCGGCGACCAGGACGAGCACTTCGCGCTCGCGGTCGGTGAGCTGGTCGAGCGCGGCCGGTGGCACGGCCTGGCGCCCGCGGTGACCGGCGGTGAACTCGCCGATCACCCGGCGGGTCACGCTCGGCGAGAGCAGCGCGTCACCGGCGGCGACGGCGCGCACCGCGCGGATCAGCTCGACCGGCTCGGTGTCCTTGACCAGGAAACCGGACGCGCCCGCGCGGAGCGCCTCGAAGACGTACTCGTCAAGCTCGAAGGTGGTCAGAATGACCACCCGCACCTCGGCCAGCTCGGGCTCGGCGGCGATGCGGCGGGTCGCCTCCAAGCCGTCGACACCGGGCATGCGGATGTCCATGAGGACGACGTCGGGCCGGGTCTGCCGGGCCAATTTCACCGCCTCGAGCCCGTCGGCCGCCTCACCGACGATCTGGATGCCGGGTTCCGCGTTGAGCAGCGCGCGGAAGCCGGCCCGGACGAGAAGCTGGTCGTCCGCCAGCAGCACCGAGATCATCTAGCACTCCTCTGGAATGGGCGCGGCCATGGGCGCGGCGGCCGGGGACGGCAGCAGCACGGAGACGAGGTAGCCGCCGTCGACCGGGCCGGCCTCCAGCTGACCGCCCAGGCTCTCGGCCCGGGCCCGCATCCCGGCGATCCCCGTCCCGGCATGCGCTTCCCCGGTCTCGCCGGCGTCCCGGGGCGCGGTGGTGGTGCCGTCGTTGCGGATGCCGAGGTGCAGGGTGGTGGGCAGGTAGTCGACGCTGATCCGGGCGGTGGCGGCCGGGCCGGCGTGGCGGCGGACGTTGGTCAGGGCCTCCTGGACGATGCGGTAGGCGGCGCGGTCGACCTCCGGCGGCAGGTCGCGCGGCTCGCCGGTCACCTTGGTCTCGACCGGAAGGCCGGCGTCCGCCGTCAGGTCCTCCAGGCGGCTCAGGCCCAGCGCGGGCTGGCGCGGGGCGGCCTCGTCCTCGGTGCGCAGCACATCGAGGACCGCGCGCACCTCACGCAGCGCCTCGGCGCTGGCCGTCTTGATCGCGGCGAGCGCCTCGCGGGCCTGTTCGGGCTGACGTTCCATCAGGTGCAGGCCGACGCCGGCCTGCACGTTGATCAGCGAGAGGTGGTGGCCGAGCACGTCGTGCAGCTCGCGGGCGATGCGCAGCCGTTCCTCGGAGGCCTGACGGCGTTCCTGCTCCTCGCGGGCCCGGGCCCGCTCGGCCCGCACTTTCATGATCTCGGCCATGTGCTCGGACCGGGACTTCGAGGCGCTGCCCAGGAAGATCATCAGAACCAGGCCGACGGCCAGCAGCACCGCCTGGCCCACATTGGGCCGCACGGCCGGGTTCAGGCTCAGACGCTCGGCGAAGAAGCCACAAACAAGGAGGTACGTCACGTAAGCCGTGCCACCGGCGACGCCGGCGGCCACCGGCCGGCCGTTCCGGGCGATCTGGAAGAGCGCCAGGGCCGGCGCCACCGCGTACACCCAGCTCGGCTCCGCGATCGTGCCGAAGCCGATCGAGGCGGCCGCCGCGACCGCGAACACGGTGATCGGACAGGAGCGCCGCCACAGCAGCGCGGCCGGCCCCACCACGAGCAGCATCCAGGCCCACGGCGTCAGCGGCACGAAGACCTTCCCGTCGTCGGCCAGCCCGTTCCCGCCGAGCACGTGGAACAGCACCCCGGCGATGACCGCGCCGACCCCCGGCTGCATGCGGGAGGACCGGAACCGCCCGGTCCGGTTCTCCGGCCGCCACCCCGGCCCCCGTCCAGCGCCGTCCCACCACGGGGCCGGGCTGTCGGCGGTCGGGGGCGGCGCCCACCGCTTTCTCTGCCTCACGCTGCGAACCTACCGACTTCGGCCGGGGTGGGACATCGGCGTGCGGGCGGCCGGCCCCGTGCTTCCCGGGGCGTACGGCCTGCGGTCGGGGTACTCCAGAAGTCGTACATCTCAAGAAGCGGATAACCCACACGCCGCAGGAAAGATGCTCCGGCGGGCCGACGCCGCAGGCGGCGGAAACGCCGATTCTGGTGTCACGGAAGCCACTGAGGAGGAACGGTGCAACCCAACGACACCACCAGACGGATGCGGACCTCCGACCAGGAACGCGAGCAGGTCGCCGAGATCCTGCGGGCCGCGATGGCCGAGGGCCGCCTCGACCTGGCCGAGGGCGAACAGCGACTGGCCGCCTGCTACGCGGCGACGTACCGCGACGAGCTCACCCCGTTGACCGCCGATCTGCCCGGTAACGGACTGTGGGCACTCGCCGAGTCACCCGCGGTGAAGAAGGCGACACGCCGGGGCCTGCGGCGGCATGTCAATATCGTCGTGTCGGTCGCGATGATCCTGACCGGTTTGTGGATCATCTCGGGGGCGCAGTTCTTCTGGCCCGCCATCCCGCTCGCCTTCCTGGTCATGGGCCTCATCCGGCACGCTCGATGGGGCCGCTACGCCTACGCCCACCGGATCGCGCCCTGGAACGCGCCCGGCTACTCGGGGCACCCCCGGTTCCACAGTGGCCATCGAGGTTGTTGATCTTCCCTCCCCGCTCTGCCAGAGTTACCCGGCTCTGTGGGGAGGGACAACACAACATGATGGGTCCGTCGCACGCCCTTTCGGGCGCGGCCGCCTGGCTCGCCGGCAGTTGGGCACTCAGCCAATACGCCGGGTACGAGCAGTCACCGCTGGCCGTGGGCGTCGGCACGCTCGTCTGCGCGGGCGGAGCACTGCTGCCCGACCTCGACCTGTCCGGCAAGGTCACCCGTAACCAGGGTGGCGCCACGGTCGCGCGGACGTTCGGCGTGTTCTCGCTGTTCGCGGCCGAGGTGATCGAGAAGGTGTCGCTCGGGGTCTACACCGCCACCCGGCTCAGCAAGGACCCGCGCCGCAACAACGGGCACCGCACGTTCACCCACACGCTGCCGTTCGCGGCCCTGGTCGGCTGGGGCACGACGGCGCTGGCCACCCACTACGGCAAGTGGGCGGTGGTCGGCATCGTGTTCTTCATGGCCGGCCTGGCGCTGCGCGGCCTGTTCGACGAGTGGGCCGAACGCGCCGGCTGGGTCATCGTGACCCTGTGCTCGGCCGCGATCGCCTGGTTCACCGCGGCCCACCTGCCGGGCGACCGCGGCTATCCGTTACTGGGGTTCGCGGTGGCGGTCGGCTGCGTCGTCCACCTACTGGGCGACATCATCACGTCGGCCGGCGTGCCGATCCTGTGGCCGATACCGACCGGCCGCAAGCTGTGGCGGATGGTCGGCGTCCCCAACAGCATGGCGGTCAAGGTCGGCGGCAAGGTCGAGACGGTCGTTCTCCGTACGGCCTTCGTGATCGTCTCGCTCCTGTCGATCGCCGGCATCTTCGCGCCTTCCCTTTTGCACCAGCTCGAGCTGGACACGTGGGCCGACCGCGGCTAATTCATTGACAGACATCGCTATGGCTCGGATCGTCGAGCCATGCGGGCTCGCCTGGTTCTCCTCGTCTTGGCAGCGGTTCTGGCCGGCTTGGCGGCGCCGGCCGCGGCCGCCCGGACGTCACTGCGCGCCGCCGACCCGAGCGTCATCCGGGTCGGCGCGACCTACATCGGCGTGCAGTCGACGGGAGCCGGCATCGCCGTACGCCAAGGATCGTCGCCGGAGGCAGTAGCCACCGCACCGGCGCGCACGGTTTGGAGCGACACGCGCAACCTCGGCGAGGTGTGGGCGCCGGAGATCGTGCTGGACGGCGGCCGCTACTACATCCACTTCTCGGCGGGGCGCGCTGCGGCCCATCGGATGTACGTCATCAGCTCGGCGTCCGCCGCCACGGGCTACGGCGCCGAGACCCAGGTGGCGTTGCCGGACGACAAGTGGGCCATCGACGGCAGCATGTTCGTCTTCAACGGGCAGCGCTGGTTCGTCTGGTCCGGCTGGGCCGGCGACACGAACCTCGAGCAGAACATCTACCTGGCGAAGATGAGCAGCCCGTACGCGGCCACCGGCCCCCGCTACGTCGTTTCGCAGCCGCGTGAGAGCTGGGAGCGCGTCGTCGGCAACCCGTTCATCAACGAGGCCCCGGAACCGATCCGCGACCCCGACGGGCGACTGCACATCGTCTACTCGGCGAACGGCAGCTGGAGCGACCAGTACTGCCTGGCCGACCTGCGCCTGCGCGCCGGCGGCGACCCCACGTACGTCTGGGACTGGTACAAGTCGAACGGCTGCCTGTTCGGCTCGAACCGCGCCACGATGATGCCCGGCTGGGACCCGACGCTGTCCGTCGACGGCCCCGGCCACCACACGTTCGTCCTCCTGAACGGCGACATCGCCACGAGCCCACCGGCCGGCCCCCGCTTCCCGTTCGCCTACCACGCGGTCGCCAAGGGCACGCCGTACACCTGGGAGAACCGCTACTGGTACACCGGCACGTTCGTCTGGTGGGGCACCACCACGTACGCACGCGCGAACGTCCCCGGCCCGGCCACGGACACCGGCTTCAGCCTGAAGTTCTTCGAGTGACCGCACGAGGGTGGCCGCGAGCGCCCCGGCCCGGCTCGACAGCGTCCAGATGGAACGGCCCTATTTCGTAGGCAGGAGGCGGATCACGGCGGCCGGGCACCGGTCTACCGCCTGCCGGACGGCGTCCTGGTCGGAGTCGGGTGGGGAGTCGGTCAGGAGGATGACCAGCGCCTCCTCGGCGTCCTGGTCGAAGACCGTGGGGGCGGTCATCGCGCAACTGCCCGCGCCTATGCAGTGATCGCGGTCCACGGCCACCCTCATGTCCACGCCACCGGGAGTTCGGCCGGGCCCCGTACCACCGAGTCCTTCTTCCAATTGATCTCGTTCAGCGGGACCGCCACGCGCAGCGCCGGGACCCGGGTGGCCAAGGCCCGCAGGACCGTGGTCAGTTCCATGCGGGCTATCTGCTGGCCCACGCAGGCGTGGGCGCCGTGGCCGAACCCCAGGTGGGCGCCCGGTTTGCGGGTGATGTCGAAGTCGTCGCCGTCGGGGTGCAGGGCCGGGTCACGGTTGGCGGCCTGGACGGCCACCACCACGTAGTCGCCGGCCTTGAGCCGCTGGCCGTTCAGGACCGTGTCCTCGGTGGCCTGGCGCAGCAGGCCCGCGCCGACCGACAGGTAGCGCACCAGTTCCTCGGTGGCCGACGCCGCCGTCGACGGGTCCGCCACCAGCTTGTCCCACTCGCCGGGGATGTTCAGGAGGGCGACCAGGCCGTACGTGATCATGGATGCGGTCGTGTCGAAGCCGGCGATCAGCAGGGCCGCGTTCATCTCGGTGAGTTCGGTGTCGGTCAGCGGGCGGTCGCTGTCGGCACTGTGCTCGATCATGCGGCTGAGCACGTCGTCGCCGGGCTGGGCGCGCCGGGTCGCGACCGCCTCGTACAGGTACGTGTAGAGCGGGGTCAGCGCCTCCCGGAGCTCGTCGGCCTTGGTCGAGGTGTCGAACAGGGCCGTCGCGGCCTCGTGCAACAGGTGGCGCTGCTCGGGCGGCACACCGATCAGCTCGGCGATCACCGCGGTGGTGACGGCCGTGGAGAACTGACTGTGCAACGGGTACGGCTGGGGTGAGGCGAGCATGCGGGTGATCGCCTCGTCAGTGATCCGCTCGACCATCGGGCGCAGCTCGGCCAGCCGGCGGGCGTGTGTCACCTGCGGGGCGAAGTTGCGCCGGATCCGGACGTGCTCGGGCCCGTCCATGCGGGTGAAGTTGTCGATCGGGCCGTCCTCCGCGTAGGAGGCGAGCACGTGCGCGGCCAGCCCGGGCCGGGTCGAGAACCGGCGGCCGTCGCCGAGGACTTCCCGCACCCCGGCGTAGTCGGAGACCAGCCAGGCGTCGAGACCGGTCGGGCAGGCCACCCGGACCATTCGCCGGCCGGCGCGCAGCTCGGTGTACTCGGGCGGCGGATCGAAGGGCCGTTCGTCCTCGGCCGGCATCGGCAGCGCGGGCAGTGACATCCGGCGTACCTCCCCGTGAGACCTACGGGGCCGACCCTACTCGACATTCATCTTGATCGATACCAGAGGCTGTGCCCGTGCGAACAGTGGAGGTCTCCGCGCCCGGCGGGACGCGGTGGGATGTACGAGTGGTGTGGGAGCCGCGGTGGCGGGTGATGGCCCGGCGGTTCGGCGGGTGGCGGGCCAAGCGCCGCAAGGACGTCGGCCCCGGCGACGTGGTCAGCGGCGGTGCCGAGGTGAGCAGCGAGGTCGGCAGCAGCGGCGGCAACTTCAACGACGAGTTCGTCATCATCGCGATCGTCTTCTTCGCCTTCGTGCTGGCCGCGGTGCTGTTCTGGTGGGTGCTGCTCCCACTGCTGCTGATCGTCCTGGACGCGCTGATCATTCTGATCCTGCTGGCCGCCTCGGTGGTGACCCGGGTGCTGTTCCGCCGGCCCTGGATAGTCCGGGCGACCTCCAGCACCGGCGACACCACCGAGGCCGAGGTGGTCGGCTGGCGAGCGGCCCTGCGCCGCCGCGACGCGATGGCCGAGGCGCTGAGACACGGCTTGGGCTAGGGCTCGTCGCTCAGCCATCGATGGAGGGTCGACAGGCCGGGTCGCCGTGGCTCGGCGTCGAGCCGCTCGAAGACGGCCCTCAACAGGTCCGGCCGCCGGCCGGCGATTGCCCGGTCGCCCGTCGGCGTGCACAGTGCGACGGCCGCCGCGGCCCACTCCCGGTCGCCGACCGGCGACGGCAGGAGACGGAGGGCGACCGCGGACTCGCCGCGGAGGATCGCCCGTTCGGCTTCGGTCGCGTCCGCGTACCCTGTGCCGTCTCCCGCGGCCCGGCGCTCCAACAGGCCGGCCAACTCGGCCGGCGGCATCCCCGCGCCAACCACGGGCGGCCCGTAGGCGGGCCTGGTCCGCGCCGCGGACCAGGCGCGCACGAGGGCGTCGACGTCGGCGTCCCGCGGACGGTAGTGGGCCAGGCGCCACGACACCTGCGTCGCGATGGTGCTGAGCCGGATCGCCGATGGCGTCGCCTCCTCACTCCGCCAGGTGGCGAGCGTGCCGTCGAGACCACGAAAGAACCGATCGCCCTCCGAGCTGAGTTCACCCCCGTCGAGCAGTTGGCCGAGGGCGTAGCCGACGTGGTCGCGCCAGGTGAAGTAACGGGTGCCGGCATCGTCCGTACGCGATCGGCAGGCTCGCCAGAAGCCGGCTACGCCGGTGAAGGCGTAGACGCCCTGCACAAGCGCGTGGGCCGGTCTCGGGTCCGGTCGCCACGGAGCGTGATAGCGGGCAGAGCCGTCGCCGGGGCTCAGATCCGTCAGATCGAGCAGGGCGCCGAGCTTCTCGTGCTGGAACTCGTGCACCAGCAGTTCCGCGAGGGTCATCGGATCGTCCGGTATCGACATCCCGATCGCGCCGAAGCAGCCACGGACCGAGGCGCTCACCTGGGCGGCGTCCTCCGGCGTCCGCAGCGGCACCAGGGCGCGCAGAGCGATACGCATTCCCGCGGCGTGCGCCGGTTGTTCGTCCTCCAGCAGCTGCCAGGCTTCGCGTACCAGGTGGTCCAGCCGGTCCAGGGCGGCGGAGGGCAGGGGGTCGAGGGGAGCCACGGGGAAACGGTCTCGCAGCGCGTCCCCGTCGATGATCTCCAGCGAGTGGCCGGCGAGACGGACGTGGTGGACGGGACGCCATCCGGGGCGCGACTCGTCCGCGGGCACCGGCAGCTTGAGCGCGCTCCCCACGGTCAGCGTGGTGCCGTCGAACCGGACCGGCACCGAGGCGGGTCCTACGTCGGTGGCCGTACCGACCCGCGGCAGGTGCAGATCCGCTCCGGAGCAGTCGATGGTGAGCTCGAAAGGGACACCGGCGCAGACAGCGGTGGCGGCGGCCAGCGACCCGAGTTGCTCCGCCGCCCGGCCGCCGAGGACGGGCACCACCGACCCGAACCAGGCGCGCAGAAACGGGTATCGCAGAAGCTCGAGTCCGGCTGCGGGCGACACCTTTTCGGTCTCCATCACGAGATGGAGCGCGTCTCGGAGCGTGACCGGAAGGGAGTCCCACCTTTCGGCCACGGCGAGCAGGCGCAGGCGGCGCGCGGAGAGCTGCGCCTCGGTCAGCAGGGCTATGGCGTCCGGTGAGCCGCCGCCCTCGGCCAGGCTGCGGAACTGCGGGCCGGTGAGGACGTATCGGCGCATTCAGTGCTGCCTTCCGCGCGCTTCGAGCGCGTCGGCCACGCGGCCCCGGATGTGAGCGATCAGCCGATACAAGTCCCGACAGTAGACGGACGGTTGAGCGAAACCGCCGTCGGCGCCGAAACGGTGCGAATACTGGCCGCCTCCACAAGTCGTCACCACCGGGCAGATCTGACAGCCGGTGCCCAGTGTCGCGAGTCCTCGCCCGGTGGCTCGTACGGCCGGGTGGCCGGCGGCCTCGTCGAGTGAATGGTCGTGTATCGACATCCCCAGGGCGCCCAGGCCGGGAGCGGTGGTCTTGAGCGCGTCGGTCACCTCCAGGCTCCCATCGGTCTCGATGGTGATGGCGCGGGGGCCGTCCAGTCCGATCGCCTCGGTGTCGCTGGCGCCACCGAGGATCAGCATGATGATCGACTCGAAGAGCCGGACGCCGGTCTCGCGGACCGGGGCGTCGAACCATCGGTCGAAGACACGAATGAGCCATGTCGCGTACCGCGTCGACGCCGGGTCGTGGTGCGGCGGCGGGTGCACCCAGTTGGCCAGCGGAAGCAGGAGGTCGATGCTCGGTGGGCGGAGAGCCACCAGATCCTCGTACGTCCGGACCGGGTCGTTCGCCAAGTCGATGGTCAGAAGCAGCCCGGTCCAGATGTCGCCGTGCGTCTTCAGCCGGTCCAAGCCCAGCTTCACGAGGTCGAAGCTGGGGCGCCCGTCGGCGTAGCGCCGATGCCGATCGTGCGCCTCCCGGCCGCCGTCCATGCTGACGCCCACGGCGACCCGGTGCCGGTCGAAGACGCCGAGGAACTCGTCGTTGACGAGGGTGCCGTTGGTCTGCACCGAAACGTCGACCTCGGTCGCGGCGGGCACGCGGGCGCGAACCGATGTGATGACGTGCTCGATGACGGCCGGCCCGGCGAGCAGAGGCTCCCCACCGTGGAGCAGGACGAAGAGCTTTCGCAGAGCGTGGGTGGCCGCATGCTGCCCGATCCGGTCGGCGAGCGCCTCGATGGTTTGCGCGCTCATCACCGTTGGACGGTCACGCCAGCTCTGATCGACGTGGTGATAGACGTAGCAGTAGTCGCACGACAGGTTGCACCGGCTGTGGACCTTGACGATGAACTGCTGGAACGGCTCCATGGCCGGCGCCGCGTCGCCGGCCGTCCGGCGCGGTGGCCCCAGGTCGACGGCGACCATGGGTTCAGGAGCGCCGCAGGGGCGCCGAGTTGAAGGCGGCCACACTGTCCTGCTCTCCGGACGAGGCGCGCTCCAGCACCCGGCGCAGGCAGTGATCCAGGGCGGTGTCACCGCGCTTCCTCAAGGCCAGGAGTTCGTCGAGCGGCATGTCAGCCACGCGGACGAGCCGGGTCTCGATGGAGTGGGCGGAAGGTGGCGTCATCGCTTCTCGCTTTCGTCGCCCGTGCCTGGACGGGGATTCGGGAACACGGGTCGCCGGTCGGTCAACCAGCTTTCCGCGAAACGCACCGCTTCGCGAATGGGGAAAAGGCGACTCGTCGCTGCGCCGACCATCCCTCGGCGTAGAGAGTCGTTCTTATGGTACGCGGCCTCGTACGCGACTCCCAGATCACCGAAATCGTGATCATCGAGCCCGATCGTTTCGTATCGTACCCACTCCCGTCCGTTTCCGGTGCGCATGACGGCCGTCAGTTCCACGACGGAAGGGTGTTCCCGGCGCGACTCCGCGAGGTGGAATGCGGTGCATTTCTCGTAACCGACGCCGAGGAGCAGCGCCTTCGCGCCGGCGCGCTCCAGCGCCCCCAGAGGCGAGCCGTCGCCGAGCATCGATTCGAGCTCGTGCCCGGCCATCAGCTCCTCCGCAGCCGATCCGACGGCGGCGAACGAGGTCAGCGGGTGCCCGCTCCGGCAGGCGCCCGGCCATGTCCGGACGCGCTCGGCAATGACGCCCATGGTGGCGCTGGGCGTCAGAAGCGGCTCGAAAGCGGGAAGGTGATCACGGATCGTGTCCCACCACTCGGACGGGACCGCTTCGTGCGACCAGCGCGCGGGGTCACGGTGGCCGGGCGTCTGCGCCGGCACGACGACCGTCCCACCTGGACCGACGGCGTCGAGCAGGGCCTGAACCACAGCCGTGGCGCCGCCGCACACCCAGCCGACGGCCCGCAGCGAGCTGTGCACCAGCAGGACGTCGCCGGCCCGGACACCGAGCGACATGAATTCGCGCGTGAGTGATTCACGTGTCCTCAGCGGTGTGCCGGGAGCGATCATCTAAAACTCCTTCTCAGGAGGAACAGGCTTGTTCTCGCACTTCACGGCGAGGCCTTTATTGTCGTTTACCGGGCCCGCGCGGCGCCCGGTTCTGTCATCTCCCCGCACAAGTTGACGACTATTGGCATCTGGCCTTCCAATGGACTTCGGAGAAGCTGGCGCAACTTGACAGTTCTTGGCATCCGGTGCTGACGAACGGGAGTCTGATGGTGGCGAGGGCACCTAAGCCGGGCATCGTCGGCGACGGCCCGTTGGGTGATCTTCTCCGCGGCCTGCACGAGCTCCACCGCGCCGCCGGGAAGCCGGGCGCACGCCGGATCAGCGCGGCGATCCGGGACCGGGGCGATATGCCGGACACCGTCAGCCACGAGACGATCGGCGCCATGTTGCGCGGCAGCGGCCTGCCGAAATGGGTCAAAGTCGAGTGTGTCGTCCGGCAACTCGCCGACTGGTCGGTGACCGGGCACGACGCCGATCAGGAGATCCGGCGCTTCCATCAGCTCTGGCTGGCGGCGGACGACGGCCCGGCCCCGGACCTGCCGGCCCGCGTACGGAACGACTTCGTCGCCTCGCACCGGCCGGCGCCGCCGGCCGTTCCGCCGGTCGCCTCCGGCGCGGTGGTGAACAACGTGCCCGGCCCGGCCCCTCACTTCACCGGCCGGCAGGAACTGCTCACGCAGATGAGGGCGGTGCTCACCGGTCCCGCCCGGATGCCGATGTCGCTGGTGGGGCTCGGCGGTGTGGGTAAGACGCAGCTCGCGCTGCAGTACGTCGCCCGGTGGGCGGCCGAGTACGACGTGCTCTGGTGGGTGCCCGCCGAGCAGCCGTCGCAGGCGATCGCGGCTCTGGCCGCCCTCGGCGACCAGTTGGGGATCATTCCGGCCAACGACATGCGGCAGACCGTCCGGGACGTGCTCACCGCGCTCGAGGAGAGCGCGCTGCGCTGGCTGTTGATCTACGACAACGCCGACCAGCCGGCGGACCTCGCCTCGTTCGTCCCGGCGGTCGGTGGCCAGGTGATCATCACATCGCGCAACTACGCCTGGGCGTCCGCCGCGGGTACCCCGTTCAGTGTGGGCGTCTTCTCCCGGCCGGAGAGCATCGCCTTCATGCGCGAGTGGGGTGTCACCGCCCCCGCCGACGATTGCGACATGCTGGCCGGTCAGCTCGGCGACCTCCCGCTCGCCGTCGACCAGGTCTGTGCGATGCAGGCCGCGACGGGCATGCCGCTCGGGGAATATCTGAGGTTGTTCGCCGAGCACTTGGAGGAGTTGCTGGCGGCGGGGCTCCGGCCCGGGTCGCGCACCACGACGGTGACCACGTTCGTGAGTGTCGCGGCGGGGCGGCTGCGGGCGGAGTCCGTCGCGGCGGCTCAGCTGCTGGAGGTTCTGGCGTTCATGGCACCGCTCCCGGTGTCGCTGTCCCTGTTGCACCGGGGCCGGGACGCCGACGTGACGCTTCCTCTGGGCCGGGTGCTGTACCGCACGGACGATCTGAGGAAGCAGGCGGAGCATCTGGGCCGGTACGGTCTCGTCCAGCTGGGCGGCGACGGCGAACAGATCCAGATGCATCGGCTGGTGCAGCTGATGGTGCGGGACGGTCTCAGCGAAAAGGACGCCGGCCTGCGCCGGCTGGACGTTCATCGCCTCCTGGCCGCCGCCGATCCCCGGGATCCCGACGACTCACGCACCTGGACCCAGCACGGTGAGATCGGCCCGCACCTGATCTCGTCCGGCGCCCTGCGTTCCGCGGACATCGCCGCGCGGGCGGCTGTCCTCGATCAGATCCGCTATCTGGAACGGATCGGTGACTTCGAGGCCTCAGCGGAGCTGGGACGCTCCGCCGTCGAGGTGTGGCGGGCCGATCCGGCCGACGGCGGGCTGGGCCCGGAGCACAAGCTCACCGTCCGGGCCACCCGCCATCTCGCGAATGCGTTGCGATCGCTCGGCTCGTACGACGAGTCCCGCGGCATGATCGTCGAGCTGCTGAAAGTGCTGCGGGCCAGCGGGGAGTTCGGCCCCGATCATCCCGACACCCTGGCCACCGCCCGGGTCCTCGCTTTCTATCTGAGGCTGGCGGGAGAGTACCGGCAGGCCCTCGACGAGGATCGCCGCACGGCCGAGGTGCTTCGCCGGCTGCACGGCCCGCAGGACACGCGGACGACGGACGCGGTCGGCAACCTCACCATCAACCTGAGACTGCTGGGCGATCCGGGTGCGGCGCTGGAGCTCGACGAGAAGCTGGTCGGCACGCTGAGCCGAAGTATCGGGGCGGAGGACGAGCGCACCCGTGTGGCCGTGCGCAACCAGGTCTGGGACCTGCTCGGGCTGGCCCGGTTCGATGCGGCGGTCGACCTGCAACGTCAGCACATGAGCAGGCGCAACGCCGGCGACATCGCCCTGGCCCGGCGGGCGGTCGCCGTCGGGCTGCGCAAGTCGGGACGGTTCGGCGAGGCCCTGCAGACGTCGGCCGACGACTATCGGACCTGCCAGAGCCGGTACGGGCCCGATCACCACCTGACCCTGGCGTCGATCATGACCTACGCCAACACGTTGCGGGCCGTCGGCGACGCGCTCGGCGCTCGGCGATTGGCTACCGAAGCGCTCGATCGCTATCGGCGGCTGTTCGGGCCGCGGAACCCGTTGACGCTCGCCGCCTCGACGAACCTGGCCGTCGTCCTGCGGGCGCTGGGACAGTGGCGGGAGGCGTACAACATCGACGAGCTGACGTACGAGCAGACCGCGCGGACCCTGGGACCGGACCATCCCCACACCCTGATCACCGCGATCGGGCTGGCCAACGATCTGGCGCACCATCACCTCGAGAAGGACGCCGTCGACTTGGGCGAGGCGACGGTGGAGCGCTTTCTGCGGGTACGGGGTGAGGAGCACCCGGAGACCTGGGTCTGCGCCGCCAATCTCGCGCTCGATCGGGGAGAGTCACGGCGGGAGGCCGCCGGCCGGCTCGCGGGGCTGCTGGGTGACGAGCACCCCGACGCGCGGGCCGCCCTCGCCGGAAGGCGGCTGGAATGCGACATCGAGCCGCCGCCCACCTAGGGGCCGAGGCGACGTGCCTGTGCGGGCCAGATGACCTCGACCTGCTTGCCCAGTTCACGGGCCCGGGCCACGGTGTGAGCGGTACCGCCCTGTCCGCCGGCGTCGGTGCCGTCCCAGACCGCAACCAAGACCTCGCAACCATGCAGCACGCGTTCGCTCGCCTCCGCGTAGCGGGCCTCCACCGGGCCGGGGCCGACCTGCGAGACCCGGTGGGCCCGTCTCAGCAGGCGCCGGGTGCGGCGCCGGTTGCCGGGCGGCCCGGGCAGGATCACCTCGAGCGTGCCGTCGAGATCGCTGACCGCCCGGGCGAACAGGCTGTCGGCCCCGTCGGCCAGGCAGGTGATGCCGTACAGGTGATCATGGACGCGCAGCTGCCCGGCCAGATAACTCCGCAGCGCCAGGTAGATCGGGCGGCTGGACTCGCGGCTCAGCCGGATGTGGCCGGTGACTCCGACGCGCAGCGCCCGCTCGCCCATCACCTCTCCGTCCGTCACACCAGGTGTGCCGTGCGGGCGTGCTGAGGGCCGGCGAGGCGTACCACCTGGAATCCGGCGTCGGCCAGCACGGTCGGCAGGTCGCGCACCGCGGCGCGGTTCTTCTCCCGGCGTTCGTCGGGCAGGTCGGCCCAGTCGAGCAGATACGGCGTCAGTTTCGCCCGGGGATCGCGGGCCGGGCCGTAGCGCCAGCCGGCCGCCCGCGCCTCCCGGGCCCAGCGCGCCTGCTCGGCCCGCGCCAGCAGCTCCACCTCGTCCTCGGTGAGGGCGAAGTCGCCGGAGCCGCTGCGGGCCACGATGGTGCAGCCGATGGCGCCGAGCTTGGCGCCGATGGAATCCGCCTGCGACCGGTTGGAGGCGCGGCGCTCCTCGTCCAGCCGGTCCCACTCCACGAGGGCGGCCGGGTCGGTGGGCTCGTCGGGAAGCTCCCGGCAGGCGATCAGGTACCGCTCGTGGATCAGGCGGGCCAGGCGCTCCACGAGGTCCTCGGCGATGAGCGCGGGATCGCAGGCGGCGGCGTGCTTCGGGAACAGCTTGATCTTGCCGTGGACCTGGTCGAGCAGCCGCCGGCCGTGCTCGTCGCCGAACGCGTCGGTCAGCCCGGCCAGCCGGTCGACCGGCACCAGCACCGTTCCGGCGACGCGATGCCACAACTCGTACGTGGTCAGCGCCAGGTCCAGGCCGTACTCCTCGTCCCGATAGCAGAGATAGGCGTCGTCGTAGACCAGCTCCGGCCGCCCGGCGAGCACGGACGGGACGTCGGTCTCGTACGCCGTGATCTCGCAGGCGTCGTCGAGGATCCGGTAACGCCCGCGCAGCGCGGCCAGCGTGTCGCCCGCGCCGGGCCGGACGAAGTCGACAGCGATCCGCGTGTCGCCGCCGGGGCGCCGCAGCCGCCAGCCCCGGGCGAGTGAGACCAGCAGCGCCCGGGCGAACGGCGCGTCGCCGGCGATCAGCAGTCTCGGCGCATGCCCGCCGACCGGCTCCGGCGGCCGCTCCGTGAGCAGCACCTGCACCGCGAGCTGGTCGAGGTTGAAGAAGTCGAGCCTCAGGTTGGGGGCGGCGTCGACTCCCAGGCGCCGGGCCTGCAGGGCGACGGCCCGTTCCGGATCGTGAATCTGCGCGTACACCGTCGCCCGTCCGGACTGGTTGTCGATGACCCGGCCGGCCGCGGCCGCGATGGCCACGTTCGTGGCGCTGTCATCCGTGCAGGCGTAGATGACAGTGGCGTGGGCGACGCCGGCGCCGCGGAGGATGTCCGGGTCGGTGGCATCGCCGGTGACGCTCAGCAGATGGTCGCGGCGGGACGCCAGCGGGCCGCTCGGAAGGGTACGGATGAGCACCGTCCGGCGCTGCGCTGTCGCGAGATTACGGGCCAGGGTGGCCGCGGCGGTCGAGTCGCCGCAGACGATGGCGTGCCCGCGGGCGCTCCGGGCCCGGAGCCGGCCGAACTCGGCCGACAGCAGCAGCCGGGCCGCCTCGGCGAGGGCGAACAGCGTCACGGCAGGCGCGGCGAAGCGGGCGATCTGGAGAGTCGGCGGCAGGGCGGTGGCTTCCTGCAGCGGGTCGGCGCCGAGCACGAACAGCTGAAGGTCGAAGTAGGCGATGTTGAGGAAGGTCCGTCCCGGCAGACCCTGCTCGACGAAGTAACGGTCGAGGCCCAGGTAGCCCAGAATGAGCGCCGCGAAAGCCAGAGCCACAAAGGACAGCCGTACGACGACAGCGGTATGGCGCCCGAAAGCGGCGGATGCTGCTCTATCGACGTTCGCCACAGCCATCATCTCATTGTGTCACTGCGCGGCTACCTGGAGTACGGCCTGATGGTTCGCCGGCACTCCCGCCGAGGGCATCACGGTAGGGTCGGACGGGAGGGACGACCATCGCGTGAGGGGTGAAGCGTTGCCTACGCAGATCACTGTGGCCCGGGCCGAGCCGGGGCTGCTTCCGCATTTTCCCGATGTCGTGCGGCTGGCCGACGGGCGGTTGCTGGCGGCCTGGCGGGAGAGCACCGGGCACGTCAAGGCGGACGGGCGGATCCGGCTCGCGGAAAGCGATGACAACGGCAAGACCTGGAGTGCGCCGCGTACGGCGGTGGACGGGCCCTTCGACGACCGCGATCCCAAGCTGGCCGTGCTGCGCGACGGCACCGTGCTGCTCAGCTACTTCGTGATCGAGTGGACCGAGCCGTGGCACACCACGCACGGCACCTGGGTGCACCGCAGCACCGACAACGGCGAGACCTGGAGTGAGCCGATCCTGGTCGGCACGGCCATGGCTCTGCCGGAACAGGAGCGGCGGGCCTCCAAGACCTTCTCGGCCTCGCACGGCGCGGCGGCCGAGCTGCCCAGCGGCGATCTTCTCTTTCCGCTGTACGGGCGTCTGCCCGGCGAGGCCTGGATGCGCGCGACAGTGGTGCGCAGCACCGACGGCGGGCGGACCTGGCCCGCCGAGTCCGAGATCCTGCTGGCGGCCGCGGATGGCGTCCATTTCCAGGAGCCGACGCTCACGGTGCTCGACGACCGGGTGATCGTGCTGATCCGGACGACGGTGGGGCACGCCTACCTGGCCGAGTCGACCGACGACGGGCACACCTGGAGCATCGCCCAGCCGACCGACATGCCCGCCTCCTCCCATCACGCTCTGCGGTTGAGCACGGGCGAGGTGCTGGTGACGTACGGTGACCTCAAGCCCCGGTTCTCGGAGCACCGCGACACGGTCGGGCGTCTCGTGCGAGATCCGGAGAAGGGCTGGGACGGGTACGAGGATGTGCAGCTTTACGACTCGGGCCACTCCGACCAGGCGAATCCGTCGAGTGTGGAGCTGGAGCCGGGCAGGTTCCTGACCCTGGGCTTCGACGTGCGGGCAGCCACCGTGGTCGGCATCTTCACCGAGACCAAGGACTACCCTCAGTAACGTACGTCGGCGGGCTTGTCCGACCGGGGCAGGCCCGCCGCCGCCCACGCCTCGAAGCCGCCGATCATGTCGGTCGCCCGCCACAGGCCCAGCGCCTGCAGGCTGGCCGCGGCCAGGCTCGAGCTGTAACCCTGACGGCAGACCACGATGATCTGTACGTCGTGGCCGGTGGCCTCGGGAATCCGGTTCGGCGACGCCGGGTCGAGGCGCCACTCCATCACGGTCCGGTCGATGACGATCGCGCCGGGCAGGTCGCCCTGCTCGGCGCGCTGCCGGTCGGTCCGGGTGTCGATCAGCAGAGCGCCGTCGAGAACGGCGGCGCGGGTCTGGTGCGGATCCAGGCGGAGAAGGCCCTCGCGGGCCTTCTCCAGCACAGAGTCGATCATGCGATCTCGTAGGCCAGGTTGGGGCGCAGCCAGCGCTCGACCTCGTCGACGCTCATGCCGCGGCGGGCCGCGTAGTCGACGATCTGGTCCTTGCCGAGCCGGCCCACGGTGAAGTACCGCGAGTCGGGGTGGGCGAAGATCAGGCCGCTGACCGCGGCGGCCGGGGTCATCGCGTACGACTCCGTCAGGCCCACGCCGATCTCCCGCGTTCCCAGCAGGTTGAACAGGTCCTTCTTCTCGCTGTGGTCGGGGCTCGCCGGATAGCCCAGCGCCGGCCGGATGCCGCGGAAGCGCTCGGCGTGCAGGTCTTCCAGCTTCGGCTTGGCGTCCGGCTCGAACCACTCGCGGCGGACCTGGAGGTGCAGGTATTCGGCGAACGCCTCGGCCAGGCGGTCGGCCAGCGCCTTGACCATGATGGCGCGGTAGTCGTCGTTCTCCGCCTCGTACTTGGCCGCCAGGTCGTCGGCCCCGTGGATCGCGACCGCGAAGCCGCCCAGGTGGTCGCCCGACGGGGCGATGTAGTCGGCCAGCGAGCGGTTGGCCCGGCCGGCCGGCTTCTGGGTCTGCTGGCGCAGCATCGGGAACGTCACGCCGTTGTCGAGCACGATGTCGTCGCCGTCGCTGTGTGCCGGCCAGAACGCGTACCGGCCCCGGGCCTGGAACGAACCGTCCGAAATGATCTTGTCGAGGAGGGTGTTCGCGTCGTCGAACAGCTCGCGGGCGACCGGCTGCTCCAGAATGGCCGGGTACTTGCCCTTGAGCTCCCAGGCCAGGAACAGGAACTGCCAGTCGATCATCTCGCGGAGCTGGGCGATCGTGGGCTGCACGTCCCGTACCCCGGTGAACGTGGGCGTCGGCAGGTCGCTGAAGTCGACCCGCTCACGGTTGGCCCGGGCCTGCTCCAGGGTGAGCAGCGGCTGCGCGTGCCGGTTGGCGTGCTGCTCGCGCAGGCGCTCCTGGTCGGCCCGGTTGGCCACGTCGAGCTTCTCGGCCCGGTCGGGGTCGAGCAGGTCGGAGACCACGCCGACGACCCGCGACGCGTCGAGCACGTGCACGGTCGAGGCCTGGTAGGCGGGCGCGATGCGGACGGCCGTGTGCTGCTTCGAGGTCGTCGCCCCGCCGATGAGCAGCGGCAGTTTGAGGCCGCGGCGCTGCATCTCGGCGCCGACCGCGACCATCTCGTCGAGCGACGGGGTGATCAGGCCGGACAGGCCGACGACGTCGGCGCCCTCGGCCACCGCGGTGTCGAGGATCTTGGCGGCCGGCACCATCACGCCGAGGTCGATCACCTCGTAGTTGTTGCAGCCGAGCACGACGCCGACGATGTTCTTGCCGATGTCGTGCACGTCGCCCTTGACCGTGGCCAGCACGACCTTGCCCTGGCCGCGCGACGTCTCGACCCGGCCCTCCAGGCGGGCCTGCTCCTTCTCGGCCTCCATGAACGGCTCGAGGTAGGCCACCGAGCGCTTCATCACGCGGGCGCTCTTGACCACCTGGGGCAGGAACATCTTGCCCGAGCCGAACAGGTCGCCGACGACCTTCATGCCGTCCATGAGCGGGCCCTCGATCACCTCGAGCGGCCGCGCGAACTGCTGCCGGGCCTCCTCGGTGTCGTCCTCGATGAAGTCGACGATGCCGTGGACCAGGGCGTACGACAGCCGCTCGGCGACCGGGGCCTCGCGCCAGGACAGGTCGACCTCGCGCTGCTTGCCCTTGCCGGTGACCGTGGAGGCGAAGGTGACCAGCCGGTCGGTGGCGTCCGGGCGGCGGTCGAAGAGCACGTCCTCGACCAGCTCCAGCAGGTCGGCCGGGATGTCCTGGTAGACGGCGAGCTGACCGGCGTTGACGATGCCCATGTCGAGGCCGGCCTTGACCGCGTGGAACAGGAAGGCCGAGTGCATGGCCTCGCGGACCACGTCGTTGCCGCGGAACGAGAACGACAGGTTGGAGATGCCGCCGCTGGTCCGGGCGCCCGGGCAGCGCTGCTTGATCAGCGGCAGGGCCTCGATGAACGCCTTGGCGTAGCCGTTGTGTTCGGAGATGCCCGTGGCGACCGCGAGCACGTTCGGGTCGAAGATGATGTCGTCCGGCGCGAAGCCGGCGACATTCACCAGCAGGTCGTACGCGCGCCCGCAGATCTCGACCTTGCGGTCACGGGTGTCGGCCTGACCCTGTTCGTCGAAGGCCATGACCACCACGCCCGCACCGAAGTCACGGATCCTGCGGGCCTGCGACAGGAAGGCCTCCTCGCCCTCCTTGAGGCTGATCGAGTTGACCACGCCCTTGCCCTGCACGCACTTGAGGCCGGCCTCGAGCACGCTCCACTTGGAGCTGTCGATCATGACCGGGATGCGGGCCACCTCGGGCTCGGTGGCGATCAGGTTGAGGAAGGTGGTCATCGCCTGCTCGCTGTCGAGCAGGTCGGCGTCCATGTTCACGTCGAGCAGGTTGGCCCCGCCGCGCACCTGGTCGAGGGCCACGTCGACCGCGCCCTGGTAGTCGTCGGCCTCGATGAGCCGGCGGAACTTGGCCGAGCCGGTGACGTTGGTCCGCTCGCCGATCATGACGAAGCCGGTGTCGGGGCCGATCGCGAACGGCTCGAGGCCGCTGAAGCGGGTGGTCTCGGCCGGCGGGTTGATCACGCGGGGCGTCGCGCCCTTGGCCGCCAGCGCGATCTGCCCGATATGGGCGGGAGTCGTCCCGCAGCAGCCGCCGACGATGTTGACCAGGCCGTCGTCGATGAAGCCCTTCACCAGCGCGGCGGTCTCCGCGGGCTTCTCGTCGTAGCCACCGAAGGCGTTGGGCAGGCCGGCGTTCGGGTGGGAGGCCACGTAGACGTTCGAGAGGCGGGCCAGGTCGGTCACGTGCGGGCGCATCTCGGTCGCGCCGAGCGAACAGTTCACGCCCACGACCAGCGGCTCGGCCCGTTCGATGGAGCGCCAGAACGCCTCGACGGTCTGGCCGCTGAGCGTGCGCCCGGACAGGTCGACGATCGTCACCGAGATCCAGAGCGGCAGGTCGGGCGCGACCTCGCGGGCGGCCGCGACGGCCGCCTTGGCGTTCAGCGTGTCGAAGATCGTCTCGATCAGCAGCAGGTCGACGCCGCCCTCGGCCAGGGCCGAGATCTGCTCCGCGTACGCCGCCTTGACCTGATCGAAGGTGACCGCGCGGTACGCCGGGTCGTCGACCTTGGGCGAGAGCGACAGCGTGACGTTCAGCGGGCCGACCGAGCCGGCCACGAACCGCATCCCCCCGGCCTCGTCGGCCGCCTGCCGGGCCAGCCGGGCGCCGCGGATGTTCATCTCGCGGACCAGATGTTCCAGGCCGTAGTCGGCCTGGGCGATGCTGGTCGCGGTGAAGGTGTTGGTCGTGGTGATGTCGGCCCCGGCCGCCAGGTACTGCCGGTGGACGTCGAGGATCACGTCGGGCCGGGTGAGGATCAGCAGGTCGGGGTCGCCGGTCACGTCCTGCGGATGATCCGCCGGGATCATGTCGCCCCGGTAGTCCTCCGGCTTGAGCTCGGCGCCCTGCAGCATCGTGCCCCAGGCGCCGTCGAGCACCAGGATCCGCTCGCCGAGCAGACGCTTCAGTTCCGCGACACGTTCGTTTCTCTCCATACCGACCACCTCCGTGGTTACAACGGAGGCGCCCTTGGTCGGATTGCCCCGAGCGAGCGTGGCGGGGATCACTCCCCGTTGCAGCGCCTCTCGCTTCGGTCCACCCAAGTTACCGCAATCTCACTTGGCGTCGGCGTACGCGCCAACTGTTGAGACGTCGAGCGGGAAGCGCACCGTCGTGTCCCCGAAAAGCATCCGGCCCGCCTTGGCGGCGCTGTCGTGGACGGCGGCGACCACCTGGTCCGCCTCCTCGGCGGGGCAATGCACGACCACTTCATCGTGCACGAAAAGCACGAGCTCGGCCCGGGTTCCCTCCAAAGCCGTACGCAAAGTGGCCAGCAGTACCAGCGCCCACTCGGCTGCGGTGGCCTGCACGACGAAGTTGCGCGTGAAGCGCCCGCGCGCCCGCCCGGACGCGCCGCTCAGCGGCTGCTCGGTCTCTGGCGGGTCCAGCCCGGCGTCGTCGCCCCAGGTCGCTGACGAGGGCGGGCAGGTCCGGCCCAGCCAGGAGCGGACCAGGCCACCGGCCTCGCCCGTACGGGCGGCGGCCTCCACGTAGTCGAAGGCGACCGGGTAGTGCTTGCGCAGCACGGCCAGGGCGGGGATCGCGTTGCCGCCGGTCTGGCCGTACATGGCGCCGATCAGCGCCACCTTGGCCTTGGCCCGGTCACCGTCGAACGAGGCCGCGGCCAGCGCCGCGTAGAGATCGTGTCCGGCCCCGGCCTCGGCGAACCGCCGGTCGCCGGACATCGCGGCCAGCACCCGCGGCTCGAGCTGACCGGCGTCGGCCACCACGAACCGCCAGCCCGGATCGGCGATCACGGCCCGGCGCACCACTTTCGGCACCTGGAGGGCGCCGCCGCCCCGGGTGGCCCAGCGGCCGGAGACGACGCCGCCCGGCACGTACTCCGGGCGGAAGCGGCCGTCGGTGACCCACTGGTCGAGCCACGACCAGCCGTGCGCGGTCCAGATGCGGTAGAGCTCCTTGTATTCCAGCAGGGGCTTCACGGCCGGGTGCTCGACCTGGCGCACCACCCAGGCCCGGGTGTTGGGGATGTCGACGCCGGCCCGGGCGAACGCCTTGACCACCTCGGCCGGCGAGTCGGGGTGGAGACCCCGGACGCCGAAGGCCGCGTTGATCTCGGCGGTCAGCTCGGCCAGGCGGCGCGGCGGCCCGACCGCCTGGGGCGGGCCCAGCAGCTCGCGCAGCAGCTCGTCGTGCACGTCGGCCCGCCAGGGCAGGCCGGCGTGGCCCATCTCGGCCCCGACCAGGGAGCCGGCCGACTCGGCGGCCACGAGCAGCCGGAAGCGGCCCGGGTGTTCGGTTGTCGCGACCCGGCGCACCTGATCGGCGTACACCTGGGAAATGGTCTCGAGAACGTCGAATCCGGGCGCCGGGGGCCCGCCCAAGGTCTCGAACAGGGCGACCTGGGCCAGACCGGGCGGATCGGGCAGGCGCGGCGGTGGATCGGGTGGGACGGGCAGACCGTGCAGGCGGGCCCGCGCCGCGGCGAGCGAGCGGGGAGCGCCCCACTGGCCGGCGTGGCCGAGCAGCAGCGTCTCGGTGAGCTCCAGATCGTGGCAGCGGGCGACCCGGACCCCGGCTTTGAGCAGGCCCGGATAGAACTCGGCGGTGGACGGCCAGACCCAGCGCGGCCCGTCGGCGGCCTCCCGCGCGGCGATCGCGGCCGGCAGGTCGGCGGCGCGGACCGGCGGACCGGCGGGTGATCCGTCGGCCCGCAGCTCCTGAAGGAACCCCGACGGGTCCACCGCTACCAGCATGTGGCCATTCTCGCGAAGGGGTACGACAGTTTTCGCCGCGGGCGAGCGGGAAGATGATGCGCATGACAGAGACCCTCACCGTCAGCGTTCTCGGCACCGGCATCATGGGCGCCGCCATGGCCCGCAATCTGGTCAAGAACGGTTTCACCGTACGGGTGTGGAACCGCACCCCGGAGCGGGCGCAACCCCTCGCGGCCGACGGGGCGCGGGTCGTGACCACCGTCGAGGAGGCCGTGCGCGGGGCCGACGTCGTCCTGACCATGCTCTTCGACGGGGCGGCCGTGCGCGAGGTGATGCGCGAGGCGCAGCTCGCGCTCTCCGAGGGCCAGATCTGGGTGCAGTCGACAACGGTCAGCCTGGACGACGTCGACGAGTTCGCCGGTTATGCGGCGTCCCACGGCCTCGTCTACTACGACGCCCCCGTGCTGGGCACCCGGCAGCCGGCCGAGGCGGGCCAGCTGACGGTGCTGGCGGCCGGCCCCGCTGACAAAAGGGACGACATCGCGCCGGTGTTGGACGCGGTCGGCGCGAAAACCGTGTGGCTGGACAAACCGGGCGAGGGAACCCGTTTGAAGCTGGTCGCCAACAGCTGGGTGCTGGCCCTGACCCACGCCGGCGGCGAGGTGCTGGCCCTGTCCGAGGCGCTGCACGTCGACTTCGGCAAGTTTCTCGAGCTGATCCAGGGCGGCCCGCTCGACAACGGCTACCTGCGGGCCAAGACCGGCCTCGTCCGCGAGGGCAACCTGACGCCGGCCAGCTTCGCGGTGAGCACGGCCGGCAAGGACGCGCGGCTCATCGTCGAGGCCGGCCGGCGTCACGGCGTACGGCTGGACCTGGCCGAAGCCGGCGCCGAACGTTTCCGCCGGGCCGAGGAGCAGGGGCATGGGGACGCGGACATGGCCGCGTCCTACCACGCGTCCTTCTCTTAGACCTCGCTGCTGCGCGCCCAGAGGTTGATGCCCGACTCGGTGGCGTACTTGTCGATCTCGGCCAGCTCGCCGTCGGTGAACGTCGTGTTCCCCAGGGACGCGACGTTCGCCTCGAGCTGGGCCACGCTGCTCGCGCCGAGCACCACCGAGGTCATCCGAGAGTCCCGCAGCGACCAGGCGATCGCCATCTGGGCCAGGCTCTGACCGCGGCGCTGGGCGATCTCGTTCAGCGCCCGGATCTTGCCCAGGTTGTCGTCGCTCAGCAGGTCGGTCGAGAGCGACTTGTGCTCGGCGGCCCTGCTGTTCGAAGGGACGCCGTCCAGGTAGCGGTCGGTGAGCATGCCCTGGGCCAGCGGCGAGAAGGCGATGCAGCCGGCGCCCACCTCCCGCAGCGTGTCGAGCAGGCCGCCCTCGATCCAGCGGTTCAGCATCGAGTACGACGGCTGGTGGATCAGCAACGGCGTGCCCAGGTCACGCAGGATCGCGGCCGCCTCGGCGGTCTTCTCCGGCGAGTACGACGAGATGCCCACGTAGAGCGCCTTGCCGGCCCGCACGGCGGCGTCGAGCGCGCCCATCGTCTCCTCGAGCGGCGTCTCCGGGTCGAAGCGGTGCGAGTAGAAGATGTCGACGTACTCCAGGCCCATCCGCTTGAGCGACTGGTCCAGCGACGCCGTCACGTACTTGCGGGAGCCCCACTCGCCGTACGGTCCGGGCCACATGTCGTACCCGGCCTTGGTCGAGACGACCAGCTCGTCGCGGTACGGGCGGAAGTCCTCGGCCAGCAGGCGCCCGAAGTTGAGCTCGGCCGACCCGTACGGCGGACCGTAGTTGTTGGCCAGGTCGAAGTGGGTGATGCCGAGGTCGAAGGCCCGGCGCAGGATGGCCCGCTGGGTCTCCAGGGGCTTGTCGTCGCCGAAGTTGTGCCACAGACCGAGCGAGACGGCGGGCAGCTTGAGCCCGGAACGCCCGGTCCGGCGGTACTCCATGGTGTCGTAACGGTCGCCTTCGGCGGTGTAGCTGGTTGGCATGTCCCCACCCTCGTCCCTCGGTGATCAAAGGTCCAACAGAAGAAAGCGCTCGGATTCAGCACCTAGACTGCTCAATCATGGAGTTGCGGCACCTGGAGTACTTCGTCGCGGTGGCCGAGGAACGCCACTTCACCCGGGCCGCCGAGCGGATGCGGGTGGCGCAGTCCGGCCTCTCGGCCTCGATCAAGGCGCTCGAGCGCGAGCTGGACGCCGAGCTGTTCGTCCGGCACACCCGCCGCGTGCGGCTCACCGACGCCGGGCGCGCCCTGCTGACCGAGGCGAATCGTACGCTGGCCAGCGCGGCCGCGGCCCGGGAAGCGGTGGCCGCGGTGCGCGGGCTGCTGCGCGGCAGCCTCGCGGTCGGCACCGAGCAGTGCCTCGGGGTGATCGATCCGCCACCGCTGCTGGCGTCGTTCCGCCGCGCCCATCCGGGGGTGGAGATCAGCCTGCGCTACGCCGGTTCCGGGCACATCGTCGAGGAGATCCGGCAGGGGCGCCTCAACGTCGGATTCGTCGCGCTTCCCGGTGCCGCTCCCGAGGGCGTACGGCTGGAACCGCTGGCCACCGAGGAGATGTTGCTCCTCGCCCACCCGGACCACGTACCGGCCGGCCTCGATCCCGCGGCCCTGGCCGGGGCGGACTTCGTCGACTTCAGCCCCGACTGGGGCGCCCGCAAGGTCAACCACCAGTTGTTCGCCCGGCACGGCGTGGACCGGCGCGTCTCGGTCGAAGTGAACGACGTCCACACGTTGCTGGACTTCGTCCACCAGGGGCTGGGGATCGCCGTCGTGCCGGCGCCGGTGACCCGCAAGCCGCACGCCTCGGGCCTGCACGTGGCCCGGCTCGCCGCCGGTGCGTCCTGGCAGGTGTCGGTGGCCCTGCCCGCGTCGGCGCCGCCCGGGCCGGCGGCCGGGGAGCTGTTGCGCATGATCTCCTCGCTCTAGGCTCCCCGTGAGGGGGCGCGGATGGTGACGCCGGTGCTGGACATCGAGGCGCTGCTGGCGCGGGTGGCGCGGGGCGACGAGAAGGCCTTCGCCCGGCTGTACGACGTGGTCGCGCCGCGGGTGTTCGGGCTGGTCCGGCGGGTGCTGCGGGACGTGTCGCAGGCCGAGGAGGTCGCGCAGGAGGTGCTGGTCGAGGTGTGGCGGCGGGCTCCCCAGTTCGATCCGGGGCGGGGGACCCCGACGGCGTGGATCTTCACGATCGCGCACCGGCGGGCGGTCGACCGGGCCCGCTCCGAGCGGGCGGCGGCCGACCGGACCGTCCGGGCCGGCATCGCGGCGGTCGACACCCCGTACGACGCGGTGGCCGACGAGGTCGCGGTGCGCCTGGAACGCCGGCAGGTGCGGCACTGCCTGGACGAGCTGACCGGCCTCCAGCGGCAGGCGGTCACCCTCGCGTATTTCCAGGGCCACACCTACCCCCAGGTGGCGGAGTTGCTGGGGGCGCCGTTGCCGACGATCAAATCGCGGATGCGCGACGGCCTGGCCCGGCTGCGCGACTGCCTGACGACGGGGGCGACGGCGTGAGGCCCGACGTGCACGCGCTCGTCGGCGCCTACGTGCTGGACGCGGTGGACGACCTCGAACGGGCCGCCTTCGAGCGGCACCTGCGCGAGTGCGCGGACTGCCGGGCCGAGGTGGACGAATTCCGCGAGGCCGCGGCCCGCCTGGCCGACACCGCCTGGTCGGTGCCGCCGCCCGCGCTACGCGCGAACATCCTCGACGCGATCACCACCACCCGGCAAGACCCGGCCGTCCCGGTCCGTGCGGTCACGCCGAAACGCCGCTTTCACCTGGTGGCCGCGGCGGCCGCGGTGGTGGCGGCCGCCGGCGTCGGCGCCGCCGTCTACGCCATTCAAGATCAGCGGGTACGGCAGGAACGGGCCGTCGCCGAAGCCGCGCGCGCCTCCGAGGCGCGTGTCCGCGCGATCCTGGCCGCCCCCGACCTGCAGGTGCGGGAACAGACGCTGACCAGCGGCGGGCGGGTGACAGTGGCGTCGTCGAAACTGACCGACGCCGGCGTGATCATGCTGGCCGCCACCTCGGCGCCGGGCGAGGGACGCGTCTATCAACTGTGGACCATCCACGACGACGACCCGGCCTCGGCCGGTGCGCTCGGCGAGGGCCAGGCGGCCACCGTGCGGATCGTCCAGGGCCTGCCGGCGTCGAGCGCGGTGGGCGTGACGATCGAGAACGCGCCCGGGGCCACGACGCCGACCACGCCGCTCGACGCCCTCGTACAACTTTGATTTTCTTTGCTCCCGGACCAACCGATCCCCTCGATCCGCCGTCGGATACACAGGACACCGACAGGAGCGGGAATGCCGAAGAGAACGGACAGCGACTACCTGGCGTTCGTGCACGGCCGGGTCAAAGCGCTGCGGCGCACGGCCTACCTGCTCTGCGGTGACTCGCATCAGGCCGACGACCTCGTGCAGGAGACCCTGACCAAGCTCTACACACGATGGCCCGGCATCGGCCACGTGGAGAACGTCGACGCCTACGTGAACACCATGCTCGTGCGGGTCTTCCTCGACGAGCGCCGCCGCGGCTGGTGGAAGGTCGCCCTGCTCGACTGGCTACCGGACCGGGCTCCGGCCGTCGTGGCGCCGGTCGACGACCAGTCAGTCGTCCGGACCGCGCTGATGGAGTTGCCGCCGCGGCAGCGGGCCGTCGTGGTGCTGCGCTACCTCTGCGATCTGCCGGTCAAGGACGTCGCCCACCACCTGGGCTGCTCCGAGGGGACCGTGAAGAGCCAGTGCGCGCACGCCCTGGACAAGCTACGCCTCGCATTCGACTCAGCCGCCCTGGACCGGCTATGAACCGTGGAGAGAAAGACATGACCGAGGACAACCGGGCGGTACGGATTCTGCGCACGATCCCGGACGAGCCGCCGGCGCCGTCCGGGATCGACATCCCCCGGACGATGGCCGAGGGCCGCCGCCGGCGCCGGGTGCGCCGCTGGTCCGGCGGGGTGGCGCTGGCCGCGGTGACCGCCGTGGCGGCGGGCGGCGGAACGGTGTCGGTGGCCGCCCTGCGCGACGACCCCGAGCCGGTGGTCTCCGCGGCGCCGTCGGCAGCGGCGGTGCCGGTGCCGGTGCCGCGGGACTGCACGGTGAAGCTGCTGCCCACCGGCGACGTCAAGAAGGCCATCGTCAGCGGTGGCGACCCGAGCGGCCACTACCTGACCGGGCGCGTCTATCCGGCCCGGCTGAAGTCCTACTCGGTCATCTGGAAGGACGGCGTCCTCCAGCCCCGCCCGGCGATGCCCGGCCAGGAGGGGGCGTGGGGCGACATCAACTCGGCCGGCGTCGCCGTCGGCTACAGCTTCGACGAGGCGGAAAGACAGCAGGCGTACACCTCCACGGGTGCCAGCGTGACCCGGCTGCCCGGCGGCCGGGCCGTGGCGTCCGGCATCGACGAGGCCGGCCGGATCGTCGGCACGCTGGGCGATCCGGACAACGGCATCCCGGCCACCTGGGCGTCACCGACGGCCGCCCCGGTGCGGCTGACGCTGCCGGCCGGCTTCGTCACCGGTGAGGGGAAGGGCATCGACGAGGACGGCACGATCGTCGGCACCGTCGCCCGAGAGAACGGCGAGAGCACCGGCTATCTGTGGCGCCCCGACGGTTCGGGCCGTCTCATGCCGATGCCCACTGTGGACGGCGGGCAGGCGACCCTGTTCTGGCCGGAGTCCATCAGCAACGGCTGGGTCTACGGCCGGGCGGTCCGCGACATCATCGGGAGGAGCGGCGGCCGCAGCTTCGCCTCGTACCGCTACGACATCGCCGCCGGCCGGTACGAGAAACTGCCCATCCCGCTCGGCCCGCCGGCGGTCGGCGCCGCCAACGGCTGGGTGCTGGCCACCACGGGCGACTTCAAGCCGGTCATCATCGCCGGCCGCAAGGTGGTCACGCTCCCCGGATTCACCAAGATGCGCGAGTACGTGACCACCACCCTCAGCGCCGACGGCAAGACAGCCGGCGGTTACACCACCGACACGACCGCCACCGAGCCGGTGGCCAACCGCCCTCTCATGTGGACCTGCCGGTGAACGTCGGGTACACCGACACGAGGAACCGCGGCCGAGATCAAGGTCTAAACCGGGAACGGCGCGATGTCCTGGTCGACACGCTGCCACTCACGCGCCGCGATCGTTCGGGGGTGGTTGGAGCCCAGGGCGGCATCGAACGTCTTCAGCGCCTCGTCCCGGTTGCGGTTCGCGGTGCCCGGGTCGGCCTCGCGATGGCTCACCGCCCAGTTGATCATCGCCACGGCCACGGTCGGGTGGGCGTCCTTGAAGACCCGGCGCGCCCGCTGAAGAACGCCGGCGTCAGTCTCCTGGGCCAGGTGGCGCGTTCCGTCCGCGAACTGAGCGTTGGCCAAGGTGATCATCGCCGCGAGAGTGTAGGTGTGACCGGGACGAAAGACGTCGTCGAGAACCACGAACGTGCGCTCGGCCAGCGTCAGCGCTTTCGCCGCGTCGCCCGTCAGCCGCCGGAAGACGGCCAGGTCGTTTCCGGCGGCCATGGTGTCGGGGTGCTGCTCGCCCCGGGTGGCACGGAAGTCGGCGTAGACCTCTTCGGCGACCTCGCGGGCCTCCTTGACCCGGCCCTGCGCCCAGCGCACGTCCGCCTGTTCCAGGCGCCCGGTGAGGGTCACCCGGTTGTAGCGCCCGAGGACCTCGGTAGCCCGCCGGACCATGTCGTCGATGACCTCCGCGGCCTTCGCCACCTCGTTCAGCCGGCGCAGAGCGACCGAGTAGGTGGTGGCCACGCGAAGCGTGCGCCAGTGGCTCTCTCCGTGATCGGCGCGCGTCACCTCGTACGCCTCCTCGAGGAGGTTCCGCGCCGGCACCAGGTCGCCCAGTTCGATCAGGTCGGTACCCAGATTCTCCTGCGAACTCATGGTGTAGAGATGGCGCGGCCCGAGAACCTCGCGGCGGCGGCGCAGCGTGTCGCGGTCCCGCTCGGCCGCATCCTCGAAGTTGCCGACGAAGCGCAGTGACACGCCCAGGTTACTGGCCGCGTTCAGGGTCTCGGGGTGATTGTCGCCGTACGCCTCACGGAGGCCTTTGAGGGTCTGCTCGTCGAGGCTTACGGCCTTCTCGTACTCGCCGCGGGCGCGGAGATCCGCGCCGAAGCTCATGGCGGTCGAGAGCGTGTACGGATCGTTGTCGCCCGCGACCCGGCGGAGCCGTTCGAGGCTGTCGGCGTTCATGTCGTACGCCTCGGCCTCGTGGCCCTGCTCGCGCAGGACGACGGCGAGAGTGCGCTTGAGCCGCAGCAACCACAGGTCGTCGACGCCGAAGCTGGGCAGCCACTCCTTCAGCGCCGCCTCGGCCAGCTCCCGCGATCCCTCGAAGTCACCGCGCACGTAGAGGTAACGCGACATGTCGATGACGAGCTGACGCGTCTCGGGCCGGTCGGAGGTGAGCGCACCGCTCGGCTCCAGGTGCGGGCGGATGGCCTCGTAGGCCTCGCGGTTCTCGAAATTGTCCGGGTTTCCCCGGTCCGCTTCTGCCAGCACGCTCTGGATTTCCCTCCTGCGCTCGTCCTGGTCGGAAGGGGACAACCGCGACCGGACGATATCCTGAGTGAGCCGATGCACCACGATGCCACGCCTTCCCGGAGCCGGTTTCCCTTCGTTCGTGCCTGCGTCCACCCTCGCGAGCCCCAGGCGGCCGATGTCCTGGATGAGCGACCCGTGTCGGGCCGGGTCGTACATCCGCGGGTCGATCGGCGCCAGAAGCGCGGTCAGTTGTTTGTTGCTAATCATGCGATAAGGGATGACTTCGGGCGCCATAAATGCGAGAAGTTCGATGAGGCGGGTGGCGGCCGGGCTGGTCTGGCTGAGTCGCTCGTAGGCCACGCCGACGGTGGAGGCCACGGTCTGGTTGTACGTGGCGGGCGCGCTCTCGCTCATCGCCGCCGCCGCGCCGCGGTCGAGCAGGTCGAGGTAGTCCGACACCGACATGGCCGTGCTGCCCAGCCAGCCGCCGGCCTGTTCAAGGGCCAGCGGGAGGTCGCCCAGCCGGCCGGCGAGCTGGTCGGCGTCCGCCGGGCCCAGGTTCTCCACCCGACGGCCCAGCAGCTCGATGCTCTCGGCCCGTTTGAACACCCCGACGTCGACCGCGTCGAGCTCGTTCGCCCACTGCGGGTTGCGCGAGGTCACCAGGACGTGGCCCGGGCCGGACGGGACGAGGCCCTCCAGATCGGCCGGCGCGTCGGCGTTGTCCAGCACCACCAGCCACCGGCGCACCGGGACGGCCCGCTTCAGCGCCTCCATGACCGCGGCGACCTGTTCCTCGACCGTGCCGCCGGGCAGGGACAGCTTGGTCGCGATCTCGGCCAGGCCGATCCGGACCCGGCTGGGCTGCGCGGCCGAGATCCACCAGATGCCGTCGTAGCTGGCGGCGAACCGGTAGACGTACTCCAAGGCCGTCTGCGTCTTGCCGACACCGGGCAGGCCGGTCAACGCCAGCCGGGCGCCGCTCGGCTCGCTGCCGACCAGGCGATTGCGGATGTCCTCGATGACGCCGCCCCGGCCCGAGAAGCGGGGGTTACGGGTGAGGCTGACCTGGAAGTACGGCGGCAGGTCGGCCGGGTAGCGCACCTCGCCCACCTCCGCCCCGCCGGTGGACACCGCGGACGCGTCGAGCGCCAGAACCGACGAGACCGTCTCCAGGACGCGGTCCTCGCTGGTGCCCATGGCGTCGACCAGCATGCGCGGCGGTACCCGGCCGTCCAGCGGCGTCGCGTCGACCCGGAGTACCGCGAGCAGGCTGTCGTTGTTCTGCGTGGTGCTGTCGCGAACGGTCCGCAGCAACCGTAGGCCGCCCTCGCGGGCGATCAGGTCGCGCGAGAAGATCACGACCAGATGGTCGAGAGCGTCGAGGTCCGGTACGGATTCCCGGATGCTCTGCAGGATGACGCGGTTGGCAGTGCCTCGCAGGCGGTCGCTGAGCCACTCGGCCCAGATCCGGTCGAGCGGCGCGTAGGCCACCACGATCGTCCGTTTCTGGTGAGGAACGGACTGCTCGAAGGCGCGCAGCACCCGGTTGCGGTCGGCTTCCGGGATGGCCACCGCCCGGCACTCACGACCGGCGATCCGCGACGCCAGATTGGTGTACGGGCTGAGCAGCGGGCCGTTGAGACGCGGCATGTCCCCGAAAACGGCCAAAATCTCTTCATATGCGTAATAAGGGATGTACGGAACTTCGATGCTGTTCCAGTATTCGTCCGCGGACTGAGTGCCCAGGAAACCGAGGTAGGGCTCGAAGCTGCGCCGGGAGAACATCCGGCCGCGCTCGAGCTTCGCCATCTCACCGTCCTCGATGCGGGTCGGCAGCGGCAACACCGTGATGTCCGACGCGTGCTTGAGGATCGACGCGGTGATGGCCACCGCGCCGTTGACGCTCTGCGTGTTCAGCGTGAAGCAGTTGACCACCGTGTCCGGCAGATGCACGGTGCAGATCCCGCCCGTGTCGCTTGTGCCGGTACGACTGTCGATCAGCACGAAGTCGTAGTTGCGCGCCATGTCCTCGCGCAGAGCGTTGAGCAGGCGGGGCCCGTGGTGCAACCGCCAGAACGAGTCCCAGTCGAAGGTGCTGACCGCCTCGGTGTATCCCAGGTCCTGCCGGCCCGCGGGCACGAAGTCGAGCAGACCACCGCGCGGGAACTCCCACTCCAGGGAGGCGGCGTACTCGTGGATCTGCACCGTGGCCCGCGCCGGATCCAGCGTGTCCTCGAGCCGGAAGTTGAACTCGGTGTGCTGGCGGATGAGGTCGAGAATGCCCTCGGAGTTGCGCAGATTCTTGTCCCGCAGGAAGGGGTGGAAATAGCGGTGCAGGCCGGGCGACTCAAGGTCCCAGTCGATGGCCAGCACCTTGTACCCGTTCATCGCGAGCAGCCACGCGACGTTGGCGAGCGCCATCGTCCGCCCGGTACCGCCCTTGTAGCTGTAGAAGGTGATGATCCGGCCGGCTGGGCCGTTGTCGGCGCTGACACTCATCGGGGGTCCTCGGGGAGGTTGGTGTTGAGGATGGGGCGGTCGACGCGGGACGACCGGCGGTTGCCGGCGGGGGCCTTCACGTCCCGGCCCCCGTTCGGGGTCCGGGCCTCGGGCACGGTGGGGAACGCGGAAGCGATGTCGTCGAAGCTCGGCCGGCCCGGTTCCGGGGCCAACGGCGCGGTCTCGCCGAGCTCGAACACCCGCTGGGCCAGCTTCTGCACGAAAGCCTTGTAGTCGTCCGCGTACCGGCCCTCACGGATCAGGGCGCGGAGCTTGACCTCGTCGTACGTGGCGCCGAGGTCTCTGTCCTTGAACTGGTACGGCTGGGCGATCGGCGGCGGCGTCATCGGCACCCACAGCAGGGGAATGATCAGCGCGCTCTCCGAGCCGGGCCGGGCGCCGCGGGCGAGCCGCGCGGAGAACACGGCCCATTCCTTGCCGCACGCCGGGCTGCGGAAGTAACCGGGGCTCATGATCGGGATGAAGACCTGGGCCGTGCTGAGATTGTCGACAAGCGACTCGGACCAGCGCTGACCGAGCTTGAGCAGGGCGTCGCAGAAGCCGGCGGTCTCGGCCCGGCTGCCGGCGAACATCAGCACGTCATGGTTCAGATCCCGGTAGAACCGGTCGACGTGGTAGTTGTCCTCGCCGGGATCATGCGCATAGCTGATGAAGAAGAACGGCGGCGCGACTGACGATCCCACGTGCCTTCTCCCGAGGACGATTGATCGTAAGTAATCGATCACTCAGTGTACTTTCCCTGCGCCATCACGGACCACGGAGGATGGGCCGTTCGACCACCGGCCCGCTGTTCTCACCGGGCTCGGCCCCACTGCGGAACAGACGGTTGCGGGCTTCCTCGAGGACGCCGGCCAGGTCGGCGTCGAACGCCTCGGCCGTGCTGAGATCGCTGTGCAGGCGGCCCTGCGCCTGCCGCCAACTCTCCTGGAACGTCCGGCGTAACCCGAAGCGGAGCTCGGCGAGGTTGTCCATCGACTCCCGGTCGGCCCGGCTGGCCGGAACCAGCACGACAGTGTCACCGAGTCCACGGCGATCGATCTCGGCGAGGATGTGCCGGTAGGCGTCGAGCTGGGTGATCCACCAGTCACAGAGGATGACCACGATCTCGTGGGCGGCGCGGGCACGTTCGATACGGTCGACGACGTCGTCGAGCGCCGCCACCTCACCTCGCAGCGCTTGATCGGCCGCCAGCAGGCGGGCCCGGCTGGCCAGCGATCCCGGCACGTCCGGCCGGTAGGGCGCCCAGTCCCCGGCCTCGGCGCCGTAATAGGAGAGGTCGTCGCGGACCTCGTCCATCTCCTGGCGGGACGCGGCCGCGATGATGATGTGCACCCGGAGGTCCACGATGGACGCCGAGAAGATGTTGGGCACCCTCGCGAAATCCGTGACCGGTTCGCTCGCCGGGGCCGGGGCGGCCTCACCGGCGGCGACGACCCGGCGCGCGAGCTGGCCGAGGAACGACTCGTACTCGGATCTGAGGCCACGCAGGCGAACCAGCTGTCGCAGTCCTCGCGAGGTGCCCTCCGGCACGACCAGCGGGACATCCAGGAATTCCGGCATCGCCGCGTCGGCCGACCAGGCGACCGGGATGACCGCCGCCCGGTCGTCGCCCGCCTTGAACCGGCTCGTGAAGATCTCCCACTGCCGCCCGCAGGTCGCGTTGCGGAAATACCGCGGCGACGTCAGCGCGACGAAGACATCGCACGAGGCCAGGCGTAAGAGCATGTCGGCCGGAAGGGCGGTGTCCCGGTTGCCGACCGTACCGAGGAAGGAAAGATCAGCGCCGTGGTCGGAGCTCAGGGCCGAGACCTGGCCGCGGAGATCGTCGAAGAACTGCCGAACATACGGATCGTCGTCGCCGGCGGCCGAACTCAAAAAGAAATTCGGCACTATAGACCCCCGGCTTCCTGACGACGCCTGGACCGCCCTAGCGTAACGACTACACCACGCAGCGCGAAAGAGCAGCGTGAGTCGCGCTCGATCATCTGAAGCCTCTTTCGCCGGTCACCGGGTCGACAAGCGTGGCGGGTGGAGAATCGCCAGCGCGGTTGCCGAGCATGCGGGTCTCGGCGGCCCCTCGGCGGACCAGGTCGGCCGAGGGACCCGACCAGGCTAGTGGTAGCGCCAGCGGGACTCAATCGCGAAGAGAGCACACCTTCGAAGGTTGCTCAACGGCGCAAGTCGCACGCGGGCCAAAGATCCTGTTCGGACCGGCGCGTCGCGCCGGTCTCCGCGGTGCCCGCCCCTCCGGGGTCTTGCTGCCCGACGTCCCCCGACCGAAGTACGGCCAGGTCAGCCGACGACCTTGCCCGGGTTGAAGATGTTCAGTGGATCGAGGGTCTGCTTGATGGCCACCTGCATGGCCAGGACTTCCGGGGCGAGTTCCTGCTTCATGCCGTCGCGCTTCAGCAGGCCCACGCCGTGTTCGCCGGTCACTGTGCCGCCCATGGCTATGGCGGCTGTCAGCATGTCTTCGAAAGCGGCCTGAGCGGCGCGGCGGGCCTCGTCGTCGCCGGCGGGGGCGAGGATCAAAGGGTGCAGGTTGCCGTCCCCGGCGTGGGCGATGGTGGCGATCGTGGCCCCGTGGCGGGTGGCGATCTCCTCGATGGCGGCCAGCATGGCCGGGACCTTCGAGCGGGGTACGCACACGTCCTCGGTCAGCACCGGGCTCAGGCGCTCCAGCGCGGGGTAGGCCAGGCGCCGGGCCGCGAACAGGGCCTCGGCCTCGAACTCGTCGGTGGACTGCTCGGCCCACATCGCGCCGGCCTCCTGGAAGACGGCGGCCACCGCCGCGGCCTCCTCGTCGCCGGCCGCGCCCGGGCTGTCGAGTTGAGCCAGGAGCAGGGCGGCGGCGTCGGCCGACAGGCCCAGGTGCTTCCACTCCTCCACCGCGCGCAGGCAGGTCCGGTCCAGCAGTTCGAGCGCGGCCGGCAGCAGGCCGGACCGGGTCAGGGCGGCCACCGCCGAACCCGCGGCGACCACGCTGTCGAAGGCGCCGACGACCGTGCGGGGCGCCTCGCGGCGGGCCGGGCGCAGCCGCAGCGTGATCTCGGTGATGATGCCGAAGGTGCCCTCGGAGCCGGTGAACAGGGCGGCCAGGTCGTAACCGCTGACGCCCTTCGTGGTGCGATGACCGAGGCGGACGACAGTGCCGTAGTCCCCCGCCGGGCCGCCCACCACCGCTTCCAGGCCGAGCACGTAGTCGCGGGTGACCCCGTATTTCAGGCAGCAGAGGCCACCCGCGTTGGTGGCGACGTTGCCGCCGATGGTGGACCAGGGCGCGCTGGCCGGGTCGGGCGGGTACCAGAGGCCGTGCGCCGCGACCGCCTTCTTCAGGTCGTCGTTGACGACGCCCGGCTGCACGGTCGCCGTCATGTTCTCGGCGTCGATCTCGACGATCCGGTTCATCTTCGACAGGTCGACGACCATGGCGCCGTCGACCGCGTTGGCGCCGCCGGAGAGTCCGGTGCCGGCCCCGCGCGCGACGATCGGAATGCCGCGCTCCGCGCAGGCCGCCACCACCCGGCGTACCTCATCGGTGGTTCGGGGGCGGACGGCCGCGACCGGCTTGCCGTAGGGCGCCCACTCGGCGTCGTCGTGGGCGAGGCTTTCCAGCACGTCCACGTCGTCGACGACATCGATCCCGTTGAGCAGATCTTTCACCCCTGCGACCTTACGCGCGTGGTCAGCTCCTCGCTCTCGGTCCACAGCTCGGTCCGCCGCCCGTCGCGGACCCGCGCGGGCACGGTCAGCGGCTTCGCCGACGGCCCATAGAAGCCGGAGGCGAACCGAGGACCGATTGCCAGTCGTACGGGTCTTCGCGCGGCCGATTCCGGTGACGCGCCGATCCGCTGCTGGAGTGCGTCCATCACCCACCGCAGCGCGGCCGGAACACCGGTCGCGTCCCGGAACACCCGCGTCGCCACCAGGCCCGGGTAGACGCAGGCCACCGAGAGCGAGGGGTGCCGGGCCGCCAGCTCCACCGCGTACAGGTCGTTGGCGAACTGGGTGCGACCGGCGACCCCCATCCCCCACGTGCGGTTCGCGCTCGTGTCCCGATAGCGGCCCGCACTGGCCACCAGGACCACGCGCCCGTCCGGCGGCAGCAGCGGAAGCAGCCGGCCGATCAGCAGAAAGCGGGAAAGATAATTGAGCACGTACGCCCGTTCCAGCCCCTCCCCGGTCAGAGCCGCGCGCATCGTGAACACGCCGGCGCAGCAGACGATCGCGTCGAGCCGGTCATGGCTCGCGGCGATCTCCTCGGCGGCCTGTGACGTCTGCTCGAGTGAGGAGAGGTCGGCCCGGATCCGCCCGTGGCGGCCGACCGTCAGGGCCCGCTCCCCCAGCCGCGCGGCCACCGCGCCGCCGATTCCCGTCGAGCCCGTCACCAGTATCTTCGTCATGCCTCGACGCTAGGAAGGGCCGGGGCGACAATCCATGTGTGCCCGTCCCGCAGACCCCATCGGACGTCCTGGGCGCGATCCTGCGCGAGGTCCGCTTCACCACCGCCGCCTACCGCTGGCTGGAGATGAGCGGCCCGTTCCGGCTCGTCTTCGACCGGCCGGGGCTGCGCGGCGTCCACCTGATCACCGGCGGCGCCTGCGAGCTGGCGCTGGCCGGCGAGGTCGTCGCGTTGAGCGCGGGCGACACGGTCATCCTGCCCCAGGGCGACGATCACGAATTGAGGTACGGGTCCGCACCCGCCACCTCCGGCTTCGAGCTCGCGGCGCGGGCGCAGGGGGTGCGGCTGCGCCACGGCACGGACGGGCCTCGCACCACGATCGTCTGCGGGGCCTTCGTCGCGGGCGAGCCCGGCCATCCGGCGCTGAGCGGGCTGCCGCGGGTGATCCTGGTTCCGGCGTCCGAGAGACGGTGGCTGACGCCCTACGTCGAGGCGCTGCGGCAGGAGGCGTTCGACGCCGGGCCGGGCAGTGACGTCGTCATGGCCCGGCTGTCCGACGCGATGATCGCGCGGGCCATCCGCCGGCACGGCGAGGTCACCGAGCGTCCGGGGTGGCTGGCCGGGCTGCGCGACCCGCATCTGGCGGCGGCGCTCGGCGCGATGCACAGCCAGCCGGCCCGCCCGTGGACGCTCGCGTCGCTGGCGGCCACGGCGCGGCTGTCCCGGACGGCGTTCGCGGCCCGGTTCTCGGCCGCCGTGGGTGAGCCGCCCGTCCACTATCTGCGGGCGCTGCGCCTGCACAAGGCGCGGCTCCTGCTGCGAGACGAGCGGCTCACTGTGGCCGCGGTGGCGGCCCGGGTCGGCTACTCCTCGGAGTTCGCGTTCGCGGCGGCGTTTCGGCGCGCGTACGGCGTACCCCCGGGAATCTGGCGTTCTATTTGACCGCGCCGGCGGTGAGGCCGGCCTGGATCTGCCGCTGGAAGATCGCGTAGACGATGATCATGGGCAGGATGGAGAGGACGAGCGCGGCGAACAGCGTCGACCACTCCGCGTGATAGCCGGCCGAGGTGCTGATGTTCGCGATGCCCTGAGTGAGCAGGTACTTCGACTCGGCGCCGGGACCGGTCATGATCACGACCGGTAGCAGGTACTGGTTCCACTGGCCGACGATGTTGAAGATCGTGATGCTGACCAGGCCGGACTTGGCCATCGGCATCATGATCTGGAAGAACTTGCGGGTGTGCGAGGCGCCGTCGACAGTGGCCGCCTCCTCGATCTCGTACGGCAGGGTCTTGAAGAACGCCGCGAGGAAGAAGACGGTGAACGGCAGCGAGTAGGCGATGTAGACCAGGACCAGACCGGTGTACGAGCCCAGCAGCCCCATGCTCTTGAGGATGTAGAACAGCGGCGCCAGCGCCATGAAGGTCGGGAACGCCAGGCCCGAGACGAACAGGTAGTAGATGAACCGGTTGCCCCAGAAGCGGTACCGGGCCAGCACGTACGCGGCCATCGAACCGAACAGCATCGTGCCGGCCGTACTGATGATCACGACGATGACGCTGTTGAGGAAGTAGCGCCCGATGTGCGCCTCGCCCCAGGCGTCGAAGTACGTCTGGAACGAGAAGTGGTCGGGCAGCGCGAACGGCTTGCCCAGGAAGATCTCGGTGTTGCTCTTGAAGGAGGCCAGCAGCACCCAGATCAGCGGGCCGGCGGTCACCAGCGCCCAGGCGAACAGGGCGATGTGGGCCAGGCCGGTGAACGCGCTGACGTCGCGCTTCTTGTCGGGCTTGCGGCCGGCGCTCTTGGGCGTCGGCGAGACGGGGGCCGGCGCGGCGTCGGTGCCGGGGGTACTGGTCAGGTTCGTCATCTCGTCCGCCTCAGGCTTCGACGGAATCGCGGCGGGTGACCCTCAGGGTCAGCGCGGCGAAGGTCAGGGTCAGGAAGAACAGGACCACGCCCAGCGCGGAGGCGTAGCCGGCCTGCGAGAATTCGAAGGCGTTGCGGTAGATCATCAGGCTGAGCACCGACGAGGCGCCGTTCGGGCCGCCGCGGTCCACGGTCATGATGTTGACCAGGGCGAAGGCGTCGAACGCGGCGATGCCCAGGTAGACCCAGGCGACCTGCACGGTGTTCCACAGCAGCGGGATCGTGATCCGGAAGAACAGGGTGATGCGGGTGGCGCCGTCGAGCGCGGCCGCCTCGTAGATCTCGGCCGGGATCGAGCCCATGCCGGCCGAGAAGAGCACGACGTAGAAGCCGACCGCCTGCCAGATCAGCACGATCAGGATGCAGAGCATCGCGTACCGCTCGTCGGCCAGGAACAGCCAGGGTTTCCAGTCGTCCGGGAACAGGCCGTTGAGCATGCCGCTCTTGTCCGGCCCGAAGACCCGGCCGAAGATCACCGCGACGATGGCCAGGGCCAGCAGCTGCGGGAAGAAGAAGATGACCCGGTAGACCTTGGAGCCCCAGACGCCACGGGTGGCGCCGCCCTTGTGGCCGCCGCCCACGTTGAGCAGGAAGGCGAAGACCAGGGCCAGGATGATCGTGACGATCGGCAGCAGGATGAGCAGGAAGAGGTTGTGCCGGATCGACTTCCAGAACAGCTCGTCGTGCCACAGCTTCGTGAAGTTGTCGAAGCCGACGTACTCGATCGGGCCGAGCCCCGACCAGTTGCTCAACGACAACTGGAAGGTCTGGATGTACGCCGCCACCACAAAGGTGCAGTAGAGCGCCACCGGCACGATAAGGAAGCCGATGATGAATGGGTACTTGCCGCGTCGCATGGCGCCCTACCTACTTTTTGTTACCGAAGATCAGCTACGGGTGAACTTGGTGATGGAGGAGTCCTTGGCCACGGCCTGGGACGCCTTCTCCATCCGGTCGCAGAACTTCTGCGCGTCGCCGCCCTTGAACATGAGGTCGTTGACGGCGCCGCGGGACTCGTCGTCGAGCTTCTTGTACCAGGTGTCGAACAGGTAGCCCATGAAGATGTCCTTGCCGGCCTTGGTGACCGCGTCGTTGGCGCTGGTCAGACCGGGCGAGATGGTGACACCGTCGGAGGCGCCCGCCACCACCGTAAGCGACTTCGTGAGCTTAGTGAAGCCCAGCGCCGCCTCCTTGGAGAGCATCGTCCGCAGGTACTCCTTGCCACCCTGCGGGTTCTTGCCCTTGGCCGCCGCGAAGTAGATCTCGCCGGCCGCGGCGTTGATCGCCGTCGCCGGAAGCTTGTCCGAGGTGGTCACGCTCGGGTACGCCGCGATGGCGTACTCGAAACCGGGCGGGGTGTCCTTGGCCTGCTCGTTCTCGAGCCACGAGCCGCAGGGGTAGAACGCGACCTTGTCCTGGTCCTGCTGGAGCTGGACCTCGGTGTGCTTGAGGCCGAGGAAGGTCTTGTTGATGTACTTGTTGCCGATCTCGCCCCAGGCCTGGGCGGCCTTCTTGATGGCGTCGTTCTGCCAGGCGCCTTCCTTGAGGTTGTCGATGTCCTTGAGGACCTGCTCGGTGCCGATCTTGGCGGCGCTGGTGAGCAGCGCCCGGACCATGTAGTACGACGCGTTGGCGCCCGCGTAGCCGAACGGCGTGATGCCGGCCGCCTTGATCTTGTCGAGCAGCGCCGTGAAGTCGGTCCAGGTGGTGGGGATGGTCCAGTTGTTCTTCTCGAACAGCTTCTTGTTGTACCAGAGGCCGAAGACGGTGTACGAGTAGTTCACCGCGAACGGCTTGCCGTCGTAGCTGCCCTGCTCGATCGCGCCCGGCACCAGGGTCTCGCCCACGGTCTTGCCCGGCACGTCCAGCGACGGCGCCGCGAACAGGTCGGTCAGGTCGGCGGCCTGGCCGGCCTTGACGATGGCGCCGAAGTCCATCAGGTTCGAGCCCGAGTTGTTGATCATGTCCGGCGGGTTGCCAGCGTTGATCCGGGGCTGGATGACTGTCGAGATCTGCTCGGTCGCCGAGTAGGTGATCTTGGCGTCCGGCCACTTCTTGTTGAACAGCGGGGTGTCCACGTCGGTGGCGTACGCCGTACCGAGACCGCCGTTGAAGATCACGATCTCCACGCCGGCCTTGGTGTCGATGCCGAGCGGGTTGTCAGCCGACTTGGTGCCGGTGGCCTGCTCGGAGTCGCTGTCGTCCGAGCCACCGCCGACACAGGCGCTGAGCAGGCCGACGGCGGGGGTCGCGAGCAGGCCGACGGCGGCGGCGCGACGCAGCAGCGTACGGCGGTCCAGCTCGGGCTTGGCGAAAATATCGGTCACAACATCTCCTCAGGTTGTGTTTGTGATCAGCCCTTGACCGCGCCGGCCGTGAGACCGGTGGCGATATTGCGCTGGATGATCAGGAAGAAGATCACCACCGGGATCGAGGTGATGATCGCACCGGCCATGAGGGGGCCCCAGGCGGTACCGCGGGTCGTCTGGTTCTGCAGCAGCCAGGCCATCAGGTTCTGCTTGTCCGGGCTGTTGAGCGTGTTGATGATGATGAATTCGTTCCAGGCCTGGATGAATCCGTAGACGCTGGTGGCCACCAGGCCGGGTCCGGTCAGCGGGAGGATGATGCGCCAGAAGACCTGGGCCCGGGTACAGCCGTCGATCAGCGCGGCCTCGTCGAGCTCCCGCGGGATGCCCGAGATGAAGCCGCGGAGTGTCCACACGGTGTACGGCAGGATCAGCACAAGGTAGGTGATGCTCACACCGATCAGGCTGTTGGTCAACTTGGCCTGCTGGAGCATCAGGAACAGCGGGATGAGCAACGAGATGAACGGGATCAGCTGCACCACGAGGATGACCAGGATGATCGACTTGCGGCCGTAGAACTTGAACCGGGCGATCGACAGCGCGGCCAGGAAGCCCACGACCAGCGCTCCGGCCACCGCCAGCAGCGTGATGATCACGCCGTTGAGCATGTTCTCGAGGAACAGCGGCGCGTTGAACGCGGACCGGAAGTTGTCGAAGGTCGGGCTCTTCGGCAGGAGCGTCGGCTCCAGCGACAGAACCTCGTTGGCCGGCTTGAACGCGGTGTTGAGCACCCAGTAGACCGGGAACAGCATGAAGATCGAGAACAGGATGCCGGCGGTGTTGGCGGCGATCGTGCCGGCCCGGCTGCGGCCGACGGTGAGCACGCCGTCGTCGGCGCTCTTCGCGCGTCTTCTCTTCACCACGGGTGCGACGGCGACCATCACTCCACCTCACCGATCTTGAACATCTGGCGGATGTAGAAGACCATCACGCCGAGCATCAGAATCACGGTGATCACCGCGATGGCCGAGCCCAGGCTGTACCGGGACTGCCCGAAGGCTTGCGTGTACGAATACGTCGCCAGAGTCTGGTACGACGGCTCCGGGTGCCCGTCACGCAGCACCCACGCCTGCGTGAAGAGCCCGAAGTTCCAGATCACCGAGAGCGTCGTGACGATAGTGATCAAGGGTTTCAAGATCGGCAGGATGATGTTGCGCAGGGATTGCCAGGGCGTCGCGCCGTCCATCGTCGCCGCCTCAAGCAGCTCCTTGGGCACCTGCGTGAGGCCGGCGTTCAGGGTGATGGCCAGGAACGGGATGCCGGCCCAGATCACCAGCGTGGTGATCACCGACCAGCCCTGCCACGGGTTCACGAACCAGCTGTGGTTCGCGTAGTCCACGCCCGGGATCTTGTCGATCAGGTAGTTCACGACGCCGAAGTCGGAGTCGGTCATCCACCGGAAGATCTGCGCGGCGACCAGCTGCGGCAGCGCCCAGACGAACATCATGGCGACGACCATGAACAGCCGTACCCCCCGCGTCACCCGCCGCATCAGCAGAGCGATGGCCAGGCCGAAGACCACCGAGATCACGACCGAGACGACCGTGAAGGCGACCGTACGGCCCACGACGCCCCAGAACACGCCGTCCGTGAGCACCTTGGTGTAGTTGTCGAAGCCCACCCACGGCGGCGTGGCGCCGCTGAACAGCTCGCGCAACCGCATGTTCTGGAAGGAGAGGACCACCATCCGGACCAGCGGGTAGCCGAGCAGCCCGGCCAGCAGCACCAGAGCCGGAATCGCCAGCAGCCAAGGGGTTTTATCCGACTTGCGGGTTTTTCCCGACGCCGGCCGAATCGGAGCTGGAGCAGCCGGGCGGGTCGCCGGTGATTCGACGACGGACATCAGCGGTTCCCTTCAGGGAGGGGCGGTGCTGCCCCTACGGGCAGCACCGCGAGGCCTCAGCTCTCGTTGAGCGTCGCGTTGATCTGGTCGTCGGCCCACTTGGCGCCGTCGGCCACCGACTTCTTGCCGGTCAGGATGTCGGTGAGCATGGTCTGCAGCACCGCGCCCTTCTCGACGTCAGCCCACTTCTCGGCGTTCGGCGTGAACCAGCTGTCCTTGGCCGCCTGCGCGGCCGGCGCCAGCGACGGGTTGTCGGCCGCCGCCTTGTCCAGCAGCGCGGTCGAGTTCGGCAGCGCGTTCGCCTTGATCAGGCCGGCCATCGACTGGCTGTCGGTGAAGGCCTTGATCCACTGGGCCGCCAGCTCCTTGTTCTGGCTCTTCTCGGCCACACCGAGGTTCGAGCCGCCCAGGAACGACGGAACCTCCGGCATGGCCGCGGTGGCCAGCTTGCCCTTGACCTTGGTCGGCACCAGCGGCGAGTTCTCGTCGTTGGGGTCCTTCTTGACCTCCTCGGCCGAGCCCTGCTCCCACGCGTTGCCGTAGAACATGCCCGAGGTGCCCTGCGCGAAGATGCCGGCCTGCTCGTTCTCGTTCTTGGTGGGGTCGGCCTTCGAGTACTTCTTGACCATGTCGACCCAGCGCTGCAGGCCCTCGATCGACGCCGGCTGCGAGAGCTGGCCGACCCACTTGTCGCCGTCCTGCTTGGCGATGTCGCCGCCGGTCGACTTGACCCAGCTCATCGCCGCGTACCAGTACTGGCCCGGCATGTAGACGGCGCCGAACTTCGGGTCCGACTTCTTCAGGGTCTGAAGCTTGTCGGCGGCCGAGAGGAACTCCTCGTACGTCTTGGGGGCGGCGGTGACGCCGGCCTCCTTGAACAGGTCGGTGCGGTAGATCAGCAGGCGCGCGCCGGCGTAGTAGGGCACGCAGTAGGTCTTGCCCTCGAAGTCACAGGCGCCCTTGAGACCGGCCAGCCAGGTGCCCGAGTTCTCGTAGTCGGACGGGTTGATCGCGGCGAAGCCGCCGCTGAAGACGTACTTGGGGAACTCGCTGTTGCCGAGTTCGATCACGTCCGGGACGTCGGTGCCGGCCAGCGTGGCGTCCAGCTTGGTGAGGTGGTTGGCCCACTGCTGGTACTCGACGTTGACCTGGGCCCCGGTGGCCTCGGTGAAGCGCTTGCTCGCGTTGTCGACGACGTCTTTCCACGCCGTCTGGGCGTCGACCATCAGCCAGACCTTGAGGGTCTTGCCGGCACCGTCGACCTTGCCCGATGCGGAAGTAGTAGGTGCATCTTCGTTGGAGCCGCAGGCGGCGGCGCCGAGCAGCGTCGCAGCGAGTGCCGCGGCGACCGCGATCTTGCGCTTCACGCTTCCTCCAGAGGGGAGTTTTTTATGTGTCAGGTCTTTTCGCTGGTGCACCGCCGGTGACCGGCGGAGATCATGTGGGGCTGCCGTCCTTGGCTGCCTTGTGACCGTGTACGGCCTGGGCGGTGCGCTGGAAGGCGGCGTGCGAGCGTTCGTGGGTGCGCTGGGCCACGGCGACATACAGCAGGTCGAGGACGACCAGCTGGGGATGGCGGGCGCTGAGCGCGTCCGGCCGGAAGGTGGTCGCCTGGGTGGCGGTGAGCAGGACGATGTCGGCCAGCTCGGCCAGCGGCGAGCGCGGGAAGCTGGTCAACGCGATGGTGGTGGCGCCGCGGCTGCTCGCCTCGGCCAGCAGCTCGATCGTCTCGCCGGTCTGGCCGCTGTGCGAGATGCCGAGCGCGACGTCACCCGGGCGGGACAGGGCGGCGCTGGCCAGACCGTTGTGCACGTCGGTCCAGGCCCAGGCCGGCACCCCGATGCGGTGCAGGCTGAACTGCATCTCCTCGCCGACCAGGGCGCTGCCGCTGGCCCCGAAGATGTTGACCCGGGGGGCGGCGGCGATGGCGACGGCGGCCCGCTCCACCTCGGCGAGATCGAGCAGCGCGGCGGTGTCGTGCATGGCCTGCGTGTCGGCCGCCATGATCTGGCCGAGCACGCGCTCGAGCGGATCGCTGGGCTGGATCTCGCGCCCGATGTCGACGGTCCATCCGGCGGAGCGGGCCCGCCCGGTCTCGGCCGCGATCCCGAGCCGCAGATCGGCGTAGCCGTCGAAGCCGAGCGCACGGCAGAACCGCGTGACGGTCGCGGGTGAGGTGCCGCTGCGCTCGGCGAGCTCGACGATGGTGGCCCGCGAGGCCGCCGCCGGATCGGTCAGCACCTGCTCGGCGACGCGCCGCAGGGCCCCCGTGAACTCCGGCAGCAAAGACCGCACACGCACCAGCACCGACACCTGGTTCGCGGCGCTCTCGACCGTCGGGACGACCGGCTCGCCACGAACCAGGGAGTCGACGACCGCGGTCGACGCGGTGCCGTCCATCTCCGGCTCGCCCATTGGTCATCCCTTCAGGAAGGACTGTTTACTGTCGCGGTAAAAGTTCTTACTGAAGGCCCCTCCGTGTCAAGACCGTGGGCGAAGTTTTCAAACCGTTACCTGACCTGCGCCGATGAACGCGTGTTACGCGACCACCACTTGACAGTCATCGATCCGGAAATGTTCTTTACGACGTGACCGCCATCACGCGTCCGCTTTTGATGCGATTTGTCCTCGGGCGTTTTACTGACGCTGTGTGCCCGTTCGAACTAGAGCCGGTGGCCCGTTCGTACTAGATCTTGGCGTCCTTGAAACGCGGTTTTTACCGCCGTAACAAACCTGAGCGGCACAAAGAGCCGAGGGTGGCGATCACGCCACCCTCGGTTCGCCTTCGTCAGCCTTCGTGCCGTCTCCCCGAGACCTCAGCTCCGTCTCCTTCAGGCCCCGGTTCGGCCCGGCCCCAGGACCAGTCCCGTCTCCCCCGCCCCGGTTCGACCCGGCCCGGGACCGGGTCCGTCTGCCTCGGGCCTCGGTTCCGTTGTCCTCAGATCTTGGCTACGTCGCCGCCTCAGGCCGGGACCGCCGCCGCCGACGCGCGCAGCTCGGCCTCACCACCGGCGTCGCCGTGGCGGATCAGGTCCCAACGACCGCCGGCGCCTCCGTCGCGGAAGACGCTGTCACGCACATCGCGCGGACACCGGACCGCAGCGCGACTCCGCGCAGCTCGCGGCGAATCGGTTCCGCCGCGCCGCTGCTCAAGAGGATCGAGCACAAGTTGCTCCGCAGCGCGGCATCGAACACGCCACGCGTAGGCGGTGCCAGGCCTCCACTCGCGGGCGCCGGCGGAGGGGGAATCTGTCAGGCGGAGTCGCGGATCGCCTCGAGGAAGACCTCGGAGCGGTGTTCGAAGTTGCGGAACTGGCCGTAGCTGGGCGCGCCGGGCGACAGCAGGACGGCGCCTCCGCTCGGGGTGGTCTCGCGGGCCAGCCGTACCGCCGCGTGAAGGTCGTCGGCCTGGTGGGTCACGATGCCGTCGAGGCCGGCCAGCTCGGCCAGGATGCGCGGGCCGCTGTCCGGCATGCCGATCACCGTCAGTTGCTTGTCGCGCAGGAACTCGCGCAGCGGTGAGTAGTCGAGGCCACGGTCGTTGCCGCCGACGAGCACGGTCAGTGGCCGGCCGGTGTAGGCGTCGATGGCGTGCATGGTCGCGTACGGGCTGGTCGACAGCGTGTCGTCGACGAAGGTGACGCCGGACGGGTCCTCGATCTCGGCCAGCCGGTGCGGCAGGCCCTCGAAGGCAGCCACGGCCTCGGCCAGCACGTCCTTCCGACCGGGGACGTCGATGCCGAGACCGTCGAGCACGGCGAGCGCCACGCAGAGGTTACGGCCGTTGTGGGCGCCTTTCAGCTTCAGGGCAGCGCGCGGGAACAGCGGCTCGTCCGAGCAGAAGACGGTGTCGTCCTCGATCCGGAAGCGGGAGTCGTCGGCCGCGGCCGGCACCGGCGGGAAGCCGTTGACGTCGGTGACGCCGCGGATCTCGGCCCGCAGCCGGTCGTCGGCCCCGTTCACGACGATCAGGTCGGGGTCGTGCCGCAGGATGTTGAGCTTGTCGCGGTAGTACTCGCGCTCGCCGCCGTGCGCGTCCAGGTGCTCGGGGAACAGCGAGGTCACCACGGCCACGCGCGGCGAGTCGGTGAGGTCGGCGCACTGGTAGCTGGACAGCTCCAGCACGTACTGCTCCGCCTCGGGAAGGTCCAGCAGGGGTACGCCGATGTTGCCGCCGAAGACGTTGGGGCGGCCCACCGCGGCCAGCAGGTGGCTGATCAGGCTCGAGGTGGTGCTCTTGCCTTTACTGCCCGTGACACCGATCGTGCGCGAGGCGTGATCGGCCATCCAGAGCGCGCTACCGCCGGTAACCGTGACGCCGCGCTCGCGCAGCTGCGCCATCCACGGGTGCGTGTTCGGCACGCCGGGCGAGCGGACGACCACGTCGGCACTGACCAGGGCCGGGAACGCGTGGTCACCACCGGCCAGCGGGGCCAGGGCGGCGAGCGAGGCGTCCCATTCGACGGACAGGAAGTTGGCGCTGTCATCGACCGCCATCAGGCGCGACGGCCCGTGGGCGGCGATCGCGGTGACCGCGGCCCGTCCTTCCCGGCCGGTGCCCCACACCGCCACCGAGCGGCCTTTCAGGTCTGACAGGCGCACGTCGTTCCCTCCTCGATGAGTCGAACTAGTATTGCCCGTCGGTCCCAAGACAGGAGTTTCCGGGTGCAGTTCGACGTCATGCGCTTCCCCTCGTACGCCTTCGACCCGTCGACCGGCGTCGCGACGTTCGACTACGTGCTCGACGGCCCGGAGCCGCTGGAGTTCACCGAGACGATCACGCTGCCGGTCCCCTCGAGCAGCGACGAGAGCCGCGAGAGCGCGCTCTACCGCGTCCTCGATCTGCTGCACGTCGTGGCCGGGGTGAGCTACTTCAAGGTCGGCGCCCCGCGCCGGATCGTCGCCCCGAAGCCGCTGCCCGCCGAGGCCGCCTCCTTCTTCACGGCCATCTACACCAAGGGGATGGCCGAGTACGCGTACCGCAATCAGTTGCCCTGGGTCCTCGAAGCCGTCGTCGAGGTGCCGTCCGGCGCCACGACGGCCGCCCCGATCGACAACGCGGGCGACCGGCCGCTGTCCGCGGTCGGCGGCGGCAAGGACTCGATCGTCACCCTGGAGATCCTGCGCGCGGCCGGGCTCGACCCGGTGCCGTTCTCGGTGAACCCCAACCCGGTGATCAAGAAGGTGAACGCCGCCTCCGGCCTGGACGCGCTCGCCGCCCGCCGGCAGCTCGACCCGCGCCTGTTCGAGCTGAACAAGGCGGGCGCGCTCAACGGCCACATCCCGGTCACCGCGATCAACTCGCTGATCGCCATCGCCACCGCCGTCTGGCACGGGCTCGGGCCGGTGGTGATGTCGAACGAGCGGTCCGCCTCCGACCCCAACCTGATCTGGAACGGTCACGAGGTCAACCACCAGTGGTCGAAGGGCGTCGAGGCCGAGGGCCTGCTGCGGGCCGCCGTCACCGCGCACGTCGGCCTGACCGAGCCGTACTTCTCGCTGCTCCGCTCGCTCTCCGAACTGCACATCGCCCAGCTGTACGCGCGGCACGACCGCTACGACGACGTGGTGACCAGCTGCAACAAGGCGTTCAAGCTGCACGACCCGACGGCCCGCTGGTGCGGCGACTGCCCGAAGTGCCGGTTCGTCTTCCTGGCGATGGCCCCGGCCATGGAGCGGGACAGGCTGACCCGCATCTTCGGCAAGGACCTGTTCGCCGACGTCGAGCAGGTGCCCGGCTTCCTGGAACTGCTCGGCATCGACGCGCACAAGCCGTTCGAGTGCGTCGGCGAGGTCGAGGAGTCGCTGGTGGCGCTGGCCATGCTGACCGACGACGCGCCGGTGCTGGTGGCGCTGCGGGCGGCGGTGCCCGATTCGGCGTGGGCCGAGGCGTCCCGCGAGGACGTGCTGACGCCGGGCGGGCCCACGTTCGTACCGGCCGCGTACGCGAAGGTTTTGACCGATGCCCTCTGACGGCGTCTACGTCGGCAAGGCCGACCTCGACGCCCCCGAGGAGAAAGGCTGGCTGCTGGGCTACTTCCGGCCGCCGGGCGACCCGCGCCACAGCACCGACGTGGAGATCAAGTGGGGGCGCCACGTCAAGGGCGACCGCCGCGCCCAGTGGGTGACCGGCGAGGAGCGCGAGGCCCTGCTCCTGCTGATCAGCGGCCGTTTCCACGTCGAGCTGCCGGACCGGACGGTGGTGCTGACCGAGCCGGGCGACTACGTGGTCTGGGGTCGCGGTGTCGACCACTCGTGGGTGGCCGAACAGGAGTCGGTGGTGCTGACGGTCCGGTGGCCGTCGGTTCCGGGCTACTCGGTATCGCAGCACCCACCTCAGTTTTTGCCCTGCTCAGCGGCTGAAGCCAACGGAGATCCGATTGCCACGGATGCCTAGACTTCTGAAAGAAATTCAGCTATCCAATGAGGCGCGCCTCAGAAAGTCCGCACATCAACCGATTGCCTAGGCGGCGGGATTGCAGGGCCAGACCGAGGCGCCTCCATGCTGCAAGTCCATAACTCTCGACCCACTCTCGCCGCCCACCTACTCATATCTGCGAAAAATCTAGTATCACGTACATCCTCGCAGGCGGCCGCCGCCCTTAAAGAGGAGGCAAGCGATTCGGATTTTACTGACGCTCCGAATCTATTGTTTAACACGTAAGACAGGGCACTTACAAGATCGTGCCCCGAGTGCAGATCCGCACGCGACTCAAGCCAACCGAACGTCGCAGCCACCTCGGCAATTGCATGTTCTACATCTAGCTCAACTTTACTCTTGGCGGCCGCTATCCTGCACAGAAGCCTAAGGTCTGGATTGCCGCCATCAAGGTTGACAGCTTTCTCCACGGGGAAATCACGGACACCAATCCCCCACGAGTTCTTAATGGATGAGTACCGAAATCCGGCCAGCGCCGCCCCTGTCTTACGAGCCACATTGATTGGGTGCTTGGGATCCGACTCGGTCGTTTCTTGCAACTTTTCGCGGCTCGCAAAAGCGATAAGAATTCGGGTACGGACGTTACTGAGCCCAAGCAGTGTGGACTCCATGTCATACGAGTCCGTATAAAAAACGTTATCCCGCGATTCTTCCGCATGTAAGGTTCCCACCCAATCGCGATCGACCAGGGCGAGTACGTAACGCTCCCCCTGGTCCGCTGCGATCATGGCAGCCCCTATTGCCGCAGTTTTGGACCCTGCAGGCAGAGTCTCACTGTCGTCCCGATTCACATGAGCATCCAGGACAGCGCAGTCCGTTTCCCCCTCAACAATGAGAATCGTTCGAGTATCCACCGTGCGAAGGAAAACAATGTGAGCGAAGATGTCGTCAGGAGTTAGGAGAGAAATCATCGACTACTCGTCCGTCCCCGCAGTCTCGTCTACCGAACCTAGGGCCACCATCCTCGACCAATTCTTGTGTACGATCTGAGGAGAGTGAGTTGCCACGACGAAATATAGTCCATTGATGTCTGATATTTGAGTAATATCACTTAAAAAACGTTGCTGCCAGGCGACATGCAGCGAGAGCTCCGGTTCGTCGATGAGCACCAAGGACTTGGGGCCAACATTGAAAAGCAGGTCATATATCAAAACCAGCTCATGCTGCTCCCCGGACGAGAGCTGATCTGCGGAAAGTTCGAATCCGTCCTCGTCGGTCAGGAAAACGAATCCGCGGTTCCGATCGAATGTTAGTGTCTTGTACTGGAAGCGAGAGTTAACAATATTCCGCAGTACGCGAAGCGACTCAATAGCGGCTCGAAGGTCGCTAGCTTCTCTTCAGCGTCATCCAGATACGTTGCAAGCACAATCCTTTCCCAGTCATCGAGGTTTCGATCAGGAAGTGGAACATCCTCGGACATATCGAGTACGGAAATCTCTGCAAGCTGGTTCCGGGTTTCTCGTTGCGCTTCGTAACGAGCTCTAATCTGTTGCTCACTGGGCAGATCGCTATGCACCCCAAGTGACAGAACACGGCGGGGGAAAGTCCTATCGCGCCGTTGAGAAATTGTCGAGTTTCGAGCAAGGGCCGATCGAATGCGCCGCGTTAAATCCTCGGAGTAGTCCATGGCCCTCGAGCCAGATACGCGTTGTCGACGAACCACCCCCGGGCCTCGCTTTAATAGCTTCCGGCTCGCGAGAAGACGTTGAGTTTCGATGAGATGAACCTCTGTCGACCGGAAAAAGTTATTCATCGGCGGGGGCATCACTCCAGCAGGCGGGATTCGGACCGGCAACTGATCTGAATGCTCCTCAAAGAGTTCGTCATCGTCAAGAAGCTGACCACTCGGATCCCTCCAGCGGCCTGAGGGCGCGAGAGTGGCACCTACCAATCTTGCTAAATACTCGACCGTTTCGCGCGACGGGCGAGAAACTACTGGAGTCGTCGACCATTCATAAATCTCACCATCGATCTCACGCAGTCTAAACTCCACCCAACGGGTGGCAACAGCCAGTTCACCACCATCCCCTCGATCAAAAATAGACGTTGCGGAATGCGATCGCACATTGAGAAATTTCCCACTCTTGAAAAAGAAGGAGCATTCCCCAAATGGGGCATTGGCCAGGCGCCCGAATTGACGATTGAAGCAGGCGTTCACTATTTCCAGGATGGTTGTCTTTCCAACGCCGTTCGGACCATGCAGAATTACAAAATTCCACTCCGACGGAATTTCAATCTTGTGATCGAAGCGACCGAGCAAACCCTTAATTTCAAGTCGAATTATCCTATCATCGGAACTTTCAGAGATTTCTAGATCCAGGTCGTCAGTGATGGTCACCGCCAGATCCTATTTGGATTCTTACTATCACGCATCCCCCAGACGGATGGGGCGTCCTGGCTGGGGATAGCCCACCGGGCACTCGTAGCAACGCCGCGTCCGGGACGCAGTCCAATGGAGCCGGGCGCATGGCCAAGTGCAGGGCAAGCGATACGGCGGCAAGTCCTCGCTTCCAATTGCCGTTACGGTCGGCCCGTCGTCAGGTCCATGACTACCCATCTGATGCGGGACATACTGGGTACATAAGCCATGATTGGGCGTATTACGACGCTAGTTCTTAGCCCCGAAAGGGTCGAGCCAATCATTCTGGTGGATCGTAGTGAATTTGGACCTGGGGGACGCCGAGCTGGTGCAGGGCCACGGAGGTGGCGGCCACCATCAGCGGCGGCCCGGCCAGGAAGACCTCGTGGCCCGACCATTCGCCGTAGCCCGCCACCGCGTCGGTGACCAGGCCCGACGCGTACGGCCCGGGGTCGCCCTCGGCCACCACGGGCACGACGGTGGCCCGGCGCGCGGCCCGCGCGATCTCGGTGAGCTCCTCGATGTCATAGAGCTGCGAGAGATCCCGTACGCCCCAGAACAGCACCGCCGACCGCGCGTCGCCCGTCTCGGCCAGCCGCGTCAGCAGCGCCTTGAACGGCGCCACCCCGGTGTCCCCGGCGATCATCAGCAGGTGCCGCCGCGGATCGGCCGGCAGCGTCATCGTGCCCTCGGCCCGGCTCAGCCGCACCTGATCACCCACCCGGGTGCGGTGCACCAGGGTGCCGCTGACCCCCGACTCGGTCTTGGCCCGCACATGCAACTCGACCAGATCATCGCGGGCCGGCGCCCCCGCGAGCGAATAGGGCCGCCAGATCGCCGGCAACTCGGGCACCTGAATCCGCGCATACTGCCCGGCCTCGAAAGGCATGGGCAAAAACGGTCGCAGCCGTACGACGGCCAGGTCCGGCCGCCGCATCTGATGCTCGACCACTACCGCGTCCCAGACGGGCGGCTCATAGGCCGCCGAAGCTCCACCGTGCACAATCCATTCATAGGCGTGCTGCCACGTCGACCGCCAGGCCACCTCGAAGTCCAGCCGCCACTGCCCGGCCGACATGCCGGCCCGCATGGCCTCGGCCAGCGCCGCGCCGACGAGCTGGAGCTGTCCCGCCCGGACCCCGCAGGCGGCCAGCGCCGCCCCCAGCCGCCCGCACCCTTCGACGAGCACCGGCGGCCGGTCGAGGTTGTGCACGAGCCAGGTCACGGCCTTGGCCAGCTGCCCCACCTGGGTGGCCGCCCCACCCGGCAGGGTGGCGATCAGTCCCGGATGCGCCTGCATCAACGCGGCCCGCAGCCGCTCGGCCACCTCCAGCGGCCCACCGGCGAAGGTCAGACTGGTGCTGAGCAGCCGCTGCGTCTGCCGCAGAAGCGCGTCGTCGGCCGGATCCATGCCGTCGCCGGCGTTCACCCGGGTCACCAGGGGCGGCATCACATGCGGCAGATCCATCTCCGGCAGCCGCCGCATCGGGTGACCCGGCGGTGCGGACTGACCTTCGGCCGCCCATCGCGGCCGCGCGCCCCATCGAGCTCGCGCACCCGCGTTCGTGTCACCCCATCGGCCACTGTCCCCGGCGCCCAGGGCACCGCGCCCTTCCGGCCCGTCCCGCCCCACCGCCCCTTCCGAATCGGCCCCGCCTTTCGGCTGAACCTCTGCGCCGGGCCGCCGAACGGGAAGCCCGGCAAAACGATTCCGATGCGGCCGCCCCACCGCCTCGGTCCCGTTCTCCTCATCGAATCCCCCGGCATCGGACCCACCAGCCAGCGGCCGCCACACCACAGCACGCCCCGGCGCCGATTCGGCGACCTCTCCGCCCGTCTCCGAATCCCGTCCCATCCCAGCGAGACCGCCGGTCTCCACCTCTCGGCCCACCCCCGGCGTGCCAGCGAGACCGCCCAGCTCCAGATCCCGGCTCACCCCCGGCGTGCCGGCGAGACCGCCCGCCTTCGCACCCCGGCCCACCCCCGGCGTGCCAGCGAGACCGCCCGCCTCCGGACCCCGGCCCACCCCCGGCGTGCCAGCGAGACCGCCTGCCTCCGGACCCCGGCCCACTCGCGGCATGTCAGTGAGTCCGCCCAGCTCGGTGCCCCGGCTCACCCGCGGCGTGTCGGTGAGTCCGTAGATGACGGGCCGTCCTCCCCCGCCGCCCGGGTGATCTCCTCGACCGGTCGTCTCGGGCCGGTCGCCGTGCGGTCGCGACAAGCCGGGCCGGACCGGGCGCCTGTCCCAGAAACTTCGCCCGACGGGTGAGATATCGGCATTTTCCGCCGCTAGGTCGTCGAAGTACGGCGGCTCGCCGTCGCCCGCCATCGGCGAATGAACGACGCGGCCGCCGCCCGACGGCCCGATCGGCGGGGTGACAACGGGTTCCGCCGCGCCATGCTCTCCGGCCCCGTCGGAGGGCGCGCCGGCCCGGTCGCCTGAGAAGGGAGGGACGCCGGACCTATCGCCGGGCAGAGGTGGAACGCCAGACCTGTCGCCCGGGAGCGGGAGGTTGCCGGACCTGTCACCCGGGAGCGGCGGGACGCCGGACCTGTCACCCGGGAGCGGCGGGACGCCGGACCTGTCACCCGGGAGCGGCGGGACGCCGGATCTGTCGTCGGAGAAGGGCGGGACACCGGGCCTGTTCGGACCCGTCGAACCTGGAGTTCCGGCAGCCCAGCGAGGCCGCAACTGCTGACCGGAGCCGCCGCCCTCGCCCGCCGCATACGACGAGGCCGCGCCGCGAGGGGAAGCTGCGCCGTGGGGAGGAGCCGCACCGTAGGGAGGAGCCACGCCGGGGGAAGCCGCACCGTAGGGAGGAGCCGCGCCGGGGGAAGCCGCACCGTAGGGAGGAGCCACGCCGGGGGAAGCCGCGTCATGGGGAGACGCCGGGGGGAGGCCCAGGCGGGGTGGGGCCGGTGGTAGAGCGCTGTGACTCTCGCCCGGCGGCAGGGCGGGATGGTTGCCCTCCTCGCCCTCGCTGGTGAGCTCGTGCAGCGCGGCCGCGGCGTCGGCGATGCCGGCGGCGACCGCGTCGGGGGCGGCCTGGCGCAGGCGGATCGCTCGCAGCAGGGCCAGCAGGTGCTGGTCTCCGCCGGAGCCCGTACCCGATCCGGACGACACCGCTACACACCCCCGCTGGACGGCTCCCTGCCCTCCACCGTACTGCTACAAATCACCTCATTTCGCCGACTCTTCGGTCAGGGCATGGCGGCGGCCATCCGCTGGACCGCCTCGGTGAGGATGTCGGGGCTGGTGGCGAAATTGAGGCGTACGTGACCCGAGCCCGCCGCCCCGAATTTCGTGCCCGGTTCCAGGGCCACGCGAGCCTTGGCGAGGAAACGGTCGCGCGCGGCGGCGTCGCGGCCCAGGGACGAGGCGTCGATCCAGGCCAGGTACGTGGCCTCGGGCGGAGTCCAGCCCAGGGCGGGCAGATGGGCGCGCAGCAGGTCCCCGAGCTGGGTGCGGCGCCGGTCGAGCGTGGTCCGCAGCGCCGCCAGCCACGCGTCGCCCTCGGTGAAGGCGGCGATGGTGGCCAGCACCCCGAGGTGGCCGACTCGATCGTCGGGGTTCGGCGGGAAACGGGTCACCGCCTGGGCCATGCGGGAGTCGGCCGTGACGACAGCCGCGCACTTCAGGCCGGCCGTGTTGAACGCTTTGCTGGCCGAGATGACACTGACCGCCACCTCCCCGGCCCCGGGCACGGTGAGGATCGGGGTGAAGGTCGCGCCGGGCAGCACGAGCGGGGCGTGGATCTCGTCGCTGATCAGTGGCACCCGGTACAGGCGCGCGAGCCGGACCAACTCGGCCAGTTCGCCGGGGGTGTGCACGCGGCCGACCGGATTGTGCGGGTTGCAGAGCACGTACGCCGCCGGGTGAGTGGCGAACGCGGCCTCCAGCGCGGCCAGGTCGAGGCGGTAGCCGGACTCGTGGCGGGCCAGCGGCACCTCGAGGACGCGGGCGCCGACCTCGGGCACCCAGTCGAAGAACGGTGAGTACACCGGCGGGCTGATCACCACCGCGTCGCCCGGGCGGGTCAGCACGCGCATCAGCTCGACCACCCCGACGCCGACGTCGGTGACCGCCGTGACCTGGGCCGGGTCGATCTCCCAGCCCCACTGCCGGCCGGCGAAACCGGCCAGGGCCCGGCCCAGGTCCGGAGTGGACGACGCGTAGCCCAGGTCGCCGCGGCGCACCGCCTCGGTCAGCACCGCCGTCACCGGCGGGGCCAGGTCGTAGTCCATCTCGGCCACGAACAGGGGCAGGACGTCGTCGGGAAAGGTCCGCCATTTCTCGCTGCGCCGCCGCCGCAGCTCGGCCAGCGATGCGACCGGAAGCTCTTCGCTCATGCCCCTAGGGTGCCAGGGCCGGGTTCCGCAGGCGGTACACCACCGAGGCGCGCAACGGGCCGGGCGGCGCCGTCGGGTCGTCGAAGTCGTCGGCCGGGTCGTGGGTCATGCCGAGGCGGCGCATCACCGCGTGCGAGCGGACGTTGCCGGCGGCGGCGATGGCCAGGATCTCCGGCAGGCGGAGCTGGGTGAACCCGTACTCGAGAACCGCTCGTGCCGCTTCCGTCGCGTACCCCTTGCCCCAGGTCTTGCGGGCCAGGCGCCAGCCGGCCTCGGTGCCCTCGAACGGCACCTGGTCGTCGACCGGGTCGAGGCCGGCCATGCCGATCAGGCCGCCTTCGTCCGGCGCCTCGACGGCCCACCAGCCCCAGCCGCGTGCGTCCAGTTCGGCGCGGAAGTGATTCAGCGACCCCAGTGATTCGTCGCGGGTCAGCACCGTACCGAAGAATTCGCGGACCGCCGGGTCGGCGTTGAGGTCGGCCCAGGCGTCGAGGTCGTCGTCGCGCCACTGGCGCAGAAGCAGGCGTTCGGTGCGCAATTCAATCATCGGCGACAGCCTATCGGCGTTTTTTCCGCCGAACCGGGTGCGGGGACCTCCGCCATTTGCGAGGCTTCGGCCAGGATTCCCGACGGTTACCCCCGGGCCGTTCGGCTTGAGCCGACGCGAGGGCACACCCATGACCATCAGCCATCACCGCACGGCCAGCGGACGACCGTTGCGGGTCTCCCCGGCCTGGGTCGGTGCCGCGACCCCGCCCGCCGGCTCGGCCGGACACGACGATCATCTTCCGGTGCGGGAGGCGGTCTGGGTCTGGGGTGTACGGCGGTACGCGCGCCTGGCCCTGTGGGCGCTGCCGGCGGCGGCCCTGCTGTACGGCTGGACCACGCTCGGCATCGACACGCCACCCGGGCCCCTAGTCGTCGAGCTGGCCGCCAACTGGCTGGCCGCCATCGCCTTGATCGCCCTGGCCGGGCTGCTGGCCGGCGCCCGCACCCGGCGGACCGCGCTGACCGGGTTGCTGCTGGGGCTGGGCGGGCAGGTGCTGACCCTGCCGCTGGCCGCGCTGCCCAAAGGGACGGTGGCCGCCGGGGCGCCACTCACCGCCGATCAGCTGCGCCTGGTCGCGGTGACCGCGGCCGCGACGGCCGGCGTCGGGTGGCTGGTGATGGGCTGGGCGGTGTTCCGCTCGCGCCTGGTCAACCCGGCCGACGGCGTACTGCTCATGCTCGCCGCGGTCGCCCTCGGCGCCGGCGCCGAGGCCCGGCAGCCGTTGCCGACCGTGGGCGCCCTGCTGCTCCTCGCGGCCGGAACCGGCCTCGCCTGGACGGGTGGCCGGTTGATCCCGAAGACCTGAATGGCATGCTCGGTGCATGACAAAGGTGGTCGCCGACATCTCGGTTTCGCTGGACGGGTACGTCACCGGGCCTGATCCGGGCCCGGACAACGGGCTCGGCACCGGAGGCGACGCGCTGCACCGGTGGGTCTTCGAGGGTGACGCGATCGACCGTGCGGTGCTTCAGGAGGCGACCGACGCGACCGGCGCTGTCGTCATGGGGCGGGCCCTGTTCGACGTCGTCGACGGCCCGCACGGGTGGAACGACGAGGAGGGTTACGGCGCCGGGCTCAACACGGCGCCGCCGGTGCTGGTCGTCACTTCCAACCCGCCCGATTCGGTACGCCTCGGCGACCGGTTCAGCTTCGTCGTGGACGGTGTGCGTAGCGCGGTGGCGAAGGCGACCGCGCTGGCCGACGGCCGGGACGTGGTGGTCATGGGCGGCGGCGCGGTGATCCGCGGCGCGATCGAGGCCGGCGTCGTCGACGAGCTGCGGCTGCACCTGGCCCCCGTGCTGCTCGGGTCGGGCACCCCGCTGTTCCAGGGCGCGTCGCCCCGGCAGTTGCGCCAGATCCACGTGCGGGCCTCGGGTCACGCCACCCACCTGACGTACCGGGTGGACTGACTTCAGTGGTTTTCGAGATCACCGACCCGGACGACGAACGGCTGGGCGACTACCACGCGCTGACCGACCTGGAACTGCGGACGAAGTGGGAGCCGCCGAACGGGCTGTTCATCGCCGAGGGCGAGCTGGTGCTGCGGCGGGCGCTGCGGGCCGGATACCGGCCCCGGTCCTACCTGATCGACGCCAAGCGGACCGGCCAGATCGCCGACCTGCCGGACGACGCGCCGGTCTACGCGGCAGTGCCGTCGGTGCTGGAGAAGGTGACCGGCTTCCACGTGCACCGGGGTGTGCTGGCGTCGTTCCACCGCCGGCCGCTGCCGTCGGCCGCGGAGGTCGTCGAGGGCGCCCGCCGGGTGGCCGTGCTCGAGGACGTCAACAACCACACGAACATCGGCGCGGTCTTCCGCGGGGCGGCGGCGCTCGGCATCGACGCCGTGCTGCTCTCGCCGACATGCGCCGATCCGCTCTACCGGCGCAGCGTGCGGGTGAGCATGGGCGAGGTCTTCGCGGTGCCGTACGCGATCCTCGAGCCCTGGCCGTCGGGCCTGCAACAGCTGCGGGACGCCGGGTTCACCGTGCTGGCCCTCACCCCCGACCCTGACGCGGTGGCCTTGCAGCGGCTCACCGCATCTCAGCGGGAGCGCACCGCCCTGCTCCTCGGGGCGGAGGGTCCCGGCCTGTCGAAGAACGCGATGGCCGCCAGCGACGTACCGGTGAAGATCCCGATGCGCCGCAACGTGGACTCGTTGAACGTCGCCGCGGCCGCAGCTGTGGCGTTCTGGGAGCTGGGCCGCGACGACCCCATCCAACCACCCCACCGGCCGCCCTTGACCTGACTGAAGGCCCTCCTTGATCAACCGCTGCGGCGGTTGCCGTACTGCCGCGGGCTCTGCACCGCGCCGCGGCCGTGCGGGCCGCCGTGCGTGTGCTCGGTGTGATGCGAATGGCCCTTGGCCTTGCCCTTCGCCGCCCGGCGGGCGGCGCGGTTGAGGAACTCCTCGGGCTGCTCGGCTTCCGGCGTCTCGTCCGGGGTCTCGGAATTTGCGGTGGACTCAGACATCCGTGCCTCCTGAAGCATCCGTGGCCGCGCGAGGAACCGGGCGGCAGCATGATTATCCCCGCTCGGACGCGACACGGCCGACCCGTTCGGGCCGGCCGTGATCAAAAACGTCAGGCGCGCTCGCGTCGCCCCTCGAGGTCGGCCGCGCCGTTGTAGTCGGCGCCGCCGAGGGCGGCCGACGGCGGAATCGGCTCGGGAGCGGGCAGGGCGGCCGTCTTGTCGGGGTCGCCGCTGACCTGCGCCTCCGCCTCCCGTACGGCCTCGTTGATCTTGTTGGCCTCGGCCGCCGCGGCCTGCGCCGCGGCCACCGCCTCACGCTCGACGGCGGCCGCGTCGACCCCCGCCTTCGGGGCGTCGCCGGCCATGTTGGCCAGCCCGCCCAGCGCGCCGCCCAGACCGTCGAGGGCCTTGGTCAGCTCGGTCGGCACGATCCAGACCTTGTTGGCCGAGCCGTTGGCGATCTGCGGCAGGGCCTGAAGGTACTGGTAGGCCAGAACCTTCTGCGACGGGTTCGCCGTGTGGATCGCGTCGAAGACCGTACGGATGGCCTTGGCCTGGCCCTCGGCCTGCAGGATGCGGGCCTGCCGGTCACCGTCGGCGCGCAGCACCGCCGCCTGCTTCTCACCCTCGGCGGTGAGGATCTGCGACTGCTTGTGCCCCTCGGCGTTCAGGATCGCGGCGCGGCGGTCCCGCTCGGCGCGCATCTGCTTCTCCATCGAGTCGCGGATGCTCGGCGGCGGCTCGATCGCCTTGATCTCGACGCGGGTGACCTTGATGCCCCAGCGGCCGGTGGTCTCGTCCAGCACCGACGACAGGTGCCGGTTGATCTCCTCACGACTGGTCAGAGCACGCTCCAGGTCGAGCGAGCCGATGACGTTACGCAGCGTCGTGACGGTCAGCTGCTCTATCGCCTGGAGGAAGTTCGCGATCTCGTACGTGGCCCGGACCGGGTCGACCACCTTGAAGTAGAGCACCGTGTCGATCGAGACGACCAGGTTGTCCGAGGTGATCACCGGCTGCGGCGGGAAGGAGACGACCTGCTCGCGCATGTCCACCTTGCTGCGCACCGAGTCGACGAACGGCACCAGCAGGTTCAGACCCGGGGACAGGGTCCGCTTGTATTTGCCCAGGCGCTCCACCACGTCCATACGCTGCTGGGGGACGATGCGGACGGACCGGAGCAACGTGACGATGGCGAAGACCACGATCACGATGACGAGTACACCGATCACAGCTTCCATGGCGCCTCTCTATATGTTGGGCAGGTCGTCGCGCCACACGATGGCGGTGGCGCCCTTGACCTTGATGACCCGGACGCGTTCGCCGGGTAGGTACTTCTCGTTGCCGTCGAAGGACCGGGCCTGCCAGAGCTCCCCGTCCAGCTTGATCATCCCCCGGTCGGCGTCGACCTCCTCGAGCACCAGCCCGTGGCTGCCCTCGATCGCCTCCACCCCGAACGGCGTCTCGCCGGTCTCGGAGGCGGGCCGGGCGTGCCGCATGATGATCGGCCGGAGCGCGCCGACCGAGATGCCGGAGACGAGCGCGAACGTGATCACCTGAACCAGCAGCGGCGCGCCCAGGGCGGCCACGCCGGCCGCGGCGAGCGCGCCCGCCGCGAAGAAGATGATGAGGAACGTGGCCGTGAACGCCTCGGCGATCGCCAACGCGATGCCTAGCACGATCCAGAGAACCGCTTCCACACGTCGATCGTTGCACGCTCGCGCACGTACGGCGACTTCCCATACACCGAGCGCAGATTCGGTGCATCGGGGGCGACACTCAATCCGTAGTACACAGTTGTACCCATCAGTCGTTTATCGAGAGGGTCCTCCGTGTCGCCGCTTCCATCGCTGCTACCGCAGACCGGCCGGCGGGTCGATGAGATCGCCGCGCGGGCGCAGGCCGACGGGCGTACGCCGTCCTTCGCCCTGGCCATCGTGCGGGACCGGGCGGTGCTGCACCAGTCCTTCGCCGGGGAGCACCCCCGGCCGGACGCGAAAACGCAGTACCGTCTCGGCTCGATCACCAAGACCCTGACCGCGACCATGGTCATGCAGCTGCGCGACGAGGGCTTCTTCGCCCTCGACGACCTCCTCTACCGCCACCTGCCGGGCACCCCGATCGGCGGCGTGACCCTGCGCCAGCTGCTCGGCCACGTCTCCGGCCTGCAACGCGAGCCGGACGGCGCCTGGTGGGAACGCGCCCCCGGCGGTGACGTCGACAAACTGCTGGCCGAGCTCGGGTACGACAAGGTGGCCGGCCCGCCGTTCCGCCGCTTCCGCTACTCGAACCTGGCCTACGGCCTGCTAGGCGCGGTCCTGGAGAAGGTGACGGGCGAGAGCTGGGCGACGCTGGTCGGCAAGCGGGTGCTGGACCCGTTGGGCATGAAACGCACGACGTACGCTCCGGTGGAGCCCTTCGCCCGCGGCTATGTGGTGCACGCGCTGGGCGGCACGACGCACGAGGAGCCGCGCCTCGACTCGGGCGCGATGGCCCCGGCCGGCCAGCTCTGGTCGACGATCACCGACATGGCCAAGTGGGCGGCGTTCTGGACCGACCCCGCCCCGGCGGTGCTCTCCCGCGAAACGGTCGACGAGATGTGCGCGCCGGTGGTGATCAGTGACCTCGAGTCGTGGACCGCCGGCCACGGCCTCGGCCCCCAGCTGTTCCGGGTGGGCGAGCGCGTCTTCGTCGGCCACGGCGGCTCCATGCCCGGTTACAACGCCTTCCTCGCGGTGCACCGGCGCAGCCGGATCGGGGTCGTCGCTTTCGCCAACGCGTACGGCCTGAGGGGCACCGGCATCCGAGAGGTGAGCCTGGAAGCCCTGACCGCAGTGCTGGACGCCGAGCCGCCGGCCCCGCCCGCGCCGTGGCAGCCGCCGTCGCCCCCGACCGGCGAGGCGGCGTCGCTGGTGGGCCGATGGTGGTGGATGGGCCGCGAGTACGAGATCGTCGCCGACGGCGCCGCCCTGGAGATGACCGGACCGTTTCACTGGACCCGGTTCACCCGCGAGGCCCCCGACCGCTGGCGCGGCGTGGACGGCGAGAACGAGGGCGAGATCCTCGCCGTCCTGCGCACCCCGGACGGCGAGGTCGACCGCCTCGACATCGCCACCTTCGTCTTCAGTCGCGACCCGTCCCACCTCGCCTGATTCTTCGCGCTGTCAGGCCGCGGCGGCGAGCAGCGCTTTTCCGGCGGCGTTGATCGCGGACTGGTGGGCGACGCGCCGGCCCAGGTGCTCGGCGGTGGCGACGTCGGCCGCGTGGACGGTGTCGACGCCGCCGTCCTGCGGGGTCTGCGCGCCGGCGCCGAGCCAGAAGCCGAGCCGGTTGAGGTCGTGCTCGGCGGCCGTCGTGGCGTTCCACCCCGGAGCCAGGCCCAGGCCGATCCAGAGCATGTGATGCTGGGCGGCCAGGGCGGTCATGAAGTTGAGCGTGTTCAGCTTGTCGCCGCTCTTGGAGGCCGAGTTGGTGAAGCCGCTGGCGATCTTGTCAGCCCAGCGGTTGGCGAGGTAGCGGCCGCTGGTCGCCTCGGCGAAGGCGTGGAAGGCCGACGAGGCGCCACCCATGTAGGTGGGCGCCCCGAAGATGATCGCGTCGGCGTCGTCCAGTTGCCGCCACTGGTCCTCGGTGATGGCGTCCACGGCGATCAGGGCCACGTCGGCGCCCTGGTTCTCAGCGCCACGGCGAACAGCTTCGGCCAGTACGGCGGTGTGCCCGTACCCGGAGTGGTAAGCGACGGCGACGAGCGGACGGCGGATGGTCTCGGACATGAACTGCTCCTCGGTGTAGCTGGTTTACGCAAGAGTCTAAGTCTCTCTTGGTTACCAAGTCTTCCCGACAGGGCAGGTGTAAGTTGGATGCTGTGTCACAGCGCCACGCGGCCGTCGATGCCGTACAGATCGATCCGAACCGGGAGATGGACCTCCTCGACGCGGCGTGCCCGAGCCGCGACGTCTTCGTCGACCTGGCCGACAAGTGGGTTCTGCTGATGCTGATGAGCCTCCGCGAGCGCGGCGCCCAGCGCTATTCGGAGCTGCAGCGCTCGGTCGGCGGGATCAGCCGCAAGATGCTGGCGCAGACCTTGCGCACCATGGAGCGCGACGGCCTGGTCAGCCGCACAGTGCACGGCGAGGCCGCCCCGCCGCAGGTCATCTACGCCCTCACCCCGCTCGGCGCCGAGATCGCCGAGGAGACCAAGGTCCTCTGCTCATGGAGCGGCCGCCGGGCAGCCCAGGTACACGCCGCCCGCGACGCCTACGACCACCGCACCGAGCCGGCCTGACACACCCCAGCCCCGGCAACCGCCGAACCGGGGACGCTCCGACGAGGCCCAGCCTCTGGCAACCGCCGGGCCGCGGCGGGTCAGATGATGCCGCCGTTGGCTCGGACGGTCTGGCCGTTCACCCAGTGGCCGGCCGGGCCGGCCAGGAAGGCGACAACCTGGGCGATGTCCTCGGGCTGGCCCAGGCGCTCCAGCGGGGGCTGCTTGGCCAGGTTGTCGATGACGGACTGGTCCTTGCCGTTCAGGAACAGATCGGTGGCGGTGGGGCCGGGGGCCACCGCGTTCACCGTGATGTTGCGGCCCCGGAGCTCGCGGGCCAGGACCAGAATCATGGCTTCCACGGCGCCCTTGCTGGCGGCGTAGCCCGCGTACGACGGGAACTGCAGGCCGACCACGGACGTGGAGATCATGATGATGGCGCCGCCGTCGCGCAGGCGGCGGGCGGCCTCGCGGGCGACCACGAAGCTGCCCCGAATGTTGGTGCGGTGCATGCGGTCGAGGTCGTCGAGGTTCAGGTCGACCAGCGGGGACAGCACCATCGACCCGGCCGAGTTGACCACGACATCGACCCCGTCGAACTCCTTCTCGGCCAGATCGAACATGCCGGCCACGGCCTGCTCGTCGGCGACATCGGCCTGAGCGGCCACGGCACGCCCGCCGGCCTGCGTGACCAGCGAGACGGTCTCTTCAGCGGCACCCGCCGAGCCGGCGTAACCGACGACCACGTCGTGGCGGGCGGCGCCGAGGGCGATGGCGACGGCGCGGCCGATCCCGCGCGAGGCACCGGTGACAACAGCTACGGCCATGAGTCTCACCTCAAATGATCATGTCGATACGCCTTCTGCGTATCGCCGATACGGCAACCATAGCACGCCACCGGAGCGACGATACGAACAATACGTATCACTGATTCGCTCGACCGGCGGCAGACCGAAGACATAGCGAGAAGTCAGCCGACAGCGGCCGCGGGCGGCGAGCGGGCGGCAGACGGCAGGCGCGGAGAGAAAGCGGCGGGCCCGGCGGGCGCAGAGGGCGCGGCATGGCTGCGGGCGCGGAGGCCGAGGCTGCGGGCGCGGCGCGCGCGGCGGGCGCGGCGCGCGCGGCGGGCGCGGCGGCGGAGGAGGCAGGCGCAGAGGGCGAGGCGGCGGGCGTGGCAGGCGCAGAGGGCGAGGCGGCGGGCGTGGCAGGCGCAGAGGGCGAGGCGGCGGGCGTGGCAGGCGCAGAGGGCGAGGCGGCGGGCATGGCTGCGGGCGCGGAGGGAGAGACGGCGGGCATGGCTGCGGGCGCGGAGGGAGAGACGGCGGGCGGGAAAGGCGCCGAAGGCGCGACGGGCGGAGAGGGCCGAGGCGGCGAGCATGGCGGCGGGGTGCAGACGGCTAAAGGGCGGTGGGCTCAGCGGCGGATCCCGGATTCGGGGACGGCGCGGCGATCGTGGGCAGGGCGGTAGGCGTCAGAGGCGCGGGCGGGGGCGTGGCGGAAGGCGTTGGAGGCGCGGGCGGGAGCGTGGCGGAAGGCGTCAGAGGCGCGGCGGCAACCGCGGGCGGGGACGCGGCGGCCAGCGCCAGCGGCACGGTCGGCGGGGAAAGCGAGGGCATGACTTCAGGTCCGGGGAGCGGGGACGAGGCGGCCGCCGGGAGGTGTCGGCGCGGGGCCATGCCCACGGCGAGTCCGAGCGCCACCAAAGCGATCCCCGCCCACACCAGCGGGCTCGGCATCGGGCCGCCCAGGGCCACGCCCGCCGCCGCGGCGGCGATGGGGGCGATGCCGGTGAGCAAGCCCGCGCGGGCCGAGCCGAGCCGGGACACGCACGTGTACCAGAGGACGAACGCCAAGGCCGTCACCGCGACCGCGAGGTAGATCCCGGCGAACACGTGCGCGGCGCGCAGGTGGGGTGACGGGCCCTCCAGGAACAGGGCCGCGAGCCCGAACACCCCGGCCGCCATCCACGTGGAGTGGACCGATACGCCCAGCGGGCCGTGCCTGTTCAGCAGGGGCACGGCCAGCAGCGTGAAGCCGGCCTCGCAGACGAACGTGACCAGCGCCCACACCAGCCCCATCCCGTCGGCCCGGCCGAGGCCCTGCACCAGGACCGCGCCCGCGGTGACCACCGCGGCCGCCAGCAGCAGGCGCGGGGCCGGGGTGTGGCCCTCCAGCAGCGGACCGCCGACCGCGAGCAGCAGCGGCACGCAGGCCACCGCCACCCCGAGGACCGCCGGCTCGGCGTGCCGGGCGCCGTGCACGAGGGCCAGGTTGAACACGAACATGCCGGTGAGCACGACCCCGCCGAGCCACAGCCACTCGGCGCGGCGCGGGCGCACCAGCCGGCGGCCGATGACGCGGGCGTAGAGCACCAGCAGCAGGCAGGCCACCGCGTACCGCAAGGCCTGCACGGTCAGGGCGGGCGCGTCGCCGAGCACGCCGGAGACGGCGACGCTGCCGCCGACGAAGACCATTCCGAGGGCGCCCGAAAGGGCGGGCAAAGATGTCACGTCCCTCATGCTCGTCGGCGGTATGGTCCGATTGAAGGACCAATCGCGGACCGCCCGGGAGGACCAATGTCCGACTTCCTCCAGCTCCGGCCGGCCGAGGCGCCGCCCAAGGGCCTCACCGCCTGGCTGGCCGGCGCGCTGCGGGCCGCGATCACCACCGGCCGTCTCACCCGCGGCGCGAAGCTGCCCGCCACCCGGCAGCTCGCCACCGAACTCGCCGTCTCCCGCGGGGTCGTCGTCGACGCGTACCAACGGCTCGTCGACGAAGGGCTGGCCACCGCGCGCACCGGCGCCGGCACGGTGGTCACGGCCGCGCCGGCGGCCTCGGCCCGGACCACCGACCGCCGCCGCGATCTGGCCGCGATCCGGCTGCCGCTGCCGCCGCCCGAGGGGATCGACATCGACCTCTCCCCCGGCGTTCCCGACCTCGCCGCTTTCCCGCGCGCGGCCTGGCTGCGGGCCGAGCGGGCGGTCCTCGACGAGATCACCGCGGCCGACCTCGGCTACGGCGATCCGGGCGGCGCGCCCCGGCTGCGCACGGAGCTGGCGTCGTGGCTGGCCCGGATCCGCGGGGTGCGCTGCGAACCGGACGACGTCATAGTGGTCGGCGGCGTCGCCCAGGCCCTAGCCCTGCTGGCGCAGACGTTGCACGCGCGGAACCGGACCGCTGTCGCGGTCGAGGACCCGGGGTCACGCGGGGCGCGGGACCAGCTCGCGCATTGGGGTGTACGCCCGGAGGCGGTGCCCGTCGACGAGCAGGGGCTCCAGGTCGGCGCGCTGACGCAGGACGCGGTCCTGCTGACCCCGGCCCACCAGTTCCCGACCGGGGTGGTGCTGAGCCCGGCCCGGCGGCGGGCGCTGCTGACCTGGCCCGGGCTGATCATCGAGGACGACTACGACGCCGAGCACCGCTACGACCGGGCGCCCGTGGCCGCCCTGCAAGGATCGGCGCCCGATCACGTCGCGTACTGCGGAAGCGTCTCCAAATCGCTCGCGCCCGGGATGCGCCTCGGCTGGCTGGTGGCGCCCCGGCCGATGCAGGCCGAACTGCTCGCGGCCAAGCACGACAGCGACCTCGGCAACCCGGCCCTGCCGCAGCTGGTGCTGGCCCGGCTGCTCGCGTCCGGTGACTACGAACGGCACCTGCGGACCGTCCGGTCCCGGCAGCGGCGGCGGCGTGACGCCCTGCTCGCCGGGCTGCGGCAGCACCTGCCGGGCGGCCGGGTCACCGGCGTCGCGGCCGGGCTCCACTTGCTGATCATGACCGATGGGGACACGCCGGACACGGTGCTCGCCGAGCGCGCGGCCGCCCGTACCGGCGTACTCACGCACCCCCTGTCGTGGCACCGCCTGACACCCGGACCGCCGGGTTTGATCCTGGGTTACGCCGCGCAGCCGCCGGACCGCCTGGCCGAGGCCGCGCGGCGCCTCGCGACGGTCATGGGACCGTGACGAAGTCGATCAGCCGCTCCATCGAGTTGATCAGCGGGGTCTCGACGTCCTTGTAGCTGCTCACCGAGCGCAGGATCCGCCGCCACATGTCGGCCGGCTCGCGCACGCCGACGGCCTGGCAGATGCCCTCCTTCCAGGGCCGGCCGGGCGGGATCACCGGCCACTTCGACAGGCCCACCCGCTCCGGCTTGACCGCCTGCCAGATGTCGACGTACGGGTGGCCGGTGACCAGCACGTTCGGATCGGTGACCGAGGACACGATCCGGCTCTCCTTCGAGCCGGCCACCAGGTGGTCGACCAGCACGCCCAGCCGCCGCCGCGAGCTCGGCTGGAACTCCCGCACCGCCGCGGCCAGGTCGTCGATGCCGTCCAGCGGCTCCACCACGATGCCCTCGATACGCAGGTCGTCGCCCCAGATCCGCTCGACCAGGGCCGCGTCGTGGATGCCCTCGACCCAGATGCGGCTCGCCTTCGCCACCTGCGCGCGCACGTTGTCGACGGCGATCGAGCCGGACGCGGTGACCCGCCGCTGGGCCTGCGCCGGCGCCGCGGCCGGCTTGCGCAGCGTCACCGTCTTGCCGTCGAGCAGGAACGCGGCCGGCGCCAGCGGGAAGTTGCGCCGCTTGCCGAACCGGTCCTCGAGCACCACCGCGCCCAACTCGAAGCCGATCACCGCACCGCAGAAGCCCGACTCCGCGTCCTCGACCACCAGGTCCCGCTCGGCGTCCACCTCGGGCACGGTCCGGCGCTTACGCCAGTCGCCCTTGAGCACGTCCTCCCCATACATGCCAGGCACCGTAACCCGTGGGCTCGGACACGCCACTTATGACTCTCCGGCCGAGACAAGCTTCCCGGTGGGCACGTACCCTTGCTCGCATGTCCCCCGCAGCTGATGCGGCCACCCGCACCACGCGGCGCTCCACCCGGTTCGTGTCCTGGGTTCGCGCCTGGCGTGCCGGGCTCGTGCCGTTCGACGAGCTCGCCGACGAGATCGCCCACGACGAGGAACACCTGTTCGCCGACGCGCCCGGCACCTGGACCGACGTCCCGCTGCCGCAGGGCCTGCCGGCCTTCGCCAAGGTGCACCCCGACGACATCCGGCTGGTCCTGCCGGCGCCCGGCGACCCGCGCGGCCTGCCCGGCCCGGGCGAGCTGACCGGCGCCGCGATGCTGGCCGGCGAGGCCGTGATGACCCCGGACTTCGGCGTGGTGCCCGACGTGCGGCGGCACGTCTCCGGCTCCGGCGTCGAATTCGAGACGGTGGTCTGGCGCTACTTCCCGGTCGAGGGCTACCGCCCGGTCTTCCAGATGGGCGCGGCCGAGGCCGAGGGCGAGCTGACCCTCGCGCTGAGCGAGGCCACCGCGCAACTGACCAAGCTCGACGTGGCCCAGTGGAAACCCGAGCTGGCCGGCGCTCTGCAGGCGCTGCGCCGCCCGGAGAGCACGGCCACGCTGCCGCCGGGCTTCGACCCCCGCGCGCGGCGGCTGTTCGCCCGGGCCAGTGTGCTCGACCAGGTGCTGGCGCTGGCCGGGACCAGCGCGCCGGGCGGCGCGGTGAACGGCTTCGAGGCTCAGCAGCGCGACGCGGCGCTGCGCCCGTTGACGACCGCGTGCCGGCAGGCGCTGGTCGCCGCGTGCAACTCGCCGCTGCATGCCTGACCGGTTCCTGCATTGCACGTTCTGCGGGGCCCGTTTCGGCGCCGTACGGGAGTGGCCGCGCCGCTGCGGCGCCTGCGGTGAGACCACTTATCGCAACCCCACCCCGGTCGGGGTGGCGGTGCAGCCGGTCGGCGGCGGCCTGCTGACGGTCCGGCGCGCCATTCCCCCGGCCGCCGGCCAGCTGGCGCTGCCCGGCGGCTTCATCGACTTCGGCGAGGCGTGGCCCGAGGCCGTCGTCCGCGAACTCTTCGAGGAGACCGGGCTCAGAGCAGACCCTTCCGAGGTACGCCTGTACGACACCCGGAGCGCCCCGGACGGAACCCTGCTCGTCTTCGGGCTGTTGCCGGCGCTGGCCCACGTGTCCGACATGCCCCTGCCCGAGCCGAACGACGAGTCGCTGGGCTGGGAGATCCTGGCCGCGCCCCAGGAACTGGGCTTCAGCCTGCACACGGCGATTGCCGACCGCTGGTTCGCCTCGCGCTAGCCGCGCATTCACACCGCGGTAGCCGGTGTCATGGGGAACGATTCGGCCACGTCATCTCGCGACAGAGTAGGGCACCCCGACGGTAGCTAGACAACAGCAGGCGCGGATGACCGTCCGGTTCTGCTCCTTCGCCGCCGCCCGCCACGGCTCCTGCTTGCGCTGGTCCAGGAACCGGAAGAAGGCATCTCCGCGGATCAGGACGCTTGGCGACAGGCGCGAGGAAGCGATGGAGCTGATGGTCGACTTCCCGGCTCCGGGTGGCCCGGCGATGATGAGAAGGGCGGACATGTGGCCCTGTGTATCCGCGTCGCACGGTGATATCAAGGCGGTACCTCGGAGGCGGGCGCTGTGTCGGCGCGTCCCTGAACAGCACGATTACCGGGACGGCGTCAGGTCGAGCAGGGTGTCGTCGATGTGCGGCGGAGTCTTCACCCGCGCGGCGATCAGGGCGGCGACCACGCACGAGACCGCGCCGACCAGCAACGCCAGGCGGGGGCCGCCGAGGCCGCTGAGCCAGCCGGTGAGCACGCTGCCGATCGGCGTCGTGCCGATGTAGACGAAGACCCAGAGGGCCACGATCCGGCCGCGGTACTCGGGTGCGGTGTGCAGCTGGATCGTCGTCGAGGCGAGGGTGGTGAAGGCGAACCCGGCGGCGCCGGTGATCAGCAGGGTGACCGTCGCGGTGGCCACATTCGGCGCGGCGGCGGTGGCGCCGAGCCCGGCCGCGAAGGCCAGCGCGGTGACGATCAGGTACTGCCGCCGCGGGTGCTTGACCAGGCCCACGCCGAGGGAACCGGCGATCGAGCCGACGCTGAGCATGGTCGAGAGCAGGCCGTACGTGCCGCCCGAGCCGTGGAAGGTCTGCTTGGCCAGGACCGGCAGCACCACCGAGAAGTTGAAGGCCAGCAGGCCGACCAGGGCCATCATGGTCAGCGGCAGCCACACCTGCTGGCGGGTGCGGGCGTAGCGGACGGCGGCGGCCACGCCGGTCGCGTGCGTGGGCTTGTGCCGGGGGCCGCCGAGCGGGCGGATCAGCAGGAGAGCCCCGATCACGGCCAGGTACGAGATCGCGTTGACCAGGAAGCACGGGGTGACGCCGACCGCGACGATGAGCACGCCGGCCACGGCCGGGCCGACGACCCGGGCGCTGTTCATCACGACCCCGTTGAGGCTGACCGCGCTGGCCAGGTCGTCCGGGGGCACCAGCGACGACACGAAGGCCTGCCGGGCCGGCGAGTCCACGATGCCGACGATGCCGCCGGCGACGCCGATCGCGATGACCAGCGGCACCCCGGCGTGCCCGGTGGTGGCCGCGATCCAGATGGCCAGGGCCAGCGCCCCGTAGATCGCCTGCGTCACGATCAGGAGCCGCCGCAGGTCGAACCGGTCGGCGATGCTGCCACCCCACGGGCCCAGCAGCAGCGACGGCAACCCGCCCACAGCGAGCACCAGGCCCAGCGCCGAGGCGGAGCCGGTCAGCTGGAGCACGAGCCAGCCGATCGCCGTCTGTTGCAGGAAGGTGCCGCTCGCCGACGCGATCTGCCCGCCGAAGTACCAGCGGAACGGCACTGACCTCAGCGCCCGGAATCCGTTTTTCGCCACGGCGACGCCCTTGCCCGCTTGCGCGGGCAAGCATGGCGCTCCGTGATCAAGGACTCAGTCACCCGTTGACAAGGATTAGTACGTTCGTCTATGGCGCGTCGGACGTCGATGCAGCACCCTAGGTTGCTGACTTTTATCACGGGGAGAACCAAAATGCGCGTTAAGCGCCTCCTGGCGGGAACCGCCGCCGGTGCCACCGCTCTGGCCTTCGCCGGCGCGTGCGCCCAGCAGATCAAGCAGATCGAGCCCAAGCTCGAGCTGCGCAACGCCGCCTCGCAGCTGTCCGAGGCCAAGCAGACCGGTTTCACGGTCAAGCTCACCGGCAGCCCCGACGACCTGGCCGCCGGCCTCAAGCTCGAGGACCCGGCCGACGTGCCCGACGCCGACACGTTGAAGAAGCTGTTCAACTCGTCGTTCACCATCGCCACCGACAAGGCCGGTGAGGGCGACAAGGACGACCGCGCGTCGCTGTCGGCCACCATCGACGGCGTGACCGGCACCGAGCTGCGGGTCGTCGACGGCGTCGTCTACGTCAAGGCGCCGGTGCAGGAGCTGGCCACCAAGTTCGGCGCGGCCGCGAGCGACATCACCGAGATGCGCCAGGGCCTGTCGTCCGAGCTGCCCGAGGCCTCCGCGCTCTTCGACGGCAAGTGGGTCTCGGTCGACGTGGCCAAGGTGACCGAGGGCGCGCTCGGCAAGGCCACGCCGACGCAGGACCCGGCTCAGGCGGCCAAGCTGCAGAGCGAGATCCAGACGAGCGCGAAGAACCTGTTCGAGTCCGCCCAGATCGTCCGCGACTCGGCCGACCCGGCCCACCTCACGGTGACCTCGTCCACCACGAAGGGGTACGAGGAGTTCAAGCGGCTGGCCGGGGTCTTCGGCAAGGAGTTCGGCACCGACGTCACCAAGGAGCTCCCGAAGGCGCCGAAGGAGCGGCCGATCACCCTCGACCTGTGGATCAAGGATGAGAAGCTGACCGCCATCGAGGTGAACTTCCTGCAGTTCATCGACGGCGCGACCGGCCGGGCCGCGCTGCGCTTCGAGGTCACCACGGGCTCCGAGATCGCGGTCCCCGAGGGCGCCACGAAGATCGACCCGAGCAAGCTGACCTCCGGCCTGGCCGGCGCCGGCGCCACCAGCCCGTCCGCGGGCGGCGGCCTCAGCGGCCTCGACGGCGACACGGCGTACACCGAGGCGCGCCTGCTCGCCCTCGACGTCCAGCTCCGCCAGTTGGAGAAGGGCAACGTCAACACCTACCTCAAGCAGGCCGTGGCCGAGCGCAACGCGGAGGGCGACGGCGTCAAGGCCGCCGTCGTCCGCGGCGGCGTCGCCCAGGTGACGGCCGACGGCGCGTTCGCCTGTGTGAAGGTCTCGGCGAGCAAGGAGCCGGTGGTCACCAAGGGCCGCTGCTGATCCGGATTCAGTGGAGAAGGGCGTCGCCTCCGGGCGGCGCCCTTCTTCGTGGGTCCGGTGCCGGAAAGCGCACTAAGCGACCTCGATCGGGGTAGTGGCTACGCATGCCTGTACCCGTACCCGACCAGGTCGTGGTGATCACCGGAGCGTCCAGCGGCATCGGCCGGGCCACCGCCCTGGCCTTCGCGGCCCGAGGCGCACGGGTGGTCTGCGCGGCGCGGACCACGACAGCGCTCGACTCGCTGGCCGAGCAGATCACCGCAGCCGGCGGAACCGCGCTGGCCGTGCCGACCGACGTCGCCGACCCGGACGCGGTGACCGCCCTGGCCGAGGCGGCCGAGCAGCGGTTCGGGCGGATCGACACCTGGATCAACAACGCCGCCGTCGGCATCTGGGGCCGGGTGGAGGACATCAGCAGCGCCGAGTTCGAGCGAGTGATGCGGGTCAACTTCCTCGGCCAACTGCACGGCATCCAGGCCGCCCTGCCCGCCCTGCGCCGGGCCGGGGGTGGCACCTTGATCGGGGTCGTGTCGGCCGAAGGTGTCCGCAGCGTGCCGCTGCAGGCTCCGTACACGGCCAGCAAGTTCGCCGTCCGCGCGTTGCACGACAGCCTGCGCAGCGAGCTGGCCCAGGAGGGCGCCCCGATCGCGGTGACGACCATCCTGCCCGCCTCGATCGACACCCCGTTCTTCGAGCACGCCCGCAGCCGGCTCGGCACCATGGTCAAGCCGCCTCCGCCCGTTTACACACCCGAGCTCGTGGCCGAGACCATCCTCTACGCCGCCGCCCACCCCCGCCGGGAGATACCGGTCGGCGGGGCGGCCGCCGCGTTCGGCCTGGCCCAGCGCTTCACCCCCGCGGTGACCGACGCGCTGCTGGGCGTGCGCCGGCTCGGGCTGGGCTCGCAGCGCACGCGCCGCCCGGACAACGACATCGACAACGTGGACGGCCCGATCGGCGAGCCCGGCCGGGTCCACGGGGCCCACCCGGGCCTGGTGCTGCGGCACAGCCCTTTCACCACGCTGATCGGCCGGCGCCGGCGCCCGGGCGAGTGGATGCTGGCCGCTGTGCGCCGGATCAACCAGGGGCGGCGCCCGGCGGAGTAGTCCGGCTCCCGCGCAGCCGGCTCCGCCAGGATGGCGACCCGCTCGGCACGGCGCACACGGCACCTTCCCGGCCTACGGCACCGCCGCCGACGGCGCCTTGGCTCCTCCGCCGCTGACGGCGCCCTGGCCCCTCCCCCGCCGACGGCGCCCTGGCCCCTCCCCCGTCGACGGCGCGTGGCTCCTCCGCCGCTGACGGGGCTCAGTCGACGATGTGGACGGGCGTTCCGGAGGCGAGGTGGCGCAGCAGGGTCCGCTGCGCGCCGGCGGGCAGGCGCACACAGCCGTTGGAAACGCTGCGGCCGAAGGCGGATCGCCGGCTCCAGGCGTGAATGCCGGTGTGCCCGTTGCGCAGCGCCGGCGCGAGTGCGTCCCGGTCGTCCGGCACCGCACCGAGCACGAGCGCGTCCAGCCCGGCGTAGACCCCGCCCACCGTGATCGTCCGCCCGAGGACGAAGGTCCGCCCCGGCGGCGTCGGGGTCCGCGGCGCCCCCACGGCGACTTCCCAGTCCGCCCGCGGCCGGCCGTCGCGCAGCCAGACAAGCCGGTGCTCGCGCCGATGCAGGACCAGCTGGTCCCGCAGCCGCCGGACCTCCCACCCGCGCCGGCTTTCCGGGATCCAGCCGACGCGGCGGTTCAGCGAGGGCAGCAGCACGCCGGCCCAGCCGGGCCGCCGCTCGACGATCGGGAGGGTCACGGGCAGGCCGCTGATCGACTTCGGCAGGAAGGCGCGCGGCCGCCCGCCCGGAGCGTCGTAGACGGCCAGCTTCCGCAGCGGCCGCAGCCCTTCCGGGATCGCCGCCATCGACGCGGGCGCCGCGTCCCGGCGGAACCCACTCGGCGCACCCCAGTAGTCGATCACCGGCAGATCACGCGGCGCCGGCCGTGCCTCGGCCACCGGCTCCGCCTTCCGAGCGGGCGCCGGCGCGACGGCCACGGCCCGCTGGGCCACCCTGATCTCGTAGTGCTCCCCCTGCGGGGCGGCGTCAACCCGCGCGACGCCCACGCCGACGGCGAGCGCCGCCACGAACACCCCGGCCGCGGCCACGCGGCGAGAGCTGGGAAGGCGCGGCACACCCCCACCCTAAGACCCGAAACAGTCTCAATTGCGCATAACGCCTGTTACGCGACATCCCTCACGGTTTGGCTTTTGGGCGTTACCGCTTACTCACGTCGCCGTGGCGGGGTGAGCGCTCTGGGCGCGCAGCGCCCTGCTCGCCCCGCCACGGCCCTCGACGGGAGTTACGGTCCGTACACCCCACCCCGCTACGACATCTGGTTTTAGATCTCGGGGATCAGATCGGCTACCGAATTCACGACGCGTGACGGGCGGAACGGGTAGCGGTCGCTTTCCTCGCGGGTGCTGATGCCGGTCAGGACGAGGATCGTTTCGAGGCCCGCCTCGAGGCCGCAGAGGATGTCGGTGTCCATGCGGTCGCCGATCATGGCCGTGCTCTCGCTGTGGGCCTCGATGGTGTTGAGGGCCGAGCGCATCATCATCGGGTTCGGCTTGCCGACGAAGTAGGGGTCGACGCCGGTGGCCTTGGAGATCATGGCGGCCACGGAGCCGGCGGCGGGGAGGGCGCCCTCGTTGGACGGGCCGGTGGCGTCGGGGTTGGTGCAGATGAAGCGGGCGCCGCCGTCGATGAGGCGGATGGCCTTGGTGATGGCTTCGAAGCTGTACGTACGGGTCTCGCCGAGCACCACGTAGTCGGGATTGAAATCGGTCAGCACGTAGCCGGTCGCGTGCATGGCGGTGGTCAGGCCGGCCTCGCCGATCACGTACGCCGTGCCGCCGGGGCGCTGGTCGTGCAGGAACTGCGCGGTGGCCAGGGCGGCCGTCCAGATGGACTGCTCGGGCACGTCGAAGCCCATCCGGTTGAGCCGGGCCTGCAGGTCGCGCGGGGTGTAGATCGAGTTGTTCGTCAGGATGAGGAACGGCTTGCCGGACGACTTCATCTTGTTGACGAACTCGGGCGCGCCGGGGACCGGGACACCCTCATGGACGAGGACGCCGTCCATGTCGGTGAGCCAGCTCTCGATGGCTTTGCGCTCAGGCATCATGCTCCTCGTCGCCGTGGTGGTGGGCAGCAGTTCACCGGGCAGTCGTCCCAGACCGGCAGCGTACCGAGTCGCTGGAGCGGGATGCCGTCGGTGCGCGCCTGGACCAGCTCGCGGACCATGCTGACGAAACGGGGGTCGGTGTTCGGCGTCGCGGCGCGCGCGTAGCCCAGGCCGAGCTTCTGCGCCGTCTCGGCGGCCTCGTTGTCGAGGTCCCAGCCCACCTCGAGGTGGTCCGAGACGAAGCCGATCGGGCTGACGACCACATCGGTGACCCCGTCCTCGGCGAGACGAACGAGGTGGTCGTTGATGTCGGGCTCGAGCCACGGCACCTGCGGCGGGCCGGAGCGGCTCTGCCAGACCAGATCCCACGGCAGGTCGGCGGCGGCGCGCTCGTGCACCAGGCGGGCCGTCTCCTCCAGCTGGGCGGTGTAGCGGCCGCCGGTCGGCCCGGCCGTCTCGGCCATCGTCACCGGGATGGAGTGGGCGGTGAAGACGAGTTTCGTGGTGGCGCGGCGCGACGGGTCGAGCGTGGCCAGGGCGGCCCGGACGGCGTCGACGTTGGGCAGCACGAAGCCCGGGTGGTCCCAGAACTGGCGGATCTTGGAGATCATCGGGGCGTCCGGGCCGACCTTGGCCCGGGCGTTGGCGATGTCCTCCCAGTACTGCTTGCAGGACGAGTAGCCGCCGTACGCGCTGGTGGCGAACCCCAGCGCGTGCTTGACACCGTCGTCGCGCATCTGGGCGAGGGTGTCGGTGAGCATGGGGTGCCAGTTGCGGTTGCCCCAGTACGTCGGCAGATCGATGCCGTGGGTGGCGAACTCCTGGCGAACCGCGGCCAGCAGATCGCGGTTCTGCTGGTTGATCGGCGAGACGCCGCCGAAGTGGTAGTAGTGCTCGGCCACTTCGGCCAGGCGCTCGTCGGGGACGCCGCGCCCGCGCACCACGTTGCGCAGGAACGGCATCACGTCATCGGACTTCTCGGGGCCGCCGAAGGACAGCAGGACGAAGGCGTCGTAAACCACCTGTCAATACTGTCACCGGGTCAGGCACCGAGCGCGTGGTAACCCCCGTCGACGTGCACAACCTCACCCGTGGTGGCCGGGAACCAGTCGGAGAGCAGGGCACAGACGGCCTTGCCGGCGGCCGAGGTGTCGTGCAGGTCCCAGCCGAGCGGCGCCCGGTCGGCCCACGCGTCCTCGAACTGCTCGAAGCCGGGGATCGACTTGGCGGCCATCGTGCGCAGCGGGCCGGCCGAGACCAGGTTGCTGCGGATGCCCTGCTTGCCCAGGTGCAGAGCGAGGTACCGGGAGGCGGACTCGAGGCCGGCCTTGGCCACGCCCATCCAGTCGTACACCGGCCACGCCTTGGTCGCGTCGAAGGTCAGTCCGACGATGCCGCCGCCCTGCTGCATCAGCGGCAGGCAGGCCACGGCGAGGGCCTGGTACGAGTACGTGGAGACCTGGATCGCCTTGGCCACGTCCTCCCACTTGGCGTTGAGGAACTCGCCGCCGAGCACGCTCTGCGGGCCGAAGGCGATCGAGTGCACGACGCCGTCGATGCCGTCGACGTGCTCGCGCACCTTGTCGGGCAGCGCGGCCAGATGATCCGGGTCGGTCACGTCGAGCTCGATCACCGGGGGCGGCGACGGCAGGCGCTTGGCGATGCGCTCGACCAGCGACAGCCGGCCGAAGCCGGTGAGCACGACGGTGGCGCCCTGCTCCTGAGCGATCTTCGCCACCGAGAACGCGATCGACGCGTCGGTGATGACACCGGTGACGAGCAGCCGCTTGCCGGCCAGCAGTCCAGACACTGAAAAACGCTCCTAAGTTGTTTAGTGACCCATACCGAGGCCGCCGTCGACCGGGATGACAGCGCCGTTGATGTACGCGGCGGCGTCGCTCGCCAGGAACGTCACCGCGGCCGCCACCTCGTCGGGGCTGGCCAGCCGCCCCGCCGGAACCGCCTTGATGATCTCCGCCTGGCGGGCCTCGGACAAGACCGCTGTCATCTCCGTCTCGATGAAGCCCGGCGCCACCACGTTGGCCGTGATGTTGCGGCTGCCCAGCTCACGGGTGATGCTGCGGGCCATGCCGACCAGTCCGGCCTTGCTCGCCGCGTAGTTCACCTGGCCGGGCCCGCCGTAGAGGCCGACGACCGACGAGATGAAGATAATCCGGCCCCACTTGGCGCGCAGCATCTTGGAGCTGGCGCGCTTGGCCACCCGGAACGAGCCCTTGAGGTTGGTGTCGATCACCCGCTCGAACTGCTCCTCGCTCATCCGCAGCAGCAGCGTGTCGTCGGTGATGCCGGCGTTGGCGACCAGCACCTCGACCGGGCCGAGCTCCTTCTCGATCTCGGTGAAGGCCGCGTCGACCTGGGCCGGGTCGGTGATGTCGCACTGCACCCCGAACAGGCCCTCGGGCGCGCCGCTGCCACGGTGGGTCACCGCGACCCGATCACCCTGCTTGGCGAACGCCTGCGCGATGGCGAGGCCGATGCCCCGGTTGCCGCCAGTCACCAATACCGTGCGAGCCACGACGAAACGCTCCTCATACCCAGGTAGGGGGTGCCGGGTGGCACCTCGGGGGCACGACGGCGCCTCGTCAGCGCCGTAACCTGCCGGGATGGAGACTATCGGCCCGGCGCCGGCGCGCAACGTCATGGGGCCGTTGCGCCGGTTGCTCTGGAGCCGGGAGAAACCCCGGCCGCCGATCCGGCGCCGGCCCTGGGTCTACGCGTGGCCGGTCGGCCTTCTGGCGCTGATCGGCCTGGGCGGAGCTGCGGCGACGTACCTCGGGGAGAACCGGAACGCGCCCGGCATAGCGATCGGGATCATCGCGATCGGCTCGGTGCTGCCGGTCGCGGTGGCCTTCCGGTGGCCCGTCCTCGCCTGGCGGTTCAGCTACGTGATGTTGTTCATCGGGTCGATGTACTACGTCCCGAAGGAGGCGTGGCCCTGGAACACCGTGCAGATCCTGGGGTTCCTCTTCGTGCTGGGCCGGCTCGCCGTCACCCAGGACACGGCGCTGACGGTGTGGGCGGCCGCCCTCACGGTCGTACCGATCTTCGCCTATGCGCCGGAGGCCAACGCGTGGGGCGCCGCCGTGCTGGTGGCGGTGATCACGGTGATGGGCGACATCGTGTCCCGGTGGCGCCAGGCCCGCCGGATGCTCGCCGAGAACGAGGAGCTGACCGAGCTGGAGCGGGCCAAGCGGGCGGTGTTGGAGGAACGCGCCCGGATCGCCCGCGAGATGCACGACGTGGTGGCCCACCACATGTCGATGATCGCCGTACGGGCGGAGACCGCGCCCTACCGGCTGGGTGGGCTGCCGGACGAGGCCGGGCAGGAGCTGGCGACGATCGCGTCGGCGGCCCGGGAGGCGCTGACCGACATGCGGCGGCTGCTGGGCGTGCTGCGGACCGGCGAGGGCGACGCTCCGCGGGCGCCGCAACCCGGCTTCGGTGAGGTGGGCGAGCTGGTCGAGACGGCCCGGGCGGCGGGGGTCGAGGTTTCTTTGTCGTACGCGGATGTGCCCGCTCTGCCGGAGACGGTGGGGCTGGCCGCCTATCGGATCGTGCAGGAGGCCCTGGCCAACGCGGCGCGGCACGCGCCGGGGGCGGCGGTGACGGTGACCGCCCGCGGTGACGGCGGGCGTCTGGAGCTCGGGATCAGCAATCCCGTGGCCGGCCCGGTGGGCGAGGGCGGCCACGGCCTGCCGGGGATGCGGGAACGGGCCACACTGCTCGGTGGCACCCTGACCGCCGGCGTCGTCGAGGGAGCTTTCGTGGTGCGGGCGGTCCTTCCGGTGGAGGCGGGCGAGTGATCAAGATTCTGATCGCGGACGACCAGGCGATGGTCCGCGAGGGCTTCGGCGCGCTGCTCGGCGCCCAGCCCGACATGCTCGTGGTGGGCGACGCCGCGGACGGCTCGCAGGCGGTCGCGCGGACCCGGGAGCTGCGGCCCGACGTGGTGCTGATGGACGTGCGGATGCCGGTCATGGACGGCCTGGAGGCGACACGGCGGCTCACGGCGGATGTCAAGGTCGTCATTCTGACGACGTTCGACCTGGACGATTACGTGTACGCGGCGCTGCGCGCCGGCGCGAGCGGCTTCCTGCTCAAGGACGCCCCGGCCGCCGATCTCATTCAGGCCGTACGGATCGTGGCCGCCGGCGAGGCTCTGCTGGCTCCCTCGGTGACCCGCCGGCTGATCGCCGAGTTCGCGGCCCGGCCCGTCACCGACCGGCCGCGGCCGGCCGCGCTGAACGCGCTCACCCCGCGCGAGACCGACGTGCTGCGCCTGATCGCCCGCGGCCTGTCCAATCAGGAGATCGCCGCCGATCTGGTGGTGGCCGAGCAGACCGTGAAGACCCACATCGGCCGAATTCTGGCCAAGCTGGGCCTGCGCGACCGGGCCCAGGCGGTCGTCTTCGCCTACGAGACCGGCCTCGTAGTACCGGGGTAGGACATCGATGTCCGGTCTGGAGGGTGACGATCGGGACCCCGTCGCCGCGAGACGTTGCGGCTCATGCGAATCCTGCCGCTCGTCCTGGCCTTGTCCACTCTTTCCCTTCCCGTCGCTCAAGATCAACTTCCGCCCCTCCACTACACCTACCGCGAGACCGCCGTACGGATGCTGGCCACCGGCTGCCCGTACGCCACCTGGGCCGCCCAGGGCCGCCGCTTCCTCGCCTTCGACCCGACCGGCGACGGGCGGGCGGTGGAGGTGCTCGGCGACCTCGCCACGGCGTCGCGCGTCGCCGTCCTGGTTCCGGGCGTCGACACCGTCCTGGCCGACTTCGACCGCGGCCTCGGCGGAGTGCCCCGGCGCGCTCCGGGCGTCCAGGCCCGCGCCCTCTACGAGCAGCTGAGCAAGCGCTCCCCCGGCGTGGCGGTGATCGCCTGGCTGGGCTACGACCCGCCGGAGGGCATCGGGCCGGCCGCCGCCACCTACGGGCGGGCCCGGGCGGGCGCCGCCGCGCTGGTCACCTTCGTCCGATCCCTGGAGACCCAGCACCCCGGCCTGGCGGTGACCCTGATCGGGCACAGCTACGGCTCGGTCGTCGTCGGGCTGGCCGCACCCCGGCTCCCGCGGGTCGGTGACGTGATCGCCCTGGGCGCCCCGGGCATCGGCGCCTCGCACGCGGCCGATCTCGGCGGCGCACGGGTCTGGTCGGCGCTCGCGCCGACCGACTGGATCCGCCGGATCCCCCAGGTGCGCCTGCTCGGCCTGGGCCTCGGCCGGCGGCCGTCGAATCCGGACTTCGGAGCGTTCGCGCTGCCCACCGACGGTGTGGCCGGCCACGATTACTACCTGACGCCGGGTAGCACCACCCTGCGCGCGGTCGGCGATGTCGTCCTATCGGGTGTTCCGCGCCACGACGGGGCGGGGGAAGTTTCTTAGCGGAACCTTAAGGGGTATTGTGCCATCCGGCCCTGACGCCGAAACGACTCTCGGGAGGTGATCGCTGTGCGAGATAGCGATCCTCCTAGTCGCGGCCGGGCCGTTCGTCAGCCCCGTCGCTGACACGTTCCTTTTCACCGCCCCGCATCCACCGGTGCCGTCCTGTCGACGGCCCCGGCCCCGTCGTGTGCACCGCGACACGGATGCGCGGGTGCCGGCCGCGACGTGACCGTGTGCGCTTCCCCTCGCCCGCCACCGCGTGGAAGTAGCCCCCGACATGAAGAACTTCGTCGCACCGCTGAGCTTCACCATCGCCGCCGTCTGGGTGGTCGTCCTGTTCGTCCTCGTGCACGGCAACCCATGACCGGGTCCTACGGCAGCCGTGAAGTCCAGAGCAGGCTGCTGGCGGCCGCCGCGAGGCCCAGCAGGAGCGCCACTCCGGCGTACCACTGAGTGACCTCGCGCGGCTGCACCCGGTGGCCGATCGAGCTGCCCATGTCCTGGTAGACCTTCTTGAGCTCGCTCACCGACGCCGCCTCGTAGAAGTAGCCGTCGGTCTTCTCCGCCAGCTGCTGCAACGACAGCCGGTCGACCGGCACCCGCTGCAGCGCGCCACGGATGTCGACCACGCCGCTGTCGGTGCCGAAAGCGATCGTCGAGACCGGCACGTTCGCCTGCGAGGCCGCCGTCGCCGCGTCCTCGATCGACCGGCCCGACGTGCGGTAGCCGTCGGAGAGCAGCACGATCCGGGCCGGCGGCGCGCCGTCGGCCCCGTCCGCCGGCACCGAGCGGATCGCGTCGAGCGAGGTGAAGACCGCCTCGCCGGTCGCCGTCGCCTCGGCCAGCGACAGCCCGTCGATCCCGGAGACGACCTCGGAGCGGTCCTTGGTCGGCGACACCAGCACGTTCGCCGACTTCGCGAAGGACACCAGACCCAGGTTGTACGTGGGTGGCAGCTCGTTGACGAACGCCTTGGCCGCTTCCTGCGCCGCCTCGATCCGGTTGGGGGCGACGTCGTCGGCCTCCATCGACAGGGACACGTCGATGGCGAGCATGACGGTGGCCCGCTCCAGCGGCTCCTCCTTGTCGACCGAGGGCCGGGCCAGCGCCGCGCCCAAGGTCAGCAGGGAGAGCAGGAAGGCGGCGGCCGAGACGTGCTTGCGCCAGCCCAGGCCGCGCGGGGCGAGCGTGCGGAGCAGGTCGACGTTGGTGAACCGCATCGCGTACTGCCGGCGGCGGAACTGCCGGAACACGTAGACGCCCGCCACGATCACCACGGGCAGGAGCGCCAGCAGCCACCAGGGCTCCAGGAAACGGATCATCGCGTGGTCCCCCGGGTACGTGCGTGTCGCTGGGCGGCCACGAATCGGACCACATCCAGCAGCCAGTCGGTATCGGTACGAAGGCGCAGGTGGGCGGCACCGGCGGCGCGCAGCGCACGGGCGATCTCGCCCCGCTGATGTGCGGCCGCCTCGGCGTAGCGGGCGCGCAGTTTCGGGTCGGCGGTCTGCACCTCGTGCAGCGCGCCCGTCTCGGGGTCGGCCAGGGTCAGCACCCCGACGTCGGGGATCTCCAGCTCACGCGGGTCGACGACCTCGATCGCGAGCACGTCGTGCCGCACGGCCAGCTTGCGGACCGGCCGCGACCAGCCCTCCACCGGCGCCATGAAGTCGCTGATCACCACGGCCACGCCCCGCCGCCGCGGCGGCCGGTTCAGCATGTCGATGAGAGCGCCCAGGTCGGCGCGCCCGGGCCGGATCTCGGTGCGGGCGATCGCGCGCAGCAGACCCTGCGCCTCCTTGCGGCCGGGCCGGGCCGGCATCCGGACGACCTCGCTGCCGGGTTGCGGTTGCGGGTCCCGCTTGCGGCCCCAGCGGGGTCCGCTTTTCGCCCGTACGCCGGTGCCGGTGCCCACGACCGCACCGATGCGGTTGCCGCCGCGCACGGTCAGGTGGGCCATCGCCGTCGCCGCGGCCATCACCAGGTCGCTCTTGAGCCACTGGGCCGTGCCGAACTCGAGGCTGGCGCTCAGGTCGACCGCCATCCAGGTCTCCAGCTCACGGTCGGCGACCGTGCGGCGCACGTGCGGCAGCGTGGTCCGGGCGGTGACCGGCCAGTCCATGCGGCGCACGTCGTCGCCGGGCCGGTACTCGCGCGACTCCCCCGCCTCGCTGCCGGGCCCGGGCAGCAGGCCGACGTAGTCGCCCTGCAGCAGCCCGTCGAGCTTGCGCGTGACCAGCAGCTGGAGCCGGGACAGCACCGCCTCGGCCCGGGCGGTCCCGGTCTCGCCCTCGGGAGCCAGCCCACTCAGTGCTGCGCCGGCCATGCCGCTCCGTTCTGGGCCGGCGCGCCCTGCGGGACCCCACTGACGGGCGCGGCGGACGGGTGGGTGCCGTTGGGCGAGGTGCCCTGGCGGGCCGCGACCGAGGGCAGCGGGACGCTCTGCATGATGCGGCTGACGATGTGGTCGGCCGGGATGTCGTCGGCGAGCGCGTCGTAGCTGAGCACGAGGCGGTGGCGCAGGATGTCGGGCGCGATGTCCTGCACGTCCTGCGGGAGCGCGTAGTCGCGGCCGCGCAGCAGCGCCAGCGCGCGGGTGGCCCGGACGATGCCGAGCGAGGCGCGCGGGCTCGCGCCGTACTGGATGAGCTGGGCCACGTCGGGCATGCCGTGCTGGGCCGGGGCGCGGGTGGCCAGCACCAGCCGGACGGTGTAGTCGACCAGGGCGTTGTGCACGAACACCTGGTCGGCCCGGCGCTGGAGGCCGATCAGGTCGTCCGGGGTGAAGACCGGCTTGGGCTCGGGGGCGCTGACGCCCATCCGGTAGACGATCTCCCGCTCCTCGGCGTCGGTCGGGTAGCCCACCAGGATCTTCATGAGGAAGCGGTCGCGCTGCGCCTCGGGCAGCGGGTACACGCCCTCCTGCTCGATCGGGTTCTGCGTCGCCATCACCAGGAACGGGTCGGGCACGGCGTGCGACTGCCCGCCGATCGACACCTGGTGCTCGGCCATCACCTCGAGCAGCGCCGACTGCACCTTGGCCGGCGCGCGGTTGATCTCGTCGGCGAGCAGGAAGTTGACGAAGACCGGCCCGAGCTCGACGTCGAACTTCTCGCTGCTCTGCCGGTAGATGCGGGTGCCGACGATGTCGGCCGGCACCAGGTCGGGGGTGAACTGGACCCGGGAGAACGTGCCGCCGACGACCCGGGCCAGGGTCTCGACGGCGAGCGTCTTGGCCACGCCCGGCACGCCCTCGAGCAGGCAGTGCCCGCGGGCCAGCAGCGCCACGAACATGCGCTCGACCATCCGGTCCTGCCCGACGATCACCCGCTTGACCTCGAACATCGCGCGCTCGAGCTGCGAGGCGTCCTGTGCCGGGGGCACCGGCGCGGCCGCGCCGTTGTTGTTCTCGGTCTCGGGCGTGAGCGGCTGAGCCACCGGTCCTCCACAGCGGTCGAAAATGCCATCGACTCCTCGCGCCGGCGTGCTGCCGACGCTCAAGACTTACACGACCGACCTGAGAGCGCGCTCGTGGTGTCGCATTACGCGCCGCCGGTGACCGCCACCATGGGTCGGACGTGTCGATCTTTCTGCGCGATACGCCGGATCGGGCACCCGAGCCGGGTGGATGCGTCACGCCGTGAACCGTGTAACATTCATCGCGTCGCCGGGCGACTTCCCCCGTGGTCGCCCGGCGCATAATTTTCCGATGAAACCCAGCCCGATGGAACCCAGCCCGGTCGAACTCAGCCCTGTGGAACTCAGCCCTCAGTGCTCCGCCAAGGGTTGTCGGGCTGAAGCGGTGTGGCAACTTCGGTGGAACAACCCCAAGCTGCACGCCCCCGATTACCGCAAAACGTGGCTCGCGTGCGAGGAACATCGGATTTCCCTGGGAAACTTCCTCGATCTCCGGGGTTTCCTGCGCGAAGTGACGCCCTTCGGTACGGCGTCGAGCGCGCCCATCTCCTAGGCTTCGAGTTGTGACCGAGCCGCAGAGTGCCGCCGTCGATGCCCTGGAGCCGTGGCCCGACACCGTCGAGTGGCGCCCGGTCTCCCCGAAGCTGATCACTGTGGAGCTGATCGTCCGCATCGCCTGGTCGCTGGTGATCGTGGCCGGGCTGGCCGTCGGCTGGGCCCTGCAGGGCCACTGGCTGTGGCGCCTGGGCATCCTGCTGGTCGTCCTCAACGCGATCTGGCGCTGTTTCGTCACGGTCCGCGCCGTGCGCGCCTGGGGCTACGCCGAACGCGACCAGGACCTTCTGGTCCGGCACGGCCTGTTGATCCGCCGCCTCTCGATCGTCCCGTACGCGCGGATGCAGTTCGTCGACGTGACCGCGGGCCCGCTCGAACGGGCTTTCGGCCTGGCCACCGTGCAACTGCACACCGCCGCCGCCGCGAGCGACGCCCGCATTCCCGGCCTGCCCCCGGCCGAGGCCTCCCGCCTGCGCGACCGCCTCACCGCCCTGGGCGAGGACCGGGCCGAGGGCCTGTGAGCACCCCCGGTCCCCACCCGCCCGCCGCCGCTCCACCCGCCGCCACCGCGCAGGAGGAGCCGCGGCGGCGCCTTCACCCGCTGAGCCCACTGCTGCACGGCGCCAAGAGCATCGCGGTCATCGTGGCGGCGCTGTCCTGGCAGACGCTGTCGCGGGTCGGCCTCGAGCGATTCACGCTCGTCGTGCTCGTCCTCGCGGTCGGCGTCGTCATCTTCTCCATCGTCGGCTGGCTCACCACCGGATATCAGGTCGTCGGCCGCGAGCTGCGCATCTCCGACGGCGTGATCTGGCGCCGCAACCGGGCCATCCCCCTCGAACGTCTGCAGGCCGTCGAGCTCCGCCGTCCCCTGCTGGCCCAGCTCACCGGCCTCGCCGAGCTGCGCCTGGAGGTGATCGGCGGCGGCAAGACCGAGGCGCCCCTGTCGTTCCTGACCGTGCGCGAGGCCTCCGCCCTGCGCGAGCGCCTGCTCGCGCTGGCCGGGCCCGCGACGGTGACCCCACCCTCCGCGACCGGGCCCGCGGCCGCTTTCGAGACGACTGCCGTCGAACGCCCGCTGTTGCGCGTCGGCAACCGCGATCTGGTGGTGAGCCAGCTCCTCACCCCGCAGGCGTTCTTCCTCCCGGTCGGCATCGCCTTCGTCGTCATGCAGTTCGTGCTCGAAGGTTCCTGGACCTTCATCGGCATCGCCAGCACGGTCACCGCGATGGCCGGCGTGCTGCTGCAACCGGTGCGCCGGGTGCTGCAGGACTGGGACTTCCGGCTCGCCCGTGACCCGGACGGCCGCCTCGTGGTGCGTTTCGGCCTGCTCGAGACCCGCAGCCAGATCGTCCCGCTGAACCGGGTGCAGGCGGTGGGTGTCACCTGGCCGCTGCTGTGGCGGGCACAGGGCTGGCTGCACCTGCGCCTGGACATCGCCGGCTACGCGGGCGAGCCCGGCGAGAGCAAGGGATCAGACCGTCTCCTGCCGGTCGGCGACTTCGCGACGGCCCGCGCCCTCGTGTGGGACGTCCTGCCCGGCGTCGACCTGGCCACCCTGGCCACCAGCCCACCGCCGAAGCGGGCCCGCTGGCTCAACCCGGTGGCACTGCGCTCCCTCGGGGTGGGCCTGGCGCCGGAGGTCTTCGTCAGCCGCTGGGGCCTGTTCACCCGCGAGATGCACATCGTGCCGTACGCCCGCCTGCAAAGCGTCCGCGTCGTGCAGGGTCCCGTGCAGCGCCGGCTGGGCCTGGCCACCGTCTACGCCGACACGGCCCGGGGCCGCTCGGGCCAGGCCAAGGACCGGGACCTGGCCGAGGCCTGGGCCCTCGCCCGCGAGCTGGCCGAGCGGGCCCGCCTGGCCCGCCGCCCGGCCCCGCTGCTCACCGACCGCCTCGACCCGTCCGCCGTGGCGGTCCCGGCCTCGGGCTCGGGCGCTGTGGAAGGCACGGTGGGCGACACGATGGAGAACGGCCCCGACGACTCCTACTGGCGACGGCCCGAGCAGTCCTAGGCCCCCGTCCTACCCCGCGCGGCCCTAAGCTCTGGACATGGAGCTTCCGGATTTCTCGCCCGGTCTCAGCGCCCGGGTGGAGTTGACCGTGACCGACGCCGACACCGCGCAGGCGCTCGGCTCGGGCGACGTGCCCGTGCTGGGCACGCCGCGCGTGCTGGCGCTGGCCGAGGCGGCCACGGTCGCCGCCACCGCCCGCACCATCCCCGGCGGCCTCACCACGGTCGGCACCCGGGCCGAGGTGGAGCATCGGGCGCCCACCCCCCTCGGCCGCCGGGTCACCGCCCTGGCCACCCTGGCCAAAGTGGACGGCCGCAAGCTGATCTTCGACGTCGCCGTCCGCGATGGCGAGGAACTCGTGGCCGAGGTCCGCGTCGAGCGCGTGATCCTCGATCGCCAGCGCTTCATCTCCAAGGCGCTCGGCGACTAGGCGAGCGTTCCCCAGCGGGCGGTGAGCTCCTCCTGCGTGGGCATCGCGACGGCGCCGCCGCGGCGCTCGCAGACCAGGCCGGCCACGGCCAGCGCGAACCGCACGTTGCGCTGCCAGCCGTCGAGGTCCTTGGGCAGCCCGTCGGCGAGCAGGCGGCGGATCAGAGCGCCCATCACCGAGTCCCCGGCACCGGTCGCGTCGACCGCGTCGACCACCGGGGCCGGTAGCGTCGCGGTGCCGTCACCGGCGGCCACGTAGGCACCCTTCGACCCGCGGGTCACCACCACCGCTTTGGCGCCGAGCCCGCGGATCCGCTCGGCCGCGACGTCGGGCGCCGCGCCGTCGTAGAGAACTTCAGCGTCGGCCGCGCTGAGCTTCACCAGGTCGGCGCCGGCGAAGAACTCCTCGGACAGCTCGCGCAGCGAGGTCACCGCCGCCCCGTCGGGCAACAGTGTGGGCCGGGCGTTCGGGTCGAACACCTTCAGCGGCCCGGGCGTGTGCCAGGCGGCCCGGGCGGCGGCCCGAAACGGCTCCCGCAGCAGGCAGATCGAGCCCGCGTAGAGCACATCGGCGCCCCTGACCGCGCCGAGGTCGACGTCCGAGGGCGCGAGCAGCGAGTACGACGGCGGTTCGCCGTAGAACGTGAAGGTCGGCTCAGCGCCCACGAAGGTGGTCACCGCCAGCGTGGTCGGCACGGCCACCCGCTTGACGCCGTCCACGCCGACGCCGGTCTCGCGCAGGAAAGTCGCGATCCGGTCGCCGAGGACGTCTTGGCTGAGCGACCCCGCGTACCGCACATCGCCGCCGAGCCGGGTCGCCCCGACCGCGACGTTGAGCGGCGCCCCGCCGATCGCCTGCCGGTAGACCACCCCGCCGTCGTGCTCGGCCTCCTGGAGGTCGATCAGCGCCTCACCGAGCACCACCGCATAGCCCATTGCCGTCTCCCTGTACTCCGCCGTGATTACCGCCAGCCTTGCGCCCCGGGACGCGCGGCGCCAGTACTCGCCCGATAAGTACCTTTTTGAGAAGATCACCCGATGATCCTCCGCGCCCTGGCCCTCGCCGCTCCCGCCGCTCTGCTCGCCGCCTGCACCAACTCGGTGGAGGTCGAGCCGGCCGCCCTGCCCTCGGCGGCCTCGGCCTCGGCCTGGGTGGTCTACCAGGGCGCCATGAGCGCGTCCCCGGCCGTGTCATGGGCGCCCGACACCGTCGCCGCCGGCACCTTCCTGCCCTACCGCCCCGACTCCCCGGCGATCACCTACGAGCCCACGGTGGTTCCCCCGGGCGCGCGGGCCGAGGTCGGCATCGCCCGCAACGCCGCCGGCATGATCGTCCGCCTGACCACCAGCGGCCTGATCCCCCGCCGGTCGTACGGCGCCCATCTGCACACCGCCCCCTGCACCGCCGCCCCGGCCGACGCCGGCCCGCACTTCCAGCACCAGAAAGACCCCAAGACGCCCTCGGTGAACCCGTCCTACGCCAACCCGCGCAACGAGATCTGGCTGGACTTCACCGCCGACGCCACCGGCGCGGCCACCGTCACGAGCGAGCAGCGCTGGAGCTTCACGGCCGGGTCCTCGCCGCGCTCGCTGGTCATCCACACACTGACCACCCGTACCCGCGCCGGAGCGGCCGGGACGGCCGGCGAGCGGGCCGCCTGCCTCACCCTGCCCGCCCGCTGAGTGGGCGGGATGTTGATCATCGTCTCCCGGGACTGCGTTCCGCCGGAGCCAGGCGGTAACGTCGGGGGCGGATCGACGATCGGAGGCAACACCCATGGCCGAGCAGGGTGACGGCAAGACTCAGGGCAAGGCGCAACCCGCCGCGAAGACGGAGTCGCACGACCCCGGCTTCCCCGAGGCGTTTCTGCAGTTCATGCGCACCGGGTGGCGTGAGGACCCGATCGCTGTCACGCCTCGCCCCGAGGTGCCGAACTACGCCAAGCGCCGGGCCGCGCTCTCCGAGGCCTTCCCCGGCGAGACTCTGATCATCCCGAGCGGCAACGAGAAGGTGCGCGCCAACGACACCGACTACACGTTCCGCCCCGGCAGCGACTTCGTCTACCTCACCGGCGACCGCGACCCCGACAGCGTGCTCGTGCTGCGGCCGAGCGGCTCCGGGCACGACGCCGTGCTCTACACCCACCAGCGCAACTCGAAGGACACCGACGCCTTCTTCCGCAGCCGCAACGGCGAGCTGTGGGTCGGCCGCACCCACACGCTGGGCGAGAAATCGACCGAGCTGGGCGTCGAGACCGCGTCGCTGGGCGAGCTCGGCACCGCCCTCGCGAACTCGGCGCCGGGCCGCACCCGCGTCCTGCGCGGTCTCGACGCGGCGGTCGACCGGGCCGTGCTGGCCTACGAGCCCGATCGCGACAAGCCCCGCGACCGTGAGCTGGCCTGGGTGATCTCGGAGCTCAAGCTCGTCAAGGACGAGTGGGAGATCGCTCAGCTCCAGGCCGCGATCGACGCGACGGTCCGCGGCTTCGAGGACGTGGCGCGCATCCTGCCGGCCGACCGCGGGGTCAAGGAGCGGCTGCTCGAGGGCGTCTTCGGCCTGCGGGCCCGGCACGACGGCAACGACGTCGGCTACACCTCGATCGTCGGCGCCGGCAGCCACGCGACGATCCTGCACTGGGTCCGCAACACCGGGGTGACCAAGCCCGGTGAGCTGCTCCTGATGGACATGGGCGTCGAGGGCGACAACTTCTACACCGCCGACGTGACCCGCACGGTGCCCGTCTCCGGTTCGTTCACCCCGCTGCAGCGCCAGGTGTACGACATCGTCCACGCTTCGCAGCAGGCGGGCATGGACGCCATCAAGCCCGGCGTGCTCTTCCGCGACGTGCACACGACTTGCATGCGGGTCCTGGCCGAAGGGCTGAACGACCTGGGCCTGCTCCCGGTCAGCGTCGACGAGGCGATGAGCGAGGAGAGCACCGTCTACCGTCGCTGGACCCTGCACGGCTTCGGCCACATGCTCGGCATCGACGTGCACGACTGCAACAACGCCCGCAACGAGAACTACCGCGACGGCGAACTGAAGGAGGGCTACGTCCTCACGGTCGAGCCCGGCCTCTACTTCCAGCCCGAGGACGAGCTGGTCCCCGAGGAGCTGCGCGGCGTCGGTGTCCGCATCGAGGACGACGTGCTGGTCACGGCCGACGGCTGCCGCAACCTGTCGGCCGGCCTGCCCCGCTCGTCGGCCGACGTCGAGGCCTGGCTCGCCTCCCAGCGTGAGGCCGGCCCCCGCCTGCCGGGCTAGTCCGTCTCCTTCAACACGGTCTCGAGCACTACGGCCAGTCGCGCCGGATCGATCGGGGTGGGATCATCCTGCTCGATCCGGCGGATGGCCTGACGGACCGCGATCAGGCTCGGCCGCCGCTCGAGCGCCCACCGGCCGGCCGCGACCTTGGGCAGGTGGCTGCCCTCGACCGCGAGATGCCAGATGCGGCAGGCGGTCAGGACCATGAAGGCCGCGTGGTCGTCGTCCTCGGTCAGGCCCAGCCAGGTGCGCAGCCACTGACGGCCTCGGTCCACGACCCAGCGGGTCGGGACGGGCCCGATCACCTCACCCGGCGGTTGGCCGTGCAGTGCCTCTCCGCCGGCCCGCGCCATTGACAGCTCGGCGAGAAGGTCGGGCGCGACCCCGGCCCGGCGCTCCACCTCGAACAGGGTCTCGTACCGCCCGACGTGCAACTCGAGAGGTGGCCGCGGTGACGGCGCCGCCGCCGTCTCCGCGAGCACGACATCGAGGTCGACCCCTGAAGCCTGGCCGCCCAGGTCGGCCTCGCGGACCACAGCCTCCAGCGCGTCCATCTGGGTGTCGGTGAGGCGATCGGTGGTCACGGCCAGTAAGTCGATGTCGCTGCGGCCCGGCCGGAAGCCGCCGGACGACAGGGAGCCATGCAGGATCACCGACCGGGCCGACGGTCCCAGAACGTCGGCGACGGCGGCCGCGATGCGCTGAGCGGGTGCGGTCATGAGCGGGTCTTGTTGCCGGTAAGCCGACAGAGCGAGCGGTCCACAAGGGCGAAGCGTAGCCATACGATTGCGGCGTGAACGTGATTGCCCATATCAGCGACGTCCATATCGACGGCGGGGACCGCAGCGTCGAGCGTGCGGGGCGTGTCATGCGCTATCTCGCCGGGCTTCCGGTTCCGGTCGACGTGGTGCTCGTGACCGGGGACATCGCCGACCACGGCTTCGCCCAGGAGTACGAGCGGATGCGCCAGGTGCTCGACCTGCCGGTGCCGACGCTGCTGCTGCCCGGCAATCACGACGTCCGCGAGGCGTACCGCAAGATTCTGCTTGAGGAGACACCGAGCGGCGGCCCGATCAACTCGGCGCACCGGGTCGGCGGCATGTTCTTCGCGATGTGCGACTCCAGCATCCCGGGCCGCAACGACGGCCTCCTGGCGCCCGAGACCCTCGACTGGCTGGAAGCTGAGTTGACCGCCGCCGCCGACCTGCCGGCGTTCATCTGCTTCCATCACCCGCCCGTACCGCTTCAGGTGCCGTTCATCGACGAGATCCGGCAGTTCTCCACCGAGCGCCTGGCCGAGATCGTCGCCGCTCACGGCAACGTCGTGGCGGTGCTCTGCGGTCACGCCCATACGGCCGCGGCGAGCACCTTCGCCGGCAAACCGATGCTGGTCGCGCCCAGCATCGCCTCGACTCTGCTGCTGCCCTTCGAGAGCGACGACGTGATCACCCGTGATCTGCCCTCGATGCTGGCGTTCCACATCCTCGACGACGACGGCCGGCTGACCACCCACTACCGCGTCGTACTCTGACGCGGGTCCAGCCCGGTGAGGTCCGCGGAGAGGTCCCAGAGCCGTTCACCCTCCGGCCCGTCGGTCGAGTAGGTCTCGGTAGCCGCGCAGTCGCGGCAGTAGGAGCCGCCGAACGGCTCCGCGCCCGGTGAGGTCGCCGCCCACACCGGCGTGGCGGCGCCCTGAGCGGCACTGCGGAACAGCCCCGGCGCCGGCCGGCCCTCGGCGTCGATCCAGCCGGCCTCGATCATCTCCGTGCGCGCCAAGTGCCGCTGCAACGGCGAGAGCACCCACCCGGGGCTGGCGGAAAAGGCGCGTACCCCCCATTGGTCGAGGCGGTGGGCGAACAGCACGGCGGCGAGCTTCGATTGCCCGTACGCGGCCCACTTGTCGTACTCCCGGGTGAAATGGATGTCGTCCCACCGCATGCGGTCCTCGGGCGACCGCCCGGAGGCGACCATGACCACCCGGGCCGCCTCGGCCGCTTTCAGCGCGGGCCACAGGTGCGCCACCAGCGCGTAGTGCCCGAGGTGATTGATCGCGAACTGGGCCTCCCAGCCGGGACCGACCCGCGTCTCGGGGCAGGCCATCACGGCCGCGCTCCCGATGACGATGTCGACCGCCGGGCGGTCGCTTACGATCTCGCCGGCGGCCTTCTCCACCGAGGCGAGGTCGGCGAGGTCCATCGGCCGGATGTCGATCCGGCCGTCGCGCAGCGCCTGCCGCGCCACCTCGGGCCGGCGCGCCGGGACGATCACGTACGCCCCGGCGTCGGCGAGGGCGAGCGCCGCCTCCCGCCCGATGCCGGAATATCCGCCCGTCACGATGGCGGTGCGGCCGCTCAGGTCCACGCCGGAGAGCACCTGGGCCGCCGTGCTGTGCGCATCGAACCTAGTCGTCATACCGGCGAAGCTAGGCGTTCGAGCGCACTCGAGGTCAAGAGGTCTTGAAGTCGCTGACCGCGAAGCACTCGGCCCCGCTGGGGCCTTCCTCGGAGACGTTGATGGAGATCTTCACCGGCAGTCCGTCCGGGGTGAACGTGCGGGTGACCTCACCGCCGTCGTCGGCGGCCGTCTGCGCGTTGTCGATCAGCTGCTTCAGCGTGAAGGCGTCGATCTCCTCGCCCTGCTCGCCGGTGACCGGGCCGAGGTCGACCTCGCTGCTGCTCGCCGGGGCGGCGGCCGACGCGTCCAGCCGCTCGGTCGACGCCACCTCGCCCGAGGCCACGGTCACGCGGTAGCGCCCGAGCGGCTTGGCGTCGTCGCAGCCGCGGGTGAGCACGTATGAGTAGTCGGCCGGCTCGGTCCACGGCGGCGGCGAGGTGACCACCGACGGGGACGGCGTGACGAAGGTCGAGGTCTTGGGCTCGTCCGACGTGCATCCGCCGATCGCCGCCACCAGGGCGATGCCGCCAAGGGCCCACGCGAGCCGCACTGTCAACCTCCGTGATCACGCCCGCGGGTGCGGGGCAGGGGACCCGCAATCTAGCGCAGCCGCGCATCCTCACCGGTTGCCGGGCTGTATCGCTGTGGTGTGTCGCTGTGGAGTTGTCAAGGAACGACGCCGCCCACTCTGCTCCCGACGGCCATGAGTGGGGAGAGCCGAAGGTAGGGGTCGGCCCCATACCAAAGTCGGGGTAAAAAACTTCCGGAACCCCGTCGATGGGAGGGTCCGCCGTTCGACCTGTCAGTGAGAAGGTCGACGAGCGACCGCACCGACGCGAGGAGAGCACGATGGCCAAGTACATCCTGATCATGCGCAACACCGACGAGGGCCTGGCCAAGATGGGCGAAGTCTCGTTCGACGAGATGCTCGAGACGGTCGGCCGCTTCAACGAGACGCTGATCAAGGCGGGCGTCCTGATCGCGGCCGAGGGGCTCGACGACGCCGCGCAGGGCGTGGTGGTCGACTACAGCGGTGAGACCCCGGTGGTCACCGACGGGCCGTACGGGGAGACCAAGGAGCTGTTCGGCGGCTTCTACATCATCGACGTCGCCTCGAAGGAGGAGGCGATCGAGTGGGCCAAGCGGATGCCGGCGTTCCCGGGCGCCAAGACCGAGATCCGGCGGGTGCCCAGCATCGACGAGTTCCCACAGGACAACGAGTGGGTCATCAGGGAGCGCGCGTGGCGCGAGCAGACCGGGCAGCTGTGACCAAGGAACTCGAGGCCGTCTGGCGCATCGAGTCACCGCGCATCGTCGGCGCGCTCGCCCGCTACACCGGCGATCTCGAGCTGGCCGAGGACGTCGCCCAGGAGGCGGTGGCGGAAGCGCTCGTCTCCTGGGCCCGCGACGGCACGCCGGACAACCCGGTGGGCTGGCTGCTCGCGACCGCGCGGCGCCGGGCAATCGACAGCTTCCGCCGCCGGGCGGCCCGCGACGAGCGGTACGCGCTGCTGGCCGCCGGCGGCGACGAGCGGTACGTGCCCGCGGCCGGGACGGCTGCTGACGACGGTCAGGGCGACCTGCTCTGGGACCCGGACCGGATCGACGACGACGTTCTGGCGCTGATGTTCGTGGCCTGTCATCCGGTCCTCTCCCCCGAAGCCCGGGTGGCACTCACCCTGCGCACGGTCGGAGGGCTGACCAGCGAGGAGATTGCCCGCGCCTTCCTCGTGCCGGTGCCGACGATCCAGGCGCGCATCACCCGCGCCAAGAAGACGATCGCGGCGGCGCGGGTGCCGTTCGCGCTGCCGCCGGCCGGCGAGCGAAGACAGCGGCTCGGCGGGGTGCTCAGCGTGCTCTACGTGATCTTCACCGAGGGCTCGACGGCGACTTCGGGCGACCGGCTGGTGCGCGAGGATCTGGCGTACGAGGCCATCCGGCTGGCCCGGATGCTGGCGGCGTTGCTGCCGGGCGAGCCCGAGGTGTACGGGTTGCAGGCGCTCTTCGAGCTGACGGCCGCGCGCTTTCCCGCGCGCACCGGCCCGGACGGCGAACCGATCCTGTTGGAGGATCAGGACAGGAGGAGATGGGACAGGTCGGCTGTCCGCCGTGGGCAGGCCGCGCTGAGTCAGGCCACGGCGTGGGGAAAGGGCTTGGGGCCGTACGGGTTACAGGCCGCGATCGCCGCCTGCCATGCCGCGGCCGCCTCGGTGGCCGAGACCGACTGGGACAGCATCGTTCTTCTCTACGAGGCGCTCGGCCGGGTCGCGCCGTCACCGGTCGTCGAGCTCAACCGGGCCGTCGCGGTGGCGATGGCGAGTGGACCGGCGGAGGCGCTCGCCATCGTGGACGATCTGGCCGCCCGCGACCGGCTCCCCGGCTCGCATCTGCTCCCCGGGGTGCGTGGGGAGTTGCTCGCCCGCCTGGGCCGGGCCGCCGAGGCGCGGGCCGAGCTCGAGCTGGCCGCCCGCCTCTGCACGAACGCCCGGGAACGCTTCGTCCTACTCGGAAAGGCGGCCGCACTCTAGCGCGTGAGGGCGCGGCGCCAAAGGAGAGGCGCGGCGCGAAGGAAACGCGCCACGAGACGACGCGGCGCGACACCGGCGCGCTGTTAAGGGGCGCGTTCCAGGACCAGGAGGTCGCTTTCCTCGTCGACTGGGCGGGGGTGGCGTTCGGTGGCTACCGCGGCGTCCAGGGCGGCGAAGCCGTCGAGGATCTCCTCCTCGGTCAGGCGCTCGAAGGTGGATGAGCCGCGCAGGCGTAGGCGGTCGGCGTAGTCGGAGAGGCTGTCGGCGATGCGTTCCTGGATGCGGTCGACTGTCACGTAGGTCAGGCCGGACTCGGCGAAGTCCTCGATCAGGGGGTCCATGCGCGGGAAGACCTGCTCGTCGACCAGGCGGGCGCCGGGGAAGTAGCTGTACCAGAGCAGCTCGGGCATGCGGTCGGGGAACGAGCTGCGGATCAGGGCCCGGCCGCCGGGGCGCAGGACGCGGGCGATCTCGGCCGCCGCCGCCCTGTGGTCGCGGACGTGGTGAAGCACCAGGAAGAGCAGCACCAGGTCGCAGCTCGCGTCGGGTAGGGGGATCTCGGTGGCCGAGCCCTCCAGGTATGTCACCGCCGGGTGGGTCGCGTTCGCCTCGGCGACCTCGCGCATGCGCACCGACGGCTCGACGCCGTAGACCGGACCGCCGAACTCGTCGGCCAGCAGCGGGGTGAACCGGCCCGTGCCCGAGCCGAGGTCGAGCACGGTCAGCGGGCGCCCGGGCGGCGCGTGGCGGGCGAAGGCGCGCAGCCACTCGGTCATCGTCTCGGGCGGCAGTGCCCTGGCCCGGGCGTAGACCAGATGCTGCCGATCGTCGTAGTTCACCTCGCGCAACGGCTCCCCCTTTCCGCGCTGGACCCATTCTTGCGAGCGGCGGAGGTTCGCGCATCCCCGGCGTCCGTCGAGACTCACCGTACGTCGGCCACGAAGACCGCGACCGAGCGCCCGGGCACCGTCAGCAGGTCGCCGGCCGCCGTGGCCGTGCGCAGCAGCGGGTCGGCCGAACCGGCCACCTCGGGGTGTAGGCGCAGGTCCACCCCGGCCAGTGCCGGCACCTCCTGCTGCACCGTCTCCTCGGTCGCGTTGAAGACCACCACGATCGTGCTCCACCGCGGGTCGAGGCCGGTGCCGTCCAGGCACATCACGATCACGCCGGGGGTCTCGGCCGGGCCGCCCAGCGGGAACGTCAGGCGGCGCTGCACCTCCTCGGCGGTCGGCAGGCCGAAGACCGGCGAGGAACGCCGGATCCGCAGCAACTCGCGGTAGCGCTCGGCGGTCATCTCGATCGCCTCCGGCGGCGGGACCAGCGCCGGGTCGGCCAGCAGCGGCCGGGCCCGGTCCCACTGGTCCTCGTTGTCCGCCTCCGGCGGCAGGCCCAGGCCGAAACCGTTGCCCAGGGCCGGGTCCCAGCGGATCTGGTTGAACCAGTCGCCCGAGTTGAACGAGTTACGGTCGAGCGATTTCGAGCGCAGCCGCTCGCTGCCCATCGCCACGAAACCGACGCCCTGGCCGAGCACCACCAGCGACAGCGCCAGGATCTGCATGCGCGCGCGGTCGGTGGCCGAGCTGGACCGCGGCAGCTTGAAGGCCATCGCGTCGTACAGGATCTCGTTGTCGTGGGCGTCGACGTAGTTGACCGTCTCGCCCGGCGACAGCGCGTACCCGCTCGGCGAGCCGTTGTAGTCGATCTGGGCACCGCTCAGCTCGGCACCGGTGTGCGTCACGAACCGGTACGTGGACAGGGCGCCCGACAGACCCACCTTGATCTCGTCGTGGACGTACAGCGGCGTCCGGGAGCCCAGCCCGGTCGCGAAGCCCGGCACCGACGGGTCGCCGAACGAGCCACCGCCGCGGGCGGCGTCGCGCAGGCGGTCGTTGAAGGTGCCGATGCCCGTACCGGCCATGTTGATCTGAGTGGCCTGGGCGAACCGCGCGTCGTACGCGACCTCGCCGAAGTTCCACCCCTCGCCGTACAGGTAGATGTCCTTGCCGTGGGGCAGATGGTCGAGCGTCACCCGCACCTCGAGGATGTTGGCGCGGGGGTGGTGTCCCATCAGGTCGAAGCGGAATCCGTCGACCTTGTACTGCCGGGCCCAGGTCTCGACCGAGTCGACGACCAGCCGGCCCATCATCATGTGCTCGGTGGCCGTGTTCGGGCAGCAGGTCGACTCGGCGGTGGTGCCGTCGGCCAGCAGCCGGTGATAGTAGCCCGGCACGATCTTGTCGAGCACGCTGAAGCGGCCGAGCCCGTCGTGCATCGTGTGGTTGTAGACCACGTCCATGACCACGCGCAGCCCGATCGCGTTCAGCGCCGCCACCATGGTGCGGAACTCCAGGATGCGCGACGGCCCGGCCGGGTCGGCCGCGAAGCTGCCCTCGGGCGCCGTGTAGTGCCACGGGTCGTAACCCCAGTTGAACCCGTCCTCGTCGGCGATCTCCATGACGGCGGCCTGCTGCGCGGGCGAGTCCGGCGGAAAGGTCGCCAGGTCGCAGGCGGGCGTCGCCTGATCGGCCCGCCGGTCGGGCACGGTCGCGAAGTCGAAGGCCGGCAGGAGGTGTACGTGGGTCAGGCCCGCGTCCGCAAGCGAGCGCAGATGCCGCATCGAGTCGGACTCGAGGTGGGCGAAGGCGCCGTAGGTGCCGCGCAGCGCGGCCGGCAGCGACTGATCGAAGATCGAGAACTCGCGGATCGACACCTCGCTGATCTGCATGCGGGCCGGCGCCACCGGCGCCGGTTTGGCCAGCGCGTCCCAGCCCGGCGGGGCCAGCGCGGGATCGTCGAGGTCGACGAGCAGGCTGTGCGTCGAATCGGCGGCGAGACCCAGCGAGTACGGGTCGGTGACGCCGGCCGTCACGACCCGCTGGGCGGCCGGATGCCAGACCTCGACGCGAAAACGGTAGTAGCGACCCAGCCACTTGCGTTTGACGCCGGCCGACCACACCCCGGTCACGTCGTCGCGGTCCATCGGCAGGACCTTGGGATCGTCGGCCGGCGTACGGAAGATCTCCAGCGCCACCGACCGGGCGGTCGGCGCCCACACCGCCACGAAGGAGCGTTCCGCGTCGAGCACCAGCCCCAGCTCGGCGTCGGCCGCGTCGGCGTAGAGGTCGTCGAGCACGCCGGCCATCTGCACGCCGGTCAGGGCGGTGACCTCACCGCGCGGGTCCTGGCCGACGACGAGCAACTGCCCGCGCAGCAGCGACCCGAGCACCGCGTCGCCCAGCTCGCGCACCGAGAAGGCACGGTACGCCCGCAGGTGGGGGAACTTGCGGCTCTGCGCCTGGAACAGCCCGCCCGGCCGCGGTGTCAGAGGCACCTCGAGGTCGTCGCCGGCCAGCGCGAACACCGCGGCCCGGTCGGCCAGGTCGCCGGGCAGCGCGATGGTCGTCCGGTCGACGAAGACGGCCAGGGACCGGGCCGGGTCGAGTTCCGGGCCGAGCGTGCCCACGTCGGGCCGGACGGGGGCGACCGTGCCGCCGACCAGCCACAACTCGCGGGCTACGGAGAGGTCGATCCGCTGGTCGTCGGGCAGGTCTTTCTGCTCGCCGCGATGCAGGACGAAGCGCAGCCCGATCGCGTCGGGGCGCACCGGCACCCGGAAGACGGCGCCGAACGCGTCCCACGCCGAGGGCATGATCGGCGTACGCCAGACGGGCTTGGATTTTGTGCCCTCCCAGGCGTGCAGTCCCCAGCCCGCGTAGTCGCCGTCGGGCCGCCGGTAGTGGATGATCACGTCGCCGGAAGAATCGGAGATGTCGGAACTGCGCGGTGACGTGTAGATCGTCGGGTCGCCGGGCCGCAGCCAGATCTCGGAGATCACCGACGGGTCGACGTGCCGGTCGTCCGGAACGTCCTTGACCCCGGCACGATCGACGAGAACAAACCCGACGTCCCGCGCCCCGGGGGTCAGCGCGACCCAGGCGAACCGGCCGTAAGAGTCCTCACCAGCGAAAGGGCGGCCGCCCGGATAGCCGTTGATCTGCCCCGGCTCGATGTCACCCCAGGCGTGCAGCGACCAGGCCGCATAGTCACCGTCGGGCCGTACGTAGTGCACGAGCAGCCAGCGCGGCGATGAGCGGACCAGAGAAGCGGGCGCGACGGAGTCGATCTCGATCGTGGTCACCGGAACATCCTCGCACCGGCCTCCGACAATTGAGGATTATTCAGGGCCGTGGAGACCAGGGCGGTAGGCTGCGGCGCGTCGTCGGCCCAGGTAGACCTTGAATGAACTCAATTCAGTGCGTCGCCACGACCGTGGTGATCCGAGGGCCGTGCTCGTCGACCCGCAGCAGGTAGCGGTAGCGTTCGCCGGGCACGGCGTTGCCCGAGCTGTCCAGGTACTCCCACTCGACAGCGACCATGGTCAGCCGGGCCGACAGCGGCTGCACCTCGGTCAACTGAGCGTGGGCGGCGACGATCTGCTGCTCCTGGTACGCGGGCGCGGCACCCAGGAACGACAGGGCGACGGCGGCCGGCGAGGCGAACGTGAAGCTGTACGAGTCGGCCACCACCATGCCCGGCAGCGCGTAGCAGTTCGCGATGGCCGAGACGTCCCCACTGGTCAGCGCGGTCCCGTAGCGGTCGAAGAACTCGGTCAGCCCATCGGAATCGGTGGGTGCCTGCACGGTTCGAGGTGTGCCCACGGCCCAACGGGAGTAAACGTGAGAGGGATGCCCGACCCCGCCTTGCGCGGCCTTACAAGACGGACGTACGGTTTACGGGAAACGTGAACCGAGAGTTAGGTATGCCTAACCCGAAGGCCGCTCATTCGGTGCGAAAGACTTGTCCGACGATCGCTGGGTGTGAAGGAGATGACGTGGCCAGCCTCGACACCTTTGGTGCGAAGAGCGAGCTGCGCGTCGGTGACGCGAGCTACGAGATTTTCACGATCGACAAGGTCGAGGGGCACCACCGCCTGCCCTACTCCTTGAAGATCCTGCTGGAGAACCTGCTGCGGACCGAGGACGGCGCGAACATCACCGCCGACCACATCCGCGCCCTCGGCGGCTGGGACCAGACCGCCGACCCCAGCGTCGAGATCCAGTTCACCCCGGCGCGGGTCCTGATGCAGGACTTCACCGGTGTGCCCTGTGTGGTCGACCTGGCCACCATGCGCGAGGCCGTGAAGGAGCTGGGCGGCGACCCGACCAAGGTCAACCCGCTCGCCCCGGCCGAGCTGGTCATCGACCACTCGGTCATCGCCGACCTGTTCGGCCGCGAGGACGCCTTCGCCCGCAACGTCGAGCTGGAGTACCAGCGCAACCGCGAGCGCTACCAGTTCCTGCGCTGGGGACAGACCGCGTTCAACGAGTTCAAGGTCGTGCCGCCCGGCACCGGCATCGTGCACCAGGTCAACATCGAATACCTGGCCCGTACGATCATGGAGCGCAACGGCCAGGCCTACCCCGACACCGTGGTCGGCACCGACTCGCACACCACCATGGTCAACGGCCTGGGCGTGCTGGGCTGGGGCGTCGGCGGCATCGAGGCCGAGGCCGCGATGCTCGGCCAGCCGGTCAGCATGCTGATCCCGCGGGTCGTCGGCTTCAAGCTGAACGGCGAGATGCCGGCCGGCACGACCGCCACCGACCTGGTGCTGACGATCACCGAGATGCTTCGCGAGCACGGCGTGGTCAGCAAGTTCGTCGAGTTCTACGGCCCCGGCGTGAGCGCCGTGCCGCTGGCCAACCGGGCCACCATCGGCAACATGTCGCCCGAGTACGGCTCGACCGTCGCGATCTTCCCGATCGACGACGAGACGATCAAGTACCTCAAGCTCACCGGCCGCTCCGAGCAGCAGGTGGCGCTCGTCGAGGCGTACGCCAAGCGTCAGGGTCTCTGGCTCGACCCGAACGCCGAGCCGGACTACTCCGAGAAGCTCGAGCTCGACCTGTCGACCATCGTGCCGTCGCTGGCCGGCCCGAAGCGCCCGCAGGACCGGGTGCCGCTGAACGCGGCCAAGCCGATGTTCCGCGAGGCCCTCACCAACTACGTCACCGACTCCGGGCCGGCCGACGAGGCGAGCGAGGAGTCCTTCCCGGCCAGCGACCCGCCGGCCAACCACGAGGACTCGGCCGCCGACAAGCCGCACCACCTGGTCAGCGCGGCCAACGGCGCCGAGGGCCGACCCTCCAAGCCGACCCGGGTCAAGGGCGAGGACGGCGTCGAGTACGAGCTCGACCACGGCGCCGTGGTGATCGCCGCGATCACCTCCTGCACCAACACGTCGAACCCGCAGGTCATGATCGGCGCGGCGCTGCTCGCGAAGAAGGCCGTCGAGCGCGGCCTGACCCGCAAGCCGTGGGTCAAGACCACCCTCGCCCCGGGCTCCAAGGTGGTCTCCGACTACTACGACCGGGCCGGCCTCACGCCGTACCTCGACAAGATCGGCTTCAACCTGGTCGGTTACGGCTGCACGACCTGCATCGGCAACTCGGGCCCGCTGCCCGAGGAGGTCTCGGCCGCCGTCAACGAGGCCGACCTGACCGCGGTCAGCGTGCTCTCCGGCAACCGCAACTTCGAGGGCCGGATCAACCCGGACGTCAAGATGAACTACCTGGCGTCCCCGCCCCTGGTCGTGGCGTACGCGCTGGCCGGCACGATGGACCTGGACATCACGACCGAGCCGCTCGGCACGGGCTCGGACGGCAAGCCGGTCTACCTGAACGACATCTGGCCCACCGCCAAGGAGGTCGACGACGTCATCGCGTCGGCGATCGGGGCCGAGGGCTTCAGCACCGCGTACTCCGACGTGTTCGCCGGCGACGAGAAGTGGCAGTCGCTGCCGACCCCCGAGGGCAAGACCTTCGAGTGGAGCGACGAGTCGACGTACGTCCGCAAGCCTCCTTACTTCGAGGGCATGGCCGCCTCGCCGCAGCCGGTGAACGACATCTCGGGCGCTCGCGTGCTGGCCAAGCTGGGTGACTCGGTCACGACCGACCACATCTCGCCGGCCAGCTCGATCAAGCCGGACTCGCCCGCGGGCAAGTACCTGGCCGAGCACGGCGTCCCGCGGCACGAGTTCAACAGCTACGGCTCGCGCCGCGGCAACCACGAGGTCATGATCCGGGGCACGTTCGCCAACATCCGGCTGCGCAACCAGCTCGTGCCGGGCGTCGAGGGCGGCTTCACGGTCAACCACCTCACCGGCGACCAGAGCACGATCTACGACGCCTCGGTGGCCTACCAGGAGGCCGGCGTGCCGCTGGTCATCCTGGCCGGCAAGGAGTACGGCTCAGGCTCGTCGCGCGACTGGGCGGCCAAGGGCACCATGCTCCTCGGCGTCCGCGCCGTCATCGCCGAGAGCTACGAGCGCATCCACCGCTCGAACCTGATCGGCATGGGCGTGCTGCCGCTGCAGTTCCCGCCGAAGACGAACGCGGAGTCGCTGGGCCTCACCGGCACCGAGACCTTCACGATCACCGGCGTGACCGCGCTCAACGACGGCGAGACCCCGCGCACGGTCAAGGTCCGTACGGACACCGGCATCGAGTTCGACGCCGACGTCCGCATCGACACGCCCGGCGAGGCCGACTACTACCGGCACGGCGGCATCCTGCAGTACGTGCTCCGCAAGATGCTCAACTCCTGATTCGTGCCGACCCCGGCGGGCTGCTCAGTCCCGCCGGGGTCGTGCCGATCGGGTAGGGGTGAGGGCTCTCTCCAGGCGGCAGACATGGGCCTGGACCGTCGTCGTGATCGTGGTGGGCGTCCTGGCCAGCGTCGGCGGCGGCGTGCTCCTCGACCAGCAGCAGCGTCAGGGATTCGACGCCGTCATGGACCGCCGCGCCGGGCTCGTCGCCCAGGCCGTCACCAACCAGGCCGCCCGCTACATCGACACGCTGCGCACGACGGCCGGCGCGATCGGCGCCTTCGAAAGCCTGAACGCCTCGAAGTTCGCGCAGACCGCGGCCCCGCTCACCCAGCTGCGGCTGGCCGGGGCCACCTCGCTGACCTATCTGATCGCCACCGACCGCCCCGGCGTGGCCGCGGCTCAGGCGAAATGGCGCGGTCGTGGCGTACCGGATCTCCGGCTGAGCCCCGACACGAACTTCCAGGAACACATCTTTCCCATCTTCTCCGTACGCTTTGACGGCAGCACGCCCTCGACCACGACCAGCGATCTCGCGGCGAGCGCCGTCCCGGCGGCGACGTTCGCCGAGGCGCGGCGCACCGGCCAGGTCACGCTCTCCGACCCGTTCGTCCTCAAGCGGGACGAGACCCTGCCGGAAGGGGTCAGGCAGAGTTCGTTCCTGCTGACCACGGGCCTGTGGGGACCGGCCGGCGCCCACGGCGTCAAGCCGTTCCGCGGCTGGCTGCTGATGGGCCTGCGCAGCGAGACCTTCCTCGGCGACAGTCTCCGCCTGGTCGCGCAGAGCGGCATCGACGTCACCCTCCAGGCTCAGGGCCTCGACGCTGTGCCCTCGGTCGTGGCGACCCTGCGCGCCCCCGCGCCCGGACTGCGTGACCTGCACCGAACCGTCACCATCCCGGTGGCCCAGCGGCACTGGACGATCGTCGTCGCCTCCCCCACGTCGACGATGCCCGGCACGAAGAACCTGCCGGCGGCGGTGACCCTGGCCGGGCTGCTGTTCACCGTCGCGCTCGCCCTGCTCGTGCACACGCTGGCCAGCGGGCGGGCCCGGGCCGAGTCCCGGGTCGAGGCCGCGACGGCCGACCTGCGGTCCACCCAGATCGTGCTGCGCCAGCAGAAGGCCGACCTCACCGCGTTCGCCGGCGTCGTCGCCCACGACCTCAAGGCCCCGCTGGCCACCGTGCAGGCCCACGCCGAGTTTCTCGACGAGGAACTCGAGGGCCGGTCCGCGGTCGACGTGGCCGAGATCCGTCCCGACCTCCGCAAGATCACGGCGGGGGTGACCCGGATGGGCACCCTCATCGACGACCTGCTCACCTACGCCGCCGCTCGCGAGGGGGGTATCCGGCCGGTCGACCTGGACCTGCACGCCCTGGCCGACGAGGTGGCGATCGCCCATCTCGACGCCGCCAGCGCGGCCCGCCGCTCGATGCCGACCATCTACGTCGGCGACCTGCCCCCGGTCGCGGCCGACCCGGCCCTGATCCGGCAGCTGCTGAACAACCTGATCGGCAACGCCGTCAAATACACGGCGGCGGGCCGGACGCCGCGCGTCGACGTCACCGCGCACCGGACCGAGGACGGCCGGAAGGTCGTCGTCCAGGTCGCCGACCGCGGCCTCGGCGTGCCGGCCGGCCAGCACGAGGCGATCTTCAACGGATTCCACCGCGCCCACCAGTCCTCGGGCATCCCCGGCACCGGCCTCGGCCTGGCGATCTGCCACCGCATCGTCGAACGGCACGGCGGCGTCATCACCGCCGAGGACAACCGCGGCGGCGGCACGATCATCACCTTCTCGCTGCCCGCCGCCACCGGCACCCCCGTGGCGCTGAAAGCGGATGTCGCCCACCCGCAAACGCTAATCTGAGTCGATGGTGCGCGCCGTCTATCCGGGCACGTTCGACCCGCTCACGCCCGGTCATCTCGACATCGCCGACCGGGCCCGCCAGGTGGCCGATCATCTGACCGTGCTCGTCGCCGTGAACAGCGCCAAGCACCCGGAACGGGCCGAGGGCGAGCGGGCCGCCTCGGTGCGGGCGGTCCTGCCCGCGTACTGGGACAATGTCGAGGTCGTAGCCTGGGCCGGCCTGACCGCGACGTTCTGCCGCGAGCACGACATCGACGTCATCATCCGCGGCGTCCGCAACGCCACCGACATCCGCCATGAGCAGGAGCTGGCCGCCATGAACGAATCCCTCGGCGTCACCACCCTGCTGATGGCGGCCCGCCCGGCGCTGGTCACGGTCTCCTCCACCGCCGCCCGATCCCTCGGCGCCTGACTCAGCGGCACGAGCGGCGGCCCGGCAGGCCGATGATCAGGGCGATGCCGACCGTCAGGTGCATGCCCAGCAGGACCAGCTTGCTGCTGAGACCCACGCCGCCGCCCAGCGGGCCGGCCAGCGAGACGAGCAGCAGGACGGTCGCGATGATCCGGAAGGCGCGGACGGGGTGGCGGGCCTTGCGCTCCAGCAGCGCGAGCAGCCCCCAGGCGGCCAGGCCGGCGATCAGCGCGGTGGCCACCACCGCGGCGGCGCCGATCGACTGGACCTCGCCGCCCTGCCGGACGGCGAGGTCGAGGCCGCCCCACGGGACGTTCACGGCCCAGAGCAGCAGGGAGCCGGCGGCGCCGGCCACGACCGTGACGGCGCGGCCGGTCCAGGTGGCGGTGGTCGTGGTCTCGAGGTCCCGCATGTTGTTCGTCATGCCGATGAGCGTGGGCCCTGAGGCCGGGTGTGCACATCGGACCTCGGACATCGCCGGGCCCTTCTTTGGGAGGGCGCCGGCACCTACTTAAGTAGGTGTCGCCGACGACTGCCCACCGGTTAGCGTCGCCCCGTGACCGCCACTTTCCGCCCTCCCGGCGCCGCCGCCGTCGCCACGATCGCGGCCGTGTCAGGAGTGCTGATCGCCTCCACCCTGTTCGCCCTGTGGGGAGGCCACGGAGGCGGCCGGGCGCTCGGCCCGCTGTTCGCGCTCGACGTCGCGGCCGGCCTGCTGAGCTGGGCGGTCACCCCGCTGCTGGCCTGGCGCCCGGTCCTCGGCACGGCCGTGCTCACCGTCCTGGCCGCGGTGTCACCGGCCGCCACCCCGCCCGCCACGATCGGCGCGTTGCAGGTGTCGTGGCGGCGGCCGTTCCCGGTCGCGATCGCCGTGGCGGGGGCGGGTATCGCCGCCCACGCGGTTCAGGGGGCCTGGCGGCCCAACGGCTCGATGCCGTACGGGTGGTGGCTCGTGCTGATCACCATCGGCTACGGGGCGCTGCTGGGCTGGGGCGCGTGGGCACAGGCCCGGGCCGCGCTGATCCGCTCGCTGCGCGAGCGGGCCGACCGGGCCGAGGCCGAACAGGGCCGCCGGGTGGCCGAGGCGCGCATGCTGGAACGCCGCAAGATCGCCCGCGAGATGCACGACGTCCTCGCCCACCGCCTGTCGCTGCTGGCGACGTTCGCCGGCGCGATGGAGTATCGGCCCGACTCGTCGCCCGAGCGCCTCTCCCAGGCCGCCGGGGTCGTCCGCGCCGGGGTCCATCAGGCTCTCGAGGAGCTCCGTGAGGTGATCTCGCTGCTGCGCGACGACGACCCGCCGGACGGCGAGGCGTCCCGTCCGCAGCCGGTGCTGGCCGACGTTCCGCGCCTGGTCGAGGAGTCCCGCGGCGCCGGCACCGAGGTGCTGCTGCGCGAGGCGGTGGCGGCGCCGGCCGAGGCGCCGCCGACGGTCGCCCGCACGGCGTATCGGGTGATCCAGGAGGGGCTGACCAACGCCCGCAAGCACGCCGCCGGCCAGCCGGTCCGGGTCGCGCTGCGCGGCGGTCCGGGCGCGGGGCTGGAGGTCGAGCTGGTCAATGCGCTGCCGCCCGACGGGACGCCGCCCGGGTGGTCGGGCGGGGCCGGGCTGGTCGGGCTCACCGAGCGGGTGCAGCTGGCCGGCGGGCGGCTCGATCACCAGGCGAGCGAGGGCGAATTCCGGCTGTGTGCGTCGCTACCATGGCCGGCATGACTCAGCCGGTGCGCGTGCTCGTGGTCGACGACGACGCGCTCGTCCGGGCCGGGCTGACCATGATGCTCGACGGCGCGCCCGGCATCGCTGTGGTCGGCGAGGCCGACGACGGTGACCAGGTGTCCCGGGCGGCCGACGCCCACGCGCCCGACGTCGTGCTGATGGACCTGCGGATGCCCCGGGTCGACGGCATCACCGCCACCCGCCGCCTGCGGGCGCGCCCGCGGCCGCCCGAGATCATCGTGCTGACCACGTTCGACACCGACGAGAACATCCTGCACGCCCTGCGGGCCGGCGCCAGCGGCTTCCTGCTCAAGGACACGCCGCCGGCCCGCATCGCCGACGCCATCCGGCAGGTGGCGGCCGGCGAGCCGATCCTGTCGCCGCGCGTCACCCGGCGCCTGATGGACCGGGTCGCCGTCCAGGCCGGGGCCTACACGAGCGCCCGCGCCGTGCTGGCCACGCTGAGCCCCCGCGAACACGACGTGGTCGTCAGCATCGGCCGGGGCCACAACAACGCCGAGATCGCCGCCGCCCTCGACATGACCCTGGCCACGGTCAAGTCCCACGTCTCACACATCCTGACCAAGCTGGCCCTCGACAACCGCACCCAGATCGCCCTGCTGGCCCACGACGCCGGCCTCGCCTGATCCGCCACCACGCCCATCCGCCGGCTGCTCGCCACGGCGCGCCGCCGGCCTCGCCGTTGAGGGCGCGCTTCGTCACAGCGTGACCGGGTGAGGGTCCGGCGGGGCTGCCTTTAGGCTCTTCGCATGGATGACAAAACTGTTCTGGGCCGGATCAACGGCCTGGTTGACGAGGAGCACAAGCTGCGGCAGCAGCTGGCCAAGGGCGAGATCTCCTCCAGCGAGGAGCACTCGCGGCTCAAGGAACTCGAAGAAGCGCTCGACCAGTGCTGGGACCTGCTGCGCCGGCGGCGGGCCGCCCGGGAGTTCGGCAACGACCCGAACTCCGAGCAGGCCCACAGCGTCGGCGAGGTCGAGGGCTACCTGCAGTGACGCGGCTCCGGCCGCGGGCGCCGAGGTTTCGGCGGCCGCGGGCCGGGCCTTCTCATCGCAGCCCCGCCTCGTAGAGCAGCCGTTCCAGCAGCTCGTCGGCGTCCACTCGCAGACCGCGCTGGGTGAACCAGGCCGCGACGTTGCGCACATCACGGGCGATGAAGTCGGCGCCCTGCGGGTTGGCGACGACGTCGACGATCTGCGGCAGGTCGATCAGCACGAGCCGGCCGTCGTGCACCAGCGTGTTGTACGGCGACAGGTCGCCGTGCGCCACCTGGGCCCGGGCCAGCACCGACAGGGCGTCGGTCATCTGCCGCCACAGGTCGGCGAGCTGGTCGGGGTCGGCGCGCACCTGCGCCAGCCGGGGCGCCGCCTCGCCGGTCTCCCAGTCGCCGATGAACTCGAGCATCAGCTCGGTGCCGATGAGCTGCACCGGGTACGGCACCCGGACCAGGCCGCTCTCCTGGCCGACCTCCCACAGGTGGGATAGGGCGCCGAACTCGGCGACCGCCCACTGCCCGGAGATCATCTCCTTGCCGAAGGCGGTGCGGTTGTTCATGGCCCGCATCTCGCGGGACCGGCGAACCCGGCGGCCCTCGAGATATCCGGCGTCGCGGTGGAAGAGCCGGTGATCGCCGTCCCGGTACCGCTTGGCGGCCAGCATGCTGACCTTGTCGGTGTCGGGGATCTCCCGCCGGACCAGGAAGACGTCGGCTTCCTTGCCGGTCTTGAGCATGCCCAGTTCGGTGTCGACAGCGCCGTGCTCGGTGCGCACCCAGTCGGGGCGCGGCTCGGGGCCGTGCAGGGCGCCGTCCCAGGTGGACCAGCGGTCGCCGACCTCGGGAAGGTCGGGATCCTCGTGAAGCTGCGGCTCGAGCCGCCCGCGCTTCAGAAAGTTCGAGTCGTCGTCGTCGAACTTGCGACGGCCGCGGCGCATGGTTGCCGGGCCGAAAGAGTCGTGCTCTCGCACTGAAGGGTCTCCTCGGAGAAAGAAGGAAGAAGAAGTTCTGGAATCCGGGCAGCAGTCATCACAAAGACAGCCATGGAGTCCACCTCCCTCTCTCTCGTCGGTACGCGGGTCACTTTGCCGGGCCCGTGGAGGTCGCGCAACCTATTTATCGCGCGGTTGCCATGATCTCCGACAGACCCTGAATCACGTTGCCGACCACGCGGGTCGGCGCGAACCGGTCGTCCATCCACTTGCGGCCCCGATGCAGCCACACGCTGGGCAGGGCCATGGCGGCCGCGCCGCCGATGTCCGCCTCGGGGCTGTCGCCGACCACCCACGCCCCGCCGAGCCGCATCCGGACCCGCTGCGCGGCGAGCGCGAAGATCCGTGGGTTCGGCTTGCTCACGCCGGCCTGCTCGGAGATCACCCAATCGGCCACGTAACGGTCGAGACCCGTACGGCGAATGCGGGCTTCTTGAATCTCCGCCCGCCCGTTGGTGACCACGACCGGGACGAAGCCCGCGTCCGCGGCGATCTTCAGGGCGCAGCCGACCAGTGGATCAAGCTTCTCGTAGGCGAGTGGGCCCTCGTGCAGCTCGTCGACGACGTCGATCGAGGGAATTCCGAGGGCGTACCGCTCGCGGATCAGATCGGCCAGGTCCCAGCGCGGAGTCAGACCGTCAGCATCCACGGAGAGTAACCAGTCGAGATCGTCCTGTGAGGCTCCGATCTCGTCCAGGAAACCCTTCGCCCACAGCTTGAAGGCACCGCTGCGGTCGAGCAGGGTGTCGTCGAGAGCGATCAGGACGAGAGGCACGCGGGCACCTTACGTGACCGAACGGGCGGGCGAACAGTCCGCGGCTGTAAACAAGTGACGGGCGGGATGGGGGAATTCGCAGCATCCGTCCGATGGCCGTGGCGTGTCTGGCAAGACGTACGTACGGATTGCATGGCCGCCCGGCCGCGTGACACGATCCAGAACGTGCCCAGAGTAAGCCAGGACCAGCTAGACGCGCGCCGACACGAGATTCTCGCCGCCGCGCGTGACTGTTTCGCACGGTTCGGCTACGAAGGCGCGACCGTGCGCCGCCTCGAGGACGCCACCGGGCTGTCCCGAGGGGCGATTTTCCACCATTTTCGCGACAAGGAATCGCTCTTCCTCGCCGTGGCCGAGGACGACGCCGCCGCCATGGTCGCGACGGTGACCCGCAACGGTCTCGTCCAGGTGATGCGTGACCTGCTCGACCGCGCGGGCAACAGCGACGGTGACACCGCCGGCTGGCTCGGCAGCCAACTCGAGGTGTCCCGGCGGCTGCGCACCGACCCGGCCTTCGCCAAGCGCTGGGCCGAGCGGTCCGCGGCCATCGCCGACGCCACCCGCGAGCGCCTTCAGCGCCAGCGCGAGGCCGGGGTCCTGCGGGACGACGTGCCGGTCGAGGTGCTGACCCAGTTCCTCGAGCTGGCGTACGACGGTCTCGTGCTCCACCTGGCCACCGGGCGCCCGCCGGGCGAGCTGAGCCGGGTGCTCGACGTCGTCGAGGAAGCCGTCCGCCGGGCCTGACGCCCGGCCGTTGCGCGCGTCTGCACAATGAGGGCCATAGACGCGACGAGCACGGGAGGTTAAAGCCCATGAACGACACGTGGGGGATCCCCGGCCCGACCTTCCTCATCTACTACATCGCCGCCATGGTCCTGGTGGCGATGCTGGCCTACTTCCACCGCAAGACCCTCTTCCGGGGCATCCGGTTCGCCCGGGTCGACCACCTCGGCCCGCAGCAGCTCGCCTACCTCAACGGCGGCGACAAGCTGGCGGTCTACTCGGCGATGGGCGGCCTGCGCGCCGCCGGCGCCATCGGCACCGGACCGGGCCGCACGCTCGTACAGACCGGGCCGCTGCCCGGCGGCGTCACCCCGCTCGACAGCGCCATCTACAACGCCGCCGCCCGGGGCCTGCGGGCCCGCGAGGTCTTCACCGACCAGGCGGTGGTCTCCGCGGTCGAGCAGCTGCGCGACCACCTCGAGGCGAGCGGGGTGGCGATCAGCGCGGCCAAGCTGCGCGAGGCCCGGGCGTGGGCGCTGGCCGGCGTCGCGCTCGTCCTCGTCGGCGTAGCCCGCATCATCGACGGCACCGCCAACGACAAGCCGGTCGGCTTCCTCATCCCGCTGGTCTTCTTCGCCGTGATCCTGACGATCGCCCTCTACACCCGCCGGCGCTGGGCCACCGACGCCGCCCGCCGCCACATGCGCGGCCTGCGCGACCAGAACCGTCACCTCTCCCCCAGCCAGTCGCCCTCGTACGCGACGTACGGGGCCACCGGCGCCGCCATGGGCGTGGCCCTCTGGGGATCCAGCTCGCTCTACACGATGGACCCGGCCTTCGCGGCCGAGGCCGAAGTCCAGCGGATCGCCGCCACGGGCGGGGCGACCGGCTCGGTCGGGGGTGGCGGCGGCAGCGACGGCGGCTCCGGCAGCAGTTGCAGCAGCAGCTCCTCCTGCGGAGGCGGCGGTGGTTGCGGCGGCGGAGGCGGTTGCGGTGGCTGACGACCGTACGGGCATCGTGTTCGGTAGCGAGGCCGAGTACGGCGTCGGCATCGGGTGGCGGCCCGAGATCGCCGGGTTCGTCGCCGAGCTGCCGGGGCTGCGGTTCGCCGAGGTGGTCGCCGAGTCGGTCCACGCGCACGGCGACCTGCCCGGCGGGCTCGAGGAGCTGATGGCCCGCGGTGTCACGGTCATCCCGCACGGGGTCCGGCTCTCCCTGGGCGGGGCCGAGCCGGTGCCGGCCGAGCGGGTCGAACACTTCGCGGCCGTGGCCGACCGGCTCGGCGCCCCACTGGTGAGCGAGCACATCGCCTTCGTCCGGGCCGGCGGCATCGAGGCCGGGCACCTGCTGCCGCTGCCCCGCACCCGCGAGGCCGTGGCCGCGGTGACCGCCAACGTGCGGCGGGTGCAGGCGTCGCTGAGCGTCCCGATCGCCCTGGAGCCGATCGCCGCCCTGTTCGACTGGCCCGACGACGAGCTGACCGAGGCCCAGTTCATCACCGAGATCCTCGACCGTACGGGCGCCCTGCTCCTGCTCGACGTGGCGAACGTCTACGCGAACGCCCGCAACCGCGGTACCGACCCCGAGGACCTTCTCGGCCGGCTCCCGCTGGACCGGGTCGCCTACACCCACGTGGCCGGCGGCGCCGAGCATCAGGGGCTCTACCACGACACGCACACCGACGCCGTACCCCAGCCGGTCCTCGATCTGGTCGCCTCGTTGTGCGCGCGCCACCGCCCGCCGGCCCTCATGCTGGAACGCGACGGCGACTACCCGCCGGCGGCCGACCTCCGAACCGAGCTGGACGCCATCGCCAAGGCCTCCGGCTACCCGCCCGTCACATGACGGCGGACAGCCTGGCCGACCGCCAGGCCGCCCTCGTCGAAGCGCTCACCGCGGGCCGAGCCGTACCGGAAGGTTTCGACGGTTTCCGCTTCGAGGCGGCGCGGGTGGCGCTGCTGCGCAAGCGGGCCGGCGAGGTGGCACGGCAGTGGCCGCTGCTGGCCGCCGGCCTCGGTGACCGGTGGAAACAGGAGTTCGCGAAGTGGGCCACGGCCCGGCCCACGCAGGGCTCCCTGCGCGACGGCTGGGACTTCGCGCGCGACCTGGCCGCCCGGGACGCGCTGCCCCCGATGGCGGCACCGGAGCTGGCGGAGCGGGAGGCGACCTGGAAGTACGACGGCCGGTCGGCTCCCCAGGCTCGCCGCGCGCCCGCACTGCGCCTCATCGCCGGGGCCGCCGCCCTGCACGCGGCCGGCCGCACCTGGATCCTGCGCCGCCCGTGACTCGCCGCCGGCGCCGCCGCCGTAGACCTTCAAAGGCCACGCCGGCGACGGTGCAGGCGGCTAGTCCGCCGACCAGGCTCAGGGCGTCGTGCGCACCGGCCCGGCGGGCCAGAGACGGATGCGACGGCGAGTACTCGATACGGACGTGGTCGCCGGTGTAGACGCTTCCTCCCCACCACGGCTGCCCGACCGACGTCGTGTGCTCACGGCCATCGGCGGAGTAGACGACGTCGGCACTGCCGGGCCCGCGCACCGAAGTCGAGATACCGATCACAGTGCCTTCCGTGACCCGGTGATGAAGGTCCAGAAGAACCTCCTCGCGGGCCACCATGAACAGGGCGATTCCCACCACTACCGCGCTGAGGCCGGCCAGGCCGAACGCGACGTACATACGCCACGCGGCCGTGGGAGAAAGCTCTACCGTCGGTCCGGCTGGGCCGGGCGCCAGACCCCGGCGTTTGCGCGAAGACTTCGGCTTCTTCGCGCGTCGCCCGGTCACCCGACCATGATCACCCAGGAGGGCACGACATGGCAGTTGCGCTGGTCACGGGCGCCTCACGCGGACTCGGCGCACCCGACGCGATGGACTAAGCACGGTCCAGGAAACCCAGCACGGTGGTGATCCGGCCCTGCTCGTCGAGTTGGGCCACGTCGAAGCCGGCCGCCGGGCCGAGGGTCCAGGTGAAGCGGACCTGGTCGTGGTGACCGTCGATCAGGCCGCCCGGCGTGAACTTCAGGCCGGGGAACTGCTGCTGGGCCGCGCCGATCAGCTCGGACAGGGCGGCCCGGCCGGACACCGCGGCCAGCGGGTCGACGTAGCGGACGTCCTCGGCGAACAGGTTGTCGATCGCGGCCCGGCGAGCGCCGGCGTCGGTCTCGTTCCACGCGGCGAGGTAGCGGTCCACCACGGTCTCGAAGTCGCTCATCGTTTCGTCCTCTCGTTGTCGGTGCGACCACCGTCGCCCGCCACCGGTAGGGCCGTCGATTACCTCGGAGGTAATGGCCGCCATGAGGCCGCCGGCCCTAGGGTCGGCGGGTATGAGCGACGTGGGGCAGCGACTGCGCGAGTGGCGGACCGGCCGGCGGATGAGTCAGCTGGAGCTGTCGGCGCAGGCCGGCGTCTCGGCCCGGCACCTCTCGTTCGTCGAGACCGGGCGGTCCCGGCCGACCCGCGACATGATCCTGCGGCTGGCCGAGCAACTGGGCGTGCCGCTGCGGTCCCGCAACGAGCTGCTGGTGGCCGGCGGCTTCGCCCCCGCCTACTCCGAGTCGGCGCTGAGCGGGGCACCCCTGGCCGCGATCCTCGAGTCGCTGCGGAACGTGCTGAAGGGGCACGAGCCCTACCCGGCACTGCTGGTCGACCGGAACTGGACGATGATCGACGCCAACGCCGCGGTGGGGCCGCTGGTCGAAGGCTGCGCGCCGTGGCTGCTGGAACCGCCGGTCAACGTGCTGCGCCTGTCGCTGCACCCCGACGGCCTGGCGCCCCGCATCCGCAACCTGGCCGAGTGGCGGGGCCACATTCTCGACCGTGTGTCCGACATGGCCGATCTCCGGGACGAACTCCGCGGCTATCCGGGTGGTGTCGACCGGTCGGGCGCCGGTCCGGTCGTACCGCTACGGATCGACGATCTCAGCTTCTTCAGCATCACCTCGGTGCTCGGCACCGCCCGGGACGTCACCCTGTCGGAGCTGGCGATCGAGTCTTTCCTCCCCGCCGACGAGGCGACGGCCGCCGCCCTGCACCGCCGCTGACCGGCGGCTGGCAGGATCGGGGGTATGGATCTCGGATTGGCCGATCGCGTCTACGTTCTCACCGGTGCCTCGCGCGGGCTCGGGTTCGCCACGGCCGAGGCGCTCGTCGCCGACGGCGCCAAGGTGGTGATCTCGGCGCGCGACAGCGACCGCGTCGAGCAAGCGGTCCACCAGCTGGGCGGCGAGCGGTACGCGGCCGGGGTGGTGGCCGACCTCGCCGACCCCGAAGCGCCGCGCCTGCTGGCCGACACCGCTGTGGACCGGTTCGGCCGCTTCGACGGCGCGATGATCTCGGTGGGCGGGCCGGCCCTGGGCACCGCGGCCACGATGACCGACGAGCAGTGGCGCGACGCCTTCGAGACGGTCTTCCTGGGTACGATGCGCGCGGCCCGCGTCTTCGCGGCGGCGCTGCCGGAGAGCGGTGCGATCGCGCTCGTGCTCTCCACCTCGGTCAAGACCCCGCTGACCGGCCTCGGTCTGTCCAACGGCCTGCGGCCGGGTCTCGCCATGGCGGCCAAGGACATGGCCGACGAGTACGCCCCGCGTGGCGTCCGCATCGTCAGCCTGCTCCCGGGCCGCATCATGACCGACCGCAACCGGGAGTTGTTCGCGGCGACCGGCGACGCCTCGGCCGCCGCGGCCGACGTGGCGTCGAAGATCCCGATGCGCCGCCTGGGCGAGCCGGCCGAGTTCGGCCGGGTGGCCGCGTTCATGCTCTCGCCCGCGGCCAGCTATGTCACCGGCACCCTGATCACCGTCGACGGCGGGAACACGCGCGCGCTGTGAAGCCGACCCCGGCCGAGATAGCGGCCGCCGCCGACCGCACCATCCCCGACCTGATCGGCCCGGGCCTGCGGGTGTTGTTCTCGGGCATCAACCCGAGCCTGTACTCGGCGGCGACCGGCCACCACTTCGCCCGTCCCGGCAACCGTTTCTGGCCGGCCCTGTACCGCTCGGGCTTCACCGACCGGCTGCTGCGCCCGTCCGAGCAGTTCGAGCTGCCCGCGATGGGCCTCGGCATCACCAACGTGGTCGCCCGGGCCACCGCCCGCGCCGACGAGCTCTCCCCCGCCGAGCTGGTCGAAGGCGGCGAAGCCTTGGCGGAGAAAGTTCGGAATGTCGCGCCGAGAATTCTCGCCGTACTCGGCGTCACCGCGTACCGGACGGCGTTCGCCCGGCCGAAAGCCACAATGGGGCCACAAGAGGAGCAGGTCGGTGGAAGACCGGTCTGGGTGCTGCCCAACCCGAGCGGCCTGAACGCCCACTACACCGTGGACACCCTCGCGGGGGCCTTCCGGGAGCTGCTCGGTTCGCTACCGTCTAGGCCATGACGACCGAGATCAGTACTTTGCTGGCGGCCGCGGCCGAGCGGACGCTCCCGGTGATCCGGGAGGTCCGCGACGACCAGCTCGACGAGCCGACGCCCTGTGCCGAGTTCCGCGTCCGCGACCTGCTCAACCACCTGTTCCAGGTGGTGGTCAACTTCCAGGCCCTGGCCGTGCGCGAGCAGCCCGACTTCAGCACCACCCCGGACGTGATCACCGGCGACTGGCGCCGGCGCTTCACCGACGAGACCGCCACCCTGATCAAGGCCTGGTCCGACCCGGCCGCGCTGGAGGGCAACTCCCCCGGCATGGGCCTGCCCCAGCCGGTCGTCGGCAACCTCGTCCTGGTCGACCTGACCGTGCACGGCTGGGACCTGGCCCAGGCGACCGGGCAGAGCTACGAGCCCGACCCGGCCGCGGTCAAGGTCCTGTCACCGGTCATCGCCCAGATGGCCCCGCAGGCCCGCCAGATGGGCGTCTTCGAGGACGAGGTCCCGGTGCCCGAGGGCGCCAGCGACTTCGTCCGGCTGCTCGCCATCAGTGGCCGGGCCTGCGTCTAAGGTTCGATCGAGCGGGCCGGCACGGTGACCACCTCGACCTCCTCGGTGTACGACGCGGGGGAGGTCTCGGCGAACTGCGTGCGGTACAGCTCCGCGTAGAGCCCACCGGCCGTCACCAGTTCGTCGTGGCGGCCGCGCTCGACGACGCGGCCCTTGTCGAGCACGAGGATCTGGTCGGCGTCGCGGACCGTGGAGAGCCGGTGGGCGATGACCAGCGCCGTACGCCCCTCGAGGGCCGTGGTGAGCGCCCGCTGAACCGCCGCCTCGGACTCGCTGTCGAGGTGGGCCGTGGCCTCGTCGAGCACGACGATCGACGGGCGCTTGAGCAGCAACCGGGCGATGGCCAGGCGCTGTTTCTCGCCGCCGGAGAAGCGGTAGCCGCGCTCGCCGACCACCGTTTCCAGCCCGTCGGGCAGGCCGCGGACGAGGTCGGCGACCTGGGCGCCGCGCAGCGCCTCCCACATGTCGTCCTCGGTGGCGTCCGGCCGGGCGTACCGCAGATTCTCCGCGATCGTCTCGTGGAACAGGTGGGCGTCCTGGGTGACCACGCCGATGGTGTCGCGCAGCGAGTCGAGGGTGGCGTCGCGGACGTCGACGCCGCCGACCCGTACCGAACCCTCGGTGACGTCGTAGACCCGCGACAGCAGCATCGAGGTCGTCGACTTGCCGGCGCCGGACGGGCCGACCAGGGCCACCATCTGGCCGGGTTCGACGGTGAAGTCGACGCCGCGCAGCACCGGCGCCTGCTCGGTGCGGTCGAGCGTGGCCACGTCCTCCAGCGTCGCCAGCGACACCTCGTCGGCGCTCGGGTAGCGGAAGCGCACGTCGCGGAACTCGACCCGGCCGCCGCCGGCGGGCAGGTCGACCGCATCGGGTTTCTCCTCGATGCCCGGCTTGAGGTCGAGCACCTCGAAGACCCGGTCGAACGAGACCAGCGCGCTCATCACGTCGACCCGCACGTTGCTGAGCGCGGTCAACGGCCCGTACAGCCGGGTCAGCAGCAGCGCGAGGGTCACGACCGTGCCGGCGGTGACGCTGCCGGCCACCGCGAGCCAGCCGCCCAGCCCGTACGTCAGCGCCTGGGCGAGCGAGGCGACCAGCAGCATCGCGACGAAGAACGTGCGTGAGTACATCGCCTGCTGCACGCCGATGTCGCGGACCCGGGCGGCCCGCTCGCCGAAGCGGGCGGCCTCGGTCTCGGGCCGGCCGAAGAGCTTGACCAGCATCGCCCCGGAGACGTTGAAGCGCTCGGTCATGGTCGCGTTCATCTTGGCGTCGAGGTTGTACGACTCGCGGGTGATGTCGGCCAGCCGCTTGCCGACCCGGCGGGCCGGGATGATGAACAGCGGCAGCATGATCAGCGAGAGCACGGTGATCTGCCAGGACAGGCTGAACATCACGGCGGCGGTGAGCACCAGCTGGATGACGTTGCTGACCACGCCGGACAGGGTGGACGTGAAGGCCCGCTGGGCGCCGGTGACGTCGTTGTTGAGCCGGCTCACCAGGGCGCCGGTCTGGGTGCGGGTGAAGAACTGCAGCGGCATGCGCTGGACGTGGTCGTACACCCGGGTCCGCAGGTCGAGGATGATGCCCTCGCCGATGCGGGCCGAGTACCACCGCTGGGCGAGCGAGAGGAACGCGTCGATGACGGCGAGCGCGCCGATGAGCAGCGCGAGGCGGACCACAAGCGACGCGGCGCCGGCGCCACCGCCGGTGATCGCGTTGACCACGTGGCCGGCGAGAAGGGGCGTGGCCACGCCGATACCGGCGGCCAGCACCACGGTGAGCAGGAAGACCAGGATGTCCCGGCGATAGGGACGGGCGTAGCGCAGGATCCGCCGGGTGGTGCCCCGGCGAAGGCGGTGCTCGGCGACCCGGTCCGAGTTCTGGATCGAGCGCAGCATGGTCCAGCTGGGCATGCTCATCTCGTCACCTCCCGGGCGGTCGTGAAGTGTGGGCAGCGACATTCTGCCCCGGGGGTACGACAACCCGGGCGGTGCGAGAATTCCCGGAGGCCTTCAGTCCGGTTAAGGGTGGCGGTGGGGCGGTCGGATGGGTTACTCGCCGGGTCCCAGCAATTCGCGGACACGGCGGGTCTGAGCCTCACGCTCGGCGCGGTCCTGCTCGGCGTACGACCGGAGCCCGGCCCCCGACAGCAGGGCCTTGATCTCGCTGGTGGCGCCCGCGTCGGCGGCGATGATGGCGGCCGTGAGGTCGGCGACCGTGCCGGAGAGCTCGGCGGCGGGCACGACCGTGGTGGCCAGGCCGATGCGCTCGGCCTCGTCGGCGGGGATGCGCCGGCCGGTCAGGCAGATCTCGAGCGCGCGGGACGGTCCGGTCAGTTCGGCGAGACGTTTCGTCCCGCCCAGGTCCGGCACGAGCCCGAGCGTCACCTCGGCCATCGAGAACTTCGCGTCGTCCGCGAGTACCCGAAGGTCGCAGTTGAGCGCTAGCTGGAAACCGGCGCCGATGGCGTGCCCCTGAACGGCGGCGATCGTCACGAAGGACGGGTTACGCAGCCAGGTGAACGCGGCTTGGAAGCCGGCAATCCGATCGGCGCACTCCTCGGGTGACAACTGCGCGAGCTTCACGAGTGAAGAATCGCCATCACCACGCGCGACCGACAGATCCAGGCCCGCGGAAAAGGAACGTCCCTCACCACGGACAATGACGACTCGCACGTCGCCCGGTAATTTCCGCGAAATGTTCGCGAGCTCGGCCCACATCGCTGGTGTCTGCGCATTGAGCACGTCGGGCCGGGACAACGTCACCGTTGCCACCGGCCCGTCCAGGTCGTAGCGAACGCCCGACTCGTCGGCGGGGATGCCGGGTGCGGCGTTGCCGGTCGTCACGCCTTCTTGCGGCGACGCGCGCCGCCACGCTGGCGTAGCTGCACGCCGGATTCGGTGAGTACGCGGTGCACGAATCCGTAGGAACGACCGGTCGATGCGGCGAGCGCGCGAATGCTCTCACCGGAGGTGTAACGCTTGACCAGATCCTTCGCTAACGACTGGCGCTCTGTGCCGACGATTCGCCGACCCTTCTCGGTGCTGCTGGCGGTGCCCGTGGCTGGCATGCTGAATCCTCACATCCGGAGACTGTGCGGTTCGATACGGTCTCACCTATTAGACCGCCTCCAACGATCATGCGCTAGGTATCCAGGCTTAGCCAACGTGCCCATTTGCCACTGTCAGGAACTTGACGATGACCACGGCCATCAATGTCAGACAGTTAACTGACGTTAGGGGCGGCAGCTTTCCGACTGGCCGGTCCACATCGGTACGACCCGGACCAAGACCATCGATCACCTGCACAAACACTCGATCGAGGACAGCCGTCGGCCGGATATGACGCAGCGTCGATGCGACACGCACCGAGCGCTCCGATCACGAGTGTGCCAACTTTGCCGCGATCACGGCGATGCCCGACCTGACCGCAAACGCCCGAACGTCGCACTGTCTGTGTGGGCACTGGTTGACAACCGACGATCGCGATGATTGCCGATCAACCCGTCGATCAGGCGAGTTCGACGAGCTCCAGCAGGTCGTCGCTCCACGCGTCCTCGTCGCCGTCGGGCAGCAGGATCGCCCGGTCCGGCTTCAGCGCCTGCACGGCCCCGGCATCGTGCGTGACCAGCACGATCGCGCCCGGGTAGTTGGCGATGGCGTCGAGCACCTGCTCCCGGCTGACCGGGTCGAGGTTGTTCGTCGGCTCGTCGAGCAGCAGCACGTTGGCGCCCGAGCAGACCAGCGTGGCGAGCGCCAGACGGGTTTTTTCACCACCTGAGAGGACACCCGCCGGCTTGTCGACGTCGTCACCCGAGAAGAGGAACGCGCCCAGGATCTTGCGGAGCTCGGTGTCGGTCTGCTCGGCCGCGGCGCTGCGCATGTGCTCCAGGATCGTGCGGTCGACGTCGAGCGTCTCGTGCTCCTGGGCGTAGTAGCCCAGCCGCAGCCCGTGCCCGGCCCGCACCTCGCCGGTGTCGGGCTCGAGCAGCCCGCCCAGCATGCGCAGCAGCGTCGTCTTGCCGGCGCCGTTGAGGCCGAGGATCGCGACCCGGGAACCGCGGTCGACCGCCACGTCGACATCGGTGAAGATCTCGAGCGAGCCGTACGACTTCGACAGGCCGCTCGCCGTGAGCGGCGTCTTGCCGCACGGGGCCGGGCTGGGGAAGCGCACCTTGGCCACCTTGTCGGAGACGCGCTGCTCCTCCAGGCCGCCCAGCAGTTTCTCGGCCCGGCGGGCCATGTTCTGCGCCGCGACCGTCTTGGTGGCCTTGGCCCGCATCTTGTCGGCCTGCGCCATCAGGGCGCCGGCCTTCTTCTCGGCGTTGGCCCGCTCGCGGCGGCGACGGCGCTCGTCGGTCTCGCGCGACTCGAGGTACTTCTTCCAGCCGACGTTGTAGATGTCGACCACCGAGCGGTTGGCGTCGAGATACCACACCTTGTTCACCGCGGCGTCGAGCAGCTCGACATCGTGGCTGATCACCACGAGGCCGCCCTTGTGCTGGGCCATGTAACCGCGCAGCCAGGCGATCGAGTCCTGGTCGAGGTGGTTGGTGGGCTCGTCGAGCAGCAGGATGCCCTTGCCGTTCTGGCCGGAGTCGGCGAACAGGATGCGGGCGAGCTCGATGCGGCGGCGCTGACCGCCGGAAAGGGTGCCGATGGTCTGGGCCAGTGCCCGGTCGGGCAGGCCCAGGTTGGAGCAGATGCGGGCGGCCTCGGCCTCGGCCGCGTACCCGCCCAGGGCGGAGAACTGGTCCTCGAGGTGGCCGTAGCGGCGGATCAGTTTCTCGTCGGCGCTCTCCTCGAGCTCGATCTCGAGCTTCTGCATCTCGGCGATGATCGAGTCGAGGCCGCGGGCGCTGAGCACGCGGTCGCGGCCGGTGACGTTCAGGTCGCCGGTGCGGGGGTCCTGCGGGAGGTAGCCGACCTCGCTGGTGCGCTCGACGGCGCCCGCGTACGGCTGGCCCTCACCGGCCAGCACCTTCAGGGTGGTGGTCTTGCCCGCGCCGTTGCGCCCGACCAGCCCGATCCGGTCGCCCGGCTGCACCCGCAGGGTGACCGGGGAGAGCAGGATGCGGGCGCCGGCGCGTAGTTCCAGTCCGGTGGCGGTGATCATGATTAAAAGCTCGCTCTCGAAGATAAAGAAGGCTGACTCCGGACACGCGAAAGCGCCGGCCATCTCACGGGAGGCGGTCGGCGCGGGGCAGGTCAGTCTTCGCAGAGCAGCACCCGGCAATAGTACCGGGCACCCGCTGACACCTCCCAACCGATTAACGATCAAGATCAACGGGTACACGCCGGGCACAACGCTCAGTGAGGGATGAGATGGAACTCAACGAGAACGCCGACATCGATACCAGTCAGGTCGAGGATCGACGTCTATCCGGCGGCGGAGGTGGCGGCCTCGGTGGCCTGCCGATCCCCATCGGTGGCGGCGGCCTCGTGGGCATCATCATCACGCTCGTCATCGCCGTGGTCGGAGGCTACTTCGGCATCAACGCCATGGGCGGCGACGGCTCCAACCAGGCGGGCGACAACGGCAACATCAACCAGGAGTGCGGCGACAAGGCGAGCGCGACCAAGCAGCTCGACTGCCGCAACGTGCTCTACGTCAACTCGATCCAGGCCTTCTGGAAGCAGGAGACACCCGAGGCCTTCGGCATGCAGTACCAGCCGGCCAAGACCGTCTTCTTCAAGAGCCGCGTCAACACGGCCTGCGGCGCGGCCGACTCCGGGGTCGGCCCCTTCTACTGCCCCGGCGACAACCTGGTGTACATCGACCTGAGCTTCTACCAGGTCCTGGCCAAGCAGCTCGGCGCCCCCGGCGAGTTCGCCCAGCCGTACGTGCTGGCCCACGAGTACGGCCACCACATCCAGGACATCACGGGCACCGAGGCCAAGATGCGCCGCGCGCAGGAAGGCGCGAGCAACTCGGAGAAGAACGCGCTCTCGGTCAAGCTCGAACTCCAGGCCGACTGCTACGCCGGCGTCTGGTCCAAGGCGGCCAGCACCACCACCTCGGCCAACGGCCAGCGCATCTTCAAGAGCCTGACCGAGCAGGACATCCAGGAGGGCATCCAGACGGCCGGCCAGATCGGTGACGACACGCTGCAGCAGAAGGGCGGCGGCACGGTCAACCCGGCCGAGTTCACCCACGGCACCTCGGCCCAGCGCCAGCAGTCCTTCAGCACCGGCTACAACACCGGCGACCCGAAGAGCTGCGACACCTCGTTCTAAGGCTCCTTGACCAGTACGGACACCGACCGGGCCCCGGCTATCGCGGACACCAGCACCGCGTGCCGGGGCTCGGGCACGTCCAGGAACCGTTCGGCCCGGACGGCGGCCACCGGGGCCAGCTGAGGCGCGGCCAGAATCGCGTCGACCGCCGCCCGGTCACCGCCGGTGACGAGCGCGCTCAGACCGCGTACCTCCGGAAGAAGAATGCGCCCGGCGATGCCGGCGCCGTCGGCAGTGGCCGCTTTGGCCTGGTTGTCGCGGCGCCGGGCGAAGCGCTGCTGCGACCAGCCACCAGCGGCCGTCCGGCCCTGGACGTAGTGGGTGTCCACTTTGGAGGCGACCAGCTCGTCACCCTGCGCGATGCCCACGGCGACGGCACCCTTGCGGGCCAGCAGCAGCCCCAGCCGCCGAGGCCGGCCGGCCTCGGCGATCAGCTCCGCCATCGTCTCGACCGGCGGCGCGCCCGGCGGCACCTGCCAGGCGGCCGTGGCGCCGTCCTCGGCGATCAAGGTCAAGCCCGTTTCCCGGTACGGGCCGTGGCGGCGCTCGAAGTTCTCGAGCCAGCGAGGCAGCCGGCCCGGCGCGACATCCACCCATTTCCCGCCGCCGGCGGCCGCTCGTTCACTCATTCTTGTCACACTACGGTGGCAGGATCCGGGTCGTGACCGACCTGCTGCCCCGCCTGGACGCCCTGCTGCGGCCCGCCGCCGACCCGGCCCGCGCGGCGGCCCAGGCGAAATACATGCGCGACCAGTTCCCGTTCCTCGGCCTGGCCTCGCCCGCCCTGCGCAAACTCGAACGGGCCGCCCTGGCCGGCCGCCCGAAACCGGCCGAGGACGAGCTGCGCGCCGACGCCCTCGCGCTGTGGCAGCGCGACGAACGCGAATACCAGTACGTCGCCTGCTCCTACCTGGCCCGCCACGTCGACGTGCCCGGCCCCGGCTTCCTCGACGTGGTTCGCACGCTGGTCACCACGAAAAGCTGGTGGGACACGGTCGATCCCCTCGCGACCCGGTTCACCGGCGACCTCGTGCGCCGGCATCCGTCGCTGAGCACGGCGATGGACCAGTGGGCGGCCGACGACAACAAGTGGGTGGTCCGCACGGCGATCCTGCACCAACTGCACTACGGCGCCGACACCGACACCGACCGCCTCTTCGCCTACTGCCGCGCCCAGTCCGGCCACCGCGACTTCTTCGTCCGCAAGGCGATCGGCTGGGCTCTTCGGCAGTACGCGCGAACCGCCCCGGACGCGGTCCGCGCCTTCGTCAGCGAGAACCACGCCCGGCTCTCCGGCCTGTCGATCCGGGAGGCCACAAAGCATCTTTAGCCGGCTAGAAGCTTCACGGCGAGCACAGCGATCACGGCGCTGGAGACCAGCGCGGTGATCACGCGCCCACGCTCGCCGGTCAGCCATCGGCCGATCAGCGAGCCACCGCCGGCGATCACGAGTTGCCAGCTGGCCGAGGCCAGCACGACGCCCGCCACGAACCAGGCACCGCCGCCCGCACCGCCTCTCCCGAGCACCAGCGCCGCGAAATAGATCACCGTCGCCGGGTTCAGAAGCGTCAGTCCGAGCACGCCGGCGTACGCCTTGAGCGGCGTCGCCGAGCGCTCGCCCCGCTCCGCCAGGCGTCCGTCGCGCTCCCCCGGGTGCTCGTTACGCCCCGCCGGGTGCTCGCCCTCCGCCGAGTGATCGGCGCGCTCCGCCGTGTACTCGGCGCGTTCTTCCGGGTGCTCGGCGCGCTCTGCCGGATGCTCGTCACGGCCTGCCGAGTGATCGGCGCGCTTCGGCGGCGTGTGGAAGGCGGCTCGCGCTGTGATCGCGGCCAGTCCCAGCAGCACGACGGCGGCCACCCAGCGCAGCGGCGCCGCGATCGGCGCGATGGCGGTCGCCGCCGCCGCTCCCCCGGCCACGGCGATCGCCGCGAAGACCCCGTCGGCGGTGGCCGCGCCGAGACCGGCCGCGGCGCCGACCCGCAGCGACACCCGAGCGCTGAGCCCGGCGATGAGCACCCCGATGGCGCCCATGGGCAGCGCGACACCATAGCCGGCGACGACGCCGGCCATGAACGCCGCGCTCATGACGGCTGTGCGACGACCGCCGATCCGCGACGCCCGGCCTGCTGCTGCCGCGCGGCCCGACCGGCCGGAGCGACAGAGACGGCGAGGAAGGCAATCGGCTTGGTCACGCCGCCATCATGCGCCGGCGTACCCGCTGACCGCGACTCAATTAGCGCGTACGGCCCGCCACTGCTCCCAGACCAGTTCGGGCTCGAGATCGGCGTACCCACGCCGGCGTTCGAGGCCCTTCGCATCGGCGTGACTCATCATGACGCAGGCGCCTTCGGCGGTGAAGCGCTCGACCTCGTCCCGGCTCAGCGGCCGGCCGGCCTTCTCCTCGGCCGCGGTGAGCACGGCGGCCAGCGGAGGGATGAAGACCGGCCGCTGTTCGCCCCGCGGGTCCGCCCGGCCGCCCTCGGGACCCAGACGCCAGACCCCGAACGGGTTGTGACACGGGTGGCCCGGCGGATATCCGTCGTCGGGCCAGCGCTCCAGGCGGCGGCGCGGCGTGTCCCGGTCGGGCGTGAAGGTGTCGCCGGTGACCAGCACCGGGTCCTCCGCCAGCTGATACACGTTCAGGACGCCGAGGAGTTCGTTCGCCTGGGCCGGCGGCGCCTCGACGAGCGCGTCCGGCAGCCCGAAGGCGTGCATGCCGCACGTTCGCGACACACCGCCGTCCTGCAACGCCACGACGGCACAGTGGTAGACCTCCCACGGGTCGCCGCTCTCCAGCGCCTCGACCCAGCGGCCCACCGGCCATCCCAACTTCGACTGCTCGAGCCGTACGCCCAATGCTCCGGCCTTTCCGAGCCCGGCGATCAGCCTCGCCGTCGCGGCGTCCAGGTACCCCGGTAGGTCGAGGATGAGCGCACCGCCCGCCTCGGCTACCGCGCTCTGTTCCTCGGCCGACATGGTGCCGTAGCCGAACGCCGCACCGAACGAGCCGTCGTTGGCCACCCACTCGACCGCCGCGTCGTCCAGCGTCAGACCGCAGCGCCGGAGGGAGTCCTGCCACTGCGCCATCGTCGTCGCCGTCCCCGGGACGAAAAGCCGTACGCCTGTCATGCGGCGTTATCTTGCCGGATCCGGTTCGCGGAGGCGGTCCTGGAGGCCGGCGGCGGCGAAGGCGGCCCGTACGTCGTCGATGGATTCGGTGAAGTGCGCCCAGCTGTCGATGTGCGCGGGTACGACGGTGCGCGCGCCGAGGAGGCGGGCCGCCTCGACCATGTCGGCGGCGCTGATCGTCAGGTTGTGGTCGCCGACCAGCGGGGTGCGGGCCGCGCCGGCGAACAGGACGGCGACGTCGATGTGCGGGAAACGGGCGGCGATCTCGCGGACGACGTCGAGCGAGGCGTTGTCGCCGCTGACGTAGACCGTCTCGCCGCCGGCCTCCACGACGAATCCGGTCACCGGGCCGACCAGGTGTTCGGTGCCGTCCGGGCCGTGCTGGGCGGGCACCGCGGTGACGCGTACGTCGCCGGCGGTCGTGCTCTCCCACGGTTGCAGGCCGCGGGCGTTGCCGCCCAGCCGTTCGGCGCCGAGCGGGGTGGTCAGCACCAACGGCACCGTGGCGGCGAACGCCCGCCCGCCGCGGTCGAGGTTGTCGGGATGCTGATCGTGGGAGAGCAGCACGACGTCGACGTGGCCGGCGGCCTCCGGACCGGCCACCGCCGGGGCGGTCTTGGTCAGGACGCGGTCGCCGATCGGGTAGTCGCCGGCGTCGTCGAAGGTGGGGTCGGTCAGAAAGGTGAGGCCGCCGAGCCGGAACGTCACGGTCGGGCCGCCGAAGCCACGAAAGGTCATGACCCCACTTTCGCCGTCGTCGCGCCTCGACGGCAGTGGCTGGAAAGCCATCGTGCGATAGGTTCCAGCCATGACGCGTGACGCGACCACCATCGGCGTGCTGATCGGCGACGGCGCCTCGATCCTCGAAGTGGCGGTCGCGCCCCGCGTCTTCGAGATCGACCACGGTCCGCGCGGCGGCCCGACGTTCGAGCTGCTGACCGCGGGCGAACGTCCCGGTCCGCTGGCGACGACCGGCGGCATCACCATGAGCGCGCCACACCCGCTCGCCGCCCTCGACCGGGCCGGCGTGGTCATCGTCCCCGGCTGGCGCCGGCCGGGCGGCCCGCCGATCGCCGCGCCGGTCCGGAAGACCTTGGTTCGGGCGTACGACGAGGGCGCCACCGTGGTCGGCCTGTGCCTGGGCGCGTTCGTGCTGGCCGAGGCCGGGCTGCTCGACGGCCGGCGGGCCACCACCCACTGGGTGTGCCTGCGCGAGTTCACCGAACGATTCCCGAAGGTCGAGGTCGTTCACGACGCGCTCTTCGTCGACGAGGGCCGCGTGATCACCAGCGCCGGCAGCGCCGCCGGCCTGGACGCCTGCCTGCACCTGCTGCGCCGCGACCACGGGACGGCGGTCGCCAACGCCACGGCCCGCGCTCTCGTCGTGGCCCCGCAGCGGGCCGGCGGTCAGGCCCAGTTCGTCGAACGGCCCGTACCCGCGTTCGGCCACGACGATCCGGTCACCGCCGCCATGCGGTACGCCCTCGAGCACCTCGACGACACCGCCCTCGACATCGACCGTCTCGCGGCCACGGCCCACCTGAGCCGCCGCAGCTTCGACCGCCGCTTCCGGGAGGCCGCCGGCTGCTCACCCCTGCAGTGGCTGCTGCACCAACGGGTCCTGCGCGCCCAGCACGTTCTGTCCACCACCGACCTGCCGATGAACGCGGTGGCCCGGGCCAGCGGTTTCACCGACGGCGTGGCCATGCGCCCCCACTTCCGCCGCCTGGTCGGCGTACCACCGCAGTCGTACCGGGAGAGCTTCCGCGCCGGTCCGCCGCCGGCGGGATAGGGTTCGATCATGGGTGTGGTTGCCGAACTCGTCCTCGTCCGACACGGGCAGAGCCTGGCCAACGTCGCTTTCCCCGCCGCTGACGCGGAGGGGCTGCTGGAGGCGGAGGTGAGCGGCCGCGACGCCGAGGTGCCGCTGACCGAGCGCGGGGAGCAGCAGGCGGCGGCGCTGGGTGAATGGCTCGGCCAGTTGCCCGAGAACGACCGGCCCCAGGTGGTCATCACGTCGCCCTACCTGCGGGCACGCGAGACGTGGCGGCTCGCCGCGGAGGCGTCCGGCGTCGGCCTGCCCGCGCCGGCCACCGACGACCGGCTGGTCGACCGGCTGCTGGGTGACCTGGAGATGATGACCCGGGCGGCGGTGGCCGAGCGTTTCCCGGGCGAGGCGAAACGCCGTACGGACGCGGGCGAGTACCGCTACGCGCCGCCGAACGGCGAGTCGTTCGCCGATATCGAGGTACGCCTGGGCGCCTTCCTCGACGACCTCAACCGCGACCACGCGGGCGAGCGGGTCATCGTGGTCGCCCACGACGCCGTCGTGCTGATGATGCGGGCCGTCATCGAGAAGCTGGACTGGGACCAGGTCGTCGCGGCCGAACGCGCCGCCGGCAACGTCCGCAACGCGTCGCTGTCCCGTTTCGTCGAGGTGGACGGCCGGCTCGAGCTGGCCTACTACAACTCGGTGGACCACCTGCCGCAGGGCTGAGCGCCGGGACGAGCCGAACGGTGGTTGCCGCCGCGGCCCCGGATCGTCATGATCTTCGATCGTGCTTGCCAAAGTGCTGGTCGCGGCGCTGGTCCTGGCGCTCCTGTCCGACGTGGTCACGAACCTGCTGCGCCCGGGCCGGGCGATGGCCCAGATCGCGGCGCGCCCCGACGGCCGGATCTGGTTCTACCGCCGTTTCCTGTTCGGCGGCTGGACCCTGGCCGTCTTCGCCCTCCTGCCGGTCGTCGACAGCCCCGTCCTGACCTTGGCCGACCTCGGCCTGACCTGGTCGGGCGGCGGCGTAGCGGCCTCGCTGCCGTCGTTCGGCCCCGCTCTGGCCTGGGCCCTGACAGCGTTCCTGCTCGCCGTCGTGGTGATCACCGGCAACCGCCTCCGACGCCACGCGCAGGCCGGCGGCACGGTGCCCACGCGCGACAAGGCAGCACCCATGTTCCCGCGCACGCCCCGGGAACGAGGCCTGGCCGCGGCCGTAGCGGTCACCGCCGGCATCACCGAGGAGATCGTCTTCCGCGGCCTCCTGACCGCCGCCGGCGTCATCCTCTTCGACCTGCCCCTGGTAGTGGCCTGCGCGCTCAGCATCGCCTTGTTCGCGGCAACCCACCTCTACCAGGGCGCCCAGGGCGTCGTGGGCGTCGCCGCCCTGGCCGTGGCCTTCACCGGCCTCACCGTGCTCTCCGGCACCCTCCTCCCAGCGATCGCCCTGCACGTCGTCGTCGACCTGATCGCCTTCCTGCACATCCCACCCCCGCCCCTCCCCGCCACCCCAGCCGAAGCCCACCCAGCAAAAGCCCGCCCAGCCGAAGCCCGCCCAGCCGAAGCCCGCCCAGCCCGAGCCCAGACGGCCGAAGCCCAGCCGCCCACCGACCAGCGCCGAGCCGCGCTGCCGCAAACCCAGCCGCCGCGCATACCGGCAGGGGCGCGACCCGCGAGCGCGAGGGTGCAGGCCGGAGCTCTGTCGAGAGCCGAACTCGCCGCCGCCCTGGCCAACAGCCAACCGACCGAAGCTCGACCCGCCGCCGCACTGGCCCACAGCCAACCGACCGAAGCCCAACCCGCCGCCGCACTGGCCCACAGCCAACCGACCGAAGCCCAACCCGCCGCCGCCCAGCCCGAATACCCGCCGCCGAGCTCGGCAGGAGAGAGACCAGCGCCGGAAAGTAACCAGGTGATCGAAGGACGGCCGGCAATCCTCGGCGCGCCGTCGGGTGATCAGGCGACCGTGGAGCAGCCCGCGAGCACCGGCACAGTGTCAGGCGATCTGAAGACCGAGGCGCAGCCCGCGAGCAGCGGCACGGCGTCAGGTGGGCAAGTGACCGCGGCGGCCGAGCCGGCCCGGACCGGGGCGGCGAGTGGCGGGGGCGCGAGCGCGTGGAACGTTCCACGCGCGGGCGCGGGCGCGGGGAACGTTCCCGTCGTGCCGGGCCGAGCGCCCGTGGCCCCCGCGGTTCCCAAGCTGCGGCGGCCGGCCCCTGGGGCCTGAGCGGGTCAGTCGTTGTCGACGAAGTTCTGGAGTTCGGTCAGTACGCCTCGGTCGCCGTCCACCCGCAGGTTGTCGAAGGGGACGCGGCCGTAGAGGGCCAGAACCAGGTCGCTCGCCGGCCCGTGCACCGTGGCCACGGGGTCGCCGGCGGCCGGTGGGTCCAGGCGTACACCGGAAGGGGAAAGGTCGACGGTGAAGACGGGGCCGTCGGTCGCCGAGAACGCGATCCGGGCCGGGCGATAGGGCCACTCCCCCGTGGAGGCCAGCCCGACCGAGAGGAATTCCGCCACGCCGTCGACGGCGATCGCGGCCGGCAGCGGCTCCGCCTGGCCGATCGTCTCCTGGGCGTCGAAAGCGTGCACCGCCGCTTCCTGCACCTGATGGCGCGCCACCGCCCCCGCGGTCAGTGGCGTGCCCGAGGCGGCCCACCAGGCCCACACCGGGGTGTCGGCCTCGGCCGAGCGCAGCGCCGACAGCAGCAGTTCGGTCGACGCGGCCGACCACTCCACGAGATCACCGTGTGGGTGCTGGTCGGTGACGTCGTCGTCGCCCGGCTGTCGGGACGGGTCGGCCATGCTCACCGCGCCCGCCCAGAACCGGTGGACCGCGCCCAGATGGGCGACCAGGTCGGCCAGCGTCCACCCGGGACAGCCGGGCACCCGGGCCGACCGATCCGGCGCGGCGGCGAGCGCGGAACGCAGCGCCGCCGACCGGTCGTCGATGAGAGACAGGAGCTCGGTGTAAGGGATAGTCATACCCGGGGTTCTATCAGCCGGGTATGACAGTCAGACGTTGAACCCGAGGGCCCGCAGCTGCTCGCGCCCGTCGTCCGTGATCTTGTCGGGGCCCCACGGCGGCAGCCACACCCAGTTGATCCGGAAGTCGGAGACGATGCCGCCACCGGGTCCGGCCGTCAGCGCGGTCCGGGTCTGGTCCTCGATCACGTCGGTCAGCGGGCAGGCCGCCGACGTCAGCGTCATGTCGAGCGTGGCCACGTTGTCGTCGTCCACGTGCGTACCGTAAACGAGCCCGAGGTCGACCACGTTGATCCCGAGCTCGGGGTCGACGACGTCCTTCATGGCTTCTTCGATATCGGCGATAGACGCCTTGGCTACGTCAGTCATGCCTTCACCTCCGGGGCAGCGCCCACATCCACACCGGCGCGTGCCGCGGCGTCCTTGAACGCCATCCACGGCAGCAGCGCACATTTGACCCGGGCCGGGAACTTCGCCACTCCGGCGAAGGCCACCGCGTCCCCCAGCACGTCCTCGTCGGGTTCGACCTGGCCGCGCCCCTGCATCAGCTCCACGAAAGCTTCGTGAATTCCCGCGATGTCGTCCGCGTCGCGCCCCTGGAGCAGCTCGTACAGCACCGACGCGGACGCCTGGCTGATCGAGCACCCCAGCCCATCGTACGAAATGTCAGAGAAGTCCGACGCGACCCGCACGGTGATCTCGTCCCCGCACGTCGGGTTGACGTGATGCGCCTCCCCGTCGAACGGATCACGCAGACCGCGCCCGTGCGGGTGCTTGTAGTGATCGAGAATGATCTCCTGGTAGAGCCCGTCCAGCATCATCAGGCGAACACCTTCCGCACCTGGTCGAGGCCGCGGGCGAGAGCGTCGATCTCGTCCGTGGTCGTGTAGAGGTAGAACGACGCACGGGTCATCGCCGGCACCCCGAACCGCGCGCACACCGGCTTGGCACAGTGGTGACCCACGCGGACCTCCACGCCGAGCGCGTCGAGGACCTGGCCCACATCGTGCGGGTGCACCCCTTCGACGTCGAAGGACAAAGTGCCTCCGCGGCCGTCCGGCGTGGCCGGGCCGAAAAGGCGCACATAAGGCACATCGGCCAGCACCTTCAGGGCGTACGCCGTGATGTCCTGCTCGTGCTGGTGGACGGCCTCCATGCCGAGCGCGTTCAGGTAGTCCACGGCCGCGCCGAGCCCGATGGCCTCGGCGATCGGCGGCGTGCCGGCCTCGAAGCGGGCGGGCGGCGCCGCGTACGTCGTCCGGGCCATCGTGACCGTCTCGATCATCGAACCACCAGCCAGGAACGGAGGCATCTCGGCCAGCAGGTCGTAGCGGCCCCAGAGGACGCCGATGCCGGTCGGGCCGAGCATCTTGTGGCCGGTGAACGCGATGAAGTCGGCGCCGAGCGTGCGGACGTCGACCGGCAGGTGCGGCACCGACTGCGAGGCGTCGAGCATGACCAGCGCGCCGACCTGCCGGGCCCGCTCGACGATCCGCGACAGGTCGTTGATCGTGCCGAGCGTGTTCGACATGTGCACCAGGGAGACGATCTTCGTACGCTCGTTGACCAGCTCATCCAGAGGAGATTCGTCGAGCCGGCCCTCGTCGGTCACCCCGAACCAGCGCAGCGTCGCGCCCGTGCGCTCGCAGAGCAGCTGCCAGGGGACGATGTTGGAGTGGTGCTCCATCTCGGAGATCACCACCTCGTCGCCCGCCGTCAGGCCGAGGTGCTGCCCGAGCGAGTGCGCCACCAGGTTGATCGCCTCGGTCGAGTTCTTCGTGAAGATGATCTCGTCGGGGTTCGTGGCGCCGATGAACGCCGCGATCTTGCCGCGGGCGTCCTCGTACGCCGACGTGGCCTCGGTGCCGAGAGTGTGCACCGAGCGGGACACGTTGCCGTTGTGCCGCTCGTTGTGCTCACGCATGACCTCGAGCACCTGCCGGGGTTTCTGCGAGGTGTTGGCGCTGTCCAGATAAACCAGCGGGTGGCCGTTGACCTCCCGCGAGAGGATCGGGAAATCGGCTCGGACCCGGGCCACGTCGAACGTCATCGTTCTACTCCTACAAGGAAATCAGACGCGGGTGCCGACGTAGCGCTCGTAGCCTTCGGCTTCCAGCTGCTCGGCGAGCTCCGGGCCGCCCTCCTGGACGATCTTGCCGGCGACGAAGACGTGCACGAAGTCCGGCTTGATGTAGCGCAGGATGCGGGTGTAGTGGGTGATCAGCAGCAGGCCGGTCTCGCCGGTCTCGCGGACCCGGTTGACACCCTCGCTGACGATGCGCAGCGCGTCGATGTCGAGGCCGGAGTCGGTCTCGTCGAGGATCGCCATCTTCGGCTTGAGCAGCTCGAGCTGCATGATCTCGTGCCGCTTCTTCTCACCGCCGGAGAAGCCCTCGTTGACGTTGCGCTGGGCGAACGCCGGGTCCATCTGCAGCTTCTCCATGGCGCCGCGCAGCTCGCCGGCCCAGGTGCGCAGCTTCGGCGCCTCCCCGTCGATGGCGGTCTTGGCCGTACGCAGGAAGTTCGCCACCGAGACGCCGGGCACCTCGACCGGGTACTGCATGGCCAGGAACAGGCCGGCGCGGGCCCGCTCGTCGACGGTCATGTCGAGCACGTTCTCGCCGTCGAGGGTGACCGTGCCGCCGGTGATCTCGTACTTCGGGTGGCCCGCGATGGAGTACGCCAGCGTCGACTTGCCCGAGCCGTTCGGACCCATGATGGCGTGGGTCTCGCCCGACTTCACGGTGAGGTCGACCCCGGCCAGGATCGGCTTCAGCTCGCCCTCGGGCAGCTTGACCGACACCTGCAGGTCGCGGATCTCCAGGGTGCTCACGGGTTTACTCCATTGCTCGGAATAGTCGATACATAGATGTCGCCGTCGCGGATCTCGACGGGGAAGGTCGCCACCGGCTCGAAGGCGGGCGGGCCGCTGGGTTCGCCGGTGCGCACGTCGAACCGGGAGCCGTGCAGCCAGCACTCGAGCATGCAACCCTCGACCTCACCCTCGGACAGGGCCACCGAGGCGTGACTGCACTCATCCCGTACGGCGTAGAAGTTGTCGTCGTCGGCGTGCACGACGGCGATCTCGGTGCCGTCGAGCTCCACCGAGATCACCTCGCCCTTGGCGACGTCCGCCGCCGGGCCGACCAGCTCGAAGCTCACTTTTACGCTCCGGCCTCGGCCAGGCGGGACTCGATCACGTCGCCCAGGCGCTCGCGCAGCTCCTCGGACGGGATCTTGTTGATCAGCTCGGCGAAGAAGCCGCGGACGACGAGCTTGCGCGCCTCGCCCTCGGGGATACCGCGGGCCATCAGGTAGAACAGCTGCTCCTCGTCGAAGCGGCCGGTCGCGCTGGCGTGGCCGGCGCCGACGATCTCGCCGGTCTCGATCTCGAGGTTGGGCACCGAGTGGGCGATGGCGCCGTCGGTCAAAATCAAGTTCCGATTGATTTCGTACGTGTCGGTGCCCGTAGCCGCCGCGCGGATGAGCACGTCGCCGACCCAGACGGTCTGCGCCGACTTGCCCTGCAGCGCGCCGCGGTATCCGACGTAGCTGCGACAGTCCGGAACCGCGTGGTCGACCAGCTGGCGATGCTCGAAGTGCTGGCCGGCGTCGGAGAAGTACAGGCCCCACAGCTCGGCGTCGCCGCCCCGGCCCGCGTACTCCACGCTGGTGAACTGGCGGACCAGGTCGCCGCCGAGCGCCACCTGCACGTGCTGCACCCGGGCGTCCTTGCCGACCCGGAACTTCACGTGCTGGGCCTGCACCGTGCCGGCGTCCCACTCGGCCAGCGTGACGAAGGTCAGCTGCGCGCTGTCGCCGATGACGACCTCGATGTTGTCGGCCAGGGTGGCCGTGCCGACCTGCTCGAGGATCAGGGTCAGTTTGGAGAAGGCGCCGATCTTGACGACCGTACGGGCCGCCGCCGCGTCCCCGCCCTTGCCGACGACCCGGATCACGACCGGGTCGGCCGGCTCGGTCTCGGTCGCCACATCGATCTTGGTGACGTGCGCGGCCGAGCCGTAGGCCAGGGCGCTGATGCGGTCGAACGGCGTGAGGATGGCGTCGGCCGTGGCCACCTCGTGCACGGAGACGCCGACGGGCAGGTCGCCGTGCTCGACCGAGGGCGCCACGCCGGTCAGCGACGTCGCCTTGATCAGGTCACCAAGACGCTTGATCGGGGTGAAACGCCAGTCCTCCTCCAGGCCGGTGACGGCTGGGAAGTCGTTGACGTCGAAGGAGCGCAGCACCTGCGACTTGGTGCTCGGCGGCGGGGCGATGGCCTCGGTTGTCATGTCGTCCTTTAGTCGTCTCTTCAGCCGTCGTCAGCCGACGGCGCCTTCCATCTGGAGCTCGATGAGGCGGTTGAGCTCCAGCGCGTACTCCATCGGAAGCTCCTTGGCGATCGGCTCGATGAAGCCACGCACGATCATCGCCATCGCCTCGTCCTCGGTGAGACCGCGGCTCATCAGGTAGAAGAGCTGGTCCTCGGAGACCTTGGAGACGGTCGCCTCGTGCCCCATCGCCACGTCGTCCTCGCGGATGTCGACGTAAGGGTAGGTGTCCGAGCGGGACACGGTGTCGACAAGGAGTGCGTCGCACTTGACGGTGCTCTTGGAGCTCGACGAACCCTCGAGGACCTGGACCAGGCCGCGGTACGAGGTCCGGCCGCCGCCCCGGGCGATCGACTTCGAGACGATCGTCGAGGAGGTGTGCGGCGCGGCGTGCACCATCTTGGCGCCGGAGTCCTGGTGCTGGCCCTCGCCGGCCATGGCGATCGAGAGGACCTCGCCCTTGGCGTACGGGCCGGTCATGTAGACGGCCGGGTACTTCATGGTCACCTTGGAGCCGATGTTGCCGTCGACCCACTCCATGGTCGCGCCCTCTTCGCAGGTGGCGCGCTTGGTGACCAGGTTGTACACGTTGTTCGACCAGTTCTGGATGGTCGTGTACCGCACCCGGGCGTTCTTCTTGACGACGATCTCGACGACCGCGGAGTGCAGCGAGTCGGACGAGTAGATCGGCGCGGTGCAGCCCTCGACGTAGTGCACGTAGGAGCCCTCGTCGGCGATGATCAGCGTCCGCTCGAACTGGCCCATGTTCTCGGTGTTGATCCGGAAGTAGGCCTGCAGCGGGATGTCGACGTGCACGCCCTTCGGCACGTAGATGAAGGAGCCACCCGACCACACCGACGTGTTCAGCGCGGCGAACTTGTTGTCGCCGACCGGGATGACGGTGCCGAAGTACTCCTGGAAGAGCTCCGGGTGCTCCTTGAGCGCGGTGTCGGTGTCGAGGAACAGGACGCCCTGCTCCTCGAGGTCCTCGCGGATCGCGTGGTAGACGACCTCGGACTCGTACTGCGCGGCGACGCCGGCCACGAGGCGCTGCTTCTCGGCCTCGGGGATGCCGAGCTTGTCGTACGTGGCCTTGATGTCCTCAGGCAGCTCTTCCCAGCTGGCGGCCTGCTTCTCGGTCGAGCGCACGAAGTACTTGATGTTCTGGAAGTCGATGCCGGTGAGGTCGGCACCCCAGTTCGGCATGGGCTTGCGGTCGAACAGGCGCAGGCCCTTGAGCCGGAGGTTGAGCATCCACTCGGGCTCGTTCTTCTTGGCGGAGATGTCGCGCACCACGGCCTCGGACAGGCCACGCTGCGCCGCGGCGCCGGCGATGTCCGAGTCGGCCCAGCCGTACTCGTACTTGCCGAGGGCGGCGAGGTGCTCTTCCTGAGTAGCGATCTGGTCGGTCATGTATCTGTCCTAACCGTGGTGGTCAGCTCGGTCTTTTGTGCAGCGCGGGTCGGTGCCGGGATGTGCGTGGTGCACACCCCGTCGCCGTGCGCGATGGTTGCGAGGCGCTGCACGTGGGTGCCGATGAGGCGAGAAATGACCTCGGTCTCGGCGTCGCACAGCTGAGGGAACTCGGCAGCCACGTGGGCCACCGGGCAGGAGTGCTGGCACAACTGGCCGCCGGACGCGATCGTGGTCGCGTTGGCAGCGTAGCCCTCGGCGGTCAGCGCCTCGGCGAGCGCCTCGGCCCGGGCGATCGGGTCGTCGCCGGCCTCCCGCAGGGCCGCCCGGCAGCGCTCCTCGAGGGCGACGACCTGGGTCGCGGCGAACGCGGAGATCGCCTCGGCGCCGTGCTGATCGGCGATCCAGCGCAGCGCGGCCGTCGCAATACCGTCGTAGAAGTGCGGGTTGAGGTTTTCCCGGGCGGCGGTGGTGAGGGCGAAGGTCTTGGCCGGCCGTCCCCGCCCACGCGGGCGGGTGTTGCGGACCTCGCGGATCTCCACGAGGCGGTCGGCGAACATCGCGTCGAGGTGCTTGCGGATCGCCGCCGGGCTCAGCCCGAGCTCGGCGCCCAGCTCGGCCGCGGTGGCGGAACCGCGCTCCAGCAGCAGCTGAGCGACCCGGTCACGGGTACGCCCGTCCGCGGCGACGGCAGACGCCGACGCACCGCTTCCGAGCAGCACCTCGTTTTTCACTACGCCAACGTTACGTATTTCGTCACGAGCCCGCAAACCGACCCCCCGGTGATCTGTCACACCGCGTTCCGTGGGCACCGGTTCTTGCGCTCCACCGCCTGCGTACGATCCCAGAGGTGAGGTTTCTACCGCTGCGCCCCCTGGCCCTGGCGTCCCTGATCGCCAACATCGCGCTGATCGTCACCGGCGCGGCGGTCCGTCTCACAGGTTCCGGGCTCGGCTGCCCGACGTGGCCCAAATGCACCGACGCGTCCTACACGACCACGTCGGAGATGGGCGTCCACGGCGTCATCGAATTCGGCAACCGCATGCTCACGTTCGTGCTGGGCCTGCTGGCCGTCCTGTGCGTGCTGGCCGCGCTGCTGGAGAAGCCACGCCGCCGCTCGACGGTCCTGCTGAGCATCGCGGTCCTGGCCGGCATCCCCGGCCAGGGCGTAGTCGGCGGCATCACGGTCCTCACCGACCTCAACCCGTGGGTGGTCGGCCTGCACTTCCTGCTGTCGATCGCGCTGATCGCCCTGGCCTACCTCCTGTGGAAGCGCACCTTCGAGGGCGACGGCAAGCCGGTCGACCTGGTCCCCCGCCCCCTGCGCCACCTGGCCGCGATCCTGACCGCGACAAGCGTCGCCGTGATCGCCATGGGCGTGGTGGTCACGGGAAGCGGCCCCCACGCCGGCGACGAGGAGGCCAAGCGCAACGGCCTCGACCCGGCCACGGTCTCCCAGGCCCACGCGGACGTGGTCTTCCTGTTCATCGGCCTGACGATCGCCCTGATCTTCGCCCTGCGCGCGGTCAAGGCGCCCCGCGCGGCGAACCGGGCCGCCCTGACCCTGCTGGCCATCGTCCTGGGCCAGGGCGTCATCGGCTTCGTCCAGTACTTCACCCACCTGCCGGTCATCCTGGTCGGCGCCCACATGCTCGGCGCCGGCCTGGTCTGGACCGGCACCCTGTCGGTGTGGTGGTCGCTGCGGTCCCGCCCCGCCCTGGAACGGGCCACCACACCTCCGCCGGCCCCCGTCCCAGCCCACGGCGCCACCACCGGCACTGCCACCGGCACTGGCACTGCCACCGGCACTGGCACTGCCACCGGCACCGCCACCGAGGAGCCGGTGCCAGCCCAGCGCTGACCCACCCTCCCCCGCAGCGCCGAGCCTCCTCCCGAGGCCGGCGCTGCTTCCTTTCTCGCCAATTCGGGCGAGCGCTTCGCGGTGCCGGTTTCAGCGGGACACACGAAACGTTCTGACCTGGACTTCTTCCGAAGCGCCTGTGGATAACCGCGTGTCGTCCACAGGAACAGCGTTCCGTTCTCCATTGATCGGCGCGCTCCGGCAGGCTTTCCCGCATGCCACACAGGAGCCCCACCAGTTCCACAGTTCACAGCCGAACAGTCCCACCTCGACCCGCGGCGCGACCCCCTCGACGCGGCCGATCACCGACCGGGACCATCCCGGCCTCGGCCACGACAGGCGCCGCCGGACGACTGCTGCGCACGATCGGCGCTCCCCCGGCCCGATCAACGCCGTGCACGCCCGCCGGCCCACGACACCAGAGGGGGTGGTGAGCCGGAAAGAAAGTCCGTCGAGAGCTGAGGCGGCCGCCTGTCTCCCGGGGCGGCCGCCGTCTAAACCACCACCCCCGCCCCGGCGCCTCCCGACGCCCCAGACCCGCAACGCCCGCTGCACACGGTCGGGCACTCGTCGCACGAACGCAGACCGCACGAGCACCCACAGCGCGAACCCACACAGCGGGCACACTCGGCACGGACCCAGACCGCACCAACACCCACAGCGCGAACACGTACCGCGGGCACAGGCGGCACGGACACAGACCGCACCGGCACCAGCACCAGCACCAGCACCAGCACCAGCAGCACGATGCGGCGGGTACGCCCAGGCGGGCGGCCGCGGTGGCGTACAGGCGCGGGTCGGGTTTGCGGTGACCCTGCTGCCCGAACATCGCCAGGGCCGCCACCGCTACCAGTCTGGGCACACGCAGCGCGGACGCCCTCGGCCTACACGCGAGGTGGAGCCGACGCACAGCCGCGGACGCACGCACGATGTCCGACGCAGGGGCGCGGATGCGTGCAGCGCCGACGCATGTGTGATGCCGGAGCGGCGTGGACGCATGGTTGGCGCCGACGGCACGGGCGAATTCGCCTCGCAGCCGGGGCCGACGCATGTAGCCCGGACATACCCGTGAGCCCCAGGGCCGCAGACACCCGCTCAACGTCCGGCGTTCGCGGCGGAACGTACGCGCTGCGTCGGCAGATGCGGCCACCCGCGCCGCAAAGCCGGCTTGCCGTGCGTACGTACGGTGAGCAACGGCGCCCTGCAAGGCGCGGGCGCGGGCCCTGCAAAGCGCGGGCGCGGGCCCTGCAAGGCACGCGCCCTGCAAAGCGCGCGCCCTGCAAAACGCGCGCCCTGCAAAACGCGCGCCCTGCAAAACGCGCGCCCTATAAGGCCTCGTGCGCTACAAGACGCGGAGCGCTACAAGGCCGGGGGCTCTGCGAGCGGGACAGGAGGTCAGAGGCGGGCGAGGATGGCGTCGGCCAGGCGGGTGGCGGCGTCTGGGGACTCGGTGAGGAAGAGGGAAGGCTCGGTCAGTTCGAGCTCGACCAGCAAAGGCGCGCCGTCGGGGCCCGGGATCAGGTCGATGCGGGCGTAGAGCAGGCGCTTCGCGCCGCCGGGGATGTGGTCCAGGACGCGGGTGGCCACGTCCAGTTCGGCCTGCGTCGGGGTGCGCGGGGTGATCTGCTCGCTGCCGGGGTCGATGGTTCCCTCGTCGGGGCCGGTCAGCATGGCGCCCTTGCGGATGGAGTGGCTGAACCTCAGCTCGCCGCCGGCGTCGGAGGTGTAGATCAGGGCGCTCTCGCCGTCCGTGTCCACGGCGGCCAGGTAGGGCTGGATCATCGCGGTGCGGCCGGCCGCTCGCAGGCGGGTCACGTGAGCCTCGGCCAGGGTGCGCTGGTCCGGCAGGCTGTAGCGGCCGGTGTCCTGGCTGCCGGCGCTGATCGTGGGCTTCACGACCCACTCGCCGGTCTCGGGTGGCGTCCACGTGTCGCCGGGCTCGACGAACTCGGTGGGTGTGACCGGCAGGCCGGCCTGGGCGAGCTGGCCGAGGTAGCGCTTGTCGGTGTTCCACTCGATGATGTCGGCCGGGTTGAGCAGGCGGGGCACGCCGTGGGCCCAGGCCACGAACGCGGCGCGGCGCGGGACGTAGTCCCACGGTGACCGGATCACGGCCAGGTCGTAGGCGGCCCAGTCGGTGGCCGGGTCGTCCCAGCGGACGGCGTCGACCGCGGTGCCGCGTTCGCGGAGGGCGTCGCGCAGCGGGTGGTCGTCTTCCCACAGGTCGGGGAAGAGCTCACAAGTGACGAGAGCGACCCGGGAGGTCTCCCGGGCCGCTCGGTGAGTAGAGGAAGTCACGTGTTGTTTCTACCGGGCCATGCTCCGGCGCGACATCGACCGCCAAAGGTCGTTGCTGGGGCGCATCTGCTCCATGAGCTCGCGCTCCCACTCGTTCTCCACCTCGACGCCGGCGCTTTCACACGCCTTGCGGGCGACGTTCGTGTCGTCGGCGAACTGGTCGGACCACTCGCCGTCCTGGCCGACGAGGACAATGCGGGCACCACGCTTGCCGACGTACTCGATGACCGCCTTGGCGCCACCGTGGCCGGCGGCGAAGGATTTGATCCCCGCGGTCAGTGTCGTATCGGAACCTTGAGCCATGACGGGCAGCGTAAGCAGTGTTTCTGGGAGAGCAAGCACTCCCGGCCGGGTTTTGTGAGGCGAATTACCTGCGGGTTTAACTGTTGGACACATTGCTATCGACCAATTCGCCCGTTTTGAACCCATCAACGGGTTTCCATCTTATGAGTGACCGGCCGTAACCGAAAACCGGGTCATTTCGGGCGCGTTGTGCGACGGGTGTGACGCTCCGGTAGTGCTGAGGCCTCCGGGAAACGGCGCGGGCGGGCGCCTGCGGCCGATAACCGCCGAACGCCCGCCCGTGACGAGAACGAGATCGAAGCTTAAAGATCAGACAAGGGCGTCGACCGCGACCGCGATGAACAGGATCGTCAGGTACGTGATCGACCAGTGGAACAGCCGCATCGGCTTGGCCGGTTGCCCGGCGCGGGTCCGCTTCACCAACAGGAGCGCCTCGGCCAGGAAGGCCACGCCGGTCGCGATCGCGGTGAGCCCGTAGATCAGGCCCAGGCCCAGCGGCCAGGCCGCCAGCGAGGCGGCCACGGTGAGCACCGTGTAGAGGACGATCTCGAAGTTCACCCGAGCCACGGACCGCACCACCGGCAACATCGGAACGCCGGCCCGCGCGTAGTCGTCCTTGTACTTGATGGCCAGCGCGTAGAAGTGCGGCATCTGCCAAAAGAAGACAATGGCGAAAAGCGCCCACCCGACGGCGCCCACATCGCCGGTGACGGCGGCCCAGCCGATGATCACCGGGGCCGATCCGCAGATGCCGCCCCAGAAGGTGCTGGCGACCGTGCGCCGCTTGAGCCACAACGTGTAGATGACGTCGTAGTAGAAAATCGCGCCCGCGGTCAGAGCCGTGGCCAGCCAGTTGGTGAAAACGGCCATCAGGGCGACGGAAATCACGGCCAGGGTCAGACCAAAGATCAATACCGATCTCGGAGTGACGCTGTTGGCCGGCAGCGGGCGCCGCTTGGTCCGCCGCATCACCTGGTCGATGTCGCGGTCGATGTAGCAGTTCAGGGCGCTCGCGGCACCGCCCGCCATCGCCCCGCCGATCAGCACCACGGCGAGTGTGCCCAGGTCAGGCCACCCTCCAGCGGCGACGATCATGGCCGGGATCGTGGTCACCAGAAGCAACTCGACGATCTGCGGCTTGGTCAGCGCCAGGTAGGCGCGGAACAAGGCGATGGGATCACGACGCGTCGCCTCGGCGGTGCTCTCGCGACTGCCAAGCTCCCGTTCAGGAACGGGACGCTCGGTGATCATGCTCACGGACTGCCACCTTCCGGCATCGGCACTAGCCAACTCACGACCGTTGCCGGCAGCAGCCGGCGGCACGCTCGGACAGCCTACGCTCAGCCATCTCCGCTGCTCTGACGACCCTTGCCGGGTGCATGGCGTCACACAGGACGTGTCCGCTCTCAGCGTATGGGCCTCAGCCGTTCCCCGGGCGCGGGTTTAACCCAAGTGGATAGGGTCAAGCTCAAAAGGGATTCCCAAAATCATGCCCGAGGAGCACAACCGACGTGGCTGCCACAGATCCTGCTCTCAATTGGTCCGACCTTGACCGCAAAGCGGTGGACACTGTCCGGGTGCTGGCCATGGATGCCGTCGAGAAATCCGGCAACGGCCATCCCGGTACCGCGATGAGCCTCGCGCCGGCCGCATACCTGCTGTTCAACCGGGTCATGCGCCATGACCCCACCGATCCGCTCTGGGCCGGACGCGACCGCTTCGTGCTCTCCTGTGGGCACTCCAGTCTCACCCTCTACATTCAGCTCTACCTCAACGGCTTCGGTCTGGGCATCGACGACCTGGCCTCGCTGCGCCAGTGGGACTCGCTGACCCCCGGTCACCCCGAGTACGGGCACACCCCGGGCGTCGAGGTCACCACCGGCCCGCTCGGCCAGGGCATCGGCAACGCGGTGGGCATGGCGATGGCCGCCCGCCGCGAGCGCGGCCTGTTCGACCCCGAGACGCCCGCCGGTGACTCTCCGTTCGACCACAATGTGTACGTACTGTGCTCGGACGGCGACATCGAAGAGGGCGTCAGCCACGAGTCGAGCGCCATCGCCGGCGTGCAGAAGCTCGGCAACCTCACGGTGATCTACGACGACAACGAGATCTCCATCGAGGACGACACCCGCATCGCCAAGAACGAGGACGTCGGCGCCCGCTACGCCGCGTACGGCTGGCACGTGCAGCACGTCGACTGGCGCAAGGGCGACCCGTCGAAGGGCAGCGAGTACCACGAGGACGTCGAGGCGCTGCACAAGGCGATCCTCGAGGCCCAGAAGGTCACCGACAAGCCCTCCTTCATCGTGCTGCGCACGATCATCGGCTGGCCCGCGCCGAACAAGCAGAACACCGGCAAGATCCACGGCTCCGCGCTGGGCGCCGACGAGGTCGCCGCCACCAAGGAGATCCTCGGCTTCGACAAGAACGAGACGTTCGCGGTCGCCGAGGACGTGCTCGCGCACGCACGTCGGGTCGTCGAGCGGGGCCAGGCGGCGCACGCCGAGTGGAACACCAAGTTCGAGGCGTGGGCCAAGTCCAACCCCGAGGGCAAGGCGCTGTTCGACCGGCTCTCCGCGCACACCCTGCCCGAGGGCTGGGAGAAGGCGCTGCCCGAGTTCCCGGCCGACGCCAAGGGCCTGGCCACCCGCGCCGCCTCGCAGCAGGTGCTCAACGCCCTGGCTCCGGTGCTGCCCGAGCTCTGGGGCGGGTCGGCCGACCTCGCCGAGAGCAACAACACCACGATGAAGGGCGAGCCGTCCTTCATCCCGTCCGAGTACGCGACGAAGGCCTTCCCCGGTAACGAGTACGGCCGCACGCTGCACTTCGGCATCCGCGAGCACGGCATGGGCTCGGTCCTCAACGGCATCACCGCTCACGGCCGCACCCGCCCGTACGGCGGAACCTTCCTGGTCTTCAGCGACTACATGCGAGGCGCCGTCCGGCTCTCGGCGCTGATGAAGCTCCCGGTCATCTACGTGTGGACGCACGACTCGATCGGTCTCGGCGAGGACGGCCCGACCCACCAGCCGATCGAGACGCTGTCGGCGCTGCGCGCGATCGTCGGCCTCGACATCGTCCGCCCGGCCGACGCCAACGAGACGGCGTACGCCTGGCGCGGCGCCATCGAGCACAATGACCGGCCGACCGGCCTGGCCCTGTCCCGCCAGAACCTGCCGACCATCGACCGTACGAAGTACGCGTCGGCCGAGGGCACGCTCAAGGGCGGCTACATCCTGTCCGAGGCGACCGGCGGCGAGCCCAAGGTGATCCTCATCGGCACCGGCTCCGAGGTGTCGATCTGCCTGGCCGCGCAGGAGCGGCTCGAGGCCGAGGGCACCCCGACCCGGGTGGTATCGATGCCGTGCCTCGAGTGGTTCTACGAGCAGGACACGGCGTACCAGCAGCAGGTGCTGCCGCGTCGCGTCAAGGCCCGGGTGACGGTGGAAGCCGGCATCCGGCAGAGCTGGGACCGGATCCTGGGCGAGGCGGGCGAGCCCGTGAGCATCGAGCACTACGGTGCGAGCGCCCCCGCCAAGATCCTCTTCGAGCAGTTCGGGTTCACCGCGGACAACGTGGTGGCCAAGGCCAACGCCGCCCTGGCCAAGGTCGGCGAGATCACCGGTCACACGACCGGTAACTGAGGAGAAGTAGTTATGACCGACAGGCTGGCAGAGCTCAGCGCCCAGGGCGTGGCGGTGTGGCTCGACGACCTCTCCCGTCCCCGGTTGACCACCGGCTCGCTGAAGAAGTTGCTCGACGAGCAGCACGTGGTCGGCGTGACCACGAACCCGAGCATCTTCCAGAAGGCGCTCTCGGACGCGGACGCGTACGACGCGCAGCTGAAGGACCTGGCCGCGCAGCGGGTCACCGTCGAGGAGGCCGTACGCCTCATGACGGCCCGCGACGTGCGTGACGCGTGCGACGTGGAGCGCCCGGCGTACGACGCCTCCAACGGGCTCGACGGCCGCGTGTCCATCGAGGTCGACCCGCGCAAGGCGCACGAGACCGAGAGCACCGTGGCCGAGGCCAAGACCCTGTGGTGGCTGGTCGACCGCGAGAACCTCTTCATCAAGATCCCGGCGACCCTCGAGGGCCTGCCGGCGATCACCGCCACGCTCGCCGAGGGCATCAGCGTCAACGTGACCCTGATCTTCTCGCTCGAGCGCTACCGCGCGGTGATGGAGGCGTTCCTGGCCGGCGTCGAGCAGGCCAAGGCGAACGGGCACGACCTCAGCAAGATCGGCTCGGTGGCGTCGTTCTTCGTCTCCCGCGTGGACTCCGAGGTCGACAAGCGCCTCGACAAGATCGGCAGCGACGAGGCCAAGGCCCTCAAGGGCAAGGCCGCCATCGCCAACGCCCAGCTCGCGTACGAGGCGTACGAGGAGATCTTCGGCGGTGAGCGCTGGAAGGCGCTCGCGGCCGCCGGCGCCCAGCCGCAGCGTCCGCTGTGGGCGTCGACGTCGACGAAGAACCCCGAGTACAAGGACACCATCTACGTCGAGGAGCTGATCGCGCCCGGCACGGTGAACACCATGCCGGAGTCCGTGATCAAGGCCTACGCCGACCACGGCGAGACCCGCGGCAACACGATCTCGGGTCAGTACGACGCCGCCCGCAAGGTCTTCGCCGACCTCAAGGCCGTCGGCGTCGACTTCGACGACGTGGTCAAGGTCCTCGAGACCGAGGGCGTCGACAAGTTCGAGCAGAGCTGGAAGGAGCTGCTCGAGGGCGTCGACAAGTCGCTGAAGGCGGCCGCCTCCGGCTCGAAGAGCCCGAGCGACGCAGCCTGATCGATGAGGGGGTCCACCGCACGCGGTGGGCCCCCTCACCTCGTACCTGCTAAGACACCTGCACGACACCGAAAACTGGCAGGATGGATCACGTGGGCAATCCGCTGCGTACCGCACAGGACCGCAGGCTTCCCCGGATCCCGGAGCCCTGTGCTCTGGTGATCTTCGGAGTCACCGGTGACCTGTCTAGAAAGAAGCTCATCCCGGCCGTCTACGACCTGGCCAACCGAGGCCTGCTGCCGCCCGGTTTCGTGGTTCTGGGCTTCGCCCGCCGCGACTGGGGCGACGGCGACTTCGAGTCCCTGGCGTACGAGGCGGCGAAAAAGGGCGCCCGTACCCCGTGGCGCGAGGACGTCTGGCAGCGGCTGGCCAGCCAGTTCCAGTTCGTGCCGGGCTCGTTCGACGACGACGCCGCGTTCGACAACCTCGCCGAGACCCTCGACGACCTGCGCGAGCGCAACGGCATCCCGGGTAACGCCGCCTTCTACTTCTCGATCCCCCCGGCCGCGTTCCCGCTGGTGCTCAACCAGCTGGCCCGTACCGGCATGGCCGACAACGCCAAGTCCGGCGGATGGCGCCGGGTCGTGGTGGAGAAGCCGTTCGGCAGCGACCTGCAGAGCGCCATCGCGCTCAACCAGCTGGTCGACGAGGTCTTCACGCCGGGCGACGTGTACCGCATCGACCACTACCTCGGCAAGGAGACGGTCCAGAACATCCTGGCCCTCCGCTTCGCCAACAGCCTGTTCGAGCCGGTGTGGAACTCCAAGTACGTCGACTCGGTGCAGATCACGATGGCCGAGGACGTCGGCATCGGCACCCGCGCCGCGTTCTACGACGCCTCCGGCGCCGCCCGCGACGTGCTCCAGAACCACCTGCTCCAGCTGATGGCGCTGGTGGGCATGGAGGAACCGACCAGCTTCGACCCGCGCGACGTCAGCGCCGAGAAGCTGAAGTTCCTCAAGGCGATCAGCCTGCCGAAAGACATCTCCAAGGGTTCCGTACGCGGTCAGTACCTGCCGGGCTGGGTCGCCGGTGAACGGGCGGTCGGGTACTTGGAGGAGAAGAACATCCCGGCCAACTCGACGACCGAGACCTACGCGGCGGTACGGCTGGGCGTGCAGAACCGGCGCTGGGCCGAGGTTCCTTTCTACGTACGGGTCGGCAAGCGGATGCCGCGCCGGGTGACCGAGATCGCGATCCTGTTCAAGCGCGCCCCGCACCTGCCGTTCGACCCGGCCGACGTCGAGATGCTCGGCAACAACCAGCTGGTGATCCGCGTGCAGCCGGACGAGGGCGTGGTCCTCAAGTTCGGCTCCAAGGTGCCGGGCACCACGATGGAGGTCCGCGACATCGCGATGGACTTCCAGTACGGCGAGGCGTTCACCGAGTCCAGCCCCGAGGCGTACGAGCGCCTGGTCCTGGACGTGCTGGTCGGCGACCGGACCCTGTTCCCGGACGCCGCCGAGATCGAGCAGAGCTGGCAGGTCATCGACCCGCTGGAGGCCGCCTGGAAGGGCACGAAGCCGGAGCCGTACCGGGCCGGCGAGTGGGGCCCGCGGGCGTCCGACGAGATGCTGGCCCGCGAGGGCCGCGCGTGGAGGCGAGCATGATCGGGCTGTGGGACACCACCGGCAACGAGGTGGTGAAAGCGCTCGCCGCCGAGCGGCGCAGCGCCGGCGGTGTGGCGTCGGGCCTGGCCCTGACGCTGGTCGCCGTCGTCGAGGAGAAGAAGGTCCGCGAGGCCGAGGCCGCGGCCACGATCGCCGCCGCCGCGCACCCGTGCCGGCTGCTCATCGTGGTCCGCTCCGACCTGGAGGGTCGTAGCCGGCTGGACGCCGAGATCGTCGTGGGCGGGCGTCTCGGCCCGGCCGAGGCGGTCGTGATGCGGATGTACGGCCGTCTCGCGCTGCACGCCGAGTCGGTGGTCATGCCGCTGCTCGCGCCGGACGTCCCGGTGGTCACCTGGTGGCACCAGGAGCCGCCGGACACGATCGCCAACGACTTCCTCGGTGTGGTGGCCGACCGCCGGATCACCGACTGCGCCCAGGCGGCCGACCCGGTGGCCGCGCTGCGGCAGCGGGCGATCGACTACGCGCCCGGCGACACCGACCTGACCTGGACCCGCATCACCCTGTGGCGGACCCTGGTCGCGGGCGCGTTCGACACCACCGAGGCGCGGGTGGTCGGCGCGACCATCACCGCCCCGGAATCCGACCCGACGGCCGCGCTCATGCGGGGCTGGCTGCAGGCTCGCCTGGGCATCCACCCGGCGCTGCAGCACACCGACCGCTCCCCGCGGATGCACTCGGTGAGCCTGCAGTGCGAGAACGGCGACACGGTGACGGTGACCCGCGAGGAGAACACCGCGCTGTTCAGCCGGACCGGCCAGGAGGACCGCTACATGCCGCTGCCGAAGCGGCCGGTCGGCGACGAGCTGGCCGAGGAACTGCGCCGCCTGGACGCCGACCAGATCTACGCCGACGCGCTGGGCGCGATGGCCGGCGTGTCCGGCCTCGACCACAAGCCGCCGATGCGCGTGCACGTCTGGAAGGACCCGGCCCTGGCCGCCAAGGCGGAGTCCGAGGCCGGCGCGATGGCGGGCCCCGGCGGCTCGGCCGCGTAGTTTTCCCATTCGAGTGGGCCGCCTCCGTTCCCGGAAGGCGGCCCACGGCCTTTGACAGGAGTGACAGTGAGCAAGACCTTGGTCGTGGTGGTACCCGACGCCGACATCCTCGCGGCGACGGTGGCGTCCCGGCTCGTCGCCAAGATCGTGGACGCGCAGGCCGAGCGCGGTACGGCGAGCGTGGTGCTGACCGGTGGCCGGATCGCCGGCAAGGTGCTGCACACCCTGAAGGACCTGCCGGCCGCCGCCGCCATCGACTGGTCGCACGTGGACCTGTGGTGGGGTGACGAGCGTTTCCTGCCCGCGGGCGACCCCGACCGCAATGAGACCCAGGCCCGGGCCGCCCTGCTCGACGCGCTGCCGCTCGACCCGGCCCGGGTGCACGCCATGCCCGCCTCGGACGGTCCGGACGGCGACGACGCCGAGGCGGCGGCCGCCCGGTACGCGGGTGAGCTGCGCCTGGGCGGCGCCGACGTGCCGCCGATCGACGTGCTGATGCTCGGCGTGGGCGAGGACGGCCATGTGGCCTCGCTCTTCCCCGAGCACCCGGTGCTGAACGAGACCGGCACGACAGCGGCCGTACACAACAGCCCGAAGCCGCCGCCGACCCGGATCACCCTGACCATGCCGACGATCCAGAGCGCCGACGAGGTGTGGCTGATCGCCGCCGGGCCGGACAAGACCGAGTCGGTGGGCAAGGCGCTCAACGGCGACAAGCTGCTGCCGGCCGCGCACGCCACCGGCGTCTCGAGGACGTACTGGCTGCTCGACAAGGCCGCCGCGGCGAACGTGGCCGCCAAGAACTGAAAGATTGCCCGAAGGTGCGGCGCCGAGGGCAATCGGCGCCCACCTCGAGGCGTGAGCCAGGCCACGCGGTGGGTGAACCCTAGACTGCGGATCGTGCAGCCACACATCCGCGCCTACCGGCCCAGCGACCTCGACTCCGTCTACGACATCTGCGTCCGCACGGCCGACGCCGGTGGCGACGCCCGCGGGCAGAACAGCTCCGACCGGCTGGTCGGTGACATCTTCGCCGCGCCGTACGTCGTGCTGGAGCCGGAGCGGGCGTCCGTGCTGGACGACGGTGAGGGCACGGCGGTCGGGTACGTGCTGGGCACGAAGGACACCGCCGATTTCGTCAAGCGGTACCGCGAGGAGTGGCTGCCGGCGACCGAGGGCCGCTACGGCGACGATCCCCGCGACCAGACGTGGCTGAGCCTGCACCACAACCCGGAGCGCATGATCATTCCGGAGCTGGCCGATTACCCCGCCCACCTGCACATCGACCTGTTGCCGGAGTGGCAGGGCAAGGGTTTCGGCCGCGGTCTGATGGCGGCCTTCCTCGACGGTCTGCGCGCGGCCGGCGTGGACCGGGTGCATCTGGGGATGAACCCGGCCAACACCGGGGCGCGCGTCTTCTACGACCGGCTGGGCTTCACCGAGATCACGGTGCCCGGCGCCGAGAACGTGACCTACATGGGCCGTACGACGTCCTAGTTCCGGACGGGTCAGTCCCGGCCGCGGCGCTGGCGCACCTTGGCCAGCGCCTCTTCCAGGATCTTGGCGCCGTCCTCGTCGGAACGGCGCTCCTTGACGTACGCCAGATGCGATTTGTACGGCTCGGAGCGCAGCCGCCCGGGCGGGTTCTTCCCGTCCAGGCCGGCCGGCTGGCCGCAGCGCGGGCAGTCCCACGTCTCGGGCGGGGACGCCTCAGCGGCGAACAGGATGTCGCTGACGTGCCCGGCGGCGCAGAAGTAGGTCACCTCCCGGCGCGGTGCGGGCTCGGTGCGCTCGTCGGGGCGCATCGGGGACGAGCCGATTCGGCTGCCGCGGATGGCGCTGCCACTGGACACGACGTCACTCCTGACTCGGTGCGTGGACAAACCAAAACAAACGCCGCGCGCCCGGCAGAACCGGACGCGCGGCAGATTCTACGACTATCACGCTCCGTCAGGAAGCGTGGCTGGCCTTCTAACTGCCGGGCAGCGCCAGGCGCAGCCAGAGACCCATCCCGACGATGGCGGCAAACCAGATGACACCGACGAGCACGGTGTAGCGGTCGAGGTTCTTCTCCGCCACTGACGAACCCGCCAGGCTGGAGGTCACCCCGCCACCGAACATGCTCGACATGCCGCCGCCCTTGCCGCGGTGCAGCAGGATGAGCAGGGTCAGCAGAATGCTGGTGAGCACCAGCAACACGATCATCGTGTACGCGAACCACATCGGCATGGTCGGTTCGATTCCTCTCGAAGGGCACAGCAGCGGTCCAACAATAGCGTGTGCCCGGACACCTGAGGCGCCCGGGCACACGAGGAACTTCTCAGCGGGCTACGTGCTCCCGAAAGCGGGCGATCGACGCGAACTCCTCCGCGTCGAGGCTCGCGCCGCCGACCAGGGCACCGTCCACGTCCGGCTGGGCCATGATGGCCGCGATGTTCGCCGCCTTCACCGAGCCGCCGTACAGGATCCGGACCGCGTTGCCGACCTCTTCGCCGTACTTCTCGACGAGCCGCACCCGCAGGGCGCCGCAGACCTCCTGCGCGTCCTCCGGCGTCGCGGTCTTGCCGGTACCGATCGCCCAGACCGGCTCGTACGCGATGACGATCTGCTTGACCTGCTCCGGCTTGAGCCCGGCCAGGCCGGCGTCGAGCTGGTCGACGCAGTGCGGGCAGTGCCCGCCGGCCTCGCGGATGTTCAGGCCCTCGCCCACGCAGAGGATCGGCGTCAGGCCGCTCGCGAAGGCCGCCTTCACCTTCGCGTTGACGATGTCGTCGCCCTCGTTGTGGTACTCACGCCGCTCGGAGTGGCCGGCCAGCACGTACGTACAGCCGAGCTTCTCCAGCATCGAACCGGCGATCTCGCCGGTGTAGGCGCCGGACTTGTGCTGCGAGATGTCCTGCGCGCCGTACTCGATGAGCAGCTTGTCGCCGTCCACCGCGGTCTGCACGGTGCGCAGATCGGTGAACGGCGGCAGCACGGCCACCTCGACATCGGTGAGCTGCTGCTCGGACAGGCTCGCGGCCAGCTTCTGCACCAGCAGATTCGCCTCGAAGTGGTTGAGGTTCATCTTCCAGTTGCCGGCCATCAGCGGCCGGCGAGCTTCCGCAGTCACGTCACTTCTCCAGCGCTTCGATGCCGGGCAGGGTCTTGCCCTCGAGGTATTCCAGGGAGGCGCCGCCGCCCGTCGAGATGTGCCCGAAGGCGCTCTCGTCCAGGCCGAGGGTGCGCACGGCCGCGGCCGAGTCACCGCCGCCGACGACCGAGAAGCCGTCGATCTTGGTGATGGCCTCGGCGACGCCCCGGGTGCCGGCCGCGAACGGCGCGAGCTCGAAGACGCCCATCGGGCCGTTCCAGAACACGGTCTTGGCCGGGCCGATGGCGTCGGCGAACAGCGCCACCGACTCCGGGCCGATGTCGAGACCGAGCCGGTCGGCCGGGATCTCGGACACCGGGACCGTCACGTGGTCGGCGTCGGCCGAGAACTCGGTGGCCGCGACGACGTCGACCGGCAGGACGATCCGCCCGTCGGCCTGCGCGAGCAGGTCGGCGCAGGTCTGGACCATCTCGTCCTCGAGCAGCGACTTGCCGACCTCGTGGCCCTGGGCCTTGAGGAAGGTGAAGCACATGCCGCCGCCGACCAGCAGCTTGTCGACCTTCGGCAGCAGCGCCTTGATCACGGCGAGCTTGTCGGAGACCTTCGAGCCACCCAGGACCACGACGTACGGCTGCTCGGGGTTCTCGGTGACCTTCTTGAGCACCTCGACCTCGCGCAGCACGAGGCCGCCCGCGTAGTGCGGCAGGATCGCCGGCACGTCGTACACCGAAGCGTGCTTGCGGTGCACGGCGCCGAAGGCGTCGTCGACGTAGTAGTCGGCGAACGAGGCCAGCTGAGCGGCGAACGCGGCCCGGGCGGCCTCGTCCTTCGACGTCTCGCCCTCGTTGAACCGCAGGTTCTCCAGCAGGAGCACCTGGCCGTCCTGGAGCGCGTCGACCTTGGCCGACGCGTCGTCGCCGACGGTGTCGGACGCGAAGGCGACCGGCGCGCCGAGCAGCTCGCCGAGCCGCGTGGCGACCGGGGCGAGCGTGAACTTGGGGTCCGGGGCGCCCTTCGGGCGGCCCAGGTGCGAGACGACGATGACGCGAGCGCCGGCGTCACGCAGGGCGATCAGCGTCGGCAGAACCGCGCGGGCGCGGCCGTCGTCCGAGATAACGCCGGGGTGGGCCTTGTCGAACGGGACGTTCAGGTCGGCGCGCACGAGCACGCGCCGACCCGAGACACCCTCGCCGAGCAGGTCGTCGAGAGTCTTCAAGATCAGGCTCCGACGAGCTTGACCAGGTCGACGAGGCGGTTCGAGTAGCCCCACTCGTTGTCGTACCAGCCGACGACCTTGACCTGGTTGCCGCCGATGACCTTGGTGAGGCCGGCGTCGAAGATGCAGGAGGCCGGGTCGGTCACGATGTCCGAGGAGACGATCTCGTCCTCGGTGTAGACCAGGATGCCCTTGAGCGGGCCCTCGGCGGCGGCCTTGATCGCGGCGTTGACCTCCTCGACCGTGGTGTCACGGGCGGCGGTGAAGGTCAGGTCGGTGGCCGAGCCGGTGGGGATCGGCACCCGCAGCGCGAAGCCGTCGAGCTTGCCCTTGAGCTCCGGCAGCACCAGGCTGACGGCCTTGGCGGCGCCGGTCGAGGTCGGCACGATGTTCAGGGCGGCGGCGCGGGCGCGGCGCAGGTCCTTGTGCGGGCCGTCCTGCAGGTTCTGGTCCTGGGTGTACGCGTGGATCGTGGTCATCAGACCCTTCTCGATCCCGAGCGCGTCGTTGAGGACCTTCGCCATCGGGGCGAGGCAGTTGGTGGTGCAGGAAGCGTTCGAGATGATCGTGTGCTTCGCGCCGTCGTACAGGTTGTCGTTGACACCCATGACGATGGTGATGTCTTCGTTCTTGGCCGGGGCCGAGATGATGACCTTCTTGGCGCCCTGGTCGACGTGCGCCTTGGCCTTGGAGGCGTCGGTGAAGAAGCCGGTCGACTCGATGACGACGTCGGCGCCCAGGTCACCCCACGGCAGGTTGTTGGGGTCACGCTCGGCGAACGCCTTGAAGGTCTTGCCGTTCACGGTGATCTCGTCGGCGGTGGCCTTCACCTCGTACGGCAGGCGGCCGAGGATCGAGTCGTACTTGAGCAGGTGCGCCAGCGTCGCGTTGTCGGTCAGGTCGTTCACACCGACGATCTCGATGTCCGCGCCCGAGGCGAGAACCGCCCGGAAGAAGTTGCGGCCGATACGGCCGAAGCCGTTGATGCCAACCCGGATGGTCACAGGTGGATCTCCTCGTTTCGGTCCGCCGGATTTTGCGACCGGCGGAGGGTCTGCGTTGCCGACCGTTTCCCGGGCCGGCAAAGGGGCGTCCGGCCGCCGCGCCAGCAGGAGGAGGCGCCGCGACTGACGGGCGGCGCACAGCGCGGTCGGCCGAGCTGCCGGCACCGTCGCCGTCGGCTAAGACACTATCCGAGCCCCCTGAGCCCATCACGCAGGGGGCGCAACCCAACCGTGACTAAGCTCCCTCGTTAACCTGCGCTTCTCCCCAGCGAAAACAGCGAGGGGCCGCTCAGGCGACCCCTCGCTCACCGCTGGTCAGTTGGCCGCGCCGTCACCTCGGCGCTCAAGCAGCTGAAGAACCCTCGCCATGCCCGTCTTGAGCTCCGTGACGTCCGTCTTGAGCTCCGTGACGTCCGTCTTGAGCTCCGTAACGTCCGTCTTGAGCTCCGTAACGTCCGTCTTGAGCTCCGTAACGTCCGTCTTGAGCTGCGTGACGTCCGTCTTGAGGTCGGAGATCTTCGCCTTCTGATCCCCGTGGTGCCTGAGCTGATTCCGCTTGATCTCCTGGATGTCGGTCCACTGGCGGAATTGAGCCTCGGCCAGCTTTTCCAGATCGGCCTGCTGGTCGAGCTGCGTCACCCGCAGACTCTTCACCTCATCGAAAACATGGCGCACATCGGTGGAGAGCGCCCTGAGCTGCCCGGACTGCTCGAGCTGCGTCTTACGCAGCGCGTTCAGCTGTTGGACATGATGCCTCAGCGACGATTGATAGTCGCTCGCGTCCTGGCTCGCACCGGCTGCCAAGATTCTCACCTCCGCCGCGTCTTGCCGGATGTCCGTGATCTCATCTTCCACTGTTGCCACCCTCTGTGCGAGGGCCTCGTTGCCGCTCATGACGGGAGAGTCTTCCGGGTTTTCGAAGGCTTGTGTAAGAGGAAAAACGTGGTCGAAAACCCGGATGGCGCGAAGATGATCTGTTGACAAGGAGCATCTAGGCGTGGAGCAAGTCAGCAGGCCATCATCTCGGGGGTCACGGCGGCTTCGGTGTCGGGGATGCCCAGGTCGCGGGCGCGCTTGTCGGCGAGGGCGAGCAGACGCCTTATACGGCCGGCGATCGCGTCCTTGGTCAGTGGCGGGTCGGCCAGGGCGCCCAGTTCCTCCAGCGACGCCTGGCGGTGCTCCAGGCGGAGCTGGCCGGCCGAGGTGAGGTGGTTCGGGGCCTCGTCGGCCAGGATCTCCAGGGCGCGGGTGACCCGGGCCGCCGCCGCGACCGCGGCGCGGGCCGAGCGGCGCAGGTTGGCGTCGTCGAAGTTGGCCAGGCGGTTGGCGGTGGCGCGGACCTCGCGGCGGACCCGGCGCTCCTCCCAGGCCAGCACGCTCGCGTGGGCGCCGATGCGGGTCAGCAGGGCCGCGATGGCGTCACCGTCCTTGATGACGACCCGGTCGACGCCGCGCACCTCGCGCTCCTTGGCCGTGATGCCGATGCGGCGGGCCGCGCCGCGCAGCGCCAGCGCCGCCTCCGGGCCGGGGCAGGTGATCTCCAGGGCGCTGGAGCGGCCGGGCTCGGTCAGCGAGCCGTGCGCCATGAAGGCGCCCCGCCACGCGGCCACCGCGCAGCAGACGTTGGCCGACACCACGTGCGGCGGCAGGCCCCGGACGGGACGGCCGCGCACGTCGAGCAGGCCGGTCTGGCGGGCCAGCGCCTCGCCGTCCTTGACGATGCGGACGATGTAGTGGCTGCCCTTGCGCAGGCCGCCGGAGGCCAGCACGTGCACCTCGCTCGGGTAGCCGTACACGTCGGCGATCTCGCGCCGCAGCCGCCGCGCCACCGCGCCGGTGTCGAGCTCGGCCTCCACCACCACCCGGCCGGAGACGATGTGCAGGCCCCCGGCGAACCGCAGCAGGGCCGCCATCTCGGCCCGGCGGCAGCAGGGCTTGGGCACGTCGACCCGGCTCAGCTCGTCCTTGACCGCTGCCGTCATCGCCATTATGTGCTCACCTCATGCGCCGGATTTCCACCAAAACATGCCGTATTCGGCGTCTGCTTAACGAGCGGCGCCCAATACTGGCACCAGGGCAACGCCCAACGACTCAGGATCATGCCTGGCGCTGCCGTCCGCAACGGCCACGGGTGCCAGAATCAGCTGCGCACCCAGGGCCTCAGCGGCCCGGCGCACCGGTTCCGGCTCGCCCACCCACTTGCCGTCGGCGACCACCGCGTCGACCCGCAGGCCGGGCAGATACCAGTGCAGGGCGGCCACGTGGTCGGCCACCGACAGGCCGAGGGTCTCGTTGTCGGCGGCCAGGTTGAGCGTCACCAGCCGCCGGGCCGGGCTCGCCGTGATCGCCCGGGCCAGCCGGGGCACCATCAGGTGCGGCAGCACGCTCGTGTACCAGCTGCCGGGCCCGAAGATCAGCCAGTCGGCGGCCGCTATCGCGTCGATCACCGGGTCGCAGATCGGCGGGTCGGCGGGCTCCAGGCGTACGGCCTCGACGTGACCGCAGGTCACCGCGACCGCGTGCTGACCGCGGACCGTGACCACGTCGTCGGGCCGGGCCGGGTCGGCACCGCGCACGTCCGCCTCGATGCCGACCGCGTGGCGGGCCATCGGCAGCACCCGGCCGCGCGCGCCGACCATCGCCGCCGCGTGGTCGAGCGCCTGCACCGGATCGCCGAGCATCTCCATCAGCCCGAGCAGCAGCAGGTTGCCCACGGCGTGCCCGACGAGCGGGTCGGGACCCTCGCCACCGGCCGGGATCTCGGCGAAGCGGTACTGCAGGACGTCGGCCGTGCGCCGGGTGACCGGGGTGTCGTCGGCCAGCGCGGCCAGCGCCTGGCGCAGGTCGCCCGGGGGCAGCAGGGCGTCCCGCTCGGCCAGCAGCCGCCCGCTGGAGCCGCCGTCGTCGCCCACGGTGACCACGGCGGTGATGTCCAGCTCAAGCTCCTCGCTCGCCCGGCGCAGGCCGCGCAGTGAGGCGCTGAGGCCGTGACCGCCGCCGAACGCGACCACCTTGACCGGGCGGCGCGCCGTCACTCCCGCCCCAGATCGCGGTGGGACGAGTGGGCCGCGAGCCGCATGTCGCGCAGCTGGGCGGTGAGCTCCTCGGTGATGGCGACGCTGCGGTGCTTGCCGCCCGTGCAGCCGACGGCGACGGTCAGGTAGCGCTTGCCCTCGCGCTCGAAACCGGTGGCGGTGGCGGCGATCAGCGAGGCGTACGTCTTGACGAAGTCGCTCGCGCCCTCCTGGTCGAGGACGTACGTGCTGACCGATTCCTCCAGGCCGGTGTGGTCGCGCAGGGCCGGCACCCAGAACGGGTTGGGCAGGAACCGCGCGTCCATCACGTAGTCGGCGTCGGGGGGCAGGCCGTACTTGAAGCCGAAGGAGAGCACGGTGATCCGCAGCCGGCGCACGTCCTCGCCGCCGAACAGCTCCTCGACGCGGCGGCGGAGCTGGTTGACGTTGAGGTGGCTGGTGTCGATGATCACGTCGGCCTGCTCGCGGGCCTCGGCCAGCAGCTTGCGCTCGGCCGTGATGCCGTCGGCCAGGCGCCCGTCGCCCTGCAGCGGGTGCGAGCGGCGCACCGACTCGAACCGCCGGATGAGCACGTCGTCCTCGGCGTCGACGAAGACCACGCGCGGGTTGAAGCCGCGCTCGCGCAGATCGTGCACGGCCCCGGTCAGGTCGGTCGAGAAGGCCCGGCTGCGCACGTCGAGGACCATTGCCGTACGCCGCGCGGCGCCACCCGCCTGCACGGCGAGCTGGGCCATGTCGAGCATGAGGGCCTGCGGCAGATTGTCGACGACATAGAAGCCGACGTTCTCCAAGGCCCGGGCCACGGTACTGCGGCCACCGCCGGACACCCCGGTGACGATCACGAGATCGGTCGTCACTTCCTGGTCAACCCCATCAGAGTCCGCCACGTACTCCGGCATCGACTCCGTCACCACGCCTCCCGCGTCCGTGCCCGCGCCCGCGCCTGCGGCGGACACAACATCCTAGGCCGAAGCCACCGGCACCAACCGGCCGGACGGCTGTCGACTACCCGATCCGGTGCACCGGACCCGTCACTTCAACAACCGGTCACCCTTTCGCGTTCCGCCTCACCACTCAGGTCGGCGTCACGTGTGACCTGTTCGACGGCGCGTTGACCCGCCCGGCCCGGGCCTTCGTCGGCCCGGCGCCACCGGGCGGAATCGCGCCGGGGTCGATCTCGGGTGCTTCGGATGCCGGCTCGGACGCCGGCGGGATGAGGGCGGCCAGGACCGCCTCGGCCGTACGCCGCCCGATGCCGGGCACCTCGGTGATCTCCTCCGGGGTGGCCGCGGAGAGCCGCTTGAGCGAGCCGAAGTGCCGCAGCAGCGCCTTGCGCCGGGTCTCCCCCAGGCCGGGGATGTTGTCGAGCGCCGACGCCGTCATCCGCTTGGACCGCCGCTGCCGGTGGAACGTGATGGCGAACCGGTGCGCCTCGTCGCGTACCCGCTGCAGAAGATAAAGCGCCTCGGAGGTGCGCGGCAGGATCACCGGGAAGTCCTCCCCCGGCTGCCACACCTCCTCCAGCCGCTTGGCCAGGCCGCACAGCGCCACGTCGGTGATGCCCAGGTCGGCGAAGACCGCGGCCACCGCGTTCACCTGAGGCTGGCCACCGTCGACAACCACCAATTGCGGTGGGTACGCGAACCGTCGCGGCTTGCCGGTCAGCGGATCGATCCCCGGCAGCTCGCTGGTGGCGATCTCGCCGTCGGCCGGCTCTTCCGGTTTGTCCAAAGGCCCGTCCGCACCGGGCTGCGCCTTGAACCGGGCGAAGCGGCGCCGCATGACCTCGCTCATCGCCGACAGGTCGTCCATGCCGCTGCCGTCGGCGTTGCCGCGGACCGCGAAGCGGCGGTACTCGCTCTTGCGGGCCAGGCCGTCCTCAAAGACGACCATCGAGGCCACCACGTCGGTGCCCTGGATCTGCGACACGTCGAAGCACTCGATGCGCAGCGGCGCCGAGTCGAGCCCCAGCGCCTCGGCGATCTCGTCGAGCGCCTTGCTGCGGGTCGTCAGGTCGCCGGCGCGGCGCAGCTTGTGCCGCTGCAGCGACTCCCCCGCGTTGCGCGCCACCGTCTCCATCAGCGACCTCTTGTCGCCCCGCTGCGGCACCCGCAGCGCGACCCGGCTGCCGCGGCGCTCGGACAGCCAGCTCTCCAGGGCGGGGGCGTCGTCGGGCAGCGCCGGCACGAGCAGCTCGCGCGGCACGTCGTTCTCCCCCTCGGAGCCGCCGTACATCTGGCTGCAGAAGTGGTGCACGAGGTCGCCGGTGGACAGGTCCTCGACCTTTTCCACCACCCAGCCGCGCTGGCCGCGCACGCGCCCGTCGCGCACGTGGAAGACCTGGACCGCGGCCTCGAGCGGGTCCTCGGAGAAGGCCACCACGTCGGCGTCGGTGCCGTCACCGAGCACCACCGTCTGCTTCTCCATGGCGCGGCGCAGGGCGGCGATGTCGTCGCGCAGCCGGGCCGCCTTTTCGAACTCGAGCTCCTCGGAGGCCTGCATCATGTCGCGTTCGAGCCGCTTGACGAACGTGTCGGTGCGCCCGGCCATGAAGTCGCAGAAGTCGTCGACGATCGCGCGGTGCTCGTCGGCCGAGACCGTGCCGACGCAGGGCGCCGAGCACTTGCCGATGTAGCCCAGCAGGCAGGGACGGCCGATCTGGCCGGCGCGCTTGAAGACCCCGCTCGAGCAGGTCCGCGCCGGGAAGACCCGCAGCAGCAGGTCGAGCGTCTCGCGGATGGCCCAGGCGTGCGAGTACGGGCCGAAGTAGCGCACGCCTTTGCGCTTGGCGCCGCGCATGACCTGGAGCCGGGGGTACTCCTCGTTGAGGGTGACGGCGAGGAACGGGTACGACTTGTCGTCGCGGTACTTGACGTTGAAGCGCGGGTCGAACTCCTTGATCCAGCTGAACTCGAGCTGGAGTGCCTCGACCTCGGTGCCGACCGTGACCCAGTCCACACTGGCCGCCGTGGTGACCATCTGCTGGGTACGCGCGTGCAGCGACCACGTGTCGGCGAAGTAGGAGTTCAGCCGGTTCCGCAGGTTTTTGGCCTTGCCCACGTAGATGACGCGGCCGCCGGGGTCGCGGAAACGGTAGACGCCGGGCGACTCGGGAATCGACCCGGGCGCCGGGCGGTAGCTGGAGGGGTCTGGCACGGTCTCAACACTAGTGCGGGGGACTGACATGATTACCCGACCGGAGGTCCGCTGCCGCCGCCACGGCTCGGACCTCCGGCCTTTCCGCTAGCGGCGGTCAGGCCGCGACGATGTTGTCGCCGTCCTTTTTGACCTTGGTCTCGGGCAGGGCCTTGGTGGCCGGTCCCGAGGTGGGCTCGCCGGTCTCGATCGAGAACTTGCTGTTGTGGCAGGGGCACGAGATCTGCCCGGCGTCGATCTTGTTGACGTCGCAGCCGGCGTGCGTGCACACCTTGCTGAACGCCTTGTACGTGCCGGCCACGGGCTGGGTGATCACCAGGTCGCCCTTGATGATGCCGCCGCCCTCGGGGATGTCGGCGGCGGCCGCGAGCGCGGCGCCACCGGCGGCCGTGTTGCCCGTGCCGTCGTTCTGCGCGCCCGCGCTGCCGGCCGGGGCCGGCTGGTCGCTGAAGTCGGTGCCGTTGCTGTTGGTGCTCGACGCGTTCGTGCCGCAGGCGGCGAGCACACAGGCCGCGCCCAGGCCGCCCGCGCCGAGAAGGACGACACGGCGGGTCGACGCCGTACCGGGACGGTTGGGCTCCTCGGTGCTGAGCTCGGCGTCGGTCCTGGTCTGCACGTCAGTCATCTCTGTTGTCCTCCAGTGCCTGGTTCCGCATGAGTGGGTCACGCGGCGTCGCATCTACATACGCTGTCGCGGCGGCCCCGGGTTCAGGCGTTCGGCGAAAATTACCCACATAACAGCGCCCGGTCGAGACTAAGGTCCCGACCGGGCGCGCTGGCTATGGATCACCTGAGACGTTGCTGAGCTCTCACACGGACGCCTTCGCGCGGGCTCGCGTCGCCCGCTTCTTGGGCGCGGTGCCGTTGGCCTGGGCCGCGCGGGCGATCGCGTCGGACGAGCCGGCCGCCTTGCCCTCGAGACCCAGCATGTGGCGCAGGTACTGACCCGTGTGGCTCTCGGGCACCTCGGCCAGTTCCTCGGGCGTGCCGGTGGCGAGCACCAGACCGCCCTTGCTGCCGCCCTCGGGGCCCATGTCGATCAGCCAGTCGGCCGTCTTGATCACGTCGAGGTTGTGCTCGATCGTGATCACCGTGTTGCCCTTGTCGACCAGGCCGTTGAGGACCATCAGCAGCTTGCGGATGTCCTCGAAGTGCAGGCCGGTGGTCGGCTCGTCGAGCACGTAGACCGTCTTGCCGGTCGAGCGCTTCTGCAGCTCGGAGGCGAGCTTGACGCGCTGCGCCTCGCCGCCGGACAGGGTGGGCGCCGGCTGGCCGAGCCGCACGTAGCCCAGGCCGACGTCGACCAGCGTCTTGAGGTGCCGGTGGATCGCGGGGATCGGCTGGAAGAACTCCGCCGCCTCCTCGATCGGCATGTTGAGCACCTCGGAGATCGTCTTGCCCTTGTAGTGCACCTCGAGCGTCTCCCGGTTGTACCGGGCGCCCTTGCACACCTCACACGGGACGTAGACGTCCGGCAGGAAGTTCATCTCGATCTTGATCGTGCCGTCGCCGGAGCAGTTCTCGCAGCGGCCGCCCTTGACGTTGAACGAGAACCGGCCCGGGCCGTACCCGCGCACCTTGGCCTCGGTCGTCTCCGCGAACAGCTTGCGGATGTTGTCGAAGACGCCCGTGTACGTCGCGGGGTTGGACCGCGGGGTCCGGCCGATCGGCGACTGGTCGACGCCGACGACCTTGTCGACGTTCTCCAGGCCGCTGATGCGGGTGTGCCGGCCCGGCACCATGCGGGCGCCGTTGATCTGGTTGGCCAGCACCGTGTAGAGGATGTCGTTGACCAGCGTCGACTTGCCCGAGCCGCTGACCCCGGTGACCGCGATGAACTGCCCGAGCGGGAAGCCGACGGTCAGGTTGCGCAGGTTGTGCTCGCGGGCGCCCTGAACGACCAGCTCACGGCCGGGCGTCTGCGGGCGGCGGCCGGCCGGCGTCGGGATCGACTTGCGGCCGGAAAGGTAGGCGCCGGTGGGCGACTGCTTGTTCTTGAGCAGGCCCTCGACCGAGCCGCTGTGCACGATCTGGCCGCCGTGCTCACCGGCGCCCGGGCCGATGTCGACGATCCAGTCGGCCGTACGGATCGTGTCCTCGTCGTGCTCCACCACGATCAGCGTGTTGCCCAGGTCGCGCAGCCGCACCAGGGTCTCGATGAGCCGGTGGTTGTCGCGCTGGTGCAGGCCGATCGACGGCTCGTCGAGCACGTAGAGCACGCCGACCAGGCCGGAGCCGATCTGGGTGGCGAGCCGGATGCGCTGGGCCTCGCCGCCGGACAGGGTGCCGGCGCCGCGGTCGAGCGAGAGGTATTCCAGGCCGACGTCGACCAGGAAGCGCAGCCGGGCGTTGATCTCCTTGAGCACCCGCTCGGCGATCATCTTCTGCCGGTCGTCGAGCTCGAGGCCGGCCAGCAGGTCGGCGCAGTCACCGATGGACAGGTTGCAGACCTCGGCGATGCTCTTGCCGGCGATGGTCACGGCCAGCACCTCGGGCTTGAGCCGGGCGCCGCCGCAGACCGGGCACGGCACGTCGCGCATGTAGCCCTCGTACTTGTCGCGGGACCAGTCGCTCTCGGTGTCGTTGTGCCGGCGCTCGATCCACTGCACCACGCCCTCGAACCCGGTGTAGTACGAGCGCTCACGCCCGTACTTGTTCCGGTAGCGGACGTGGACCTGGTCCTCCGAGCCGTACAGGATCGTCTTCTGCGCGCGGGAGGGCAGCTGCCGCCACGGCGTGTCGATGCTGAACTTCTCGCTCGACGCGAGCGCCTCGAGCAGGCGCAGGAAGTATTCCTGGGTCTGGCCGCCGGACCAGGGCTGGATCGCGCCCTCGCGGATGCTGCGCTCCTCGTCCGGGATCAGCAGCTCAGGGTCGACCTCTTTCTTGGTGCCGATGCCCGTGCACTCGGGGCACGCGCCGTAGGGCGCGTTGAACGAGAAGACCCGGGGCTCGAGGTCCTCGATGGCCAGGGGGTGGTCGTTCGGGCAGGCCAGGTGCTCGGAGAAGCGCCGCTCGCGCTGCGGGTCGTCCTCGGGCAGGTCGACGAAGTCGAGCACGACGATGCCGTTGGCCAGGCCCAGCGCCGACTCGATGGAGTCGGTCAGCCGCTGCTTGCTGCTCGCCTTGACGCTGAGGCGGTCGACGACCACCTCGATGGTGTGCTTCTCCTGCTTCTTGAGCTTGGGCGGCTCGGTCAGCGGGTGGACCACGCCGTCGACCCGGGCCCGGGCGTAACCCTTGGCCTGCAGCTCGGCGAACAGGTCGACGTACTCACCCTTGCGCCCGCGGATCACCGGCGACAGCACCATGAACCGGGTGCCCTCGTCCATGGCCAGGACCCGGTCGACGATCTGCTGCGGGGTCTGCTTGCTGATCCGCTCGCCGCAGATCGGGCAGTGCGGAATGCCGGTCCGCGCGAAGAGCAGGCGCAGGTAGTCGTAGACCTCGGTGATGGTGCCCACCGTCGAGCGCGGGTTGCGCGAGGTGGATTTCTGGTCGATCGACACCGCCGGCGACAGGCCCTCGATGAAGTCGACGTCGGGCTTGTCCATCTGCCCGAGGAACTGCCTCGCGTACGACGAGAGCGACTCGACGTAGCGTCGCTGCCCCTCGGCAAAGATCGTGTCGAACGCGAGGCTGGACTTGCCCGACCCGGACAGACCGGTGAACACGATCATCGCGTCACGGGGCAGGTCGAGACTGACGTCGCGCAGGTTGTGCTCGCGCGCGCCTCGAATAGTCAAACGGTCGGCCACCAGCCAGCCTTTCCCGCAAAAGAGTCGAAACCGTACAGGTGTATGAATGCTGCAGAGCCGGGGGCCACTCTAGCCAGGGGGTACGACATCTTTGCCCCAGCGCGGGCCCAAGTAAGTGCAGCGCCCACCAGATGGCGCACATTCCCGCAGTTCACCCGCGGAGAGATCACTCTTTGGAGGGAACCGCCAAATAGCGTACGTCCCAGATCTCGACCCCGCCGACCTGCTGGGGCGGGCCCAGCGCGTCGGTCAGCGTGGCCAGCAGGTCGTCGCCGTTGCGGCTGTTCGGCACGAGGACGACCACGGCGGCCCGCCAGAAGATCAGGTCCTCGGTGATCCGGGCCCGGTCGGCGGCGGTGAGCTGGGGCCGGATGCCGTACTCGCGAACCCGCCAGAGCACGTTGGAGGTGAAGCGCGGCGGCGCGCTCCAGGAGCCGGTGTTGTTCTCGGGCGGGTTCGCCGGGCCCATGAAGTAGCCGCGCGGCGTCGGATAGGCGAAGTGCGACAGCGTCGCCCAGCGCATGCCGGTCCGCCCGGTGGTGACGTCGGGCAGCGGCACCGCCACCAGGGTGCGGTCGCCGGTGACGTACTGCTTCCAGGTGCCCTGGGTCAGGAACGGCGGCAGCGGATCGGCCCGCACGATCGGCGACGGTTTCGGGAACAACGGCACCAGGGCGAGCACCAGGCCGATCTGGAACAGGCGGCGCTTCTTGGCGGGGAAGTCGCGGGCCCGGTCGGCGGCCAGGGCCAGCAGAACGCCGGCGATGGTCGAGGTCACGATGGCGAACCGGGTCACACTCACCAGGTCGATCACCGGCGCGTGGCTGATCAGGGCGAACGGCAGCGGCACGCCGGTGCGGTGACCGAAGAACACCAGTTCGGGACCGAGCGACATCACCAGCAGCACGAAACCGGCGATCGCGGCGGCCCGGGCCGCCACCGAACGCCACAGCACCACTATCGAAACGATGATCATCAGCAGGCCGACCGGCCCGAAGAACGTGTTGTCCTCGGTCGCGCTGACGCTCATGTGCCGGGTCAGCGCCCCGTAGCCGGCCAGCGACTGCCGCGCGAAGAAGCCCAGCGAGGCCAGGTCGGTGGCGTAGTGGTCGGGCTCGAACGGCTGCCCGTGGTAGTTGCCGGGCGCGAAGAACTGATACCACAGCGGGTAGGCCAGCAGGCTCCCCGAGACCAGGGCCGCGACGCCGAGACCCTTGAGCATGTGCGGCGCGTCGCGCTTGGCGCTGGTCCGGGCCATCAGGCCGTACGCCACCACGAAGACGCCCAGCGCGAGCGCGGTGAAGAGCAGGCTCTCCTCGTTGATGAAGACCTGCAGCACGATGAGCAGGCCCAGGATGATCCCGCCGCGCACGGCCCGGCCCGGCTCACGCAGCCGCAGCGCCTGCCAGACGATGAACGGGATCACGTACTGGCTGACGAAGTTCACGTGGCCGTTGCCGTGCGAGATCATCGCCGGGCAGAAGCCGCACCACAGGCCGCCGATCCAGGCCGCCACCCGGCTGGTCACCAGGTGCCGGGACAGCACCCAGTACCAGGCGGCGGCCGTGCCGGCCAGGCCCAGCGTGATCAGCAGGACCACTGTGACGCCGACGCCCAGGAAGTGCGAGACCGGCGCCAACGGCAGGCCGAGGGCCAGCACCGCGGTGTTGGCCATCATGTTCACGCCGTCGGGCACGTTGAGCCGGCTGGAGTGGAACGGGTTCTCGCCGGCGAACACGACCCGCTCGGCGTGCGCGATCATGAACAGGAAGATGTTGTGGTCGTCCCGGTTGCCGGCGAGCAGGCGGCCGTTCGGGTCGCGCCAGAGCTGGCTCATCACCAGCACCGACAGCACCGCGTAGCTCAGGAACGCCCAAATATCGGCCGGCCCGCGACGGCGGGCCGGGGTCTCCGCGGCTTGCTCCTGGGCCACCTGTTCCACCGTTTGCACCGCAGCATTGTGGCAGCCCGTCCAACCACCCCACCACCGCCCTTGACCGGACTAAAGGCAATTCACCTCGACAGTTCCTTGTCAGTGCCGCCGTCGCCGTTGCCCAGCCGCGCCTGCTAGGCGGGCGTTCTGGCGGGCCGATTCGACCTCGATCTCGTGCTTGAGCTTGCGCCACGAGGAGAGCCGGCGCGGCGCGAGAGTGCCGTCGGCGACGGCCACCACGACCGCGCAACCGGGCTCGGCGTCGTGCCCGCAATCACCGAAACGACAGTGGGCGGCCAGCTCGGCGATGTCGGCGAAGGCCCGGTCGAGACCCTCCGCGGTGTCGAGCAGACCCACACCGCGGATGCCGGGCGTGTCCAGCACGGCGCCGCCGTTCGGCAGAAGGACCAGATTTCGGTACGCGGTGGTGTGCCGGCCCTTGCCGTCCACGTCACGAATTTGCTGTACGGGCATGACGGGCATCCCGGCCAGCGCGTTGACCAGCGTCGACTTGCCGGCACCGGAACGGCCGAGCAACGCGAGGGTGCTTCCGGGGCGCACGTACGCCCGTACCTCGGCAAGCCCCGTTTTCTGCCGAACGCTCAACGGAACCACCGGCACGCCGGGGGCCAGCTCGGCGAGTTGCCGGGCGATGGCCGCCGGATCGGCGGTCATGTCGCTCTTGGTCAGGATCAGCAGCGGTTTCGCCCCCGAGTCCCAGGCCAGGGCGAGCAGGCGCTCGATCCGGGCGTCGTCGGGCTCCGGATGGATCGGCTCGACCACGGCGACGGTGTCCATGTTCGCCGCGAGGACCTGGCCGGTGGAGTCCTTGTCGGAAGTGCGACGGATCAGCGTGGTCCGCCGGGGCAGCACGCACTCGATGGTGACCCGGCGGTCGGGCCAGTGCCGTAACACCACCCAGTCGCCGGCGCAGGGCAGGCGGGACGGATCGTTCGCCGCGCTGAGCAGCACGCCACCGGCCAGGCTGGCCCGGGTCACGCCGCTGGCGTCGAGCACGGTGCAGACACCGCGGTCGGCGCGCAGGACGCGTCCGGCCGAGGCGTCGGAACGGTCGAAACGACGGTAGGCGGATGCGAAAATCTCGTCCCAGCCCAGCTGGGACAGGTCGTACGACATGGGAACCCTTTGCGGGACGGGAAGCTTGCCTGCCGGTGGGCGGTCAGGCGAGAGCCTCCGGGTGAAGGGACGCCACAACGAACAGCACGCTCCCCACCTCCTCCGCGGGCTCGATCGACGCGTCTGCACCGACGGTACGGTCGCGGCTACTTCTGCGAAAGCGAATTCCGTGCCGATAGGGTTTCCCCTGTGACGATGGATCCGCTCGTTCTCCTGACTGACGTGGACCGAGCCACCGAGGAGTTACTCCGTACGGCGGCCGATCTCGACCCGGCGGCGGTCGGGCAGGCGTCGCTGCTGCCCGGCTGGACGGTCGGGCACGTCCTGACCCACGTCGCGCGTAACGCCGACGCGTACGTGAACCTGCTGACCTGGGCCCGCACCGGCGTGGAAACCCCGCCCTACCCCTCACCCGAGGCCCGCGAGGCGGGCATCCAGGAGGGTGCCGGGCGGCCGCTGCGCGAGCAGCTCGAGGACATCCGCGCCGCCCACGACCGGTTCGCCGACGCCGGGGCCGCGATGCCGGCCGAGGCGTGGGCGTTCTTCCTGCCGCCGACCGGCCAGTCGGCGGCGGCGGTGCCGTGGGCGCGGCTGCGCGAGGTGACCGTGCACCACACCGACCTGGGCCTGTCCTACACGCCGGCCGATTGGACCGACGCCTTCGCGCTGCGCCTGCTCCGTGAGATCGTCACCGAGGCCACCGCGGCCGGCTGGCCGGCGATGGAACTGCGCCCGTACGGCATCGAACACGCCCTGAGCATCGGCTCCGCCGACAACCCGCCGGTGATCGGCGGCCCGACCAAGTCGCTGGCGGCCTGGCTGGCCGGCCGGGCCGACGGCGCCGACCTGACCGTCTCGCCGGATGGCGAGCTCCCGAAACCAGCAAGGTGGAAGTGACATGACCTACACCGGTGACGTCTCCGTCGGCGGCCCCGCCGACGTCCGTGACCTCGGCGCCCTGACCATCACCAAGGTCGCGGTGGGCCCGATGGAGAACAACGCCTACCTGCTCAGCAGCGGCAACGAACAGCTGATGATCGACGCCGCCAACGAGGCGCCGACCCTGCTGAAGCTGATCGGCGGAGGCGGCCTGGCCACGGTCGTCACCACCCACCGGCACGGCGACCACTGGCAGGCCCTGTCCGAGGTGATCTCGTCGACCGGCGCCGAGTCGCTGGCCCACATCGACGACGCCGCCGAGATCCCCCTGGTCAACCGCGACCTGCGCGAGGGCGAGACGATCACCGTGGGCGACGCCGCCCTCGAGGTGATCCACCTGGTCGGCCACACGCCGGGCTCGATCGCCCTGCTCTACCAGGACCCGAACGGCACGGCCCACCTGTGGACCGGCGACAGCCTGTTCCCCGGCGGCCACGGCAAGACGGTCACCGTCGAGGACCACATCACCCTGATGGACGACCTGGAGGCCAAGGTCTTCAACCGCCTCCCCGACGACACCTGGTTCTACCCGGGCCACGGCAAGGACTCGACCCTCGGCAACGAGCGCCCCCACCTGAAGGAGTGGCGCGACCGCGGCTGGTGATCCGTGAGAGGCCTCAAGGCTGGTGCTTCAGGACTCTCTCGCGGAGGTGTTCGGGGACCAGCTCGATCAGCTGGTCGGGGCGTAGCGGGAGGTCGAGGAGGCTGAGCTTGACGCGGGTGCGGCGTTCGTGGGCGGCTCGATCGAAGCGGACCACGTTGACGGCGTTGGGGCGCAGCTGGACGGTGAGGTCGGTGTTCTCGTCGATCGTGACCGTGTCCGCCCCGTCCAGGGAGACCCGGGACGGGGCGGCGCCGCGCAGGGTGATGATCTCGGTGCCGCCCAGGACGAGGGGACGGCTGATGCCGGACATCGGGGCCACCGGGGTGAGGCCGATCGCGGTGACCGACGGGGAGATGATCGGGCCGCCGGCCGCGTAGTTGTAGGCGGTCGAGCCGGTCGGGGTGCACACGACCACGGCGTCGCAGCGGAAGTAGCCGTGCTTGACGCCGTTCAGCTTCAGGTCGAGCGCCACCGACGTCCACGCGGTGGCGGCCGTGACCACCACGTCGTTGAAGGCCAGGACGTCGCCGACGGCCAGCGCGCTGTGCGGTTCCAGGCTGAACTCGCCGGCCATCAGGCGTTCCAGCGCCGCCGGGAGCTCGGCCGGGCTCGTCTCGATGAGGAAGCCCAGGTTGCCGTGGTTGACGCCGAGGATCGGCGTCGGGCGGCCGGCCATCAGCCGCATCGCGCCCAGCATGGTGCCGTCGCCGCCGAGGCTGAAGACGAAGTCCACCTTCTCCACGAAGTCCGGTTCCTCCAGGGCGAACAGCCCCAGCCGGGCCGCGTCGTCCGGGCGGGCCACCACCCGTGCCCCGACACGGGCCGCCACGTTCACCACCGTGGTGACCGACTCGCTCACGTCGTTGCTGGGGTGGACCACCAGCCCGAGAACAGCTTTGTCGCCCATCCCCCGAGTATCGCGTCATCGACGGGCCTGTTTGCCCTCAGCGGAAGAAGTGGCCACTGGTGGTGCTCCCGTGGTTAGTCTGGCGACACGCGGCGACGGGAGGTCTCGGTGAATCTGCGTCATGATCCGATGCGGTGGGGGCAGCCACCGCAGAACCCCGAGCCCTGGCCGCCGCACCTGGCGCCCGCCGGCGGGCCGGGGCTGCCCGGGTGGCTCGAGGAGCGGCTGTTCGACCAGCGGATCGTCCTGATCCGGGGGCCGCTGACGCCGGAGGGCGCGACCGGCATCGCCGCCGCCCTGCTCACCCTCGACGCGGCCGGGCCCGAGCCCGTACAACTGCATGTGGCCAGCTCGGGCGGTGAGCTCGGCGCTGCCCTGTCGGTCATCGACGTGATCGACTCGATGGCGGCGCCGGTGCACGGGGTCGTCACCTCCGAGGCCGGCGGGGCCGTGGTCGCGGTGCTCGCCGCCGCCGAGCGGCGCGCCGCCTACCGGCACGCCCGGTTCCGGCTGACCGAGCCCCGCGCGGCCGCGGTCAGCGGCACCGCCGACGAGGTGGCCCGGGCCGCCGGGCAGCATCTGCGCGAGCTCGAGGAGATCATCCTGCGGCTGGTGGAGCTGACCGGGCAGACCCGCAGCCGTATCGAGGACGACCTGTCGGCCGGCCGCGGGCTGACCGCCCAGGAAGCGCTCGACTACGGCCTGATCGAGGAGATCGTCGGCAAGGCATGAAAAAAGCCCCCGGGTCCACGACCCGGGGGCTTTCTCTATGGCTTTGTTACTGCGCGACCTTCACACCCATGGAGCGGGCGGTGCCGGACACGATCTGGATCGCGGCGTCGAGGTCGTTGGCGTTGAGGTCGGGGAGCTTGCGCTCGGCGATCTCCTTGACCTGCGTCGCGTTCAGCGTGCCGACGGTCTGGGTCAGCGGGTTCGACGCGCCGGACTGAATACCCAGGGCCTTGCGGATCAGGAAGCTGGTCGGCGGCGTCTTGTAGGCCAGCGTGTGGCTGCGGTCCTCGTAGACGCTGACGATCACCGGGATGATCTCGCCCCGGTTCTTCGCGGTGGCCTCGTCGTACTCCACCTTGACGGCACGCATGTTGGCCCCGGTCGGACCAAGCATCTTGCCGAGGTCGACCATCGCGGCGTTACCCGCCTCAAGCGCGAGGGTTACCTCATGAGTCTTTTTCTTGGGCGGCATTGCGTAGGGCTCCTTAGGGTGAGCTGCAAGCTCAACTCACAGCTCGCCAGCTTCATCAACACACGACAACCCCGAGACCTTACTACCGGCGCTTTTGTACGGTCAAAACGGCGGCGGGTCTCGGGTAGCTCAACTAGTGTAGCTCGACCCCTAGTACTGGTCGCACTGGCACCGCTTCATCAGCGCGCGCACCGACGCCACGTAATTCGGGTTGGGCAGGGTCTTGTCGGCGGCGGCCTGCTCGATGCCGCCCGCGCCCGCGTTGTAGCCCGAGATCACCACGTTCAGCGGGCACCACGACGACGCCGTCTTGCACTTGGCGGCGCTCAGGTTGTAGCTGCCGCCGAAGTACCTGTCGCCAACCCACTTGGTCAGCCAGGCCAGGTAGTTGCCGCCGGCGAGGACGTTCTGCTGGAACACCGACGCGTCGTAGTCCAGGCCGAAGCGGTTGTTGACCATGCTGACCGTGTCCGGCATGACCTGCATGACGCCGGCGCCGCCGTCGCAGTTGTGGATGTTGCTCTGCCAGCCGCTCTCCTGCCAGGCCACCGCCTTGATCAGCGGGTAGTTGATCCGCAGGGACGGTGCCTCGGTACGCCAGTAGGTCTTGCCCGCGGCCGCCTTGAGCGCCGCCTTCACCTTGGCCTTCGAGACCGGCTTCGTCTTGTCGTAGTGGGCACAGTCGGGCAGCTGGCTCCAGAACGGCGGCTCGGTCGGCTCCGTCGCCGCGGGCTTGGCCGGCTTCTTCGTGGGCGGCTTGGTGGTCGTCTCGACCGGCTCCGGCGTCGGACTCTCGGTGATCGGCTCGAACTCCGGCTGGCCGTCGTCGCTCGCGGCCACCGCCGACGGCGCCGGATCGGCGGCCGCCTTGTCCTCGCCCTTACCGCCCAACCCGCACCCGGCCGCGACCAGCAGCGCGACCAGCCCCAGCGCCCACGTCCTCCGAGCCATATCGTTCCGGCCTTTCCCCGTTGGTGGAATCGATGCGGAGGCTACCGATCACGGCCCGGACGCGCAGACCCTTAAGCCCTCCCTGAAAGGCTGACCGCCATAACGGACAAACCAGGTGTGATGCAGAACCGGTACCGTCGATCCAACCCCGGACCGCGACAGCAACCAACACCGGGGACAATGGTTTCATGCAGACCCGCACCGACCTACGCAACGTCGCCATCATCGCTCACGTCGACCATGGCAAAACAACCCTGGTCGACGCCATGCTGCGCCAGGGGAGCCAGTCCCACGCGCGCGGCGAGATGGCCGACCGCGTCATGGACTCCATGGACCTGGAGCGGGAAAAGGGCATCACCATTCTCGCCAAGAACACGGCGATCAGCTACCAGCCCGCCGAGGGTGACGCCGTCACCATCAACATCATCGACACCCCCGGCCACGCCGACTTCGGCGGTGAGGTCGAGCGCGGCCTCACCATGGTCGACGGTGTCGCCCTGCTCGTCGACGCGTCCGAGGGCCCGCTGCCGCAGACGCGCTTCGTGCTCCGCAAGGCGCTGGCGGCCAAGCTCCCGATCATCCTGATCATCAACAAGGTCGACCGTCCCGACGCCCGCATCAAGGAGGTCGTCGACGAGACGTACGAACTCTTCCTCGACCTCGACGCCGACGAGCACCAGATCGAATTCCCGATCATCTACGCGTGCGCCCGCGACGGCATCGCCTCGCTGACCCAGCCCAAGGACGGCACCGTCCCCGAGGACGCGACCGACCTCGAGGCGCTGTTCAGCACGATCCTCGAGACCATCCCGGCGCCCACCTACACCGAGGGCGCGCCGCTCCAGGCGCACGTCGTCAACCTCGACGCGTCGAACTTCCTCGGCCGTCTCGCGCTCTGCCGCGTACACCAGGGCACCATCCGCAAGGGCCAGACCGTGGCCTGGTGCAAGACCGACGGCACGATCAGCAACGTCCGGATCTCCGAGCTGCTGATCACCGAGGGCCTCGAGCGCAAGCCGGCCGAGAGCGCCGGCCCCGGCGACATCATGGCCGTCGCCGGCATCGCCGACATCATGATCGGCGAGACCCTGGCCGACGCGGAGAACCCGATCCCGCTCCCCCTGATCAGCGTCGACGAGCCCGCCATCTCGATGGTCCTGGGCACCAACACGTCGCCGCTGGTCGGCAAGGTCAAGGGGGCCAAGGTCACCGCCCGCATGGTCAAGGACCGCCTCGACCGCGAGCTGATCGGTAACGTCTCGCTGCGCGTACTGCCGACCGACCGCCCCGACGCCTGGGAGGTGCAGGGCCGTGGTGAGCTGGCCCTGGCCATCCTGGTCGAGCAGATGCGCCGCGAGCAGTACGAGCTGACCGTCGGCAAGCCGCAGGTGGTCACCAAGACCATCGACGGCAAGATCCACGAGCCGGTCGAGCGCCTGACGATCGACGCCCCCGACGAGTACATGGGCGCCATCACCCAGCTGCTCTCGACCCGCAAGGGCCGAATGGAAGAGCTGATCAACCACGGCACCGGCTGGCTCCGCATGGAGTGGCTGGTCCCGGCACGCGGCCTCATCGGATTCCGTACGGAGTTCCTGACCGAGACCCGCGGCACCGGCATCATGCACCACCTGTTCGAGAGCTACGAGCCCTGGTTCGGCGAGCTGCGTACGCGCAACAACGGCTCCCTGGTCGCCGACCGGGCCGGCGTGGTCACGCCGTTCGCCATGATCAACATTCAGGAGCGGGGCTCGCTCTTCGTCGAGCCGACCACCGAGGTCTACGAAGGCATGATCGTCGGCGAGAACTCCCGTGAGGACGACATGGACGTCAACATCACGAAGGAGAAGAAGCTCACGAACATGCGTGCCGCGAGCGCCGACAACACCGAAAAGGTGATCCCGCCGCGCAAGCTCTCGCTGGAGCAGGCCCTCGAGTTCTGCCGCGAGGACGAGTGCGTCGAGGTGACCCCGGCCGCCGTCCGCATCCGTAAGGTCGTCCTCGACCAGCAGACCCGCGGACGTATGGCCGCCCGCCGCAAGCACGCCCAGTAACAACACACGCAAAGGCGCCCGGGTCGGATGACCCGGGCGCCTTTCGTATCCGTACGACTAAACCAGCTCTTTCTTTCTGTCCCTGGACGTCTTCACCAGGCTGGCCGCCGTCGCGACCCCCAGCGTCCCCAGGATGATCAGCAGCGAGAGCCAGATCGGGATCTCCGGCGCCCAGTGCACCTCGTGGCCGCCGTTGATGAACGGCAGGCTGTTGGTGTGCAGCGCCTCGAAGAAGAGCTTCACGCCGATGAAGGCGAGCACGGCGGCGAGCCCGATGTTGAGGTAGACCAGCTTCTCGAGCAGGCCCCCGAGCAGGAAGAACAGCTGCCGCAGGCCCATCAGCGCGAACACGTTCGCGGTGAAGACCAGGTACGGCTCCTTGGTGATGCCGAAGATGGCCGGGATCGAGTCGAGCGCGAACAGCAGATCCGTCGTACCGATCGCGATCATCACGATCAGCAGGGGCGTGAACAGCCGCTTGCCGGTCTCGGTGACCACCGTCATCTTGCCGCTGTCGAACGACGACGAGACCGGAAGGGCCTTCTTGGCCCAGCGGATCAGGATGTTCTCCTTGAAGTCCTCCTCGTCGTTCTCGCCCTCCTTGAGCAGGTTGATGGCGGTGTAGACGAGGAACGCGCCGAACAGGTAGAACACCCAGGAGAACTCCGAGATCAGCGCGGCGCCGGCGGCGATGAAGGCGCCCCGCATGAGCAGCGCCAGCACGATGCCGATCAACAGCACCTTCTGCTGGAATTTCCGCGGCACCGCGAAGCGGGCCATGATGATCACGAAGACGAACAGGTTGTCGACACTCAACGAGTACTCGGTCAACCAGCCCGTGTAGAACTCAGCGGCGTACTTGCCGCCCGCGGTGACCCAGACACCGACACCGAAGACCAGGGCGAGCGCAACGTAGAACGCGACCCAGCTCCCGGACTCCTTCATCGAAGGTTCGTGAGGCCGGCGCCCGATGATCAGCAGATCAACGGCGAGAACGGCGACGAGAGCGACCAGGGTGACGATCCACACCCAGGTGGAGACGTTCAACAGGAACCTCCGGCAGACACGGTTCGACGCTGCGCCCACTCAAAGATCGGGTGAGAACAGCGGCGTGCGACTGTCGGAGGTCTCTTCCGCCGCAACCCGCGTGAGGCGGGGAATCGCGACCACCGGCCCCGGGCACACCCTCGAGGATGTTCCGTGTTGACGAGACCGGCGCGGGGGAATACTCCCCTCCTACGGCAGCCATTGTGGCGCATCCCCCGGAGCATTGACACTGGACCCTGGCAAAGGGTGTCCAGCCTCTCGGCCAAACCTCTCAACCTGGACACTTGTCACCCTCCGGGGTGCTGCCATCACGCTACCTCGTGGCAACCCAATGCCCACCCGGAACCGGCTCCACACCCGCTTTAGGCTTCCTAGGAGGCTAGTTCACTCGTTGGTGTGGCAGGCTGCGCTCATGGTTCTCGAGGTGGCGCTGATCGACATCAACCCTGGCGAGGAGGACGCCTTCGCGGCGGCCTACCAGGCCGGACGGCCGATCCTGGCGGGCACGCCGGGCTGCCTCTCGGTCCGCATGACCCGCGGCGTGGAGTCCCCGTCCCGCTTCGTCCTGCTGGTGGAATGGGAAAGCGTCGAGGCCCACCTGGAGAACTTCCGGGGGACCGAGCGCTACACCCAGTGGCGCGGCCACATCGGCCAGTACTTCGCCACGCCACCGCTGGTCGAGCACTTCCTCGACGTCCCCGCCAGCTGACCCGCCTCCCGGCGTCCCGCCGCGCGGGGAAGCAGGCCGCGGCGTAAGCACTGCGTCGTCCTGAGGCGGACAGTGAAGGTGAAGGGCGACTAGTCCGCGGCGGGGTCGCCCTTAGTCAGGCAGTAGGTGCCGCCGGCCGGGTCGCGCAGGGTGGTCCAGTACGGCCACTCGCCCACGAAAGTCGCGCCGAGCGACTCGTGCCAGGCGCGGCCGGCCGGGATGTCGGAGCAGGTGACGTCGAGGTGAGCCGAGGTGGGGCGCTCCTCGTCGAGCCGCTGGATCAGGAAGCGGATCGGGATCGGCGGCTCCGGCTGCAGGCGGCGGAACTCCCCCAGCTCGCCCGGGTCCAGGCGCCAGCCGGTGGCGATCTCCCAGAAGCGCACCTCGTCGTCGAAGGCCGCCGGGCCGACGTCGACACAGATCTGGTGCGGCCGGGTGGTCACTCCGCCCGGCCCGGCAAAAGGCCTCGGCCGTACGCTCTGACCCCGCCACCGGGCCACACAGAACGCCAGGCCGCCGGGCGAGCGCAACGTCACCCACTCGCCGTGGTCGGTGACCAGGGAGGCGCCGGCCGTGAGGACCCGGCCGGTGAACGCGGCCGGATCGTCGACCCACAGGTCGGGGTGGGTGCCGCCCTCGCCCGTACGCACCCCCTGGATCTCGATCCAGTCGTCGCCGGCCGCCGTGCCCAGACGCACGAACCCGGGGTCGTGCTGCGGTTTCGGCTCCGAGCCGGTCACCTCGGACCAGAACGAGACCGCCGCGTCGAGGTTTCCGACCGGCCGGTCCAGAAAGACGTCCACCCAGCGAATCATGCGCTTCGCCTACCCCCAGCCTCGTCTCGGTAACGGGCCCGGCGGCCCCGATGCTCGAAGCCGAGGCGCCGGTAGACCGCCGCCGCGCCGGGGTTGTTCAGATTGACCGTCAGCCAGGCGTGATCGCTGCCGTCGGCCCGCAGCCGGGCCAGCGCCGCACTGACCAGGGCGGCGCCGAGCCCACGGCGCCGCGCCGCCGGCACCACGCCGACCTGCACGATCCAGTCCCGCGCGGCCGTCACGAAGCCGGCGTCCCCGACCCCGGGCACGCTGACCAGCAGCGAGCTGTCCGGCCGGAAGTCCTCGTCCTCCTCGTTCTCGGCGATCCACTCGTCGGCCGGATCTCCGGGAAACCCCGGCCGCTCCCGGAACGATGCCTCGTAGACCGCGTGAAACCGCCGCGCCACCTCAGCCGACCATGACACCACGGTCGCGCCTTCCGCCCACGCGGCCGACGGCGCCTCCCGGGCGAGATCGATCCGCATCACGTCCTCGGCGAAAACCCGCCGCAGCCCGCGCGACACGAACAGAGCATCCGCGTCCTCCGTCAACGACTCGATCTCCACCGTGATCACGCCCGCGCCGGAGGAAACGGCAGTCGTCTCACCGCCGGAAGGCGCGGCGGCGAAAGGCGAGGTGGAGGCCGGATTGCCGCCCCCGGCGGAAGATGGGGCGGAGGTGGGATCGCCGTTCGCGCCGGAAGGCGACGTCGAGGCGGAAACGCCGTCCGCAAGGGAGGATACGACGGTGGGACCGGCGGTTGCCGCAGCTAAAGCTCGGGCCTCGGCCAATCCGCGGTCGAGTAGGCGGGCGCCGAGGCCACGGCCGCGAGCGGTGGGGTCGACCAAGCCGGTGAAGGCCGCACCGCCCGCGATGGGACGGACCGCGCCGGCCGCCAACAATGTGCCAGCCGAGGGCGAAGAGCCCGCCGGGAAGGAGGCACCCGTTGGAGACGAAAGCGACGCCGGCGATGAAGGGGCCGCTGGGGACGGGAAGTCTGTGGGGGATGCCGCCCGTACAGCGAATGCCACGGTGTTCGGGGATGACCAGCGGCGGGCCAGGAAGGTGGGGTCGGTGGACAGGGGGAGGCCGCCGTCGGTGTGGAAGCAGCGTTCGGCCAGGGCTATGAGTTCTGGGGATACGCCCCTGAGCTCGGCCCAGGCAGGCCGATCGATGGCGGTCATCCCGGCAGCTTAGGGCAGCTGCCGGGAGAGATCGACCACTATTTGACGCCGGCGGCGTCCATGCCTCGTAGCTCCTTTTTCAGTTCGCCCATCTCGTCGCGGATGCGGGCGGCCAGTTCGAACTGCAGTTCGCGGGCGGCGGCCAGCATCTGCTCGTTCAGGTCCTGGATGAGCTGGGCCAACTCGGTGCGGGCCATGCCCTCGCGGGCCGGGGCGGCCGTGGCGCCGCGCGCCTTCGAGCGGGTCTCGGGGACCGGCGCCTTGCCTCGTGACATCTGCCGGCCGGCACCGCCGACCATCGGGGTGACAGCGGCGTCGGTGTCCTCGGCCTCGCGGTAGATGTCGTCGAGGATGTCGTGGATCTTCTTGCGGAGGGCCTGCGGCTTGATGCCGTTCGCCTCGTTGTGGGCGATCTGCCTCGCGCGGCGGCGGTCGGTCTCCTCGATGGCGTCGCGCATCGACGGCGTCATCTTGTCCGCGTACATGTGGACCTCGCCCGACACGTTACGGGCGGCACGGCCGATGGTCTGGATCAGCGACCGGCCGCTGCGCAGGAAGCCCTCCTTGTCGGCGTCGAGGATCGCCACCAGCGACACCTCGGGCAGGTCGAGACCTTCCCGGAGCAGGTTGATGCCGACCAGCACGTCGTAGTCGCCCTTGCGCAGTTCCTTGAGCAGTTCGACCCGGCGCAGCGTGTCGACCTCGGAGTGCAGGTAGCGCACCCGGATGCCGTTCTCCAGCAGGTAGTCGGTGAGGTCCTCGGACATCTTCTTGGTCAGGGTCGTCACCAGGACCCGCTCGTCGCGCTCGGTCCGGAGCTTGATCTCGTGCATGAGGTCGTCGATCTGGCCCTTGGTCGGCTTGACCACGACCTGCGGGTCGACCAGGCCGGTCGGGCGGATCACCTGCTCGACGTACTCCCCCTGGGCCTCCTGCATCTCCCACGGGCCGGGCGTCGCCGACAGGAACACCATCTGGCCGACGCGCTCGAGGAACTCGTCGAAGCGCAGCGGCCGGTTGTCGGCGGCGCTGGGCAGCCGGAAGCCGTGCTCGATGAGGATGCGCTTGCGGGACGCGTCTCCCTCGTACATGCCGCCGATCTGCGGAATCGTCTGGTGCGACTCGTCGAGGATGGTGATGAAATCGTCCGGGAAGTAGTCGAGCAACGTGTACGAGGGCTCGCCGGGCCGGCGGCCGTCCATGTGCATCGAATAGTTCTCGATGCCGTTGCAGAAGCCGACCTGGCGCATCATCTCGATGTCGTAGGTCGTGCGCATGCGCAGCCGCTGCGACTCGAGCAGCTTGCCCTGCCGGTCGAGCTCGGCCAGCCGCTCCTCGAGCTCGGCCTCGATGTCGCGGATCGCCCGCTCCATCCGCTCCGGACCGGCCACGTAGTGGGTGGCCGGGAAGATGACCAGCTCGTCGACCTCGCGCATGATGTCGCCGGTCAGCGGGTGCAGGTAGTAGAGCTTCTCCACCTCGTCGCCGAACAGCTCGACGCGGATGGCCAGTTCCTCGTACGCCGGAATGATCTCGAGGGTGTCGCCCCGGACCCGGAACGTGCCGCGCTGGAACGACATGTCGTTGCGCGCGTACTGGATGTCGACGAGGCGGCGCAGCAGCTGGTCGCGGTCGATCTCGCCGCCGACCTTGACCTTGACCGCGCGCTCCAGGTATTCCTGCGGCGTGCCCAGGCCGTAGATCGCCGAGACCGTCGCCACCACGATCGTGTCGCGCCGGGTGAGCAGCGACATCGTGGCCGAGTGGCGCAGCCGCTCGACCTCCTCGTTGACCGACGAGTCCTTCTCGATGTAGGTGTCGGTCTGCGCGATGTACGCCTCGGGCTGGTAGTAGTCGTAGTAGCTGACGAAGTATTCGACGGCGTTGTTCGGAAGGAGCTCGCGCAGTTCCTTGGCGAGCTGGGCGCAGAGGGTCTTGTTCGGAGCCATCACCAGCGCGGGCCGCTGCAGCTTCTCGATGAGCCAGGCCGCGGTGGCGCTCTTACCGGTGCCGGTCGCGCCGAGCAGGACCGTGTTGCGGTCGCCGCGCCGGACCCGTCGCTCCAGCTCAGCGATGGCTGCGGGCTGGTCGCCGGCCGGCTGAAAATCGCTGACGACCTCGAATCGGCCGTCGAGTCGTGGGATGTCGAGCGCCATGGGGACAACCGTACGTCGGGGGTACGACAAGTTTCGGCCGACCGGTTCGGCCGTCGGCGAAGAGCCGCCGGCGAAGAGCCGCCGGGACCGTCGTGCGGAGGGTGCACAAACGGCCCCCCGGGCGGCATTGTTGCTGTTGCACGTGTCACCTAGCCTGGTCGGGTAGGCCGCTCGCGGCGGCCGCCCGGTATCGAGCGGGGTCACCACACGGTTCCCTCGACCGGCCCGTGGTCGTTGCGCCCCGGTTCTCCGGCGCGCGCACCCGCGGAGGTCGCGCCACGCGCGGACCCGGCCGCCGCGAGAGCCCTCAATCGGATCCGGGCTGCCAGCCGGTGGCCTCGGCCCACTCGTCGGCGGCCCGCGCCTCCTCGTCGAACCAGGGCTCCTTGGCCTCGCCGTACGTGAAACGGTCCGTATGCTCCGCCCACGCCGCCTTGGCCGCCGCGTAGCCCTCGCGGGCCTCCGGCACCGACCGCAGGTGATCGCGCATGAGCAGGGCGAACCGCCAGCCCGGCGAACCGGCCACCCGGACGTGCAGGTTGACCGGCCGCCCGGGGTCGGCCGAGCCGTGCAGCCGCTTGGGCCACGTCTCGCCGGGCAGGCCGCGGGCGTTGTCGGCCCACTCCCCCGGGCGCCGGGGCAGGCCGGCCGCGCCGAGCGCGCCGGCCAGCTGATCGGCCTCGTCGAGGGTCCGCACGGCCAGCATGAGGTCGATGACGTCCTTGGCCGGCAGCTCCGGGACGGCGGTCGAGCCGATGTGCGACACCGTGGTCTCCGGGTGGTCGCGCAGGGCGTGCCGGATCCGCCCCATGACCCGCTCGGCCGTCTCCGGCCACCGCGGATCGGGGTCGGCGATGTGCAGGTCGCGCGGGGCGCGGGCCGAGGTGCCGGTGCGCACGTTCCGTTCGTACGGCCGCAGACGCTGATTGACGAGGGCGTCGACCCGGGAGTTCAGGTCGTCGAGGGTGCCGTCGTTGATCAGCAGGACGTCGGCGGCGGCCCGGCGCTGGGCGTCGGCGGCCTGCGCGGCGATCCGGGCGGCGGCCTGTTCCTCGGTCATCCCGCGGGTCTGCATGAGGCGCCGCACGCGGGCCTCGCGGGTCGCCTCCACCACGACGACCAGGTGGAACGAGGACGTCTGGCCGGTCTCGACGAGCAGCGGGATGTCGTTGACGACGATCGCCTCCGGGCCGGCGGCCGCGTGCAGCTCGGCCGCCCGCTCGCGTACCCGGGGATGAATGATCTTTTCCAGGCGGTGGCGGGCCGCCTCGTCGCCGAAGACCTTGGCCGCCAGGGCCGGCCGGTCGAGGGCGCCGTCGGTGGTCAGCACGCCGGCGCCGAACGCCGCCACCACCTCGGCCAGACCGGGCGTGCCCGGCTCCACCACCTCGCGGGCGAGCACGTCGGAGTCGATGATGATCGCCCCGTGGCGGGCGAGCCGCCGCGCCACCGCGCTCTTGCCCGCACCGATCCCGCCGGTCAGTCCCACCCTCAGCACGAGCCCAGTATCGACGAGGAACACCGGACGGCGAAAGGCCGCCCCGACCGGAGTCGGGACGGCCTTCAGCGTGCCGCTGGGGTCAGAGCGTCAGCTCTTGCCGCCGGCCAGCTTCTCGCGCAGAGCGGCGAGGGCCTCGTCGGTGGCCAGGGTGCCCGAGGGCTCCTCGGACGCGCGGGCCGGAGCCGACGAGCTCGAGGAGCTCGACGACGTGGAGGACGACGTGGTGGTCGCGCCCGTGCCGGCCGGAACCGGGTTGAGAGCGGCCTCGGCGTCGGCCTCGCGGGACGCCTGCACCTGCTTGGTGTGGGCCTCCCAGCGCTCGCGCGCGTCGGCGTACTGCTTCTCCCAGGCCTCGCGCTGCTTGTCGAAGCCCTCGAGCCACTCGCCCGTCTCGGGGTCGAAGCCCTCCGGGTAGATGTAGTTGCCCTCGTTGTCGTACGTGGCGGCCATGCCGTAGAGGGTGGGGTCGAAGTGCTCCTCGCCCTCCACGAAGTTCTCGTTGGCCTGCTTGAGCGACAGCGAGATGCGGCGACGCTCGAGGTCGATGTCGATGACCTTGACCAGAACGTCGGAGCCCACCTGGACGACCTGCTCGGGCAGCTCGACGTGCCGCTCGGCCAGCTCGGAGATGTGCACCAGGCCCTCGATGCCGTCGTCCACGCGGACGAAGGCGCCGAACGGAACCAGCTTGGTGACCTTGCCCGGCACGATCTGGTTGATCGCGTGGGTCCGGGCGAACTGGCGCCACGGGTCCTCCTGCGTCGCCTTCAGCGACAGGGAGACGCGCTCGCGGTCCAGGTCGACGTCGAGCACCTCGACCTCGACCTCCTGGCCGACCTCGACGACCTCGGACGGGTGGTCGATGTGCTTCCAGGAGAGCTCGGAGACGTGTACGAGGCCGTCCACGCCACCCAGGTCAACGAAGGCACCGAAGTTGACGATGGAGGACACGACGCCCTTGCGGACCTGGCCCTTCTGGAGCTTGTTGAGGAACTCCGTGCGGACCTCGGACTGCGTCTGCTCGAGCCAGGCGCGGCGGGACAGGACCACGTTGTTGCGGTTCTTGTCCAGCTCGATGATCTTCGCCTCGAGCTCACGGCCGACGTACGGCTGGAGGTCGCGGACACGGCGCATCTCGACCAGCGAGGCCGGGAGGAAGCCGCGGAGGCCGATGTCGAGGATGAGGCCACCCTTGACAACCTCGATGACGGAGCCGCGAACGACGCCGTCGTCCTCCTTGATCTTCTCGATGGTGCCCCACGCGCGCTCGTACTGCGCACGCTTCTTCGAGAGGATCAGGCGACCTTCCTTGTCCTCCTTGGTGAGGACGAGGGCTTCGATGTGGTCACCGACCGACACCACTTCCGCGGGGTCCACGTCATGCTTGATCGACAACTCGCGCGAGGGGATGACGCCCTCGGTCTTGTAGCCGATGTCGAGCAGGACCTCGTCCCGATCGACCTTGACGACGGTGCCTTCGACAATGTCGCCGTCGTTGAAGTACTTGATGGTCTCGTCAATGGCGGCGAGGAAAGCTTCCTCAGAACCGAGATCGTCGACGGTGACCTTGTTGGCGCTCGAGGTGGCCTCGATGCTGCTCGTCATGTGGACTGTTGCTCCGAACGGATGGGTGTCGTGGTGTCTCCCGCGCTCCACGGAACTGCCGCCGGGCACGACACGAACAACCAGATGACGACCAGTCGATCATGCAGTCGATCATGTCGGGACCGCCGACCACGGAACCTGCTCCCTGCCGAGGTACACGATCCGCGAGCGCATCGACTAGCTTACCGTGCGCATTACCACAGGTTGCAAGCCCTCCTGACGAGCGCGGCACAATGTTGGCCCGAAACCCCACACCATGCCCCTAATGTGCCGAATAGTGACGGCGGCGCGGGCGGCGGTTACCTTGGCGCAGTGATCGAAAACGCGCCGTCCGACGCCGAGAGCCGCCGCGCCAGCCGCGGCTGGTGGGACTCCGACGCCGACGAGTACCAGGCCGAGCACGGCGCCTTCCTGGGCGATCTCGACTTCGTGTGGTGCCCCGAGGGCCTGCGTGAGGCCGACGCCCACCTGCTCGGCGACGTGCGCGGCAAGCGGATCCTCGAGCTCGGCGCGGGCGCCGCGGCCGGGGCCCGGTGGCTCGACGGGCAGGGCGCGGAGGTGGTCGCCCTCGATCTCTCGGCGGGCATGTTGCGGCACGCTGCCGCCGCCGCCGGCCGTACGGGGGTGACCGTGCCCCTCGTGCAAGCGGACGCGCTGGCGCTGCCGTTCGCGGAGAGCGTATTCGACATCGTCTGCACGGCCTTCGGGGCGATCCCGTTCGTGGCCGACTCGGCGGCGGCCATGCGCGAGGTGGCGCGCGTACTGAAGCCCGGCGGGGACTGGGTCTTCTCGGTCACCCACCCGATGCGGTGGATCTTCTGGGACGAGCCGGACGAGAGCGGCCTGATCGCCCGTAACTCGTACTTCGACCGGACGCCGTACGTCGAGCGGGACGAGTCGGGCCAGGTCACCTACATCGAGCAGCACCGGACCCTCGGCGATCGCGTACGGGAACTGGTGGCGGCCGGCTTCGAGCTGCGCGACCTGGTCGAGCCGGAGTGGCCGGCCGGCCACGAGGAGACGTGGGGCCAGTGGAGCCCGCTGCGGGGACGGCTCTTCCCGGGCACCGCGATCTTTGTTAGCCGGCTCGGCCCCGGGGTACCACCCCGTACATGACCAAAGATCCGAAAAAGGGCGACCAGGTGACCTGGCGCAGCCACGGCGAGACCGTGCACGGCACGGTCGAGCAGAAGATCACCAAGCGCACGGAGGCGGCCGGGCGGACCGTCGACGCCTCCCCCGACGAGCCGCAGTACAAGGTCAAGAGCGACAAGACGGGCCGCGAGGCGGTTCACAAGCCGGGCGCGCTGCACCATGGCTGACGACGTCCACGCCGAGTTCTCGTCAGCGGTGAACATGACGGCCGGCGAGCTCGAGAAGTGGCTGAAGACCGACGAGTCGAAGGACGTCGGCCAGAAGCCGTCGTCCGGCGGCGAGTCGGTGGGCCACGACTCCGGCCGCAAGATCGTCAAGATCCTCGGCACGAAGAAGGCCGACCTGACCGAGGACGACGAGGCGCACATGCGCAAGGTCGTCGGCTACGTCCACCGGCACCGGGCGCAGCGCCCGTCCGGCGACGTGTCGGAGACGAAATGGCGGTACTCGCTGATGAACTGGGGCCACGACCCACTGAAGAAGTAACCGGTCAGGCCGTCAGGACGCCGGCGTCGAGCAGCCCGCCGAGCATGGCCAGGGCGGCCGGGATCATCCGGTAGTAGACCCAGGTGCCGCGGCGGTCGCTGTCGACCAGGCCGGCCTCGCGCAGCACCTTGAGATGGTGCGAGATCGTCGGCCCGGTCAGGTGGAACGCCCCGGTGAGGTCGCAGACGCAGACCTCGCCGCCACGCGCCGAGGCGATCATCGAAAGCAGCCGCAGCCGCACCGGATCCCCCAGCGCCTTGAACATCGGCGCGTACGCGTCCGCCTGCGCGGGCTCGAGGGGCCCCCGCCCCAGCGCCGCCCCCGTCATGTGGCTAGTCATGGGCCACACACTTACAGAGCCCCGCAACCCGGTGGTGCCGCCTGCCTAGGCTGGCCGGCATGGGCGTGCGGGTGGCGGTGCGGGAACTGCTTCAGGTGACGGGGATGTGGCTCGGCATGGGCGAGCCGGACGGCGACGGCGATGGCGCGCCGGCGCCGGCCCGGACGGGCGCGGCGTTCATGGCGGTGCAGACGCTGGCGGCGGTGGTGCTCGGCGCGCTTCTGGCCGGAGTGTGGGCGCTCCTCTTCCAGCAGCAGGTGCGCACGCTCTTCCTGCTCGGCTATCTGCCGCTGTTGGTGCCGCTGGCGATCGGGGTCGCCCGGCACCCGGCGGCCGCCGTGGCGCCGCTGGCCGGCGCGCTGCCGGCGGGCGCGCTCGCCGTGGTCGCGGTCCGCGCGGCGACGGGCGGCGGCGACGGCTTCTGGTGGTGGTTCCTGGCCTTCGCCGCGGGCGCCCTGGCCGCCGGAGTCGTCTTCGGCGCGATCAGCGCCCGCCCGGGCGCCCGGCACCGGACGCACGCTCACGCGGCGCCGCCCGAGGAGCCCGGCCGCGAGAGCTAGAACGGCCGAGCGCCGACCCCCGGCGCCGACCCCCGGCGCCGGGTCGGCGGGCCGGCGCCGGGTCACCGGGCCGGGTCAGTGGTCGGCGCCGTTCCAGTCGCGGCCGGATCCGACGGAGACCTCGAGCGGGACCGACAGCGGGTGGGCGTTGCCCATCTCCTGGCGGACCAGGGCCTCCAGCGGCTCCCGCTCGCCGGGGGCCACGTCGAAGACGAGCTCGTCGTGGACCTGCAGGAGCATGCGGGACTTGAGGCCGGACTCGCGGATGGCCCGGTCCACCCGGAGCATGGCGACCTTGATGATGTCGGCGGCCGAGCCCTGGATGGGGGCGTTGAGGGCCATCCGCTCGGCCATCTCGCGGCGCTGGCGGTTGTCGCTGGACAGGTCGGGCAGGTAGCGGCGGCGGCCGAGGATGGTGGCCGTGTAGCCGTCCTGGACGGCGCGGCGAACCACTGCCTGCAGGTACTCGCGGACGCCGCCGAAGCGCTCGAAGTACTCGTCCATCAGGCCGCGGGCCTCGTCGACCGGGATGGTGAGCTGGTTGGACAGGCCGAAGGCGCTCAGACCGTACGCCAAGCCGTAGTTCATGGCTTTGATCTTGCGGCGCTGGTCGGGGACGACCTCGTCGACCGGGACGTGGAAGACCGAGGACGCGGTGGCCGCGTGGAAGTCGAAGGCCGAGTTGAAGGCGGCGATCAGGGCCTCGTCCTCGGAGAGGTGGGCCATGATGCGCATCTCGATCTGGCTGTAGTCGGCCGTCATGAGCGACTCGAAGCCCTCGCCGACGACGAACGCGCGGCGGATCCGCCGGCCCTCCTCGGTGCGGATCGGGATGTTCTGCAGGTTGGGGTCGGTCGAGGACAGGCGGCCGGTGGCGGCGACGGTCTGGTTGAACGTCGTGTGGATGCGGCCGTCGTCGGAGACCGACTTGAGCAGGCCGTCGACAGTGGACTTGAGCTTGGCCACGTCGCGGTGGCGCAGCAGGTGTTCCAGCAGCGGGTCGCCGGTCTGCGCGAACAGGTTCTGCAGGGCGTCGGCGTCGGTCGTGTACCCCGACTTGATCTTCTTGGTCTTGGGCAGGTTGCGCTCATCGAAGAGGATCTGCTGCAACTGCTTGGGCGAGCCGAGGTTGAACTCGCGGCCCACGACCTCGTGCGCGGCCTGCTGGGCGGCCTTCACCTCGGCCGCGAAGTGGGCCTCGAGCTCGGACAGGTAGCCGGTGTCGGCCGCGATGCCCAGGTGTTCCATCTCGCCGAGGACCTCGGACAGCGGCTGCTCGACCTCGGTGAGCAGGGTCTGCGACTCGCCGCCGTCGCGGGACAGCTCCTCGGTGAGCACGTCGGCCAGGTCGAGGGTGGCGCGGGCGCGCAGCATGACGCTCTCCTCGGCGCCGCCCTCCTCGCCCACGCCGGCCAGCAGGTCGAGCTGGCCGGTCGGCGGCTCCTCGACGCGCAGCTCGCGCTTGAGGTAGCGCAGGGCCAGGTCGGTCAGGTCGTACTGCCGCTGGTCGGGCTTGGCCAGGTAGGCCGCGAGCGCCGTGTCGATGCGGACGCCGGCCAGGCGCCAGCCGTGCGCGCGCATGGCCAGCGAGGCCGGCTTGGCGTCGTGCACGACCTTGGGCCGGTCGGGGTCGGCCAGCCAGAGGGCGACGGCCTGCTCGTCGGCCTCGTCGAGGGCGGCCGGGTCGAACCAGCCCGCCGGCCCGTCGCCGGTGGCCACCGCGACGCCGGTGAGCGCGCCCGTGCCGCGCCCGAACGTGCCGGTGACGGCGACACCGACGGGCGCCGCCTGCGCGTGCGCGGTGAGCCAGCCCGCCACCTCGCCGGCGCGCAGCACGCGGGCCTCGATGTCGAAGCCGGCCTCGGCCTCGGGCTCGACGGCCTCGAGGTAGCTGTAGAGGCGCTCGCGCAGCACCCGGAACTCGAGGGCGTCGAACACCTGGTGGACCGCCTCCCGGTCCCAGCCGGGCCAGCGCACGTCCTGCGGGCGCACCGGAAGCTCGAGGTCGGTGCGCAGGGCGTTGAGCTCGTAGTTGAGCATCACCGACGACAGGTGGGCGCGCAGGTTGTCGCCGGCCTTGCCCTTGATCTTGTCGGCGTTGGCGACGACGCCCTCGATACCGCCGTACTCGGTGATCCACTTGGCCGCCGTCTTGGGCCCGACGCCGGGGACACCGATCAGGTTGTCGCTGGTCTCGCCGACCAGGGCGGCCTTGTCCCGGTAGAGGTGCGGCGGCACGAGCTGCTTCTCCTCGACCAGGGCGGGGGTCATCCGCCAGACCTCGGAGACGCCGCGGCTCGGGTAGAGGACCGTGGTGTGCTCGTCGACCAGTTGCAGGGCGTCCCGGTCGCCGGAGGAGATCAGCACCTCCATGCCGGCGTCGCGGGCCTGGGTGGCGAGGGTGGCGATGACGTCGTCGGCCTCGAAGCCGGGCTTTTCGACATACGGGATGCGCAGCGCGTCGAGGATCTCCTTGACCAGGCTGACCTGGCCCAGGAACTCCGGCGGCGTCGCCGACCGGCCGGCCTTGTACTCCGGGTACTTCTCGGTACGGAAGGAGACGCGGGAGACGTCGAAGGCGACCACGATGTGCGTCGGCTTCTCGTCGCGCAGCATGTTGATCAGCATCGAGGTGAAGCCGAACACGGCGTTCGTGTGCTGCCCGGTCTGGGTGCTGAAGTTCTCCTTGGGCAGCGCGTGGAACGCGCGGTAGGCCAGGGAGTGGCCGTCGAGCAGCAGCAAACGGGGGGTCTCGGCGTCTTCGCTCACGTGGGAGAACTCTAGTCGTGAGGTACGACAGAAACCTGGACCACCCCGCCTGCTTAGAGCACCTTGCTCAGAAATGCCCTGGTTCGCTCGTGCTGCGGATTCGCGATGACGTCCCGCGGGGCGCCCTCCTCCACGACGACGCCGCCGTCCATGAAGATCAGCTTGTCGCCGACCTCGCGGGCGAAGCCGATCTCATGGGTGACCACGACCATGGTCATCCCGTCCCGGGCCAGGTCCTTCATCACGTCCAGGACCTCACCGACCAGTTCCGGGTCGAGCGCGCTGGTCGGCTCGTCGAACAGCATCAGTTTCGGCCGCATGGCCAGGGCCCGGGCGATCGCCACCCGCTGCTGCTGGCCGCCCGAGAGCTGGCCCGGATACGACTCGGTCTTCTCACTCAGGCCCACCCGGTCGAGCAGGGCGCGCGCCCGGTCCCGTACCTCGGCCTTGGCCTCGCCCTTGACCCGGCACGGGGCCTCCATCACGTTCTGGAGCACCGTCATGTGCGGGAAGAGGTTGAAGCGCTGGAAGACCATGCCGATCGAGCGGCGCTGCTTGGCCACGTCCTTCTCGCCGAGCTCGTGCAGCTTGCCGCCGCGCTCGCGGTAGCCGATCAGGTCGCCGTCGACCAGGATGCGGCCGGCGTTGATCTTCTCGAGGTGGTTGACGCAGCGCAGGAACGTCGACTTGCCGGAGCCGGACGGGCCGAGCACGCAGCACACCTCGCCCGCGTTGACGACCAGGTCGATGCCCTTGAGCACCTCGAGCGAGCCGAACGACTTGTGCACGTTGTCGGCGCGCACCATCTCGGAAGTCATGCGCCCTCCCGGGTGTCGGTGATCCGGCCGCCCTGTTCGACCTCGATGTCGCGCAGCCGCTGTTTCGCCTTGCCGACCGCGCCGTACCCCTTGCCGTAGTGCCGCTCGAGGAAGTACTGGCCGATCATCAGGACGGTACAGATGATCAGATACCAGATCAGCGCGGCCACCAGCACGGGCAGCACCACGAAGGTACGCGCGGACACCGCGTTCAGCTGGAACCACAGTTCGCCGGTGACCGGAACGTACGCCACCAGCGACGTGTCCTTGACCATGGCGATGGTCTCGTTGCCGGTCGGCGGCACGATCACCCGCATGGCCTGCGGCAGCACGATGCGCCGCAGCACCTGGAAGCGGGACATGCCCAGCGCGACCGCCGCCTCGGCCTGTCCCTGGTCGACGGATTGCAGGCCGGCCCGGACGATCTCGGCCATGTACGCGGCCTCGGACAACCCCAGCGCGAGCATGCCGGCCACGAAGCCGGCCAGCAGGTCGACCGCGCGGATGCTGTAGAACTGCCCGCTGAAGTTGTCGATGCCGAACAGGTCGCCGATCTGCTTGTCGAACGGCAGGCCGAAGCCGACCCGGCTCCACAGGATGTTCAGGTTGCCGAACAGGATCGCCAGCACGAGGCGCGGCACGGCCCGGAAGAACCACGTGTACAGGAACGCCACCGACGACAGGACCTTGTTCGGCGACATCCGCATGATCGCGATGACGACGCCGAGCCCGATGCCGATGACCATCGCCGTGATGGTCAGCAGGATGGTGCCGCGCAGGCCCTCGAGAACCGGCCCGGTGAACATGACCCCGCGCTTGCCGTCCTCATAGGACGAGAAGATGAACGACCAGCGGAACTGGTCGTTCGTCACCAGCAGGTGCACGAACATCGCGGCCAGGATCGCGATGACCGCGGTCGTGACCCAGCGCAGGGGGTGCCGGACGGGCACGGCCTTGATCGGTTCCGGCCGTGCCCGTTCGGTGGTGGTCTGGTCGCTCATCTAGAGGGTCAGACCGCGGGGTTCACTTCGGCAGTGGTGACCGCGCCCGCGGTGACGCCCCACTTGTCGAGGATCTGCTTGTACGTGCCGTCGGCGATCAGCGCCTTGACGGCGTCGCCGATGACGCCGGCGAACTCGGTCTGGTCCTTGGCCACCACGTAGCCGTACGGGGCCGAGTCGTAGATGTCGCCGACCAGCTCCAGCTTTCCGCCGGTCTGCTTCACCGCGTACGCGGTGATCGGGGAGTCGGCCAGCATGGCCTCGTCCTTGCCGGTGTTGACGGCGTTCGTCGCGTCCGACTGCTTCTGGTACTGGTCGATCGTGATCTTGGCCTTGCCGGCGTCGGTGCACTTCTTGGACCGGGCGGTGATGTCGTCCACCTGCACGGTGGTCGCCTGCACGGCGATCTTCTTGCCGCAGACGTCGTCCGGGTTGATCGAGGCGCCCTTCTTGGCCGCCCACTGGGTGCCGGCCGAGAAGTAGGAGATCATGTTGACCTCCTTGAGCCGGTCCTTGTTGATCGTGAACGAGGAGACGCCGACGGCGTACTTGTCGCTGCTGACGCCCGGGATGATGTCGCCGAAGGTCGCCGACTGCCACTCGGTGGTCAGGCCCAGCTTCTGCGCGACCGCGTTGAACAGGTCGACGTCGAAGCCGATGACCGTCTTGCCGTCGCTGTCCAGGAACTCGTTCGGCGCGTACGACGAGTCGGTGCCGATGACGAGCTTGCCGACGCTCTTGATGTCGGCCGGGACCTTGTCGGCCAGCGACGTGTCGGCGGAGGCGCTGGGCGCGGGAGCGCCGCTCGAGCTGGAGTCGTCGGACTCCGAGCCGCAGGCGCCCATCGACAACGTCAGCGCCGCCGCGGCGGCCAGGCCGAGGATCGCCCGGCGGCCTGAGGGGGTGCGGAACATGATGACTCCTAGTTGTCCAAAGGGGTGTTACGCGACGCCGAGGTAGGCGTCCTTGACCGCGGGGTCGGTCAGGAGGTCCTGGCCGGTGCCCTCCTTGACGATCCGCCCGGTCTCCAGGACGTACGCCCGGTGGGCGCGTGACAGGGCCTGCTGCGCATTCTGCTCCACCAGCAGCACGGTCGTGCCCTGTTGGTTGATCTCCACGATGATGTCGAAGATCTGCTGGATCAGCATCGGCGCCAGGCCCATCGAGGGCTCGTCGAGCAGCAGCAGCTTGGGCCGGCTCATCAGCGCGCGGCCCACGGCGAGCATCTGCTGCTCACCACCGGACAGCGTGCCGCCGGCCTGCTTCTCCCGCTCCTTCAGGCGCGGGAACAGGTCGAACGCCCGCTGAAGGTCTTCGTCGATCTCGGTACGGACCCGGCGCGTGTACGCGCCCATCTCGAGGTTCTCCCGGACCGTCATGCCCGGGAAGATGCCGCGGCCCTCGGGCGACTGCGACACCCCGCGGATGACCCGCAGGTCGGCCCGCATCTTGGTGATGTCCTGCCCATCGAAGTGGATCTTGCCCTGGCCGACGGGCCGCAGACCCGAGATGGCCCGCATCGTGGTCGACTTGCCGGCGCCGTTCGCGCCGATCAGCGCGACGATCTCACCCTCGCCCACGGTGAGGCTGATGCCGTGCAGGGCCTCGATACGCCCGTACGACACCGTCACGTTGTCCATCTCAAGCAGCATCGGTCGGCACTCCCAGGTAGGCGGCGATGACCGCCGGGTTCTCCCGCACCTCGGCCGGCGTCCCCTCGGCGATCTTCTTGCCGAACTCCAGCACGACGATCCGGTCGGTGACGCCCATGACCAGGCGCATGTCGTGCTCGATGAGCAGCACCGTGACCCCGGTATCGCGGATCTTGCGGATCAGCTCGAGCAGCGACTCCTTCTCGGCCGGGTTGAAGCCGGCGGCCGGCTCGTCCAGGCAGAGCAGGCCCGGCTCGGTGGCCAGCGCCCGGGCGATCTCCAGCCGGCGCTGCTCGCCGTAGGCCAGACTCCGGGCCAGTTCGCCGGCCCGGTGCTCGATGCCGACCAGCTTCAGCAGCTCGGTCGCCTTGTCCTTGGCCGCCCGCTCCTCGAGGGTGTGCCGGGACAAACCGAAGATCCGCTGGCCGGTACGGCGTACCTGCTGAACCGCGCGCCCGAAGCCACTCTTGGCGTCGACCTCGACCAGCTCGTGCGACTTGACCGGCACCCGCCAGATGCGAAACAGCGCGCCGACCACACTGGTCTTGTGCCGCGCGTCCGCGCCGACCTGCACGTTCTCCAGCGCCGTCATCTCCGGGAACAACCGGATGTTCTGGAACGTCCGCGCGATGCCGAGCCGGGTGATCTTGTGCCGCTGCTGGCCCACCAGGGCCTTGCCGCGGAACCGGATCGCGCCGCTGGTCGGCTTGACCACGCCGGTCACCGCGTTGAAGCAGGTCGTCTTGCCGGCGCCGTTCGGGCCGATCAGGCCGAGGATCTCGCCCTCCTTGACGGAGAAGTCCACCCCGTCCAGGGCGGTCACGCCGCCGAAGCGGATCGTGACGTTGTCGACCTCGAGCAGATTGTTGCGCTCACTCACCGACGGCACCTTCCTTAGCCCGGTCCTCCAGCTCGACCTTGCGCCGGCGGCTGGGCAGCAGACCCTGCGGCCGGAAGATCGTCATGACGATCAGGGCGACACCGAAGATCAGCAGCCGGTAGTCGGCGAACTCGCGGAACCGCTCCGGCAGGTACGCCAGCAGGATCGCGCCCAGCGCCACCCCCAGCTGGTTGCCGGCGCCGCCGATGACCACCGCGGCCACCCACAGGATCGACGTGAACAGGTCGAAGCCCTGCGCGTTGATGAACGTCTGCTTGCTGAAGAACAGCGCCCCCGACAGGCCGCCCAGCGCCGCGCCGATCGCGAACGCCCACAGCTTGTACTTGAAGGTCGGCACGCCCATCACCTCGGCGGCGTCCTCGTCCTCACGGATCGCCAGCCACGAGCGGCCGACCCGGCTGCGCTCCAGCCGGCGCACGCCCAGCATGCAGATGAAGACCAGGGTGATCGCCAGCCAGTAGAAGCCGATCACATTGGATACGCTGAAGATCGGGCGGCCCGCGGTGATGCCCGGGAACCAGTCCATCCACTCCGGCCACGTGCCCTCCGACGGCACCGGAACGCCGGTGATGCCCCGGTTTCCGTTGGTGATGTCCGAGTTCAGGGCGAACACCCGGATGATCTCACCGAAGCCGAGCGTCACGATCGCCAGATAGTCGCCGCGCAGACGCAGCGTCGGCCAGCCCAGGATCACGCCCGACACCATGGTCACCGCGATCGCGATCGGGACGCACACCACCCACGGGAACTGGATCACGACCGGCGAGTTGGGCGAACCCAGAATGGCCACCGTGTACGCGCCGACCGCGTAGAAGCCGATGTAGCCGAGGTCGAGCAGGCCGGCGAGTCCGATCACGACGTTCAGGCCGACCGCGACCAGCACGTAGACCGCGCACAGGAACAGCACCGAGGTGAAGTCCGTGTCCGGCGTCGTGATCAGCGGGATCTCGAGACCCGGCAACGCGTACAGGAAGATGATGAAAGCGAAAAGGACCGAGATGCGCCAGCCGTACGGAAGGTTGGACCACCGGTCCCGCAGGCCGGTCACCGCGCGGACCCGGCCCTCGTCGGCCTTCCGCGCGGAATCGAGAACAGCCATCATGCCCGGGCCCTCCCCAGAGACTCACCCAACAGGCCCGTCGGGCGGAACAGCAACACGACCACGAGCATCACGAAGGCGACGACGTCCATCCACTCGTTGCCGAAGACACCGGCGCCGTAGTTCTCCACCACGCCCAGCAGCAGACCGCCCAGCAGGGCGCCGCGCAGGTTACCGATACCGCCGAGCACCGCCGCGGTGAACGCCTTGATACCGATCAGGAAGCCCACCGAGTACGTCGTGATACCGACCTTGACGTCGTAGAGCACCGACGCCGCGCCGGCCATCATGCCGCCCAGGATGAAGATCAGCATGATGACGCGGTCCTTGTTGACACCCATCAGCGCCGCCACGTCCGGGTTCTGCGCCACGGCACGCACACCCCGGCCCAGCCGGGTGCGGTTGATGAAGATGTCCAGGCCCGCGAGCATCGCGAGCGCGCTCAGGATGATGCCGATCTGGAGGTTGGTGACGTCCGCGCCGAAGAGCGTGAACTGCACCTTCGGCTGTACGAGACTCGGCATGCCGCGCGGCTGCCGGTCGGTGATCGCACCCACCAGCTCGAACAGCGCCACCGAGGCGCCGATCGCGCTGATCAGGAAGATCAGGCTGGGCGCGTTACGCTTGCGCAGCGGGCGGTAGGCCACCCGCTCCACGATCAGCGCCGTGCCGCCCGAAGCGGCGCCGGCCGCGATGACGGCCAGCGCGATCAGGCCCAGCACCCCGAAGGTGCCCGGAGCCGCCGCACCCACACCGAAACCCAGGCCGGCCCAGACGATCGTGGTAACGAACGTGCCGATCATGAAGACTTCGGAATGAGCGAAGTTGATCAGGCGCAGAACGCCGTAGACCAACGTGTAACCGAGAGCGACCAGGGCATAGATGGCGCCCTGGGTCAGCCCCGTCACGGTGAGCGACATGAAGTTGTCGCCCAAGAATTCAAAGTTCAACGCGACTCCAGCGAAGGAAAGTCATACAGGACGTGGGGGGGGGGGGGGGGGGCCCCCCCCCCCCCCCCCGGGCCTCACACACAAACACCATGAGGAAGAAGGAGCGGGAGATCGAGGGACGGAGCGGGGCGGCCGGCCAGTGGGCCGGGGCCCCGCGGTTTGTTTCATTAGCATGTCCCCCCCAATAAAACCCACCCAACCCAGCCACCCCATCTATATACCCCCGGGGGGGGGGGGGGGCGGCCCCCCCCCCCCCCCCCCCCACGTTTCGCAGCTCAGACAAACCGGATGAGCAGACCCTCGGGTCAGCTCTTCGGCGCCTCCTGGTCGGCCACGATCTTGCCGCCGGCGACCTTGTAGGCCCAGATCGCCACCGCGGACGGGTCGATCTCGCCGTTCTCCTGGAACTTGAAGTCCGTGGTCACACCCTTGCCGGTGTAGCCGTCGACGAACGTCTCCAGCTTCTCCCGGGTGCCGTTGCCGGCCTTGATGCCCGCCAGCAGGATGTTCGCCGCGTCGAAGGCCTCAGCGCTGTACGTGCCCGCCTCACGGCCGGTCGCCGTCTTGTAGTCGGCCGCGAACGTGCCGCCCGCCTTCTCCGGCGGAACACACGGGCAGGTCAGAATCGCGCCCTCGGCGTTGGCCGCGCCGGCGCCGTCCACGAACGCCTGGTCCTTCACACCGTCGCCGGCGACGAACTTCGCCTTGCCGCCCGCGTCGCGGTACTGCTTCAGGAACGGCGCGGCCTCACGGTAGTAACCGCCCCAGAAGATCGAGTCGGCGCCCGAGCTGTTGATCTGGGTGACCAGCGCGCCGAAGTCGGTCTGCTGCTCCTTGACGACCGCGTTGCCGGTCACGACCGAGCCCAGCGTCTTCTTCACCTGGTCGGCCAGGCCCTTGCCGTACTCCGAAGCGTCGTCCACCACGAAGGTCTTCTGAACCTTCATGACGTCCTTCATGTACAGCGCCAGGCCGGGACCCTGCGAGGCGTCGTTACCCAGAGCGCGGTGGAACGTCTTGTCACCCTGAGCCGCCAGCGCCGGGTTGGTCGCCGACGGCGTGATGATCACGACGCCTTCCTTGCTCATGATCGGGTTGGCCACCTTGGACTCACCCGAGAACGCCGGGCCGACCACGCCGAGGACCTTCGCGTCCTGGACGATCGAGGTCGCCAGACCCGAGGCCTGCGCCGGGTCACCCGCCGAGTCCTTCTCGACCAGCTCGACCTTGCAGTCGCCGTTGGCCTTGTTGTATTGGTCGACGGCGAGCTTCGCGCCGTCGCGGATGTTGATACCGAGCTGAGCGTTACCGCCGGTCAGCGCGCCAAAGAACGCGATCTTGCTGCCACAGGCAGCCGCGTCCGTCGAGCCGCCGCCATCGTCGTCCTTGGCACATGCCGCGGCGCCCACGAGAAGGCCGACCATGGCCACGCCGCCGATGGCTCGTGCGAGAGACTGCCTCAAGGTTGGAACCCTCCTCCATACCGAACCCACCGAGCCACTGGCAGCCGATTGGCACTTGCGCGCCGACGCGACCCTGCCGTGCCCCGTTATGGGCCGGGACGTTATCCCAGGTTCACGGCCTGCCAAAAGACTTCGATCGGGCTTTCATCGAACCGTTACGTCTCGTGACGCCCCGGCCGGAGGAGGTGTTACAACCGCACTACCCGCAAGATCAACTTTGTGTGGCCTCGGCGCCACCGGCCTCCTGACCCTCCGCCAGGATCCGGTCCGCCACCTCACGCATCGTCATCCGGTGGTCCATCGCCGTCCGCTGAATCCACTTGAACGCCTGCGGCTCGGTCATCTGATACTTCGTCATCAGCTCGCCCTTGGCGCGCTCCACCGACTTCCGCGTCTCCAGACGATCGGTCAGACCCGCCACCTCGGACTCCAGGGCGGCGATCTCCGAATACCGCGACAGCGCGATCTCGATGGCCGGCACCAGGTCCGACTTCTGGAAAGGCTTGACCAGGTACGCCATGGCGCCGGCGGCCCGGGCACGCTCCACCAGATCACGCTGGCTGAACGCCGTGAGAATGACAACCGGGGCGATACGCCCACCGGCGATCCGCTCGGCCGCGGCCAGCCCATCCATGATCGGCATCTTGATGTCCAGGATGACGAGATCCGGCCGAAGCTCCTCGGCCAGGCGCACGGCGGTCTCCCCGTCACCGGCCTCGCCGACGACGTCGTAGCCCTCCTCCACGAGCATCTCGGCGAGATCGAGCCGGATGAGGGCCTCGTCCTCGGCGATCAACACCCGCTTGCGCTCGGCACCAGCCTGCGAGTCGGCCACAGAACTCCTACCCCCAACGATCCTGAAGACACGACACCCCGGTATGCGGGTGTCGCCGCCCTAAGCGTAGTGGGTAGGCTGTCGGTGACTCATCTTGGCGGGAGGATCTCCCGACGGATGGGCCAGCCGGCCCCTGTATTCCAACCGGCAGAGAAGATGGTCTCAAACACCATACAGTGTGGGTTCGAATCCCACCGGGGGCACAAAACTGTCACACCCCTCCTCGAGGATTCGGGGAGGCATCCCTCTCATCTCCGCGAGGAAGCGCTTCGGCTGCACGCCTCCGGCGTTCCTTTCTCCGAGATATATCGGCGCCTCGGGTTGTCGCGGAATACCGTCGCCTGCCGGCTCTACAATCGCAGTCGCCGCACGAGGGATATCGACAGACGATGTCCCCGCTGCGACCGGCCTCCTCGCAAGATCGACGATCCGCCCGCTTATGGCTACCTGCTCGGCCAATATCTCGGCGACGGCCATCTGCTGATGACCCAACGGTGCCCCTCCTGACCGTCACCTGCGATCTGCGCTACCCCGGCCTCATCCACGAGGTGTCCCACGCGATGGAGTCGTGCGGCGCCAAGACCGTGGGATATCAGGAGCGGGTGGGATGCATGAGCGTCCGGGCGCACTGGACCCATTGGCCGTGCCTCTTTCCACAGCACGGCGCCGGGACGAAACATCTCCGCACCATCACATTGGCCGATGGGCAACGAGAAGTGATCGACCGGCAGCCGGAAAGATTTCTGCGCGGCCTCTTCCACTCCGACGGCAGCCGATTTCTCAACACTGTCGACCGGAACGGCAGGAAATACGCTTATCCCCGGTATCAGTTCGTCAACGAGTCGCGCGACATCATGCGGTTCTGCCAGGAAAGCCTCGATCAGCTCGGCATCAGCTGGCGCATGGCGCGGCCCAACACGCTGTCGGTCGCGCGGCGCGAGGCGGTGGCTCGCCTGGACGAGTTCGTCGGGCCGAAGTGGTGAGCGGCGTGGAAGTGCCGTACGGGCATGCATCCACCGCACCCGCGTGGCCGAGGGGGTTTCCTTCGGCGACATCTGCCGTGATCTCGGGCTGCCGCGGCGGACGGTGGGCAACCGGTTCCACGGGAATCGGGCGCGGGCGGCGCGAGCGGCCGACAAGCCCCGGTGTGCGCGGTGTGCCGATCCTCCCCGGGCCTCTATCTGGGTACGGCCACCTGGTCACCTCAGTCAAGGTGCCGGTGTTCCGCGTCTACTGCACCGCGAGCCGGCCCGGCCTGGTGGGGCAGTGCGGCGAGGCGATGCCGCGGGTGCTGGCGCGGCGGGTCCATCTCGTACGCCGTGGCGGCTATGTCGTGGTCCGACGCGGACGGCGAACCCTTCGTTCCGCTCTGATGGCTGCCGGGTTCTCAACCGGACGACCGCCGGGAAGGTGTAGGTCTACCCGCGCTACAACTTCTCGAACGAGTCCGCGGACATCATGCGGCTGTGCGAGCGGTCGCTGGACGGGCTCGGCATCAGGTGGCGGATGGGCCGGCGCAACATGCTGTCGGTTGTGCGGCGGGAGGCGGTGGGTCGGTGGGATGAGTTCGTGGGGCCGGAGTGGTGACGGGGGCACGCGAACAGTCCGTAGCGGGGGTGGGGCAGCTGAGCGCAGAGCGTGACTCTCGGTGGTGGCTGGGCGTGACTCGGCTCGGAGCGGTGGTCACGGACGGTCGTGGCGTCTCGGGGCCGGCCGGCGGTTTCCCGGTGGGTGGAGTGGCTTCGGGGCCGCTTCGGCCGGGTTTCGGCGGTTCGGTGCCATTGTAGGGCGGGCTGCTGGGCGGCGGGCCACTGTAGGCGGGGCCGGCGGGTGGGCTGGCGGGCGGCGGGGTGCCGGGCAGGGGTGTGGAGGGTGGCGGCGATCCCGTGGGGGTCGGGGGTGAGGCGGATCGTCGTACTTTTTCGCAGTAGTGGTCCACGGATCGTTCGCCGCCGGCGTCGGCGATCAGGGTGCGGCGGTCGTGGGTGCTCAAGGGGGTGCCGCCTTGCCAGGCCTCGCAGCGGGTGAAGGCGGCGATGTCGGGGGTGGGGGCCGGTCCGGGCCGGTGGGAGGCCGGCCCGGACGGCGGGGATTCCGGTGCCCGTGGGGACGGGGTGCCTGTTCTCGGCGCAGGTACGCCCAGCGCCGAGAACAGGCGGTGCACGTGCTGCTGGGCTCCCTGGGGGAGGTTGCCGGTCCGGGCGGCCACGGCGGTTCCGGTGAGGAGCAGGAGAGCCAGACCGGTCGTGGCGGGCACGAGCACGGCCCGGATCCTCGCCGGTTGACGGCGGCGTGCGGCGCGGGCAGCACGTTTGCGTTCGGCGGTGAAGGCGTCGACCAGTTGTTTCTCGCCGCTGAGTTCCGCTGCGGTGGCCGGGGCTTGGGCCGCCTCGATCAGGCGGCGCAGGTCCGGGTCGCCGGCGGTGAAGGCGGCGGGGTCGGTCTCGGTGTTTCTCCGCTTGCGCATCGCATGAAGGAGAGCGCGTAGCTGCCGCATTTTGTTACACCCCCTGCCGGCTGGGGTGGGTGCGGTCCTTGACCTGCGGATGGGTGGCGAGGCGCTTGAGTCCGCGCATGGCGGCGACGCGTACGGCACCCGGTCTTTTGCCCAGAATGTCGGCGGTGGTGGCGACGTCGAGGCCGATGACGACGCGGAGCATGACGGCTTCGGCCTGGTCGATGGGTAGTTCGGCGATGAGGGCCAGGGCCCAGGCCGTGCCGTCGTTCTCGAGGGTGAGGGTGGCCGCGTCGACGGTGGCGGTGGCCGCGGGCAGGGGTGGCGTGGGACGGCGGCGCAGGGTGTCGAGGCCCCGGTGGCGGGCGATCCGGAACAGCCAGCCGCGGAAGGCGGGCAGGTCCCCGTCGAACCGGCCCAGGTCGCGGATGACCTGCAGCCAGGTTTCGCTGGCGGCGTCCTCGGCGTGGTCGCCGGCGATGACGCGCAGGTAGCGCAGGACGCCGGGGTGCAGGCCGCGCCAGAGGGTGGCGAAGCCGCGGCGGTCGCCGTCGCGGGCGGCGCTCAGCGCGTCGGCCAGGGGGTCGTCGGGCACGTGGTCTCCCGGTGGTGGGGGCGTGCCGTTGATACCCAGGGCGACCGCGATCGATGCGCCGGGGCCGGGGCGGGCTGTGAATCCGGCTGAACCGCAGGTGGGGTGGGGCGGCGGATGTTGTCATGGTTCGGACACGTTCGGCTGGAGGCCTCATGTTGTGGTCCGGTTCCTCGCCCCTGACGGTCATGCGGAACAGCATGTGGGGTTTTCTGATGTTCGCCGGGGTGGCGTGGCTGGCGATCGGCTGGAGTGTGATGCGCCTGGAGCCGGCCGACGTGGTGAGCGTGGCCGGGCCGGTGATTTTCTTCGGGGCGCTGTGTGAGGCGGTGCGGGCTCTGGCGGGCACGCGGACGTGGTGGCTGAACGCGTCGATGGCGGCGCTGTTCACGGCCACGGGAGTGATCGTGCTGCTGGATCGGGACGCCTCCTACACGACGCCGGCGTCACTGGTCGGCTGGTTCCTGATGGTGCGCGGTGCGGTCGACGTGGCCGTGGCGACCATGAACCGGGGCATCGACCGTACGTGGGGATTGATGTTGTCGTTGGGTGTGGCCCAGGCCGGTCTGGGGTTCTTCGCGTCGAGTCCGCTGTCACGCTCGGCCGATCCGGTGATCGTCACGCTGGGTGGGCTGGCGCTGCTGCGCGCCATCGCCGATCTGGTGACCTCGTTGCGGTTGCGGGAGGTTTCCGCCGTACGGCCGGATGTCTTGACGTTGTCTCCGGAGCGCGAGGAGGGTGTGGCCGGCTATTCGGCGGGTCTGACCGATTTCGAGGAGACGCCGGAGAAGCCGAGGGCACGGCATCGGGCGGTGGACGCCGACGCGCGCACGTTCCACGAGGAGGTCGTCGACACGACCCGGGATCTGGACGCGAAGATCGCGGAGGCGGGTGTGACGGGCACGGCCGCGGCGGTGCGCCGGCTGCCGTCGGATCGGGACGTTCCGGTGGTGCCGGACACCGCGGAGAGCATGGCGGAGGGCGAGCGGCGCCGCTGACAGGAACCAGTCTCCCCCGCCCCGCCGGGCCGGGATCCGTCAGTCGGCCAGTCGCCGGGCCGGGATCCCCGCCAGGCGGGGCGTCCGTCCGTCAGGCGCGTTCGCCGATGCGGCGGAGCAGGCCCTCCTGGACGGCGCTGGCGATGTGGCGGCCGTCGCGGGTGAACATGCGGCCGCTGGCCAGGCCCCGGCTGCCGCTCGCGGAAGGGCTCGTGCAGTCGTACAGGAACCATTCGTCGGCGCGGAACGGGCGGTGGAACCAGAGCGCGTGGTCGAGGCTGGCCCCGATGACGCCGCCGGGTCCCCACACCTCGCCGTGCACGGACAGCACCGAGTCGAGCAGTGACATGTCCGAGGCGTAGGTCAGCGCGCACGCGTGGATCAGCGGGTCGTCCGGCAGTTTGCCGTCGATGCGCATCCAGACGCGCTGCTGTTCGGTGGCCACCCGGTCGCCCGGCGGCACCCAGCCGGGGGTGTTGACGTAGCGCACGTCGACCGATTGCGGCGCCGCCGCGAACGCGCCCCGGCGCGACGGGTACTTGCGGACCCAGTCGGCCATCGTCTGTACGTCGTCGGGGCCGGGCACGCCGTCCGGCGGCGGCGTGTGGTGGTCGAGCCCTTCCTCACGGACCTGGAAGGAGGCCGACATGAAGAAGATGGTCTTGCCGTGCTGCTGGGCCGTGGACCGGCGTACCGAGAAGGACCGGCCGTCCCGGATGGTCTCCACCGTGAACCGGATCGGCTCGGTCGGGTCGCCCGGCCGCACGAAATAGCCGTGCAGGGAATGGACCGTGCGCGACGGATCGACGGTCCGCCCGGCGGCGACCAGGGCCTGGCCCGCGACCTGCCCGCCGAAGACCCGCTGGGCGCCGGTCTGCGGGCTGGAGCCCTGGAAGGTCGCGTCGTCCAGCTGCTCGAGGTCGAGGATCTCGAGCAGCTGGTCGACGGCGGCCTGGCCGGAAAGTGTCACAGCGAAGCGGGGTCGACCAGGTCGCCCAGCCGGTGCACGCGCAGCGTGTTGGTGGAGCCGGGCGCGTTCGGCGGGGAGCCGGCCACGACGACCACGTAGTCGCCGGGCTTGGCCAGGCCGAGGCCGAGCATCTTGGCGTCGACCTGACGGAACATGTCGTCGGTGTGCTGGACGAAGTCGGTCAGGAACGTCTCGACGCCCCAGGCCACGGCGAGCTGGTTGCGCACCTCGGGGACCGGGGTGAAGGCGTACAGCGGAAGCTCGCAGTGCAGACGCGAGAGGCGCCGCACGGTGTCGCCGGTCTGGGAGAACGCGACCAGGGCCTTGGCGCCGATGTTGCGGGCGATCTGGGAGGCGGCCACGGTCAGCGCGCCGCCGTGGGTGCGCGGGTCGTGCTGCAGGCGCGGCACGGGGATGGAGCCGCCCTCGGTCGTGCTAACGATCTTGGCCATGGTGCTGACGGTGAGGACCGGGTACTTGCCGACCGAGGTCTCGCCGGAGAGCATGACCGCGTCGGTGCCGTCGAGCACGGCGTTGGCGACGTCGGAGGCCTCGGCGCGGGTCGGGCGCGAGTTCTCGATCATCGAGTCGAGCATCTGGGTGGCCACGATGACCGGCTTCGCGTTCTCCCGGCAGAGCTGCACGGCGCGTTTCTGCACCAGCGGCACCTGGTCGAGCGGGAGCTCGACGCCGAGGTCGCCGCGGGCGACCATGACGCCGTCGAAGGCGAGCACGATGGCCTCGAGGTGCTCGACGGCCTCCGGCTTCTCGACCTTGGCGATGACCGGGACGATCCGGCCCTCCTCGGCCATGATCTCGTGGACGAGCTTGATGTCGTCGGGCGAGCGCACGAACGACAGCGCGACCAGGTCGACGCCGAGCCCGAGGGCGAAGCGCAGGTCCTCGGCGTCCTTGTCGCTGAGCGCGGGCACGCTGACGGCGACGTTGGGCAGCGACACGCCCTTGTTGTTGCTGACCGGGCCGCCCTCGACGACCAGGCAGCGGATGTCGTTGCCCTCGACGGCGGTGACCTGGACGGCGACCTTGCCGTCGTCGATCAGCAGACGGTCGCCGCTCTTCACCTCCTGCGGGAGCTTCTTGTAGGTGCAGGAGACGCGCTCGGCCGTGCCGAGGATGTCGTCGCTGGTGATGGTGACCAGGTCACCGGTGTTCCAGACGTGCGGGCCGTCGGCGAACTTGCCGAGCCGGATCTTCGGGCCCTGCAGGTCGGCCAGGACCGCCACGGCGCGGCCGGTTTGCTCGGCGGTGGCGCGCACGAGGTCGTACACCTTCTGGTGGTCCTCGTGGCTGCCATGGCTGAAGTTCATGCGGGCCACGTCCATACCGGCTTCGACGAGGCCGAGCATGCGCTCGGGGGAAGCGGTCGCGGGCCCCATGGTGCAGACGATTTTTACGCGGCGTGTCACGGCCATCAGGCTAGTCTCTCTTCCTCATCGGCCTGGCGGCCGACCCCCGTCGCCGGGATGAACTACGTATGTCGGGCGGCGAGGGTCCCCGGGGGTCTCCCGGGCGCGCTGCGCCGTCACCTGCGGGCTTCGACGACCGCGGTTTCAGCTTATCGGCCCGGCCGAAGCGCTCTCACGTGTACGCCATAGCCCGTTCGGCCATCGTCCTCCAGCGATGCGAGCACTACAGTCCGTATTGCCGTGTTCCTACCCGAAGGGAGCCATGTGGGCGACTGGGGCCCGCTGGGCGAGGTGCTGGAGACGAGGGCGTCGGATCGCGACCGGGCCAACGTCAAGAATTTGGTGTCGTACGGCCATGAGCTGCTTAAGCTCGTCCGCGACACGTTCCCCCGCTACACGTTGCACGACGAGCGGCACGCCGGGAACGTGATCCGCCTGATGGGCCGGCTGGCCGCACCTCGCCTCGACCGGATGACCGGTCTGGAGGCGGCGCTGCTGATCCTGGCCGCCTACTTCCACGACGCAGGCATGGCCTACAGCAAGGCGGAGATCGCCGCGATCCCGGACGAGGACGACTTCCGGACGTTCCTCGACGCTCATGACGAGGCGTACGTGGCGACCCAGCGCAACGGAGGCCGGCCGACCGATGCCGTGATCGAGCAGTACTGCCGCTCGCGGCACGCCGACCGGGTCCGGGTCCACCTCGGCCGTTGCGACCGCGGACTGCTCCAGTGGGACGGCCGGCCGATCATCGACCAGCTGGAGCTGGTGTGCCGCAGCCACAACGAGCCCGCAGCCGTCCTGCACGAGCCGCGCTTCCGCACGGACTTCCTCTACCAGGCCGACCTGCGCTTCTGTGCGATCATGCTGCGCCTGGCCGACATCCTCGACCTCGACGACACGCGGGCGCCGCAGGTCATCTACCACTATCTGGACTTGGCCGCGCACACGTCGCCGGAAGCCACCACCAGCGACCGCGAGTGGCACAAGCACCTGGCAGCCCGGGGCTTCGACTTCCCGCCGTCGCCGAGGCCGAACTACACGCTGCAGTTCAGCGCGGAGTCGCGGGATCCGGGCGACGAGCACCACCTGCGGGCCTTCCTGAAGGTCATCGAGGATGAGCTGCTGCAGTGCCGCACCGTCGTCGACGTCTGCGACGAACGCTGGCGCGGCCTTCCCCTTCCCGCGGAGATCGACACGTCGGGCATCAGCAGCGTCGACTACAAGTACGGCGAGTTCCGCTTCGAACTCGACCGAACGGCGGTCCTGGAGCTCTTCACCGGAGAGCAGCTCTACGACGACCGTTACGCGTTCGTTCGGGAGCTGCTTCAGAATGCTCTCGACGCGATCCGGGCCCGCGAGCATTTGTACGGTCACCAGTCGGCCGGGGTACAGGTGTGGTGCTGGGAGGACGACGGCGGATATCTGTGGATCCGCGTCGAGGACGACGGCCTCGGCATGGATGAGGTCACGCTGCGCAAATACTTCCTGGGCGTGGGCCGGTCGTTCTACCGGTCCACCGAGTTCGAGGCGGCGCGCGTGCGCAGCGAACGAGCGAACCGCCCGTTCGGGGTGATCGGCCGGTTCGGTGTCGGGGTGCTGGCGTGCTTCATGGCGGGCGACCAGGTCGAGCTCTCCACCCGGCCCGCGAATGGCGGCAAGGCGGTCCGTCTGTCGATCAACCGGCGCGACGACTACTTCGTCCTGCAGGAACAGGATCGCCTCGGCCGCCCCATGCCCACCCCCGGCGGCCCCGCACCGGCGTTTCTCCCGAAGCCCGGCACGCATATCGCCGTCCGGATCGACCCGAACCGCGCCGAGATCGACCTCGACGGCCTGCGGTCGAAGGTGCCTGAATATCTCTTCGCGCCACCTGTTCCGGTCGCTGTCGACGGCCGGCCGCTCAATGACCGACTGGAACGTTTGATCAACCAATCCATGCTCGACCGGCCACGGATCGTCGACATCGACGCCAACGACCTCCACATCGCGGACGGCCCGCACAAGGAGGTCATCTCGGGACGACTTCGACTGGCCGCTGTCCCCCTGAACATCACTCGCGACGGCGGGTGCCCCGAGGTGAGCGGGCAAATGCTCGTCTACCGGGTCGTGGCGGCCGACCTCACCTCCAGCCGTGGCGAGGCATTAACAGAATTGATCTTGCTCAGACAGGGCAAATTTTCGATAAGCGGTCGGGTCGACCTGCCGGAATCACTACTCGAAGGCGAGTCAGAGCGTCCATCGCTGGTGCTCTCCCGAAGCACAAAAGGGGTCAACACAGCCAACCGCTACTTAGTCCCGCTATGCGCTCTGCCTGGCGGTGCGGTCGCGGCCGATGCCGAACGGCTGCGCACATGGTGGGGGTACAACGGTATTGCCCTCCCCGATTCGGCCGCGTTGTTGCCGCCGCTGGATTCCCTGGATCAGTTGACTGTCGTTGTCGGTCAAATCAGTCTTTCGGGTGGGCTGAGGCCAGACCTGCCTGTCTCACGGTCGACAGTCAGCGCCGCGCCGTTCTCCATTCACTCTGCCATCCAACTTGCGACGCGCCGCGCGCTGCGGGCGGCGACAGTCGGCGACGCCGAGTGGTGCACCGCATTATCCGGTAGTAGTAACCTCGAGATTTCACTCTCGATTCCTGGGGAATCGCCGACGGTAGCCGCCCTCGAACTGGACGGCCTGCTGCGGCAAGGCGCCTGGAACTCGGAGAAACTTCGGCTACTGGACGACCGCAGCGTAGAAGACCTTCACGTAGCGGCCCGGACTGCAAAGGAGCCTTTCGTCGCATTCATTCCACCCCAACCCGCGGGAACGTCCGCCGACTTCCCCTTCTCCACCACGTTCTCCTTCGAAGTCGTTATCACGGCCGCCGTTCTTCATTTCTTCGTGGATACAGAATGGATCCCGGGGATGACGACGGAGAACCGCGCGGTGCTGAGCGTCCGATCCGACTCGGCCCCTGGGCGCCAGGAAGGCGCGGATGAGTTCGGGCCGATGTTCGCAGTACCTTTCCGCGGCAAGCCCAACCTGGCCCGCGCTGCTCGGATGATGAACGCCCACCATCCCCTGACCCAATGGCTGCTCACGAATGCGCGCGACTTGAAGGAGCACTTCCCCGTTCTTTTTCGGCACGTATTCCGCAACGCGACTCATCTCGATGACGTCGAGAAGATGAACACCGCGTTGGCGCGGGTGGCTCGCACTGGCCATGTTCCGCCGCCCCCGAAAGCCGCATTTCTTCGGGACGAAGACGGATGGTGGTGGTCGCGGTGACGCAACCGTCGGAGATCGATCAGGCGCAGGCGTTCGAGGTCGAACGCTACAAATACATTCTTCAGCAGTTGCACACGGTCAACGAGAACGTGTATCGGTTTCTGGCCATCTATCAGACGCTGGCGACGCTTCTAGTCGGGGCGGCTCTCACTCTTTTCGTGCGGTATGACGACTGGAAGATCGAGCCGGCGGTCGCGCGGATCGGGATCGTGGCGATTCTGCTTCTGGTGACGGTCATCGCGGCCTTCACGATTCTGCTCATCGTGGTGGGGGTGCTGACCTGGCTCGATTACCGGCGGGAGGAGTGTGAGCTGACCGAGGAGGCCGTGCGGCCCGGGTATCGCAAGCCCCCTGATCCGAAGAACTTCTGGCGCTGGTACGAGACGTACATCGTGTTGTTTATCCTGGGGTCCGTGGGTTTCATGTGGTTGGGCGCCGCCCTCTTTCTGTTGCCGGCGATGACATGAGGCCGGGACACGATTTCATCGGGGTCGGCGTCGGCGCGATGGTCTTCGACGAGCAGGGGCGGGTGTTTCTGGCCCGGCGCGGGCCGAAGGCTCGTAACGAGGCCGGGCTGTGGGAGTTTCCCGGCGGCATGGTCGATTTCGGGGAGCGGCTGGCCGACGCCGTCGTGCGGGAGTTCGACGAGGAGTACGGGATGGCCGTCGAGGTCGTCGGGCTGCTCGGGGTGTCCGATCATCTGCTGCCCGCCGAGGGGCAGCACTGGGTGTCGCCGAGCTTCGTGGCGCTGCACCGGGGCGGTGTTCCCCGGATCCGGGAGCCGGAGAAGTGCACCGAGATCGGCTGGTTCCGGCTGGCCACGCTGCCGGACGGGCTCACCAAGGCGAGTCTCGACACCCTCGCCGCGTACAAAGCGAATCGGCCCGCCTGACGAGCAGGCGGGCCGATCCGAGAAACGGCTCAGACGCTGAGCGGCTGGGCGTCGGCGCGGACCGGAGCGGGAAGCTCGCCCGCCGCGCCCAGGTAGCGGTGGATCGCGGCCGCGGCCGAGCGGCCCTCGGCGATCGCCCACACGATCAGGGACGCGCCGCGGTGCATGTCGCCCGCGACGAAGACGCCGGGGGCGTCCGTCTGCCACTCGGTGTCGGCGTCCAGCACGCCCCGGCGGTTGCGGGTGATGCCGAACTGGGAGAGCAGCGGCTGGTCCTCCGTGCCCTCGAAGCCGATGGCCAGCAGCACCAGGTCGGCCTTCAGGTCGCGCTCCGAGCCGGGGGTCACGGTGACCGTGCGGACCCCGTTGACGCGCTCGACGGCCACCTCGGCGATGCGGACCGCGGTCAGGTTGCCCTCGTCGTCGCCGACGAACTCCTGGACCGCGACGCCGAAGACGCGCTCGCCGCCCTCCTCGTGGGCCGGGTAGTTGCGCAGGATGACCGGCCACGTCGGCCACGGGTGCAGCTCGCCGGCGCGGATCTCGGGCGGCAGCGGGTACTGGTCGAGCTGGATCACGTTGGCCGCGCCCTGCCGGTGGGCCACGCCCAGGCAGTCGGCGCCGGTGTCGCCGCCGCCGATGATGACCACGTGCTTGCCCTTGGCGTCGATCGGCGTGGTGTCCTGCAGGCCCGCCACGACCCGGTTGGCCGGGACGAGGTGCTCCATGGCCAGGTGGACGCCGTTGAGCGAGCGGCCCGGGGTGTCGCCGGCGTCGCGGCCGGACAGGGCGCCCGCCGCCAGCAGCACCGCGTCGAAGCGTTCGCGCAGGTCGTCGGCGGTGATGTCGACGCCCACCTCGACGCCGGTCTCGAAGACGACGCCCTCGGCCTCCATCTGGGCGAGCCGGGCGTCCACGACGTCCTTCTCGATCTTGAAGTCGGGGATGCCGTAGCGGAGCAGGCCGCCGATCTTGTCGTCGCGCTCGTAGACCGTCACCGCGTGGCCGGCGCGGGCCAGCTGCTGGGCCGCGGCCAGGCCGGCCGGGCCCGAGCCGACGATCGCGACCCGCTTGCCGGACGACTGAGGTGCCGGCTGCGGGCGTACGTAACCCAGATCGAAGGCGTGGTTGGCGATCTCCACCTCGACCTGCTTGATGGTGACCGGGTCGTCGGCGATGCCGAGGACACAGGCCGCCTCGCAGGGCGCGGGACAGAGCCGCCCGGTGAACTCCGGGAAGTTGTTCGTGGCGTGCAGGGCCTCCGCCGCCGCCTCCCACGCCCCCGTGCGGACCAGGTCGTTCCAGTCCGGGATGCGGTTGCCCAGCGGGCAGCCGTCGTGGCAGAACGGGATGCCGCAGTCCATGCAGCGGGTGGCCTGGTCGCGGATGAGCTCCTCGCCGGCCGGCGGGTAGACCTCACGCCAGTCCTGGATGCGGACCGGCACCGGGCGGCGCTTGGGCAGCTGCCGCTCGTAGCGCAGGAAACCGTTCGGATCAGGCACTCTTGACCCCCATGACCGCCTCGTCGACGTTACGACCGGCGGCTTCGGCGGTCCTGATCAGTTCCATCACGCGCTTGTAGTCGCGCGGCACCACAGCGGTGAAGCGGGCCACCGCGGTACCCCAGTCGGCCAGCAGCCGCTCGGCCACCGCCGAGCCGGTCTCGGCCCGGTGCTTCTCGACGAGGCCGCGCAGGGTCTGCTCCTCGTCGGCGGTCAGCGGGGCCAGGTCGACCAGCTCCGGGTTCACCCGGGCCGGGGCCAGGTCGAGCACGAACGCCTTGCCGCCGCTCATGCCGGCCGCGAAGTTGCGCCCGGTCGGGCCGAGCACCACCACGGTGCCGCCGGTCATGTACTCGCAGCCGTGGTCGCCGACGCCCTCGACGACCGCCTGGCCGCCCGAGTTGCGCACGGCGAACCGCTCGCCGGCCCGGCCGCGCAGGAAGACCTCGCCCGCCGTCGCCCCGTACAGGATCGTGTTGCCGGCGATGATGTGCTCCTCGGCCACGAACGGCGCGTCCTCGGCCGGCCGCACGATCACCCGGCCGCCGGACAGGCCCTTGGCCACGTAGTCGTTGGTGTCGCCGATCAGCCGCAGCGTGACGCCGCGCGGCAGGAACGCGCCGAACGACTGCCCGCCGGTGCCGCGCAGGGTGAACTCGATGGTGTTCTCGGGCAGGCCGGTGCCGCCGTAGCGGCGGGTCACCTCGCCGCCGAGCATCGCGCCGACGCTGCGGTGGTCGTTGCGGACGCCGAGCTCGGCCCGCACCTCGTGGCCGTCGATCAGGGCCGGCTGGGCCAGCTCGATCAGCTTGTTGTCCAGCGCCTTGTCCAGGCCGTGGTCCTGCGCGACGATGCCGCGGCGGGACGCGCCCTCGGGCAGCTCGGGCACGAACAGGACCGGCGACAGGTCGAGGCCCTTGGCCTTCCAGTGGTCGACCGCCGGGCGTACGTCGAGAACCTCGGCGTGGCCGATGGCCTCGTCGATGCTGCGGAAGCCGAGCTCGGCCAGGTAGCCGCGAACCTCCTCGGCCAGGAACAGGAAGAAGTTCTCGACGAACTCGGGCCGGCCGGTGTAGCGCTCGCGCAGCACCGGGTTCTGGGTGGCGATGCCGACCGGGCACGTGTCGAGGTGGCAGACGCGCATCATGATGCAGCCGCTGACGATCAGCGGGGCGGTGGCGAAGCCGAACTCCTCGGCGCCCAGCAGCGCCGCGACCACCACGTCGCGGCCGGTCTTGAGCTGGCCGTCGACCTGCACGGTGACCCGGTCGCGAAGCTTGTTGAGCAGCAGGGTCTGCTGCGCCTCGGCCAGGCCCAGCTCCCACGGGGAGCCGGCGTGCTTGAGCGAGTTGAGCGGGGACGCGCCCGTACCGCCGTCGTGCCCGGAGATCAGGATGACGTCGGCCTTGAGCTTGGCCACGCCGGCCGCGACCGTGCCCACGCCGATCTCGCTGACCAGCTTCACGTGGACCCGGCTGCGCGGGTTCACGTTCTTCAGGTCGTGGACGAGCTGGGCCAGGTCCTCGATCGAGTAGATGTCGTGGTGCGGCGGCGGGGAGATCAGGCCGACGCCCGGGGTGGCGTGCCGGGTCTTGGCGACCCACGGCCACACCTTGTTGCCGGGCAGCTGGCCACCCTCGCCGGGCTTCGCGCCCTGCGCCATCTTGATCTGCAGGTCGTCCGCGTTGACCAGGTATTCGCTGGTCACGCCGAAGCGGCCGGAGGCGATCTGCTTGACCGCGGAGCGGCGGGCCGGGTCGTAGAGGCGCTCGACGTCCTCGCCGCCCTCGCCGGTGTTCGACTTGCCGCCGAGCCGGTTCATGGCGATGGCGAGGGTTTCGTGCGACTCAGCCGAAATGGAGCCGTAGGACATGGCTCCGGTGGCGAACCGCTTCACGATCTCCGAGGCCGGCTCGACCTCTTCCAGCGGCACCGGGGTGCGGTCCTTGAACGTGAACAGGCCGCGCAGCGACCCGGCCTCGGCGGCCAGACCGTCGACCTTTTCGGTGTACTTCTTGAAGACGTCGTACTGCTTCGAGCGCGTGGCGTGCTGCAGCAGGAAGACCGTCTCGGGGTTGAACAGGTGGATCTCGCCCTCGCGGCGCCACTGGTACTCGCCGCCGACCTCGAGGCGGCGGTGGGTGCGCTCGGCCGGGTTCGACGGGTACGCCTTCTCGTGCCGCGCCTTCACCTCGGCGTGGATGTCGGCCAGGGTGGCGCCGCCGATCCGCCCGTTGGTGCCGACGAAGTACCGCTGGAGCAGCTTGTTGTCCAGGCCGACGGCCTCGAACACCTGGGCCCCGCAGTACGAGGACACCGTCGAGATGCCCATCTTCGACATGATCTTCAGGACGCCCTTGCCGAGCGCCTTGACGTAGTTGCGGATCGCCAGCTTCGGGTCCAGGCCGGCCAGCGGGCCGGTCGCGATCAGGTCGTCGACCGACTCGAAGGCCAGGTACGGGTTGACCGCGGCCGCGCCGTAGCCGATCAGTACCGCCGCGTGGTGCACCTCGCGGCAGTCACCGGACTCGACGACCAGGGCGACCTGGGTACGGGTCTGCTCGCGGACCAGGTGCTGGTGGACGGCCGCCGTCAGCAGCAGCGACGGGATCGGGGCCAGGTCCGCGTTCGAGTCGCGGTCCGACAGGACCAGGATCCGTACGCCGTCCTCGATCGCCTCCGAGACGTGCCGGCAGATCTGGGTGAGCCGGGCCTTGATGCCGGCCCCGCCGTCCCGCAGCGGGTAGAGGCCGGAGACCCGGACCGCCTTGAAGCCGGGCAGGTCGCCGTCCTCGTCGATCGACAGCAGCTTGGCCAGCTCGTCGTTGTCGATGATCGGGTGAGGCAGCACGATCTGCCGGCAGGACGCCGGGCCGGGGTCGAGCAGGTTGGCCTCGGGCCCGATCGTGGTGGCCAGGCTGGTCACCAGCTCCTCGCGGATGGCGTCCAGCGGCGGGTTGGTGACCTGGGCGAACAGCTGGTGGAAGTAGTCGAACAGCAGCCGGGGCCGGTTCGACAGCGGCGAGATGGGGGTGTCGGTGCCCATCGAGCCCAGCGGCTCGGCGCCGGTGCGGGCCATCGGCCCGATGAGGATCTTCAGCTCCTCCTCGGAGTAGCCGAACACCTGCTGGCGGCGGGTCACCGAGTCGTGGGTGTAGACGATGTGCTCGCGCGGCGGCAGGTCGTCGAGCTGGATGAGGCCGGCGTGCAGCCAGTCCTCGTACGGCTCGGCCGCGGCCAGCTCGGCCTTGATCTCGTCGTCGTGCACGATGCGGCCGGCCTCGGTGTCGACCAGGAACATCTTGCCCGGCTGGAGGCGGCCCTTGGCCACCACCGTGGCCGGGTCGAGGTCGAGCACACCGGCCTCGGAGCCGAGCACGACCAGGCCGTCGGAGGTGTGCCACCAGCGGCCGGGGCGCAGGCCGTTGCGGTCGAGCACGGCGCCGATGATCGTGCCGTCGGTGAAGGCGACGCTGGCCGGGCCGTCCCACGGCTCCATGAGGCTCGCGTGGAAGCGGTAGAACGCGCGCCGCTTCGGCTCCATCCCCGGGTCGTTCTCCCACGCCTCGGGGATCATCATCAGCATCGCGTGCGGCAGGCTGCGGCCGGACAGGTGCAGCAGCTCCAGCACCTCGTCGAAGCTGGCCGAGTCGGACGCCTCCGGCGTGTTGATCGGGAAGAGCCGCTTGATGTTGCCGGGCAGGGTCTTCGACTGCAGCAGCGCCTCGCGGGCGGCCATCCAGTTCTTGTTGCCGCGGATCGTGTTGATCTCGCCGTTGTGGGCGATGAACCGGTACGGGTGGGCCAGCGGCCACGCCGGGAACGTGTTCGTCGCGAACCGCGAGTGCACGAGCGCGATGGCGCTGGACACGCGCTCGTCGACCAGGTCGGGGAAGAAGTCCGGCAGCTGGTCGGGGGTGAGCATGCCCTTGTAGGTGATGGTCCGCGAGGACAGCGACGGGAAGTACGCGCCGACGCCGCGCTGCGAGGTCTCCCGCTCGGCCTGCTTGCGGATGGTGAACGCGACCCGGTCGAGCTCGATGCCGCTGAGCTGGGTGCCGGCGTCCGGGCCGGAGAGCCGGTGCGCGGCCAGGAAGACCTGCCGGATCGCCGGGCGGGCGTCCTCGGCGGTCTGGCCGAGCCCGTCCGGGCGCACCGGGACGTCGCGCCAGCCGAGGATCTCGCCGCCCTCGACCAGGGCGTACTTCTCGACGATCTTGATCGCGCGGGCGCGCGCGGCGGCGTCGTTGGGCAGGAAGACCAGGCCGGTCACGTACGCGCCGGCGGGCGGCAGCTCGAAGCCGGCGACCGCGCGGTAGAACTCGTCCGGAACCTGGATCATGATGCCGGCGCCGTCGCCGGTGTTGTACTCGGCGCCTCGCGCCCCCCGGTGGTCGAGGCGGATCAGCGCGGAAAGGCCCTTGGCCACCACGTCGTGGGAGCGGCGGCCGTGAAGATCGGCAACGAAGGCCACACCGCACGCGTCGCGTTCGGTGGAGGGGTCATACAGCCCCTGGGGGTGCGGAAATGCCACCGGGCCTCCTGTCGTCACTGGTGTTACACATCAAGGTCGGGACGACGTCGGCCCTGCAAAGTCTCTAGAGTCTACGTTAAGGGTGGCCGATCTCCGCCAGTTCAGATGGATCACACTTCCCAGAGGGCGAATCCACCATCGCGGCACAATCGGGTAGCCGAACCTCTATGCACATTGGGTAGTCTCGCGCGGTGGCGCAACAGGATACCGACGTCTTCGTCAGGCTCGAGCGGTTTTACGACGCCCTTCCCCGACCCTACGCACGTGCCGAGGATTTCGGCGGACTTGTGCTGTTCGTCCGCGAGGGCGAGGGTTGGCCCTACTATGCCCGACCCATCATCGGGGCGGACACCCCTTCCGCCGCTGATATTACTGCCGTCCGGCAGAGGCAACGTGATCTGGGGCTGCCCGAGGCCTTCGAGTGGGTCCACGAGACCACACCTGACCTGCTCGCCGTGGCCCGCTCGGCCGGCCTGGGCGTGCTGCTCGCGCCGCTGCTGGTGCTCGAGGCGGCCGCGCTCGTCCCCGACCTGCCGGTGGCCGGCGGCGCCATCCACTTCCTCGACCCGTCCTCGGACCGGTTCGACGCCGAGGTGTTCGCCGCCCGGGCGGTCGCGCGGCACGCGTTCGCCGGCGCCCCCGGCGGCGGCGTGAGCCAGGCCCAGATCGACCTCGACCGGCAGCAGATCACCTCCGGCGACTACGCCATCGCCGTCGTCGAGTCCCCGAACGAGGGAATCCTCGCCACCGGCACCCTCATGCGTTCCGGTGATGTGGCCGAGATCGCCGGCGTGGCCACCCTGCCCTCGGCCCGCGGGCGCGGCTACGCGTCGCAGCTCACCGCCTCCCTGGCCCGCCACGCGCTGACCGCCGGAGTCGACCTGGTATTCCTTTCCGCGGGCGACGACGACGTGGCGCGCCTCTATACGAAGGTGGGGTTCCGCCGCCTGGGCACCGCCTGCGTCGCCGAACCCACGGCCGCGCCGCTGTAAGGAAGGGAACGATCATGGACCTCGGAATCGCCGGCCGCACCGCGCTGATCGTCGGCGGCAGCGGCCTGCTGGGCCGCGCCGTCGCCGCCGCCCTGCTGGCCGAGGACGTCCGCGTCGTGCTGGCCGCCCGCGACGAGACCCGGCTGGCCGACGCCGCGCACAGCCTCGACGACGAGGTCGCCTGCCTCACCCTGGACACGGCCGACCCGGCGTCGGCCCGGGCCGCCGTGGACCGCCTCGGCACCGTGGACATCCTGGTCAACGCCGCCGCCCCGCCCGCACACACCATGGATCAGTCCCGCGACCGCGAGCCGTCGCAGATCCTGTCCGCCCTCGACGCCAAGGCCGGCGGCTACCTGCGCGTCATGGACGCCGTCCTGCCCGGCATGCGCGAGTCCGGTTTCGGCCGCGTCGTCAACATCAGCGGCCAGAACGCCCACCTGACCCGATCGGTCACCGGCGCCGTCCGCAACCAGGCGGTCATCACGGCGTCCAAGGCCCTGGCCGACGCCTACGCCGGCACGGGAGTGACGATCAACGTCGTCAACCCCGGCGTCGTCACCGCCGACCCCTCACCCACCACGGCCCCGGCCGCCGGCGGCGAGTCCACCCCCGAGCAGGTAGCCGCCCTGGTCGCCTTCCTCTGCTCCACGCAGGCCGCCACCATCTCGGGCGAGTCCATCGCGGTCGGCCACCGGGTGTTCGGCGTTCAATAGCTTCAGAGGTACGGAATCGGCGAAAGGCAGCCGCCGCAGGGACCAGCAACTGCCGTCCCGGCCTCCCGTCGCCACTTCCGGGCTGTCCGGCAACACCGGCGGGCCGGGCCGCTGCCTACTCCCGCGCACTGCCGCCGCTCGCGGCCGTGCCGATGGGAGTCACGTTTCGACCCTGCCGGCGGTCGGAGCCGTCGACATCAGCGACAGCAGGCGGAGGTTGTCGGCCGACGGGGAGCCGGGGTCGGTGGTGTAGAGGAACAGGGTCTGGTCGGGGTCGCCGGGCAGGGACAGGGCCTCATAGCGCAGGGTGATCGGGCCGACGGCCGGGTGGGTCATGTGTTTGGTGCCGTGGGTTCGCTCGTGGACCTGGTGCGCGTTCCACCACGTACGGAAATCGGCGCTTTTGATCGTCAGCTCCCCCACCAGCTCGGCCAGGCGGGGGTCGTCGGGGTGGCGGCCCGCGTAGAAGCGCAGGGTGCCCACCACGTCGGCGGCGACGGCCGGCCAGTCCAGGAAGACCTCGCGGGCCGCCGGGTCGAGGAAGACCCAGCGGGTGTAGTTGCGCTCCCGCGGCGGCAGCCGGTCCCAGTCGGTGAGCAGGGCCCGGGCCAGGGCGTTCGAGGCCAGCACGTCGGTGCGGCGGCCCACGATGAACGCGGGATGGTCGGTCATCGAGGCGATCAACTGCCACATCGCCGGGCGCACCCGCTGGGGCGGCAGCGGGTCGGCGTGGGGCCGGGGCGGGCGGGCCAGGTCGGCAAGGTGGGCCCGGGCGGCCGGGTCGAGCTGGAAGACCCGGCTCAGGGCGTCGAGCACCGAATCCGACGGGCTGGTGTGCCGGCCCTGCTCGAGGCGCGTGTAGTAGTCGACGCTGACGCCGGCGAGCTGGGCCACCTCCTCGCGGCGCAGGCCCCGGACCCGGCGGCCGGACGGGGGCTCGGTGATGCCCACGACGGCGGGGCTCATGCTGGTACGGCACTTCCGGAGGAAATCGCCCAGGGCTGCCATGCCCTCCATGATCCCGGCTCGGCGCGGCGGATGACAGGGCCTGGGTGGGCATGGCGTTCCCCGGTACGGCGGGGCCGGTTCCGGCCTGTCCGCCGGTGGCCGCCGCGGCCAGGCTGGATCACATGACAACCACCTGGTTCATCACCGGCACCTCCCGCGGACTCGGCCTCGAGCTGGTCCGGCAGCTCCTGGAGCGCGGCGACACGGTCACCGCGACCACCCGCTCCCCCGAACGGCTGCTGACCGGCCTCGGCGACACGGACACGAGCCGGCTGCAGGCCCTGGCGGTCGACCTCGCGGACGAGGGGCAGGTCAAGCGGGCCGTCGAAGCGGCCGGCGACCTCGACGTGGTGGTCAACAACGCCGGCTACGGGTTCCTGGCCGCCGTCGAGGAGGTCAGCGACGCCGAGGCCCGGCAGATGTTCGACGTGCAGGTCTTCGGCGTGTGGAACGTGCTGCGGGCCGCCCTGCCGTCGTTCCGCGCGCGCCGGACCGGCCACATCGTCCACGTCTCGTCCATCCTCGGCCTGACCGCCTTCCCGGGCTGGGGCCTCTACTGCGCCGGCAAGTACGCCCTGGAGGGGCTCACCGAGTCGCTGGCGGCCGAGGTCGCCGACTTCGGCATCCGGGTCACACTCGTCGAGCCGGGCTACATGAGGACCGATTTCCTGCGTACGCAGTCGCTGGGCCTGCCCGGGAGCACGGTGGACGCCTACCCGGCGGTCCGGGACATGACCGCCGCCCACCTGGCGATGCCCGGCACCCAGCTCGGCGACCCGGCCAAGGCGGCGGCCGCGATCATCACGGTGACCGACGGCGGGAAGGCGCCGCTGCACCAGTTGCTCGGCTCCGACTCGTACGGCCTGGCCCAGGCCCGGATCGCCGCCCTCACCGACGACGTCGAGGCGGGCCGCGCGCTAGCCGTCACCACCGACGTCGGCTGAGCGGCGGCGTTCCAGGCCCTCCAGCAGCAGGTCGAGGGCGAAGGCGAACTCGAACTCGTCGTCGCAGCCGCTGAGCGGGCCGTCGTGAGTGGTGGCGGCGGCGGCCAGTTCGGCCACGTGGGGCAGGGTCTCGGCCCAGGCCGCCGGGGGCGGCGGCGCGGACGGGTCCGGGGTGTCGTCGAACAGGTCCTGACTGAAGCCGAGCAGGCGGCTGCCGAACAGGTGGATGGCGTGGTGGGCCAGGTCGAGCGAGCAGCCCCCGGCCCGCATGATCCCCAGGACACGATCGATGTGCCGGAGCACGGCCGGGGTGGGCTCACCGCGGCCCTCGAGGACGCGCACCGCCCACGGGTGCCGCAGCATCGTGCCCCGCGCCCGCATGATCAGCGCGCGGAGCCGCTCGGTCCACGGGCCCTCGGTCTCCTCGACGGCGATCTCCCGGACCACCGCGTCGGCCATGGCGGCGAGCAGGGCGTCCTTGTCCCGCAGGTGGTAATAGATCGACATCGCGTCGACACCGAGATGCTGGGCGAGCCGCCGCATGCTCAGCCCGTCGAGCCCGTCCCGGTCGGCCAGCTCGACCGCGGCGGCGACGATCCCCTCCTCGGACAGGCGGGCGGTGGACCGGGTCGAGGCTCCTGCACGTCGTGGCACGAACTGAATCGTACTTGTCGCCCTACGCCGTAAGGTTTAACCTACGGCGTAGACCTACACCGTAGAAAACGAGGTTCGACGATGATCCCTCCGAGATGGTTCGTCCGCGGCGCCTGGGTGACCCACAAAGCCCTGCTGCGGGTCACCGCCGACCGCGTCGGCATGTCCACCCCCACCCCGGGCGGCAAGTTCGGCATCCTGCGGCTGCACACGGTCGGGCGCCGCTCCGGCCGGCCCCGCGCCGTCCTGCTCGGCTACATCGAGGACGGCGACCGCCTGATCACCCTGGCCATGAACGGCTGGGACCCGGCCGACCCGGCCTGGTGGCACAACCTGAAGGCCCATCCTGAGGCCACAGTCGACCTGGTCGGCGGCTCCCGCGAGGTCATCGCCCACGAAGCGGCCGGCCCCGAACGGGAGCGCCTGTGGGCGGCCTTGCACGACTACAGCGGCTACGGCGACCTGGACGCTTTCGCCGCCCGCCGCGGCCACGAGACCGCCGTCGTCGTGCTGAGCCCCGCCATCCCAAGCCGCCCCTAGAAGCGCCCAGCGGCGCGGACCGCTGAGCCCGGGCCCCGAACCCCGCACCGCCCCACCCGGCACCGCCCCACCTGGCACCGCCCGACCCCGGGATCGCCCCACCTGGCACCGCCCACCCGGGATCGCCCGCCCGGGACCGCCCGCCCGGGACCGCCCGCCCGGGACCGCCCGCCCGGGACCGCTCAACCCGAGATCGCCCCACCCAGGCCCCGCCCGACCCAGGAACGCCCGACCAGGAACGCGCAACCTAGGACCGCTCAACTCAAGCCAGGATTGCGCGCAACTTCAGAACGCCCAACCAGGGCTGCGCCCAACCTGGGAACACTCAGTTCGGGGGCGCTCAGTTCAGGGGCCAGCCAGCTCAGCGGTCAGCTCGGGCGGCGGCCAGCCAGCTCGGCTCCCAGCCAGCTCGGCGGTCAGCCAGCTCGGCTCCCAGCCAGCTCGGCGGTCAGCCAGCTCGGCTCCCCGCCAGCTCGGCGTTCAGCTCGGGCGGCGGCCAGCCAGCTCAGCGGTCAGCTCGGGCGGCGGCCAGCCAGCTCGGCCGCCAGCCAACTCGGCTCCCAGCCAGCTCGGCGGTCAGCTCGGGAGACGGCCAGCTCGGGAGACGGCCAACTCGGGAGACGGCCAGCTCGGGAGGCGGCCAGCTCGGGAGACGGCCAACTCGGGAGACGGCCAACTCGGGAGACGGCCAATTCGGGAGACGGCCAGCTCGGGAGGGGGTCAGTTCGGGGGTGACCAGTCCGGCGTGGGGGCCATCATTCGGGGGCGCATGTGGTTGAGGGCGGCGTCGCGGGCGCGCAAGGCCAGGCGGCCGCGGGCCTGGACGACGGCTGACATGCGGCGGGTCTGGCGGACCACGCTGGTGGTGCGGGGGCGGCGCAGGCGGCTGTACGTCTCCAGGGCCGCCACCAGGCCGGGGCCGGGTGGCGCGTCCGAGGTCAGGGCGGCCAGCGTGGCCGCGTCCTCGAAAGCCAGGCACGCCCCCTGGCCCAGGTGGTGGGGCATCGCGTGGGCCGCGTCGCCCAGCAGGACTACGCCGCCGGGGCCGGAGGGGAAGTCGAATGTGCGGGGCAGTGGGCGCAGCTCGCGCACCTCGTGCGGCACCAGGTCGGCCGGGGTGGTCGCGGCCAGCAGCTCGCCGACCGGGTCGGGCCAGCCGGCGAACCAGCGGCGCAGCAGGGTGAGCTGGGTGGCCGGGGACTCGGGGCGGGGCGCGCCGGCCGCGGTCGCCACCCAGTAGACGCCCCGGCCGGGGCCGAGCGGGATCGACACGAAGCGGTAGCCGGCCCCCAGGGTCTCGCCGCCTGTGGTGTGGCCGGACGACAACCGGTGGGCGGGGACTACCGCCTGCCAGTCGGCGAAGCCGGAACTCACCGCGGCCGATTCGGGGGCCAGCTGCCGCCGGACGTGGCTGTCGATGCCGTCGGCCGCCACGACCAGGTCGGCTTCGATCATCGTGTGGCCGTCACCCACCTCGGGGCGCCGGTCCGGGCCGGTGCGGATCGTGGTCACCGCGAAGCCGGTCCGCATCTGCACGTTGTCGCCGAGGCCGGCGATCAGCACGTCGTACAGGTCCTCCAGGCGTGCCGCGGCCGGGGCCGGGCCCGAGCCGGTACGCCCGCGCGGGGTCACCAGCCATTGGCCGTCGGGGCGGCGGACGCCGCCGTCGGGCAGCGGGGACGCGATCGACGACCAGCCGCCGGCCGGGTCGAGGGCTTCCAGGGCGCGGCGGCCGTTCGGCCACAGCACCAGGGCGGTCGGCGGGGCGGCGACCCGCTCGGCCCGTTCCAGCAGCGTCACCCGCCAGCCGGAGCGGGACAGAGCGCCGGCCGTGGCCAGCCCGGCCATCCCGGCTCCGACCACGACCGCCCGTCCGACCACCCCGCCGCCGGCCTTGATCAGCGTTCGTCGTTTTTGCGCGGCGTCTCGACGTCCACGTCGCCGCCGGAGGCACCGTCGGGGCCGGCGCCGGCCGCGGCCCCGGTGGCCAGGACGGCCTCGCCGACGCCGGCCGGGCCGGCGGGGTCGGCCGGCTCGAGCGGGTGGCCGCCGGCCGCGATCTCCTCGGCCATGTCCTGCGGGGTCTCCGGAGGCAGGATGCCGGTCCGGCGGTACTCCTCGAAGCGATGGTGGCTGACCACCTGGTAGCCCTTGGGGGCGCGGGCCGGCTGGGCCTCGCCGGTGACGTCGACCTGGCTGACGTCGCTCTCGGCGGCCGGCTCGGGCTGCGTCTCGGGGGCGTCGTCGGGCACCACGTACGCCCGGGGGCCGCGGACCACCAGGAAGTAGATCAGCGCGAGCAGGAAGAAGACGATCGCGGTGAACACGTTGAGCCGGATGCCGAAGAAGTGGTTGGCCTCGTCGACCCGCAGCATCTCGATCCAGGCCCGCCCGGCCGTGTACGCCATCACGTACAGCGCGAAGGCGCGGCCCCGGCCGAACTTGAACTTGCGGTCGGCCAGCCACACCAGCAGCGCGACGCCCAGGTCCCAGACCAGCTCGTACAGGAACGTCGGATGGTAGAGGTCGGGCAGTGTCACGGGTTGCCCGTCGATCACCGTGGCGTGGCCCGGGTTCGAGCGGTCCATGTCGTGGACCTCGAGACCCCACGGCAGCGTGGTGACCTTGCCGTACAGCTCGTTGTTGAACCAGTTGCCGAGCCGGCCGACGCCCTGGGCCACCGGCAGGCCGACCGCGAGCGAGTCGGCGACCAGCGCGAACGGCAGGCCGAGCTGGCGGCAGCCGATGTACGCGCCGACCGCGCCGCCGATCACCGCGCCCCAGATGCCGAGGCCGCCCTCCCAGATGTAGAAGGCGCGGATCGGGTCACCGCCGGCGCCGAAGTAGTCCTGCGGCGAGGTGATCAGGTGATAGATCCGGGCGCCGACGATGCCGAACGGCACCGCCCACACCGCGATGTCGAGCGAGGCCCAGCGGGCCACGCCGCGGCTGCGCATCCGGTATTCCAGGATGTAGAGGGCGGCGACGATGCCCAGCACGATGCAGAGCGCGTACGCCCGGACGGGCAGCCCGAGCACATGCCAGACGGACGTCGTCGGACTCGGGATCGCGGCGGTAATCACGGTTGCACACGCTACCGTCGAAGGCTGCGAGGCGGGTGATCAGGGCGGGTCTAGTTTCGCGGGTTGCGCACGCCCTCGGCCAGTTCGGCGCTGAGCGCGCGCAGCCGGGACAGCCCGGTGGCGCGATCGGGCGCCTCGAGCACGCTGCGGATCAGCGCGCTGCCCACGATCACGCCGTCGGCGAAACCGGCGACCTCGGCCGCCTGCGCCCCGTTGCCGACGCCCAACCCCACACCGACCGGCATCTGCGGGTCGGCGTGCCGCACCCGGTCGACCAGCTCGGGGGCCTGCGACGACACCGAGGTGCGGGCGCCGGTGACACCCATCAGCGCGGTGGCGTAGACGAAGCCGCGGCACTGGGCGACGGTCATCGCGATGCGCTCGTCGGTCGAGGACGGCGAGACCAGGAAGGTGCGGTCGATCCGGTACTCGTCGGAGGCCGCGATCCACTCGGCCGCCTCGTCCGGGATCAGGTCCGGCGTGATCATGCCGGTGGCGCCGGCCGAGGCCAGGTCCCGGGCGAAGGTGTTGACCCCGTACTTCTCGATGGGGTTCCAGTAGGTCATCAGGACGACCGGGGCTCCCGTACGGGACACGGCCTCAATGATCTTGAGGGTGTCCCGGGTACGGACGCCGGCCGCGAGCGCGATGTCGCTCGCCTTCTGGATGACCGGGCCGTCCATGACCGGGTCCGAGTACGGCAGCTCGACCTCGATGACGTCGCAGCCGGCCTCGTGCATCGCGATCATCGAGGCGATGCTGTCCTCGACGGTCGGGAAGCCGGCCGGCATGCAGCCGATGAGCACCGACCGGTTCTCGGCTTTCGCCTTGGCGAAGACGTCAGCGATCGTCATGTCTTACTCCTGCTCCCCGGGAACGATCGTCTCGACCGGGTCGAGAATGCCGAAGTACGCGCCCGCGGTGTGCACGTCCTTGTCGCCGCGGCCGGACAGGTTGACCACGATGGTCGGCGTACGGCCCAGCTCGGCCCGCAGCCGCGGGGCGATCCGGGCGGCGCCGGCCAGCGCGTGCGCGCTCTCGATGGCCGGGATGATGCCCTCGGTGCGGCAGAGCAGCTGGAACGCGGCCATCGCCTCGGCGTCGGTCACCGGCTCGTACGTGGCCCGGCCCGTGTCGTGCAGCCAGGCGTGCTCCGGGCCGACGCCCGGGTAGTCGAGGCCGGCCGAGATGGAGTGCGACTCGACCGTCTGGCCGTCGCCGTCCTGCAGCACGTACGTCCGGGCGCCGTGCAGCACGCCCGACGAGCCACCGGTGATCGACGCGGCGTGCCGGCCGGTCTCGACGCCGTCGCCACCCGCCTCGAAGCCGTACAGCTCGACCGACTCGTCGGGCACGAAGGCGTGGAAGATGCCGATCGCGTTCGAGCCGCCGCCCACGCAGGCCGCCACCGCGTCGGGCAGCCGGCCGATCAGCTCGAAGCACTGCGCCCGGGCCTCGACGCCGATGCCGCCCACGAAATCGCGGACGATCTCGGGGAACGGGTGCGGGCCGGCCGCCGTGCCGAGCAGGTAGTGCGTCGAGTCGACGCTGGCCACCCAGTCGCGCAGCGCCTCGTTGAGCGCGTCCTTGAGCGTGCGCGACCCGTTCGTCACCGGCACGACCGTGGCGCCGAGCATGCGCATGCGGGCCACGTTCAGCGCCTGCCGCTCGGTGTCGGTCTCGCCCATGTAGACCACGCACTCGAGGTCGAGCAGGGCGGCCGCGGTGGCCGAGGCCACGCCGTGCTGGCCGGCGCCGGTCTCGGCGATGACCCGTGGCTTGCCCATCCGCTTGGCCAGCAGCGCCTGGCCCAGCACGTTGCGCACCTTGTGGGCGCCGGTGTGGTTCAGGTCCTCGCGCTTGAGCAGGATCTCGGCGCCGACCGCGGCCGACAGGCGCTCCGCCCGGTAGAGCAGCGAGGGCACGCCGGCGTAGTTCACCAGCAGGTTCTCGAACTCGGCCTGGAACACCGGGTCGGTCTTGGCCGACCGGTACGCCGCGTCGAGCTCGTCGAGCGCCCGCACCAGCGCCTCGGGCACGAAGCGCCCGCCGTACCGGCCGAAGTGACCGGCCAGGTCCGGCAACGACGGCGCGCTCATCGAACGGGCCGCGGCGTCGCGGGGTGGTTGCCGGCGTTGACCAGCTCGGCCACGGCGTCACGCGGGCTCTTCTGGGTCACCAGGCCCTCGCCGACCAGCACGGCGTCGGCGCCGGCCGACGCGTACCGGATCAGGTCGTGCGGTCCCCGCACCCCCGACTCGGCGATCTTGACGACGTTGTTGGGCAGGCCCGGCGCGATGCGCTCGAAGACGGACCGGTCGACCTGAAGCGTGCGCAGGTCACGGGCGTTGACCCCGATGACCTTGGCGTTCGCCTCCAGAGCCCGGTCGGCCTCCTCCTCGTTGTGCACCTCGACGAGCGCGGTCATGCCCAGCGACTCGATGCGCTCGAGCAGGCCCATCAGCACGTTCTGCTCGAGGGCGGCCACGATGAGCAGCACCACGTCGGCGCCGTGGGCCCGCGCCTCGTGCACCTGATAGGAGGAGATCACGAAGTCCTTGCGGAGCACCGGGATCTGAACGGAGGCACGGACCGCCTTCAGATCGTCGAGCGAACCGCCGAACCACCGGCCCTCGGTGAGCACGCTGATGACGCGGGCGCCGCCCGCCGCGTACTCCCCCGCCAGCTCGGCCGGGTCGGGGATCTCGGCCAGCGCCCCCTTGGAGGGCGACGACCGCTTCACCTCGGCGATCACCGCCACGCCCGGCTTACGCAGCGCCGCGTAAGCGTCGATGGCCGGCGGCGCCGCCGCCGCCAGCTCGCGAACCTGCTCCAGCGGCACCTGCTTCTGCCGTGCCGCCACGTCCTCGCGCACTCCTGCGAGGATCTCCTCCAGCACGTTCTGCGGTCCGCCAGTGCCCGCTTCCGTCTGCTGATCGGATGTCACGTAATGACTCCCCTCTCCGGGTGTCCTCCGCCCGATGCTAGGAGGTCGCGGTCGCGCAAGGCCCCCCGGGGTATGGCACGCCTCACGAGATGGGCTCGGGCATAATGCGGCCTGATCAACGGCGGTGTGTCACTTCGGTCACATGGGTCACGCCCGCTCCGGCCCGCTGGGCTGCGGCACCTCATCTGATCGGTGGATCCCACGGCGCGTTGACGCGCACGTCACGCTCCGGAAATACGGTCCCGCCATGATGTGGGCGAGGCAAACTGGTTCGGGCGTCCCCGGACGTTTCCTCTTGTCGATGCCTACCAGCGATGTGGAGTAATGCCATGGCAGCCTCCCGGACCGATGCCGGCCTCGCCGACACCCCCCGCGCCCTGGTCTCCGCCGCCGCCGACCTCTTCGCCGGCCTCCAGCGGGTGGTGATCGGCCCCGACAGGGTGCGCACGGCCCGCGACAACGCCTGGGCCGCCACCCTGGAGGACCGCGCCCGCCACGAGGCCCGGGCCGAGCTCAGCCGCGAGGTGGCCGCCCTGGTCGCCCGCCGCTCGGTCCCGGTCGCGAAGCACCCGGTCGCGAAGCAAACGGTCGCGAAGCAAACGGCGGCGAAGCAGACGGCCCCGAAGCGCCCGGCCGCCGCCCGCTCGCTCGCCACGACCGCCTGACCCTTCCAAGATCACCCGTTGGGGTCAGAATCGGCGCATGCCTGAACCGGTGACACTGCGCGCGGTGCGCCCGGCCGATCTCGACACTTTCTTCGCGCACCAACAAGAGCCCGAGGCCGTCCGGCGGGCCAACTTCCCGGCCCGCGACCGCGACACCTTCCACACCCACTGGACCGAGCGGATCCTCGCCGACGAGGCCGTGACGGCCCGGACGGTCCTGTCCGGCGAGCGGATCGCCGGGAACGTGGTGTCGTGGTGGCAGGACGGCCGCCGGGAAGTCGGCTACTGGCTGGGGCAGGAGTTCTGGGGGCGGTCGATCGGCACCGGCGCCCTGCGCCTCTTCCTCGAGATCGAGACCACCAGGCCGCTGTACGGGACCACTGACGTCGGCAACCTGGCGTCGCGGCGTGTTCTGGAGCGTTGCGGCTTCGCCCACGTGGAGACGGCCGAGAACGACGGGCGGCGGTACGACCTGCTGGTGCTGGCCTGATCAGGACGTGGGGTCGTCGCCGCGGTCGAGGGCGTCCCAGGCCGTACGGGGGTCGACCGGGGTTTCCTCCGGCGTCTTGCGCCCGGCGGCCGCCAACGGCCCGGACCCCCCGCTCGGCCGCGCCGAGCTTCCCGGTTCGGGCGAGTGCGGCTGGGCCGGCTTACGTTCGTACCGTGCCGACATGCGTGACCACAGATGGCCCTGACGCGCGGCAGTGAGACCGCCGGCCGCGATGATCGCGCCGCCCAGAGCGCAGGCGACCGGCCAGAGCGTGGCCCCCGAACCGGCCTCGCCGACGTCCAGGCCGAGGCGGCCGGCGATCGCGCCGGCGATGACGCCCAGGCCGGCCAGGGTGAGCAGGACGCCGAGGCCGCGCCGCACCCAGCCGTGCGTGGCCAGCAGCGCGCCCGTGCCGGCCAGGGCGACCAGCGCCAGGCCGATCAGCCAGGGTTCCAGGTCGGCGCCGGTCTGCGGGGTGCGCACATCGGACATTCCCGGCCGGTGGACCACGTCGAGCGACCACGTGCGCGTCGCGCCGTAGGCGGCGAGACCGGCGCCGGCCAGGCAGGCGAGAAGGGACAGCAGGTAGGAACGGCGGTGGTTCATCGCGCGGCGCGCAGGGTTTCCGCTGAGGCGATCGCGGCCAGCACGGCGGCCGCCTTGTTGCGGGTCTCCTGCTCCTCGGCGGCCGGGTCGGAGTCGGCCACGATGCCGGCGCCGGCGCCCACGTAGGCCGTGCCGTCCTTGAGCAGAGCCGTCCGGATCGCGATGGCCATGTCCATGTCGCCGGCGAAGCCGAAGTAGCCGACCGTGCCGCCGTAGAGTCCGCGGCGGGTCGGCTCCAGCGACTCGATGATCTCCATGGCGCGGACCTTGGGGGCGCCGGACAGCGTGCCGGCCGGGAACGTCGCGGCCAGCGCGTCGAAGGCGCTCTGGTCGTCGCGGAGCTCGCCGGTGACCGTCGAGACGATGTGCATGACGTGGCTGTACCGCTCGATGCGGGCGAACTCGGGCACCTCGACCGTGCCCGGTTTGCAGACCCGGCCCAGGTCGTTGCGGCCCAGGTCGACCAGCATGACGTGCTCGGAGCGTTCCTTGGGGTCGGCCAGCAGCTCGGCCGCGAGCGCGTTGTCCTGCTCGGGGGTGGCGCCCCGCCAGCGGGTGCCGGCGATCGGGTGCAGCAGCGCGCGGCGCGTGCCGATGTCGGCGCTGACCTTCAGATGGGCCTCGGGCGACGAGCCGACGATGTCGAAACCGTCGAAGCGCAACAGGTACATGTACGGGCTCGGGTTGGTCGCCCGCAGCACCCGGTACACGTCGAGCGGGTTGGCGTCGGTCGGGCGCTCGAACCGCTGCGCCACCACGATCTGGAAGCACTCGCCGGCCCGGATCGCCTCCTTGGCCTCCCCGACGGCCTTCTGATATTCGCCGGGGGCGGTACGGCTGACCGGCTCCCCCGCCGGACGGCGCTCCACCGTGGAGATCATCGGCGGGGTCGGCCGGGACAGCGCGGTCGTCATCGCGTCGAGCCGGCCCACGGCCTGGTGGTACGCGGCCCGCCGGTCGGTCTCGGAGGCGCCGTCGGCCAGCACCGCGTTGGCGACCAGGATGGCCGAGCCGTCGTAGTGGTCGAGCACGACCAGGTCGGTCGCGAGCATCATGCCGAGCTCGGGCAGCGGCAGGTCGTCGCTCGCCGTGCGGGGCAGCCGCTCGAAGCGGCGCACCAGGTCGTAGCTGAGATAGCCGACCATGCCGCCGGTCAGCGGGGGCAGATCGCCGGCGGCCGGGCCGTCGGCCAGCGCGGCCACGGTTTCCCGCAGGGCCGTCACCGGATCACCATTGAGAGGTACGCCGGCGGGCGGCGCCCCGAGCCAGTGCGCCTCACCGTCGCGTTCGACCAGGGTGGCCGCGCTCCGGACCCCGACGAACGAGTACCGCGACCAGGCCGCGCCGGACGGGCCGGCGCCCTGCTCGGCCGACTCCAGCAGGAAGGTGCCGGGACCGCCGGCCAGCTTGGTGTAGACGCCGACCGGCGTCTCGCCGTCGGCCAGCAGCCGTCTGGTGATCGGGACGACCCTCTTGCCGGAACGCAGGAAGTCCGCTTCGCTGGGAAAGACCGCGCCGCTGGTCACTGGCCCGACACCTCGAGCTCGTCGAAGAAGCAGGTGTGCTCGCCCGTGTGGCAGGCGGCGCCGGTCTGCTCGACGGTCACCAGCAGGGCGTCGCCGTCGCAGTCGAGGGCCACGCTCTTGACGAACTGGTGGTGGCCGGAGGTGGCGCCCTTGACCCAGTACTCCTGGCGGCTGCGCGACCAATAGGTGGCGCGGCCGGTGGTCAGGGTGCGATGCAGCGCCTCGTCGTCCATCCACGCGAGCATGAGGACATCGCCGGTGCCGTGCTCGCGCACGATCGCCGCGACGAGGCCGTCGGGGGTGCGCTTGAGCCGGGCCGCGATGGCCGGGTCGAGATCGGTCGTGACTGCCACACGACGATTCTCCCCCATCGGCCGAACGGGCTTTTACGCAGCACGACGCGGCCCACGATCCGGGCACAGGGGGTGTGCCCGGCGGCGCGGAACGGTACCGTCGTCGTGCGCCGCGCCCAGCCAGGGCGCATCCGCCCTCCTCCTTCAGCGGCGGCGCGCGCAGTTCGACGGGAGTCTGAAAGCAATGGAGCCGACGTCCAGCCCCGACAACGCGCGGTCCAACCGCGGCCTGGCCCGCTTCTGGCCGGTGCACCGCGAAGGGGAGGACGAGGCCACCACCGCCGAATCGGCCGAGACGCCGGCCACCCATTCGAGTGAAACCGAGATGGTCGCGCTCGGCTCCCGCCGCCAGCCGGAAACGCCCGACAGCCCGCCCACGTCGCCGCCGTCCGCGCGGGAGGAGAGCGACAAGCCGGCCGAGGAGCCCCAGCCGCCGCGGCCGGCGCCCGGCAACGGCCCGATCCCGTCCGGCAACAGTCCGATCCCGTCGGCCCGGCCCGAGTCGGCGCGGCCGGCGGCCACGCCGCCGCTGCCCGTTCCCGGTGGTCAGCACGGTCTGCCCGATCGGGATACTGATCACTCCGAGGCCTCTGAGCGCGAGGACGGTGCCGCCCCGGCCGTAGAGTCCGCTCGGACCAACCCCTGGGACCGCGACCCCGCCACCTTCGGCGGGTTCGGTCTCGGCGGCCGCAACGGCCGGATGCTGTTCGGCGGGCACAACCCGCTCGAGCCGCGTCCCGCCGGCCTCAACGGGCACAGCCACGGCGAGACGAACGGCCGCGCCTCTACTGTGGATGGCCGCGAGCAGGTGGACGAGAACGACGAGAACGGGCGTGATGACATGAACGGACGCATCCCGACGACGGGCGAGAACGGGTCGGCGCCCGTCTCCGGCCCCACGGGGGCGACCGGGGCCACCGGCTGGGCGTCCGTGCCCACCTCCAAGCACCCGACCGTCACGCCGACCTCGGGCGCGCCGGTCTCCGGGGCGCCTGTCTCGGGCGCGCCGGTCTCCTCGGCCCCGGTCTCGCCGGCGCTGGGCTCCACGGGACCGGGCTCCACCGGCCCCGCTTCCAACGGCCTGAGCCCCAACGGGCTGGGCTCCAACGGGCTGAGCCCCAACGGCCTGGGCTCCAACGGCCTGGGCTCCAACGGCCTGGGCTCGACGGGGCTCGGTTCCTCGAGCCTCGGCTTCGGTGGCAACTACGGTGAGCCCGCGTCCTACACGCCCGCGCTGCCCGACCCGGAGGCCGGCCCGGTCTCGGGTGTCCCGGCCCCGCGCGCGGCCTCGGCCAGCATTCCGGTGCCGGCCGCCCCGCCCTCGAAATCGCCGGTGACGTTCAGCGGCGACCTGACCGCCAAGACCGTCGACGAGGAGCCGGCCCCGCTGCCGCGCCGCTCGGCCAGCCTCGAGGACGCCGAGCCGGCCCGCCGCGGCCGTCGCGCCGCCCCCGACGAGCCCGGCGACGAGCAGCAGGAGGAGGCGCCGCTGCGCCCGGGCGACGTGGCCGAGGGCAACATCGCGTTCTGGGACGAGGACGCGGTCCGTCACTTCCGCGCCGCCTGGCACGAGGTGAAGGCCGAATTCGTCGACGATCCCGAGGCCGCCCTGACCCGCGCTCACGACCTGCTCACCGACGCGGTCAACGAGCTCACCGAGGCCCTGCTGGCCGAGCGGGACGAGCTCGATCCGCTGCGCGGCAACAAGAGCCCCGACACCGAGAGCATGCGCATGGCCATGCGCGGCTACCGCGAGTTCCTGGACCGCATCCTGGCTCTCTGACCCGTTTCGCCCGAAGCCGCCGCCCTCGCGAGAGGGTGGCGGCTTTTTGTCATTTACGGCGCCGCAGAATTCATCTAGCGTTGAACTCAACACGCGTTGAATAACTGGAGGGCACCGTGATCGAAGTACGTGATCTTGTGATCGAGCGGGGCAAACGAGAGGTTCTGCGCGGCATCACGTGCACCGTTCCGACCGGGCGGGTGACCGGGTTGCTCGGGCCCAGTGGCAGCGGGAAGACCACGCTGATCAGGGCGATCGTCGGGGTGCAGATCGTCAAGTCGGGGTCGGTGACGGTGTTCGGGAAGCCGGCCGGCAGCGCGGGGCTGCGGCGCACGGTCGGCTACGTGACGCAGGCGCCGAGCGTCTACGCCGATCTGACCGTGCGGGAGAACGTGCGCTACTTCGCCGCCCTCTACGGGCTCGGCGCGGCCGAGGCGTCGCGGGCCATCGACGACGTGGGGCTCAAGGACGCGGCCGGGCAGCTGGTCGGGAACCTCTCCGGCGGTCAGCGGAGCCGGGCCTCGCTGGCCTGCGCCCTGATCGGCACGCCGCGGCTGCTCGTGCTGGACGAGCCGACCGTGGGGCTCGATCCGGTGCTGCGGGCCGACCTGTGGGGCAAGTTCCACGCGCTCGCCGCCGCCGGCACGACGCTGCTGGTCTCGAGCCACGTGATGGACGAGGCCGGGCGCTGCGACCGGCTGCTGCTGATCCGCGAGGGCGAGCTGATCGGCGACGACACCCCCGCCGCGATCCGCGAGCGGGCCGGCACGGACGACCTTGAGGAGGCTTTCCTCCGGCGCATCCGAGAGCGGGTGACGGCATGATCCTGCTGGCGACCTCGGTGCGGATCCTGCGCCAGCTGCGGCACGATCGGCGGACGGTGGCCCTGCTCATCGTGGTGCCGGTGCTGCTGCTGACCCTGATCTACTTCATGTACGACGGCGCCGGGAACACGTTCGACCGGATCGCGCTGACCATGCTCGGCATCTTCCCGTTCGTGATCATGTTTCTGGTGACCAGCATCGCGATGCTGCGGGAGCGGACCACCGGCACCCTGGAGCGGCTGCTGACCACGCCGATGGGCAGATTGGACCTGCTTTTCGGGTACGGCCTCGCGTTCGGCCTCGCCGCCGCCGTCCAAGGCGCGGTGGCCACCGGTGCGGCGTACTGGCTGCTCGGCCTGACGACCACCGGCAGCGCCGGGCTCGTCGTGGTGGTCGCCGTGCTCAACGCCGTACTCGGGGTGGCCCTGGGTTTGTTCTGCAGTGCCTTCGCCCGTACGGAGTTCCAGGCCGTACAGTTCCTTCCGGTGGTCGTCGTGCCGCAGATCCTGCTGTGCGGGCTGTTCGTGCCGCGCGAGCAGATGGCCGGCTGGCTCGAGGCGATCAGCAACGCGCTGCCGCTGACCTACGCGGTCGACGCGCTCCTGCAGGTCGGGCGGTACGCCGAGCCGACCGGCGAGATGTGGTGGGATCTGGTGATCGTCACGGGCGCGGCCGTGGTCGCGCTCGTCCTGGCCGCCGCGACCCTGCGACGGCGGACTGCTTAGGAGCTTTCTTGGTACACAGGAGCGGGCGGCGCCCCGGCAATCAGGACACCCGGGCGTCCATCCTTCAGGCCGCCCGGTCCTGTTTCGCCGAGAAGGGGTACGACAAGGCGTCGATCCGCTCGATCGCGGCCGAGGCCGGGGTCGATCCGGCGCTGGTGCACCACTACTTCGGCACCAAGGAGAAGCTTTTCCTGGCCGCCCTGAACGCGCCGGTCAACCCGGGCGAGCTGATCCCGCAGGCCCTGGCCGGGCCGCGTGAGCAGGCCGGCGAGCGGCTGGTGCGGATGGCCCTGTCGGTGTGGGACTCGCCGGCCGGCGCGGCCGCGCTGGCCGTCTTCCGCTCGGCGCTGAGCAACGAGTGGACGGCGCGGCTGCTGCGCGAGTTCGTGGTCACCCAGATCCTGCGCCGGGCGGTGACCGAGCTGGTGGCCGACCAGCAAGAGGCGCCGATGCGCTCGGCGCTGGTCGCCACCCAGATCGCCGGCCTCATGGTCACCCGCTACGTGCTGCGGATCGAGCCGCTGGCCAGCGCCGAGCCCGCACTGCTGGCGGCGATGATCGGGCCGAACGTCCAGCGCTTCCTGACCGAGCCGCTCAGTCTCCGCAGCGGTGGCACAGCACCGGGTGCAGCAGATGAGCCAGATCGTGGCGGTCGGTGACCGGGCGCGGGAAGGCGAGACGGGCCAGCTTGTCGTCGAGGCGGACCATGAAGCCGTACCGGTCCATCCGTACGACCTGGGGCTCGGCCTGGGGCTGGGACGTCGAGCCGAGCTGGCGGCGCACGTAGGCGCTCATCTCGGCCTCGTGGTGGTCGATCAGGTCGGCGATCAGGTCGAACTCGATGCGGCAGAGCGGGTCGGCGGTGGCCTCGGCCCAGTCGTCGACGTCCACGTCGACCAGGTTCTCGTTGCGCTCGTACCGCACCTCGGCCACGTCCATCCGGTGCAGGACCTGACCGGCGCCGACGTCGAGCAGGTCGCCCGAGGCGTCCACGTCGGCGTAGTCGAGCGCCGCGGCCCGGGCTTCGTCGCCCTCGAGGAGGGTGGCCCAGCCGGAGATCCACACCCGGCCCAGGGCGGGCGAGCCGGCCATCGGCGGCACGTCGGAGATGTCGAGCACCATCGCGGTGTCGTCGTTGCCCTCCTGCGGCACGAGGGCCGCGGCGAAGGCGCCGTCGCGGGGCGACAGCAGCAGCACACGGCCGTTGGCGTCGGTGACGTGCCGGACGGGCAGGGGGCCCGGGCGGCACGCGATGTGCGCGACGCCGGGCAGGTGGCCGGCGGCGAGCGTACGCGCGATCTCGGCGTGAGTGGGCTGCATGGTGTGGACCTCCGGGCACCGGTTAGGCTTGCCTTAGTAAGGTGAGGCTAACCGTAGCATCGGCGTTTTAGAAACTCAGCCTCAAGCGCAAGTGACCCTCGGAGACTTCATGAACAACTCCCGACCCAAGGCCAAGCTCTCGCGGGCGCTCGGCATCCCGCTGACGCCGAAGTGCGTGAAGTACTTCGAGAAGCGGCCCTTCCCGCCGGGCGTGCACGGCCGTAGCCGTCGCAAGGCCTCGGACTACCAGGTCCGTCTGCTCGAGAAGCAGCGCCTGCGCCACCAGTACAACATCAGCGAGTCGCAGATGCGCCGCGCGTACGACGACGCCCACCGGGCCGAGGGCAAGACCGGCGAGACCATGGTCAGCCTGCTCGAGCGCCGCCTGGACGCCGTGGTGACCCGGGCCGGCCTGGCCCGCACGGTCTACCAGGCCCGCCAGCTCGTCGTGCACGGCCACTTCACCGTGGACGGCAAGAAGGTCGACCGCCCCGGCTACCGGCTCAAGCCGGGCCAGGTCGTCGAGGTGCGCGAGAGCAGCCGGCAGAAGCCGCCGTTCCAGCTCGCCGCGGCCGGCGCCCACGTCGACGGCCCGACCCCGCCGTACCTCTCCACGGTGCTGGAGGACCTGCGCACGACCGTGATCGCCATCCCCCAGCGGTCCGAGATCCGCGTCCAGTGCGACGAGCAGCTGGTAGTCGAGTTCTACGCGCGTTAACTCTGGCTCCGCTTCGCTCCGCGGGCGATCGCCTTGTAACCGCTGAGATGGCAGGCAGTTTTCCGCCACCGCAAACCCCGCGGCGTCGAAAAACCGACTGCCATCTCACCGGCGGCGATCGCGATCAACGAGTTTGTTCGAGCCAGCTCGCGTAGAGCTTCGCGTAGATGGAGCCTTCCTGCTGTACGAGTTCGGAGTGCGGGCCGCGTTGGACGACGCGGCCCGCGTCCACCACGATCACCTCGTCCGCGGCCTGGGCCGTGGACAGGCGGTGTGCGATCGCCACCGTCGTCCGGCCCCTGGTCACGGTGTCGAGGGCGTGTTGCAGCCGCACCTCGGTGGCCGGGTCGACCGCGCTGGTCGCCTCGTCCAGGACCAGCAGGTCGGGATCGGCCACGTACGCCCGGACCAGCGCCACCAGCTGCCGCTCCCCCACGCTGAGCGCCTCGCCGCGCTCGCCCACCGGGGTCTCGAGCCCGCCCGGCAGCCCGTCCAGCCAGTCCTTGAGCCCCAGCTCGACGAAGGCCGTCTCCAGCTGCTCGTCGGTGAGCGACGGCTCGGCGAACCGGATGTTCTCGGCCACTGTCGCGTCGAACAGGAAGCCGTCCTGCGGCACCATCACCACGCGTGAGCGCAGCGACGAGAACCGCACCGAGGTCAGCGGCGTCCCCGACAGCAGGACCTCGCCCTCGGCCGGGTCCATCAGCCGGGTGAGCAGCTTGGCGAAGGTCGTCTTGCCGCTGCCGGTCTCGCCGACGACCGCCACCTTCGTCCGGGCCGGGATCTCCAGGTCGACGTCGTGCAACACGACCGGGCCGCCCGGATAGCGGAACGAGACGTCGTCGAAGCGTACGGACAGAGGCCCGACCGGAAGCGCGACGCCGACGTCGTCCGGGTCGGCCACGTCCGGGCTCAGGTCGAGCACGTCGAGGACGCGGCGCCAGCCGGCCACCGCGTTCTGGGCCTCGTTGAGCATGTCGGTGGCGATCTGCACGGGCTGGATGAACAGCGTCACCAGGAACAGGAAGGCGGTCAGCCGGCCCACCGTGAGGCCGCCGTCCTCGCCGATCAGCACACCCACCACGACCACGGCGGCCAGGGCCAGGCCGGCGCCGATCTCGCCGCTGGAGAAGCTGGTCACGCTCGTCTTGAGCGCGCGCTGTTGCGCCCGCTGCAGACCGGAGATCGAGTCGTCCAGCCGCTTCTCGGTGCGCCCGGCCACGCCGTACGCCCGAATCACCAGCGCGCCCACGACGCTCTCGGCGACCGCGCCCAGCATGACGCCGGTGCGCTCGCGCACCGCGGCGTAGACCGAGGCCAGCCGCTTCTGGAAGAGCCGGATGATCGCGACCGAGGGGCCGAAGGCGAGCAGGACGACGATGGTGAGCTGCCAGGAGTAGACGAACATGACGATCGTCGAGACCAGCAGCTGGCCCGAGGCGAGCAGCAACTGCACGCCGCCGGTCTGCAGGAACTGCGAGATCTGGTCGACGTCGCTGGTCACCCGGGACACCATGGTGCCGCGCCGCTCGGACTGCTGGTGCAGCATCGACAGGTCGTGGATGTGCCGGAACGTGCGCGAGCGCAGGCCGCCGAGGGCGGTCTCGCTGACCGTGAACAGCCGCCGGGTCATCAGGTAACCGGCCAGCGTCGAGATCATCAGGGCGACGAAGGTGACGGCGACGACGCCGACGACGTACTGGAGGTCGGGACCGCCGGCGCCGCGGATGCCGTGGTCGATGCCCTGCTGGACCGCGATGGGCACGGCCACCCGGCCGCCCATCTGCACGAGGGCGAGCGCGATCGTCCCGCCGAGCCCGGGCCGCAGTTCCGGGGAGAGCGCCAGCCCGCGCTTGATCGTCGCGAAGGTACCGGTGCTCATGACGCCTCGACCCTTTCGGCCTTCTCGTACGCGGTCACGAGATCCGCGTAGCCCTGATGGCCGGCCAGGAGCTCGGCGTGCGTGCCGGTGGCGACGACCTTGCCCTGCTCGAGGTAGACGACCTCGTCGGCCAGCGCGATGGTGGCCCGCCGGTAGGCGACGACCAGGATGGACGCGCCGGCGTCGCGGCCGCGCAGCGCGGCCAGGATGTCGGCCTCGACCCGCGGGTCGACCGCGCTGGTGGCGTCGTCCAGCACCAGCAGCCTCGGCTTGCCCGCGAGCGCGCGGGCCAGCGTGATCCGCTGCCGTTGGCCGCCGGAGAGCGACGTGCCGCGTTCCCCGACCGCCGTGTCCAGCTCGTCCGGGAGATTTCCGACGAACTTGTCAGCCTGCGCGAGTTCCAGCGCCCACCTGACCGCCTGGTCGGAGATTTCCGGGCGGTCGAGCGTGATGTTGCCGCGGATGGTGTCGTCGAAGATGAACGGGATCTGCGGCACGAGGGCTTCCGCCCGCGCGAGCGCCGCCTCGCTGAGCGACGGCAGGTCGATGTCGTCGAGGACGATCCGCCCGGCCACCGGATCCGTCAGGCGCACCGCGAGCGAGGCGATGGTCGACTTGCCGGAGCCGGTGGCGCCGACCAGGGCCACCGTCTTGCCCCGGGGCACCGAGAACGAGACGTCGCGCAGGACCAGCGGGCCGTCGCCGTACCGAAAGTCGACCTTGTCGAATCGCAGCTCGGCGGCCCCCTCGGCGTCGGCGGTCCGGTCCCCGTACGCCAAATCACCCGTCGCCGAAAGGACGGCCTGGACCCGCTCCCAGCCGGCCACGCTGCGCGGCAGCTCCGCCACCACCCACCCGATCGCGCGGACCGGGAAGGCCAGGACGGTGAAGAGGAAACTGACGGTGACCAGCTCGGTCACGGTGATCGCGCCGGACTGCAGGCGCCAGGCGCCGAGCAGCAGCACCGCGAGGGTGCCCAGGCTGGGCAGCGCGTCCATCAGCGGGTCGAACAGGCCACGCAGCCGGCCCACCGAGATCAGCGCGTCGCGCAGCTCGGCCACGAAGACCCCGAACCGGCGCGACTCGTCGGCCTCGCGGCCCATCGTCTTGACGACCAGCGCGCCGTCGAAGCTCTCGTGGGCGACCGCGCTGACCTTGGCCCGCATCCGCTGGGCCCGGATCTGCCGCGGCGACATGGCCCGCGAATAGACGAAGTTCAGCCCGAACAGCGCCGGGAAGAGCGTGACGCCGACCAGTGCCAGCACCGGATCGGTGAAGAACAGCGCGACCACCGCCGCCACGATCATCACGATCGTGCCGACCGCGAACGGCAGCGGCGCGATCGGCACGAAGGCGGCCTCGACGTCGGAGTTCGCGTTCGACAGCAGCGTGCCGGTGGCGTGGCGCTGATGCCAGGCCGGCGGCAGCGAGAGATAACGGCTGGTCACGGCGCGGCGATAGCGGGCCTGGAGGCGGAACTGCATGAAGCCGGCGCCCAGGCGGCGGCCGAAGACGCTGACCACGCGCAGTCCGCTCAGGCCCAGGAAGACGGCGGCGATCAGCGCGAGCTCACCCGTGCCGGCCTTCCCGCTGCTGAACGCGGGCACGACGACATGGCCGATGACGTAGCCCACCACGTACGAGTTCGCGATGACCAGAAGGCCGAAGACGCTGCTGCCGACGACTCCGACGGTGAACAGGCGCGGTTCGGTCCGAATCGCCTGTCCCAGCACGCGCAGTCCCCGTCCCAGCACATCGCGGCTGGTCCTGCTGCTCAATGTCCTACCTGACTGGTAAGTGTTCGCCGGGGTATCCGGCCTTACATCCCCATCCTGCCGAACGGGCGCCGTTCGTTCACAGGTACGACAATGTGTCTACGATCACGTTCGTGACCGCCTATGCCCGACGCGAACGTCAACTTCTCGCCGACCTGCTGCTGTCGCTCGGGCCGGACCAGCCGACCCTGTGCGAGGGATGGACGACCCGCGATCTCGCGGCCCATCTCGTGGTACGTGATCGGCGGCCCGACGCCTCGGCCGGGATCCTGCTTCCGCCTCTGCACGGTCACGGTGAACGCGTGCGCCTGGCCAAGGCTTCCCAGCCGTACCAAAACGTGATCTCCGAACTGCGAACGCCGCCCTGGTGGAGCCCGGTCTCCAACCCGCTGCTGGACGAGGTGACGAACGTCGTCGAGTTCTTCGTGCACCATGAGGACGCGCGGCGGGCGCAGCCGTCGTGGGACGTCCGCCCGCTTGATCAGGGTGAGGAAGCGGCGCTCTGGAAGGCCGTGCGGATGACCGGCCGGCTGGCGCTGCGGCGGGCGCGCATCGGCGCCTCCGTTCGTTCGGAGGGCTTCGGCTCCTTCACCGTGGGCGATTCCTCGGCCGTTCTGTCCGGTCCGCCCGGGGAGATCGCACTCTTCCTCACCGGGCGCAAGGACGCCGCTCAGGTCTCCCTGTCGGGCGACGCCGACCGGCTCCGGAACGCCTCTCTCGGGCTCTGATTGGCCCAACCGATCGGAGCTTGATTGGCCTACGCGGGCGAGCCAATTCCGGCCTACGGTCATCGGCATGAAGCTTTCCGTGGCTCAGGGCACCGCCCTCAGCGTCGGTGCCGTGCTCGGCACCGGCGTGATCTCCCTGCCCGCCCTGGCCGCTGACGTGGCCGGCCCCGCCTCGCTGGTCGCCTGGGCCGCCCTGATCGTGCTCTCGGCGCCGCTGGCCTGGACCTTCGCGGCGCTCGGGGCCCGACATCCGGACGCCGGCGGTGTCTCCACCTTCGTCCGGCTGGCCTTCGGGCCACGCGCCGCCGCGGCCGTCGGGTGGTGCTTCTTCTTCGCGGTACCGCTCGGCGCGCCGGCCGCCGCCGCGTTCGCGGGCGGCTACGTGGCCGACGTGATCGGGGGCGGCCGGGCCACGGTGATCGGCACCTTCCTGGTCGTCGTCGGCACGGTCGCGGCGATGAACTGGTTCGGGCTGCGGGTCTCCGGCCGGGCTCAACTCGCCCTCACCGGCACGCTGGCCGTGCTGCTGCTCCTCACCGTGATCACCGCGCTGCCGCACGCGCGGTGGGGCAACCTGACGCCGTTCACGCCGCACGGCTGGGCCGGCGTCGGCACGGCCGTGGCCGTGCTCATCTGGGGCTTCGCCGGCTGGGAAGCGGTGTCGTCGCTGTCCGGGCAATATCGCGATCCGCGGCGCGACGTTCCGCGGGCCACGGCGATCGCGGTCATGGTGGTCGGCGGGCTCTACCTGGCCGTGGCCGTCACCAGCGTGCTGGTTCTCGGGCCGGCGCTCGGCGACAGCCAGGCGCCGCTGGCCGACCTGCTCGCGGCCGGGGTGGGCGGGCCGGTGCGCGCGCTCACGGCGGTCGTGGCGCTGCTGCTGACGGCCGGGGCGGTGAACGCGTACTTCGCCGGGTCGTCGCAGCTCGGGGCGGCGCTGGCCCGTGACGGGGCACTGCCGGCGCGGCCGTTCGGCACACCGCGCAAGGCGCTGCTGGCCGTGCTGATCGGCAGTCTGGTGTCGATCGCGCTGCCGATCGACCTGCACACGATGATGCTGCTGGTCACCGGGTGCTTCACGCTGGTCTACGTGATCGGCACGGCGGCCGCGGTCAAGCTGCTGGCCGGGCGGCAGCGGGTCGTGGCCGCGGTGGCGTTCGTGGCGGTGGTCGCCCTGCTCGGGCTGACCGGGCCGCCGGCGCTGCTCAGCCTGGTCGTCGCGGCGGGCGCGATCGCGTATCAGGCGTGGCGGGCCAAGATCCCGGCCAGACGCGCGATCCCCTCGCCGATCAGTGACGGGTCGGCCGCGCCGAACCCGAACACGAGACCGGTCTGCGCCGTGGACTCGTCGGCGGAGTAGGTGCGCAGGTCGTCGAGGCCGATCCCGGCCCGCGCGGCCGCCCTGGTCACCGCCGTCGAGTCGGCGGCGGTGAGCGCGGCCAGGTGCAGGCCGGCGGCGGACGGGATGACGTCGAGCCCGGCGGCGCCGCGCAAGGCGCTGACCAGCCGCCGGTGCCGCACGGCGTAGGCCTTGCCGGCCTTGCGCACGTGGCGGGCCAGCAGGCCGTCGTCGATGAAGCGGGCCAGCGCGGCCTGCACGGCGGGCTGACCGTGCCCGTCGCCCATCTGCCGCGCCGCCACCAGCGCGTCGCGCAGGCCGGGCGGGGTGAGCAGGAAGCCGGTGCGCAGCGACGGGAGCATGCTCTTGGAGAACGTGCCGGCGTACAGCACCCGGCCCGCGGTGTCGAGGCTGTACAGCGGCTCCAGCGGGCGGGACAGGAAACGGAACTCGCTGTCGTAGTCGTCCTCGACGATGGCCACCGAGCGGCGGCCGGCCCAGTCGAGCAGCTCGCGGCGGCGGCCCGCGCTCATCGCCCGGCCGAGCGGGAACTGGTGCGACGGCGTCGTGTAGACCAATGTGGACGCGGCCGGGAGGGCCGAGACGACCAGGCCCTCGCCGTCGACCGGTACTCCGGCCACCCGCGCGCCGAGCGAGGCGAACAGGCGCCGGGCCGGCGGGTATCCCGGGTCCTCGACGGCGACCACGTCGCCCGGCGTGATCAGGACCCGGCCGATCAGGTCCAGGGCGTGCTGCGTCCCGTTGGTGATCACCATGTCGGCCGCGCTCGCCCGCACGCCCCGGGCCACGCCCAGATATCGCGCGATGGCCGCACGCAGGGCCGGGTGGCCGGACGGCTCGGCGTACGTGCCCAGGCTGTTGGCCCGCAGCCGGGTCTCGGCGACGAGCAGGCGCCGCCAGGCCTCGAACGGGAAGAGGCCGGCGTCCGGGATACCGACCCGGAAGTCGTAGCGCGGCGGCGGCGCGCCCCCGCTCGTCGGCAACGGCGCGAAGGCCCAGCCCTTTCGCGGCGCCAGCGCCCCGGCCTCGCGCCGCGACGCCGGCCGGGGCCGCTGGTAGGCGACGAAGGTGCCCGCACCCACCTGGGCCGACAGGTATCCCTCGGCGGCCAGCCGTTCGTAGGCGCCGGCCACGCTGCCCCGCGCGATCCCCAGGTCGGCGGCGAGGACCCGGGTCGCCGGAAGCCGGGAGCCCACGGGCAACCGGCCGTCCACAACGGCCTCCCGGAGGGCCCGGTACACGGCGGCGGTCTTGTTCCCGCCGGGCGGAATGATCAGATCCACCAGCCCATTTTGAGGCCCCGATATGGCCCATACGATATGTCGCCCTCTCGTGACCCTCCGTATACAGTTAGTGAAGCTTGTCAATATCACGGGGCCGAGAGAGGAAGAGCATGGCGAACAGACGCATGTTGGTCGCGGGCGTGCTCGCCGCGATCACCGCGGCCGCGACGGCCACCCCGGCCGCGGCCGCCGCCACCGGCGAGATCCGCCTGGACGGCACGGCGAACGCGGTGCCCGGCAGCTACATCGTGGTCCTCAAGGCCGGCGCCAAATCACCGGCGGCCCTGACCAAGAGCTTCGGCGGCCAGGTGCGGCAGAGCTTCGGCACGATCAACGCGTACGAGGCCGGCCTCACCGCGTACCAGGCCAAGCGTCTCGCGGCGAGCCCCGACGTCGAGTACGTCGAGCAGAACCAGACGGTCTCGCTGCTGGCCACGCAGGCCAACGCGACCTGGGGCCTCGACCGCATCGACCAGCGCAACCGCCCGCTGAGCACCACCTACTCGTACACGACGACGGGCTCGGGCGTCACCGCGTACATCATCGACACCGGCATCAAGTACACGCACAGCGACTTCGGCGGCCGGGCGTCGTACGGCTACGACGCGGTCGGCTCCGGCGGCGTCGACTGCAACGGCCACGGCACGCACGTGGCGGGCACGGTCGGCGGCACCACGTACGGCGTCGCCAAGCAGGTCCGCCTGGTCGGCGTCCGCGTGCTGAACTGTTCGGGCAGCGGCACCACGGCCGGCGTCATCGCCGGCGTCAACTGGGTCACCACCAACGCGGTCAAGCCGGCCGTGGCCAACATGAGCCTCGGCGGCGGCGTCAGCAGCACCCTCGACAGCGCCGTCTCCCGGTCGATCACCTCGGGCGTCACCTACGCCCTGGCCGCCGGCAACTCCAACGCGAACGCCTGCAACTCCTCGCCGTCCCGGGTCGCCGCGGCCATCACCGTCGGCGCCACCACCAGCACCGACGCGCGCGCCAGCTACTCCAACTACGGCACCTGCCTCGACCTGTTCGCCCCCGGCTCGTCGATCACCTCGGACTGGTACACATCGAACACCGCCACCAACACGATCAGCGGCACGTCGATGGCCAGCCCGCACGTGGCCGGCGCGGCGGCCCGGGTCCTCTCCGGCAGCCCGAGCCTCACGCCCGCCCAGGTCCGCGACAGCCTCGTCAACGGCGCCACGCCCAATGTGGTCACGAGCCCCGGAACCGGCTCCCCGAACCGCCTGCTCTACCTGGCCCCATAAACCCTTCTCTTTCGTACGGATCGACGTCCGGCCCGCGTGCCAAGCGCGGGCCGGAGTCGTGCGCGACAGGGAATGCAGTACATATCCTGCGTTGGGTGACCATGGAATCGCGGACAGTGCCTAGCCTGTGGCACAACCGCGAGTTCAATCTCCTGTGGACAAGTCAGACTTTGTCCGACCTGGGGGCGACCATCGCCCAGCTCGCCGTCCCGCTGCTCGTGCTCGAGGTGACCGGCTCGCCCGTGCAGGCCGGCGCGGTCGGCACCGCGGCCCAGGTCGCCAAGCTCGCCTGCCGACTGCCGGCCGGGGTCCTGGCCGACCAGATCAACCGCCGCACGGCGCTGCTGGCCTGCGACGTCGTCCGGCTGATCGCCTTCGCCGCGCTGGCCGTCGCCGTCGTCACCGGGCACGCCAACCTGGCCACGATCATCGTGGTGGCGGTGATCGACGCGGTCTGCGGAGCGTTCTTCAACACCACCGAGCACGCGGCCCTGCGCAGCCTCGTTTCCGAGCCGCACCTGCCGGCGGCGGTGGCCCGCAACGAGGCCCGCAGCTACGGCGCCTCGCTCGCCGGCCCCCCGCTCGGCGGCCTGCTCTTCGGCATCACCCACGCCCTGCCCTTCGTGGGCAACGCGGTGTCGTACCTGGCCTCGCTCCTCGGAGTGGCCCTGATCCGCAAGCCCATGCAGACCTCGCGGGAACGGCCCGGCAGCCACCTCGCGGCCCTGACCGAGGGACTCCGGTTCGTCTTCACCAACCCGTTCCTGCGGTCGGTGCTGATCATCGCGGCGCCGCTGAACTTCGCCCTGACCGGAACGATCTTCACCATCATCGTGACGCTCCAGGACCACGGCACCGCGCCCGGCGTCATCGGCCTGACCGAGACGATCGTCGGCGTGGGCGGGCTGCTCGGCGCCCTGGCCGCGCCGGCGCTGTGCCGCTGGCTGCCGTTCGCGAGGCTGATCCGCTCGCTGTGCTGGGCCGCCTTCGCCCTGCTGGCGGTGAGCGCGCTCCCGCAGATCGGGGTCGCCACGGCCGCGCCGGTCGCGGCGGCGGTCTTCGCCGGCCCCGCCTGCAACGCGGCGCTCTTCGCCCACCAGGCCGCGATCACCCCGGACGTCCTGCAGGGCCGCGTCCTCAGCGTCATCTTCATGGCCGCGATGTCCGCCGCCGCGGCCGCGCCCATCCTGGCCGGCTTCCTCGTCACCACCGGCGGCGCCCGCCTCGCCATCCTGGTCTTCGCCGCCGCCGTCGCCGTCTCGGCGGTCACGGCCACGCTCGCCCCCGCTCTGCGCTCTCTCAGTTACTCGCCGGTTTCACGCTGTGAGACGACCTCGTCTCCCGATCGATAGACTCGAAGTGAGGCGCCGCGCCACTAGCCCTCCCGCCCCGTCACCAATACTCTGCGGTAACAAGCAAGTTAAATCCCCCGTTCCTGCACTTGAAGGCGGCGCCGATGGCTCTCGAGGTCCCCTACCGGTCGATCCCCGACATGTTCTTCAAGCGGGTGGCCGCGACGCCGAACGGCCAGGCCTTCGCCGTGCCCAACGCCGATGACACCGGCATGGTCTGGCACACGTGGGCGCAGGTCGGCGAGCGGGCGACGGCGATCGCGGCGGGCCTGCGCGGACTGGGCGTGGGCCTCGAGGACCGGGTCGCCATCCTGTCCGGCACCCGGTTCGAGTGGGTCCTTGCCGACCTGGGCATCAACTGCGCGGGCGCCGCCACCACCACGGTCTACCCGACGACCGAGCCCGAGGACGCGAGCTACATCATCGCCGACTCCGACTCCAAGGTGCTGATCGCCGAGAACGCGAAGCAGGCGCTGAAGATCTCCGGCGTCGACACCGCGGTGACCCACGTGGTCCTCATCGACGGCCCGGCCGACGCCGGCGCCACCCCGCCCCAGCTGACGCTGACCGAGCTCGAGGAGCGCGGCGCCGTCGCCCTGCGCGACAACCCCCGGCTGATCGAGGAGGTCGTCGCCGCCATCGGCCCCGGCAACCTCGCCACGCTCATCTACACCTCCGGCACCACCGGCCGCCCCAAGGGCGTCCAGCTGCTGCACGCCGGCTGGACCTGGGAGGGCGTCGCCCAGCAGGGGCTCGGCCTGTTCGAGTCGACCGACCTGCAGTACCTGTGGCTGCCGCTGTCGCACTCGTTCGGCAAGACGCTGCTCTGCGGCATCATCCACGTGGGCGTGCCGACCTACGTCGACGGCCGCGTCGACAAGCTGGTCGACATGCTTTCGGTGGTCAAGCCGACGCTGATGTGCGCCGCCCCCCGCATCTTCGAAAAGGTCTACAACAAGACGGTCACCACGGCGCTGGAGGGCGGCGGGGCCAAGGCCAAGATCTTCCACTGGGCGGTCGGGGTCGGCAAGCAGAAGGTCGCGCTCGAGCAGGCCGGCAAGCCGCTGCCGGGCGGGCTCAAGCTCAAGTTCGCGGTGGCCGAGCGCCTGGTCTTCAGCAAGCTGCAGGCCAAGCTCGGCGGGCGCCTGCGCGTGCTGGTCAGCGGCTCGGCCCCGCTCAGCCGCGACATCGCCGAGTTCTTCGCCGCCGCCAACCTGCCGATCATGGAAGGCTACGGCCTCACCGAGAGCAGCGCGGCCAACTTCGTCAACCGCCTCGACAAGCTCAAGATCGGCACGGTCGGCCTGCCCCTGGGCGACCTCGAGTGCCGCATCGACACCGACGGCGAGGTGCTGCTGCGCGGCGCCCCCGTCATGCGCGGCTACCACAACCTGCCCAAGGAGACGGAGGAGGCGTTCACCTCCGACGGCTTCCTGCGCACCGGCGACATCGGCGAGATCGACGCCGACGGCTTCCTGCGGGTCACCGACCGCAAGAAAGACCTGGTCAAGACGTCCGGCGGCAAGTACATCGCGCCGTCCGCCATCGAGGGCATGTTCAAGGCGGTCTGCCCGTACACGTCGCAGGCGGTCGTCATCGGCCAGGCCCGCAACTTCGTCACCATGCTGATCTCGCTCGACGAGGACGCCATCAAGGGCTGGGCCGCCAGCGGCCCGCTGTCGGGCCGGAGCTACCAGGACATCTGCTGCGCGCCCGAGACCCAGCAGCTGATCGACGGCTACGTCCAGGAGCTCAACGGCAAGCTCAACCGCTGGGAGACCATCAAGAAGTTCGCGATCCTCCCCCGCGACCTGAGCATCGAGGCCGGCGAGATCACCCCGTCGATGAAGATCAAGCGGCGCTCGGTCGAGACCAACTTCGCCGAGCAGATCGACCAGATGTACGCGGGTTCGCTCGCTCAGATCTGACCCTCAGAGCTCCTTGTTGGGGCGGATGTCGACGCTCATCGCCGCGAGGGCGGCCGGATCGGCCAGTTGGTCGATCCGGCCGATCCGGTCACCTTCGAAAGTGAAGACGAAGGCGACGCGGACCTGACCGCCGACCGCCCAGACCAGGCCCGGCTCGCCGTCGAGGAACGCGAGGCGCGCCGACTGGGCGCCGCCGTTGAAGCGGCCGGCCACCTCGTTCGCGCCGGTCAGCACGGCGGTCGCCCCGATCCGCACGGCCTCGGGGTCGGCCCGCAGGACCACTCCCGGGTCGAGCAGGGTGAGCAGGGCGCCGAAGTCACCGGCCCGGGCGGCCACCAGGAAAGCGCTCACCACGGCCCGCCGCCGGTCGGTGCCGTCGTCGTCCGGTACGGGCTCCCCCCGCACCCGCCGCCGGGCGCGGCTGGCCAGCTGGCGCGCGGCCGCCGGCGTACAACCGACGATCTCGGCGATCTCCGGGAAAGGCACGGCGAACATGTCGTGCAGCACGAAGGCCAGCCGCTCGCTCGGGCCGAGCGTGTCGAGCACGAGGAGCAGCGCCGGCCCGATCGCGTCGGCGAGGAGCGCCTGCTGCTCGGGGCCGGGCTCGTCGTCGTACGCCGAAGTGGGAAGGTCGGTGGGATCCTCCCGCCGCGCGGCCCGGGAACGCAGCATGTCCAGGCACACCCGGGAGACCACGGTGGTCAGCCAGCCGGTCAGGTTCCCGACGTCGCTGGTGTCGCTGCGGCTCAGCCGCACCCAGGTCTCCTGCACCGCGTCGTCGGCCTCGTCGGCCGAGCCGAGCATCCGCTGGGCGACGGCCCGCAGATGCGCGCGGTCGGCCTCGAAGCGCTCCGCCAGCAGATCCAGTTCGCTCATCGTCACACCTCTCGTTCGGCACCCGTCATACGTTGTGACGGGCCGCCCCGGTCCGCTGTGACAGACATCGTTACCTGCTCACCGAGGAGAAGCCATGCCCATCCGTACGATCACCATCCCGGTCAAGGACCTCACCGCGGCGAAGGCGCTCTACACGGCGTTGCTCGGCACGGAGCCCTACATGGACCAGCCGTACTACGTGGGCTTCCGCCCGTCGGGCGCCCCCGAGATCGGCCTGAACCCGCACGGCGACGTGGCCGCGGGCCCGATCACGTACTACCACGTGGACGACATCGAGGCGACCACCACGACCCTGACCGCCGCGGGTGCCACGGTCGAGCAGCCGGCCAAGGACGTCGGCGGCGGCGGCCTGACCGCCACCCTCCGCGACGCCGACGGCAACCTGTTCGGCCTCTTCCAGGGCACAGCCGAGTAACCCGCACCGAGGGGCGCCGCACCGGCGGCGCCCCTGAGGGCTGATAGAAAGAGCCGAGTCGAGGAGGACCGCGATGGCCGAGGAACCCCGTTCGCCGGTGGAGCGCAAGGCCGATGTGCTGGCGAAACTCAGTGCGCCGGTCGCCGACGCGTGGGTGGCCACCGCCGACGGTGACGAGCCCTACCTGGTTCCGCTGACCGTCGCGTGGTTCGAGGAGCGGGTTCTGCTCGCCACCGACACGCGGTCGCCGACCGGGCGCAACCTCGCCGCGCACGGGCGGGCCCGGGTCGCCCTCGGCGGGACCCGCGATGTGGTTCTCATCGATGCCGTGCTGGAGAGGACGATTCCGGTTGGCGAGTCCGGGCCGGCCGGGGAGGCCTATGCCGCCCAGAACGACTGGGATCCGCGTACGGCCGGGGACTCCTACGCCTTTCTCGTCCTGCGGCCGGAGCGCGTTCAGGCCTGGCGGGAGGTGAACGAGCTGGCCGGCCGCACCCTCATGCGCGACGGCGCCTGGCTGGTCTGACCGTTCGTCAGGCAATGACTGTCGGGGAGCGCCAGGACGGGGCTGTGGCGTGGTCCAGGTCGTGGCGGACGGTGGCTATCCGGCGTACGGCCTCGATCAGGTCCTCGGCGGGGAGGGTGAACGGGAGGCGCAGGAAGCGTTCCAGGGTGCCGTCCAAGCCGAAGCGGGGGCCGGGGGCCAGGCGGACGCCGACGTCCTCGGCGGCCCGGGACAGGGCGCTGGAGATCGGGCCGTCGAGTTCGGCCCACAGGCAGACGCCGCCGGCGGGCAGCACGAAGCTCCACTCCGGCAGTGCCGTTCGCAGGGCTGTGACCAGGGCGTCACGCTGCTGGCGGAGCTCCTCGCGGCGCGCCTTGACGATCTGGGTGGCCTGGTGCATGAGGCGGACGGCCACCAGCTGCTCCAGGACGGGGCTGGCCATGTCGACGCCGACGCGGATCGCGGCCAGTCGCTGCACGAGCGGGGCCGACGCGCGCACCCAGCCGATGCGCAGGCCACCCCAGTACGCCTTGCTCATGCCGCCGATCGACACGACCCGGCTGTGGCGGTCGAAGACGGCCACCGGCGGCGGCATCTCCTGGTCGTCCAGCGGCAGGTCGACGAAGGACTCGTCGACGATCAGCTCGGTGCCCGTCGCGTGGGCCGTGGCCACCAGGCGTTCCCGCAGGTCGGCGGCCATCAGGTGGCTGGTCGGGTTGTGGAACTCGGGAATCACGTACGAGACCCGGGGCCTGGTCTGGCGCAGCGCGCCCAGCAGCATCTCGCCGTCCCAGCCGGTGGCCGTGTCGAGGCCGTGGGTGCTGAGGCGGGCGCGGCGGGCCGACAGCGCGGCCAGCGCGTTCGGATAGGTGGGCGCCTCGACCAGCACCGGCGACCCGGCCGGCACCGACAGGCGCAACACCAGGTCGAGGGCCTGCTGGGTGCCGCCGGTGATGAGGATCTGCTCGGCCGTCGTGGGCACGCCCCGCTCGGAGTAACCGGCGGCCACCGCCTCGCGCAGCTCCCCCAGGCCGGTCGGGTGGTAGCCGGCGCTGCCCAGGTAGCGCGGCAGATCGGAAGCGGCATCGTGCGCGGCCGTCACCAGCTCGGCGGGCGCGGCCGAGGCGGCGACCCCCAGGTCGATCATGTCGTGGTCGTCGCCGGCGGCCCACAGGCCGGACGGGGCGACCCGATGCCCGTTGGGCAGGGTGGTCCAGCTTCCCGCACCCCTCCGGCTGGTCAGATGGCCACTCTCCCGGAGGGTGCGGTACGCGGCGGAGACCGTCGTCCGGCTCACGGCGAGCGCCTCCGCCAGTTCGCGTTCGGCCGGCATCCGCACGCCCAGAGGCAACCGCCCATCGGCCAGCAGACCGCGCACGGCACCGGCCAGCGCGGCGTAGTCGGGACTGCGGTGGCGGCCCGGCAATGAATGCCACTGGCCCAGCAGCCGGGCCAATTGGCCCCCGCGAATTGTCGTCGTCATGGCCACCTCCGGCGGATTGGCACTTCAGTTTCCTACAATTGGCCCCCAGACTGGCACTCGTGCAACCACGTGGCAACCGAGATCGTCGTCTCACCCGCCGAACCGTCCAGCTCTTCACCGGCCTCGTCCTGTACGGCGTCAGCATGGCCTTCATGGTCGAGTCGGCGCTCGGGCTCAACCCGTGGGACGTCTTCCACCAGGGCCTGACCGAGGTCACCGGCATCAGCTTCGGCTGGATCGTCATCCTGGTCGGCGTTCCGGTGCTGCTCCTGTGGATCCCGCTGCGGCAGCGCCCCGGCTTCGGCACGGTGGCCAACCTGGTGGTGGTCGGCTTCGCGGCCGACGGCGCCCTGGCGGTGCTCGGTGAGGGCGGCACGATCCCGGCCCGGATCGGCTACCTGGTCGGCGGCATCCTGCTGAACGGGCTGGCCACCGGCCTGTACATCGGGAGCCGCTTCGGGCCGGGCCCGCGCGACGGCCTCATGACGGGCATCGTGGGCAAGTTCCCGCGCCTGTCGATCCGGCTCGTGCGTACGTCAATCGAGGTCCTGGTCCTGATCGTCGGCTTCTTCCTCGGCGGTACGGTGGGGGTCGGCACCATCGCGTACGCGCTGGCCATCGGCCCTCTGGTGCAGCTGTTCCTGCCGTGGTGCACGGTCCGCGAGGGCGAGCCCCGGGCCGCCCTGGCCCATTGAGTGGCGTCACTCATCCGGGTTCATACACGCTCACTCACCTTAGGGTGATGTGTCCGTATTGGACCCCGCCTTCCCCCTAGCTGATTCGGTTTTGCAGGCCGTCCGTTGCATCACAGTCTTGTGATCATCACGACACATCCGCTTCCGAGTCCGGACCCGTCGCGGCATCATTGCCGCATGGGGGCGGGCAGCTGGCAGTGGAACGACGCTTGGATCTTCGTGTCCGCGGTCATCGCCGAGCGCCTCGAGCGCGACCGGGCGATACACGCGGCCCTACCGGTGACCGGCGCCAGCCTGGCCGACCTGCTGGCGGCAGCCGACTTCCTGCACCACAGCGTCCCCAGCCGGGCCGACCTGGAAGAATCGGTACGCCGCCTGGCCGGGGCCGGCTTGATCGTGGTCGAGGACGACTTGGTCGAGGTGGCGCCGGCAGGCGAACAGTTGTGGCGCACGAGACCGTTCAGCGGCCTGTCATCGGCGGTGATGACATTGCAGGCACAGCTCAACAGGGCCGCGACGCCGGGCGAGTCGGACTGGACACTGGACGAGCAGACATACGCGACGGCGGTCCGGGAGTACAGCATGAGGCTGGCGGACGGGCGCTGAGTTCGGCGGACCGCCTGACGCACACCGGCCTGTCGGACTGGTTCGCCACGGAGGGGGCGCGCGGGGTTGCGCTCGGGGCGGGACCCACGCCGACCGCTGCGGGAGCCTCCCTTACGCATACCGGCTGGCCAGGGCGGGTCTCCACGGGGCGGGAGCGCGGGGTTGCGCTCGGCGCCTGACTCACGCCGACCGCCGCGGGAATGCGCCCGGAGCCGCGCCACGCGTACCCGGCTGGCCAGGGCGGATCTCCACGGAGAGGGAGCGCGGGGTTGCGCTCAGACACCCGGCCCACGCACGCCGATCGGCCGGGCCGGTTCGCCACGGAGAGGGAGCGCGGGGTTGCGCTCGGACACCCGGCCCACACACGCCGATCAGCCGGACTGGTTCGCTACGGAGCGGCAGTGCGGGGTTGCGCTCGGACACCCGGCCCACACACGCCGATCAGCCGGACTGGTTCGCTACGGAGCGGCAGTGCGGGGCTGTTCTCGGACACCCGGCCCACGCACGCCGATCGGCCGGGCCGATGGCTGCGGGGTGCGCTCGGAGCCCCACCTAGGCATACCGATTCGGCGGGGCAGGTCCCCACGAAGCGGCAGCGCGGGGTTGCGCTCGAACTTCCGGCTCACGCTGGCCGGGCCTTTCTTTTGGTCTGTAGCGGATTGCCGTAAGTAACTTTGTAGCGCTCTCCTGGCGATTCATAGGCGGCTTATTGAAGTTGGCATGATCGACATTTATTTAGGATGGCTTCACCTGGCGCCCGGCGGGATAATTGGTCATGCGATTCCAGCAGATTGGCCTATTCTCGCGGAAGCAAATGGACGCCATGCGTGATCGCACGCGTGCGCCCAATTGGTCGCCTGGAAATGATGCGGAACGGAAGGAGCAGCAGCGGCGCCGAGCGTGGGGCCTTGCTCAGCGCCACGGGCTCAAGCTCTTCCGCCTGCGCATCGAGGAGCGCGACCGTCTGGCTCAGCAGGCCACCGAGGCTAAGTCGCCAGCGCCGGAACAGAGACGCGTCCCGCGGGCGGCGCCGCCAAAGATGCTGCCGCCCGCGCAAGCGCGACCGCAACCACGAGCAACGCCGACTGCACAATCGCGAGCAACGCCACCGAGACGACCAGCTCCGCAGTCGCGCCCAGCGAAGACACAACCGCATGCAGCCCTCTCAGCGCCACGACCAGCGAAGACCCGACCGCAAGCAGCTGCCCCAGCGCCACGACCAGCGAAGATCCAGCCGCAAGCAACTGCCCCAGCGCCACGACCAGCAAGGATCCAGCCGCAAGCAACTGCCCCAGCGCCACAACTAGCAAAGATCCAACCGCAAGCAACTCCATCAGAGCCACCGTCGCCGCGCCCAGCGCAACCGCAAGCAACGCCACGATCAGCGCAACCGCAACCATCGTCAACACGGCCACGACCAGCGCAACCGCGACAAACGTCAACAGGGCCGCGATCGCAACCAACGTCAACAGCGCCACCACCCGCGGAGACGCGGTCGCAGCCCATCCCACCAGCGCCGCGCCGAGTGCGACCGCAACTAGAAGATGACGCCACCGCGCCGCGCCAAGTGTGGCCGCGACGGCGAGCAAAGCCACCAGCGCGGCACCCAACAGCACCGCAACCGCCAGCAACACGACCAGCCCGGCACCCAACGACACTGCGGCCGCGAGCAACACGACCAGCCCGGACTCAACAGCACCGCAACCGCCAGCAACGCCACCAGCCCGGCACCCAACGACACTGCGGCCGCGAGCAACACGACCAGCCCGGACTCAACAGCACCGCAACCGCCAGCAACGCCACCAGCCCGGCAC
>NZ_JBICTW010000008.1:0-63172 GCF_043197815.1 Actinoplanes sp. NPDC048988 | reverse complement strand
CCCAACGGCGTTGCGGCCGCGAGCGACACCATCAGCGCGGCATTCAACGGAGACGCAGCGGAGACGTGACTGCTGGCAACCCCGCCGGAGGCGCCAGCGCGGCGGCCGGCAAGCAGCGCGGCCACGATCGCCGCCGTCGACGGTGGGGAGGCCGCAACTGTCGGTGCTAGGAGTGCCCGGGTGGGAGCTCTGGCGGCCACAACGGAAATCGGCTATTAGCCGGATTCCAATGTGGGCGGTAAGCGTGGTGCGAATTCTGCGCGGGAATGGATTTTAATTGTGCTCAGCGGACCGGATTGCCGGCTTCTCGGAGGCTTTGCTTTACCTCGCCTATGGTGAGGTCGCCGAAGTGGAAGACGCTGGCGGCCAATACCGCGTCGGCGCCTGAGGCTACTGCGGGGGCGAAGTGGGAGACCTTTCCGGCGCCGCCGCTGGCGATTACCGGGATGTCTACCACTGCTCGTACGGCGGCGATCAAGTCCAGGTCGAAGCCGGCCTTTGTGCCGTCGGCGTCCATCGAGTTCAGGAGGATCTCGCCGGCTCCCAGGGACGCTACTGTGCGGGCCCATTCGATGGCGTCCAAGCCGGCGCTTCGGCGGCCGCCGTGTGTGGTCACCTCCCAGCCGCTGGGCTGGTCGGGGGAACGGCGGACGTCCAGGGACAGGACCAGCACCTGGTTGCCGAAGCGCTGGGCGATTTCGCTGATCAAGGCGGGGCGGGCGATGGCGGCCGTGTTCACGCCCACCTTGTCGGCGCCGGCTCGCAGCAGGACGTCCACGTCGTCGACCGAGCGGACGCCGCCTCCGACCGTCAGCGGGATGAAGACCGATTCGGCGGTACGGCGTACCACGTCGAGCATCGTGCCCCGGCCGGCCGAGGAGGCCGTCACGTCCAGGAACGTCAGCTCGTCGGCGCCGGCCGCGTCGTACGCCGCCGCCAGCTCCACCGGGTCGCCGGCGTCGCGCAGGTCGACGAAGTTGACGCCCTTGACCACGCGGCCGTCGTCCACGTCCAGGCAGGGGATCACGCGCACGGCAACTGTCATGCGCCAACCCTAACCAACGGCTTTCGCCCGCTCAGCCCCAGCAGGATGCCGCCTACCACCAGCGTGCCGCCCGCCATGTCGACCGCGCGAAGCTGCTCCCCCAGGAACAGCCAGGCCGACGCCATGCCGAAGAACGGGACCAGCATCGAGAACGGCGCCACTGTGCTCGCCCCGTACGTACGAAGAAGGAAACCCCAGCCCGCGAAGGCCGCAAGCGTCGAGACCAGCGCGACGTACGCCAAAGCTCCGAAAGCCTCCAGGTCGAACGCGCGCAGCGCGGAGACGTCTTCCGAGGACGCCAGCGTGAGCAGGATCAACGGGCCCGCGGCGACGGCGCTGACCCACACCATGAAGCGCAGCGTGTCCGGCGGGGACGCTTTGCGGGTGGCGATGTTCGACAGGCCCCAGGCCGCGCCGGCGCCGACGATCAGCAGGAACGCGCCCAGGTTCGTGCCCATTCGCGTCGCCACCAGGGCCACGCCGGCGACACACAAGAGCAGACCGCTCAGTTGTACGGGCCGGGGCCGCTCCCGCAGCAGCAACACCGCGAAGCCGAGCGTGAACACCGCCTGGCTCTGCAGCACCAGGGAGCTCAAGCCGGCCGGCATCCCCGCCGCCATGCCCGCGAACAGCAGCGAGAACTTCGTGACACCCAGGATCAGCCCGACCGCGACGATCCACCGCCACGGCACCTGCGGGCGGCCCACGAACAGCACCGCCGGGAACGCGGCCAGGGTGAAGCGCAGCGCGTTGAACAGCAGCGGCGGGAAATGGTCGAGCCCGGTCTCGATCACCACGAAGTTGAAGCCCCAGACGGCGGTGACGGCGACCGCGATCCCGATGTCGCGTGGTCTCATGTATCGACCTTGGCGAGCCGGCACCATTAAGCACCAGCGAAAATACCTAAGGCATTACTGTAGCCTCGCTACATGATCGACCTCGGGCGGCTACGGGCCTTGCACGCCGTGGCCAGCTACAAAACCGTGCTCGCGGCCGGCGAAGCCCTCCACTGCACCCCCTCCGCGGTGTCCCAGCAGCTCGCCAAGCTCGAACGCGAGACCGGCGCCACACTCGTCGAGAAGGACGGGCGGCGGCTGCGGCTCACCGAGGCCGGCCAGGTGCTCGCCCGGCACGCGGAAAAGGTGCTGGCCACCGTCGACGAGGCCGAGGCGGCGCTGGCCGCGCACCGGGACACGGTGATCGGGCGGCTGACGGTGGCCGCGTTCGCCACCGCGTGCCGCGCCCTCCTCCCGTACGCGCTGCATCGCCTGGCCTCCGACCACCCGCAACTGACCACCGGCCTGGTCGAGGTCAACCCGCACGAAGGGCTCGACATGCTGCACCGCGGGCACGTCGACCTGGCCGTGCTCGACGACTGGCCCGAGGTGGCCCTGCGCTATCCGAGCGGCATCACCCACGTCGAGCTGGGCTGGGACGTGGCCGACCTGATCGTGCCGACCGGTCATCGCTTCGGCGCCACGACCACGCTGGCCACGGCGCGCGACGAGCGCTGGATCGCCGCCAAGGCCGGCGACATCTGCCACGAATGGCTGCTGCGGGTGCTTCCGGGCGTGCAGCCCGACTTCCACGTCGGCGAGTTCGAGACCCAGCTGACCCTGATCTCGGCCGGGCTGGGCGTGGCGGTCATCCCCCGGCTCGCCCGGTCACATCGATTGCCCGAGGGGGTACGGGTGGTGAGGCTCACGCCGGAACCGCGCCGGCGCGTGGTCATCGCGTGGCGGGAGGCCTCCGCCGCCCGCCCGGCGATCCGGGCGGCCGAGGAGGCCCTCCGTCTGTCCTGGAGCCGGGCGGCTCAGGCCTCGCGCAGCGCGGCGAGCGCCTCGGCCACGGTGAACGCGCCCGCGTAGAGCGCCTTCCCCGCGATCACGCCCTCCACCCCGGCCGGCTCCAGCGCCTTGAGCGCCCGCAGGTCGTCGAGGGTGGACACCCCGCCGCTGGCGATCACCGGGCGGTCGGTGGCCGCGCACACCTCGCGCAGCAGCTCCAGGTTCGGCCCGCGCATCATGCCGTCCTTGGTGATGTCGGTGACCACGTACCGGGCCGCGCCCGCCTTGTCGAGCCGGCCCAGCACGTCGAACAGGTCACCGCCGTCGCGGGTCCAGCCCCGCGCCGACAGGGTGCGCCCGCGCACGTCCAGCCCTATCGCGACCCGGTCGCCGTACTCGGACACCACGCGGTCGCACCACTGGGGGTCCTCCAGGGCGGCGGTGCCGATGTTGACCCGCTCGCAGCCGGTGGCCAGCGCCCGGGCCAGCGACTCGTCGTCGCGGATGCCGCCGGACAGCTCCACCTTGACGTCGAGCCGGGCCACCACGTCCGCCAGCAACGAAGCGTTGGATCCGCGCCCGAAGGCCGCGTCCAGGTCGACCAGGTGCACCCACTCGGCGCCGTCGTTCTGCCAGGCCAGCGCGGCCTCGAGCGGGTCGCCGTACGAGGTCTCCGAGCCGGCGGCGCCCTGGACGAGGCGTACGGCTTGACCGTCCGCGACGTCGACGGCGGGCAGGAGGGCGAGTGTCATGAGAATTCCCCTTTATCCGGCCTTGCGACCGAGAATGACGACCACGAGGGCCGGAGCGGCCAGAACGATCAGCAGAGTGAGGACGATCCGCAGCGGCATTTCGGGCACCCACAGCCAGACCGCGGCGATGGCCACCAGCGGCACCAGCACGATGCCGAGACGCTCGTTGCGGCTGCGCCGATGCAGCGTGCCCGAGCTCCGCCGCCGTTGCGGTGTGAGGCGCTGGACGAGGGCGCGGCGGCGCGCCCGCCGCCCGACGCGCCGGGCCCGCGCCGCTTTCTCTTTCTCGAGCACAGCGAGCCGCTCGGCGCGGCGGCGCGCTCGCTCCTTAGACATCTGACGACGGGAGACCGGCGACCCAGTTGCGCAGCAGCCCGTAGCCCGCGTCGGCCGATTTCTCCGGGTGGAACTGCGCCGCGCTGAGCGCGCCGTGCTCGACGACCGCCGCGAACGGCTCGTCGTGGCTCGCGGTGGTCACCTTGGCGCCGGCTTCCGTCAAGGCGTCAAGGTCCGAGGCGCCGTACGAGTGCACGAAATAGAACCGCACGTCCGGATCGAGGCCGGCCAGCAGGACCGAGTCGTCCGCGACGTCGACCGTGTTCCACCCCATGTGCGGGATGCGCCGCGCGGCGAGCTTGCTGACGACGCCCGGCAGCAGGCCCAGGCCCTTCGTCTCGACGCCGTGCTCGACACCCGAGTCGAACAGGATCTGCATGCCCACGCAGATGCCCAGCACCGGGCGCCCGGCCGCGACCCGTGCCGCGATCATCGGGCCGGCCTGGATCTCGTCGATGCCGGCCATGCACGCCGCGTACGCCCCGACGCCCGGCACGACGAGGCCGTCGGCCTCCGCCGCGAGCGCCAGGTCGCTGGTCACCGTCGTGTCGGCGCCGGTACGGGCGACCGCCCGCTCGGCCGACCGCAGGTTGCCCGACCCGTAGTCGAGCACGACGACATTGGGCATCAGTTGTCCCCCGGAAGCAGCCAGGCGATGCCGCCGGCGACGGCCAGGGCGGCCAGCACGCCGACCAGCCCGACGCTGAACTTGGTGGCGCCCGACTTGATCAGCTGGATGACGCCGCCGACCAGGAAGCCGGCCAGGATGAACAGGGCGATGGCCATCAGAGCACGCCCTTGGTGGACGGGAGCTGACCGGCGTTGCGCGGGTCGATCTCGACGGCCTCGCGCAGCGCCCGCGAGAACGCCTTGAACTGCGCCTCGACCACGTGGTGGGCGTCGGGGTGCCCGCCCGGGCGGCAGGCCCGCAGCACGTCCACGTGCAGGGTGACCTTGGCCGCGTGGCCGAACGCCTCGAAGATGTGCCGGGTCATGCTGGTCGCGTAGACCGGGCCGATGTACGGGGTGAGCAGCGGCTCGTCGTGCACCACGTACGGCCGGCCGGACAGGTCGACCGCCGCCCGGACCAGCACCTCGTCCATCGGGATGGTCGCCGACCCGTACCGCCGAATGCCCCGTTTGTCGCCGAGCGCCTGCGCGAAGGCCTCGCCCAGAGCGATGGCGGTGTCCTCCATGGTGTGATGCGAGTCGATCTCGAGGTCGCCCTCGGTACGCACCGTCAGGTCGAATCCGCCGTGCCGGGCCAGCTGGTTGAGCATGTGGTCGTAGAAGCCGACGCCGGTGCTCAGGTCGCCCTGACCCGTGCCGTCCAGGTCGATCTCGACGAGCACCTTGGTCTCGTTCGTGACGCGCTCGATGCGCGCGGTCCGGCTCACTGCAAAGCCTCCAGGAATGCGTCGGTCTCGGCGGGGGTGCCGGCCGTAACTCGTAGCCACCCTGCCAGACCGACGTCACGGACGAGAACACCGCGGTCGAGCAGTCGCTGCCAAGCGATCTTCTGGTCCCCGCCGACTTCGAACAGGACGAAGTTGGCGTCGCTGTCGGCCACCTTGAAGCCGCGCTCACGCAGCGTCGTGACGATGCGGTCACGCTGCTGTTTGATCGCCTCGACGGTGGCCAGCAGCGAGTCGCGGTGCACGACGGCCGCGCGGGCGGCGGCCTGGGTGAGGGCGGACAGGTGGTACGGCAGCCGGACCAGCTGCACGGCGTCGACCACGGCGGGGTCGGCGGCCAGATAGCCCAGCCGGCCCCCGGCGAAGCCGAACGCCTTGCTCATGGTCCGGCTCACCACCAGCCGAGGGTGCCCGGGCAGCAGGGTCAGCGCGCTCGGCGTGCCGGGCCGGGCGAACTCCGTGTACGCCTCGTCCACGATCACCATGCCGCGCGCGGCCCCGAGCACGGCGTCGATCACGGCCGGGTCGAGCGCCGTACCGGTCGGGTTGTTCGGCGAGCAGACGAAGACCACGTCCGGGTCGTGCTTTTCGATCTCGGCGACGGCCGCCTCGGGCCGCAGGCCGAAGTCGGGGTCACGCAGCGCGCCGATCCAGCGGGTGCCGGTGCCCTGGGCCAGAAGCGGATGCATCGAGTACGACGGGCCGAAGCCCAGCGCGCTGCGCCCCGGCCCGGCGAACGTCTGCAGCAGTTGCTGCTGCACCTCGTTCGACCCGTTCGCGGCCCACACGTTGGCCGTGGTCAGACCGTGCCCGAGGTAACCGGCCAGCTCGGCCCGCAACGCGACGGCGTCGCGGTCGGGGTAGCGGTTCAGGTCGCGCAGCTCGGCCTGCACGGCCTTGCCGATCGCCTCGACCACATCGTCGGGAACGGGGTAGGAGTTCTCGTTCGTGTTGAGCCGCACGGCGACGTCGAGCTGCGGCGCCCCGTAGGGCGACTTACCGCGCAGATCATCTCGGATGGGGAGATCGGTCATGCGAATCGGGCCTTCACAGCCTCGCCGTGCGCGGGCAGGTCTTCCGCGTCGGCCAGCGCGACCACGTGGCCGGCGACGTCGCGCAGGGCGGCCTCGTCGTACTCGATCACGTGCACGCCCTTGAGGAACGACTGGACCGAGAGCCCCGACGAGTGCCGGGCGCAACCGGCGGTCGGCAGGACGTGGTTGGAGCCGGCCGCGTAGTCGCCGAGCGACACCGGCGACCAGGCCCCCACGAAGATCGCGCCGGCGTTGCGGACCCGCATGGCCCACTGCCGCGCGTCGCGCGTCTGGATCTCCAGGTGCTCGGCCGCGTACGCGTCGACGACGCGCAAACCCTGCTCGAGGTCGTCCACGAGCACGACGCCGGACTGCTCGCCGGTCAGGGCGGTCCGCACCCGGGCCGCGTGCTTGGTGGCGGGGACCATCGTGAGCAGCTCGGCCTCGACCGCGTCGACCAGCGCCTCGGAGTCGGTGACGAGCACGCTGGCGGCCAGCGGGTCGTGCTCGGCCTGGCTGATCAGGTCGGCCGCGACATGCCGCGGGTCGGCCGTCTCGTCGGCCAGGATGGCGATCTCGGTCGGCCCCGCCTCGGCGTCGATGCCCACGGTGCCCTGGAGCAGCCGCTTGGCCGCGGTCACCCAGATGTTGCCCGGCCCGGTGATCACGTCGACCGGCTCACACCGGTCGCTCGCGTCGACCCCGTCCGACCCGTACCCCAGCATGGCGATGGCCTGGGCGCCGCCCACGGCGTACACCTCATCGACCCCGAGAAGCGCACAAGCGGCCAGCACCCGCGCGTCGGGCAGCCCACCGTTCTCCTTCTGCGGCGGGCTGGCCACCACGAGGGCGTCGACCCCGGCCTCCTGCGCCGGCACGACGTTCATGACCACGGTGGACGGGTAGACGGCCAGACCGCCGGGAACATAAAGACCGACCCGCTGTACGGGGATCCAGCGCTCGGTCACGGTGCCACCGTCGACGACCTTGGTCGTGACGTCGGTACGCCGCTGATCCGCGTGCACCTTCCGCGCCCGCTTGATCGACTCGAGCAGCGCCGCCCGCACCGCCGGCTCGAGGCTCTGCTCGGCCGCCGCGATGTCCTCCTTGGCCACCCGCAGCCGCTCGAGCGTCACGCCGTCGAACTTCTCGGTGGCCTCCCGGATCGCGCTGAAGCCATGCCGATGGACCGCCTCGACAACCGGGCGGATCCGCTCGACAGCCTGGGAGACGTCGAGCTGGGCACGGGGCAGCAGTCCACGCGGGTCCCGCCGGGAGCCACGCAGGTCGGTCCGATTCAGCACGACGTCAAGTTTAGGCTGCCCACCCCGTTTCCCCCTAAGCGCCGCAGCCGGGCCCAGGACGTGGGATACCCCACCCTCCCCCGCGCGGTGACTTTTGTGGCCTTGGGGACGGGTTGACCATGGTCGGCCTACCGATAGGCTGTTTTCGTGAGCAAGCGGCTGCCGGTGTTCCCGCTGGGCACGGTGCTGTTCCCGGGCCTGGTGCTCCCCCTGCACATCTTCGAGGAGCGCTACCGCGCGCTGGTGCGCGAGCTGGTGGCCGCCCCCGCCGACGAACCACACGAATTCGGCGTGGTGACCTTGCGCCGCGGCGCCGAGGCCCCGGCCCCCGACACCACCGACGGCCCGTCCGCGCCACCCCCGCCGATCACCACGGAAGACCTCTACCAGGTCGGCTGCACCGCCGAGCTGCGCCAGGTGACCGAACTCTCCGACGGCCGCTACGACATCATGACCGTCGGCCGCCGCCGCTTCCAGATCAAGGACGTCCTCCAGGGCGACGAGCCCTACCTGACCGCCGACGTGGAGTGGCTCCCCGACGAGTCCCCCGACGAGACGGCCGAGCTGCTGGCCCCTCGGGCTCTGGCCGCCTTCCGCGCCTACCTGGAACTGCTCCGCCCCGACTCCGAGGGCTTGGACGCGGTACCGGCCGACCCGACGGTCCTGTCCCACCTGATCGCGGCCACGGCCCAGCTGACCACCGAGGAACGCCAGGCTCTGCTGGCCGCCCCCGACACCGCGGCCCGCCTCCGTACCGAACTGAAGCTCCTCAACCGCGAGTCCGGCCTCCTGGCCCGCGTCCGAGCAGTGCCGGTCCCCCTCTCCGACCTGGCCCGCCCCGCCAGCCCGAACTGACCCCACCCCGGGCCACCGAAACCCACCCGGCAGGCGGCACGCCCACGCCGCACCCCGAACGAGCCCCGCCCGCCATCAGTGCCGCACCCCGTCACCGCCGCACCCCGTCACCGCCGCACCCCGTCACCGCCGCACCCCGTCACCGCCGCGTCGGCGGACCGGACAAAACGGGCCCACCTGAAAGCCGCGGCGCCCTGAGCGCCACCGAACGAGGCACACGACACGCCCGGTCCGGCCGGGTAGTGAACCTCGACGGCCATCCGTTCGCCCCGAATCCGAACGAGCCTCATCCACCAGAAGGCCGGTCGATGAGAACCGGCCCACCCTGAAGCCGGGCGATCGGCAGGCGCCAGAGCCCACCTGAAGCCCCACCGCCCGAAAGCGCGCACCGAACGGGACTCCCCGGCCGAGCCACCCCGCCATGGCGCCCACCGGAAGCCGCCGCCCGCCGAACCACCCGCCATGGCGCCCACCGGAAGCCGCCGCCCGCCGAACCACCCGCCATGGCGCCCAGCGAGAGCCGCCGCCCGCCGAACCATCCGCCATGGCGCGCGCCGAGAGCCGTGCCGCCTGCACAAAGCGCGGAACCGCGCCCCCCAACCCGGTTCCTTCGGCTTGGGTGCTAGGTGCGGGGTGGCTCCGCTGAACTGCCCGTGGCGGTCGAGTCGGACGGTGTCTGACTCGACCAGTCGCTCTCCGCGTAGGGCGGATCGCCGGCGTTGGGGCCGTAGCCGGGGCGGGCGCCGGGCGCGTCCAGGTCGGGGTCGTTCGACCAGCCGGCCATGAGGGTCAGGGCGATCGCCGCCGCGAAGGCCGGGACCAGCATCGGGCCGAGCGAGTGCACCTCGGGCGGGGCGAAGTGCGTGGAACCCTGCTGGGCCGTGTCACGCCAATGCTCGTAGTCGCCGCGACCGATCTTCTCGCCCAGCCAGGGCGCGACCAGATAGCCCGCGCCAAAAGCGCCGGCCACGATGCCGACCAGCAGGAACGGTCCCCGGTCGCGGCGCAGCAAGAGCCAGGCGCCGATAGCCACGATCAGCCCGAACCCCAGCCCCAACAGCGTGAACCAGCCGTCAGCCGCGATGTACTCCTCCGGCGACGGATCGTTCACCGCGATCCGGCCCGACCCAACGCCGATCATCGGCACCGAAGGCGCGATCCACTGCCACAGCAGCCCAAGCGGCCCACCCAGCACGAAAATCACAGCAAAAACCGATAAAGACACCACAAGGGTACGCCGCCAGGGCCGCCGCGAGCCCTCCCGCACGGCCCCGGGCTCCCCCGCTTCAGGCCCCGACAAATGCGCAAGCCCGTACCCACCACCCCGTTCCCCAGACCAGGGCGGCACACCGCTGCCCGAGCCGGCGCCACTCCAGGGTTGCCCACCATCACCCGAGCCAGCACCACCCCACGGCTGCCCGCCGTCGCCCGAGCCAGCGCCGTCCCACGGCTGCCCGCCGTCGCCCGAGCCAGCGCCGTCCCACGGCTGCCCGCCGTCGCCCGAGCCAGCGCCGCCGCCGGACCACGACTGGCCGCCGTCGAGCCCGGAGCTTGGACCGGGAGAGGGGATGGGCTGCCCGCCGCCCTCCGCGCCGGAGTTGGGGGTGGAGGCGGACCACGGCTGCACACCAGCGCCGCCCTCCGGAGCGGCGCTGCCCCACGGCCGCGCGCCGCTGGCCGGACCGGAACCAGAAGCGGACTTCGGCTGCCCGCCGCCGTCCGAACCGGAACCAGAAGCGGACGACGGCTGCCCGCCGCCGTCCGGACCGGAACCAGAAGCGGACGACGGCTGCGCGCCGCTGGCCGGGCCGGAACCAGAAGCGGACTTCGGCTGCCCGCCGCCGTCCGAACCGGAACCAGAAGCGGACGACGGCAGCGCGCCGCCGTCCGGGCCGGAACCGGGAGCGGACCACGGCTTCGCGCCGCCGCCGGTGGCCGAACCGGGAGCAGGCCGGGACTGCGCGCCGCTGTCCGGGCCGGAGGCGGGAGTGGGCCGCGGCTCGGCGGTGCTCGGGGCGCGGGGGGAATCGAGCCAGGCCGGGGCCTCGAAGCCCGCCGGAGCGCCGGTGGCCGGGGTGGCCGTCGGGTCGGGCGGGGGTGGGCCGGGCTGATTGTGGGGCGCCGGTTCCTGGCTCGCGTTCACCCTACGATCCTGCCAGGTTCCCCGCCGCGCCGTCCCGCTCGCCCTAGGCCACCGCGGACGGGCCGAGGATCATCTTCAGGTCGGCTCGCAGTGCCGGCGTCGGCGCGACCCGGACCGCGCCCAGGCGCAGGACCGTGGTGCGGCTGCCGTTCTGGAGGTGGACGTGCACCTCGGAGTCGCCGGGGTGACTGGTCAGGATGTCCTTCAACTCGGAGACCAGCGGCGGCGTGCACCTGGTGATCGGCATGGTCAGGGTGATCGGCTTGCTGTCGGGGTTGTGGGTGACGTCCGGCAGCGACATGTCCATCGCCATGATGCGCGGGGTGTCGTCGCGCCGGTCGACGCGGCCCTTCACCACCACGATGGCGTCTTCCGCGATGAACTGGCCGATCACCTCGTAGGTGTTCGGGAAGAACAGCGCCTCGACCCCACCGGCCAGGTCTTCCAGGGTGGCCGAGGCCCACGCCCGGCCCTGCTTGGTGATGCGCCGCTGCACGCCCGTGAGGATGCCGGCGAGGGTCACCACCTGGCCGTCGGGGACCGAGCCTTCCTCGTTGAGCGCCGCGATCGTCGTGTCGGCCGCGTTGTGCAGCAGCTGCTCGAGGCCCGCGAGGGGGTGGTCGGAGACGTACAGGCCGAGCATTTCCCGCTCGAAGGCCAGCTTGTCGCGCTTGTCCCACTCGTCGTCGGTGATCGGGGGCATCGCGACCGTGGCCGCGCTGCCGCCCTCCGCGGTGTCGGCGAACGCGCCGAAAAGATCGAATTGCCCGGCCGCCTCGTTGCGCTTCACGTCGGCGTACGCGTCGATCGCCTCGGCGTGCACGGCGAGCAGGCCCTTGCGGCTGTGGCCCATCGAGTCGTACGCGCCGGCCTTGATCAAGGATTCAATGGTCTTCTTGTTGCAGGCGACCGCGTCGACCTTGGACAGGAAGTCGTAGAAGTCCTGGTATTTGCCCTTTTCGTCGCGGCAGCGGCGGATCGCCTCGACCACGTTGTGCCCGACGTTGCGGACCGCGGCCAGGCCGAAGCGGATGTCCTTGCCGACCGGGGTGAACGGGCCGGCCGACTCGTTGACGTCGGGCGGCAGAACCTGGATGCCCATGCGCCGGCACTCGGCCAGGTACATCGCCATCTTGTCCTTGTCGTCGCCGACGCTGGTGAGCAGCCCGGCCATGTACTCGGCCGGGTAGTGCGCCTTGAGGTACGCCGTCCAGTACGAGACCAGCCCGTACGCCGCCGAGTGGGCCTTGTTGAACGCGTAGCCGGCGAACGGGACCAGCACGTCCCACACCGCCTGGATGGCCTCCTTGGAGTAGCCGTGCTCCATGCAGCCCTGCTGGAACGGCACGAACTCCTTGTCGAGGATCTCCTTCTTCTTCTTACCCATGGCCCGGCGGAGCAGGTCGGCCTGGCCGAGCGAGTAGCCGGCGAGGATCTGCGCGGCGCGCTGCACCTGCTCCTGATAGACGATCAGGCCGTACGTGGGCTCGAGGATCTCGCGCAGCGGCTCCTCCAGCTCCGGGTGGATCGGGGTGATCTCCTGGAGCTTGTTCTTGCGCAGCGCGTAGTTGGTGTGCGAGTCGACGCCCATCGGGCCGGGCCGGTACAGGGCCAGGACGGCCGAGATGTCCTCGAAGTTGTCGGGTTTCATGAGGCGCAGCAGCGAGCGCATCGGGCCACCGTCGAGCTGGAACACGCCCAGCGTGTCACCGCGGGCCAGCAGCTCGTACGCCTTCGGGTCGTCCAGCGGCAGCGCCAGCAGATCGAGCTTCTTGCCGTGGTTGAGCTCGATGTTCTTGTTGGCGTCGTCGATGATCGTCAGGTTGCGCAGGCCCAGGAAGTCCATCTTGAGCAGCCCGAGCGTCTCGCACGTCGGGTAGTCGAACTGCGTGATGATCACGCCGTCGGCCGGGCGCCGCATGAGCGGGATGTGGTCGATGATCGGCTCGGCGCTCATGATGACGCCGGCCGCGTGCACGCCGGTCTGCCGGATCAGGCCCTCGATGCCGCGCGCGGTGTCGATCACCTTTTTGACGTCGGGGTCGGTCTCGTACAGCGTACGGACCTCGCCCGCCTCGCCGTACCGCTTGTGCTCCTTGTCGAAGATGCCCGACAGCGGGATGCCCTTGCCCATGACGTCGGGCGGCAGCGCCTTGGTGATCCGGTCGCCGACCGCGAACGGGTAGCCCAGCACGCGGGCCGAGTCCTTGATCGCGGCCTTGGCCTTGATCGTGCCGAAGGTGGCGATCTGCGCGACCTTGTCCTCGCCCCAGCGCTCGGTCACGTACTTGATGACCTCGCCGCGCCGGCGCTCGTCGAAGTCGATGTCGACGTCGGGCATCGAGATGCGCTCGGGGTTGAGGAACCGCTCGAAGATCAGGCCGTGCGGCAGCGGGTCGAGGTCGGTGATGCCCATGGCGTACGCGATCAGCGAGCCGGCGGCCGAGCCACGGCCCGGCCCGACCGCGATGCCGTTGCGCTTGGACCACTGGATGAAGTCGGCGACCACGAGGAAGTAGGCCGGGAAGCCCATCTCGATGATCACGCCGAGCTCGTATTCCGCCTGCTTGACGTGGGTCTCGGGGATGCCGCCGGGGAAGCGGGAGCGCAGGCCCTCGTACGCGACGTGGCGGAAGTACTCCTCCTCGGTGTACCCGTCGGGGATCGGGAACCGGGGCATCAGGTTCTTGAAGGTGAACATGCCCTCGGTGTCGACCCGCTCGGCCACGAGCAGGGTGTTACGGCAGCCCTCGAGCCACGCCTCGGACGAGTCGACGGCGCGCATCTGGTCGGCCGACTTGACGAAGTAGCCGGCGCCGTCGAAGCGGAAACGGTTGGGGTCGGCGATGTTGCTGCCGGTCTGCACGCAGAGCAGCACGTCGTGGGCCGAGGCCTGCGCCTCGTGCGTGTAGTGGGAGTCGTTGGTGACCAGCGGCGGGATGCCGAGCTTCTTGCCGATCTCGAGGAGCCCGTCGCGGACCCGGCTCTCGATGGAGAGGCCGTGGTCCATGATCTCAAGGAAGTAGTTCTCCTTGCCCAGGGCTTCCTGGTACATCGCGGCGGATTTCAGCGCCTCGTCGAACTGGCCGAGCCGCAGCCGGGTCTGCACGGCCCCGGACGGGCAGCCGGTGGTGCCCATGATGCCCTCGGCGTGCTCCGCGATGATGTCGAAGTCCATCCGCGGGTACTTGCCGAGCTGGCCCTCCATCGAGCCGCGCGAGTTGAGCCGGAACAGGTTCTTCAGCCCGACCGCGTTGCGCGCCCACATGGTCATGTGGGTGTACGCGCCGTTACCCGAGACGTCGTCGCCCTTCTGCTCGGGGCGGCCCCACTTGACCCGGTTCTTCATCAGGCGGGACTCGGGGGCGACGTACGCCTCGACGCCGATCACCGGGGTCACGCCGACGGCCTTGGCCTGGGTGTAGAAGTCGTACGCCCCGTGCATGTTGCCGTGGTCGGTGATGGCCGCGCCCGGCATGCCCTGGCGGGCCGCCTCGGCCAGCACTTCCTTGATGCGGGCAGCTCCGTCGAGCATCGAATACTCGGTGTGCACGTGGAGATGCACGAACGAGTCAGACACCCGGGACCCCCTGAAGTTGTAGTGACCGACCGACTCTAGCGGGCGGCTACGACAAGAACGAGGGGGAAACGCGTGTCACTCGGCGAATGGCTCGATCATCACAGACGCGGCCTTGAGCCACGCCGCGCGCGTCTCCTGCTGGAGGTCCGCGTACTCGATCGAGGAACCCACTTCCAGGGCCGGGTCGTACGGCACCACGGCCACCGCGCGGGTGCGCGTGGCGAAGTGCTTGGCGAAGTCGTTGAGCAACGGCAGCGGGCCCGGCGAGGGGCAGGAGATCAACGTCACCGCGTTCGACACCAGGTCGCCCATGCCGCTTTCGTCGAGCACGTCGAGCATCCAGTCGGCGGTGAACGCCGCGTCCTCGCGGGGCACGGTGGTGATCACGAGCTGGTCGGCCTGGCGCATCACGGTCTGCCAGTTGACGCTCTCGACGTTGTTGCCGGTGTCGACACAGATCACGTCGTGGGTGCGGCGCAGCAGGTCCATCACGCGGCGCACGGTGGCCTGGTCGAGCCGCTGCGCGAAGCGCGGGTTCTCCTCGCCGGCGAGCACGTCGTACGACCCGTCGGAGGCGTGCCGCAGGTAGCCGTCGAGCTCCTGGAGCAGGGCGTCACCGTGCAGATTCTCGATCTGCAGGAGATCGGCCAGAAGATGCTTGATGGTACGGGCGTGCCGCGCGCTCCCGGCCCGCAGGCCGAGCGTGCCCCGCAGCTCGTTGTCGTCCCAGGCCAGCACGCCCCGGCCGCGGACGCTGCCGATGGTGGCGGCCGCGAGCACCGTCGCGGTGGTCTTGTGGACGCCGCCCTTGGGGTTGGCGAACGCCAGCACCCGCGGCTTGCCGAGCTTGCGCCGCATGACCGAGACGGCCCGGGCGAACTCGTCGTCGGCCCGCGTCTGCCGCCACTCGATACGCGCCCCGGCCGGCGAGGTCGGCGAGGCCGGCGACGGCGCCGCCCGCGGCGCGGGCGCCGGCAGAGCAGCCGGCGGCGGCACCGGAGGAGCGGCCGGCGCCGAGGTCATCGGCGGCGCGGCGAAAGCCGAAGCGGCGGCCGGCGGCGCGGCGAAAGCCGAGGCGGCGGCCGGCGGCGCGGCGTAACTCGGAGCGGGCCCCGACGACGCCGCATAACCCGACGCGGCACCCGACGACCCGGCATAACCCGACGCGGCACCCGACGACGCCGCATAACCCGACGACCCGGCATAACCCGTCGCGGCACCCGATGACGCTGAGTAACCAGGGGCGGCCGACGGCGTGGGATAACCGGACGCGGCCGGCGGCTGCGCGACCGGGGCCGCGGCCGACGCCCGCGCCTGCGGATAGTCACGGGGTTGCGCCGGGGCCGACCGCGACGAGGGCCCGAAGAAGCTGGTGGGCTCGGGACCCGAGGGAGACGAGGATGGCGAGGAAGGCGAGGAAGCGGACGGCGCGGAAGGGGCGGGCGGCGGAGCCGGCTGTGACCGCGCCTGCCAGCGCGGGTCGAGCGGATTGATCGGCCGTTGCGGCACTGCTCGCGGCGGCGGCTCGGCCGCCGCCGGCGCCTCGGCCGGATGCTGGTCGTACCGCGACCCGTAGGACGCGCCCCGGGAGTCGAGCGGGTTGGTCGGCCGTCGGGTGGGCAGCGGCGACCCGTACTGCTGAGGGGCCGGCGGAGCCGCCTCGGGCTCCTGCTCCTCGGCCTGGTCGTCGGCGCCGCGGGAACCGTGCCGGGCGCGGTCGAGCAGCGCCCGCCATCGCGGGGCTGGTTCCGCAGGCCGGCCCCAGCCGGTCTCGGTCCCCTCCACGGCTCAGTCCTCCCTGCCCATAACTTTCGGTGATGCCCACGCCCGGGCCGTTCGCCTTTGACAGGCTACGGAGCCGAGCGCGATAGGGCCACTGCCCGTGCCACCGACTAGAGACCTAACGTCCGGGCGGGGCTCAGGGTGCTGCCGCCGAGGCGCTGGTCGCATCGTGAGCAGCGGTCGTGTCTGACGCAGAGGGTACGGCAGGAAGATCCTCCGATGCCGAGACGGAAGGGTCGGTCAGGTGCCCGGAGACCCGCGATGAGTCTGATGTCACATCGACCCCGGGCGCCGACACTATCGGCGCGGACGGCGGTGAGGCAATGCCCGTGGCCGCGGTTGGCACAGCCGGCACGACGCCGGTCTGCTCGGGCAGCGGGGGCCGGAACTCGGTGCGGTCGAGGCTGCGCACCTCGGGCGCCACGTCCACCGCGCGGACCCCCACCCGGGCCGCCACCTCCTGCAAGGCGGCCGGGGTGCCCCGGACCACGGCCGCGAAGACGCACGAGCATCCCGACCGGTACGCCGCCGCCTCCACCTCGGCCGTGCGGGCGGCCGCCGCGTACGCCACCCGGGCCCGAGCCTCGGTCGCCGGGAGCTTCGACGCCAGCTGGTCGTACGCGGCCTTCTCGGTGTCCCGGTCGAGGGCCGCGTCGAGCATGCCGGTGAGCACGTCGGCCGGCAGCCGGTAGACCGGGATCCGCACGACCTGGGTGTGCTGCCCCGGCATCGGAACCCGGGCGTACACCTGCGCCACCGCCGCGCCCCGCAGCAGGTCGGGCAGGCGGCCGGCCGCCGTGTAGCCGGACAGGCTCACCAGCGCCCACGTGTCGCCGACGGTGGGCGCCGACGGCTCGGCGAGCGCTCGCAGCTCGGTACGTGACGAGTCGAGGTAGCCCGGAACTGTCTGTCCCTCGACGACACCGACCCGCACGACCTCGTGGGAGTCCCCGGCCGGCGCCACCTCACGCCGGTCCGCCCAGAGCGCGCCGAGCGCCACGACCGCCGCCGTCACCGCCGCGCAGGCGAGCGCGAACCGGGCGTCGGACGCGGAGAGCAAGCGCACCCGCTGGGCGGGGCTCATGGGCTCAGGCCGCGTCCTGAAGGACGTCGAGGGCGTACTTCAGGTCGTCGGGATAGTCGCTGACGAAGCGCACCTCGTCGTGGGTCCGCGGGTGCAGGAAGGCCAGCTCGCGGGCGTGCAGCCACTGCCGGTTGAGCTTGAGCCGGGCGGCCAGGGTCGGGTCGGCGCCGTACTGGGTGTCGCCCACGCACGGGTGCCGCAGGGCCGAGAAGTGCACCCGGATCTGATGGGTGCGCCCGGTCTCGAGCTTCACGTCGACCAGGCTGGCCGAGCGGAACGCCTCGAGCGTGTCGTAGTGGGTGACGCTGGGCTTGCCGTCGGACATGACCGCGAACTTGTAGTCGGCGGTCGGGTGCCGGTCGATCGGCGCGTCGATGGTGCCGCGCAGCGGGTCCAGGTGGCCCTGGACGACCGCGTGGTAGCGCTTGTCCACCTCGCGCTCCTTGAAGGCGCGCTTGAGGACGCTGTAGGCCAGCTCACTCTTGGCCACGACCATGAGCCCGGTGGTGCCGACGTCGAGCCGGTGGACGATGCCCTGGCGCTCGGCGGCGCCGCTGGTGGCCACGTTCTGCCCCATGGCGGCCAGGCCGCTGACCACTGTCGGCCCGGTCCAGCCGGGGCTGGGGTGCGCGGCCACGCCGACCGGCTTGTCCACCACCACGATGTCGTCGTCGCTGTAGACGATGGTCAGCCCGTGCACCGGCTGGGGCGCCACCGGCGCCTGCTCGGCCGCCGGCGACGGGAGGGTGACCTCGAGCCAGGCGCCCGCGCTGACCTTGTCGGACTTGGGGCGCGGGTAGCCGTCGACCAGCGCGTCGCCCGCCTCGACCAGGGTCGCGGCGGCCGTGCGGGACAGCCCGAAGAGACGGGACACGGCCTGGTCCAGGCGCATGCCGTCGAGCCCGTCGGGGACGGGCAGGGATCGTTGCGAGCTCACTGCTTCTCGGCCTTCTTCCGTACGAGTCGTCGCCCGTCCCGCTGCCGGCCGGTGAGCTCGAGGAGCACGGCCAGCACGACGCCGACGCTCAGGCACGCGTCGGCGATGTTGAACACGGCGAAGTACTCCGCGTACGGCCCGAAGACGCTGATCATGTCGACCACGTGGCCGTGGAGGAAGGACGGCGCGCGGAACAGCCGGTCTCCCAGATTACCCAGGGCGCCGCCGAGCACGAGCCCGAGCGCGATCCCCCACGGCAGCGAGCGCAGCTTGGTGGCCATCCAGGCGATCCAGCCGATCACCACGATGGTGATCAGCGGGAACACCCAGGTGTAGCCCTCACCGAAGCTGAAGGCGGCGCCGCTGTTGCGCAGCAGCGAAAGGTAGACCAGGCCGCCGAGGATGCGTACGGGCTCGCCCTCGGTCAGGTTCTCGGTGGAGAGCCACTTGACCCACTGGTCGAGGGCCACGGCCACCACGGCGGTAGCGGCGAGCACGAGCACGGCGGCACGGCTGAACCCGGGGCGCGCACCCGGCTCCGGCTCGTCCACGGTGGTCGCGTCCGTTGCCTCGTCGGCGTTCAGCGTCGTTCCTCCAGCTGCTTGCAAGACACACAGAGAGTCGCGGAGGGGAACGCCGCCAGTCGCTCGACCGGGATGGGGTTGCCGCACCGCTCGCACCAACCGTAGTTCCCCTCGCCGAGGCGGTCGATGGCGCGTTCCACCTGATTGATCCGCTCCAGCAGATTGTTGGCCAGAGTGATCTCCTGCTCACGCTCGAAGGTCTTCGTGCCGGCGTCGGCCTGGTCGTCGCCGGCGGAGTCCTCCATGCGGTCGCGGGCCAACTCGGTGATCTCGCTGAGCGACTGCGAGTACTCGGCCTGAAGCTCGTCGCGCCGCTCGACCAGAGCGACCCGGATCTTCTCGGTCTCGGCCGCGCTGCGCGTCCGCTTGGCGGCGGCTGCCTTGGTGTCGCTTGCCTTGGCCATCGTCGCTCCCTCGGCCGCGCCCCGCGCGGCGATCAGCGTCCGTGAGGTCGGCGCCTCCACCGACCTCCCTGTCCCGTTTTGTCGGTTGATCTTCCCCCACCTGCGAAAACAGCGCGGCTGAACGGAACAGCCGCGCACTCTCGGAGGACCGCAAGGATACGGAACGTATTCGAAAGCGACAACCTAACTCCAGATGTACGCGTCCGCCCGCCCCCGACCGCAGAGGCACACCACCGGCTCGCCGGAGGCGGCCGGTCGGTGGTCACCCTCCCCGGTCCGCCGCCGGGCTGTCCTGCCACGCGAGGTCAGTGCGGCTCCTCCCGCCCGTCCTCGCCGAACCACCGGGCCAGCCGCCCGCGCCGGCTCACCGCCCGCATCCGCCGCTCGGCCAGGTCGCGGACGGCCGCCGTGGCCACGATGAGCAGCGCGTCCCCCGTACGCAAGCGGGTGTCCGGTCCCGGCACGAAGCCGTCGCCGTCGCGGACCACCAGGCTCACCGAGGCGCCCTTGGGCAGTCGCAGCTCGTCGATGTGGACGCCGGCCAGCTTCGACCCCGGCGAGACGTCCATGTGCAGCAGGTCGGCGTTCAGCCGCTCCAGCGGCGCCGCCTCCACGTGCAGCTCGGCCGCCTCGGCCGGCGCGGTGACCTTGAGCAGCCGGGCCGCCGGTCCCAGGGTGGTCGCCTGCACCAGGGTGAAGATGATGACCAGCACGAAGACGGCGTCGAACAGCCCCTCGGCGCCCTCCGTGCCGGCCGAGAGCGGAATGGTGGCCAGCACGATCGGCACCGCCCCGCGCAGCCCCGCCCAGGACAGGAAGGCGGTGCCGCGCCAGCCGACCCGGTTGCCCGGCCGGCGCGGCCCCCGCACCGGCCGGGCCAGCACCGCCGAGACGATCACCGACAGCGGCCGGGCCAGCAGGACCAGCGCCACCCCCACCACCAGGGCCGGCACCAGCGCGCTGGTCAGGTGTGATGGCGAGGAGAGCAGGCCGAGCAGCACGAACAGCCCGATCTGGGCCACCCAGGCCAGCCCGTCGGCGAACCCGAGGATCGCCCGCCGGTGCGGAATCCGCCCGTTGCCGAGCACCACGCCCGCCACGTAGACGGCGAGGAACCCGGACGAGTGGGCCACGGCCCCGGCCGCGTACGCGAGAACCGTGAGCCCCACGGCGGCGATCGGATAGAGCCCGGCCGACGGCAACGCCGCGTGCCGGAGCAGCCAGCGCCCACCGGCGCCGACCGCGAACCCGATCGCCGCGCCCGCCGCCAGCTCGTAGGCGACGATCAGAAGCTCGTACCACCAAGGGTGTTGACCCACCTCGCTGGCGCTCAGCAGAACGACCAGGAGAACCACCGGCGCGTCGTTCATGCCGGACTCGGCCTCGAGCGTCGCCACCAGCCGGGGCGGCAACCGCAGCCGCCGCAGCGTGGCGAAGACGGCGGCGGCGTCGGTCGACGACAGCACGGCCCCGTAGAGCAGGGCCAACTGCCAGGGCAGACCGAGGATCAGATGAACGGCGAGACCGACCACAGCGATGCTGACCGCCACCCCCACGGTGGCCAGCGAGGCGGAGAGCCCCAGCACGGGCCGCAGGGTGCTCCACCGAGCGGTGAGCCCACCCTCGGCAATGATCACGATGAGCGCGCAGAACCCGAGCGTCCGCGTGAGCTCCGCATCATCGAAGCGAATGCCGAGCCCCGCCTCCCCGATGACCATGCCGATGGCCAGATACACGAGAAGACTGGGCAGCCCGAGCCGGGTGGAGAGCCGAACCGCCCCGACCGCGACCAGCAGAACCGCCGCCCCGATGAGCAGAGAGGTATCAAGGCTCCCGCTCATGCCGGCGGACCGCCGCGCAGCGCGGCGACAAGGGCGGCAACCTCAACACCACCCGCCATGACAGCGAAAACCTTGTCCCGGCTGGTGGCCCCGACCTTGAGCGCGACGGCCCCCGGCCGCAGCCCGAGCGCCCCCGCCAGAGCCCGCCGAGCGGCCTCGGTCGCCTTACCGTCCACCGCCGGAGCCCCCACGGCAACAACCAAGGCAACCCCATGCGGCCCGTCATAGGCCCCACCCACCTTGGTACGCCCAGCGCCAGGCTTGACCCGCACCGCCACGGTGACGACGGCCGGCTCTTCCGGAGGCACGCTGCGCTTGACCATGCCCCATTGTCCCGATCACCGCGCCCACAAACGAGAGCCCCTTTTCACCCCTCCCGGCCCTCAAGGGTCCCCGCGCCACCCTCACCCACGACAAGCACAGCGGCCGAGGCGCGGCCTGGGCGCAGGGGATCACCGGCCGGTGAGCGGATCAGGGCGCGCGCAGGCGGTCTCACCAGCGCGGCGCAGTCCCACCCGAGCGAGGCAGCACGAGCGGAGCAGCACGGCGCAGCCGCGGCGAGCAGAGGAGTGCGGGCGATCACCGAGGCGGGCATCACCCCATGAGCGGCGCCGGCCACCACCAAACCGCAGCGCGGCGTGGGCGTGGCGCGAGCGGGTGCCGGTGGGGCGGCGCCTGCGGGAAGGCGTCAGCGGTGGGCGGCGCTCGCCACCAGGCGGTCGACCGGGCGGCACAGGCCGCATGGGCTGAAGCCCAGTTCGACGGCCTCGCCGACCGGGATGGGCTCGGTGAGGCGGCCTACCAGGTGGGGGCAGTCGGGCAGGTGATAGCGCGGGCGGCCGTCGACCACCAGCACCTCGGCGTCGAGGCGGGCCACGCGGACGGCGTCGGCCGGGCGTACGGCCTGGGGCAGCGGCTCGTCGTCCGGGTCGTCGACGTCGGGCTCGGCGAACTCGTCGTCGTCAGCGGTCGCCGCGCCGGGGTCGCGGCGCCAGGCGTCCTCGCCCGGGGTCTCGCTGCGGGCCGCGTTGATCGCGGAGGAGGCACGGTCGTAGTCCGGATCCGCCTCGCGAATGTCCTGGTCGCCGGTCTCACGCCCGGCCGCCGTATCCGGCTGCTCACGACCGAGGGCCGCCTCCCCGGGCCCGTAGCCGACGGCGGAGTCACCGCCGAGGGCAGGGTCGCTGTCGAACGCGGGCTCATGGCCGAAGGCGGAGTCGCGGCCGGCGGAAGGATCGCCGAAGTCGCGGCCGGCGACCGGACCGGCGGCGCCACGGCCGACGGCGGCATCGGCAGAGGCACTGCCAGCGACAGGACCGGCGGAGTCGCGACCAGCGGAGGGATCGGCCGGCTCGCGATCGAAAGCGGGCTCGCGGGTGGAAGCGGAATCCCGGCCGGCCGCCGCGGCGCCGGGGTGGTGGCGGAGGGCGGGGTCGCGGTTCAGGTCGGCCGCCATGGCCTCCTTGGCGTCGCGCCAACCCGCCGCATGAGCCTCATCGGCGGACAAATCGCCCGGCGGGACCTCGTCCGCGGGGTGCGCGGTGGGGCGGGAGTCGACGGCGTCGAACTGGACCGTGTCGCGTGCGCCGGATTCGGCTGCGAAGGGGGCGTCCGGCGGAGGAAGATCGTCGGAGGGGCGACGGCGCCGGGCCGGTTCCCCGGCTGTCCGCGCGGCGAACTCGGGCTCCGCCACGAAGGCCTCGTCGGGGTAGTCCTCGATCAGGTCGTCGCGGTAGTCGTCGGCGTGCTCGTCGGCCGGGGTGGTGCGCGCGGCCGCGCGCCGGGCGGAAGCCGCCTGGCGCGCACCGACCACGAGGAAGACCGCGGCCAGCAGGCTGGCCACGATGGAGCTGATGAGCAGGTTGCTCGACCCGCCGGTGAGGCCCATGACGAGCAGGGCCACCGCGACGAGGATGAGCAGAAGACTAGCGACAATCATGGCTCATCCTCGTCGTGAGAAACCGGCGGGAGATGGGAGAGCGGGAGCTCAGCGCCCGGACTCGATGGAGTTGGCGCGGCTGCCGCCGTACGAACCGGCGAGGCCGGCCGCGGCGAGACCGCCGCTGCCACCGACGGCGCGCCCGGAGTCGGCCCGCGACATCTCGGCTTCGAGGCCCTGGCCCCGGCCGTCGAGGTCGCGCAGCTGGCTCTCGAGGTACGCCTTGAGCCGAGTGCGGTACTCGCGCTCGAACTGCTTCAGCTCCTCGATGTGCTTCTGCAGCGCCGTCCGCTTGGCGTCGAGACCGCCCATGGCCTCCTGGTGACGCTGGCGAGCGTCACGCTCGAGGGCGTCGGCCTTGGCGCGGGCCTCGCGGGTGACCTCTTCCGCCTTGGAACGGGCGTCGGAGAGGAGCTTGTCGGCCTCGCGGCGCGCGTCGGCGACGTGGTCGTCGGCGGTGCGCTGGGCCATCATGAGCACCCGCAGCGCCTGCTGCTCGCCGTCGGCGCCACCGCTGGCGGCGCCACCGCCGACCGGGCCCGCGGCCCGGACCTGCTCGAGCTCGGCCTGCATCTGCCGGGCGGCCTGCTCGGCCTGGGCCTTGTCGCGCTGCACCCGGTCGAGCTGAGCCTTGACGTCGTTGAGCTCCGCGGCGAGGCGCGGGTCGGCGGAAGGACCGGCTGGCGCGCCACCCCGACCGCCGCGCTCCACCTGGGCGCGCAGCTCGTTGTTCTCCTCGATCAGACGGGCGAGTTCGCGCTCGACCTCATCCAGGAAGGCGTCGACCTCCTCCTCGTCGTACCCCCGCTTGCCGATCGGGGGCTTCTTGAAGGCGACGTTGTGCACGTCGGCCGGGGTCAGCGGCATCGAAACTCCTCGGGTCAGTTGCGGCCGCGGTGGGGCTGCTGTCTAGCTGAACTGCAGTATCAGGTTTCGCAACACGAACTGCATGAGCACGAACAGGATAACCAGCAGCACTATGGAAGCCAGGTCCAAGCTCACGTTACCAATGCGCAGCGGTGGGATCACACGCCTCAACGCCTTGAGGGGCGGATCAGTGACGCTCCACACCGTTTCCAGTGCCGCCGACGCCCCACGACTGGGTTGCCACCGGCGCCCGTACTGAAGTACCGCACCCAGCACGAACCTGGCAAGCAGGACGAGAAAGAAGATATATACCAGCAAATACAATATTTGGAACACGACCGAGAGCACGGTGCTCGAGTCCTCCCCCATTCGGGTTAAGCCGGGCGCCGAGGCTTTTTAGCCCTGGCTGAAGAAACCGCCTTCAGCGATCTTGGCCTTGTCCTCCGCGGTGACCTGGACATTCGCCGGTGAGAGCAGGAACACCCGGTTCGTCACGCGCTCGATCGTACCGCGAAGACCGAAGGCCAGACCGGCCGCGAAGTCGACCAGCCGGCGGGCGTCACCCTCATCCATCTCAGTGAGATTGATGATGACCGGAACACCGTCCCGGAAGTGCTCTCCGATGGTGCGGGCCTCACGGTACGTAGTCGGGTGCAGGGTCGTGATCTGGTAACGCTGCTCGTCCTCGACCGGCCGGGGCGCCGGCTGCGGCTGGTGCACGGTCTGCGGGGCGAGCGCGAGATTTTCCCGCGTCGAGTAGCTCAGGGCCGAGTCGGCCGTACTTGAACCCGATCGGGTGATGGAGCGGACGCTCGCGCGCTCGGAGCGCTCGACCGGCTCGTCCTCGACGTCGGTGTGCGCGAGACGGCGGGCCGGGCGCTCGGTGCGAGCCCGGGGCACCGTGCGCTCCTCCTCGAACTCCTCGTCGTCCTCGTCGATGTCGTTCTCGTAGCGGCTGCCGGAGTAGCGGCGGTCCCGCTGGTGGTACGAGTCCTCGCGGTACCCGTAGTCGCGGTCTTCGTCCTCCTCGACGAGGCCCAGCCAGACGCCCGCCTTACGAATGGCGCTCATGCCCTCACCCCATCCCGCATCCGAGCGTGACCCCGCTCGGCGCCGACCCGACCCGCCATGTGCCCCCACCTTCGTCCGCTTCGCGAAACGCACCCCCTGCGCTTTCGCTGTCCCCCATTCGCGCCCCAGCCGGTCCGAACAGGACCACACGCTGCGGCAACGCCGCGTCGTCGGACGCGCCGGCCACCTTCGCGAGTGGCGCCGCGTTAAACAACACCTATGTAGTTTGCTGCCCGCCGCAAGGCTACCGCAGCGGGTTTCGCATTCCGAGCAAAGAAGTGCCGATCCGGACGTGTGTCGCACCGTGCCGGACGGCCGCCTCGAGGTCCCCGCTCATACCCGCGGAGATCATCTTCGAATCGGGGTGTGACGCGATCAGACGGTCCGAGATCGACTTGAGCTGCTCGAACGCGCGGTCGGGATCCCAGTCCGTCGGGGCCACCGCCATGACGCCGCCGAGACGCAGCGATGTGGACGACGCGATGGAGTCGGAAACCCGCCAGATGTCGTCGCCGGCCGCGCCCCCGCGCGCCGGATCACCGTCGATGCTCACCTGGACCAGCGCCTCGAGTGGATCATCGCGCAGAGAAGAAGCCGCACGATCGAGCGCCGAGGCCAGCCGTATGGAGTCGACCGACTGGACCACGTCGGCATAGGACGCCACCGAACGCGCCTTGTTGCGCTGGAGCTGTCCGATGAAGTGCCAGCGCGGCGTCGCGCCGGCTTCCGCGGCGGCGGCCGCTTTGGGAGCGGCCTCCTGGTCGCGGTTCTCGCCCACGTCGGTGACGCCGAGCCCGGCGAGCAACACCACGTCGCTCGCCGGGTACGTCTTGGTCACCGCGACCAGGTGCGCGGCGTCCGCCGGTCGCCCGGCCGCCACGCACGCGCGGGCGATCCGCCCACGCACCTCCTGAAGGGCCGCGGACAGCTCGGCCCTACGATCCGTCACCGCCGTCAGGAGCCGTTCTTCAGGAAGTCCGGCACGTCGACGTCGTCGAACAGCACCCGGCGCGGGGTCGGGGTGGTCGTGGCCGGCGGCGGCGTGGTGACCGCCGGCGCGGCCGGCTGCGGCGCCGTGACCGCCGGCGCGGCCGGCTGCTGGATCACCTTGCGCGCCGGCTCGGACGGCTTGTACGAGGGCGTGCCCCCGTCGAAGCCGGCCGCGATGACCGTGACCCGCACCTCGTCGCCGAGCGCGTCGTCGATGACCGCGCCGAAGATGATGTTCGCGTCCGGGTGGGCCGCGTCGGTGACCAGCTGCGCCGCGTCGTTGATCTCGAACAGGCCCAGGTCGGAGCCGCCGGCGATGGAGAGCAGCACGCCGCGGGCGCCGTCCATGCTCTGCTCCAGCAGCGGGCTGGAGATGGCCCGCTCGGCCGCCTCGACCGCGCGGTTGTCGCCCCGGGCGCTGCCGATGCCCATGAGGGCGCTGCCGGCGTTGCTCATGACGCTCTTGACGTCCGCGAAGTCCAGGTTGATCAGACCGGGGGTGGTGATCAGGTCGGTGATGCCCTGCACACCGGAGAGCAGCACCTGGTCGGCCTGGCGGAACGCGTCCATCATGCTGATGCCGCGGTCGCCGAGCGCGAGCAGCCGGTCGTTCGGGATCACGATGAGCGTGTCGCACTGGTTGCGCAGCTCGTCGATGCCGGCCTCGGCCTGCACCTGGCGGCGCTTGCCCTCGAACGAGAACGGCCGGGTGACCACGCCGATGGTGAGCGCACCGAGCTTACGGGCGATGTTGGCGACGACGGGCGCGCCGCCGGTGCCGGTGCCGCCGCCCTCGCCGCACGTCACGAAGACCATGTCGGCGCCCTTGAGCACCTCTTCGATCTCGTCACGGTGGTCCTCGGCGGCGTTCTTGCCCACCTCGGGCTGCGCGCCGGCGCCGAGACCGCGGGTGAGCTCGCGGCCGACGTCGAGCTTGACGTCGGCGTCGCTCATCAGCAGCGCCTGCGCATCGGTGTTGATCGCGATGAACTCGACGCCCTTGAGCCCGACCTCGATCATGCGGTTCACGGCGTTCACGCCGCCGCCACCGATACCGACGACCTTGATGACCGCCAGGTAGTTGTGGGGAGGTGTCATGGGCTCTCAGCCTTCCCTTCCAGGGTTAGTGGATGCCGTTAGGCCCCGGCGCGGTCCGGCCAGACCGCGCGTCGGCACCCGCTGCCGTACAAGGGAGGGCGAGGAAACCCTCACCCTCTACTAGAGGCTTAGGGTTATGTCAACCACTGAAGCCTCTGGTGGCAACGTATGCGGCATTGCGATGTCAACCAAAGACCCGGCGCGGCGTGTCGGCGTCCGCTTACGTGGCGAACATCCGACGGACCCGTAACCTCGACCAAAAAGCGTTGTTTGTCCGCTTATGGAAGATATTAGCGGATCGTCACGACTGACGGAGCGCTGACGTCGATCTCGCGGCCCTTGCGCTTCAGCAGCGCGGTCGCCACCTGGCTCTTGGTGTCGCTCTGGGTGTCGTCCCCCCAGACCACCGTGCGCTCCTTCTTCAGCTCCAGCTTGATCTGCGCCGGCATGGGCACCGACACCGCGACCAGTTGCTCGCGCAGATCCTCGCTGAGCGCCGAGAGCACGGTCAGGGCCGACTTCGTGTTCACGTCGTTCGGCCCCGGCGACGTCGTACGCACCAGCGGCAGCCCGGCCGGCTGCTGCTGGACGGTGCGGTAGGGCACGCCCTCGCGGTCGATCAGCGAGAACTGGCCCGAGGCGGGCACCGCGGCCACCGGCGTACGCTCCACGACCTCCACCACCAGCGTGGACGGCCAGCTGCGCCGCACCACGACCCGGTCGACCGCCGGCAGCGTGCGCACCTTGGCCCGGACGGCGTCGAGGTCGACCCGGGCCAGCGGCTCGCGCTGCGGGACCGAGGCCGCCTGCTCGATCTGGAGCGGGGTGAGGAACTGGGTGCCGACGACCTTCACGTCGCGGACGCCGAGCAGGGACGTGCCGTAGACGACCCAGGACACGATGCCGGCCAGGGCGAGCACGCCGGCCGCGATCGCCCACGGCAGCACGGCCCGCAGCTTACGTTTGCGGGCGCGGGCCATGAAACGGCGCGCCGAGGCGGGCACCGCGTCGGTGTCCGCCCGTACGAGCCGCCAGCTGCGCCCGCCCCCGCTCACCGCTGCTCTACCGCTCTTCCAGGGCGTTGCCGCTGGGCTGGGACGGCGCCGGCTGGAGGTCGGCCTCGGCCAGCGCGGACAGCAGCTCGTCGCCCATCAGCGAGATCGGCGGCGCGCCCATGGTCACCACCACGTCGCCCGGGCGGCTGCGCCGCACGACCTCGGCCGGCACGTCCTCCCAGTCGGGCACGAACACCTTGGCGCCGTCCGGCAGGTCGACGGCCGCGGTCAGCGACACGCCGCCCTCGCCGGGGCCGCGCACCTCGCCCGGGCCGAAGACCTCCATGACGATCGCCTGGTCGGCCAGGCTCAGGCCCTCGGCCAGCTCGGCCTCCAGGTCCCGGGTGCGGTACACCCGGTACGGCTGGAAGACCACCAGCAGGCGGCCGTCGCCGGCCACCTCGCGCAGCGTGCGCAGCGCGGCCTTGACCGAGGTCGGGTGGTACGCGTACTCGTCGTACACCCGCACACCGGCCGCGATCCCCTTGCGCTCGAAGCGCCGGCGCACGCCGGGGAAGGACGCGAGCGCCTCCACGGTCTTGTCCAGCGGCAGGCCCAGCCGCAGCGCGGTCAGCACGGCGGCCGCGCTGTTGAGGCCCATGTGCTTGCCGGGCAGCGCCAGCCGGATCTCGCCGAGCGGCTTGCCGTCCAGCTCGGCCTGGTAGCGGACCCCGCTGACGGTCGACACGACATCGGAGATCCTGAGGTCGGCCGACGCGCTCTCGCCGTACGTGTAAACGGTCTTGCCCTTGGCCTTGAGCGCCGCGATCAGCTCCTGGGTGCCCTCGTCGTCGGCGCACGTAACCACGAAGCCCTCGGGGTCGGTGAGCTCGGCGAACTGCAGGAATCCGGCCTTGAGGCCGTCGAGGTCGCCCCAGTTGTTGAGGTGGTCGCCCTCGATGTTGGTGATGATCGCGACGTGCGGGCGGTAGATCAGGAACGACTTGTCGCTCTCGTCGGCCTCGGCCACGAAGTGCGGCCCGGTGCCGTGGTGGCCGTTCGAGCCGGCCTCGGAGATCTCGCCGCCGATCACGAACGACGGGTCCTGACCGGCGTGCTGGAGGATCACCGTCATGATCGAGGTGGTGGTGGTCTTGCCGTGCGTGCCGGCCACGGCGATGGTCTGCCGGTTGGTCATCGCGGCCGCCAGCGCCTCGGAGCGGTGCAGCACGCGCAGCCCGCGGCGGCGCGCCTCGACCAGCTCGAGGTGGTCGGCCGGGATGGCCGTGGAGTAGACCACCGTGTCGACCCCGTCCAGGTTCGACGCGACGTGTGCCATGTGCACCGTGCCGCCCAGCGCGCGCAGGCCGGCCAGCGCCGGCCACTCGCGCAGCTCGCTGCCGGAGACCGGGACGCCCCGGGTGAGCAGCAAACGGGCCAGGCCCGCCATGCCGACCCCGCCGATCCCGATGAGGTGCACGCTGCCGAGGTCCTCGGCGGTCACCTCGCCGGCCGGCCTCAGCTCCGCCGTGTTCACAGTCCTGCTCCCTTAGTCGCGTCGGTCATCGGGCCTTGGCCACCGCTTCCAGAACGAATTCGAGCAGCGCTTCGTCACCGTCGCGGCGACCGTACCGGGAAGCGGCCATGCTCATCGCGCCGAGGCGCTGCCTGTCCCGCGCCAGCGGGACGATGTTCTGCTCGATCCACTCAGCGGTGAGCTCCGAGTTGTCCACCAGGACGCCGCCGCCGGCCTCGACGACCGGCAGCGCGTTGCGCTTCTGCTCCTGGTTGCTGTGCGGGTACGGCACGTACACCGCGGGCACGCCGAGCGCGGTGGTCTCGGCCACCGTGATCGCGCCGCCGCGGCAGAGCATGAGGTCGGCCGCCGCGTACCCCAGCTGCATGTCCGAGAGGTACGGCAGCACCCGGTAGGGCACGGGCAGGTCGGCCGGCACGTCGAACGGGTCGTTGCGGCCGCCCTGCACGTGCAGCACCTGGATGCCGGAGTGGGCGAGCCGCTTGGCCGCCGCGGCGACGGCCAGATTGATCGTCCGGGCGCCGGACGAGCCGCCCGAGACGAACAGCACGGGCAGGTCGGGGCGCAGCCCGAACTGGTAGAGCGCCTGCGGGCGCAACGCCGCGCGGTCGAGGTGCGAGATCGCCGTACGCAACGGGACACCGACCACCCGGGCCTCGCGCAGCGACTCGGCCAGCTGCGGCTGCTGCGGGAAGCCGACCGCGATGTTCTTGGTGAACTTCATGCCCATCCGGTTGGCCACGCCCGGCGGGACGTTCACCTCGTGGATGACGATCGGCACGCCACGGCGCCAGGCCGCGAGGTAGGCCGGCACCGACACGTACCCGCCGAAGCCCACCACGACGTCGGCCTGCACCTCTTCGAGGATCTTGCCGGCCGCCTGGGAGGACTTGTACATGCGGTCGGGGGTGCGCAGCAGGTTCATGTTGATCGACCGCGGCAGCTGGAACGCCGGGATGACCCGCAGGTCGTATCCGGCCGGCGGGATCAGGTCGTTCTCCATGCCCTTGGGGCTGCCCAGCGTGGTGATCCGCACGTCGGGGAAATGCCGCCGTAAGGCGTCGGCGAAGGCGAGCAGCGGGTAGATGTGACCGCCGGTGCCTCCTCCGGCGAGCACTACCGACCGCAGCGAAGCCATTTACCGTCTCCTTCCAGCCCCCGTGTCAGCGGTGGGCTTCGCAGGCCCCGGCCGCCGTTGCGGGGGGACCGGCGGCAGCGGGGCCCAGAGTAGCCGTACCCACCGAGCGGGCGGACGGGCGTTCAGGGCACGTGACGCGTCCGGCTCGGCGCGGGCGAAGGAGGCGACGATGCCGACCGCCGCCATGGTCACGACGAGGGCACTACCACCTGCGGAGATGAACGGCAGCGGGAGGCCGGTGATGGGCAGCATCCCGGTGACGCCGCCGATGTTGATCACGGCCTGGGCCACCAGCCAGGTGGTGATCGCGGTGGCGGCCAGACGGCGGAACGGGTCGACCGAGCGCCGGGCGATACGGAAGCCGGTGTAGGCCAGCACCGCGAACAGGGCCAGGACGATCGCGCAGCCGACCACCCCGAGTTCCTCGGCCACCACGGCGAAGATGAAGTCGTTCTCGGCCTCGGGCAGCCAGTTCCACTTGAGCGCGCCCTTGCCCAGCCCGACGCCGAACCAGCCGCCCTCGAAGATCGCCGAGCGGGCCTGGATGAGCTGGTAGCACGGCCCGTCCAGATCGCACTGGTCGAGCGGCTGGAGGAAGTTGGTGAGCCGGGCCAGGCGGTAGTTCTCGGCGCCCTTCTCACCCGAGCCGGCGCCGCCGGACGCGGCCGCGATGAGCAGGCTGATGCCGGCCAGGCCGAGCACGCCGAGCGCGGCGAAGATCCGCAGTCGTACGCCGGCCGCCCACAGCAGGCCGACGATCAGGGCCAGCAGCACCAGCATGGTGCCCAGGTCGTTGTAGCCGACCAGCACGAACAGCAGGCCGATGACCGGGAACAGCGGCCGGGACAGCTCGCGCCAGTGCCCGAGCGCCGGGCCCTTGCGGGCGACCACGTCGGCCCCCCAGAGCACCATGCCGAGCTTGGCGAACTCGGCCGGCTGGAGGCCGATCGGGCCGAAGTAGAGCCAGAGCAGATCGGCGCGGACCGGGCCGAGTCCCTGCTTCGGGCCGAGGATGTGCACCGATTTCAGCGCGTTGATCAGGTCGAGCAGGGCGAGCAGCGCGATGGCCACGGCCAGGATGTACTTGCCGAGGTCGCGCAGGGTGCCGGCGGGCAGCCGCTGGCACACCCAGAACGCGACCAGGCCGAGCAGCGCGAAGATCGCCTGGCTGCCGATCGCGCCGAAGGCGCTGCCTTCCCGCACGTACGCCTCGACGCTGGTGGCCGAGAAGACCATGGTCAGGCCGATCAGCAGCAGCAGACCGGAGCTCGACAGCAGCAGGTAGTACGAGGAGAGGGGACGCGCCAGCAGCCCGTGCACGGCGGGCAGCAGCTGCCGGCTCAACGACGGGCGAGGCGCCTGAGGAGTACGGTCGTCCGCCATTGCCTCATCATCGTCGCGGCGACACGCGAGGCTGTGTCACGTGCCTGGCGTGTCGCGCGAGAGATCTATCCCATGACGGCCAGGAAGTCCGAGTAGAACAGGCCCAGGCCGATCGCGACACAGATCCCGGAGATGATCCAGAACCGCACCACGATGTTGACCTCGCTCCAGCCCGCCAACTCGAAGTGGTGGTGCAGCGGCGACATCCGGAACACCCGTTTGCCGGTGGTCTTGAACGAGACGATCTGGATGATCAGGGACATCGTGATGATCACGAACAGGCCGCCGATGATGACCGAGAGCAGCGTGGTCCGGGTGGCCACGGCCAGGCCGCCGATCAGGCCGCCCAGGCCGAGCGCGCCGGCGTCGCCCATGAAGATCCGGGCCGGGGACGTGTTCCACCACAGGAAGCCCACGCAGGCGGCGGCCGCCGCGGCGGCGATCATCGCGATCTCCAGCGGGTCCCGCACGTTGTAGCAGTAGTCGTTGACCCGGGCGTAGTCCGAGTCGCCGCACCAGTGCCGGTACTGCCAGAAGCCGATCAGGGCGTACGCGCCCAGCACCAGGATCGACGCGCCGGTGGCCAGGCCGTCCAGGCCGTCGGTGAGGTTCACGCCGTTCGACATCGCCATGATGACGAAGACGAAGACCAGCACCGAGCCGACCTTGCCGACGTCGAGCCAGCTGATGTCGCGGATGAACGAGATGTGCTCGCTGGCCACCGTCTCGCCGTTGGTGCTCGGCACGTAGAGCGCCACGACCGCGAACGCGGTGCCGACGATCAGCTGGCCGAGCAGCTTGCCCTTGGCGCTGAGGCCGTCGGAGTTGCGCCGGCGCACCTTCAGCAGGTCGTCCAGGAAGCCGACCACGCCGCAGAAGACGAACAGCCCGAGCAGGACCAGGGCGGTCATGGTCGGGCTCTCCTGGGCGATCTGCCGATCCGGGAGGGTGGTCAGGGCGACGTGCCCGGCCGCGTAGGCGATGACGGTGGCGATGATGAAGGCCACGCCACCCATCGTGGGCGTGCCCTTCTTGCCGGCGTTGCTGGCCAGCCCGAGGCCGCCGCGGATCGGCTGGCCCGCCTTCATCGCCGTGAAGACGCGGATGGCGATCGGGGTGCCGAACAACGAGATGATGAAGGCGACCGCGGCCGCGACGATGACTGCCCTCACCGGGACTCCTCCTCTCCACGGAGCGAGTCCACCACGTCCCACGTGCGGTACCGGGATCCCTTGACCAGCACGACGTCGCCGTCCCGGAGGTCTCCCTTCAGGACCTCGATGGCCGCGGCCTGGTCCGGGGCGAGTGTGGCCTCGCCCGTCCAGCCGGCGACCGCGCGCGCGCCGTCCACGATCGGGCCCGCCTCCGGGGCGACGGCGATCAGCCGGTCGACGCCGAGTTCGGCCGCGACCCGGCCGACCTCTTCGTGCCCGGAGCGCTCGTGCGGTCCCAGCTCGGCCATGTAGCCGAGCACGGCGGTGGTGCGCTTGCCCTCGCCCATCGAGGCCAGCGCCTGGAGCGCGGCCGTGGTCGAGGAGGGATTGGCGTTGTACGAGTCGTCGATCACCGTGACACCGTCGGCGCGGGTGAACACGTCCATCCGGCGCCCGGAGACGATGCCGACCTCACCCAGCGCCTCGGCCACGTCCTCGAGCCCCATGCCGAGCGAGAGCGCGACGGCCGCCGCCGCCAGCGTGTTCGCCACCTGGTGCCGACCGGCGACGCCCAGCCGGACATTTCCGGTTTTTCCCTCGAAGCCGATTTTGTACGAAGCGCGCCCGGCCCCGTCCACGACGACCTCCGTCGCGCGCACCGCGGCGGCCGGCGACTCGCCGACGAGCACGACTTTCGCCACGGTCCGCGGCGCCATGCCGGCCACCAGCGGATCGTCGGCGTTCAGAACCGCCACCCCGTCGGCGGGCAGCGCCTCGACCAGCTCGCCCTTGGCCTTCGCAGTGCCCTCGACCGAGCCGAACTCGCCGAGGTGGGCCGCGCCGATGTTGAGGACGGCACCCACCCGCGGCCGGGCGATATTCGTGAGATAGCGGATATGCCCGATACCGCGCGCGCCCATCTCGAGCACCAGGAAGCGGGTATCCGTGGTCGCCTGCAGCACCGTGTACGGGAAGCCGAGCTCGTTGTTGAGCGACCCGGCCGGCGCGATCGTCGGCCCCAGCCGCGACAGCAACTGCCCGATGTAGTCCTTGGTCGTCGTCTTGCCGGACGACCCGGTGAGCCCGACGATGGTCAGCTTGTCGAGCCTGTCCACGACCGCCGACGCCAGCGCCGCGAGCGCGCTCAGCGGCTCGGCCACCACCACACCCGGCTGGCCGGTGTCCCGCGTACTCAGCACGGCGGCCGCCCCGGCCTCGACCGTCGCGGCCGCGAACTTGTGCCCGTCGACCTTCTCGCCCTCGAAGGCGACGAAGAGGCCGCCCGGGCCGACCTTGCGGGAGTCGTACTCCACTCCCCCGGTGACCTCGAGCTCGGGCGCCGCGTTGACCACGCGTCCCCCGGTGCGCTCGGCGATCTCCGCCAGCGTCATCCGGATCACGAGCCGCTCCCCGCCGCGGCGGTCAGCGCCGCGGCCAGCTCGATCCGGTCGTCGAACGGCAGCATCTCGCCGTTCACCTCCTGGCCACGCTCGTGTCCCTTGCCCAGCAGCGCGATCACGTCGCCCGGCGCGGCCAGCCGCACCGCCTCGTCGATCGCGTCGCGCCGCCCGGCGACTTCGATGATCTTCGCGGGGGCTCCCGCCTGTTCGGCCCCGGCCCGCACGGCGGCGCGCACGGCCGCCGGGTCCTCGGTCCGGGGGTTGTCGTCGGTGACGATGACCAGGTCGCTGCCGCGGGCCGCCGCCGCGCCCATCAGCGGGCGCTTGCCGCGGTCCCGGTCGCCGCCGGCGCCGATCAGGCAGATCACCCGGCCGCCGCGCCCGGTGGCCAGCTCGCGCAGCGCGGCCAGGGCGGCCACGATGGCGTCCGGCTTGTGCGCGTAGTCGACCACGCCCAGGACCTCGCCCGGGGCGTCCACCCGCTCCAGGCGGCCCGGTACGCCCGCGCACGCCGCGATCCCGCCGGCCGCCACGGCCGGGTCGATGCCGGCGGCCACCAGGGCGGCCAGGGCCAGCAGCGCGTTGGCCACGTTGTGCCGGCCGGGCAGGGCCACGCCGGCCTCCACCCGTACGCCCCCGGGCCCGTGGGCCACGAAGCGCTGGCCGAAGGCCGAGGGCCGGATGTCGGTGGCCCACCACGAGGCCCCGGTGTCGCCGTCGGCCGAGTAGCTGATCGTCTCCGGTTTGAACAACGGCGCCAGGGCCGCGTCGTCAGAGTTGAGCACCTCGAAGCGGCAGCGGCCGTCGAACAGCTTCGCCTTGGCCGCGAAGTAGTCGTCGGCGTCGCGGTGGAAGTCGAGGTGGTCGAGGCCGAAGTTGGTGTAGCCGCCGACGGTGTAGCGCACGCCGTTGACCCGGCCGACGGCCAGCGCGTGGCTGGACACCTCCATCACCACGGCGGTGACGTCGCGCTCCCGGCCGGCGGCGAGGATCGCGTGCACGTCGGTCGCCTCGGGCGTGGTCCGCACGCTTTGCACGACCAGGTCGCCCAGGCGCGTCTCGACCGTGCCGATCATGCCGGTGACCAGGCCGGCGGCCCGCAGGCCGGACTCGACCAGGTACGCCGTGGAGGTCTTGCCGGCGGTGCCGGTGATCCCGATCACGGTCATCTGGGCCGAGGGGTCGCCGTAGATCGCCGAGGCGGCCGCGCCGAGCACGGCCCGCGGATCGTCGACGACCAGCACCGGAAGGCCGGTGGCGGCGGCGCGGGCGGCGCCGTCGGGGTCGGTCAGGAGGGCGGCGGCGCCGGCCGACGCGACGGCGGCGGCGAACTCCGCGCCGTGCCGGTTCGCGCCGGGAAGGGCCGCGTAGAGGTCGCCGGGTCGGACGTCACGGCTGTCATGGGTGATCCCGGTGACCTCGGCGTCGTCGCCGGTCAGCGTGGCCGCGATCAGCGGGGCCAGGCTCGACAACCGGTGCGGCGCCACGGAAAGGGGACGGGGAATGCCGGGCACGGCGTCAGACCCTACCCCGTGCCCGCCGCTCGGCGAAAAACGCCATACCGCCGTACCAGGGCCTCATGGCTTGATCTTCAGCTTGGGGGCCGGCTCGGTCGACGGCGGCACCTTGTTGTGCAGCAGCGCGAACTGCATCATCTTCGAGAACGCCGGCGCCGCCACGTCGCCGCCGGTGCCGACCGGCACGTCGGCCGAGACGGCGATGACGAACCGCGGGTTCTCGGCGGGCGCCATGCCGATGAACGACCCGTAGTTGGCGCTCGTGTACTGACCGTCGATCAGCCGCTTGCCGGTGCCCGTCTTGCCGGACACCCGGTACCCGGCGACGGCCGCCTTCTTGCCGGTCGCGCCGTCGTTGTCGACCACGGCCTCCATCATGGTGCGCAGCTCGGACGCGACGTGCGGGTCGAGCACCTTGTGCGTCTCCGGCTTGGCGGCCTGGGTGACCTTGCCGTCCTTGCCGGAGATCATCTCCTTGATGAGGTGCGGCTGGATGTACGTGCCGTCGTTGGCGATGGCGTTGTAGCCGGCCGCCATCTGGACCAGCGTGGCGTCGACGCTCATGCCGATCGGCACCGAGCCCGACGCCGAGCCGCTCCACTCGTCCGGCGTCAGCAGCCGGCCGTCGGCCTCGCCCGGCATGCCCTCGTTCGTCGACTTGCCCAGCCCGAACTTCTGCTGGTACTCGTAGACCTTCTGCTTGCCGAGCTTGTCGGCGATGAGGATCGTGCCCACGTTCGACGAGTAGGCGAGCAGGCCCGCCATCGTCATCTTGGTGCCCTTTTTCTGCTGGTGGGTGTCGGTGAACGAGTATCCGCCGCGCTCCAGCCCCGGGCCGATCGACAGGACCGAGTCGGGGGTGATCAGCCCCTCCTGCAGGGCGGCGCCGAAGATGAACGCCTTGTGCACCGAACCGGGGTCGGCCACGATGCTGCTCGGCACGTCCTCCCGGTCGGTGGGCGAGTAGTCGCCCGGCTTGGCGGCGTTGTACGTCGGGCAGCTCGCCTGGGCCAGCACCTCGCCCGTCTTGACGTCCATCACCACGGCCCCGGCCATGTACGCCTTCGACTTGGTGGCCTGCTCACAGAGGATGCGCTGCACCTCGTACTGCAAATAATGGTCGATGGTCAGCTTCAGCGACGTGCCCGCCTGCGGCTCGGTGTACTTCTCGTACCCGCTCGGGATCGGCTTGTTGAGGTCGCCCTTGCCGATCTCGAAGACCCGCGCGCCGTCGGTGCCGCGCAGCAGCGAGTCGTAGCGCGCCTCCAGGCCCTCCAGGCCCGAGTTGTCGGCGCCGGTGAAGCCGATCAGGTTGGCCGCCAGGTCGGCGTTCGGCACGTCGCGCCGCTCGTCCTCCTTGACCACGATGCCCGGCAGCTCCAGGGCGGCGATCTTGTCACCGATGGAGATGTCGACACCCTGGGCCAGATATTCGAACCGGGACTGGCCACCGCCGGGCCGCGTGTGCTTCTTCATGCTCGGCAGCAGCGCCGAGACGGGCACACTGATCAGCGGCGACAGGATGGCCGCGGTCTTCTCCGGATTGTTCACGAGGACCGGGTCGACACCGATGTACCGGGCCTCGACACTGTGCGCGAGCACGGTGCCGTCCCGGTCGAGGATGCTGCCCCGGGGGGCGGGCAGGCGCACCTCGGCCAGCCGGTCCTCGCGCAGCTCGATGAGCCGCTTGGCGTCGGACGGCGACGAGGCCACCTGCAGGATGACCAGCCGCACACCGATCATCACGAAGAGCGAGAGCGCCACGACGGCGCCGATCCGCAGCCGCCGCGTGCTGTTGGCCAGCTTGGGCGGCTCGGGCGCGACCGCGCGGACGGCGCGGTTGACCCGCGGTCCACTCACGATGCGTCGTGGTCCTTCTTCCTTTTTCGTACGCGACGACGACCGCTCCGACCGCAGAGCTGACCCCAACCGGGCCACACGCGCGGCGCGGGCACCCCGATCGGATCCGGCCACGGCCCGACGGGGCTTGACCCCGGCCCGGGTACGCCGGCTGTCCAGCTCGTCCTCGGCGAACTCGTCCTCGTCGAACGCCACCGCCCGCCCACGCGGCCCGGCCTTGCCACCCAGCCGCCCGTCCCGGCCGCGCACGGTCCCCCGGCGCCGCTCCGCTCCGTCCTCACCGCTCGTGGACAGGCCCGGACGGCGCTCAGCGCCCTTGCCACCTTTGCGGCCCTCGGCGGCGCCTTGACGCCCGTCCGTGGTGCCCTTGCCGGCCGTGGTGCCCTTGCCGGCCGTGGTGCCCTTGCCGCTCGTGGCGCTCTTCCCGGCCGTGGTGCTCTTCCCGGCCTTGGCGCCCTCGCGGTTGCTGCCGGCGCCCTTGCCGCCTCGGCCGGCGGGCTGCTCGGGAATTTCCGGACTGTCCGCGCCGTCGGCCGTCTCCTCCGGCTCGGGCCGGCCACCGCGCCGGGGCCGGCCGCCGTCGAGCACCTGGAGCGCGGGCCGGAACGGGTCGGCGTTGCGCCCGGCCCGCGGCGACCGCGTGCGCTGGTCCCGCTCGGCCATGGTGCGCCCGCGCGGCGTGTAGGCGCGCGCGTCCCCGATGCCGCCGAAGCCGCGGCCCTTCGTCCCCTGCTCCTCCCCCTCCTCGGGAAGGTCACGAGACGTGCCGCGCCGGGGCTGAGCGCCCCGGCGCGGTGGAGTGTCGTCAGCCCGCGGCGACATACGGCCTACTGCCCGTTGCTCGCGGCCTGGCCGCTGCCGGCCTGCCCATTCACGCTCTGTCCATTCACACTCGGCCCACTGCCGACCTGCCCGTTGACGGTCTGGCCGTTGACGGTCTGGCCGTTGACGGTCTGGCCGCTGGTGGCCTGGCCGTTCACGGTCTGTCCGTTCGCGGTCTGGCCGTTCGCGGTCTGGCCGTTCGCGGTCTGGCCGTTCGCGGTCTGTCCGTTCGCGGTCTGGCCGTTCGCGGGCTGGTTGTTGGCGGTGCCGCTGGTGGTGGCGTCGGTCTTGGCCGGCTGCTCGGTGACCGACTTCTTGCCCTCGGCCGGCATCGGCACGCCGATCTGCTTGCCGTCCGGCAGGCGCAGCACGGCGATGTTGTCCGCCTTGACCAGGCCGAGCCGCCGGGCCGCCGCGTCCAGGTTGCCCACGCTGGACACCTGGATCAGCTGGTTGTCGAGGTCCTGCCGCTGGTTGTCGAGCGCCGTGTTCTGCTTCTCCAGATCAGCGATCTTGAACGAGTTCTCGTTCGTCTTGGTGTTGATCAGCAGAATCCCGAGCACGCCGATGATGACCAGCCCCACGACCCCGGCCGCGAACGGCGCCCGCGGCCCCCGCCGCACCGGCGCCGGCGCCACCGACAGCCGCGGCCCCGCAGCGGCCTCGGCCCGCCCGTTACCGTCGGGCGCCACCTCGAGCTGCAGCGCCGCCGTACCCGCGACCGGCGCGTCGGTCCCCGCCAGCCCGTTCAGCCGCCGGTCACCGCCCTTGCCCCGCGAGGCCTTGGCCGCACCCTTCTCCAGCTTGGCCGCGATCGGCTTGACCGTGGCGTCCTGTTCGGTGTCCCGCCGAGCCCGAACGTCCTCGGTGATCCGCCGAACCCGCTCGCTCTCCACCTCACGCCCGGCCCGGCCGCCACCGTCCCCGCGAGCACGCACGCCCTCGGTGTCCCGCCGCCGGCCCGAACCCTCCGCGTCCCGGCGAGCCCGAACCTCACCCGTGTCGCGACGCTGAGCCGAAACCTCGGCGTCCCGGCGAGCCCGAACCTCACCCGTGTCGCGGCGAGCGCGGGTCTCCTCGCCGTCATGACGGGCGCGAACGCCCTCGGTGTCGCGGCGCTTGGCCGGCCCGTCCAGGTCCCGGCGAGCACGAAGCTCACCCGTGTCCCGGCGAGCGCGAAGCCCCTCGCCGCGGATCTCCTCGCTGTCGCGGCGAGTGCGGATCTCCTCGCTGTCGCGGCGGGTGCGGATCTGCTCGCTGTCGCGGCGGGTGCGGGTGCTCTCGGTGTCGCGAGCGCGGCCGCGGGGTGTGGCGGCGTCGCGGCCCCCACCGCGGACGTCGTCGTTCTCGCGGCGGGCGCGGCCGGTTGCCGGCCGGCGCGCGTCGGTGCCCTCGGCACTGCCCCGGACCTCGTCGGTGAAGTGCCGTGCCCCCCGGCCGGCACTGCTCCGGGCGTCCGCATCGCGGCTCGTGCCCTGGTCGCGCCGGCCGTTGGCCTGGCGCTGGTGATCCGCGGCCCGGCCCCCCGACCGCGGCGCGTGGGTGCGCTCGCTCATGCTTTCCCCTCCCCCTCTTTACGTTCCCCCGGGCGTAACCGCCCTCGTCCCCCGTGCGTTGTAGACAATCGGAGCCGTTCGCGGGCGGCCCCGGGAGCCTGGTCGTGCTGGTCGAGGCGCTCCACAGCGCGCAGCTTCACGGAAGCTGCCCGCGGGTTCGCCGCGACCTCCTCGTCGGTGGGCGGCTCTGACCCCTTTGTCAGCAGCCGCAGCGTCGGCCCGGTTCCGGGCAGTTCGACCGGCAGGTCGATCGGCCCGGTGCTGCGCGTCCTCGCGGTGAGGGCGCGCTTGACGATCCGGTCCTCCAAAGATTGGTAGCTCATCACCACAAGGCGCCCTTTCGGGGCCAACGCGTCCAGAGCGGCCGGAACCGCGGACTCGAGCGTGGCGAGTTCGCCATTTACCTCGATGCGCAGCGCTTGAAACGTTCTTTTCGAAGGATTTCCACCCGTTCGCCGGGCTGCGGCGGGAATGGACTCTTTGACCAGCTCAGACAGCCGTGCCGTCGAGGTGATCCGGCCCTTCTGCCGCTCGCGGACGATCGACGAGACGACGCGTGTGGCGAACTTCTCCTCGCCGTACGTCCGCAGGATCCGCACCAGCTCACCGGGCTCGTACTCGTTCACGACCTGCTCGGCCGTGATGCCCGTGGTCTGGTCCATGCGCATGTCGAGCGGCGCGTCCTGCGCGTACGCGAAGCCCCGGTCGGCCTCGTCGAGTTGCAGCGAGGAGACGCCCAGGTCGAACAGTCCGCTGTGGATCCGCGGGATGTCCAGCTCCTCGAGCACCCGGGGCAGCTCGTCGTAGACCGCGTGCACCAGGTGCACCCGCTCGCCGCCGAACCGGGCCAGCCGCTGCCGCGAGTGGGCCAGCGCCTCGGTGTCCCGGTCGAGTCCGATGAGGACCACGTCGGGATAGCGCTCGAGCACCGCCTCGGCGTGACCGCCCAGGCCGAGCGTGAAGTCGACGTGCACCGCGCCGGGCAGCTGGAGGGCCGGGGCGAGCAGCTCGAGACATCGCTCGAGCAGCACCGGCACATGCGTACCGCGAAGCTCCCCCACGTCAACCCCCATCGCAACCCCGGCTGTCCACCGCTACGTCGTCCGCCAAGCCGAAGCCCGCGCTCTGTCCTTGCCGCCCGCCGGCTCCGGTCCCGCGCGTGACCCCCCTGGCCCACGCCTCGCCGGATCCTCATCGGACCCCATGCCAACCCACAGACGACGCCGTAGCGATGTCGCCGCGCCGCGGCAGGTGCCCGAACGTCTTCCGTACCGCCAGATCCCCATCCGCTCGTGCCCGTTGCCATCGGGCGCGCCCAAGCCCGGACACGCGCCTGGCGCCGGGGAAGAGGCGCCAGGTGCGGGAGCGGCTGGAGATCTCGCAGTACGGCGGCAGCGACGCCCGGGCCTCTGTCTCGCCGACCCAGCCGAAAGCCACGCCTCACAGTCCGACGGGCAGCACCCCCTCCTCGATGTCGGCGAACTCGTCTTCGCTCGCCGCGAGGTAGTCGTCCCAGGACTGCTTGTCCCAGATCTCCACCCGGGTGCTCGCCCCGATCACCACGAGCTCGCGGTCGAGTGCCGCGTACTCCCGCAAGTGGGCCGGGATCGTGACCCGCCCCTGCTTGTCGGGAACCTCGTCGTGCGCGCTGGCGAAGAACACCCGGCTGTAAGCCCGGGCCGCCTTGTTCGTGACCGGGGCCTCGCGAAGCTGACCCGCGATGCGCTGGAACTCCGGCATCGGGAACACGTAAAGACAGCGCTCCTGCCCCTTAGTGATCACGACACCTCCCGCCAGCTCGTCGCGGAACTTCGCCGGGAGGATCAGCCGCCCCTTGTCGTCGAGGCGCGGGGTGTGAGTGCCGAGAAACATCGGCTCCAACCCCCTGCCCCCGGCGGTTCGCGGTCCGCCTGTCAACTCGGGCCGGCAGGCCCTCCGGAATCAGCTCCCTTTTGGCCTTGCCACTGCGCTCCACTCTACTCCACTTCCCTCCACCCGCAAGCCGAATGAGCGCGCTCGCGAAGCTTGTTCGCACAAGAAAGCCCAGCTCAAAGGCGTGCACGCAGAGTGGAGGGCCACCGCATGATCAACCCCGTCCGGTTTCCGACATCCTCGCCGGACGCCCGTCAAGAACCACGACAAACACGCCCAAACCTCGCACGAGACGACGTTGTCAACCCCCTCCGGGGAGGAAAGTGGAGGACCAACAAGATGACCCGCTGTCAACCCCGACTCCCGTTCATTCACGCGCCCGCATGGCCATACAGAGCCCGCTCCTAAGCAGCCGCCCACCCAACCGCGACTGGGCCACGCGGAGAAGGGCGAGGCGGAGGGAGAACGCAAGGCGGAGGGGAACGCGAGGCGGCGCGGAAGCAATGACGGCCCGAGGGCGGCGCGGGCCGGAAGCGGGGGGCCGCACGGGACCGCGGAGCGGCGCGGAAGTCCGGAGCGGCGCGGAAACCCGAAGCGGCACGGAAACCCGAAGCGGCACGGGACCGATGGGCGGCACGGAGGCGCTGGACGACACGGGCGAGACAGGCGCGGGGTGGCGGGGCCGAGGCGGGGCGAGGAGGTCGCCACGAGGCCCAGGCGGTGCTGGTGAAGGCGGCGAAGGGGGTCGGTGCCTCATCGCGGGAGTACGGGAGGGCGGCTCAGGTGGGCGGGATTGTCAGGGGCCGGAGGGGAGCGACTTCGGATCCGCCCTGGGTGGAGGGCCGCGGAGCGGCCTGCGTGAGGGAACGCACCGGCCGGAACTGGGGCAGAGGGCGTGAGGGCAGGCCTGGGCCGTCCCTGCGGCGGGGGCTCTTCGTCAGTTCCGTATCTCTGAAGGAAGCGCGGGAGAACCGCCCGGAATGCGCCCGGGAAACGACAGAGGGGCGCGACCGAAACCGGTCGCGCCCCGCTGAGGGACTGTCGTGTGCCGTCAGACGAGGCGGCGCACCACGTAGTTCGTGCTGAACATCTTGCGCTTCGAGACGCGGGCGCCGGTGTGCGGCGAGTCGTACATGTAGCCGTTGCCGGCGTAGATGGCCGCGTGGTAGCCGTAGGAGCCGTTACGGAAGACGATCAGGTCGCCCGCCTTCTTGGCGCCCTTCGAGACCGAGCGGCCGACCGCCTGCTGCGAGTTGGCCTTGTGGGCCAGGTTCTTGCCGGCGGCCTTCTTGTACACGTACTTCGTGAAGCCCGAGCAGTCGAAACGGCTCGGACCGGAGGCGCCGAACTTGTACAGCGCGCCGGTGTGGGCCTGGGCCTCGGCGAGGATCTTGGCGCCGCTGGCGACGACCTTGATCGACTGACGGCCGCCGACCTGCGGGGCGAACGTCGAGGTGCCCAGGTAGACCATGCGGAGCGTGCCGGTGACCTTGGGCTGGGCCCACAGGGCGACCGAGCCGTTCTTGTTCACCTTGCCGGCGGCCCAGTTCTGCCACTTGCCGTTGCGGAGCGCCTGAAGGCGGACCGTTCCGGAGGTGACGGCCTTGCCGTTCGTGGGGTTGATGTAGCGGGCGGTCACCTTGACCTTGGCGCCCCACGCGAGCGTTCGCGTGCTGACGCTGGTGCGGACCATGGGCTTGACCTTCGCCGCGGCCTTCGCGGTGGCGACCTGCGCCACGACGGGGGCGGGGGTTGCGGCGTGCGCGGCCGGCGTGGAGACCAGCTGGCCGGCGCAGAGGCAGAGACCCAGAGACAGCGCGAGTTTGCCGGCACCGGCGGACATGCGGCGGCCACGGCTCGAACTGTGTTCGTGCACGGTAGAGATATCCCTCCGGCACGCCTGCGAGGTTAGCTGTCGGGTTCGGGCGGGAAGGCTTGCCCGGCCGCTGGGAGGCGGCTTCACCCCAAGGTCTCTCCGTGGCCGCCACCGGAGCGGGTGGCGCGGAGGAGACCGCTATTTGGGTCCCCCGTCCCTGCCCCCGTATGCCTTTGTGGTCGTACATGGTGCTCGTGGTCGCGCTGCCTGGCCCGGGGCAGGGCTCGGCGTGAACCGGGCGGCGCAAGCTTCCAGCGGGTTGCTGTCGGCCCAACCTTGGTACCCGAGATTCGGCCCGAGCGGCAGAATCGGTTCAGTAACCGAGAGTAGTTGGCACATGAAGGGCTGTCCGATTTGTGACCAGCCCATAACTTTTGCCAGCACCGCTCGTGATCAGCCAAATACAGTTCGTCGAAGGTTACGGGTGAATCAGAACACATAATTGCTCGTCACCGGCCGGGTGACGGCCACCCGATATTCACTCTTCCGCCGTCGTAATCGTCCCTACCGGGCGAAACCCGCTCCCCCGAACAGCCGGCAGCGTCGACAACTCGACGTGACATCGCGTTCCGGTACCCTCGTCGCCGTGACGGACGGGAAGATGCCCCTGCGCGCCAAGGTCGCGACCTCCGTGTCGAAGACCGCGGCGGCGCTCTCCAGGGCCGCGGGACGCGGCGACGGCTCGGTCATCGGCGGCTGGATCGGTCTGAAGATCGATCCTGAGCTGCTGAGCCACTTGGCGACCGGACGCGCGATCGCGCTCGTCTCCGGTACCAACGGCAAGACCACGACGACCAGGCTGGCGGCGGCCGCGCTCGGCGTCCTGGGGCCGGTCGCCACCAACTCCTTCGGCGCCAACATGCCCACCGGGCACACGTCGGCGCTGGCCAAGGCCGGCCAGACGCCGTTCGCGGTACTGGAGGTCGACGAGCACTATCTCCCCCGGGTCATCGACGAGACCAAGCCGAGGGTAGTGGCCCTGCTCAACCTCTCCCGCGACCAGCTCGACCGGGCCAAGGAGGTGGCGATGATGGCGCAGCTGTGGCGCACCGCCCTCGCCGGCCACCCGGACGTGAACGTGGTCGCCAACGCCGACGACCCGATGGTCGTGTGGGCCGCCTACGGTTCACAGAAGGTGACCTGGTTCAGCGCCGGCCAGCGCTGGCAGGACGACTCGTGGGTGTGCCCGGAGAGCGGCGACCCGATCGAGCGGGAGAACGGCGACTGGTGGTGCACCGGCTGCCCGCTGCGCCGGCCGATACCGCAGTGGCGCGTCGAGGACGACGGCGTGATCGACCCGCGCGGCGACTGGCACCTGGTCAAGCTGCAGCTGCCGGGCACCGTCAACCTGGGCAACGCGGCGACCGCGCTGGCCGTGGCGGCCGAGTTCGGGGTGCGCCCGATCGAAGCCCTCCCCCGGCTCTCTACCGTCACCTCGATCGCCGGCCGGTACGCGCAGGTCGAACGCGACGGCCGCAACATCCGGCTGCTGCTGGCGAAGAACCCGGCCAGCTGGCTCGAGGCGTTCGACATGGCCGAGCAGGCGCCGACACTGCTCTCCATCAACGCCCGCGACCCCGACGGTTTCGACACCTCCTGGCTGTACGACGTCGACTTCGCGCCGCTGTACGGCCGGCCGGTGCTGATCACCGGCGAGCGGGCCTACGACCTCGCGGTACGCCTCGAGGTGAACGGAATCCCGTTCCAGCACGTTAAGACCTTCGAGGAGGCGGTACGGATCGTGCCCCCCGGCCGCCTCGAAGTGATCGCCAACTACACCGCGTTCCAGGACATCCGAGCGGAGCTAGACCGTGTCAACTGAGGCCCTGCGCATCGTCTGGATCTATCCGGACCTGCTCTCGACGTACGGCGACCGGGGCAACCTGCTGATCCTGGCTCGCCGGGCCGCGATGCGCGGCATCCCGGTGGAGACCTACTCGGTCCGCTCCGACCAGCCGATGCCCACCTCGGCCGACATCTACCTGATCGGCGGCGGCGAGGACGGCCCGCAGGCCCTGGCGGCCCAGCGGCTGATCAACGACGGCGGCGTCCACCGGGCCGTCAACCAGGGCGCCGCGGTCCTGGCCATCTGCGCCGGTTACCAGCTGTTCGGTCACTCGTTCTTCGCGAAGGGTGCGAAATGCCCGGGCCTCGGGCTGCTCGACCTGCACTCCGACCGGGGCGAGACGCGGGCCGTCGGCGAGATCCGCGGCGACGTCGACCCCCGGTTGGGACTGCCCCCACTGAGTGGTTTCGAAAATCACGGCGGCCGCACCCACCTGGGGCCGAACGCCTTCCCGCTGGCCCGCGTCACCGCCGGCATTGGCAATGACGGCCAAACCGAGGGAGCCTGGGCAGGGAAGATTCTGGGCACCTACTCGCACGGACCGGCTCTGGCTCGCAACCCAGCTATAGCCGATCTGCTACTGCGCTGGGCGACCGGCGCGGATAGTCTTGCCCCGGTCGACGACACCTGGGCCGACAAGCTCAGGGCCGAACGACTGGCCGCAGCCGGAGCCTGACGACGTTAACGACGACGAGACACTGGGACGGACGACTGCATGACTGACCTCCTGATCGCCCCGCGGGGCGCCACCCTCGCGGACCCTCAGGTTGCTGCTGCTCCTCAGTCTCTGGGATGGCGGCGCCGGCTCATCCGGTTCGGCATCCTCGGCGTCGTCATCGCCGCCATCGCGGTCGCCGCGGCCGTGCTCCCGATCCAGGACATCGCCGACGGCATCGCCAAGCTCGGCCCGGCCGCCGCGGCCATCATCGCCGTGGTCGGCGGCCTGCTCCTCTCGGTCCTCGTCCCCCGCACCGCGATCACGGTGGCCTGCGGCGCCCTGCTGGGCGCCGCCACCGGAGCGGCGACCGCCCTGGCCGCCGCCGTGATCGCCGCCGCGGTCACCTACTACGCGGGCCGCTGGGTCGGCCGGGGCGCCCTCCAGGCCCGCGCCGGCGGCAAGCTCGGCGCCAAGCTCCACCGCCTCGACGGCTGGCTCAACAAGCGCGGCCTCTCCGCGGTGCTGCTGGTCCGCTTCCTGCCCCTGGCCCCGTTCGGCCTGGTCGGCTACGCCTACGGCACCACCAGCGTCTGCCGCAAGCGCTACCTGCTCGGCACCACCCTGGCCGCCATCCCGTCCGCGATCTCCTACGCGACGATCGGCGCCGCCGTCACCAAGCCGGGCGAGATGAGCGTCCTCTCCTTCGCCCCCGCCGCCATCGGCTTCCTCCTCACCACCGGCATCGTCCTGTGGTGGAAGCGCTCCGCGAAGAAGGCGAACGCCCAGACCGCCTGAACCCCTTCACGGCATCAACCTCAACAAACGGATATACGGCGTCAACCTCGACAAACGGATATAGTACGAATTCTCGGACTTATACAGCCGCATGAAGGCCGCTCCCGCTCGACGGGCGCGGCCTTCGCGCTTCTCCAGGCCATAGCGCGTCCCGGCCTCAAAAGCGGTGGTCACGCAAAACCAGGCGCCCCGCCCCGGGCCCACGGGATTGAGCACGGCCAAGGCCCACCGCAGGGCGGGCGTTCCGCTCCCGGGTCACAGGTTTCAGCACAGTCCGGGCCCCCACAGGCGAGCGTTCCGCTCCCGGATCACAGGATTCAGCACAACCAGAGCCGCCGCGGACAGGCGTTCCGTCCCCGGGCCACACGATTCAGCACGGCCAGGGCCACTGCGGGCAGGCGCCCGCCCCGGGGCCACGGGATTGAGCACGGCGATAGCCCACCGCGTGGGCGGTGGGCCTTCGGGTGACCACGGCTACGCGCGAGAGGCGCGCTGCGGCCTTGAGCGCCGTGGAGGTCGCGTCCGAGCTCCCCGGCCGGGCGATTCTGCGGTTGGGGAGCCCGGGAACGCGTATCTCCGCTGTGTGGTGTTGACCGTCGGCCACTCTCCGCTGTGTGGTGTTGACCGTCGGCCACTCTCCGCTGTGTGGTGTTGACCGTCAGACGATTCTCCGCCGTCTGGCTTGACCGTCAGACGACGACGCTGACCAGGCGGCCGTTGACGACGATGACCTTCTTGGGGTCGCGGCCGGACAGGAACTCGGTGACGGCGGACAGGGCTTCGGCTCGGATGTCGGCCTCCGGCGTGCCGGGGGTGACCGAGATGCGGGCCTTGACCTTGCCGTTCACCTGGACCGGGTAGGTGATCGACTCGGCTACCAGCTGGGCCGGGTCGGCCACCGGGAACGCGGTGTAGGCCAGGGTGCCCTCGTGGCCCAGCTTGGCCCACAGCTCCTCGGCCAGGTGCGGGGCGAACGGGGACAGCATCAGCACCAGCGGCTCCACCGCCTCGCGGGAGGCGACGGGCAGCGGGGTCAGCGCGTTCGTCAGCTCGATCAGCTTGGCGATCGCGGTGTTGAAGCGCAGCTCGTCCATGTCCTCGCGGACGCCGGCGATCGTGCGGTGCAGGTGCTTGCGGGTCTTGGCGTCCAGCGGGGTGTCGCTGCTGCGGACGGCGCCGGTCTCCTCGTCGACGACCAGGCGCCACACTCGCTGCAGGAAGCGCTGGGAACCTACCACCGCCCTCGTCTCCCACGGACGGGAGACATCCAGCGGGCCCATCGCCATCTCGTAGACCCGGAACGTGTCGGCGCCGTACTGGTCGCACATCTCGTCGGGGGTGACGACGTTCTTCAGCGACTTGCCCATCTTGCCGTAGCTGCGCGTCACCTCCTGCTCGCCGTAGAAGTACTTGCCGTCGCGCTCGACGACCTCCTCGGCGGGCACGTAGAAGCCGCGCTCGTCCTGGAACGCGTACGCCTGGATGTAGCCCTGGTTGAACAGCTTGCGGAACGGCTCGAACGACGAGACGTGGCCCAGGTCGTACAGCACCTTGTGCCAGAAGCGGGCGTACAGCAGGTGCAGCACGGCGTGCTCGACGCCGCCGACGTACAGGTCGACGCCGCCCGAGTCGCCGTCGCGGCGCGGGCCCATCCAGTAGGCCTCGTTCTCGGGGTCGACCAGGGCCTTCTCGTTGTCCGGGTCCAGGTAGCGCAGCTCGTACCAGCAGGAGCCGGCCCACTGCGGCATGGTGTTGGTCTCGCGGGTGTACGTCTTCAGGCCGTCGCCCAGGTCCAGCTCGACGTTCACCCAGTCCTTCTTGCGCGACAGCGGGGTCTCGGGCTCACTGTCGGCGTCGTCCGGGTCGAAGGTGCGCGGGGAGAAGTCGTCGACGTCGGGCAGCACGACCGGCAGCATCGACTCGGGCAGCGCGATCGGCAGGCCGGTCTCGTCGTAGACGATGGGGAACGGCTCGCCCCAGTAGCGCTGCCGGCTGAACAGCCAGTCGCGCAGGCGGTACGTGGTGGCGCCGCGGCCGTGCCCGTGCTGCTCCAGCCAGGCGATCATCTCGGCCTTGGCCTCGGCGACGCCCTTGCCGTCCAGCCAGTCACTGTTGATCGCGGGGCCGTCGCCGGTGAAGGCGCCCTCGAAACCTTCAGGAGCTTGCACCGTACGGATGATGGGCAGCTCATAGACCTCGGCGAACTGCCAGTCGCGCTCGTCCTGGGCCGGGACCGCCATGATCGCGCCGGTTCCGTAGCCGGCCAGGACGTAGTCGGCGATGAAGACCGGGATTTTCTGGTTGTTGACCGGATTTGTCGCGAATGCTCCCGTAAAGACGCCCGTTTTGTCCTTGGACTCGGTGCGCTCTTCTTCGGTCTTCGCTGCGGCTTGTGCCCGATATGCGGCGACGGCTTCCCTCGGCGACGCCGCCTGCCCGGTCCATTTCGGATTTGTCGAATTCGGCCAGCTTTCGGGCGTGATCTTGTCGACCAGCTCGTGCTCCGGGGCCAGGACCATGTAGGTGGCGCCGAACAGCGTGTCGGGGCGCGTGGTGAAGACGGTGATCGTGTCGTCGTTCACCGTGAAGTCGACGTGGGCGCCGCGGCTCCGGCCGATCCAGTTGCGCTGCATCAGCTTGACCGGCTCGGGCCAGTCCAGCGTGTCCAGGTCCTCGACCAGCCGGTCGCCGTACGCGGTGATCCGCATCATCCACTGCTTCAGGCTGCGCTGGAAGACCGGGAAGTTGCCGCGCTCACTGCGCCCGTCCGGCGTGACCTCCTCGTTGGCCAGCACCGTGCCCAGGCCCGGGCACCAGTTGACCGGGGCCTCACTGACGTAGGCCAGGCGGTGGTCGTCGATCAGCTTGCGCCGCTCGATCGGCGACAGCTCCGACCACGGTGTGCCCGGCGCGGTCTTCTCCCCCGACTCGAACGCGGCGATCAGCGTGTCGATCGGGCGCGCCTTGCGCAGCTCGGGGTCGAACCACGAGTTGAAGACCTGCAGGAAGATCCACTGGGTCCACCGGTAGTACTCGGGGTCGGTGGTGGCGAAGCTGCGCCGGTCGTCGTAGGCCAGGCCCAGGCGGCGCAGCTGGCCGCGGTACCGCTCGATGTTGGCCGCGGTCGTCACCGCCGGGTGGGTGCCGGTCTGCACCGCGTACTGCTCGGCGGGCAGGCCGAACGCGTCGAAGCCCATCGGGTGCAGCACGTTGAAGCCGGCCTGCCGCTTGTACCGGGTGTAGCTGTCGGTGCCGATGTACCCGAGCGGGTGACCGACGTGCAGGCCCGCACCCGACGGGTACGGGAACATGTCCTGGACGTGCAGCTTCGGCGCGCCGTGCCGGGGGTGACTCGGGTCGGCCAGCTCGCCGGCCGGGTTCGGCGCGTAGAAGGTCCCGTTCTCGGCCCAGTAGGCCTGCCAGCGCGGCTCGATCTCGTTGGCCAGCGCGGCCGTGTAGCGGAACGGCGGGGTCTCGGGCTCGCTCATCGTCGGCATCCGTCTTCTTCGTCGTGTATGAAGCAGGGCACAAAAAAACCCCTCACGCAGGAGGGGTCGCCGTGCTGTGGCCGCTCTAGCGGCGGCAGCACGGCTGGCTAAGAAGCAGGAAGTGCCGAGCCATGCCTTGCATAATACCGGTCGCCACCCGGGAGCGGCGACCGGTATCTGCGGGCTACCGGCCGATCCAGTCGGCGCCGTTCAGGACGCTGTCGTCCTCCGCCAGCACGCAGGTGCCGGCGGTCACATCGCAGCGGGCCGTACGCGGGGCGTCCTGCACGGTGTCCTCGGTCAGCAGCACCTCGGTGGGCCCCAGCCAGGACGGGTTGAGGCCGGGCACGGGCCACGACCGGACCTGGTTCCGGTCGAGGTCGAGAACGCCGTGCTGCGTCGTGCTCCCGTTGGCCCACTCGAGCGGTACGAGCCGGCCGTCCGGGGAGACCTGCCCGCCGAGCTTCCAGCCGTTGCAGTCGGCCATGGTGATGGTCGCATTGCCGTCCAGCTTGAACAGGCAGCCGGAGGTGTCGTCCAGAGCCACCATCCCTCCGGGGACGCTCATCGCCTGTCCCATGGGAACCGGGGTTCGCTCGCCGCCGCCGGTCCAGGGAGCCCGCCAGGCCACGGCACTTTTTCCACTGAGCAGAAGGGCGGTGTCGGAGGCCCACGCCGCCTGGGTGAAGCGACCCGCAAGCTGGTGGACGACCCGGCCGGACGAAACGTCCACCAGTTTGACCGTTGGCTCGCCTGCCCCGCCGCTGGTGAAGGCGAGCATCGTTCCGTTCGGGGAGATCGCCACGCTGCCCGCCTGAGCGGCGTGCAGGATCGTGCGGCGGGAATTGCCGGCGCCGACCAGCACGAAATCGACGTCGAACAGTCCGTCGCCGCCCTTGGCGCCGGTCACCGCGACAAAGACGCCGTTGTCGCGGCGTTCCAGGAGGTGCACCGCCGCCGCTCCGGGAAACCGGACCGGACCGGCCCCGGTCACCAGCGTCGGCTGCTTCGCCAGCTCCGGCGCCAGCTCGGGATCCACCGTGCGCGGCACCGGCGCGGTGATCCGGCCGCCCGGAACCAGCTTGTCGAACGTCTGGGAGTACGTCTCCGAGACGCCGAGAGTCCACAACGGATGCGCGCCGTCCGCCGTGCCTTGTGTGGTCACGGACGGCGCGGCCGTCGCGACCGGCTGCCCGCCACCGCCGTTCGACCGGATCCCCAGGGTCAGGCCCGCCACCACGACCACGACCGCCGCGGCCGACGTCATCGCCACCAGCCAGGGCCTACTACGGCGGCCCGGTTCCGGCTCGGTGGCCGGGTTCCGCAGACGTACGGTCGCCGGGTCGATCCGCTCGCCCGCCTTGGTCAGCACGTTCGTCAGGCGCCGATCGAGCTCGTCCATCACTGCTCCCCCCTTCAGTGCGGCCTCGAGCCGGGCGTGAGCGCGGTGCGCGCTGGACTTGACCGTTCCGGCGCTGATGTTCAGCACCCGCGCGATCTCCGCCTCGCCCAGATCGCACCAGTACCGCAGCACCACCACCTCACGCTGCCGGCGGGGCAGGTCCTGCACCAGGTTCCAGAGCCACCCGTCCTCGACGGGCACCAGATCGGCCTGCTCGGGCCGGGCCAGACGCGGCGCGAACCGGCGGGCCACCGCACGACGGCGAAGGAGGCTGCGCGACCGGTTCACCACCGCGGTCCGCGCGTACGACATGGCGGTGTCCGGCCGCACGTCGGCCCACCGGCGGTACAACTGCTCCAAGACGTCCTGCGCCACATCCTCGGCGTCGCCCCGCTCGCCCAGGAGCAGGTAGGCAAGACGTACCAACTGCGTCCCGCTGTCGTGGAAGAAGTCGGTGAACACGACGAAACCCGGCTGCCGCCCGCCGGGAAAGCGGGCAGCAACCGGGTTTCAGCGCTTCTGACTACGCGGCCGGGCCGTAGACGGCCAGCTCGGTCGAGTCCTGGAACACGCAGCCGCTGTACGCGGGCGGCTGGCCGGCCGGGCAGAGGCCGGCGTTCTGGCCCTGCGTGGTCAGCATCGTGTACCGGATGAACGCGACGTCGTCACCCGTGCCCGCGGCCAGCGCGACCGTGGTGGGCGTGACGGTGCCGGCCGGGAAGGCGCCGCTCGCGGCGACCGCCCAGGTGGTGCCGTCCTTCGAGGTCTCGACGCGGTAGTCACCGGTCGAGGCGGTCTCGTCGTCACCACAGGTGGCCGACGGGTTGATCACCAACTCGGAGATGTCGACGGCGCCGGAGAGGCGGATGACGGCGTTCTGGCCGCCGGCCGCGACGTCCGATCCCCAGCCGGAGATCTGCGACTGGTCGATCAGCTGACCGGGGCCACAGCCGTACGGCGTGTAGTCCGGCCCGGTGAAGCTGACGATCGAGCCGCCGCCCGAGGAGGCCGCCCAGTCCTTGCGGACCGACCAGTTCTCGGTCTTGGTGCCCGAGTTGATCGACAGCGTCTTCACCACGATGTCGTAGCCGGCGCCGCGCGCGTACACCTTGGCGTACGTGCCCGGAATGATGCCGGAGATCTTGTAGGTGCCGTCCGCGGCCGTGGTGGCCCGGTAGTCACCGGCGAAGCCGGAGGCGTGACCGCCGAAGGCGACGGTCAGGCCGCTCACCGCCGCCTTGGTGTCCTGGTCGGTCACCTTGCCGGTCAGCGTGCCCCGCGGGGTGTTCGCCGACGGCGGCATCGAGAAGTCCTCGACCGGCTGCGCGTCGTCGCCGTCGATGGCGGCGGCGAAGTAGCCCATGCCCCGCTTGGCGAAGGTCTTCCAGATCGTCTTGGCGTTCTTGCCCTTGTTGACGACCAGGTCGGCGGCGAGGATCGAGTTGCGCATGTCCAGGAAGGACGGGTTCGACGGGCTGAGCTCCATGGCCCGCGTCACGATCGACTGCGAGGCCTTGCTGCCGATCGCGGTCCGCAGGTCCCACAGGGTCTGCGCCCAGATCTCGCCGTCCGCGTGCACCTCGGGGCCACCGGCGTAGATCTTGCCGAAGTCGCCGTAGGTGTAGCCGCCGGGGCCCGCGCCGGGAGTGCCCGGGCAGACGGTGGCGGACGCGCCGACCGTGCAGTCCAGCGCCTCGGTGCGGATGGTGTCGCCGGCCGTCCAGTACTTGCCGATCAGCACGTCGCCCGGCTTGTTCGGGACGTCCTTCTCCAGGCCCTTGCTGAAGATGTAGTCCGAGGCGTACCAGTCGCTCCAGGCCTCACCCATCGAGCCGCCCTGCACCTGGCTGAGCGTCGAGTTGCCGGCCGCGTCGACCACGAGGCGGTTGGACAGGCCGTGCGTGTACTCGTGGAACACCACGTCCGACTCGTCACCGGTGTTGGCGGCGACCGAGCCCGGTCCCGGGGTCAGCAGGTACATCTGCATGACCGGCGGGATGCCGTCCGGCGGGGTGTTCATGTTGGCGTTGTCGGTGTGGTCGCCGTCGGGCAGGCCGTTCGCGGTGTTCGCGCCGTCCATGGCCTGGCCCTGCACCGCGTCGCCGTCCTGCGCCTCGAAGTTGCCGGCGGCCCGGGTGAAGCCGATCGGCGCCGACTTGAGGTGGTCGTGGAAGGTGCCGAGGAAGGTGAACAGCTGCACCGCGTTCTGCTTGCGGTTGACCTGCCACGAGTTCGGCGTCTCCGGGTCCCACGAGCAGGGGTACGCGTCGGAGCAGAGCCCGCCCACCTCGTCGTTGAAGTCGACGAACGGGTAGTTCCAGGTCTTGAGGCCGGACGGGCCGACCTCCTCGCTGGCGTCGGGCAGGTCGTTGTCGTTCACGTCGGACCAGACGTGGGCGACGTTGCCGGACAGCTGCCGGGCGTTGTTCGGCAGCCAGCCCTTGGCCGTGAGGTCGACCTTCTCCTGCTTGCCGCCCTTGGGCGCGCCCGGGTAGTTCTTCCAGGCGTCGGCGGTGTCGTTGGCGACCGTGCTGTGGCGGTAGAGGACCTCGCCGCTGGCCGCGTCGACGACGTGCACGTAGCCCTCGTCGACGACGATCGTCTGGTACGCCAGGCGGACGCCGCTGGCGGTCTGGAACCAGACCAGCTTGGCGTTGCCGTTGTCGCTGAACGTGGTGACGCCGGCGGCCGTCTTGGTGGCCTTGGCGGTCGACTTGCCGAACACGTCCTTGACGGCGGCGGCGCGGGCGCCGGCCGGGGTCAGCTTGGCCGCGCCGGCGGACGGCGGCAGCGCCTTGAGCGGCGAGCCGTCGACCTGCACGAGGCGGCCGTCCTTGGTCACGTGCGCCTTGAGCCCGTTGCCGAACACCGGCACCCCGTCGGCGACCTGGATCCAGCTCAGGTGGTGGGTGCCCTCGATGTCGACGTAGTCCTGGCGCAGCTCGAGGGTGGCCAGGTCGGCCGCGGTCAGCCCGAACACGTCGGGGTGCGCGGCGATGTAGTCCAGCGCGATCTTGGCCGGCTTCTGCTTGCTCGGGCCGGTCAGGAACCCGTCGAGCTTGGCGACCCGGCGCGGGGTGCCGGTCGCGCGGTCGATGTCGACGATGCCCTGGACACCCAGGGAGTTCCGCAGGGTGTTCACCGCGGTGGCGGACGGCGTCGCGACGAGCGCGCGGCTCAGGGCGGCGCTGGGCGCGGCGGCCGCCGCGGCGGCCAGGTTGGCGCGGCTGTCGTAGTCGGCTCGCCGCTGCTGCTTGCTGTCGGTGGCCCCGGAGACGGCGCCGGGTAGCGGCGCGGCTTGTGCCTGTGCCGGCAGCAGTGCTGCCAGCAGGGCGACTCCGGCGGCGGCCGCTCCCACCCGCTTGGTTGCGGATGGCACGGATAACGCTCTCAATTCAGCCCCTCTCGACCGGGCCAGATACTGACCCATCGATGGGTGATGCTCTTGCCGATCGCCACATATAACTAGAGCGATGTCTGATTCTTTACCTATCCGAGATATCCGAGTGCGTGGCCTCGTCCACGCCGCCCTGGCGCTGACGTTGGTCGCGACGGCCTCCTGCACCGCCTCGCATGGCCCGCCGGCGGTGCGGATGACACCTTGGATCGCGACGCCGGTTTCCGAGCCTCCGACGATCACCGATCTGGGCACCGTGCCGGCCGGAGAACTCGGCGCGCCGGCGGTGGCCGACGACCGGTATCTCGTCCGGCCCGCCGACACGAGCGGACGTGCCGTGGCGATCGTCGACCGCCGTACGGGAGAAACGGTTCTCCGGCACCGAACCGCTCGTCAGCGGCTATCCGTCACATTTACCGCGCTGTATCACCAACGGGCGGTAATTCTCGAAGAAGACATCGATGGCATCGACAGCATGTCGGCTGATACGAGCAAACAGCCGGACACTGTGTGGATCTATGACCTGAGCACCGGCCGCCGGAAGTCGGCCAGTCAGGTCGCCGGAGCGCCCCAGCCGTCGCCGTACGCCGCGCAGAGTCACGTGGATGAGCGAGGCCGCTACTACTACCTCGCCCAGAACCATGGCGGCTTCAGCAACTGCGTGGGTGAGATCGACCTGACGACTCTGCGCGGCCGCCCGGTCGCGTGCGTGGCCTCGCCCTCGGTCATCTTCTGGCCGGGCTCGGCGAGCACGGGTGTCACCTGGACCGAAACGCGTTCGGTGAACGGCAAACCGTGCCGGACGAGCCGCTGGTTCGACGGGGACACGGTTCGGTCTATCGGGCCGGCCGGCTCGTGCGGCACCTTCGACAACGCCGTTCTCGGCACCTGGCGGATGTGGAGTGCTCAGAGCGTGGAGAGCTTCGACACGAAGGTTCCCCTGACGGCGTCGGACGGCACGACGACACGGGACCTCGGCCCGATGCGCCCGCAGAACCTGATCGTCTGTGGTCCCTACGCCTACTGGCTGGTGAATGACGTGGATCGTCCGAGTCGCCTCGTCCGGTGGCGGCCCGGATCGGACGTACAGGATGTCTACGCCGCCGACCAGCTCGGTGACAGCACCCCGGACGACGTGCTCCTGTCGCCCCAGGGCTGCGCGGACGGCCACCTCAGCCTGGGTGTGAGCAGGGTTACCGGCAGCGGCTTTACGCTGCGACTCCTCTCCGTTGCGCCCGGATGACGTCGGGCCGGTCAGGTCCGGCCGGACGACGGGTCGGCGTGTTGCTGTGATCGGGCTAACCTGTGGGGATGGGCGGCACGGCCGCCCGCGCTGCCCTTTGCGGCCCGATGCCGGAACTGGGCGAGGACATCATGGAGGAGGCCCGTGACAACCCCGACCTGGGACGAGCCCGGTGGACCGCTGCCGAGCGAGGACTTCCGCGCCGCGACGACTGCCATCATGGCCAACATCGAGCAGGTCATCGAGGGCAAGAGCGCGACGGTGCGGCTCGCGCTGGCGGTTCTGCTGGCCGAGGGCCACCTGTTGATCGAGGACGTGCCGGGCGTCGGCAAGACCAAGCTTGCCAAGGCGCTCGCCCGCTCCATCGACTGTTCGGTTCGCCGTATCCAGTTCACTCCCGACCTGCTGCCCAGCGACGTGACCGGCGTCAGCGTCTACAACCAGGAGACGCGCGACTTCGAGTTCAAGCCGGGCGCCGTCTTCGCCAACCTGGTGGTCGGCGACGAGATCAACCGCGCCTCGCCCAAGACCCAGTCCGCCCTGCTCGAGTGCATGGAGGAGCGGCAGGTCACGGTCGACGGCACGACGTACGAGCTGCAGTCGCCGTTCATGGTGATCGCCACGCAGAACCCGATCGAGATGGAGGGCACCTACCCCCTTCCCGAGGCGCAGCGTGACCGGTTCACCGCCCGGATCGCGATGGGCTACCCCGACCCGCGGGCCGAGCTGGCCATGCTCGGCGGCCACGGCGCGCACGACCCGCTGAGCGACCTGCGGGCCGTCGCCGACGCCGCGCTGGTCCGCCGGCTGATCGCCACCGTGCGCGACGTGCACGCGGCCGACGCCGTCCAGCAGTACGCGATCGCCCTGGTCACTGCGACCCGCGAGGCCCCCGAGATCCGCCTCGGCGCCTCTCCCCGGTCGACGCTGCAACTGCTGCGCACGGCCAAGGCGTTCGCCGCGCTCGAGGGCCGCGACTACGTGCTGCCCGACGACCTGCAGGCGCTGGCCGTGCCGGTTCTCGCGCACCGGCTCATCCCGACCGCGGACGCGCAGCTCAACCGGCGTACCACCGACGCCATCGTGGCCGAGATCGTGCACCGGCTGCCGTTGCCGCACGACCGCAGCCGCTCGCCGTACGACACCCGCAACACCGGTGGCGCGCAGCAGCAGTACGAGCCGCGGGGGCGCTGACCATGAGGGAGGCCCTCCGCGGGCTCACCACCCGCGGCCGATCGTTCCTCGCCGCGGCAGCCGCGGCGGGCATCTCCGCGATCATTCTCGGCGAGCGTGACCTGCTGCGGGTGGCCGTGCTGCTCGCGGCCCTGCCGTTGCTCGCCGCCGCGTACGTGGGCCGCAGCCGCTACAAGCTGGCCTGCACCCGGTCGCTCGACCCGGGCCGCGCCCCGGTCGGCTCCAGCGCCCGGGTGATCCTGCGCCTGCAGAACATGTCCCGCCTGCCCACCGGCACGCTGCTGCTGGAGGACCGGTTGCCGTACGCGCTGGGCAGCCGCCCGCGCGTGGTCCTGGAACGCCTCGGCGCCCACCAGGCCAGCTCGGTGGCGTACACGGTCCGGGCCGACGTGCGCGGCCGCTACCCGATCGGCCCGCTGGTCATCCGGCTCACCGATCCGTTCGGCCTGTGCGAGCTGACCCGCTCGTTCCCCAGCGTCGACAAGCTCGTCGTGATCCCCCAGGTGGTCACTCTTCCGACGGTCCGGCTGGCCGGTGAGTACGCGGGCACGGGCGACAGCCGGGCCCGCTCGGTCGCCGTGCACGGCGAGGACGACGCGGCCACCCGCGAGTACCGCCGCGGCGACGACCTGCGCCGCGTGCACTGGCGCTCCACGGCCCGTACCGGCGAATTGATGGTCCGCCGTGAGGAGCAGCCCTGGGAGAGCCGGGCCACGGTCGTGCTCGACACCCGGGTCTTCGCCCACCGCGGCGAGGGCCCGACGGCCAGCTTCGAGTGGGCCGTGTCGGCCGCCGCCAGCATCGCCATGCACCTGCGCCAGCAGGGCTACAAGCTGCGCCTGGTGACCGGCTCGGGGATCGACATCGACGCGGCCGAGGCGGCCGGCGAGGGCGTGATCCTGGACACCCTGGCCGACGTCACGACCGCGCAGAACGGTGACATCTCGATCCTGGTCGAGCAGGTCCGCCGCCGCTCCGACGGCGGGCTGGTGATCGGCATCTTCGGCTCGCTCACCGTGCCCGAGGCCGAGTTGCTGGCCGGTCTGCGCGGCAACGGCGCGACCTGCATCGGCTTCGCCATCGACAGTTCGACCTGGGTCAACCTGAGCCCGGGCGAGCGACAGGAGTCCGACAGCGAGCACGCGGCCGCGGCGCTGGCCCTGGTGCAGAACGGCTGGCGTTCCGTGCCGGTCGTGCACGGGTCGACGCTGCCGCAGCTCTGGCCGGCCGCCGCGCGCGGCTCCAGCGGCTTCGCCTGGCGGGCCGCGATGGCCGAGACAGTGGGAGGAGTCATCCGATGACCGGCCCCCGCCGACTGGGGCTCGTCGCGGCCGGGGCGACGCTGCTCGCCGCCGCGCCGATCTCGTCGATCTTCGACAGCTGGAAATGGCTGATGATGTGCCTGCTCGTGGTGGGCTTCATCGCCGGTGCGGCGTTCGCCGCGCGGTCGCTGCGGTTCCCCACCTGGGCCCAGGCGCTCAGCATGATCGTCGTACTGCTGCTCATGCTGACCTGGATGTTCCCCAGCGGGCACGAGTTCCTGGTGCCGACGCCGTCCACCTTCGGCCACTTCGCCGACCTGTTCACCCAGGCCGGTCAGGACACCCGGTCGTACGCGGTGCCGGTACCCGACCGCGACGGCCTGCTCTTCGTCACGGTGCTCGGCATCGGATCGGTGGCGATCGCGGTCGACCTGCTGACCGTGGTGGTGCGCCGCCCGGCCCTGGCCGGCCTGCCCATGCTGGCGATCTACTCGGTGCCGGTCGCGGTCTACATCGACAGCGTCCCGGTCCTCCCGTTCATCGTCGGCGCCGTCGGCTTCCTCTGGCTGCTGGTCTCCGACAACATCGACCGGGTACGCCGGTTCGGGCGCCGCTTCACCGGCGACGGCCGCGACGTCGACGTGTGGGAGCCGTCCCCGCTGGCCGCGGCCGGCCGCCGCCTCGGCGTGATCGGCGTGGCCGCGGCGGTGCTGCTGCCGCTGGCCGTGCCGACGATCACCGGCGGCCTGCTCTCCCAGCTCACCCAGAGCGGCACCGGTACCGGGACGGGCACGGGCGGCGGTGGCACCGGCGGGCGGATCAACCTGTTCGCCTCGCTCAGCGGCAACCTCACCCAGAGCGAGACGGTCGAGCTGGTACGGCTGACCACCAACGAGACCACGCCGTTCTATCTGCGCTTCGGCGTCGCCGACCAGCTCACCAACCTGGGCTTCGGCAGCCGCTCCCCCAGCGGCCAGGCGGTCGCGGCCGGCATGCCCGACCCGCGCACGGGCACGGCGGGCGGCAGCTACCAGCAGTTCACGGCCGACGTGAAGATCAGCAACAAGCTCAGCCAGGGCATGCTGCCGGTCTACCAGAACACGGTGGCGGTCGACGGCCTCGCACGCGGCTGGTTCTACGACAACAACCAGCAGGTCGTGTACTCCAACCGCAACTCCACCAAGGAGCTGGAGTACAAGTTCAACTACGTGCGGGCCCGCTACCAGCCGGCCGACCTGCGCCAGGCCGAGCCGCTCGCGCCGGACGACCCGATCGTCCGGCTGAACACGGCCCACCCGGACGACCCGACGGTGGCGGCGCTGGTCACCCGGCTCACCGCCGGCAAAACCAACCAATATGACAAGATCCGGGCGCTGTACGACTACTTCTCGTCCAAGAACGGCTTCGTGTACAGCCTGTCGACGCAGCCGGCGAACAACAGCACCGAGATCGCGTCGTTCCTGCAGAACAAGGTCGGATACTGCCAGCAGTACGCGGCGGCACTGGCCTGGATGGCCCGCCAGGCCGGCATTCCGGCCCGGGTGGCGTTCGGCTTCACCCGCGGCGACGGCCGGGACGGCAACACGTACGTCATCACGAACAAGAACGCCCACGCCTGGACCGAGGTCTACCTGCAGGGCTTCGGCTGGATCCCGTTCGACGCGACCCCGTCGGCCGGCGTCCGCGGCGCCGCCCGCTCCGACTGGGCACCCGACACCGAGCTCCCGCCGTCCACGGCGCCGTCCACGGCGACGACGGTGGCGCCCGGCGCCGAGGCGTCGGGCCCGGCCGGCGGCGTCGAGCGCCCCGACCGCCCCGACTTCAGCGATTCGGGCGCGTCCGGCACGACGACCACCAGCGACAACAGCAACCTGGGCACCACGCTGCTGATCGTCGCGCTGATCGCCCTGGTCCTGGCCCTGCTGCTGGTGCCGGCCCTGCGCCGCGTCCTGGTCCGCCGCCACCGCTACGCGGCGACGGTCCCCCGGGTGACAGCGTTGACTGAGGCCCAGTCGGGCCGCCCCGACGTGGTGGTGACGTCCGAGACCACGAAGGCCAGAGAGGACGCGCACGCGGCCTGGGACGAACTGCTGGACACGATGGTCGACTATCGCGTCCCCCTGGACCCGTCGGAGACCCCCCGGGTCACCGCCCAGCGCCTCATCACCGACGCCGTGCTGATCGACGAGTCGGCCACCTCGGCCACCCTGCTCGGCACGGCCGAGGAACGGGCAAGGTACGCCCGCAAGCCGCTGCAGGGCGGCGAGCTGACCGCGGCCCTCAACCACGTACGCCGTGGCCTGGCCCGCTCCGCGACCAGGCGCACCCGCCTGACCGCGACCCTGCTCCCACCGTCGGTCCTGATGCGCTGGCGCCTGGGCCTGGCCGACTCCTCAGCCAAACTGGTCGGCGCCGGAAGCCGCGTCCGCGACTTCCTGTCCCGCTTCAGCCCACGCCGCCTGCTGGCCAACCGCGGTCGCTGACAAAGGTGCCGCCGCCCACCACGGGCGGCGGCACTTTCGTCCTCAGTGCCGCAAAGTCCAGTTCGTCCAACGACCGAACCCGCGGCACCTCCACCTCGGCGTGAACACCACCCCGGTCAAGCAGAACCGCCTCCAGACCGGCCGCCCGCGCCCCGAGCACATCCTTACCCAGCGAATCCCCCACCATCAGGGCCGCCGGCGCCTCAACTCCCACCAACTCGACCGCCCGCCGGAACGCCCGCGGATCAGGCTTCCCCGCCGGAAGCGTCGACGAGGCCACCATCAGATCAACTTCGGGCAGCAGCCCCAGCAACTCCAGCTTCCGCCGCTGCTGCCCCTCCTCCCCATTGGTGAAGACGGCAGCGACCAGCCCCGCATCCCGAGCCCGCCGAAGAGCCGGAACAGCATCGGGAAACAGAGCCCAGCCGGCCTCGTACAGCTCCAGATAGCCGGCGAAAAGCCCATCCGCCTCCGCGTCGCTGAGAGCCGCACCGAGAAATTCCCGAACCCGCTCCCGCCGCTGCGCGGAAAACCCGATCTCCCGCCGCTGATACCGCTCGTAGTGCCGCTCCGACACCCGAGCCCAACGACCGGGAACGTCGCCCCCGTCAACCCCGAGCCGAGCGGCCCACTGAACAACAGCCGCCCGCTCCGCCGCCCCTTGATCGACCAACGTGTCATCGAGATCGAACAACACAGCCGCAATCACGCCACGATCGTGCCACGGCTCCCAGCACAGGCATCCCTCAGCGCGAGCGGCCCTCACCCCAGCACGCCCAAGCAGCAGCCCGCCGCGCGAACGGCCCCACCCCAGCACGCCCAAGCAGCGCCACGCCGCGCGAACGGCCCTCACCCCGGCACACCCAAGCAGCAGCCCGCCACGCGAACGGCCCCACCCCAGCACGCCCAAGCAGCGCCACGCCGCGCGAACGGCCCTCACCCCGGCACACCCAAGCAGCAGCCCGCCGCGCGAACGGCCCTCACCCCGGCACGCCCAAAGCACGCCGCGCGAACGGCCTCAACCCCGGGGCGCCTAAGCGGAGCACTCAGCGCGGGCGGCCAGTGGAAGCAAGTGGGCCGAGCGAACACGTGGGCCGAAGCCTCCGGGCACGGATGTGGGTGGGCAGCGAAGCGCAAGGGCAGCAAGCTGCGGCGGTCGCAGGCTGCGGGCAGAGTGCTCGTGGCGGGCAAGGCACCGCCGGGCAAGACACCGCCGGGCAAGGCACCGCCGGGCAAGACACCGACGCGGCAAGGCACCGACGCGGCAAGCAGCGAGGGGTAAGGCCCGCCGGGCAAGGCAGCGAGGGGGCAAGGCGCCGCCGGGCAAGGCAGCGAAGGGCAAGGCGCCGCAGGGCAAGGCAGCGAAGGGCAAGGCAGCGCCGGGCAAGGCAGCGCCGGGCAAGGCAGCGAAGGGCAAGGCAGCGCCGGGCAAGGCAGCGAAGGGCA
>NZ_JBICTW010000007.1:274961-384178 GCF_043197815.1 Actinoplanes sp. NPDC048988 | reverse complement strand
GGCCTTCCTGCATCACTACAATCACCACCGACCCCACTCAGCAATCGGTGGCCTACCACCCATCACCAGGTTGACCAACGTCCCTGGACAGCACACCTAGGTCAGCCGTGACGACGACGGTGCTCGATCGTGTAGCGCAGCACCAGGAACGGGAAGCCGTAGAGGGAGAACGCGTGGTCGGCGCGCAGGACGCCGTCCTCGACGTGGACGTCGAGCTGTTCGGTGAAGCCGTGCACGGCCAAGGTGGTCAGGTCGCGGGTTTCGGGATCGATGTACGTCAGGTAGTGGCCGGGGTGCGGCAGTGAGCTGCGGCTGGTCAGGACCAGGCCGCCGCCGGGCCGGGGCTCGGGGAGGAGGGTCGCGGTGAAATTGCCCTGGGGTACGGGGAAACCGACGCTCACGTAACCGCGGCCGTCATGGCGGTACGTGGTGTAGATGCCGACGTAGATGGGCTCGTCGGTGTCGGCGAAGGAGCGGATCCACCCCCGTACGCCGATGAGCTCCGAATCCCGCGGGGTGATGGTGTCGATGCGGCTGCGGACGCCGCGCTGCGTCTCGCGCTGGTTCATCGGCACGTTGGCCTGGCCCAGCGGCCGGGCGACGAAGGTGCGGTAGAGCAGGTAGCCGGGGCGCACCCAGAGCCGCCACTCGGGCACGATGTCGAGCCGGAATCGGGTCGTGTGCTCGTAGAACTCCCGCACCAGCGGGTCGACGCCGGCGGGGTCGAACTGCGGGCCGGCGAGGTCGTCGAGCGACGCGACGATGCCCACGTCGTCGGCGCCGGCCTGGTACGTGCCGCCAAGCACGCCGGCCAGCTCCCGCACGTATCCGGTGCCGACGTAGCCGGCGCGCGCCTCCAGCGGCACCACGAACGGCAGTTCCCCGGCCGGCACCCGTTCGGCGAGCAGACCCACCTGCGGATCGCGGAACAGCACGGCCGCCAAGGCGCGGTAGCCGACGACGGCGCTCGCCGCGACCGCGGCCGGCGGCGCCGCACGCCGGGTCGCCAGGCGCCACGCGACCCCCACGGCGGCTCCGGCCACGGGACCCAGCGCCACCTTCTGCGGCCGCACGCCCAGCGCCCCGGCGACCGCCCCGGCCGCCGTGCCCACCGCCACCGGGCCGGCGCCGGTCACACGGCCGCCGAGCCAGCCGGCCGGCGCCGCCAGCGCGCCGCTCATGACCACACGCGACCACCAGGCCGGAATCTCCCCGGGCTTCTGACGGGCCCGCGACACCGCCTCGGCCGCGGCGAGCGCGGCCGCCCCCAGCACCGCCCCACGCCCGGGCCGCCGCCCCGCGACGGCGGCCCCGGCCAGCGCCCCGGTGATCGCCGCGAAAACCAGGCCACTGACTCGTTTGCCGCGCTCCCCCGCCGTCATGAGCGCACGGTAGCAAGCCCGGCCCGCGACACCCGCCCAGCATCCCCGCCCAGCCGCGCCCAGGGCCGGACGGCCCGCGCCCGGCCCCCGTCCGCCTCTGCCGGGCGTCCGCTCCGGGGCGTTTGCTGAAGGTGTCACCAGTGGACTCGGAGGTTGTGATGAAGCGCCATTGGATCGCCGCGGGATATGTCGTGTCGCTGCCTCTCGCGACCGCCGTCGTCCTTGCCGCCGCCGCTGCTGTCGAGGCCGCGACCCGGCGGATTCGGGGCCGCTGAGCGTCGAGGGACCCCGGCCGTCGGTTCACGCGCGGCGGGTCCGTTCGCCGTACCGTTAGGCAACGGCCGGGTCCCGCTGAAGCATCGGCGGGACCGGACGGGGGCGGGGGTGTGCTGTGATCATCAGACCGGCGACGGTGGCGGATGTCGAGCGGCTCGCTGACATCGTGGTCGAGGCCGGTGGGTACGACGCGGAGTGGCGCGCCCGCTTCGTCGAGTGGAGCCGGCGGACCATAGTGGACGCCGATCCCGCCAACGTGCTGTCCGTCATCGAGGTCGATGGGGCCGTGGCCGGGCGGCTGCGTGTGGTGCGGGACGCCGAAGGCCTTCGGCTGGCCGGGATTCAGCTCGATCCGGCCGTACGGAATCGGGGCCTCGGCACCGAGATCGTCCGCGGCCTGGAACGCGCGGCCGCGCGGGACGGCGTACCCGTGCTCATCGGGGTCGAGAAGGACAACCACGGCGCGCGGCGGCTCTACGAGCGGCTCGGCTACCGGCGGTTCGGCGAGACCGAGGACGAGTTCCTCTATCACAAGACGGTTCGGGACTTAGGTCCCGGACTGGGCGGGACCTGCTCCTCCTGACCTTCGGGGTACCGCGGACCACGCTGAGGGCGTGTCCAGAGAACCCGCGACCGATGTCGTGCCCGGAACCGCGCCGCTGCTGGCGGCCCGCCGCTTTCTGACCGGGGAGACCGTGGGCGACCACGGCCGTACGCTCCACGAGGTCAGCCGGAACGGATGGGAGTCCTTCTACCGGGACCGGTGGCAGTACGACCGGGTGGTCCGCTCGACGCACGGGGTGAACTGCACCGGCTCCTGCTCGTGGAACGTCTTCGTCAAGGACGGGCTGATCACCTGGGAGCACCAGGCCACCGACTATCCGACGACCGGGCCCGAGACGCCCGACTACGAGCCGCGCGGCTGCCCGCGGGGGGCTTCCTTCTCGTGGTACGAGTATTCGCCGTCGCGCGTGCGCCACCCGTACGTCCGCGGGGTCCTGGCCGAGATGTTCCGGGAGGCGCGGCAGCGCCTGAACGACCCGGTGCTGGCGTGGGCCGAGATCGTGGAGACGCCGCTGAAGGCGCGGGCCTACAAGGCGCAGCGCGGCCGCGGCGGCTTCGTCCGGGCCTCCTGGGACGAGGCGATCGAGATGATGGCGGCCGCGCACGTCTACACCACCAAGACGTACGGGCCGGACCGGGTCGTCGGTTTCTCGCCCATCCCGGCCATGTCGATGGCCTCGTTCGCGGCCGGCACCCGCTATCACGCGCTGCTGGGCGGGACGCTGCTGAGCTTCTACGACTGGTACGCGGACCTGCCGGTGGCCTCCCCGCAGATCTGGGGCGACCAGACGGACGTCCCCGAGGCCGGCGACTGGTGGAACGCCACGTACCTGATGATGTGGGGTTCGAACATCCCGGTGACCCGCACCCCGGACGCGCATTTCCTGGCCGAGGCCCGATACCGGGGCACGAAGGTCGTGGCGGTCAGCCCGGACTACGCCGACAACGTGAAGTTCGCCGACGACTGGCTCGCCCCTCATCCGGGCACTGACGGCGCCCTGGCCATGGCGATGGGCCACGTCATCCTCAAGGAGTTCTTCGTCGACCGCCAGGTCCCCTACTTCCTGGACTATGTCCGGAAGTACACGGACCTGCCGTTCCTGGTCACGCTCCGCCGCAGCGGCGACGTGTGGGCCGCCGACCGCTTCCTCACCGCAAGTGACCTGGGCCAGGACCGGGGCGACCACAAGACCGTACTGATCGACGAACGCACCGGCGAACCACACGTACCCAACGGATCCCTGGGTTTCCGGTACGGCGAAGAGGGCCGCTGGAACCTCGACTTGGGCGACGTGGTCCCGGCCCTGGGGATCACGCCCGGCGAGAACGTCGAAGTCGACCTTCCCCGGTTCGACGTGGGCGAGACCGAGGGCGGCACCACGATCAGGCGCGGCGTCCCCATCCGCTGGATCGCCGGCCACGCCGTCACCACCGTCTTCGACCTGGTCATGGCCCAGTACGGCGTGCAGCGGGGCGATCTGCCGGGCTACGGCGACACCCTGAACACCCCCGCCTGGCAGGAACAGATCACCGGCGTTCCCGCCGCCGTGGCGACCCGGATCGCCCGCGAGTTCGCCCGCAACGCCGAACGCAGCCGGGGCCGCTCGATGATCGTGCTGGGCGCCGGCGCCAATCAGTGGTTCCACTCCGACATGACGTACCGGGCCTTCATCTCCCTGGTCACCCTCACCGGCTGCCAGGGTGTCAACGGCGGGGGCTGGGCCCACTACGTCGGCCAGGAGAAGGCCCGCCCGCTCACCGGCCAGCAGCACCTGTCGTTCGCCTTCGACTGGCAGCGCCCCATGCGGCACCAGGCCGCCACCCCGTTCTGGTACCTGCACACCGACCAGTGGCGCTACGAGCGGGTGGCCGCCGACGAGCTCTCGTCCCCGCTCGGCACGGGCCGGTTCGCCGGGATGGCCTTCGCCGACACGGTCGCGGCCGCCCAGCGCATGGGCTGGTCCCCCGGCCACCCGTTCTTCAACCGCAATCCCCTCGACCTCTGCGACGAGGCCGAAGCCGCGGGCCGGCCGGTGGACGAGTACGTTGTCGGCGCCCTGAGAAGCGGACAGCTCGCCAGCGTGGCGGAAGACCCCGACGACCCGGCCAACTACCCGCGCTGCCTCACCCTCTGGCGCTGCAATCTTCTCGGCTCGTCGGGGAAGGGCAACGAGTACTTCATGCGCCACCTGCTCGGCGTCGACGGCGCCGCCACGGCTGAGGAGTGCGACCCCGCCCATCGCCCCCGCGACGTCGCCTGGCGGGACGAGGCCCCGACCGGCAAGCTCGACCTGCTCACCACTGTGGACTTCCGGATGACGAACACCGGCCTGCACTCCGATCTCGTCCTGCCGGCCGCCACCTGGTACGAGAAGAACGACATCTCCACCACCGACATGCACCCGTTCGTCCACGCCTTCAGCCCGGCCGTCGAGCCGCCGGCCGGCGCGCGCACCGACTACGACGCGTTCCTGGCCCTGGCCGACAAGGTCTCCGACCTGGCCGAGACCCACTTGGGGGTACGCCGTGACGTGCTGGCCGTGCCGCTGCAGCACGACACCCCGGACGAGCTGGCCATGCCCGGCGGTCGGGTCCGCGACTGGAAGCGCGGCGAGTGTGAGCCGGTCCCCGGCCGGACGATGCCCAAGCTCGTCGAGATCGAACGGGACTACACCGCGATCGGGCGCAAGATGCGCACGGTCGGCCCGCTGCTCGACTCGGCCGGCACCACCACCAAGGCGATCACCGTCGACGTCACCCCCGAGATCGCCTATCTGAAGCACCAGAACGGCGTCATCGACGGCCGCCCGTCCCTGGCCACCGCCGACCGCATGTGCGAGGCCATCCTCGCCCTCTCCGGCACCACCAACGGCCGGGTCGCCGCCGCCGGCTTCGCCGCGCTCGAGAAGCGCACCGGGCAACAGTTCCTGGATCTGATCGAGGGGCACGAGCAGGACCACATCACGTACGAGGACACGCAGCGCGCGCCGCAGGCGGTCTTCACCAGCCCCGAGTGGTCCGGTTCGGAGAAGGGCGGCCGCCGCTACTCGCCGTTCACCCTCAACGTCGAACGGCTCAAGCCCTGGCACACCGTCACCGGCCGGCAGCACTTCTTCGTCGAGCACGACTGGATCGCCGAGCTCGGTGAGCAGCTGCCCGGCTTCCGGCCCCCGCTGAACATGGCCCGGCACTTCGGCGGCCCGGGCGAGGCGGTCGACGGCGGGGTGACCGTACGCTTCCTGACCCCGCACGCGAAGTGGTCCATCCACTCGATGTACCACGACAACGAGCTCATGCTCGCCCTGTCCCGCGGTGGCCCGGTGATCTGGATGAGCGTCCAGGACGCCGCCAAGATCGGCGTGGCCGACAACGACTGGATCGAGGCCCACAACCGCAACGGCGTCGTCGTCGCCCGGGCCGTGGTCAGCCACCGCATGCCCGAGGGCACCGTCTTCCAGTACCACTCCCCCGAGCGCACGGTGAACGTCCCCAAGGCCGAGAAGTCGGGCCGCCGCGGCGGATACCACAACTCGATGACCCGGCTGCTCATCAAGCCCACCCACCTGGCCGGCGGGCACGGCCAGCTCACGTACGCCTTCAACTACTACGGCCCGATCGGCAGCCAGCGCGACGAGATCACCGTGATCCGCCGCCGGACCCAGGAGGTGGAGTACTGATGCGCATCCGCGCCCAGGTCGCCATGGTGATGAACCTCGACAAGTGCATCGGCTGCCACACCTGCTCGGTGACGTGCAAGCAGACCTGGACCAACCGGGAAGGCACCGAGTACGTCTGGTTCAACAACGTCGAGACCAAGCCGGGCATCGGCTATCCGAAGCACTACGAGGACCAGGAACGCTGGAAGGGCGGCTGGGTCCTGGACGCCAAGGGCCGGCTCACGCTGCGCTCGGGCGGCCGGGTCAAGCGGCTCAGCCGGATCTTCGCCAACCCGGACCTGCCGGCGATCGACGACTACTACGAGCCGGCCACGTTCGACAAGGACATTCTGGTCAGCGCGCCCGGCGGCCTGAAGGACACGCCGGTCAAGCGGCCGCGCTCGGCCCTGACCGGCGAGCCGATGGCGGTGACGTGGGGCGCCAACTGGGAGGACTCGCTCGGCGGTCAGTCCGGCCGGGACGATCCGAACCTGGCCCGGATGGCCGGCAAGGTGAAGTTCGAGTTCGAGAAGACCTTCATGTTCCACCTGCCGCGCATCTGCGAGCACTGCCTCAACCCGGCCTGCGTCTCGGCCTGCCCGTCCGGCGCCATGTACAAGCGTGAGCAGGACGGCATCGTGCTGGTCGACCAGGACAAGTGCCGCGGCTGGCGGATGTGCGTGACCGGCTGCCCGTACAAGAAGGTCTATGTCAATCACGCGACCGGCAAGGCCGAGAAGTGCACCTTCTGCTTCCCGCGGATCGAGGCCGGTCAGCCCACCATCTGCTCGGAGACCTGCGTCGGCCGCCTGCGCTATCTGGGCTTGCTGTGGTACGACGAGGACGCCGTGCTCGCCGCGGCCTCGGCGCCCGAGTCCGAGTTGCTGGACGCGCAGCGCGGGGTCTTCCTCGACCCGTACGACGAGCAAGTGCGACAGGCGGCGAGAGAGGCCGGGTACGCCGAGACGTGGATCGAGGCGGCCCAGGCCTCCCCGGTGTGGAAGCTGATCAGCGAGTACCGGATCGCGCTGCCGCTGCATCCGGAGTACCGCACGCTGCCGATGGTCTGGTACGTGCCGCCGCTGTCGCCGGTGCTGGACGCGGCCGGGGCCGCCGGGCGCGACGACACCGACGCCGACGAGGTCTTCCACACGATCGACGAGCTGCGGATCCCGGTCGAATACCTGGCCGAGCTGTTCACCGCCGGAGACGCGGCCGCGGTCGGCGGGGTGCTGATGAAGCTGGCCGCGATGCGCTCCTACATGCGGGCCCGCACCCTCGACGGCACCGTCGCCCAGGACCTGCTGGACACCATCGGGATGGACGCCGAGCAGGTCGAGGCCATGTACCGGCTGCTGGCCGTGGCCAAGTACGGCGACCGGTACGTGGTGCCGGCCGCCCTGTCGGCTGACGCGGCCGCGCTCGAGGAGGAGGTGGCCTGCCCGGTCGGCTCCGAGGCCGGCCCGTTCTTCCCGGCCGGCGGTCTGCGGGTGCGGTCATGAGGGCCCGGACGTTCCAGCTGGCCTCGCTGCTGCTCACCTACCCGGACGAGGAACTGCTGGCGGCCGGGCCGGAGCTACGGGCGGCGGCGGCCGGCAACGAGCCGATCACGGCCTTCCTGGACTGGCTGCTCGGCACGCCCCTGATCGACTGCCAGCGGCACTACGTGCAGACCTTCGACCTGCGCCGGCGCTCCGGGCTCTACCTCACCTACTACCTGCACGGCGACACCCGCAAGCGCGGCATGGCCCTGCTCGTGCTGAAGCAGCGCTACCGCGCCCACGGCCTGACCCTGGCCGGTGGCGAGCTGCCCGACCTGCTGCCGGTGGTGCTGGAGTTCGCGGCGGTGGCCGGTCCCGGCGACGGGGAGGCCCCGCTGCGCCAGCACCGGCAGGGGCTCGAACTGCTCCGGTCGGCGCTGAGCGAGTCGGGTTCGCCGTACCGAGAACTGCTCGAAGCGGTCTGCGCGATCCTGCCGCCGCTCACCGGCGACGACCTGGCCGCGATCACCGCGCTGGCCGTCGACGGGCCGCCGGTGGAAAGCGTCGGCGTGTCTGTGGAGGGATACAAATGAGCACGCTGGTGTGGGTCGTGCTGCCGTACGCCTGCCTCGCCGTCTTCGTGGCCGGGCACATCTGGCGGTGGCGGCGCGACCAGTTCGGCTGGACGACGCACACGAGCCAGCTCCTGGAGAACCGCCTGCTGCGGCTCGGCTCGCCCCTGTTCCACCTGGGCGCGTTCGGCGTCATCGGCGGGCACGCGCTCGGCCTGGTCGTCCCGGCCTCGGCCACCGCGGCGATCGGCGTCTCCGAACACGCGTACCACCTGGTCTCGGTCTCGGCCGGCACGGTGACCGGCCTGATGCTGGTCGTGGGCCTGGCCCTGCTGATCGCCCGCAGGCTCGTCAGCGGCCGCGTCCGGCGGGTCACCACAACCATGGACAAGGTGCTGTACGCGTTCCTCGCGCTCATGGTCGCGCTGGGCATGTCGGCCACGATCGGCCGCAACCTGCTCGGCGGCGGCTACGACTACCGGGAGACGATCGCCGTCTGGTTCCGCGGCATCTTCTGGTTCCGGCCGCACACGTCGCTGATGACCGGCGCCCCGCTCGTCTACCAGCTGCACGCCGTGGGCGGCTTCCTGTTCCTGGCCCTGTGGCCGTTCACCCGCCTCGTGCACGTGTGGTCGGCCCCCATGGCGTACCTCTGGCGCCCCTACGTCGTCTACCGCGGAAGGCGGACCACCATGAGCACAACTCGGAATCGGCCGGGCGTCATGCTCGCCCTGGCCACCATCGGCTTCGCGGTGAACTTCTGGGCGTGGGCTCTGCTCAGCCCGCTGGCCGCGACGTTCACCACCGACCTGCGTCTGAGCTCCTTCCAGCAGTCGCTGCTGGTGGCCGTGCCGGTGGTGGTGGGCTCGCTCGGCCGGATCCCGGTCGGCGCGCTGACCGACCGCTTCGGCGGCCGCGTGATGTTCCCGCTGGTGTCGCTGGCGACGATCGTCCCGGTGCTCTACCTGGGCCTGCTCGGCCACGATTCGCTGGCCGCCCTGCTGATCGGCGGCTTCTTCCTCGGCATCGGCGGCACCGCCTTCGCCGTGGGCGTCCCGTTCGTCAACGCCTGGTTCCCGCCGTCACGCCGCGGCTTCGCCGTGGGTGTCTTCGGCATGGGCATGGGTGGCACCGCGATCAGCGCCCTCACCACGGTCAAGCTGGTCGACGCGAGCACCCTGCGCACCCCGTTCCTGCTGACGGCGGCCGTCCTGGCGGTGTACGCCGTCATCGCCTGGCTGGTACTGCGCGACGCCCCCGGCCGCGCCGTCCCCACGACCCCGTTCACGTCACGCCTGGGCGCCACCGTCCGGCTGCGCATCACCTGGCAGGCCGCGGCCCTGTACGCGGTCGCCTTCGGCGGCTACGTCGCCTTCTCGGTCTACCTGCCCGCGTACCTGAAGAACGCCTACGGCCTGACCCACGCCGACGCCGCCAACCGCATGGCCGGCTTCGTCCTGCTGGCGGTCCTGATGCGCCCGGTCGGCGGCTGGCTCTCCGACCGCGTCGCCGCCAGCCGCGTCCTGGCCCTGAGCCTGGCCGCCGTCGTCGGCGGCGCCCTGGTGCAGGCCTTCACCCCCGGCCTGGCCCCCGTCGGCACGGCCGCCTTCCTGCTGATGGCGGCCGCCCTGGGCACCGGAAGCGGCGCCACCTTCGCCCTGGTGGCCCAGAAGGCGCCCGCCAACCAGGTCGGCTCGGTGACCGGCGTCGTCGGCGCGGCCGGCGGCCTCGGCGGCTTCGTCCCCCCGCTCATCATGGGCGCCGTCTACGGCAGCTACCACTCGTACGCCCTCGGCCTGGTCCTCCTGGCGATCGTGGCGCTGGCCGCCCTGGCCCTGGACCTCATCTCCGTGGGCCGCCGCCGCGCGGCCACCGCCTGAAGGACTCACCCATGTGCGAATACTGCGGCTGCCAGTCGGTCACCGCCATCGAGGAGCTGACCCGCGAACACGACACCGTCGTGGCCCTGATCAGCACCGTCCGTACCACCACCGATCCCGGCCGGATGGCGGCCCTGTCTCGCGAGATCGCCGCCGTCCTCGGCCCACACACCGAAGTGGAGGAGCACGGCCTGTTCCCCTTGCTGGCCGGCGACTTCCCCGACCAGATCCACGCCCTGGAGTCCGAGCACCGCCACGTGGAGGCCGTCCTGGCCGAGGCCGCCCACGGCACCCCCACCGACCCGGCGTGGCCGCACCGCCTGATCGTGACCCTGGACCTCCTGAGAGACCACATCCTCAAGGAGCAGGACGGCGTCTTCCCGGCCGCCCTGACCACCCTCACCGGCACCGACTGGGACACGGTCGACAAGGTGCGGGCCGCGGTCTCACAGGCAAGCTGACCCCCGTTCACTCCGACTCCACCACCGTGAACGGCGGCCGGACACCCTCGGTGAGCTCGGCCGCCGTTTCGAGGGCCATGACCGCACGGTGCCGGCTGCCGGCGGACGACCTGGCCGTGGAGTGCAGCGACCCCGGGGCGACCACGTGCCATCCGTCGCTGCCCGCCGAGTCCCCGCCCACCGTCACCGTACGCCCATCCGTGATCCCCACGATGCACGTCATGACGTCACTCTCCACGGCCGGCGGGTCGTTGCCCATCGCCCGCCGCGTCGACCGGCCTGCCCCGCCCGCCGCAGCCGGGCCTACGCCGAGGCGCCCCGCGCGCTGATGGGCGAGGCACCGAAGTGCCCGCGGCTCAGCACCGCCAGCGTTCCTCGTAGAAGGTGCGTATGGCGGTCAGCTCCGCGATCGCGACCTCGAGCTCGGCGGGTGCGTCGTGCACGCGGGCGGCCGCGGCGGTGAGCTGGCGGTGGAGCTCGAGGAAGGTGTCGCCCTGGATGTGGATGCCGGGATGGGCTCGGCCGGGCAGGTGGGTCACCGCGAGGTTGCCCTCGCGGGCCAGGATGTGGGCGCTCTCGCCGGTCACGGCGTCAGCTGGGCGGGTAACGGGCGGCCGGGGCCGTACGTCGTGCCGGCCCGGTCGCGTTCCAGCCAGCCCGTGTCGACGAGCATCCGGCGTACGCCCGCGACGTCGTCCGTCACCTGGGCCAGGCGGGTGTTGATCTGATCCTCGTCGCAGAGGCCGTCCAGGGCCAGGTAGCGGGCGAACAGCTCGCCGATCAGCTCGTAGCGTTCGCCCAGCGTCGGTGGCAGGCTCGTGAGGCGGCCGTGGGCGAAGTTGCCGCGCAGCTGGGGATAGTCGCGCAGCAGCGGGGCCATCGGCTGGAGGGCGTCCACCGCGGAGGCCGCCTCGCGCAGGGCGCCGGCGTCGGCCCGGTAGACGCCGTTGCCCGTTCCGGTGGCCAGGCCCGCCGCGACCAGGCGGGCCAGGCTCTCGCCCGCCTTCTGGACCGGGACGTCGATGGTGAAGGCCAGCTCGGCGATCGTGGCGCCCTCGGCGCCCCGGCGCACCAGTTCGGCGTACGCCGCCAAGCGGTGCGGGACGGCGAGCTGGCTGAGCATTTCGGCCGCACGGGCGGCGTCGGCGGACATCCCGTCACCGTAGGGCGGCACGGCTCGGCGCGCGACCCCATTTCGGGCGGCCCCGCTGACCGGCGGCCGGCCACCGGTCAGCGCGAACGGCACACCGCCGTCAGCGGTGCAGGTGGTGCTTCCAGTCCGCGGGGACGGCGCCGGCCGGGCCGGGCGCCGGCTGGTCGATCGGGTGGCTGTCGGCCGGGGCCAGGCGCGGGCCGTTGCCCGCCTCCTCGGTGCTGAAGTCCCAGAACCAGTCCTCGCCGGGCTCGAAGGACTGGATGATCGGGTGGCCGGTCTCGCGCCAGTGCGCGCTGGCGTGCTGCGACGGGGAGGAGTCGCAGCAGCCGATGTGCCCGCACTGGGCGCAGCGGCGCAGGTGGAACCACCATCCGTCGGCCTCGAGGCACTCGACGCAGCCGGTGCCGGACGGCGGGACGTGGGGCTGGATCGGGTCGTTCGTCACTTCGCTGGTCACGAGGAGCAACCTACCCGAGCGACACATGCGTCAGGCTGCATCGTCCGTCACATCGGCGAACTGCCCGCCCAGGGCGGCGACCGCCTCGTCGGCCGCGACCTGAAGGCCCACCCCGCGCTCGCCGGCGCCCAGGTTGATCGTGCGGCCGCGGGTGCGCTCGTCGGCGATGACCGGCCAGTCGCCGGCGGCGCCGAACGGGGTGATCGTGCCGCGCTCGTATCCGGTGGCGGCCAGCGCGGTGGCGGCGTCGGGCATCGAGAGGCGGTTCACGCCGAGCAGGGCGCGCAGCTTGGGCCAGGAGATCTGCCGGTCGCCCGGGACCAGCACGAGCACGTAGTCGCCGTCGGCCCGCCGTACCACCAAGGTCTTGACCAGATCCTGGATCTCGACGCCCTGGGCCCGGGCGGCCTCGGCGACGCTGGCGACGGGTCCGTGGCGCAGCAGCTTGGCGGAGACGCCCAGCGCGAGGGCGGCGGTTTCGGCGGGATTCGACATGTGATCAACCGTAGACAGCGAACAGGCCACATCCGAAGCGGATGTGGCCTGTTCTACGCGCGTTCAGTCGCGACCCCGGCGGTGGTCCCGCCAGTCGTCGTGGTCGTCGTCCCGGTCGACCGTGAGCTTCCAGTCGCCGCGGTGCGGGCCACGCCAGACGTACTCGCAGTCCGAGTCCTCCCACCAGCCGCGACGCTCGCCACGCCAGCCGGCGCGCTCGCAGTCACGGCGGCTGTCGTAGTAGCCGGCCACGTCGTCATCGTCGTCGTCCCACGGGCGCACCTGGGTCTGCGTCGCGCCCTGCGGAGACGAGGCAGCCGTGGCCGCCTGTGCGGGACCCGCACCGATCGTCACGCCCGTGACCAGGCTCAGTCCGACGAGTGTCAGGATCCGCGTTGCGGTTTTCATGTCTCACCTTTCCTCGAGCCGATGTGTTCGCCTACAGGCCATCACGCTCGCAAGCCGCATACCTGGCAACAGCCACCTTTGGGGCGTTCGGTCGAGGAGGCCCTGGATGACCGGCCGGATTTTGGACGATCGGCTGCGCGCCGAGAAACAATGTGCAAAGCGAAGATCATGAGCGAAGGAGCTCCGCATGACCGGCAAGCCCGTCCTGGAACCCGGACCGGACCACCCGATCACGATCACGCCGAACCCGGCGCACATCGTGGTCACCGTCGGCGGCAAGGTCGTCGCCGACACCCGCAACGCTCTGACGCTGCAGGAGTCGACGTATCCGGCGGTGCCGTACATCCCGCTCAGCGACGTCGACCAGTCGCTGCTGGCCGACAGTCAGACCGAGAGCTACTGCCCCTACAAGGGCGACGCCAGCTACTACTCGATCCCGGCCGGCGGCGAGAAGTCGGTGGACGCCATCTGGGTCTACCGCGACCCGCGCCCGGCGGTGGCCGAGATCAAGGACCATGTGGCGTTCTACCCCGACCGGGTCGACTCGATCTCGATCGAGGACTGAGCGGGGGCCATCGTCACCGCCGCGCTCCGGCCCACCCCCAGCAGGGCGGACAGCAGCAGCAGGAGCGCGAGCAAACGGAGGAACGGCACGGATCAAGGAGATCCGGTACGGCCCGGCTTGGCGGTCAAGCCGGGCCGCTGTTACCTCGAAAGGGGTCGCCTGTTGCGCCGGCCGCCGGTCAGCCGAGCGGCCCCACAGGCAGGACATAGCGCGGGCACAGGAACGCGAGGCACCGTCGTCCGCGTGCGCAGAAGATCATTACTGCTCGGTACGGCCGTCGCGGCCGGAGCCGTGGCCGTGAGGGCGACCGCCGCCGGCGCGGCCGGCCGGGGGACGGCGTCCGCGTCCCGGATCCTGTCCTCGGTCAAGACCTCGACGCTGTCGCCGCGACCGGTCACGGCGTACGAGCCGCCGGGCGGCACCCCGCCGGCCGGGGTCAACTCGGTCGGGCGGGCCGATTACACCTTCACCCGCGACGGCCGGTCGCTGCCGACCCGGGTCTGGTATCCGGTCGGCCCCGGCCCCTACCCGGTGCTGGTGTTCAGCCACGGCATGCTGTCGCAGCCCGACGACTACGCCGCGCTGCTGATCAGCTGGGCCCTGACCGGGGTGGTGGTGGCCGCCCCGCTCTATCCGCACACCTCGCTCGGCACGGCCGCGTTCAACGCGTACGACGTCGCCAATCAGCCCCTGGACGCCTCGCACGTGCTCACCGAGATCGCCGCGCAGAACACGGTGGCCGGGCCGTTGCAGGGCCGGGTCGACGCCTCGCGGATGGCCGCCGGCGGGCACTCGGCCGGTGGGATCACCACCGCCGGGATGTTCAGCGCCTACCGCGACGAGCGGCTCCGGGCCGGGATCGTGCTGGCCGGCACCGACTTCCTGGCCACCCCGTTCGGCGGGCCGCCGGCCGCGATGCTGTTCGTGCACGGCCGCCGGGACGACACCGTGAGCTGGCCGGCCGGGCACACCGTCTTCGAGGCGGTGCCCTGGTCACGGGCCATGCTGTCGTTCACCGACGGCGGCCACCACACCAGCACGGCCGAGTTTCCCCTCCTCAGCGCGGCCGGAGCCCGCTTCCTGCGCTGGTCGCTGTACGGCGGCGTGCCCGCACTGTCGGCGGGCACTCTCGGCGCCGTCGAGAATCAGCTCCAGGCCGCCCGGACCAGCGCCGGATCCACCTCGTAGGGCGTGTACAGCGAGATCCGGTCGACCAGCCCGCCGAAGCGCTCCCGCAGGTTCGTCCCCACGTCGCCGCCCACCGCGAAGGTGTCCAGCACGTCGTCGGTGATCAGCGCCGTCATCTCGGCCCACGCCTGCCGCCGGGACAGCCCGTTGAGCTGGTCGGCCAGCTCACCCCAGCCGTGCAGCTCGAACACCGGCCGGTAGGCGGGCGTCGACGCGTAGAAGGCGATCTGCCCCTTCACGGCCTGTTCCGCCCGCGACCGCGCGGCCGCGTCGGCCCCCAGCACGACCATGGCCGACAGGCCGAGCGAGAAGCCGTCCAGCTCGCCGCCACGGGCCTCCCGCAGCGCCGGCCGGGTGCGCTCGCGCAGGTAGGCGGCGCTGGTCAGCGGATGGGCGAGCAGCCCGTCACCGACGCGGCCGGCCACCCGGGTCATCCGCTCCCCCACGGCGGCAATCAAGATCGGAGGGTTCCCGTACGGGTTCTCGCCCGGATTGAAGAAGTCGGACATCAGCGTGTGCCGGTAGAACTCGCCCCGGAACGCCAGCCGGTCACCGCTCGCCCACGAATGCCAGATGGCCCGGATCGCCCGGACGAACTCCTCCATGCGCGCGGCCGGGCGCCCCCACGGCATCGCGAAGCGGCGCTCGATGTGCGCCTGGACCTGCGAGCCCAGGCCGAGCTGGAAGCGGCCGGCCGAGATGAGCTGCAGGTCGTTGGCGAGCACGGCCACGCTCATCGGGTTGCGGGCGAACGCCACCGCGATCGCCGACTGCAGCGTGATCCGCTCGGTGGCCCGGGCGGCCAGCGCCAGGGCCGGGAACACGTCGTGCCGCGTCTCGGCCGCCGCGAACCCGTCGTACCCGTCCCGCTCCGCCGCGGCCGCGGCCGCCTCCACCTGCGAGGGCGTGGCCGCGACGTCGGCGGCGAAGTCAACCAGCATGATCTCTTGATAGCACCCGGGCCCGGATCCAGCTCACACAGGCCTTGTCGACCGCCGCGAACGGCACCCCGAACGCCTCGCGCGCGGCCTGGTCGTACTCGTTGTCCCGGGTCAGCACGAGCCGGACGAAGGTGAACAGCTTCGGCTCGCCGTACCGCTGGGCCATGCAGTCGACGGCGAAGTGGCTCAGCCCGTAGAAGGCGTCCCCGGCCCGGCTCGGCGCGTCCGGTCCCGGCTTGACCGGAACCATCGACCGCGGCGCCCCGGCCCGCAGCTGCCACCGCACGCTGTCCCGGCGCAGGCTGCGGGCGGCGGTCCGCGGCGACCAGCCGATGTACTCGGCGACGCCCTCGGACAGCCACGTGTCGGCGGCCGCGTCGGCCCGGTAGGCGCCGGCCAGCGTCACGACGTGCCCGAGCTCGTGCTGGAGGGCGACCCGCAGAAACTCCGGATGGTCGGCCAGCTTGCTCATCCGCAGGACCACGTCGGTGGCGTACATGTTCAGCGGCACGGCGAGCCCGACCGCCCAGTCGTTCTCCTCCCCGCCGTACCAGGTCCGCCACTGCCGATCCCCGGCCAGGTAGATCCGGTACCGCGACTGCGGCGTGCCCATCAGCGCGGCGAACCGGTCGTCGGCCCGCGCCGCCGCCTCGGCCACCGGCAGCAGCCGGGCCAGGTGCCGCCGCTCGGCCGGCGCGGCCAGCAGGGTGACCCGCGACCCGCGCAGCACGGCCAGATCACCGGCCTCCCACGGCGCCGGATGCCGCGGATGGGCCTCCGGTGCGGGCGTGATCGAGCTGATCACGTACCGGGCACCCAAGGGTTTGAGAATCAGTTTCTGCTCCACGCGCGGCGGCTGCTGCCACTGCGCCCCGGGCCGTCCCGGGCACATGTCGGTGCCGAGGCAGTACGAGATCTCCACCCGAAACTCCACGGCGGCGCGATCGTCGCGGACCGGACGGCCGACCCCCGGCGCATAGTCGAACCGGGTCACCTCGAGCGCCCGCAACGACCGGAACACGGCCCGGTAGCGCCGGTGCAGCGGCGGCGCGACAACGGCCAGCCAGGCCCGCTCGTCACCGCGCAACAGGGCAGCCGACTGCTCCCGCAGCGACTCCACGGCCCGGTCGTACGGCCCCGGCCGGGGTGGCACGGCCACGGCCCTCTCCGGTTCGGGCCGCGACGTGACCACACCGACGGTCAGCAGGAGGGCGCCGGCCAGAACGCACGCGGTGAAGGCGGCTCGGCTGCGCGTCTCCGTCATGCCTCGGATCTAAGCAAATAGCGGGCACAGACATCTACACCCGCCACTCAAGGTCACCGCCATGCCGCATCTGCTCACCCCCCGTCAGCGACCTCCTGAACGCCGCCCGGACCTGCGCATTCGTCACCCTCCAACCACTCGGCGAGGCCGACATCAGGATCACCCGCCCCGACGGGGCATTCCCGCTGACCACGTCAGTGAGCTAGGCGCACGACATCGGAGCCGTACGCCATCAGCACAACCACCCCGAACAGGTGCCGGTCATCGGAACCGCCGCCTGCCCCGGCGAGATCCACACCGGCCCGGCCGGTGACCTGGCCGACTTCTGGCGGCACATCTTCACCCTCCAGCCGGCGCTCCCGGTGGCGGCCTGCCCGGCGCAGTGTGCTGGTCCGCCGCCACGACGACAGACTCGACAAACTGCACAGCGCCAGCGTGGTCGGTTCGCTGACACCGTCTCGTGAGGACACGTGGCTGCTGGCACCGTCCCGGCTGGTCGAGCCCGGTGCGCACCACAAGGCCAGGGTCGCCGGCCAGATTCAGCTGATCCGCGGTCTGCGCGCCACAACACAGCGCTACCTCACGAAGCGTGGCCTGGCCCGCCCGCGCGTGCCTTGGTCGACCTATCGCGAAATCCGCTACACGCTGCCGAAATAGCCTTCCCCAACAGCACCGGCCTCCTCCCGGACACACGCTCTGCGGTCGCCGCCGAACTCGACGGCGACCCCGGACGACCCTCGACCGGGGTCGCCCGCCGAGCGCTTTGCTGAACTTGTCGAGAAGTCTCGCAGCCAGTCACGAGCTTCCGCAGGTCGCCTGTGGATAGCCGGCGAGTGTGGACAACCCCGGATCACCCGCGATCTTGTGGTACGCGCCCGAAGCCGGGGAGGGGCACGCTCGTGCGCTGAGCGCAGGCGCCGGAGACGGGCGGAGGCTGACTCTCACACAGAACGCAGCGGGCGGCGGCAACACCGGCAGGGGCTGGCTCTCACGCAGAGCGCAGCGGGCGCCACAGACGGACGGGGGCCGGCTCTCGCGGGCGCCACAGACAGGCGAGGGCCGGCTCCCGCGGGCGCCACAGGCGGGCGGGGGGGGCCGGCTCCCGCGGGTGTCGCAGACGGGCGAGGGCCGGCTCTCGCGGGCGCCGCAGGCGGGCGGGGGGGGCCGGCTCTCGCGGGTGTCGCAGACGGGCGAGGGCCGGCTCTCGCGGCTGCCGCAGACAGGCGAGGGCCGGCTCCCGCGGCTGCCGCAGACAGGCGAGAGCCGACTCCCGCGGGCACCGGAGACCGGCAGAAATCGGCTGGGGTGCTGGGCCGCGATACCCGGAGCCGGGCCGGCTTCCGGTTAGGCGCCGGCGCCGAAGATGGGCAGGGGCAGGCTGATGACGTCGACCGTCCAGCGCTGGGACCGGGGGCAGGGGCGCTGGACGGCGGCGTCGCCGGCCAAGGTCAGGCATTTGGCGCTGTGGACGTTCTGGAAGCGGGCCGTCTCGCCGGTCGAGTCGCGCAGGCGCCAGAGGCGGGAGGCGTGGCTGTCGCAGGTGTAGAGGTCGGCGCGCGCGTGGTCCCGTGTGCCGGCCCCGACGATGGACAGGCACTTGCCGGTGGCGACGTTGAGCACCTGAAGCGCGCCCCCGGTGTCGGTAGTCGGCCGCAGCCGCCAGCGGAAGGCCTCACCGCGCCCGCACGGCCGCTGCACCAGCGCCGTGGTCAGGCATTGCCGGCTGGCCGCGTTGATCATCTGGAACTCGAGCCCGATCAGGTCGACGGGCCCCGGTCGCCCGGCGCCCGCGGAGCCACCGGACACCGCCCCGCCCCGGGAGGCCGCCGGACCGTCCTGCAACGCCGAACCGCCGGAGGCCACGGGACCGGCCTGCAACGCCGAACCACCAGAGGCCGCAGGACCGGCCAGCGACACCGAACCGCCAGAGGCCACGGGACCGGCCTGCGACGCCGAACCGCCGGAGGCCGCAGGGCCGGCCTGCGATGCCGAACCGCCTGACGTGGCCGCACCGGCCGGGGACGCCGGGCCAGCCGGGGCCGCCGGGCCAGCCGGGGCCGCCGGGCCCGCCGGGGACGCCGGGCCCGCCGGGGACGCCGGGGACGCCGGGGACGCCGGGCTGTTGGATACGGCCGTGCCGTCGGGGGCCATGGGAGCGGCCTGCGCCGCGAGCGGCGGGGCCGAAAGGCACACTGACAGGGCAGCACTCAGGGCGAGGGCGGCAGCAGAGAGGCGCATGACGTCCACTTTATCCGGGTTTGTGCTGTTTTCGTGTGAGGTGGGAGTGCGGGTCGAGATCGGCGTTCTGGGTCCGGTCACCGCCTGGTCGGTGGCGGCTCCGGCGGCCGGCTGGGCCGGATCCGCTCCGGGCGGCGGCTTGGAGGGTTCCGCGGCGGGGGCGGCGATCGGGCTCAAAGGACCTGCTCACCGCGCTGTGCTGGCACGTCTTGTCGTCGCACGGGGGCGTGTCGTGCCGGTCGGGCACCTCGTCGACGATCTGTGGCCGGTGGCGGCGCCCGATGGGGCGGTCGCCGCCGTACGTACCTTTGTCGCCGCCCTCCGCCGCGCCCTGGAACCGGACCGGCCCCGCCGCGCCCCCGCGTCGCTTCTCGTCACCGAAGGCCCCGGCTATGCCCTGCGGGCCGGCCCCGACAGCGTCGACGCGTGGCGCTTCGAGCGGGTCGTCACCGCCGACCGGCCGCTCGGCGAGGACGAACTGACCACCGCCCTCGCCCTGTGGCGTGGACCCGCCTACGCCGACTTCCCGGAAGCTCCCTGGGCCCGCGCCGACCGAGCCCGCCTCGCCGAGCTTCGCCTGCGGGCCGTGGAACGGCTCGCCGAAGCCCGCCTCGCCGCCGGGCGGCCCGCCGCGGCCGTGGCCGACCTCGACGCCCACGTCACCGAACACCCCTGGCGTGAGGAGGCCTGGCGCCTTCTCGCCCTGGCCCTCTACCGGTCGGATCGCCAGGGTGACGCCCTCGCCGTTCTCCGCCGGGCCCGCGCGCAGCTGGCCGACCGGCTCGGCATCGATCCCGGCCCGGCGCTGCGCCGCCTCGAGACCGACATCCTCCGGCACGAAGCCGAAGGGCACGAAGCCGAACGGCACGACGCCGAACGGCACGACGCCGAACGGCACGACGCCGAACGGCACGACGGCGAACGGCACGACGGCGGACGGCAGCGGACCGCGCCCGCCGGGGAGGTCTGGGCCGGCGTGGCCGCCGACTACGATCGGCTGGTCGCCGCCGGAGCCCGGGCCCGCCTCGACTCCACCGTCGGGCTGCTGCGCGGCCTCGCCGTCACCGGCGGCGGTGGCCTGGCCGCGGCCCGCCGGCATCGGGTCGCCGCGATCGCGGCCGCCGAGGAACTCGGGGATCCCGCGCTGACCGCGAGGGTCATCGGGTCGTACGACGTACCGGCCGTCTGGACCCGCTCCGACGACCCGGTTCAGGCCGCCGGCATCGTCGCCGCCGCCGAGCGGACCCTGGCCGCCCTCCCGCTTGACGCCGCCGCCGCTCGGGCCCGGCTGCTGGCCACCATCGCCGTCGAGTCGCGCGGTGTCCGCGACGATCATCCCCGCGCGTGCGCGCTCGAGGCCGAACGGCTCGCGCGCGAGCTGGACGATCCGGGGCTGCTCGCCTTCGCGCTCAACGGCGTCTTCATGCAGAGCTGCCACCGCACCGGCCTGTCCCCCGAGCGGGACGCCGTCGGGGCCGAGCTGATCGGGCTGGCCGCCGCCCACGGCCTCGTCACCGCCGAGGTGCTCGGCCATCTGATCCGCCTGCAGGCCCTCTCGGCGCGCGGGGACTTCGCCGGCGCCGGCCGCCACGCCGACGCCGCCGACCGGCTCGCCGCCCGGCACGAGCTGCCCCTGGTCGCCGTCTTCACCACCTGGTTCCGCGCCCTGCGCCAAGCCGCGACCGGCGGCACACCCCTCCCCGTGGCCGAGGCGGCCTTCCGCCGGGCGGCGGACCGGCTCGACGGGGCCGGCATGCCCGGCCTCGAGCGGGGCCTGCTCCCCCTGGCCGTGCTCTGCCTGCGGGTCTGGCACGCCGAACCGGCACCCGACGACGACTACGGGCCGTACGAGCCGTGGTGCCGTCCGCTCGTGCTGATCGCCGACGGGCGTACCACCCAAGCTCGTGAAGCCCTGCGAAACGCCCCCGACCCGCCGGCCGACCTGCTCGCCGAAGCCCTCTGGTGCCTGCTCGCGCGCGCCGCCACCCTCCTGGGCGACCAGCCCGTACGAGACCGGGCCCGTGCCGCGCTCGCCCCGGCCGCCAGGGAGATCGCCGGCGCGGCCAGCGGTCTCCTCACGGCGGGACCGGTCGCCGGCTACGCCTCGGTGCCGGTGTAGAACGCGTACGTCCGGTCGGCCCTCGCCTTCGCCGCCTCCGGGTCCTCGCCCTGGGCGACCGACGCCGCCGCCCACGCGTCGGTGCTCGACCGCATGAACGTCTGGCCCGCCACAGTGGTGTGCCAGTCCTGCATGGTCGACGGGTGGGGCGCGTTCTCCCGTTCGCTGATGTAGCTGGCCAGCCCGTACAGCCCGAGATCCCAGCCGACGCCGGTGGCTCCCGGCCCGTACACGTCCCAAAACTGCTCCTCGACATGCGCCACGTGCTCCAGCGTGAAGCGGGTGCCGCCGTCCTCGGCGTTCAGGCGCACCTCGATCCAGCTGATCTGCCCGCCGAACTCCCACGTCGCGTCGTAACCGTGCGGCTTGTCGCAGCGGGAGATCGTGCCGCTCGCGTTGCCGGTGAGCTCGTAGCGGCCGCCCTCCTTGAGCTCGCCGGAGATCGGCAGGAACCAGCGCGGGATCCGCTCGGCGCTCGTCACAACCTCCCACAGGTCGTCGATGTCCGTGTCGTACACCTGGCTGATCGTCATGACGCGGGCCTCACCCGCCTCCAGGACGCGGCTTCCGAGCGTGCGGCGTACTTGGCTGATCTGTTCCTTGACGTCCACTTTCGGTCCTTTCCTGATTCAGCTCGCCGGCGAGCCGGCGCTGTCGCTTGCCCCGCGCCACCTCGGTGGCCATGGCGGCCAGATGAGGAGCCCAGAACCGTCGAAACCGCGCCAGCCACGCGTCGGCCTCGCGCAGCGCGGTGTCGTCCACCGCGTACAGCCGGCGGGCCCCCTCGGGCCGCACCGTTGCGAAGCCGTTGTCCCGCAACACCTTCAGGTGCTGGGAGACCGCGGGCTGGGAGATGCCGAACTCGGCCTGAACCACCCGGGTGATCGCCCCGGACGACTGCTCCCCCTCGGCGAGCAGCTCCAGGATCCGCCGGCGAACCGGGTCACCGAGAACATCGAACGCGTGCACGGCCGTACGTTATCAATCATCTCTTATATAAGCCAGGGCTTAGGTACCGGCGATTCTCGCGGTGGCCGGAAACGATCTCCTGGGGCATGCTGGCCGGGACGGAAAGGAGGGCCACCCGTGCCCGACGTGCGTGCCAACGGCATCGATCTGCGCTACGAGACGGTCGGCGACCCGGCCCGCCCCGCCCTGCTGCTCATCATGGGCCTGGGCGCGCAGCTCATCGACTGGCCCTTCGAGTTCTGCGAAGGCCTGGCCGCCCGCGGCTTCCACGTGATCCTGTTCGACAACCGCGACGCCGGACTGTCCACCTCGTTCGACGACTTGGGCGTGCCCACGAAGGCGCCCTACCTGCTCTCCGACATGGCCGCCGACACCGCCGCCCTGCTCAAGGCCCTCGACATCGACAAGGCCCACGTGGTCGGCGCCTCCATGGGCGGCATGATCGCCCAGCAGCTGACCATCGACCACCCGGAACTGGTGGCCAGCCTCTGCTCCATCATGTCCACCACCGGCGACCGCGAGGTGGGCCGCCCGACCCCGGAGGCCGCGGCCGCCCTGGCCCGCCCACCGGCCACGACCAGGGACGAGATCATCGCCGGGGCCGCCGCCACGTCCCGCGTCATCGGCTCCCCGGCCTACCCGGCGAGCGACGAGTGGCTCCACAAGCGCGCGGCCGTCAAGTTCGACCGGGCCTTCAACCCCCTGGGCACCCAGCGCCAGTACGCCGCGATCATCGCCTCCCCCGACCGCACCTCCGGCCTGCGCCAGATCACCGCCCCCACCCTGGTCATCCACGGCGCGGCCGACCCGCTCATCGACGTCAGCGGCGGCCGGGCCACCGCCGCCGCCATCCCCGGCGCCGAACTCCTGGTCATCGAGGGCATGGGCCACGACCTCCCGCAGCCTCTCTGGCCCACGATCATCGACGCCATCGCCACCAACACCCACCGGCAACCCCTTTAGAGATACGGGATTCTCAACCCCCACAACAGCAGGCGGCGCCACCGCCGAGGGGCCTACTCTCCCGGCAACGCAAGGCCGCACGCCGCTTGCGGCCATGTGGGCGGAATACTCGCCGTCACAGGGTCACGAGGAGGCGCACCGGTGGGTGAGTTGCGGGACGGGGACGAGCGGTACCGCGACGACCCGGCCCTGGCCGACGACCGGGTGGGCTCCCTCCGGGCCGGCGCCACCGCCGATCTCTAGTAGGCGAGGTGCGGTGGAACGGCATTTCGAGCGCGGCGAGGCCATCCGCTACCGCCAGGTGCGCGGCGGCCGGGTGATGCTCGCGGCGCCCTTGCGGGTCGTCGAGGACACGCCGGAACGGGTGGTGCTCTACCAGGCGCCGGACACCGCCTTCAAGTCGGCGCGCACCGCCGGCGGCGGCAAGGTGCACGACACCGCACGGCGCGGGGGCTGGACACCGACGACCTCGTCGTCGATCTGGTCGTGGCTTCCGACCGGACCCACCGGGTCAAGGACGCCGAGGACTATCGCCGGGCCGTCGCCGCCGGTCATGTCTCGGCCGGCTCCGCCGCACACGTGGAGATCGAGCTGACGCGCGTGATCGAGCGCGTGCGGCGCTGGGACCGGCCTTTCTCCGAGGACCACCCGGCCGGCCTGGACCCCGCCGGCCGGGTGGTCCGCCCCGCCGTCACTGCCGGCGCCCGCTGGTGAGTGATCCCGATCGGGGATGCTGCTCGTAGGCGGCGGCGAGGATCAGGTAGCTGCTGGCCGTCCACGTGTAGGCGCGGTCGCGGAGTCCCTTTCCCGTTTCGGCGTCGAAGTTCTCGGCGAAGCCGGATTTCTCGCAGAGCGCGCGGAAGCGGTCGCTGATGGTGTCCGCGAGTGCGGGGTAGCCGGCGCGGCGCAGGCCGTCTTCGATGAGGACGGTGGCGGGCGCCCAGATCGGGCCCCGCCAGTAGCCGTCGGCGGCGTAGTGGGGCGACGTGGTGGGTTCGGTGGCCAGGCCGTGGGCGGTGAGGTGCTGTTCGATACGGGTCGCCAGGTGGGCTCGGACGTCGGCGGGCAGGTCGTCGCCGAGCACGATCGGCATGAGGTCGAGCAGACTCGAGCTGGCGCGCAGTTTCCCGGTTCGGGCGGCCGCCGAGACGAACCGGGAGTCCTGCCACAGCTCCGTCAGCAGTGCGTCGCGGAGAGAATCGGCTGTCGTTTCCCACTCCTGGGCGTCGGCCGGACGGCCGAGTTCGCCGGCCAGCGAGGTCAGCTCTCGCAGTTGGAGGATGAGGAAGGCGGCGAGGTCGGCTGTCTCGATGACGCGGTCGTCGTCGAAGGTGGTGGCGTTGTCCCAGCCGCTGTCGTTGCCGTGCTGGTAGTGCGGTAGCCGGTGGCCGGTCACTCGTCGCTGGTCGAGCCAGAACCGGGTCCAGGCGGCGAGCCGCTTGTAGGTTTCGCTCAGCTGTTCCGGGTCGAGGTGGAGCTGTCCGCGCAGCCGCCGGAGTGCCCAGCCGTGGATCGGTGGTTTGACGAAGTTGTGCAGCACTTCCGAGTGGGCGATCGAGTCGGGTAGCGCCCCGGTCGGGTCCTGGTGGTCGAAGGGCAGCTGGAACTGGTCCCAGGAGAGGCCCGGTTCGCCGGCGGCGAGGGCGAGGGCGTTGAAGCAGTGGTCCCAGCTCCAGACCTTGTCCATCCAATGCTTGGACATCAGGACGGCGGGCCGGTTCACCATGCCCGCCGGGTCGACGGTGGCCGACCACAGCACGTACGCGGCGAGTTCCGCGGCCGGTGTCCGGGAGCTGCGCCACGGCGCCACCGCGTCGGCGAAGGCGGCGAACCGGGCCGCGGCGGCGGCGGCGACCTCGTCGAAGCCGAGGCTCGAGCGGAACGGCGGGCGGCCCGTCCGGTACTCCTCGATCGCGATCTCCCACCCGGTCCCGGCCGGCAGGGTGAGGTGCCGGTCGCCGTGGCCGAGCGCTTCCACACCGGCCAGGCCGGTGATCTCGCCGGTGAGAACGGTGATCCGGTAGCGGCGGCCGGTCTCGTACGAGGTGAGCACGTGGGCGCCGGCCACCGGGTCGTGGAACAGGTAGCTGCCGGTGAAGGGGGTCAGGACGCCGGCGGCGACCTCGATCCGCAGGCCGAGGCCGTCGCCGCGGAGCCGGATCGTCTCGGGGTTCTCGTAGGCCAGCTCGACCCGGCCGCCGTCACTGTGCCAGGTCAGCCGCGACGGCGTGGCGGTGACGCGCGTGTCGGCGCGCGCGTCATCGTGCCAGGGCAGGAACCGGACGACCGGATGCATGCCGGTCTGGTGGGAGACCAGGTGCAGATCTTCGGCGTACGTCTTCTCGGCGATGACCGGGGAGACGTCGAACCACGATCCGCGGTAGGAGAACGGGATGTCGTGGAGGGAGAACACAGTTCCTGCTTTCGTGGCTCTAGAGGTCCCCGGTGGTCAGCGGGGCGGGCGGGGTACCATTTTCCGGCAAGGCGTTGATGGGGACGAGTACGGCCGTACGCAGCCGGGAGCGACCCGGGGGTGGTGTGAGCCCGGGGGTGTGCGCGGTCGGAAGATCACCCCGGAGCTGCCGGAGGAAAAGCCCGCCCGGGCCCAGTAAAGCCGGTCGCAAGCACCTCGAGTGGGCCGGGTTCACCCGGTCAAGGAGGGTGGTACCGCGGGGCCCCGAACGGCCTCGTCCCTCCGTTGGAAGCGCAACGATCCGACGGAGGAACACGATGTACCCCCAGGTGCCGGCCCAGGTCGACCTGCCCGCCCTCGACCACGACGTGCTCGCCTTCTGGCGTGACAAGGGCGTCTTCCACCGCAGTCTCGAGCAGTCGGCGGGACGTCCCGAATGGGTGTTCTACGAGGGGCCGCCGACCGCCAACGGCATGCCGGGCGCCCACCACATCGAGGCCCGGGTCTTCAAGGACGTGTTCCCGCGCTACCGGACGATGAAGGGCTACCACGTGGCCCGCAAGGCCGGCTGGGACTGCCACGGCCTGCCGGTGGAGCTCGCCGTCGAGAAGGAGCTCGGGTTCAACGGCAAGCTCGACATCGAGAAGTTCGGGATCGCCGAGTTCAACGCGCGCTGCCGCGCGTCGGTGACCCGGCACACGGACGCGTTCGCCGAGCTCACCGAGCGGATGGGCTACTGGGTCGACCTGGACGACGCCTACCGGACGATGGATCCGGGCTACATCGAGTCGGTGTGGTGGTCGCTGAAGCAGATCTTCGACAAGGGGCTGCTGGTCGAGGACTTCCGGGTGGCACCGTGGTGCCCGCGGGACCAGACCACCCTGTCCGACCACGAGCTGGCCCAGGGCTACGAGACCGACGTCGACCCGGCCGTCTACGTGCGCTTCCCGCTGACCAGTGGGCCGCTCGCGGGCGAGGCGAGCCTGCTCGTGTGGACGACGACGCCGTGGACGCTCGTCTCCAACACCGCGGTGGCGGTCAACCCCGACGTGACGTACGTGGTGATCACCGACGGCGCGGCGAAGCTGGTGGTCGCCGAGCAGCTGATCCCCGAGGGCTGGGCGAAGACCGGGGAGAGCTTCACCGGGCGCGAGATGGAGCGGTGGGCCTACACGCCGCCGTTCGACCTGGTCGAGGTGCCGGACGCGCACTACGTGATCCTGGCCGGCTACGTGACCACCGACAGTGGCACCGGGCTCGTGCACCAGTCGCCGGCGTTCGGCGCCGACGACCTGGCCAGCTGCCGGGCGTACGGGCTGCCGATGGTCAACCCGGTGCGGCTGGACGGCACCTTCGAGGAGGACCTTCCGCTGGTCGGTGGGCTCTTCTTCCGTACGGCCAATGCGCCCTTGGTCGAGGAGCTCCGCGCGAAGGGGCTGCTGTTCCGCAAGGACGACTACGAGCACCAGTACCCGCACTGCTGGCGGTGCCACACCGCGCTGATCTACTACGCGCAGCCGTCCTGGTACATCCGGACCACGGCGGTCCGCGACGAGATGATCCGCGAGAACGAGAAGACTAACTGGCAGCCGGCCACGGTCAAGCACGGCCGGTACGGCGACTGGCTGAACAACAACGTCGACTGGGCTCTCTCCCGCAAGCGTTACTGGGGCACCCCGCTGCCGATCTGGCGCTGCGCCGAGGGTCACCTCACCTGCGTCGGCTCGCTCGCCGAGCTGTCCGGGCTGAGCAAGTCCGACCTGTCGGACCTCGACCCGCACCGGCCCTTCATCGACGCGGTGACGTTCGACTGCCCGGACTGCGGCGCTGAGGCGCGGAGGGTGGAGGAGGTCATCGACGCCTGGTACGACTCCGGGTCGATGCCGTTCGCCCAGTTCGGCTACCCGTACCGCAACCAGGCCCAGTTCGAGAAGAGTTTCCCGGCCCAGTTCATCTCCGAGGCGATCGACCAGACCCGCGGCTGGTTCTACACGCTGATGGCGGTCGGCACTCTCGTGTTCGACAAGTCCCCGTACGAGAACGTGGTCTGCCTGGGCCACATCCTGGCCGAGGACGGCCGCAAGATGTCCAAGCACCTCGGCAACATCCTCGAGCCGATCCCGCTGATGGACACTCACGGCGCCGACGCGGTCCGCTGGTTCATGGCCGCCGTCGGCTCGCCCTGGTCGGCCCGGCGGGTCGGCAACACGACGCTGCAGGAGGTCGTGCGCAAGACCCTGCTGACGTACTGGAACACCGTCGCCTTCCAGGCGCTGTACGGCCGTACGGCCACGTGGTCGCCGTCGGCGAGCGACCCGGCGCCGGCCGACCGGCCGGTGCTCGACCGCTGGGTCCTGTCCGAGCTCAACGAGCTGGTCCGCAAGGTCGACGCCGCCCTCGAGGCGTTCGACACCCAGGAGGCGGGCAAGCTGCTGGCCGCCTTCGTCGACGACCTGTCCAACTGGTACGTGCGCCGCAGCCGCCGGCGCTTCTGGCGGGGCGACCCGGCCGCGCTGGCCACCCTGCACGAGGCCCTGCGCACGGTCACGCTGCTGATGGCCCCGCTGACCCCGTTCATCACCGAGCGGGTCTGGCAGGACCTGGTCGTGGCGGTCGACCCGTCGGCGCCCGACTCGGTGCACCTGGCCGCGTTCCCGGTCGCCGACCCGGCGCTGATCGACCCGTCCCTGTCGGAGCACGTGGCCACCACCCGCCGCCTGGTCGAGCTGGGCCGGGCCGCCCGGGCCGAGTCCGGCATGAAGGTCCGCCAGCCGCTGTCGCGGGCGCTGGCCTCGGCGCCCGGCTTCGCCGCGCTGCCGGCCGATCTCCTGGCGGAGATCGCGGCCGAACTCAACGTGGGCTCGGTCGAGGCGGTCGCGGGGTCGTTCGTCGACACCACGGCGAAGGCCAATTTCCGTACGCTCGGCAAGCGTTTCGGCAAGCGCGTGCAGGAGGTCGCCAAGGCCGTGGCCGCGGCCGACGCCGCGGCCCTCTCGTCCGGCCTGCGGACGGCCGGCACGGCCACCGTCGACGTCGAGGGTGAGCCGATCGTGCTCTCCCCCGACGAGGTCATCATCACCGAGACCCCGCGCGAGGGCTGGGCCGTGGCCTCCGACTCGGGCGCGACGGTCGCCCTCGACCTGCACCTGACCGACGCCCTGCGCCGGGCCGGGCTGGCCCGCGACGCCATCCGCCAGATCCAGGAGGCCCGCAAGACGTCGGGCCTGGACGTGTCCGACCGGATCGATCTGCGCTATACGACCTCGTCCGACGAGACCGCGCAGGCCCTGGAGGAGCACAGCGCGCTCGTGGCCGACGAGGTCCTGGCCGTCTCTTACGAGGTGGGCGAGCCCGGCTGGCCGGCCCCGTTCACCGACGAGTCGCTCGGCCTGACGTTCTGGCTGCGCAAAGCCGGCCGGTAGGCGGCACCCGGCGGCGGGAACGCCCGACGTTCCCGCCGCCGGATCGCGCTACTTCACCGCGCCCCGGGTGACCCCGGAGATCACCCAGCGCTGCGCGAACACGTACACGATGAGCAGCGGCGCCATGGCCATCAGGTAGCTGGCGAACGCGGCCGGGTAGTTGGTCTGGAACTGCGACTGGAAGACGTACTGCACCAGCGGCAGCGTCGCCGACTCGGGGTCGGAGAGGATGACCAGCGGCAGCAGGAAGTCGTTCCAGGCCCACAGGCAGGTCAGGATGCCGACGGTGGCGTTCATCGGGGCCAGCAGCGGGAAGATGACCTTCCAGAAGACGCCCCAGGTGGAGGCGCCGTCGATCTGGGCGGCCTCCTCCAGCGCCTGCGGGATGCTGTTGATGTAGGCCGTGAAGATGAAGATGTTGAAGGCCAGGCCGTAGACGACGTAGAGCAGGATCAACCCGACCCGGTTGTCCAGGTGCAGGATCGCCGTCTCCTTGGCCACCGGCAGCATGATGATCGGGAACGGCACGAACAGGGCCGACACGAAGTAGAAGTACAGGCCCTTGAACAGCCGGCGCCGCATGTTGCGGGCGATGGCGTACGCCACCATCGAGTTGGTGAGCAGCGTCAGGACCACCGCCCCGACCGTGATGACGGCGCTGTTGAGCGCGGTCGTGGGGAAGTCGGTGAGCCGCCAGGCGTCGGCGAAGTTCTCCCACCGGACGTCGGTCGGCAGCCCGAACCCGGTGCCGCCGAGCTGATCGGTGGTCTTCAGCGCGGTGACCACGGCGAAGTAGAGCGGGACGGCGATGGTCAGCGCGAGCACGATGAGCAGCGCGGTGAGCCACCAGTTGACCCGGTTGCGTCCCGAGACGGCTGTGGTGGACATCAGACTTCGACCTCCCGGCGCCGCAGCACGCGCAGCTGAACGATGGAGAATCCGACGATGACGATGAAGAAGATGACCGAGTTGGCGCTCTGGTAGCCGTACTCGCCGCCCTGGAATCCGCCCTTGTAGATCAGCAGGGCCACCGATTCGGTGTCGGTGCCCGGCCCGCCGCCGGTGAGCGCGACGATGTGGTCGAAGATCTGCAGGAAGCCCTTGAGCGAGAGCACCATGTTGATGGTGAAGAAGCCGGCGATCATCGGGAACGTGATGCTGCGGAACCGCCGCCAGGCGCTCGCGCCGTCGAGGTCGGCCGCCTCGTACATCTCGGTCGGCACGGTCTGCAGGCCGGCGATGTAGATGATGATGTTGAAGGCGGCCGACTGCCACACGGCCAGGATGACGATGGCGATCCAGGCCGTGCTGGCCTTGGTCAGCAGCGAGGTCGACAGCGAGTCGATGCCGAGCTTGGCCGCCAGCGCCGGCAGCGAGTTGGAGAACAGGTAGTTGAAGATGTAGCCGACGACCAGGATGGCCAGCACGTTGGGGATGAAGTAGATCCCGCGCAGCCCGTTCTTGAACTTGATCCGGCCGTTGAGCCCGACCGCGATGGCCAGCGAGACGATGTTGACCGCGATGGTGGCCACGGCGGCGATGAGGAACGTGAACCAGTACGCGTGCAGCACCCGCGGGTCGGTGAACAGGGCGACGTAGTTGCGCAGCCCGACGAAGTCGGCCGGGCCGTAGCCGGGCGAGTCGGTGAAGCTGTAGTAGACGCCCTGGATGACCGGGACCGTGTGGAAGACGAAGAACAGGACGAAGGCCGGCAGCACCATCAGGTAGTAGGCGCCCGACAGGCGGATGCCCCGTTTGCGCCGGGGGCCCTCGGCGCTCCCGGCGCTCGCGGCCGTACGGCTCGGCGTCTCGATGGTCATGATCGCATCACCGCCCCCAGTCCCCAGGTGCGCCGCTTGGCGACCTTGTCCCAGTCGTCGTCGAGTTTGCGCAGGAACCGGTCCTCGTCCCCGCTGATCAGAAACTCCTGCAGCAGCGCACCCAGCGGGATGGCCTGGATGAACTGGTGGTCGGTGAACCCGACGATGCGACCCTCGTCGATGTAGCTCTGCACGTCGGCCAGCGCCGGATCGTCGTTGGTCAGGCCCTTCAGCGTCGGGATGGCGACCTGGGCCTTGCAGTAGTCCCGCATGACCTTCTCGTCCATCAGGAACTTGATGAACTTGCCGGCCTCGGCCGGGTGGGCGCCGTCGCGGTCGGCCGTGATCACCACGTCGACGCCGGAGACCAAGGTGGTGCGGGCCGGGTCGTTGGTGGCCGGCAGGGCCATGCTGCCCACCGTGAAGTCGGGCTTGGAGGCGCGGATCTGCGGTACGGCGTAGCTGCCCAGCAGGAGCATCGCGGACTCGCCCTTGGCGAACGCGGCGGTGCCGTCCTCGTAGCCCTTGGACAGCGGATCCGGTTGCGTGTAGCTGTAGAGCTTCGCCAGTTCCCCGGCGGTGCTGCGCCAGCCCTCGGCGAACGTCGTCTCGCCCGCGAACCGCTTCGGGAAGAAGTCGGCCGGCTGCAACTGGGCCGACAGCGGGGCGAGCGGGGACTGGGCCGTCCAGGAGTCGGCCAGCATGCCGTAGAACGGGGTGACCCCGGCCGCCTTCAACTTCTCGGCCGCGGCGACGAGCTCGTCGAACGTCTTCGGCACCGCGACGCCGTTGCCGGCGAAAAGCTCCTTGTTGTAGAGCAGCCCACTCGCGTTGGCCGCGAACGGCACCCCGTTGACCTCGCCCTTCGACCCCTGCCCGAGGTTGCCGATCACCGACAGGTAGGCCGGGTTGACGCCGGTCAGCGCCGGGTCGCCGCGGAAGTCCCGGAAGATCCCGGCGCTGGCGAACTCGCCGAAGGTCCCGTTGGCGTTGAGCGTCATCACGTCCGGGACATCATTCTTGACCAGCCGGGTACGCAGGGCGGTCTCCGGGTCGGCCGGGTTGTCGACGACCACCCGGACGTCCGGGTTGGCCTGTTCGAACTGGGCCGCGAGCTGCTGGAAGTACTGCTGGGCCTCGGACTTGAACTGAAAGAACGTGATGGTGGTGCGGTCGTCGCCCGAGCAGCCGCTCAGGGTGGCGACGGCGAGAAGGACAGCGACCAGGAAGAGGGAACCGCTCGCCGTCGGTCGACGTGATACCACGAGGACCTCCCAACATATCGAGCATGTTAATTTCGACAAGGTTGAAACTAACTAACCCGGCGCCTGCTCGCACACGGGCGAGCAGGCGGAGCGTTCTCGGCGCGCTCTGATGTGAACCGGGCAACTTGTCCGTGTCCCGGCGATCCGGCCAGGCTATGTTTGCGTACGCAAATAGTCTGTGTCTGAGGGAAACGGGACCGCTGTGAGTGATCTGAATCTGTTGGTGATCGTGGCGAGCACGCGGCCGGGGCGGATCGGGCCGAAGGTGGCCGACTGGTTCGTCGACGAGGCCAAGGCGCACGGCGGGTTCCAGGTGAACGTGGCCGACCTGGCCGAGGAGAGCCTGCCCCTGCTCGACGAGCCGCACCACCCGCGGGCCCGCAACTACCAGCACGACCACACCAAGCGGTGGAGCGAGAAGGTCGACGCGGCCGACGCGTTCGTCTTCGTCATGCCGGAGTACAACTACGGCATCTCGGCGCCGTTGAAGAACGCCATCGACTACCTGCACCAGGAGTGGGCCTACAAGGCGGCCAGCGTGGTCAGCTACGGCGGCGTCTCGGCCGGCACCCGCTCCGCGCTCGGCCTCCAGGTCCCGGCGTACCCGCTGAAGCTGTTCGTGGTCCCCGAGTCGGTGAACATCCCGTTCGTGAACAACTTCCTGGTCGACGGCCACATCCAGCCGAACGAGACCATGCGCACCGCCGCCACGGCCGTCCTCGACGAGCTGGGCCGCGTCGCCGCCGCCCTCAAGCCCCTGCGCAAGTAACCCGCACCTTCCGAAACCCACTTCGGCCAGCACAGCGAGACCTGCCTGGCCAGGAGGTCACACGGCGTCGGCTTGGTAGAGGACGACGGTGTCGGGGTGTACGCGCGGGCCGGCCACGCCGGCGTGTTCCAGGATCGCGCCGGTCAGCACGAGGTCCTCGGCCCACCAGCGCGGCGGGTGGTCGACGGGCTGGAGGGGCCGCAGCCGGTAGAGGCGTCGCGGGTCCAGGCCGCGGAACCGCAACGGCGCCGGCGGGTCCGGGTACGGGCTGGCCATCGTCACCATCGCGATGAGCGCCCGGGAACGGTCGGGGGCCACCACCCCGTGCACGAGCACGTCGTCGCCGTAGCCGTCCATCCGGACGAGGTCGCCGCCGAGCAGCAGGTCGCGCCAGTCCTTGTAGCGCGCGATCCAGTCCGTCAGCTCGGACAGCTCGGCCGGCGACGCGGTCGTGAGGTCCCATTCGATGCCGAGGTGGCCGAAGATCGCCGTCCCGGCCCGGAAGGACAGGTCGTGCCGCCGGCCGGTGGTGTGGGAGCGGCCCGAGGCGACGTGCGAGCCCAGGAACTCGGGCGGCACGAGCTGGGTGGTCCAGCGGAGCATGTGCTGGCGGTCGTGCGGGTCGATGTTGTCGGAGACCCAGACCCGGTCGGTACGCTCGAGGACCCCCAGATCGATCCGGGCGCCCCCCGACGAGCACGATTCGATCTCCAGCGCCGGGTGGGCCGCGCGGATCTCGTCGAGCAGCCGGTAGAAGGCCTCGGTCTGGGCGTGGACCCCGGGTTCGCCGCCGGGCCGGGTGCCGGCGTCGATCAGGTCCCGGTTGTGGTCCCACTTGATGTAGTCGATCGGGTATTCGCCGAGGATCGCCAGGATCCTCGCCTTGATGTGCGCGTACGCCTCGGGAAGGCCCAGGTTGAGGACCTGCTGGGTCCGTGACTCGACCGGCCGGCCCGAGCGCGCCGCCATGATCCATTCGGGGTGGGCGCGGGCCAGATCGGAGTCCTCGTTGATCATCTCCGGCTCGAACCAGAGGCCGAACTGCATCCCGAGTCCTCGCACCCGCTCGATCAGCGGGTGCAGGCCGTCGGGCCACACGTCGGCCGAGACGACCCAGTCGCCGAGGCCCGCGGTGTCGTCCCGGCGGGAGCCGAACCAGCCGTCGTCGAGCACGTAGCGTTCGACGCCGACCGACGCCGCCAGCGACGCCAGCTCGGTGAGCCGGTCCAGGTCGTGGTCGAAGTAGACCGCCTCCCACACGTTCATCGTCACCGGCCGCCGCGGGCCGACCGGCCGGCTGCGGGCCCGCAGGTGCCGGTGGAACCGGCGCGCCACCTCGTCCAGCCCCACGCCGAAACCGCCGTACACCCAGGGACTGGTGTACGCCTGGCCGCGCGCCAGCCGCACCTCGCCCGGCAGCAGGAGCTCGCCGCCGCCCAGGCGCTGCTCGCCGGTGAAGACCCGCTCCGCGTAGTGGGTGTGGTTACCGCTCCAGGCGGTGTGCACCGCCCAGACCCGGCCCGACTCGAAGCCGAAGCCGGGCGTGCCCGCGTGCAGCAGGTAGGCGCTGTCGGCGCCGGTGCGGCCCTTGCGGTTCTCGCGCAGGTGGATGCCGGTGCGCAGCGGGGAACGCTGCGGGACGCGTTCCCGGTTGTGCCGGCCGGCGAAGTCGAGCAGCTCGGTCGCCTCGGCCGGCACCGGGTAGGACAGGACCAGGTCGTTCAGGACGTACGGGACGTCGTGATCGTTACGGACGGTGGCGCGCTGCCGGGCCAGCCCCGACGGCAGCAGCTGGATCTCGAGGCGCAGCGTGAGGCCCGCCTCCTCGTCCACGGCCTCGTAGACGAGCGGGCCGCCCGGCACGGCGTACGACCGGAACGAGGGTGACCACCCACGGCCCGACGCCGAACCGCTCAGGCCGGGGCGGCCGGTCCAGCCGGTGCGGTGCTCGGGCAGGACGGCGACGCGCGGCACCGGATCGATGTTGTTGGTGCCGGCGACCGGCTGCGACGCGCGCAGCAGGGCGGCCAGCCGGCCGTCGTCGAGCGCGGGCAGCTCGGGACCCCAGTAGGCGATCACCGGGAGGCCCGGTCCCGAGGCGTCGACGACCAGCGTGACCCCGGCCTCGGTGAGCGCGACGACATCCCGCACGCTGAACAGATTGGTGCGACGCCGGGGGCGTGTCAACCCTTGCTCTCCCGCAAAAGCCACGCATCGAATATTTCGCAAACGTACGGTTGCCAGGTGAGTAGTGGGTTCTTCGTCAACCTCAGCGTCCGAGTCAAGATCGTGATCGTGTCGGCGATCGGGGTCGTGGTGGCCGCCGTGGTGGGCCTGCTCGCGCTCGTGGCGCTCGAGGAGGCGGCCGGCGCCGCCTCCGACATCCACGCGGTGAACGTCGAGAACGTGGCCGAGGTCGGCGCCCTGGAGGCCGCGCTCGGCGTGGCCCGGGTCGACCTGGCCAACCAGCTGGTCTCCCGGGACGACGCCACCACCGCCAAGTACACGGCCAAGTTCGCCGACGACGTCGAGGTCTTCGAGAGCGCGCTCGCCGCGTACAAGGACGGCAGCCCCGCCGCCACCGCCGAGGAGATCGCGGCGCTCGAGGCCTTCTGGGCCGCCTACGTCGAGCTGGCCACCACCAAGCAGCTGGTCGCCGGCGCGCGCAAGGACTACGCCTCCTGGCAGACCGTCCGCGACACCGAGATCACCCCGCTGCTGGCCGACCTCACCCGCAGCATCGACGAGCTGGGCACCGCCGAGCAGGCCGAGGCGGCGGCGTCCGCGGCCCACGCCCGCGAGGGGTACCGGCAGAACCGCCGGGAGACCATCCTGCTGGTCGTCGCCGGCGGCGCGGCCGCGCTCGGCCTCGGCGTCGTCATCGCTCGCGGCATCGTGCGCTCGCTCAACCGGGTCCGCGCGGTCTGCGAGAGCCTGGCCGCCGGCGACCTGACCCGGACGACGGGCCTGCTGTCGGCCGACGAGCCGGGACGGATGGGCCGCGCCCTCGACGAGGCGCTGCTGAAGCTCCGCGGCACGGTGGCCACCATCGACACCTCGGCGATCCAGCTGGCCGGGGCGAGCGAGGAGATGAACGGCGCTGCCCAGCAGATCGCCGCGTCGGCCGAGCAGACCTCGGTGCAGGCGCAGGTGGTGTCCAGCGCGGCCGAGGAGATCTCGCGCAGCGTCGACTCGGTGTCGGCCGGCAGCGAGCAGATGGGCGCCGCCATCCGGGAGATCTCCCAGAATGCCAGCGAGGCGGCCCAGGTCGCCGGCGAGGCGGTGGGGCTGGCCGAGACCACGTCGGGCCGGATGAACCAGCTCGGCGAGTCGTCCTCGGAGATCGGCGACGTGATCAAGGTGATCACCTCGATCGCCGAGCAGACCAACCTGCTGGCCCTGAACGCGACCATCGAGGCGGCCCGGGCCGGCGACGCGGGCAAGGGCTTCGCGGTGGTCGCCTCCGAGGTGAAGGATCTGGCCCAGGAGACGGCCCGGGCCACCGAGGACATCTCCCGCCGGGTGGAGGCCATCCAGACCGACGCCTCCGGCGCGGTGAGCGCCATCGAGGAGATCACCCGCGTGATCGCGCGGATCAGCGACTTCCAGACCACCATCGCCTCGGCCGTGGAGGAACAGACCGCCACCACGGCCGAGATGAACCGCAGCGTCGGCGAGGCGGCCACCGGCACGAACGAGATCGCCCAGAACATCACCGGCGTCGCCGAGGCCGCCCGCCTGACCACCGAGGGCGTCCAGCAGTCGCAGCAGGCGACGAACGAACTGGCCCGCATGTCGTCGGAGCTGACGAGCCTGGTCTCGACCTTCAGATACTGAGTCCCTGAGGTATCAAGGACACATGCAGCTGAAGATCGGCCATTGGACAGGCGACGGGACCGGGGTCACGGTGATCGTCCCGCCGGGGGGCACGATCGCCTCCGGCGAGGTACGCGGTGGCGCGCCCGCCACCCGCGAGTTCGCCCTGCTCGACCCCACGCGCCTGGTCGACCGGGTCGACGCGGTGGTCCTGTCCGGCGGCTCGGCCCTGGGCCTGGCCGCCGGCGACGGCGTGGCCCGCGCCCTGTGGGAACAGGGCCGGGGCTTCCCCACCCCGGCCGGCGCCGTCCCGATCGTCGTGGGCATGTCGCTGTTCGACGCCTCGGTGGCCGGCACCCCGCCCACCGCCGCTGACGGCCGCGCCGCCCTCGAGGCGGCGACGACCGAGTTGACCCAGGGCCGCGTCGGCGCGGGCACGGGCGCGACCGTCGGCAAGTGGCGAGGCGGCTTCTCCCCCGGCGGCCTGGGCATAGCCCACGGCACCGCCGGCGAGGCGTCGGTGGTCGTGGTGGCCGTGGCCAACGCCTGGGGCGATGTGATCGGCCCCGGCGGCGAGGTCCTGAACGCCGCCGGCGACCCCGGCCTGGCCCCGGTCCCCCGCTTCGGCATGACCAACACGACCCTGGCCGTGGTCGCCACCGACGCCCGCCTGAGCAAGACGGACTGCTTCCTGCTCGCCCAGAGCGGCCACACGGGCTACGCCCGCGCCCTGAACCCGGCCCACTCCCGCTACGACGGCGACGCCGTGGTCTCCCTGGCCACCGGCGAGAGGGAGGCCGACCTGGACCTGCTGCGGGCCACCGTCACCGAGGTCACGGCCGGCGCCATCCGCCGCGCGATCGCTCCCGGCCCGTCCCAGCGCTGAGGCCGCCGAGGTCAGGCGATGGCGGTGCCCGACACGCAGGTGGCTTCCTTGATGTCGCCGCCGTCGATGAGGCAGAGCGTGATGTAGACCTTGGAGCCGTCCACGATGCTCTTGTTGAAGGACTTCGACGTTCCCGCGCCGTCGCCGTTGTAGAGGTCGGCCGGGTAGACCCAGACGTCGTCCGGGCGCTGGTAGTGGTAGCTGACGTTCACCCCGGCGCCGTCCGACCTCTGGTCGTAGACGGTGAAGATCTCGCCGGTGGCGTTGAAGAAGACGCCCCCGCCGCTGGCCCCGTACCCGTTCCCCGCCTTGGTGACCAGGGTCAGGTTCGTCTCCGCGTGCGCCGGCGCGGCGCCCAGCGCGAGCGCCACCCCGGTCGCGGCCGCCGTCCCGAGCACTCCGTTGATCAGTCTTCTCACGTTCGTTCGCATGCCGTTCCCCCGTTGTCCACATTGGATATAGCGAGGGATCGTATCGATGCGTGATCGCTTTGTCCACGCAGAGCGCGTGTCAGCGGATCTCGCGCAGGGTCCGGCGGCCGGCGGCCAGGGCGACCGCGGCCAGGATCGCCGCCGCGACCAGCCCCGTGGCCGTGAAGACCAGGGGGTTCGGCCACGTGGGCAGGGGAACCTCGGGGCGGGTCAGGCCGGCCAGTGGAAGAGCCCAGCCCGTCAGCCACCAGCCCAGGGCGGCCACGGCCATGCCGGCCAGGACCGCTATCGCCACCAGGGCGGGGTAGGTCCACAACGTGGCCTGGCGCAGGGCGCGCCGGTTCAGGCCCTGGGCGCGCAGGGCCGACAGGTCCTCCACGCGGCGGGCCCGGTCGACCGACGCCGAGAGGATCAGGGCGCCGGCGGCCAGGGCCGTGGCCAGGACCGCGACGATCACGTAGAACCACAGGGCGATGGCCGGGCCCTGATTGTCGAGCCGGGCCCGGATCTGGGCCGCGCGCACGTCATCGATCACCGACAGACCCTGGGCCTGGAGGCGGGCCACCACGTCGGCCGGTGCGCGGGCGTTCAGCCAGACCTGGGCGCCGCTGGTCGGGGCGCCGTCGGCGGCCAGGCGGTCGGCGTAGTCGAGGTCGATCAGGACGGCGGGGGCGCCGGCGCCGGGGATGGCGTCGGCCGTGACGGCGACCGTCACCGGGATCTCCCGGGCGTCCAGGCCGCCCACGCTCCGCACCGCGGTCACCCCGGCCGTGGCCACCGGCAGCGGCCAGGGCGCGTCGGCGGGCTGGACGACCAGGCCGTTGGGGAGGTCGTTCAGGGACGTCACGTCGATCTTCAGGCCGTCGGCCGACGTGGCCGCGGAGCCACCCTCGGAGGCGCGCCAGCCGGCCGACGACAGGGAGTGGACCGTCAGCTTCCCGGCGACGTCCAGGGTGCCCTGGCCGCCGGTCAGGCGCAGCGAGTTCAGGGTGCAGCCGTCGGCGCAGGCCGGCACGGACTGAGAATAGGTCTGCCGGCCGTTGTTGATCACGCCGTACGGGACGACCTCGTCGGGGCCGCCTTCGCGTGGGGACAGCACGGCCGTAAGGTCGACGGTCTTGTTCGGGGCGAAGCCGGCGGCCGTGATGTCGAACCCCACGGCCGAGCCCTTCAGCTCGACCGGTCGCGGGGCGGACGGGCGCAGGGCGTCCGCGTCCAGGGCGGGACCGAGCGCGACCCGGCCCAGGCGGGTCGTGTCGACGGCGAGCAGGGCGGGGCGGCCCGGGTCGGTGGTGAGGCGGACCGCGGCCATCGCGTACGCGCCGTCCGGGTCGACGGCGCGGACCGCGTGCAGCAGGTTCTGGCGGCCGGTCGCGGCCAGCGTGAGCACCCGGGTGGCGCCGGTGCCCACCTCGGACTCCAGGGCGCGGCCGCGAGCGGCCACGTCGACCGCGGCGCCGGCGTAGCCGACCACGGCGACGGCCGCCGTCAGCAGCGCGAACAAACGGGCCGCGCCCGGCCGCCGGGAGAGCTGGAAGCCGGCCAGGGCGGCGCCGAGGCGGCCGTCGCGCAGCGCGCGGCGGGCCAGGACGGTCGCCCACGGCAGCAGCAGACGGGCGATGACCAGGGCGGCGGCGATCACGATGAGGGCCACGGCGAAGGTGCCGACGCCGATCAGGTCGGCCGAGAGCTGGACCGTGGCCACCGCCGCCAGCAGGACCACCACCGCCTCGACGGCCACGGCGCGGGCGCTGCCCCGCACGGCCGGGGCCCGGCGCAGCAGCTCGGCCACCGGGGTGGCGATCTGGCGGCGCTCGGCGAGCAGGGCGGTCAGCACGGCCGCGCCGGCGGCCACGGGCGCCCAGCGCAGCGAGTCGAGGCCGGGGTCGGCGCCGACGCCCGGGAACCGCCACGCGGCGAACAGGGTGACCAGGAGCTGGCCGGCCAGGCAGCCGAGGATCGCGCCGGCCACGATGGCGACGATGTTCTCGCCGGTCGCCAGCCACCAGCGCTGACCCCACCGGGCGCCGCGCAGCGCGACCACGGCCAGCTCGGGGCGGCGGCCCTCGGTGCCGTAGCCGACGGCCAGGAAGATGGTGAGGCAGGCCAGCAGGACCAGGGCCACGGCCAGCACCGGGACGATGCGGTGGGCGGCCCGGCGGCCCTCGTCGACGCGGGTGAGCAGGTCGGGCAGGCCGGAGCGCAGGTCGACGCCGGCACCCAGGCCGCCCACGTCGGTCCGCAGCTGGTCGAGGCCGGCCTGCAGCGCGGGCAGTCGGTCGACGTCGAGGGCGCCGGGCCCGGCGTACCCGTCGAGGGTCGTCCGCACGGCGCCGTGATCCATGGTCCGCAGCGAGGCGCTGGTGACGAAGGCGGGCTCGCCGGGGCGGTCGCCGGAGTCGGGGCCGAAGTAGTTCTGGGTGCCCCAGAAGGCATCGCCCGGGTCGGTGGCGCGGTAGAGGCCGGCGACCAGGAACTGCTTCGGTTTCCCGGCCGGGACGTAGTCCGGCTCGCGGGGATCCGGGCGGACGGCGAAACTCAGCGTGACCGAGTCGCCCGGCTCGAGCCCCATCCGGCGGCCGGTCTCGGCGCCGAGGACGACGTCGCCCGAGGCGATCGCGCAGCGGCCGGCCGTCATCGTCAGGTGCCCGCAGACGTTCTGCCGGAAGACGAAGCGGGTGCGGTCGCGGGTGTCGGGCTCGATGCCGACGGTCGGGTACTCGGCCGAGTAGACGTACGTGAAGCCGCTCAGGCCGGTCAGGGCGGCGCCGGTGCGGGTCAGGTCGACGTCGGAGGGCGTGGACCCGGGCGCGTCCTCGCGATGGTCGACCATCTGGGTGGAGACCTCGATCGCCCGCTCGGTGGGCAGCGCCGTCGCGACCTGGCCGGCCGCGACGGCCCGGTCGGCGGCGCGCAGGTAGGCCGGGGCGGCGACCGCGGCCGCCACGCCGAACAGCGCCAGCAGGGCGACGACCAGGGCCTGGCCGCGGCGGTTCCAGACCATCGCGAGGACCAGGGAGATCATTTCAGGCCTCCCCGCAGGCGGCGCGCGGACAGCCCCGCGGTCACCCCGAGCACGACCAGCCCGGCCAGACAGGCCAGGGCCAGGGGTACGGGCCCGAGCGCGCCCGGCGGCGGTATCACCCGCCAGCCGTCGGCGAAGGGCGGCGCCGTCACATCCGCCACCGGGCGGGCCACCAGCGCCGCCACCACACCACCGGCCAGGGCGGCCACGACCAGCGCGGCCTGACCGGCGTAGCCGATGGCCAGCGCCGTGGGCCGCGACAGGCCCTGGGTGCGCAGCGCCCGCAGCTGTTCGAGCTGGGCCTCGCGGTCGACGGTGGCCGCGACCGCGACGAGCGCGCCCGCCACCAGCAGCGCGATCGCGACGGTGACCAGGGCGAACGGCGCGGTGACGACCCGGCCCTGCCCGGCCAGCTGCTCGGCCCGGCCGGCGGTGGTGCGGTCGGCCAGCACGGGCAGGCCGATCGCGTCGACCACCGCCGCCGGCGCGTCCTCGGTCAGCCAGACCTGCATGGTGCCGCCCTGGTCGCCGGCCCCGGCCAGGCGGCGGACGGCGTCGAGGTCGGTGAGGATCCCGGCCCGGCCGAGGACGGGCAGCACCTCGGGGGTGGCGACGACCCGGACCGGGGTGGCCGGGTCGCCGAAGCGGTCGAGGGAGGCGTCGTCGAACTGCCAGGAGTCGGGGCGCGGGCCGGCCAGGACGATCGGCAGCGGCAGCGGGGTGTCCACGGCGTACACGGCCGTCCCGGCGTCGTCGACGGTGTCGACGGAGAGCCGCAGGCCGTCGCCGGCCGACGTGGCCCGCACGGCGGCGCCGGTGAAGCCGGCCCGCCAGCGGGTGACGTCGGCCAGCTGGGCGCCGGTGAGCACCTCGCCGGCCGGGGTGGAGACGCCGCGCACGGTCAGCGCGCCGTTGTCGGAGCCGGCCGGCGTGTAGAGCTGGAAGCTGACCAGGCGGCAGCCGGGCGCGGTGGCGCAGCGTGGCACGGCGGCGGTCACGCTCTGCGCGCCCCGGTGGATGCCGCGGAACTCGACCTGGACGCCCTCCCCCGTGGCCTCCTGCTGCAACACGGCCCCGAGCAGCGTGGTCGTCCGCCGCTCACTGTCGACGCGGACCGTCATCCGGCCACCGGTCACCACCGGGCCCGGCGGCGACTGCGCCGAGATGTCGACGTTGTCCCAGGCGGACACGGCGGCGAAGCGCGCGGAGTCGACGGCCAGGACCGGCGGCGCGCTGGCGGTGTCGAGGACGGCGGCCATCGCGTACCGCCCGCTGGGGTCGGCCTGACGGACGGCGTACAGAAGCTGGGTCCTGGTCTGTGCCGTGACGGTCAGCACCCGGGCCGCCCCGAGCTCGGCGCCGGCCCGATCGGCCCGCGACGCCCGCCCGGCCGAGAAGACCCCGGCGGTGAGGCCGACCATCGCGATCGCCACCACCGCCAGCGCGAAGACCCGGTCCACGCCCGGCTGGCGCGACACCTGCACCGCGGTCAGCCCGAGCCGGATCCGGCCGGCCCGCAACGCCACCGCGCCGGCCCGGTCGGCGATCCACCGCAGCAGCCGCGCCAGCAGCAGGCCCACCGCCAGCGCGACCATGGCCGGCGCCACCACGCCGAAGCCGGCGCCGCCGTTGCGGGCCTGGAAGACCGCCCCCGCCGCCAGCGCGACCAGCGCGACGTCGACGACGCCGGACCGCCAGTCGCGCCGGTGCGCCGGCACCCGGCGCAGCAGCACCGCCACCGGCGCCCGGGTCGCGATCGCGTCGACCGTGACCAGCACGGCCAGCCCGACGAGGGTGACCGCCAGCACCGCCGCCAGCGACAGCAGGGCCGCGATCCAGAGCTCGACCGGCACCGGCCAGCCGCCGGCGAACGGCCACGCCACCAGCGGCCCGGCCAGCCAGCCGATCAGCGCCCCGCCGGCCAGCGGCACCAGATGCTGCCCGGCGGCCAGGCGCAGGATGGCGCCGTAGGTGGTGCCGCGCAGCTTGAGCAGGCCGGCGTCGGAGCGCCGGTCCCGCCCGGTGAAACGCCCCGCGAGCCCGACCGCGAACCAGGCCAGCAGCAGCGTCTGCCCGGCCGCGACGAGCACGCCCTCGGCCACCGCCAGCCGCGAGCCGCGGACCTGGTCGACCAGCCGGCCGGCCTCGGTGTCCAGGTCGAGCTGGGCCGCCGCGAACCGGGGCCGGGCCGCGTTGATCAGGCCGTTGAGGTCGTAGCCGCCGTCGCCGCGCAGCAACGGCTCGGGCACCTCGACGGCCCAGGCCCGGACGGTGTCGCGCAGCTGCGGCCCGCGGAACGTCTCCCGCGGGGTGAAGAACGGGTCGAGCGAGCCCTGCGACCGGAACAGCTGGTCGGACCAGTACGGGCCGTTCGGGTCGCTCGCCTGGTAGACGCCGGTGACGCGGAACCGCACCGGCGTCGCGTCGGTGACCGCGCGGGCGTCGAACGACGATCCCGGCTGGAGTTTGAGTTTGCGGGCGGCGTCGAGGCTGACCGCCACCTCGTTCGCGGCGGCCGGGCAGGCGCCGGTGATCCGCGCGTGGGCGCAGAACCCGTCCCGGTACGCGGCCGGCATGCCCGAGGCGGAGCCCGGCTTGCCGGGATAGATGTAGGTCATGTCGGCGGCCAGGCCGAGCACCGGCCGCCCCTCGGGCAGCCGCAGCAGACCGTCCACAGTGGCCGCGAACGCGTCCAGCTCACCGGCCGGGCCCCGGCCGTGGGCGAGGATCACGTGCTGGACGGCGGGCGCGTTCCGGACGTCGCTGCCGGCCGCTTGCGACGCCACGGTCAGCCCGTACCAGGCGGCGGCCGACGCGGCCGTGGCCGCGAGCGCGGCCAGGAGCAGCACGAGCAGCGCCTGCCCGGAGCGCCGGCGCACGGCACCCCAGCTCACGTAGTACATCCGCTCCCCCGATGTGCGAATCCTCAGACACTCTCGTCCGGCCGACAGGGTAAGCCAACCCTCGATGCCGATCCGTTACCGGCGATAAGGTCGGGGCATGAGCGTTGATTTCGGGGTTTTCGTGCCGCAGGGCTGGAAGATGGACCTGGTCGAGATCGCCGACCCGGAGGAGCAGTACGAGGCGATGACCGCTGTGGCCCGGGTCGCCGACGCCGGCCCGTGGGACTCGATCTGGTTGTACGACCACTTCCACACCTGGCCCGAGCCGTCCATGAACACGACCTTCGAATGCTGGACGGTGAAGGTATCACAACACTGCTACGCTGCTGGCCATGCGGGTTCTAGGCGTGATCAGGCTGTCCCTTGAGACAGACGAAACCACCTCCCCGGAACGGCAGCGTTCCGGCCTGACGGCGTGGGCCGAAGCTCACGGCCACGTCATCGTTGGATGGGCGGAAGACCTCACGGTGAGCGGCGACGTTCACCCCACGGAGCGGCCCGAGCTGGGGCCGTGGCTCTCTGACAATCCCCCGGTCCCTTACGACGTGATCGCAGCGATCAAGATTGATCGGTTGTCACGGAACCTGTTGCATTTCGTCCAACTCATCGATTGGGCGCAAGCGCACGGCAAGTACGTAGTTGCCTACAAAGACAGCGTGGATACCTCCACCGACGTAGGCGCACTCATGGCGAAGATCCTTGCCATCTTCGCCGAGTTTGAGCGAAAGACGATTGCCAAGCGCAACCTTGATTCCAGGGCGCACGCTAGGAAAGAGGGCAAGTGGCACGGCGGCAACGTCAAGTACGGCTATAAGGCCGTGAAGCAAGCCAAGGGCCAGGGTTGGCGACTGGTGCCGGACCCTGTTGCAAAGGCCGTCATTGAAGAGATCGTGAGGCGCGTTCTAGGCGGTGAGCCGATGAATGCGGTAGCCGATGACCTTAACGCCCGTGGCGTCCCTAGTCCGTTGGACTACGCGGCCATTCGGGACGACAAGGAACCGAAGGCGGACCGGAAGCCGCGACGGTGGCACTACACCGTGATTCAGCGGATGCTGACTAGCCGTTCGATCCTCGGCCAGGCGGAGCACAACGGCCAGGTGGTACGCGACGAAGAGAGCGGCCTACCGATTCAGCGGGCGGAGCCCCTGATCTCTCTAGACGAGTGGAAGAAGATTCAGGAGGTTCTAGAGTCGGCGAGCCGTCGCAAGACTCGCACCTCGGATGCTGGCGAACTAGTAGGGGTCGCGTTCTGCGGTGAGCATGGGTTGGTGTTGCACCATCAGGACAACACCCGCCGCAACAAGGATTACCGGTATTACCGGTGTCCCAACCGGCGCAAGAGTAAGGGCGGCTGTGACCTCAAGCCAGTGAGGGCGGCAGCGCTTGAGGAGTACGCCTCTGACGCTTTCCTCTCGCTGGTCGGTGACCTTGAAGTGATGGAAAAGAAGTTGATCCCTGGCGAGGATCACACGGAAAAGCTACGCCGCACCGAAGAAACGATGCGAGAGCTAGAAGACGACCGGGAGGCCGGTCTCTATTCCACGCCTCACGGCCGTGAGTCTTTCCGGCGAATGTATTTGAGCCTGACGGCGCAGCAAGAGGAATTGTCGGCCCTCCCTAATCGGCCGGACCGATGGGAGGACGTACCGACCGGAATCTCATTCCGCGAATTGTGGCACTCCCTAGAGACGGCGAAGGAACGGCGCGACTTTCTCGTCAAGTCGGGAATGAAGGTTCACGTATACGCCGAACCGAGCGATCCCGATTATCCCGGAATGCCACGCATCCCCGTTGAGTTGGGACGCGACATGTTTCAACGCGTAATGGACTACGCCACGCGCCATATGGCAGGGCCTGATTCGCAATTGCCGTTCGCGGTTTCTGCCGACGGAATGATCACGCCACGGGCGGAATTGAGCCCTGAAGCTTTCATCAGTACCGGCCTAGCCGAGGACATGAGCAAGCAAGCCGAGTAGAGCACTTCCCTACGCGACCCCCCGCCGATGACGGCGGGGGGTCTTGCTTTGGACTAGTCATATGACCATGCCGGCTCCTCACTGGCCGACGTTCTTGACCAGTGCTTCGGCATCCGAGCCCGTGTAAACGCGTGGCCGGTGTCACGGAGCGCCGTTGCGTCATGACCTAAATTTTCGCCGAGAGAGAATGGCCGGTCCGGCGCGGCTTAAGCTGTACCAGGTAACCATCACGGGGTTACCGGCTCACGTATCAGGCATGCATAAAAATCTTCGGGAGGCAATTCTGTCTGCATCAATCACTAATCCGTTCGATGGACTAGGAGTCCCTGACGGCTCACCCGACGGTGACCTCTACGAATGGGAGCATGTCGGCAATATCGAAAGTGCGACCATCAGCCGTGGCAGTCGTAATGCTTTCCAGGGTATCGACTTTGGCCATAACGTCCAATGGGGTGCGATCAATCAGCGGCACCGCAAACGGCTAGCTGAAATCAACGACGGATCACTTCCTCGCTGGTTGCGAGTGCAGTACGCGGCCGAGGGATACGCCAACCGTATAGGACACGCCGAGTTTAGCCCTGGCCAACTAGGGATGATCCTTGGCACCACGAAGCAGGGCGTACACACGGCCATCAAGGAGGCCAAGCGTCGCGGCCTAGTCGCCGACATCTCCGGCGCACGTTGCCTAGTATTGTCTGATGGCCACTTTCAAAAGGCAGGTAAGGGCACCACGTTCTGCCGCCATCATGACGTGTGATGCATAGTAGGTAACCAGTACAGCATTACCAGGTAATCGCTACAGCATTACTCATGTTGAGGTTGACCTGCACAAACGCTGATCTTCTCTCTATCTAGTTGTATGGGTATCCGTCGTGAGGAAACTCGGTAGGGTTTCCGATGACTATGCAGCGGCGGCCAGGGTGCCGCGATAATGAATGCATGCCTAGCCCGTTAGCCGTTGTGGCGTCAGGGCTAGATGGGTCTAGTAGTGGGGCCGACGTTGAGGGTTCGGCCCTTGGTGTTGCAGTGGGTACCCCAGCCCAAAGGGGTACTACATACCTATTGCCATACTGCAACCATGTAATGAGTAACCGTCGATGGTTACTCATTCACTAATAGAGTATTTACTGATGCATCCATTAATGCATCAGAGTGAGCCTGACAAAGGGCTCACTCATTGTTGCAACAGAGGCCACTAGCTCACGGAATGGAATTCCATTCGCTAGGCCCCTATCAATTCAACGACGGCAATAGCCCCCTGGTGGGTGCTCACGGCCTTGCGGCCCCCATGGGCCGGCATGGACGTTTGCCCTGGTCAGAGCGTTGCTAGTCGCTCTGAGACTCTGGGGGATGGCACTTCAAGACCCATGGGTTCCACCCGGCTCACGTCTCGGCAGTGTGGCCCGCTTTTGTGGGAATCGAAATTGGCCCCTTATTCGGCAATTGCAATTCCCTGTCAAAAGGAATTGTTTATGCCGACGGCAATTAGTAGGCGCCTCCTGAAGTGAGACGCAGATCACGCCGTTTATCGCTTCCGGACGTGAGTCACCGGAACAGGATGTAATACATGTAGGGGCCGAAACGCGGCCCTTAACCGTGATACATCCGTTACCGAAATCCGGCTAACCCTGACGGGTTTGCAAGAGGATGTATCTATTGTGAGGCGTTCCACTAGGAAAGTCGCCTCAACATGGGTGCAGCTAACGGCGGTGCACCAGGATGTATCTAGTGAAGTAGGCCACAGTCAGTTACGGATCGGCCGCTTGTAAGAGGATGTACTTACTAGGGACGCAACTCCCCTGAAAAAGTTCCCGAAATCCTGTCAGCCAAGCCGACAGAATCAAGGATGTACCTAATGCAACACCAATCAACGACTTCCCTAGGAGGGAACCATGAGTGCTGCCCCCTGTTGGGTGTGTAGCAACCCATTGACCATCAGCGGCCCCGGTAGGCCGCCTCGCTATTGCTCCCTTTCTTGCAAGCGTGCCGCCAGGAACGCCCGTAGCAAGGTTGAGCGTGCCGCCTTCCATGAGAGGCAGCGAAAGCAGTTCCGCGCCGTCTATCTGGACGACGCAGCCTAAAGACTTCCGGCCCGATGCCGGGAGAATTGACCGTCAGACCTTAACCCTGTTTTGGTCGAACGGGTCACCCGAACCGCGCCACGGTTCAAACGCCGGATTGAAGCACCGGCGGCACGCTTGCCCATGAGCGTGTCTAAACAAGTCACGGGAAGTGCCAACGCGTACGGCTGGTAATACCTTTCTCCCAGCTCTGCGCGGCGATTGGCCGTTAATCCCTCACGGTCGGCACAAGAGGGACCCTAAATCTCCCGTTGCCTCTTCCAACGGGTGGCCATTCTCAAAGCAACCAGGGGGACTGGACGGCATTGAGAGCGTGTGGTCCCGAGCGCCATATCGGGACACCTAATCTCGCTCGACGGTGCGTCAATCCGTCTGCTCACGGCAGCGTTAAACCGTCTCCCTAACTGAATACACAACTTCAAAGTCTCTTGAGGGGTCACCAATCGGTGGCCCCTTTTTTCGTGCCCAAAACGGCCCACGCCCGGCCAGGGCAACTCATTACGAAAGAAGGACTACACCCCTTATGGATTACATCGAGCTTGCTAACAAGGCAATTGAGGACCGTAAGCGTCTCGTTGAGCAGCGCAAGGCTGTTCTTGAGACTGGCTCGTTCACGGATGCCGACAAGGCGCAGCGCGCCGCCAAGATTGATGCCGACATTGACCGCCTCTACCGGGAGGCGACTTACTACGTTGAGCGCGCGGAGCAGGATGCGGAGGTTCGTTCGGCCATCAAGGCGAACCCTATTGGCGTTCCTGGTGGCGACCGGGAGATTCGGGGCGGCGAGCTGCTGCACGCCGAGGTGCGCGCCATTAGTGGCGGCAGCGGCCACGGTGCGGCCTTTACGCCCGCCGAGAATGCGAACTACGCCCTTGACTATCTGGTGAAGCGTACGGCCTTCCTGGCTAGTGGCGTTCAGGTCATCCCGACCACCGGCGACAGCATCGTTATCCCTCACCTCACGTCGGACGGCACCGCCGCCGCCGTGGCAGAGGCGACGCAGATTCCGATGTCGGACCCCGTTGCGGAGTCCCTGACCGCCATTCCGCGCGCCTTTGCGCAGGGCACCCCGGTTTCCAACGAGGTGCTTGCGGACTCCACTCCGTCGAGCCTTGAGGCGCTTTCGGCACAGCTTCTCCGTTCTGTAGGCAACGCCTTTGACGTTGCGGCATTTGAAGGCTCGGGCGTTGCCCCCAATATCAAGGGACTGCGCAATGTAGCTGGCATTCAGTCGGTTTCGATGGGCACCAACGGCGGTCAGCTTACAAACCTCGACCCGATCGCGGATGCTCTCGGGAAGCTCGTTTCGGCCGGTGCCGATGACGACAACGCCGCCATCGTTATGCCGCCTGACACGTGGGCCAAGCTTCTCAAGCTTAAAGAGCTTTCTACCGGTAGTAACAAGCTGCTTATGCAGGACAGTGCCGGCTCGGGTAGTGGCAAGGTTTCCAAGACCATTCTTGGTCGGCCGGTTTACCTGTGCTCCAACCTGTCTCTTAACGAGACGCAGGGCAGCGCCACTGCGGCCAGTTCCATTTACGTTTACGACCCGGCGCACATCTACGCCGTCATTCGGGAAGATGCTCTCTTCACCGTTAATCCTTATATCTACGGCGATAAGCGCCAGACGCTTCTTCAGGCCGAGATGCGGGCCGATGTTCTGGTTGCTAACCCGTCGGCTGTGGTTCGCATTCAGGGCGTTCTCTAATCACTGACGTTAGGTGCCAGACCGTTTACACGGTCTGGCCCTCTGCTTTTAGGAGGCATCCTGATGTCATTCTTTGAACGTGTAACAAGGTCATTCCGTGACGACCAGGCCGAGGAACGCAACGCCTTCCCAGGTGCTCAAGTAAGCACCTCTAACAAGCCTTACCTTGCGTCGTCTGCCGCCGGTGGCAACACCTACGCAGGCGTTAACGTGTCGCAGAACAACGCTCTACAGCTAAACGCCGTCATGACGTGTGTCCGCATCGTCTCCGATGCTGTGGCCACGTTGCCGGTTGATGTGGTGCAGACGGTTGGTGACAAGCGTCGGCCGGTGAATGCGCCCTCATGGCTCTCTAACCCGAACCCGTTTGACACGCCAGTTGAATTCTGGTTCAAAGTCATGAGTTCGCTCATGCTTGACGGAAACGCCTTCATTCGGGTGGTGCGGGCAGGAAATAGTCGCATCGTTGCGATGCTGCCAATGAATCCGCGGGCTATCCGTGTGGACCTTTCAGAGGACAAGACGCACCCTGTCTTTAAGTTTGATGACGTGACAATGACGTCACGGGATGTACTTCACATCAAAGGCTTCGCTGTTGCTTCGGACAACGGCCTACGGGGTGTCTCGCCGATCGATGAGGCTAGGCAGCTCATCGGCGCTGGCATGGCCGTTGAGGAATTCGGGGCTAGGTTCTTTAGCCAGGGCACCAGCTTGACCGGTGTCATTGAGCATCCCGGTAAGGCAAATAATGGTGAGCTAGCGACTATCGGCCGGATGATGCGCAAGAAGCATTCCGGCCTGGCTAACTCACACATCATCGGCATTCTCGGTGGTGGTGCCACCTTTAAGCCGATCAGCGTAACGCCGGAGCAATCCCAGTTCCTTGAGACCCAGAAGTTTAATAGGGCGAGCATCGCTGCTCTCTTCGGCGTTCCCGTTTACATGCTTGATCCTGAAACCGCTAGCTCATGGGGTAGCGGTGTTGAGGAACAACACAATTGGTTTGTGCAGCAGACGGTACAACCGTGGCTTACTCGCATTGAGCAAGCTTTCTCGGCGGTGCTGCCGCCCGGTCAGAGTCTCCGCTTTAACCCGGATGCTCGCGTCAGGGTGAAGCTCAAGGAACGTTACGAGGCGCACGAAATCGGGATTCGTGCTGGCTTCCTTACCGTCAACGAAGCCAGGGCGCTTGAGGACAGGGAACCTCTCCCAGAATCCAAGCAACAGAACAACGGAGTCAATCCCGCTAGGGACCACTCCGATTAGCCGTGTGAGCGGCGTCGGGACTTTTCTGGGGGTTTCCTTTCGTGGCAGAAAAGTCTCGCCTCTGTTCATGGGGAGTTGAGCAGTTCATTTTGTCGAGTAGTGATGAGTGCGGGCGATAGACGGCCAGGGCTTCGGCTCTGGTCGCTCTTTTATTTTGCCTTCACTCTCATACATTTCTAGGAGGAAGTATCCATGAAGTCCGCACTTAAGCCGTATGAACGCGTTCTTGCTCGCTCCGTTAAGCAGCCCGGCCCTGCTGGCTGTATCGAATGGCAGGGGTACGCCACCCAGGGCGGCTATGGCCAAATCTGGGTGGACGGCAAGGCCGTTTATACCCATCGCGTCATGGCCGCTCACTACGGCATGAGAATCGATGGGGCGCATGTGGATCACAGGTGCAGAAACAAATTATGCGTGAGGGAATCGCATCTAGAGGCGGTATCGCCAGCAGAGAACAACCGTCGCAAAGATTCGGCGGGTTGGAGGGCGTTCATCAGAGAGTACCTAGAGGAACAGCACATGCAACTTGAGTGGAACCGTGACGTTGCCGATGCGGCACGCCTCAACTATCGGCGATCCCTGGCGACCGAAGCGAACATGAAGCACTACAGCGGCCAGCCGCTCTCTGCCGACGATAGGGAGTTGCATTACCGCTGGCTCATTGCCTTTGTGTACTGCGTCGGCTGTGGCCGCGACTTCTATGCGCCTATCGACATGACCCCCAACGGCCACAGTCAGCATCTCTGCGGCGACTGTATGGCCGCCTAGACGGCGTGTAAACGCGTGGTCGGCGTCACTGGCTGATCGGCGAATGGCCGGTGGCGACGGCCCTAGTGTGGAGATATCGCAGCAACGAACACAGTCAACCGGAGGAACGCTATGTGTGAGCACCCTATCTGTAACAGCCCCGGCAACCTTAACCCTGCATCAACCGAGTTCGTTTTAGAATGCATGGCGAGCCGTGGAATGGTCCAGAAGAAGACCAATCCCATTACCGGAAAAGTTAAGTGGCGGCTCACTGCCAAGGGCAAGGCCGAGGCAGTCGCCCATCTGTAGCGTTTGAGGGCCGCTCTGCGGCCGTAGACATTGAGGGGGCACCTACGGGTGCCCCCTCTGTCGTTGCGTGGCTCACGGTTCGTTCTAGCCCTCTAGCCGGCACTCTCTGACCAGGGGTTTTGTGTTCCAGACCTACTCTGCGGCGTCTACCGGCTCAACGAACGTCCCCCGGTGCGGGATCGTTCGCACCAAGCCCTGGTCTCGTAGATGCTGCACCGCCCTACGTGCCGTATCCCTGGCTACGCCGAATTCTTGGACCATCGACGTTTCCGACGGAATGGCGTAGCCGGGTTTGATGCGGCCCGCCTTGATGTCGGCAGCGATGTAATCCGCAATCTGGACGTAGACCGGTATTGGTCCGTCGGTGCGGATCGTTCGGCTCATAGGTCCGGAACCTAGATCGGTGCTCACGTAGACCTATCGGCACCTACGTTGCCCAACGTAGGTAGACAAGGCCCTACGGGCTGCGAGATCCTTGGACGGTGCAACTTTGCATGTTGCGTTGACAGGAAGGGGCCGACTGTGTCTAGCAACGGGCCAAAGATCATCACGTATGGGGCCGATACCCGCCTAGGTCCGGCCGATGCTCTCTGGGAGCTAGTGAGGGCGCTTGAGAGCCACCGGGGCGACGGTGGCGAGATATGGCGCAACGTGACGCCAGATCCCGACAGCGGCACCGTGACGGCGACGCTGATGGACTACACCGGCTCTCTCGGCAAGGTGGTTGCCCACTTCACCGTTGAGGCGACGGCATGACCGAACGTCGGCACTACCCCCCTCGGTCGATCGCTCACGCCCCTCACTGCGTAGAGGGCGGCAACGGCCTAGCTCTAGAGAAATCCGTTGTGCAGCAACAGTTTCCGGGCACGATGCCGGACATCGACTGCACTCCGATCGACGTCATGGCAACGTCGGCATTGGGACGGCCGGTCCACATGTTGCCGGATTACGTTGTTCTCCAACAGATTCCACGTCCGAAGCACACGTACGACCCTGGCAATGTGCAGCCCCAGGACGCCATACGGCCGTTGTGTAAGACGTGCGGCGGTACCCATGAAGGCGAAGAGGGACCCTAGAGGCTCTGTGAGGCTCACAGACGAACGATGGCCCCTGACCGGATAGGTCGGGGGCCATCTGGGTTGTTGGGACGCTACGCGGCCCGTTCAGAGGCGATGAGATGGTCTACCGCTCGTAGCGCCTCCCACCGAGAGGCGGCATCCGGGGCGTCATCGGTCACGTAGAGGACATCAGCCATGCGGCACCGCAGCCACACCGCCAGCTCTACGGCGGCATCCGGGATCTTGTCGTACGCGGCCCCATCGGTCATGAGGTCGAAGGCGTCCAAAACTCCGAGGTCCAGGATGGCCGCCAGGGCGTGAACGTCGGCAACGCCCGTGAGGCGCATTGCCGTCTTGAGGCGGGGGTTGTCCTTCACGAAGCGGAACACGGGAGCCTCCGAGGGGCTAGGCGGCATTCAAGACGACACGGAGTCGGCGCGGCGTGATGCCGAGCCTCTGGGCTATCGCCTCACGGGTGAGGCTGGGATCTTCGCTGGCAAGTTGTTCCGCCAGGCGTCGCGTTTCGGCGATGGGCCGACGTTGCTTGTTGATCGTACGGACAGGCTCCGACACTTCCGGTCCACCGACAGGCGGCACCTCGGTAGGCGACTCCACTGCGGCCACTTGTTCCGGGGGAACCTCGGTGACCAGGGGTGTTTCATCACTGGCCGTGAGGCCGGCTGTCTGCGCAGCGTGACCAGAACGGGTGAGCACTTCGATTGCCAGCAGCAGTGCCACGGCCGGAACGGCAGCGACGATGCGAGCCATGGCGGACGGTTGAGCACTGGCAATGTTCGCTCCGAGGGAGGCGACCACACCGAACACAAAGGCGACACGGGCCGACCAGCGGACGGAACGCCCGGCCCTCTGATCTTCGATCATGGCGGCGGTAGCAACCACCATCAGGCCATCGATGGCGAACGGCAGAGCCACGGCAACGGCCGGATGTTCCCCGTACCGAACGGCCACATCGGCGATGTGCCGGAAGGATGAGGCACCAGCGACCAGGGCGACGACGGCGGCGGAACCTCGGGCCGCTACGGCAAGCCAGTTGATCGACCTCATGCGGCACCACCGATACGGGCGTCAACGGCACACGGACGGCAGTCAACGGCACCCCTGGCGTAGCGGCCCCCGTGGCGCACACAGAGGGCGGCACGCTGCGGCCGGTAGGTCTCATGGGTCGGTGCCTGGTTTTGACTTTGACGGCCCTTGGGCCACCAGCGGGGACGCGTAGCGGCCCCTTTACTAGGCTTCCCAGCTTCCAAAGCAACTTCGGGTGACACATCGCCGTTCTGGCTGTCACCCCTAGTCCCGTGATCTGTCACCCCCTGGCCGCCGTTCTGTCGGGGGTTGGTGGTCACCTTGGCTACGGCAGCAATCGCCGCTTTGGTGAGGCGGTAGACGGTGGTTGCACCGCTGCGCAGTCGGGCCACGATGCGGCCCAGCTTCACCAGGTGGGCGAGAACCCGTTGGATGGTCCGGACAGACTTGCCGACGTACTCCGCGATGGTCTCGACCGACGGCCACGAATCACCCTGGCCGTTGCCGTGGGCGGCGATGGTCACCATGACGTCCCGCTCGGTCCGCTTGAGGTCACGGGAGGCCAGTAGGGCAGCCTTCACTAGCTGGCCGGACGCCAGGGGTTGCGCAGGCGTCAGTTCGGTACTGTTGCTCACGGCGGTGTCTCCTCACCGTCACTGGCCCTGGCGGCGCTGCAACGCTTGCCGGGGCCGCTTTACATGGCGGCATCCAACCGGCGAGTTGTGAAACCCGCACAGTTGAGTGCTGGACCGCCACCTCGACCCTGGCCCGCGACACCAGCCGGGTCAACATCGGCCAGATGGTGGGCTGCAACGGGTACCGGCAGCCCTCGCTCTACGCCAAGATCGCCTCGACCGTCGACGTGGCCAGCAAGGGCCGCCTCTACGCCGGGCTCGGCGCCGGCTGGTACGAGCACGAGTGGAAGGCGTACGGCTACCAGTGGGCGGACGTGCCCACCCGGATGGCCGAGTTCCGCGAGGCCGTCGAGATCATCAACAAGATGTGGACCGAGGACCGTCCCGTCCACCAGGGCAAGCATTTCTCGATCGACGCGCCGATCAACCAGCCCAGGCGCAAGCCGTCGTTCTGGCTCGGCGGCGGCGGTGAGAAGGTCACGCTCAAGCTCGTGGCCCAGTACGCGGACGGCTGCAACGTCGGCGGCGGCGACCCGGCCGTGGTCAAGCACAAGCTGGGCGTCCTGCGCGCGCACTGCGACCGCCTCGGCCGCGATTACGGCCGGATCCGCAAGTCGACGACGATCGAGCTCGACCTGAACCAGTCCACGAAGGACACCATCGCCCACGTCGAACGCCTGGCCGACGCCGGCGCCGACTACGTCCTGTTCTACGTCCCCCGGGTCGCCTACGACCACAGCCACCTGCTGCGGCTCGCCGAGGAAGTCGTACCGCAGTTCTCCTGAGACCCCGGCTTCTCGGAGTACAGCATCCGCTGTACTGTCAGCTCCATGGAGACGGTGACCCACGGCCAGGCCCTTTCCCGGTTCGGCCACGCCCTGTCCGACCCGACCCGCGCCCGTCTGCTGCTGGCCCTGCGGGAGGCGCCCGGCTATCCGGCCGACCTGGCCGGCCTGCTCGGCGCCACCCGGCAGAACCTCTCCAACCATCTGGCCTGCCTGCGCGGCTGCGGCCTGGTGGTGGCCGTGCCCGAGGGCCGCCGGGTCCGCTACGAGCTGGCCGACCCGCGGATCGCGCATGCTCTGACCGACCTGCTCGGCCTGGTGCTGGCCGTCGACCCCACCGCCTGCCCCGACGCCGCCGACGGGTGCTGTTGATGGAGATCTCGCTGACCACTCGACGGCGCCGCGAGGTGCTGGCCCGGCGGATCCGGCTGCTGGTCGCGGCCACCATCACCTACAACGTCGTCGAGGCGGCCGTGGCGATCGGCGCCGGGACGGCCGCCGGCTCGACGGCGCTGATCGGTTTCGGGCTCGACTCGGTCATCGAGGTGTCGTCGGCGGCCGCCGTCGCCTGGCAGTTCGGCGGGCGCGACCCCGAGGCCCGGGAGAAGACCGCCCTGCGCATCATCGCGGTCTCGTTCTTCGCGCTCGCCGCCTACGTCACCGCGGAATCGGCCCGGGCGCTGATCACCGGGCATGAGGCCGGCCCCTCGACCACCGGCATCGTGCTGGCCGCGGTGTCCCTCGCCGTCATGCCCGGCCTCTCGTACGCGCAGCGCCGGGCGGGCCGGGAGCTCGGCTCGCGGAGCGCGGTGGCCGACTCGAAACAGACGCTGCTGTGTACGTACCTCTCCGCGATCCTGCTGGTCGGCCTGATCCTCAACGCGACCCTGGGCTGGCACTGGGCCGATCCGGTCGCCGCTCTGGTCATCGCGGCCGTGGCGGTTCGAGAGGGTCGCGAGGCGTGGCGGGGCGACGCCTGCGGATGCTGCTGAGCCCGAGCAGGACCACCCCGAGCGCGGCCTCGGCGACGTAGGGACGAGGGTCGAGCGTCCAGTGGATCACCGAGCGCCACCCCGGCACGATCCGCGCCGAGACGATCACGATCGGTTCCAGGATCAGCAGCACGGCCGTGACCGGCAGCAGCGCCCGCCGGCCGGCCCAGGCCCCGAACGCGCCCATGACCGGCCCGCTCAGCAGCCCCGACCAGATCCACCGCCGGTTCAGCCGCAGCACGTGCAGCAGATGATCCCGCATGTCCGGCATCTGATCGTCCAGCGTGAGCGTCACCACCACGTAGAACCCGAGCAGCGCCACCAGCGTCGCCACCAGCCCGATCGCCGCGCCCCGCCACACCGACCGCGCGAACATCCCCGGGATGAACGCCACCAGCAGCCACGGCGTGCTGAGGTTCCCGACGGTGTCCCGCACCCCGCCGTGGTCACCTTTGACGAGCGCGCCGAGCGCCCCGAACAGCAGCGCCACCCCGAAGATCCTGATCATGATTCCGCCCAGGCTAACCGCCCGGGTACAGCTCGTCGAAGAAGGCCTTCAGGTCGGTCACCGCCCGCCCGTCGCCCGGCGCGGCCTCGTCGTCCAGGTTGATGTCGCTGCCGCTGCCGCCGCCCATGCGGGCGCCGCCGGCGCCCGTGTTCATGTGGCGGACCGCCGCCGCGGCCATCCGACCCTTGGTCTGTTCGGCCGTGAGCTTCACCGACGCGTCGACGGCGGCGTCCGCGTTCTCCTTCGCCTCCTGCTTGGCCTCGGACGCTTCCGCCTTGGCCGACTCGGCCTCGGCCCGGTGGACCTCCTTGCCGAAGATCCAGCCGACAGCGGTGAAGACGATCGCCTCGATGGCGCCGAACACGTAGACCCGGCGCTGCCACACCGTCTCCGAGGTGTCGGCGCCGAAGAACATGAGGGCGGCCAGAACCAGGAAGAGCACGATCAGGATGACCGCCACGGTGAACTGCCAGGTCCATTTCAGGCCGGTCGCCGGTGGGTCGTCGTTGCCAGTCATCACGCCTCCGATTCGTCGTCGTTCCAGGGTTCGTCGAGCTGCCCGGGCCGGAACACCCGGGCGCCGGTGGCCGGTTTGAAGGCCGACTCCCCTCGCGGCTCGAAGACCGCGCCGACGTCCAGCTGCCACTCGTCCCGTACCGGGTCGTATAAGGTCAGGCGCAGGGCCGCCACCGGCACGCCGGGGGGAATCCGCATGTTGTAGACGGAGACGGCGGCCCGGATCGACGCCGTGTTCCCCGCCGCCAGCCGCCGGGGGATCACCAGCCGGCCGTCCTCCGTGACCGGGTCGGTGGGCCCGCCGGGCGGCCGGCGGATCTCGAGATGGTTCGGTGCGATGTCGAACTGGCGCGGCTGAAGGGGCAGGATGATCCGTACGGCCCGCAGCTCGACCGGAACCGGCGGCACGACATCGAATCGCAGCCGTACCCGCATGGTCCCCGGACCGCGCAGCTCGATCTCGTTGTCCTCGTCGCCGCCCAGAGAGACTTCCAGGGCCGGCGGTACGGGGTCGTGGTGCGGCACGTCGAGCTCGAGCACCCACAGGCGGCCGTCGGCGTCGCGGGCCACCGCCGTGTCGTGCACCGCGTCGACGGCCAGGAACGGCGTGGGCCCGGCCACGACGCCGAGCAGCCCCCGATGCCCGTGGTCCCAGAGCCGGATCGTCCCGTCGGCCGACGTGGTGAGCACGCCCTGCTCCGTCCGCCCGCCGACGGCCACGCCGGTGACGGCTCCGGTGTGGCCACCGGCCGGTGCGGCGTCCGGCCCGTCCACGGGAACCCGCCACAGCACGCCGTCGGAGGTGCCGGCGTAGACCGTCGTCGCCTCCTGATCGAAGGCGACCGCCTCGACCGGCGGAGTACCGGCGGCGATGAAGGCGCCGTCCGACCGCATCACCGTCACGCCGGCCCCGGCGGCGACGATCCCCGGGCTCTTGCCGGCGCGGGCCACCGTCACCGCCAGCGCCCGGGTGTCCTTCGGGATCCACATCGCGGCGCCGCCGGCGCGCGGTTCCCACCGGTCCAGGCGGCCGTCCCGGTCGTAGACCCAGAACCGCCGCCGGTCCGGCCGTTCGACGGCGAGGAGTTCCTTGTCGTCACCCGGCCACTCCTCGTTCTGGTGGAGGAGCCGGCCGTCCTGCCAGACGACCGCCAGCGTGTCCTCGCCGGCGGGGCCGGGCTCCCGGATCAGGCCGACGGCTCGCGGCGGCGACTCGCTCATGGCGTACGGAATCCACAACTGACCGTTGTCGAGCGACAGCGAGCCGGCGCCCCGAGCGGTGCCGTAGGCGACGCGGCGGCCGCCGGCCGAGAGGGCCAGCGCCCCCAGCGCCACCGGGCCGGCCGGCGGTGGCCAGTCCCGAACCGGGAACGCGGCGGCGCCACCGGCGTGCATGACGACCACACACCCGTCGGCCGGGCTCCAGGCCAGGCCGTGGACGGGCGGCTCCACCCCGCCCGGGCGGACGTCGAGTCCCCGCGCTCCAGCCGCGTCCCAGGCGGTCAGCCGCCCGCTGCTGCCGGTGGTGGTCAGCGAGCCGTCGCACCAGACGGCGTGCTCGATCGCCGGCCCACCGGCCGCCTGAAGCGGTGTGACGCCGACGGTCCGGCCCCGCAGCTCCCAGCGGTACAGCGCCCCGTCGGCTCCGGCCGTCACCACAACCTCGGTGCCGGGCTCCGCCGCAACCGGTACCACCGCTGTCACCGCGGCCTCGTGACCGGAGAGCACGCCGAGGTCGGCTCCGGTCGCCGGATCCCACCAGCGCAGCCCGCCCTTGGCGTCACCGGTGACCACCGCGCCGCCGCCGAGCACGACAAGGTGCCGAACGGCCGCGTGGTGCCGGCTGTAGACGCGCCGGCACACGCCGGTGGCGGGGTTCCAGACGCGGACCGTCCCGTCGTCCCCGGCCGACACCAGACCCGCGCCGGTGACGGCCACGGCACCGGCCCGCGCCGCGTGCCCCAGCATCACCCGGGTGGCGATCGAGCCGTCCGCCCGGCGGCTGAGAACGGCCACCCGTCCGTCGTCGAGACCCGCGACGAGCAAGCCTTGCCCGGCGCCGAGACTGGCGACCGGGCAGGGCAGGACCGCCTCGGCCGGCAACCGGGAAGGCGGCCCCGAGGCCGAACCGGCGATGTACACCGCCGGGCCGTCGGCGACGGCCAGTGACCCGTCCCAGTCCGCCGCCGCGGCCGGCCCCGACAGCGTGACCGGCCCGAGCGAGGTCTCCGGGAAAGACCCTTCCCCCAGTACGCCCCAGGCGCCGGCGACCGCGAGGCCGCGGGATCCCACGACGGCGGCCACGCTGTTCGGCCCGGTGTGCTTCCAGGCCGGGGCCAGGGCATCGAGGTCGTACACCACGCGGACCCGCAGCGCCGGCGGCCAGCCGTCGGCGACCATGGCGTCGGCGAGGTCGGCGGCGCCCAGTTGATACAGCGCGTTGGCCACCAGGTCGGTGAAACGCCCGGGTTCGGCGGCGAGGGCGGGCGCCACGACCCGGACGGCCCGGGCGACGGTTCTGGCGTTCTCCCGCGAGCTGCCTGTGAACGTGGGGTTGCCGTCCCCTCCGACAGAGCCGAGCAGGTCGAGGTCGGCCAGCACCGCGCCGACCCCGTCCTGCCGCTGGCGCCGGTCGAGGAACGCGGCGTTGACGGCCAGTGACTCCTCCACCGACCCGATCGCGCCGATGTGGTGCACCACGGCCGCCGCGATCTGATAGGGCGTCGCCGCGGCCGGGTCCCGGTGCGGGAAGGCGCCGGCGTGGGCCGCGTGGCCGTCGCGGATCCCGTCCGCGCCGAACCGTTCCACGAACGCGTCCCGAACCGACGGGTGGGTCAGCGTCCACTCGTCACCGTCGCGGCGGGCCAGGCCGTCGTGTTCCATGGCCCGGACCACCGCGTCGTCGCCGGTGACCAGGCGCGCGTCGACGCCGGTGAAGCCCGGCTGGGCGACGACGACCGCCGCCAGGCCGCGCCGCATCGCCGGATCGGCGTACCCGTCGAAGATCGCGTGGATCTGGAACGTCAGCGACACCGGGATCGTGTCCAGCCCGGCCGCACCCACCGGCTGGCTCACCAGCCAGTCGACGATGGCCGCGAGCCGGCCCGGCACGGAGCCGGCCCGGTCGACGAGCCGGGCGAACGCGGCGCGGGCCGCCTGCGTACCGCCGAAGACCAGCCGGAGCTCGTCCAGGCGCTCGGACAGCATCGCCTGGCACACTTCGCCACTGTTCATCGGGTCGAGCCGGACGACAACCGTGTCCCGGCGGTTGATCAGATAGCCGTCCCGGCAGGTGAGGAGCACCGCCACGTCGTGGCGATCCGCCCATGGAAGGCCCTCCGGCACACCGGAAACGCCGTCCAGGGCGACGGTTCCGCGAGAGGCGGCGCCGGCCAGCTGCGCGTCGAGGGAGGCGTCGACCCGGTCCGGCCGGTCCCACGTCGCCCGATGTCCGTAGAAGTGCTGCGCCACCGGCTCACCGTCACGCCGCAACCGGTCCAGCACGGCGCCGAGCAGGACGCTCTTGCCGATGCCGGGCAGACCGGTGATGACAACCCACGACGGCTGGCGCAGATACTCCAGAATCTCCTCGATCTCCCGCTCGCGCCCGAGACACGGGCGCAGGGCGGCCCGCGCCGCCGAGAAGTCGATCCCGCGCGTGGCCGAGCCCAGCGCCACCCCGCCGGGCCGGGTCAGCCGGAACTTGTCGCCGGTCAGCGCCTCCAGTTCGACGCTGTCCACCCGCAATTCGAGCGGCACCTGCTCGTCACGGCGGAACCGCACCCGGCGGTGGTGTGTGCGCACGGTGTCGTGCCAGTGCGCCTCCAGCACCATCGGGTCGGTGTCCGGCACCTCGATGAAGACGGCGTCCTCGGCCGCCGCGTTGACGATCAGGCCGGCCGCGGTGAACCGGACCGGCACCGGCCTCGGGCGGATCCCGGCCACGCCGAGCAGCCACGGCATCCAGGCGCCGGCGATCGCCGGGCGCTCGTCGAGGTCGAGGCGCCCGTCGAGGCGGGTGCCGGCGCTGAGCCGGGCGATGACGCCGGCCTCGGTGCGGGCCGCGGCGCGCGGCATCCGGGCGAGCGCGCCGAGCAGCCAGCGCGCCGTCGAGACCGGGTCCGTGCCGGGCGCGTCGCCGGTGCGCAGGCAGGCGGTCGCGGCAAGCAGCAGCTGCTCGACCCGCTCGGGGCCGTCCGGCTCGTCCTGGACCAGGAGCCGGTTGATCTTCTCCTCCAGCCGCAGCGACCAGTGGTCGTCGGCGTGCAGGGTGGCCACGACGTCGCACGCGGCGTCGCGCAGCGGCCCGTATCCGGGCCCGGCCAGCTCGGCCTGAAGGACTTCGGCGACCTCCGGGCGGAACGAGAGGGCGACCGGCGACGCCGAGGCCAGCAGCTCGCTCGTCCACAGGTCCGCCTCGGCCCCGACGTCGGCGTGCGGAAGAAGCAGCCGCATCTGCCGTACCAGTGCCGGCTCGATCCGGATCGCCGTCGACAGCAGCACGGCGAGATCGGCGGCGGCCGGGCTGGCCGCACGCAGCCGGGCGACCGCCGCGACGGCGGCCCCGGCCGGGCCGGGCGGGGTGCTCATCGTCCCCGGCCGGCCACCCGGCCGGCCCCGGTGCGCGCGGTGCGGATGGCGTCGGCCACGCTGGTGCCGCGGTCCCAGGTCAGGATGGGCAGGACGGCCCGCAGCGCCGGCGGGTAGCGGCGGGTCGGCAGCGGGGCCAGGGCGACGACCTGGTGCCCGGACTCGCGCAGGCGGCCGGCGAAGAGCCGCCACCGGTTCTGCACCTCGGCCCGCCGGCCGGCCGGCGCGCACGCGCCGAGGTCGGACAGGACGATGACCGGCTGCCCGGTCAGCGGCGGCCGGTACTGCCGCCAGGTCCAGACCGGCCCGGGTCCCGCTCCCGGCGGGTCGAGCGGGGTGGTGGCGAACCGCAGGACCTCGAAGCCGTCCGGCCCGGCGATGCGCTCGAGCCGCTGGACGACCTCGTCCTGGTCGTTGACGAACGGGCGCATCCCGTCCCCGTAGTCCACCAGCACCTGCAGGCCGCGCCGGGTCGTCACGGTCACCGTCATGGGCAGCGCCCGGATCGGCTCCCGGCGCGCCATCCGGTCGACCAGCTCGTCGAGGTCGATCGCATCGGTCGCGACAGGACCGCCGCACAGTGCGGACAGGATCGCCCGCTGCCGCCCCGGCGGCAGCAGCGAGCCCGGTTCGAGGCGGGCGGCCGGGGTGTCATCAGGCAGCTTCGTCATACCGGCCATGGCCAGCGCGGGCGAGATCAGGGTGGCCCACTCGGTCTCCTTCACCATGGCGACGACCGCGTGGGATTCCAGGCCGAGGATCGGCCCGCCGCTCGTCCCCGGCGGAAGCTGGGCGTCTTGGAGGCGGACGAGTGGGCCGGAAACCTCGGCGGCGACGGCGCCGCCGAGGAGAGGGCCGGCCGGGTTCACACCCACCGCCAGGAGAGCTTCACCCGGCGCCGGAGGCTCCGTGGCGATCGGCAGTCGCGGAACGGAGGTACCGGCGGGCATGGCGACCCACAGCACCGCGACGTCGGGCAGGGCGAACCGTCCGCCGGCGTCCGGCCGGGCCGGCGACAGTTCCACGCGGAACGGATCCAGAAGGTGTTCCCGCCACCGGACCCGTGGGCGCGCCGACCGGCCGACCACATGCGCACAGGTCAGCACCACTCCGGGAGCGATGAAGAAGCCGGATCCGGCCACCTGCTCCGAGACGATCGCGACCGTCGCCTCGCGGACCAGATCGGCGAGGCCGTCCCCGCGCAGCCGGGGGTCGTCGAGGACGTCGGCCAGGGTGGGCAGCCGCCGCGGCGGGTGGTCCCGCGCGCCCGTGCTGCCCGGCTCCCGTTCGACCAGGGGACGGCCGGCGGGCTCCTCCGGCGGCGTCGACACCGACCGGGCGACCTCGCGGGCGGTCGGCGGCGCCGCCGGCGCCGAGCGGCGCCGGGCGACCACCGGCGCGGAACCGGCGGCCGGCGCCTCCCCGGCCGTGCCCACCGGCGACGGACCGGCCGGCGGCGCCCCGATCAGGCCGAGCAGTTCCAGGATCCGCCGCGTGGTGGCCGGGTCCGCGCTCAGGCGCCGCGCCGCCCGCACCGCGTCGGCGAGCCAGACCGCCGGCGGGGGTGACAGGGGCCGGCCGGTCATCAGCGTTCCTCGGGCTGAATGGTCATCATCTTGGCCAGGAGCAGCCCGGTCAGCTCCTTGAAGGCCGCCGAGCCGGTGTCCAGCCCGAGGCCGCGGCAGGCGGCCAGCGCGTCCAGGAACTCGGCGACGCTGGGCGGCGGCTCGTACTGGGCGATCCGTTCCGCCCGCAGCCGCAGGTATTCGCCGCGCACGGCCTCGAGCAGCGGATCGGTCAGGTCCTCGAAGTGGGCCCGGGCTATCGTGTCGAGCCGGTCGGGGTCGGGCTGGCGCAGGCCGAGGATGACGCAGCGGCGCAGGAACGCCCGCGGCAGCTCCCGCTCCTCGTTGGTGGTGACGATGATGAGCGGCACCCGCCGGGCCACCACCCGGGGGCCGTCGGTGACCCGGAACTGGTAGCTGCCGAGCGGCACCAGCAGGTCGTTGGGCACGTCCGGGTCGGCCTTGTCGATCTCGTCGATGAGCACCACGGCGCGTTCGGCGGCCGGGTTGACGATCGCCGGGTCCCGCGCCGGCTGGAGGTCTCCGGCGCTCTGGTCGAGCCCGCGCCGCCGGGCCAGGTCGGGGTCGAACGCCCACCACAGCACGCCGGGCTGCAGGTAGGCGGCGCGCGGCGGCATCGGCTCGCCCTCGCGCACGGCCTGCGCGTCGGCCAGCCGGGCCACGGTGTCGAACGTCCACAGCAGATCCCGCGCCGACGTGCGCGAGGAGACGGTGTCGGCGTAGAACCGCCACCCGAGCCGCTCGGCCACGCTGCGGGCCAGCGTGCTCTTGCCGGTGCCGGGATGGCCGCGCACGAGCAGGGGCCGGCCCGCGGCCAGCGCCACGTTCACGGCCAGGACGATGTCGTTGTCGTACACGTAGGGCAGGGAGTCGCTCGTACCGCGATCGCCGAGCCGATAGGCCCGTTTCTGGTCGAACGGCTGCTTCTCGAGGCGGGGATCGAACAGCGGCCGGTAGCCGCCGGTACTGGTCATGGCTCCTCCTAGGTGACCCGATGATCCGTCGGCAGCCCGATCTGCTCGAGCAGGTCCTTGCGGGAGTTGAGACCCCACCACTCGCCGTCGGCGTCGATGGCCGGCACCACGTCGAGCAGGATGTCGTCGGCGCCGTCCGGCAGCACCACGTCGCGCTTGCGGATGAGGATCCGGAACCCCTGGAACTCGGTGCGCAGCGCGGACAGGAAGGCGGTGTCGGGATCGCCGTCCACGCGTACCTGGAGGTAGACGTTCTGGGTGCGCAGCCGTTGCCGGAACGCGTCCCGGAACTTCTGCCACTCCCGCTCCCCGGCGCCGAGGCAGCGCAGGATCTCGGTACGCACGTCCCGCACCAGCTCGTCCGGTGGCCGTCGCGGCTCGGCACGGGCGGCCGAGGAGGGCCCGCCGGGCTTCTTGACCTCCCACGTGTCGTCCTCGACCGCGCGGCGCAGCAGCAGGCCCAGCGTGACCTCCTCGTCGGTGCCGACCCGCAGCACGCGCGGCTCGTCGGCCGCCGATTCGACACGGACGAGGTGGGCGGCGTCGCCGGGCACCCACCAGGCGAGCGGCCGGTTCATGGCCAGGCTGCACGCGACGTGGTCGAAGATGAAGATGATCGACTCGGGGTCGAGGGCGCCGCGCGCCGCCAGCAGGGCGGCCGCCAGGTCGTCCAGGGTGAGGCAGAACAGCCGCCGGGCGACCCATTCCGGGATGTCGGCGGCGGCCACCGTGGGCGGCGGGCCGAGCCGGTTCGCGAGCAGGCTGACCGCGCCCTCGTGGGACAACAGCTGGGCCAGGACCCGGTCCGGCAGGCGGCCCAGCATGGCCTGGCCGTTGCGGACCGCCCGCAGGGTGTCCGCGTGGAACTCCGCGTTGCGCTGGGCCAGGGGCTCGGCCACGATGGCCAGGGCGTCCGCGATCGGCGTGATCCACCCGCCCAGCTCGGTGTCCCGGCCCTGGGTCGCCTTGGCCATCCCGAAGACCTCGTACGTGCCGAGGTTGAGCACCGGCCCGCCGCTCATGCCCGGCGCGAGCTGGCCCTGCTGCACCCGGATGAACTGGCCCGCCCGCGCGTTCGCGACCGTGAGCCGCGACCCGTCCGGTTCCGGGCGCCCGGTGCGGACCCGGTTCATCCCGTACGCCCAGACCTCCTCCCCGGGCGACGGCAGATCGGTGCCGATCGGCACGCAGATCTCCTGCTCCGGCCCGGGCACCTCGACCTTGAGCAGCGCCGCGTCCGGGAAGCCGAACCGCTCGTCGGCGTCGGCGGCCGCCGGCAGGACGTGCTTCTCGATCGGGGTCAGCTCGGAGCCTCGCCACAGCACCCGGGGGCGCGTCGCTTTCGCGACCACGTGGGCGCAGCTGAGCACCCATCCGGGTGCGACGAAGAAACCGGATCCGTACGGCACCCGCCCGCCGGCCTTCTCGGACGTGATGACGACCGTGGCGGCGCGCACTAGCTCGACGATCCCGTGATGGCCCAGCATCACGCCGAAGCGTACGGCCGGGAACCGCCCGGACCGGCCGCTGAGTCGGATGGTTGCCTCTCGCCCGGCCGGCCCGGCCCACCGGCCGGGAGCGCGGATCGAGTCGCCTGACCCTCTTGTCAGCTACGGAATCAGTGGGAAGATGGCACGCGAACAGTGGAGATCCTGCGTCTGGAGACCGTGTGACCGCCAAGACCGTGCTGCACAACTTCATCGGCGGCGAGTCGGCCGCGCCGGCCGAGGGCCGATACGAAGACCTCATCGATCCCGCGACCGGCGAGGTGTTCGCGTCCGCTCCCGTCTCCGGCCAGCCCGACGTCGACCGGGCCATGGAGGCCGCCGCCCAGGCCTTCGAGACCTGGCGCGACACCACTCCCAGCGAGCGCCAGCGGGCCCTGCTCAAGTTCGCCGACGCCGTCGAGCGCCGAGCGGACGACCTGGTCCAGGCCGAGTCGCGGAACACGGGCAAGCCGCTGGGCCTGACCGCCAGCGAGGAGCTGCCGCCGGCGGTCGACCAGCTGCGCTTCTTCGCCGGCGCCGCCCGCCTGCTCGAGGGCCGTTCCGCCGGGCAGTACCTCAACGGCTACGAGAGCTACGTGCGCCGCGAGCCGATCGGCGTGGTCGCCCAGGTCACGCCGTGGAACTACCCGCTCATGATGGCCGTCTGGAAGATCGCGCCCGCGCTGGCCGCCGGCAACACCGTCGTGCTCAAGCCGTCGGACACGACCCCGCTCACCAGCGTGATGCTGGCCGAGATCGCCGCCGAGTTCCTGCCCGCGGGCGCGTTCAACGTGGTCGTCGGCGACCGGGACACCGGCCGGCAGCTGGTCACCCACAAGACCCCGCAGATGGTCTCGATCACCGGTTCGGTCCGGGCCGGCATGGAGGTCGCCTCGGCCGCCTCCGCCGACCTCAAGCGCACCCACCTCGAGCTGGGCGGCAAGGCCCCGGTCGTGGTCTTCGACGACGCCGACGTGGAGGCGGCGGCGGCCGCGATCGCCGAGGCCGGCTACTTCAACGCCGGCCAGGACTGCACCGCGGCCACCCGCGTACTGGCCGGCCCCCGGGTCTACAGCGACTTCGTGGCCGCCCTGGCCGAGGCCGCGAAGGGTACCAGGACGGGCGCCGCCGACGACGAGGACGTCCTCTACGGCCCGCTCAACAACGCCCGCCAGTTCGACCGGGTCTCCGGCTTCGTCGACCGCCTGCCCGACCACGCGGTTCTGAGCGCCGGCGGCTCCCGCGTCGGCGACCGCGGCTACTTCTACTCCCCCACCGTCGTCTCCGGCCTGCGCCAGACCGACGAGATCATCCAGGACGAGGTGTTCGGCCCGGTCATCACGGTCCAGCAGTTCTCCGACGAGGACGAGGCCGTCCGCTGGGCCAACGGTGTCGAGTACGGCCTGGCCTCCTCGGTCTGGACCACCGATCACGGCCGCGCCATGCGGATGACCCAGCGCCTCGACTTCGGCTGCGTCTGGGTGAACTGCCACATCCCGCTGGTCGCCGAGATGCCGCACGGCGGTTTCAAGCACAGCGGCCACGGCAAGGACCTCTCGGTCTACGGCCTCGAGGACTACACCCGCCTCAAGCACGTCATGCACAGCCTCGGGTGAACACCTGAGACGGCCCGGGCCGTTTTCGGTCCGGGCCGTCCTTATAGGCAGAAGGGGTACGCCTTCTCGGGCAGTACCGGGGAGCTCGGGGGCGGCCTGAGCGTCCGGTCACGGCCGTTGCGCCCCTTTCGCGTGGGGCGCGGGGCCGCGCTGAAAGAGGACCCACCCGCTAACGTGAACAAGTGATCATGCCGCTGCCGCCGGACGACCTGGTGGACCGCACCGATGAGCGGGCCCGCCTGGGCAAGCTGCTCCTCGAGACCCCGGCCGGCGGCACCGCTCTGCTCATCGAGGGCGTGGCCGGCATCGGCAAGACCGCGCTGGCCCGCGACACCGCCGCCCGGGCCCGCGAGCGGGGCTTCCAGGTGCTGCTCGCGCGCGGCGTGCAGAGCACCGCCGGCGCCGGTTTCGGCGGCCTGCACGAGCTGCTGTACCCCATCCTGGACCGGGTCGCCCTGCTGCCGCCGCGGCAGCGGTCCGCCCTGCTGGTCGCCTTCGGCCAGGAGGAGGGCCCGGCGGCCGACCGGATGCTGATCAGCCTGGCCACCCTGAGCCTGCTCGAGGAGAGCGCGTCCACCCGGCCCCTGCTGATCCTGGTCGAGGACCTGCACTGGCTCGACCGGTCCAGCGCCGAGGTGGTCGCCTTCCTGGCCCGCCGGCTCGGGGCGGTCCCGGTCACCCTGCTCGCGATGACCCGTACCGACGGCTCCTACCCCGACTGGAGCGGCTCCTTCCCGCACGTGCTGCCGCTGGACGCGCTCTCCGAGGAGTACTCCGGCGAACTGCTCGACCGGGTCGCTCCCGGACTGGGCGCGCCGTCGCGGGAGCGGATCCTCAGCGCGTCCTCGGGCAACCCGCTCGCCCTTCAGGAGCTGCCGGCGGCCCTGCGCGACCGGGACCTGCCCGGCTCGTCCCGGCTGCCGCTGACCGAGCGGCTGGAGCAGGCGTTCCTGTCCGAGGTGGGCCAGCTGCCCCCGGCCGGTCAGCGGGTGCTGCGCCTGGCCGCGGCCGGCGAGGACGCGACGGCCGCCGAGCTGGTGGCCGCGATGGGTGTGCTCGGCCTGGACCGGCTCGACCTCGACCGGGTGGAACGCACCGGCCTGCTGCGGATCGTGAACGGCCGCCTGGTGTTCCGCCACCCGCTGCTGGCCTCGGCCGTGCAGGGCGCGGCGTCGTCGGTGGCCCGCGCCGAGGCCCACCGGGCGCTGGCCGAGGTGTCGGCCGACCCGGTGCGGGTGGCCTGGCACCGGTCCGCCGCCACCTACGGCTGGGACGAGGACGTGGCGGCCGGCCTGGACGCCGTGGCACTGGCCGCGCAGCGGCGCGGCGCCCACCACGAGGCGATGGTCGCCTACCGCCGGGCCGCCGAGCTGTCACCGGCGGCCGACCGGCGCGTGCACCGCCTGGCCGAGGCCGCGGAGGCCGCCCGCCGGGCCGGCCTGACCGCCGAGGCGGCCGAGGTTCTGCAGGAGGCGCTGCCGGCGGCCGAGACACCGGCCGACGTGCGCGCCCTCGCCCGTACCGAATGGCTTCTCAGCATGACCGCGAGCCTGCCCGGCCGCGGCGCCCGCGACCTGGTCCGGCTGGCCGGCCCCGGCTCCGACCGCCCGGTCGAGGTGCTGCTGTGGGCGGCCACCAAGGCGTTCATCCTGCAGGAGCCGCCGGACGTGCGGGAAGAGGTCCGCGCCGCCCTGGAGCGGGCCCCGGCCGAGACCCGCGACGAGCCGCTGCGCGAGATCGGTTTCGTCCTGCTCGACCCGCGCCACGGCATGGACGCGCTCCGCTCCGACCTCGGCGTGATCCTGCCCCGCCTCCTCGAGGAGCAGGCGGAGATCGTCAACGTGCTCGCCTTCGCCGCCGAGGGCCTGGGAGACTTCGAGACGGCCGAGCGCTGCTGGACGGCCGCCGTCGACTTCCACCACGCGTCCGGCCGGATCAGCGACGAGGCGGTCACCGTCTGCGGGCGCGGGATGATGCGCGTCGCCACCGGCCGGATCGCCGACGGCCTGGCCGACAGCGAGCAGGCGCTGCGGCTGTCCCTCGACTTCGACCTGCAGATCGTCGGCGCCATCGCCGCCGCCGCCGTGGCCGTCGCCCGGGCCGTCCGCGGCGAGGACGGCGAGGCGGCGGCGGCCCTGGAGCAGGCCCGGCAACTGCTCGGCTCCGCCCCGTTCGCCCGCGTCCAGGCGGTGATGGCATGGGCCGCCGGCCTGCTCGCCCTCAACGAGGGCCGCCCCCAGGACGCGCTGACCGCCCTGGCCGGCACCACCGTGAACCCGCCGGTCGAACTGTGGGCCGGCCCCGACCTGGTGGAGGCGGCCGTCCGCGCCCAGCGCCCCGGCGCCGCCGGCCATTGGCTCGAACTGGCCGAGGCCGCCATCGCCGCCTCGCCCTTCCCCGACCGCCTGGCCCAGGCCCGCGACCGTTCCCTGGCCCTGCTCGGCACCGAGCCCCGCGCGCACTTCGAGGCCGCGCTCGCGCACGGCGCCCGGGCCGGTTCCCCGCTCGATCTGGGCCGCACCAGACTCGCGTACGGCGAATGGCTGCGCCGCGACCGCCTCATCGCCGAAGCCCGCACCCAGCTCACCGAGGCCGTCGACCTGCTCCGCGCCGCCGGCGCCACCCCCTGGGCGACCCGGGCCGAGGCCGAACTGGGCGCCACCGGCGGCGGCTCCGGCGGCCGCCAGGCCCGCCGCGACGCCGGCCAGCTGCTCACCTCGCAGGAGCTGCAGGTGGCCCGGCTGGCCGCGCAGGGCCTGACCAACCGCGAGATCGCCGACCGCGTCTACGTCTCCCACCGCACGGTCGCCGACCACCTGAGCCGAGCCTTCCTGAAGCTCGGCATCTCCCGCCGCTCCCAACTGAGCTCCGCCCTCGAGCAGTCTTGAGCCCTCTCATCGGTCGCCGGGCCGACCTCGACACCCTGACCGCCGTCCTCGGCACCCCCGGCCGCGCGGTGGTCCTCGAAGGCCCCGCCGGCATCGGCAAGACCACCCTGGCCGAGGCCTTCATCCGTACCGCACCCGGCCGTGTCCTGCGCGGCATCGGGGGCGCCCCCGACCCGTACGCCGGGCTTCGCGCTCTGCTGTTGCCTCTGGCCCCCGCCGCGGCCTCCCTGCCCACCCCGCAACGCGACGCCCTCCGCGCCGTCCTCGATCCGTCCGCCGGCGCCCCACCCGAGCCGCTCCTGGTCCACCTGGCCACCCTGAGCCTGCTCGCCCACCACCCGTCGCTGGTGGTCGTCGACGACGCGCACACCTGGGACCGCCTCAGCCGGGCCACGCTCGCTTTCGTCGTACGCCGCCTCCCCGGCACCCCCGTCGCCGTCCTGGCCACCGTCCGCTCCGGCCCGCTGTTCCCCGGCGAGGACGCCGTCCACCTGAGCCTCGGCCCGCTACCCCGCTCCGACAGCGAACAGCTAGCCGACCTGATCGCACCCCGGCTGAGCGCCCCCTTCCGCCGCCGGGTCCTGGCCGAGGCCGGGGGAAACCCGCTGGCCCTGCGCGAGTACGCGGCCACCGCCGCCGCCCTGCACCGCACGGGAGCCGAGGCCCCGCCCCGCCTGCCGGTGAGCCGCCGCCTGGAACGGGCCTTCCTCCCCGAAGCCCTGCCCACCCCGAGCCGCACCCTCCTGCTGCTGGCCGCCGCGGCCGGCGAGAACACGTCGCTCCCCGAGATCCTGGCCGCCGGCGCCCGAACCGGCGCCACCCCCCAGGACCTCGCCCCTTTGGAGAACGCCCGGCTCATCACCCTGACCCCCCAGGCCGTGACGTTCACCAACCCACTGATCCGGTCGGTGGCCTACGGCGCCGCCACCCCCACCCAGCGCGCCGACGCCCACCGCGCCCTGTCCGCGGTAGCCACCGACCCGGTCCGCGCGGCATGGCACCGAGCCGCCGCAACCACCACCCCTGACGAGGCGGTAGCCACCACATTGGAGGCCGCCGCCTCGATAGCCACCCACCGTGGAGCCACCCACGAGGCGGTGGCCGCCTTACGCCGCGCCGCGGCCCTGTCCCCCACCGAGCCCGCCCGCGCACACCGCCTGACGGTCGCCGCGGAGCTGGCTCGCCGCTCAGCCCTCCCCGCGGAGTCCCAGTCCCTGTTGACCGAGGCCGCTTCCTTACCGTCCACCCCCGACGACGCGGTCGCCCAGGCCGCCACCCAGACCTTGCTGTCCTTCCAGACCGGCGCCCCATACCACCCCCTCCCCACCCTGACGTCCTCCTCCAGCGCCACCCCAACGGCCGCCTCCACCTCGCCCTCCGGCGCCGCACCCGCTGCCGTCTCTCGCGCCGCGGCCCCCTCCGCGACCCCTCCCACCGCCGCACCCTCCCCCACCGCCGCACCCCCCGCAGCCACCCCCACCGCCGCAGCCTCCGCGCCCTCCCCCACCTCCGCAGCCTCCGCGGCCACCCCCACCGCCGCGCCCTCCGTCGGTGCGCCCAGCGCCGCCTTCACCACCGCACCCCCCGCGGCCACCCCCACCGCCGCACCCTCCGTCGGTGCGCCCAGCGCCGCGCCCTCCGTCGGTGCGTCCAGCACCGCCTTCACCGCCGCCGGCGAACTCCGCTTGCTGGCCCTCGCCGCCTTCCGCGCCTGGACCACCGGCCAGACCTTGAGCCCCTCCGCCCCCGGCCCGGTGTCCTGGCAACGCGACATCGCCGACGCCCTCGGTAACCCTCCCGCACATGCCCGAAATATCCGGCACCGCCGGAGCACCGGCCAAGACACGGCGTTCGCCTGGGCGTTCGACGGCGCCGGCCGCGAACAAGAGACAGGCCGCGGTCAGTGGCTGCTCCTCCTGGCGTACGCCGCCGAGGCCCAACACGACCCCGACCTGGCCGCCCGCTGCTGGCAGCAGCTGTCCGCCCTCCATCACGCCGCCGCCACCGCCGACGAGGCAACCGCCCTGACCGGCCGCGCCCTGACCCGTATCCTCACCGGCGACCTCCGCGCCGCCACCGCCGACAGCGAACAAGCGTCAGCCCTGGCCGAGGCAAATCACCTCCCCGCCCTGGCCGCCCTGGCCTCCGCCGTCTCAGCCCTGGCCCACACCCACCGTGGCGACCACCCCAAAGCCGCCACCCACCTCACCGCGGCCACAGGTTTCACCACCGCGGCCGCCCTCCACATCAGCACCGCCTCGACCGATCTCGCCACCGCGGCCGCGTCACACACCGACACCACCTCGACCGGTCATGCCACCGCGGCCGCGTCACACACCGACACCACCTCGACCGGTCACGTCACCGCCGGCGGGTACCCCACGGTGATCACCGCGCGGGTTCGCTGGGCGGCCGGGATTCTGGCGCTGGCCGAAGGGCGCTATACCGACGCCTGGCGCGAACTGTCCGAAGTGAGCGCCCACCCCACGACCGGCCTGTGGGCGATCGCGGATCTGGCCGAGGCCGCTCAGCACCTCGACAACGCGCCCGAGCTCAAGTCGCAGCCCAAGCCGAAGGCAGTCGCAAGCGCGGAAGCGGTGACGGAACCGAAAGCGGTAACCGAGCCGGAAGCAGTGACCGAGCCGAAAGCGGTAACCGGGCCGAAAGCAGTGACTGAGCTGGAAGCAGAGTCGAGGCCGGAAGCGGGCACGACGGCCCAAGCGGGCACGACGGCCCAAGCGGGCACGACGACCCAAGCGGGCACGACGACCCAAGCGGGCACGACGACCCAAGCGGGCACGACGGCCCAAGCGGGCACGACGGCCCAAGCGGGCACTATGGCCGAAGCGAACGTGGAGGCTCGGGTGGCGGCCGCGGAGGATCAGGCCGCCGCCTTTGGGTCGGCTCACCTCTGGGCGCTTGTACATCGGGCGCGCGCAATCATCACCGCGGGGCCGGAGGCTGAGCGCAGTTTCGAGCAATCCTTGCGGTACGCGCGTGAGGCCGGCAACGTCTGGGAGCGGGCGCGGACCGAACTCGCCTACGGGGAGTGGCTTCGGCGGCGGCGCCGCATCGTTCGGGCGCGGGACTTCCTCAACGCCGCGCTGGGGGCCTTCCGGGACGCCGGGGCGTCCCGGCTGGCCGACCGGGCGGCGCTGGAGCTGCGGGCGGCCGGTGTGGCCGTCTCGCCGGGCGGTGCCGCGAGCGCGCCGGCCGCCGGCCTGACCTCGCACGAGGAGCAGATCGTGCGGCTGGCCGCTACGGGCCTGACCAACCGTGAGATCGGCGAGCGCCTGCACCTGTCGCACCGGACGGTCGGCACGCACCTGCACCGGGCGTTTCCCAAACTGGGTGTGAAGAGCCGAGCCCAACTACCCGCGGCCCTGCAACGCCTCGACCAGGCCAAGCCGCCGGAGAAGCTCTGACCGCGGCCCCGCGCCCCACGCGAAAGTGGCCTGACGGCCCTGGCCAGAGGCTTCGATCGCCGTGAGCTCCTGGGTGCCCTTCGAGGATTCGTACTTCTGAAGTTATTGCTCCCGAATTGCCCAAGGGCTGCCGTATTCGACGAGTTTGTCGAGGAACGGGACGGGGTCGAAGGCCTCCGGGCCGAGGACGCCCTTGCCCGCCCACGTGCCGGCGGCCAGGAGTTCCAGGGCTATGACGGGGTTGACGGCGGTCTGCCAGACGACGGCCTGGGAGGCGTATTCGCGCATGGACCACTCGTTGTCGACCAGGTGGTGCAAGTAGACCTCGCGCGGTTCGCCGGAGGTGCCGAGGCCGCGGACCCACGTGCCGGCGCAGGTGACGCCGGTCATGCGGTCGCCCAGGGTGGCCGGGTCGGGGAGGACCGCCGCCACGACGTCGCGCGGGGAGACCGGGGCGCCGCCGACGCGGACCGGGGTGGTGCGGTCCAGGCCGAGCTTGTGGAGGGTCTTGAGGACGTCGATGAACTCGCGGCCCAGGCCGTACTTGAAGGTGACCTTGCCGGCCTGCACCCAGCGGGGGATGAGCAGGACTTCCTCGTGTTCGACGTGGACGCACTCGACCGGGCCGATGCCGCCGGGGAAGTCGAAGACCTCGGGTTCGCTGAACGGCTCGAGGGTGTACCAGCCGCGGTCGCGTTCGTAGACGACGGGCGGGTTCAGGCACTCCTCGATGGTGGTCCAGATGCTGAACGAAGGGGCGAAGTCGTAGCCGTCGACGACCAGATTCGAGCCGTCGCGGACGCCGATCTCGTCGATCCGGGAGAACAGGTGATCGGCGGCATACCGGGCGAAGATGTCCGACAGACCGGGCTCGACGCCGATGCCGACGAGAGCGAGCCGGCCGGCCTCCTCCCACTGCGGGGCCTCGGCGAACTGCTCGTCGCCGAGTTTGACGCCGGTGGCGGCGTGGCTGAGTGACATCGCCATGTCGAGGTAGTCGGCGCCGGCCTCGAGGGCGCCGCGGAAGACCGGCATGACGAACCGCGGATCCACAGCGTTGAGTACGTGGGTGATGCCGTGCGCGCGGCACAGGGCGGCCACCGCGGCGGGATCGGAGGCGTCGACCCGCTCGGCCACGAAACGGTCATCGGCGGATGCGGCGGAGGCGGCGCGGTCGAGGGAGTAGTCGGCGACGACGAACAGGTCGTAGAAGGAGCGGCGGGCGGCGATGCGGGCGGCGGCCGCGCCGACACCCCCGGCGCCGATGGTCAGGATGCGCATGAAGAACCCTCCCGATCACTGAAACCGTGTCGACAGAGCCTCTTCGCGCCGGAAAAGCTTGTCAAGAGCGATCAACTCTGCGATAAACGCAGGTATGCCGAACGCCGAGCCCATCCGGGCGATTGCCCCGGCCGCCAGCGGCGGGAAGAATCGCGGCGTGACGGCGGACGTGGCACTTGACGAGATCAACAAGCAGATCATCGAGCACCTTCAGCGCGACGGGCGGATGTCGTACGCGACGCTGGCCAAGACCATCGGGCTTTCCGAGGCGGCAGTACGCCAGCGCGTGCAGCGCCTGCTCGACGGCGGCCTGATGCAGATCGTGGCGGTGACCGACCCGCTGACGCTCGGCTTCGCCCGGCAGGCGATGGTCGGGCTGAAGGTCAACGGCGATCTGCGCGCGATCGCCGACGAGATCGCCGCCATCCCCGAGGTCGACTACGTGGTGATCTGCGCGGGCGGCTTCGACCTGCTGGTCGAGCTGGTCTGCACCGACGACGAGCACCTGCTCGACCTGCTCAACGAGAAGGTCCGCACGATCAAGGGCGTCGCCGTCTGCGAGACGTTCATGTACCTGAAACTGGCCAAACAGACCTACGCCTGGGGAACTCGATGACGCCGTCCTTCTGGTTGTCCACTCTCGGCCCGATCACCGAGCGCCCCGCCTTGCCGGGCGACCGGTCGGCCGATGTGGCGATCGTGGGCGGCGGCTACACCGGCCTGTGGACGGCCTACTACCTGTCCCAGGCCGCCCCGGAGCTGTCCATCGTGGTGCTGGAGTCGCGCTATTGCGGCTTCGGCGCCTCCGGGCGCAACGGCGGCTGGGCGTCCGGCCTGTTCCCGGTGTCGGAGGCGAAGCTGGCCCGCCGGCACGGGGCCGCTCAGGCGGCGGCGATGCATTCTGCATTGGCGGGGGCGGTGGACGAGGTGGGCCGGGCCGCCGAAGCCGAGGGCATCGACTGCCACTTCGCCAAGGGCGGGACCATTTCCCTCGTACGATCCCCCGCCCAGTTCCGCCGCGCCCGCAACGCCCCCGGCTTCCTGGGCGCCGCCGGGGCCCGCGCGATCTGCGGCGCCACGGACGTGCTGGGCGGCGTCTACAGCCCCGACTGCGCCGCCCTGCACCCGGCCCGGCTGGTGCGCGGCCTGGCCGAGGCGGTCGAGCGGCGCGGCGTCAAGATCTTCGAAGGCACGAGGGTACGGGGCATAGCCCGCGGCCGCGTCGTGACCGACCACGGCGTCGTCACCGCCGGGACGGTCGTGCGGGCCCTGGAGGGCTACACGGCCCAGCTCGACGGCTACCGGCGCGCGCTGGCGCCCGTCTACAGCCTGATGATCGCCACCGAGCCGCTGCCGTCGTCGTTCTGGGACCGGGTGGGCCTGGCCCGCCGCGAGACCTTCACCGACGAACGCCACATGATCATCTACGGTCAGCGGACGGCCGACGACCGCCTCGCCTTCGGCGGCCGCGGCGCCCCGTACCACTTCGGCTCACGGATCGAGCCCGGCTACGACCAGGTCCCGGCCGTCTTCGACGCGCTGCGCGACACCCTCGAGCAGATGTTCGGCGTCCGCCCGGACATCGCCGCCCGCTGGGGCGGCCCGCTCGGCATCCCCCGCGACTGGATGCCCTCGGTGGGCCTGGCCGACGGCATCGCCTGGGCCGGCGGCTACGTCGGCGACGGCGTCGCCGCGGCCAACCTGGCCGGCCGCACCCTGTCCGACCTGATCCGCGGCGCGGAGACCGACCTGACCACGCTGCCCTGGGTGGGCCACCGCTCCCGCCGCTGGGAGCCCGAGCCCCTGCGCTGGCTCGGCATCAACGCGGGCCTGCGAGCCACCAACCTGCGCGACTCCCTGGAGAAGGCCCGTTAGGTTCTGTGGATCGCCGTGGCGGGACCCGCCCGACCGGTATGGACCGGATCACGCCGGGGCAAGCCGCCGACACCCTGTTCGTCGCGGTCCAACCCGGAAGGCGTTGCGGGACAAACACATCACCACGACGATCCCGGAGCCGGGCGATCAGATCACCGCCCGGCTCCGCACAGGCCGCAACGGAGACGGTCGCTGGTACTACTGCGCTAGTCAGCTGTCATGTAAAAGTTCACCAGCGGGAGTCCTGTGAACCCGACTGCCTCATAGAGAGCTCGCGCGGGCGCGTGGCCGGGATCGCCGCCCGTTCCCACGTTGATGAGCTTGAGCCCTTGATCCCGGAGCCGCTGAACGGCGAACTCCAGCAGAGCTCGGCCATGACCACGACGCTGGTGCTCCGGGTGTACCGCGATCATCTCGATCACCCCCAGCGACTGCTCCTTGTCCTGCTGGAGAACCACGAAACCGGCCACAACGCCCTCGGGCGTGGCCCGGACGAACGATTCGGCGTCTTCCGCGAGACAGTTCCTTCGGACGCTGACCGCTTGAGCCATCCGCCACTCCGGACGGTACAGGAGGCCGAAGATCGCGAATCCGAGAACGTTCTCGAACGAGACGAAGACCGGCTCCCAGGCCAGGAGAGACAGGTCGACGACAGCTTCCACATCAACCGGCGTCAACGGCCGAATCTGGGGCGACGGCTCGGTGGCGCGAGACTGTGCGGGCATGCGAGTGCTCCGTTCCATGACGGCGAAGGCCCATGCGGGACACGTACGGGCCGGGGACGCTGGAAGCGGCGGAGCAAGGCTGGAGGTTGCCCGCCGCTCAGCAGCGGCGGGTTCGCCCAGCTGCGGCGCAGTGACAGATGCAGGTCATGAGACGCACCATAACGTGCGATCAGCGACGTTGTCAGTGGCGTCGGCGGTGGACGGCCACGGCGGCCAGGGCGATCGCGAAAGTGGCGGCGACGACCTCGAGGCCGGTCCAGCCGAACAGGAACTTGGACATGGGCGCGCAGATGTAGAGGCACGCGCAGAGGAAGAAGACGGTGGGGAATCGCCGCGTTCGCGGCGGGGCCAAGTGGGCACTCAGCGCGGGGTCCTCGCTCGCCAAGTGTCGTTCGATGTCATCCAGGGCACGACGGTCATGATCGTCAAGCATCGATGCACCATCCCGATGGACCGCTGGGGGTGAGCGGTCCTACTCTGAGCAAAGCATCGATCCCACGAGGGGGGAACTCCCCATGACGTCCGTCGTGCCGAAGCCGATCGTCACCCGGCCCTACCCGGTGCGGCGCACCTTCCGGGGCTCGGCCCTGGCCCGCACGCTGCGCACGACGGACGCGAAACAGATCGGGATCATGTATCTGGTCACCGCCTTCGCGTTCTTCCTGGTGGGCGGCCTGATGGCGCTCATCATGCGGGCCGAGCTGGCCCGGCCGGGCATGCAGTTGCTCTCCCCGGAGCAGTACAACCAGCTGTTCACGATGCACGGCACCGTCATGCTGCTGTTCTTCGCGACGCCGATCGTGTTCGCGTTCGCCAACTTCGTGGTGCCGATCCAGATCGGCGCCCCCGATGTGGCGTTCCCCCGGCTCAACGCCTTCGCGTACTGGCTGTTCCTGTTCGGCGGCACGCTGACCATCTCGGGCTTCGTCCTGCCGGGCGGCGCGGCCGACTTCGGCTGGTTCGCCTACACGCCGCTCAGCGACTCACTGCACTCGCCCGGCATCGGCGGCAACATGTGGGCGGTCGGGCTCGCGCTCTCCGGCCTGGGCACCATCCTCGGCGGCGTCAACATGATCACTACGATCCTGACCCTGCGCGCGCCCGGCATGACCATGTTCCGGATGCCGATCATGACGTGGAACATCCTGGTCACCAGCCTGCTGGTGATCATGGTCTTCCCGTTCCTGGCCGCCGCGCTGTTCGCGCTCATGGCCGACCGGGTCCTCGGCGCCCACGTCTTCGACATCGAGACCAACGGCCCGATGCTGTGGCAGCACCTGTTCTGGTTCTTCGGCCACCCCGAGGTATACATCGTGGCGCTGCCGTTCTTCGGCATCATCACCGAGGTCATCCCGGTCTTCAGCCGCAAGCCCGTGTTCGGCTACAAGGGGCTGGTCTCGGCCACCCTGCTGATCGCCGCGCTGTCGATGTCGGTGTGGGCGCACCACATGTTCGTCACCGGCCAGGTCCTGCTGCCGTTCTTCAGCCTGCTGAGCTTCCTCATCGCCGTACCCACGGGAATGAAGTTCTTCGTCTGGATCGGCACGATGTGGCGGGGCCAGATCAGCTTCGAGACGCCGATGATGTTCGCCCTCGGCTTCCTGGTCACGTTCCTGTTCGGTGGCCTGTCCGGCGTGCTGCTGGCGTCACCGCCGATCGACTTCCACGTCTCCGACTCGTACTTCGTGATCGCACACTTCCACTACGTCCTGTTCGGCACGATCGTGTTCGCCGTCTTCGCCGGCATCTACTTCTGGTTCCCGAAGATGTTCGGGCGGATGCTCGACGACCGCCTCGGCAAGGTCCACTTCTGGCTGACCTTCATCGGCTTCCACAGCACGTTCCTGGTCCAGCACTGGCTGGGCACCGAGGGCATGCCCCGCCGCTACGCCGACTACCTGCCGAGCGACGGGTTCACGTTCCTGAACACGTTCTCCACGATCGGGTCGTTCGTGCTGGGCCTGGCCACCCTGCCGTTCATCTACAACTGCTGGAAGTCCTACAAGGTGGGGCAGCTCGTCACCGTCGACGACCCGTGGGGTCACGGCAACAGCCTCGAGTGGGCCACCTCGTCCCCGCCGCCGCTGCGCAACTTCGACAAGATGCCGCGCATCCGCTCCGAGCGCCCGGCCTTCGACGCCAAGTTCCCCGAGCTCGCGGCGGGCGCCCAGTCGGTGGCCGGCCCGCCCGAGGGCGGCGCCCGCCCGCTGACCGAGGAGTCGTCGGGCGGCGCCCGCTACCAGGAGGACCCCGACGCTTAGAAAAGCGTGGTGGGTACGGGCTCGGGCAGCGCCTGAAGGCCGGGCGTCCGCTGCCGCACCTCGTCGTGGAACCGTCGGGCCAGCGCGGGCGCGTCGACGTTGTCGGGCGTGTGCATGAAGAAGGTCGGCGAGCGGCCCTCCTTCAGCCACCCCGAGACGACCTCCACCCACGGCTGCCAGCCCTCGACCGTACGGGCGGTGTCGTCGCGGCCCAGGTAGCGCACGATCGGCCGCGCGGTCAGCGCCCGCGTCCGGCGCGGCATCCGCGGCTTCTTCGTCCAGGCGTCCCGCTCCATGTCACTGGTGGGCGGGCTGGCGAACATCACCGTCGTGTCGAACGGCACCCACTCGGCGCCCGCCCGCTCCAGGACGCTCTCGAGCCCCCGCGGGTCGTCGAAGAACCCCCGGTGCCTGACTTCGACCGCGTAGTCGTACGCCGGGGGCAGCCGCCGCAGAAACGCCGCGAGCACGTCGAGGTCGCCGGGCCCGAACGACCCCGGCAGCTGCACCCACAACGCGTGGACCCGCTCCCCGAGCGGCTCGATCGCGTGGAGGAAACGCCGGAGTTCGGGTTCACCCCCGGCCAGCCGGTTCTCGTGGGTCACCGGTTTCGGCAGCTTGAGGACGAACCGGAAGTCCGCCGGCGTCTGCCCGGCCCAGCCGGCGACGGTCTCCCGGCTCGGCGTCGCGTAGAAGGTCGTGTTGCCTTCCACCGCGTCACACCATTCGGCGTACGCCTTCAGCCGCTCCGGACCCGCCGAGAACTCCCACGCCTTGTGCGTCCACATGGCGCATCCGACATGCAGCCGCGAACCTTGCTTCCCATCCACCGCAGAAACCTATCGCGAACAGCGTGACGACCACGATTCCCTCCTCGGCGACGGTCAACACCGCGACGCCGTACGGCTCGTCGCGGAACCACGTGAGCACGGCCGGCTGGCCGTTCGCCTCGGTCGCCGCCATCCGCCACTCCCCCGGCGCTCCCATCGCCGGCGCAGCGAAGGCCAGGCACGCCTCCCGCCCGGCCGCGTACGAGCCCGGCGAGCCCACCGGATCGATGGCCGCGTCCGCCCGCAGCACCTCCCGGAAAGCGTCGGCGTCGGACGCCTCCCACGCGGCCATGTAGGCGGCGAGCAGATCCCGGGCGCGCGGCGAGGACGCGTCCAGCAGGTCGTCGCGGCCCGGCGCCACCTCGGCCAGCCGGGCCCGGGCCCGCTGCAGGGCGCTCTTCACGGCCGGCACCGTCATCCCCAGCGCCTCGCCGGTCTCGGCCGCCGAGAAGGCCAGCACTTCCCGCAGCAGCAGAACGGCCCGTTGCCGCGGCGGAAGGTGCCGAAGCCCGGCCACGAAAGCGAGCCGCACGCTCTCGCGCGAGGTCACCAGGTCGGCCGGATCGGTCGGGAAAGGCCCGATTTCCGGTACGGGCGGACGCCGCGCCCGGTCCTCGATCACGGTCAGGCACACGTTGGTGGCGATCCGGTACAGCCACGTCCGTACGGACGAACGCCCCTCGAACGCCGCCCAGCCGCGCCACGCCCGTACATAGGTCTCCTGCACCATGTCCTCGGCGTCGTGGAAACCACCGAGCATCCGGTACGCGTGAGCGAGCAACCCCCGGCGTTCGGCTTCGAAGGCCTCGGTCAGAGTCCCAGTCGCGGGCGCACCCATGCTGCCATCCTCCCGATCGCCTCGTCGGCCACCGGCGCGCGCCCGGCGGCCATCTGGAACGTGTGCGGCTGCCCGTCGAAGACGTCCAGCCGAGCGCCAGTCTGCTGGGCCAGGCGCTCGCTGTCACCCCGCCCGCTCTCGTCGCCGCCACACTGCACGTAGACCGGCGGCAGCTTGCTCAGGTCGGCGTGGAAGGCGTTGACCTCGGGCGCCGTGCCGCTCATCCCCGCCGGCAGATACTGCGCGATGAGCCCCCGGACCATCGTGCGGGTGAAGAAAGGATCGGAGTTCCCGTCGTACGAGGTGGCGGTCTGCGCCGGATCCATGTCGATCCACGGTGACATCAGCAGAAGCGCGGCCACACCCGGTTCGCGCCGGGCCACCTGCACCGCCAGGCCGCCGCCGCTGGAGTCCCCGGCCAGCGCGACCGTGTCCGCGTGCCCCGCCGCCCAGCGGTAGGCCGTGACCGCGTCCTCGACCTGGGCCGGAAACCGGTACGCCGGGGCCAGCCGGTAGGTGGCGAGCAGCACCCGCACACCGGCGGCCTTGGCCAGGTGCCCGTACATCTTGCGGTGCGTGTAGAGCGACCCGCCCACGAACCCGCCCCCGTGCAGGGCGACGATCACCCGGTCCTGGTCGGCGCCGTGCGGGCTCAACCACATCGCCGGTACGCCGCCCGCCGACACCTCCGCGTAGTCGAGGCCGCGCGGCTCGGCCGTCACGTCGCCCCACTGGTCGTCCACGCCCATGTCCCCGGCGGCCCAGCGGGCGTACATGTCCTTGATGGCATTCATGTGAGTACCGACCGCGGATCCGCCGCAAAGGAATCGGTCGTGGAAGCTGAGCATATGGAGTGGACGCTCACCTGGGCCGGATCGGTGCCCGGCGGATGGTGGCGACGGCCCCGTCGTCCGCGCGCCGCAGGCGCAACCGGACGTCAGCCTTGGGCGTCACGAAGCATTCGTCCCCGCTCGAGGGCAGACGTCGATAATGATGGCCATGATTCGCTTCTACTTCGTTGATGTGTTCGCGGACCGTCCGCTGACCGGCAACCCGCTGGCGCTGGTTCCCGACGCGGACGACCTCACCGTGCCACAGATGCGGGCCATCGCCCGGGAATTCAACCAGTCCGAGACGACGTTCCTGCTGCGGCCCGGCGAGGACGGCGCCGACTGGCGGCTGCGCTCGTTCACCCCGGCCGGGGCCGAGGTCGACGGCGCCGGGCACAACGCTCTCGGCGCATGGCTGTGGCTGGCCGGCCAGGGGCTCACCGGCGACCAGCCGGCCGTGACGATGCGCCAGCGGATCGGCGGCGAGGTGCTCGCCGTGGAGATCCTTCGCGAGGCCGCTGGGCGCAATCGCATCGTCATGGATCAGGGCTCCCCTTCGTACGGCAAGGATTTCACCGACACCCCACGGCTGGCCGGCGCACTCGGCCTCGCCAAGGAGCAGGTCTTCCCCGCGCAGGTGGTGTCAACGGGCGTCGGGCACCTGCTCGTCCCGATCGTCTCCCGGGAGGCTGTCGACGCGGCCGTGGCGCACGACCGGGACCTCGCCGCGATCCTGGCCGAGGCGGGTGGCGAGGGCTGCTATCTCTACACCACCGAGGGGGACGACGCCGCCGCGTACACCCGCTTCTTCAACCCCACCGTAGGCATAGCCGAAGACCCGGCGACGGGCACGGCCGCGGGTCCGCTCGCCGCCGCTCTCGTGCGGTCGGGGCACGCGTCGCCCGTCTTCATCGAGCAGGGCCACCACCTGGGGCGGCCCAGCCGCATCCGGGTCGACGTGGACGGCGACCGGGTCCGGCTGTCGGGCTCCGGCCTGATCGTCGCTCAGGGCGAGCTGCGCCTGACCTGAGGATCACCTGCCGCGGCGGTCAACGATCCTCTGCGGTCGACGGTGCCACGGTCGCGGCTTTCCGGCACCGTTCGACCACCGCCTTGCCGCCGCGCTCGGCCGGGGCCGGCTCCGCGCGCAGGCAGGCGGCGAGGTCCCCGCACCAGGCGGTGCCACCGCGATAGGGCAGGACCACGCTGATCAGGCTGCGCGATGCCCCTCGGCTGTGGTGCTGACAGGCGAGCCGGACGGACGTGCCCTCGGCCCGGAAGCCGCAGACCGCGGCCGGATTCACGGTGATGGCCGTGATGGTCTGGTCGTCCACCGCGACGAGGTAGTAAATCGTGACCTCGCCGCCGACCTGCACGGCGACCTCGCGAGGAAGCCCGTACAAGGCGTAGCTCTGTGCTACCTCCCGGAGCTCGCGCATCTGCGCCACGGCGCCGACCGTGACGAGAACAGCGCCGATCAACGCCGCGACGAACCACAAGGGACGGCAGGCCGTGGCCGCCAACACGACGACCGCGAGCAGGAGAAGCTGCACGGTCGCGTAGGTCATCGGTACGAAAGGCCGAAGCAGCGCCCCGAGAACGACGGCCGAGACCGCGACCGCCCGCCGGTGGGTGGGGCCTACGAGACGGGTTCCGGCCAGATAGAGCACGACCCCGATGAGCGTCGGCAGGAACGGACACATCTGCGCGAGGAAGAGCTCGACTACACCCGCTCCCCCTCACGCATGGCGCCTCATCCGAACCAGATCCGACCGGTCGCGCACCCCAGGACCAGATCCGACCGGTCGCCGACACGAACGGACAGGCCTGAACGGACGTCATCGTGAGGGCTATCGGCTACGTCGCGCTCGGCCGGGCGATGGCGACGGTGACCGACGCGACGACCGTCTTGGGCACGAGCAGGACGCTGTCCGGGCCGGCGGCGCACAGCGCCGCCGCCTCGGCGACGCTCGGGGTTCCCACGGCCGATGCCACGGTCCAGCTCGGATGGGGTACGGGCCGGCGCGCCAACTCGGCCGCTGGCAGCCCGGCCAGACGCCAGCCGCGGGCGGAAGCCAGGTCTCGTACTGCCGGGTCAGCGGCCCGCCGGTCCACGGTCGCCAGGGTGCCGATGGCGGCGACGGCGAGCCCGGCCGCCGTCAGCACCTCATCGACGGCGGCGCGGAGGGCGGCCGGGCCGGCGCCGCGGCGGGCGCCGAGGCCGAGGACCAGGTCGCCCGGCACGCTAGGTGAGGGAGCCGACGAGGCGTTCGGCGATGCCGCGGTGGCCCGCCCAGTGCAGGTGCAGGTAGGACGCGTGCACCGACGGGGTGGCGAAACCCTCGGGGTCGGCGCCGCGCCACTGCCAGGCCGCGCCGCCGGCCGGGGACAGCAGCAGACCCGAGCGGGGGTGCACGGCCGTACGGTGGAACTCGTGCCCGGTGACTCGGGTCCCGGCCGGGGCGAGCGGGCTGTCGGCCAGCGCCACCGCGTCGCGGTAGCCCAACGTCAGCGACGGCGTCATGGCCGCCTCGGCGTCGATCACCCCGCACATGTCGGCGCCGTCGAGGCTGCGGCACAACCACAGCAGGCCCGCGCATTCGGCCACGATCGAGCCGCCGCCGTCGGCCAGGGCCCGCACTTCGGCGCGCAGCGGTTCGTTGGCCGACAGCTCCGCCGCGTACACCTCGGGGAAGCCGCCCCCGACGACCAGCGCCCGCGTGCCCGCCGGCAGCTTCTCGTCCCGCAGGGGGTCCACCGTCACCACCTCGGCGCCCGCCCCGGCCAGCAGTTCGGCCGTCTCGGCGTACGCGAACGAGAATGCCGGACCACCCGCAAGCGCGACCACCGGACGGCCGGCGGAGGGCGAAGCCGACGCCGGATCCCACGGCCGCACCGCGAGCGGCGGCGCCGAGGCGGCGATCGCCGCCACCTCGTCCAGGTCGACCGAGGCGGCGACCAGCGAGGCGAGCGCGTCGACCGAGGCCCGCGCCTCGGCCCGCCGCTCGGCCGCCGGCACCAGGCCGAGGTGGCGGGACGGCGCGGCGACCGCGTCGGCCCGGCGCAGCGCGCCCAGCACCGGCGTGCCCACCTCTTCGCAGGCCTCACGCAGGATCGACTCGTGCCGGTCGGAGCCGACCCGGTTGAGGATCACCCCGGCCAGCCGTACGGTGCCGAAGCTGCGGAAACCGTGCACGAGCGCGGCGATCGACCGGCCCTGGGCGGCCGCGTCGACGACCAGGATCACGGGCGCCTCGAGCAACTGGGCCACCTGGGCGGTCGAGCCGGTCTCGCCGGCACCGGTCCGCCCGTCGTACAGGCCCATCACGCCCTCGACGACCGCGAGCGACGCGCCCTGGCTGCCGTGCGCGAACAGCGGCCCGATCAGGTCCTCCCCCACCAGCACCGGGTCGAGGTTGCGTCCCGGCCGGCCGGCGGCCAGCGCGTGATAACCGGGGTCGATGTAGTCGGGCCCGACCTTGAACGGCGCCACCGGCACACCGCGCCGCGCGAACGCCGCCAGCAGCCCGGTCGCCACAGTGGTCTTGCCGTGTCCCGAGGCCGGCGCGCCGATGACGACGCGGGGAATGCTCACCATTCGATGCCCTGCTGTCCTTTGCGGCCCGCGTCCATCGGATGCTTGACCTTCGTCATCTCGGTGACCAGGTCGGCCGCGTCCAGCAGCGCCTGCGGCGCGTCCCGCCCGGTGATCACCACGTGCTGGGTGCCGGGCCGCTCGTTCAGGGTCGCCACGACGTCGTCCACGTCGACCCAACCCCACTTCAGCGGGTACGTGAACTCGTCGAGCACATAGAACTTGTGCGTCTCCGCCGCCAGGTCCCGTTTGATCTGCGCCCACCCTTCGGCCGCCTCGGCCGCGTGGTCGCGCTCGGATCCGGCCCGCTGGATCCACGACCACCCTTCACCCATCTTGTGCCAGATCACGGGCGCCCCGCCGGTGGCGCCGAGCGCCTTGAGCGCGGATTCCTCACCGACCCGCCACTTCTCCGACTTGACGAACTGGAACACCCCCACGGGCCACCCGGCACTCCAGGCCCGAAGCGCCATCCCGAACGCCGCCGTCGACTTGCCTTTGCCGTGCCCCGTGTGCACAGCGAGCACAGCCTGCCGCCGCCGCTGCCGCGTCGTCAGCCCGTCATCGGGCACGCTGGCCACTTTCCCTTGCGGCATCAGACCCCACTTCCTTTCCCGTACGCGTCACTGGCACCGACCGGGCCACGCCCGCAACCCTCCCGCACGACCCGCACGCCAGGCGGGTCGTCCGCTCTCCCGGCCCGCGCACCTTCCGGCTGCCGGCGGCTTCCTCCGGCACGGCCGTCGGCGGCGCGGGCACGCTCGGCGTGACCGGAACCGCCCGGCGTCTCGACGGCTGTCCACCACCCGGTCGCGGCCGGCGAGGTCAAGCTGCCGCGCCCCTCATCTCCAGCGCCTCCAACGGCATGAGGTCGGCGCCGAGCGCCGTGGCCAGCCGCCCGGCCAGGTTGAGCCGGATCGGCCCGGTCTCGCAGTCGACGACCACCGTGGACACGCCGGCCAGCGCGGGCGCGACCGTGACCGGGTCGGGCCCGCTGGTGGCGCGCCCGTCGGTGACGACGATCAGCAGCGGCCGCCGGCGCGGATCGCGGCGGCGCTCGGTGGCGATGGTGGCCGCGGCGGAACGCAGCCCGGCGGCCAGCGGCGTACGCCCCCCGGTCCGCAGACTGGCCAGCCGCATGACGCCGACCTCGTGGCTGGACGTGGGCGGCAGCACCCGCTCGGCCTCGTGCCCCCGGAACGTGATCATCCCGATCCGGTCCCGCCGCTGGTAGGCGTCCCGCAGCAGCGAGAGCACAGCAGTCTTGACAATCGTCATGCGCTTGCGGGCCGCCATCGACCCGGAGGCGTCCACCACGAAGAGCACAAGGTTGGCTTCCCGCCCGACGTGTACCGCCTCGCGCAGATCCCGGGGATGAACCACGCTGCCGGTCCGCGCGTCCCGGCCGCGCCGGTGGAGGGCCGCGCGCAGCGTGGCGGGCAGGTGGGGAGCGCCGGCGAGCTTGCCCTGAGGCACCCGCGAGCCGACCACCCGCCCGCGCCGGGCGTAGGCCGGGGAGCGCTTTCCGGCGTGGCCGCCGACGCCGCGCCGGGCGATGCTCAGGTTCCGGGTGCGGTAGGCGGCGCCGGCGGGCGCGGCCGCCGCCGGGGAGGGCTGTTCCTGGCCGCCGGCCGGCGGCTTCGAAGCCTGTTCCTGGCCGGGGCCGTGATCGGCCGGGCTGTCGCCGCCGCCGTTCGGCCGGGGCGCCGGGCCACGGTCGTCGGGACCCGGGCCTCCGCCGCCGGGCCCGCCGCCCGGTGAAGGCGGGTCGTCCTCCGGGTCCGTGTCGTCACCGGAGCCGGTGTCCGTGGCGCCGCCGGGCCGCGGTGGAGCCTCGCGCTCGGCCTCCTGCTGCTGGGCGTCGGCTTCGGCCAGGGCCTCGGCGAGCTTCTCCTCGTCGGTCCCCGGCGGGTCGAGCGGGTCGCGCCGGCGGCGGTGCGGCAGGGCGAGCCGGGCCGCGTCCCGGACGTCGTCGGCGGTGACCACGTCGCGGCCGTGCCAGGCGGCCAGGGCGACCGCGCAGCGGGCCACCACGATGTCGGCGCGCATCCCGTCGACGCCGTAGGCCAGGCAGACCCGGGCGATCCGGTCGAGCTCGTGGTCGGGCAGTGCCACCCGGGGCAGCCGTTCGCGGGCGGCCGCGATCCGGGCCGCCAGCTCCCGCTCGTCGCCGGCGAAGCGGGCCGCGAACGCGTCGGGGCCGGCCTCGTAGGCCAGGCGCCGCCGCACCACCTCGGCCCGGTCGGTGGCGTCGCGGGGCGCCGCCACCGTCACCACCAGGCCGAACCGGTCGACCAGCTGCGGGCGCGGCTCGCCCTCCTCCGGGTTCATGGTGCCGACCAGCAGGAACCGGGCCGCGTGCTTGACCGAGACCCCGTCGCGCTCGACGTGGGCCCGGCCCATCGCCGCCGCGTCGAGCAGCAGGTCGACCAGGTGGTCGGGAAGCAGGTTGACCTCGTCGACGTAGAGGACCCCGCGATGCGCCGCGGCGAGCAGCCCGGGCTCGTACGCCTTGACCCCGTCGGCGAGCGCGCGCTGAATGTCGAGCGTGCCCACGACGCGGTCTTCGGTGGCTCCGACCGGCAGTTCGACCAGCGTCGCCGGCCGGCGGAAGTGGGGGCTGTCCGGCGCGTGCGGCCCGTCGGGGCATGCGGGGTCGGGCGCCGCCGGGTCGCAGGCGAACCGGCAGCCGCGCACGACGGCGACGTCCGGCAGCAGGGCGGCCAGGGCCCGCACGATCGTGCTCTTGGCGGTGCCCTTCTCTCCCCGGACCAGCACCCCGCCGACGGCGGGGGAAACGGCGGTGAGCAGCAGGGCCAGGCGCAGGTCGGCCAGGCCGACAACGGCCGAGAACGGGTACGGCGTCACGCGGATCCCTTCTGTGCGGGTGTCCACGCCCGCACGATGAGTGACACGAGCGGCCGGAGTCTCCTGACTCCCGGATCAGCGCTCCCCGCACGCCTTCCGGCCTGGCCGGCCGTGGCTTCTCGGCGGATCGCTCCCCGGTCACAGTGGCGGGACCGTCCCGGATTTCCACCGGGTTCCTCCGCTACCGCTCGTGGGCCATGCTTTCCTACGGCTCACCGCGCCGTCAACGCGGGGTGTCGCTCACCGCTTTTTCGGTGTCCGGGATCGGCTGGGGCGCCAGCTTGTCGAGTTCCTTGACCACGTCGAGCACGGCCAGGGCCGACGTCTCGATCAGCGGCCGCAGCCGGGCGTAGAGTTCCGCGTTCTCCGGGTCGGGCACTGTCGGCTCGCCGATCGGGACGAGCGCGGCCGCGTGGTCGAGGTCGGGCAGCTCACCCAGCGCGTGCCGGGCCAGCAGGCACGCTCCGAGGGCGGTGCCCTCGGGGGTGTCGGCCACCGACACCGGCAGGTCGAGCGCGGCCGCGAGCACACCCACCCACAGGTCGGAGGCGACCGCCCCGCCGGTGGCCCGCACCTCAGTGACCGCGATGCCCTCGGCCGTGAACGAGTCCCGCACCAGCGCCAGCTGCTGGCAGACCCCCTCGACGGCCGAGCGCACCAGGTGGGCCCGGCCGTGTTCGCGCCGCAGGCCGAGGTAGGCCCCGCGCAGGCCGGACCGCCACCACGGCGCCCGCTCCCCCAGCAGGTACGGCAGGCAGAGCAGCCCGTCGCTGCCCGGAACGACCCCCTGGGCCTCGATGAGCAGGGCGGCGTCGCGCTCGTCGGCGTCCTCGCCCTCGGCGCCGGGGCGCTCGAACCCGCCCGCGAAGCTCTCGCCGGCCCAGCGCACGACCGATCCGGCGTTGTTCACCGCGCCGCCGATCACCCACCGGTCGTCGGTGAGCGCGTAGCAGAACAGCCGCCCCGCCTTGTCGGCCGTGGGCCGGTCGACCACCGTGCGCAGGGCGCCGCTGGTGCCCAGCGAGATCGCCGCGACCCCGGCCGGGGTGGCGCCGACGCCGAGGTTGGCCAGCGGCCCGTCGGCGGCGCCGATGATGAGCGGGGTGGCCGGGTCGAGGCCGGCCGCGCGGGCGACGCCGGCGTTCAGGCGCAGCCGCCGCGTGGTGCTGACCACCTCGGCCAGCTGCTCGGCCCGGACGCCGCCGATCTCCAGCGCCTCGGGATCCCACCGGCGCTCGTGGATGTCGTACAGCCCCGTGCCGGACGCGACCGACAGGTCGAGCAGGAACGGCTCGTCGGCCACCGCCGCCAGCACCAGCTCCTTGACCCCGCCCCAGCGCGGCGTGGACCGCAGCGTCTCCGGGTCGTTCTCGCGCCACCAGGCCAGTTTCGTCAGCGGCGACATCGGGTGCACGGGCGTGCCCGTACGCCCCTGGAGCTTCTTGCCGAGCCCGGCCTCGATGATCTCGTCGCACTGCTTGCCGGCCCGGCCGTCGGCCCAGGTGACCAGGGGGCCGAGCGGCGCGCCGGCGCCGTCCATGGGCACGAGGGCGTGCAGGAACGCGCTGAGGCCGACCGCGATGACCCGGTCGCCCTGCTCGTGGCAGGCGGCGGCGACGTCGATCAGCGCTTTGACGGCCGCGTCGCGCAGCTGGGCCGGGTCGAGCTCGGCGCGCCCGGGTCCCGGCACGGAGAGCGGATAGTGAACGCTGACCAGCGCGCGCAACTGCCCGTCGGGCCCGGCCGCCACCCCTTTCGTCGCGGTGGTCCCGGTGTCGATCCCGATCACGACGTCCATGCGCAGCCTCCAGCTCTCCAGCGCCTTCCGACCTCCAACCTAGTGCCCCGCCCGGCGCCGCTCATGGCAGAGGCACCAGGATCGGCCGCCCCCGCGTGGGAGTGACCTCGAGCTCGGTGGCCGCGCCGGGAAGCAGCGCGGCCGGACCGGTCACCGGAAGCCAGGAGCCGCCGTGGGCCCGATAGCGCAGGGCACAGTTCAGTGCGGCCACGGCCACGCCCAGCTGCTGGGGAAGGCGCGCGTGGAGAACGCTCGGGCCGCCGGGGATCTCGGTCGCCAGGCCGTCCTCCAGCCGGCCCAGGTAGTGCGGGGTGGGCGCCGAGGTGGCGGGGCCGTGCATCCAGAACACGCGCGCGGATCCGTCCAGGGCCACGGTCTGCACCACGAGGCGCCGGCCGTCCGGGGTGGCGGCACGCAGGTACCACTCGGTGGGCCCGGTCCAGGCGTGGTAGCCGTGCGGGTCGGAGTACCGGGGCAGGGTGCGGATGTCCCATCCGCCGGCGGTGGCCCGTCCGGCCCGCTCCCAGCCGGGCAGGTCCCGCGTGATCCGCTCGGGGATCTGGTTGTCGGCCCCGCCGGTGTCGACGACGTCGTGCAGGTTGGCCAGCGGCACCGCCGGGTCGTCGCCGTGCTGCCGCAGGGCGACGCGCACGACACCGTCGGCCGCCGGGAACCGCCGGATCGCCATGCCGTCGGCGTCGGCGCGCAGCGGGGCGAAACCGCGCTCGACCCGCCCGTCGGCGCCGAAGCGGTAGTCGGGCGAGAACTCGACCGCCCGCCCGGCCGTGGCGACGACCAGGACGTCATGGGCGGGCCCGGCCAGCACGGCGCCGGGCGGCACCGTGCCGGCGGGGACGTGGAACGTGCTGCCGGTGGTCCGGAGCCGGTCGCCGTCGGAGTAGACGAAGCCGAGGGCGTCGTAGGCGGGCTGGATCCGCTGAGCGACCAGCGCCACGGGGCCGGCCGGGGTGGACCCGGCCCAGTGCACCCGCGCGCCGCCCGGGCCGGCCATCTCGTGCCAGGTCTGAAGGACGCGCCGGAGCAGGTCCCGGTCGCCGGCCAGATCGCCCCGGGTCGCCGCGGGAACCGCGGACGGCGGCCGATGGAACCAGCCGGCGGCGGCCGTGCCGGCGACGCCGGCGGCCAGCCCACCGGCCAGCAGGGTGCGGCGCCGCACGACTCGCCGCCGCCCGCCCGTGCGGACCCGGTCGAGCAGGTCGGGCGGGGCCTCGAGGTGATCGGTGGCGCGGGCCAGGGCCTGCCGGATGTCGGTGTCGCTCATCGTTGTCCTCCGTCCGGGACGACGGCCGGGCCGAGCACCTCACGGAGCCGGTCCAGACCGCGGGCGGCGTTGCTGCGGACCGTGCCCTCGGTGCAGCCGAGCGCGGCCGCCACCTCGTGGACGGGCAGGTCGGCGAGATAGCGCAGGACCACGGCGGCCCGCTGCCGGGCCGGCAGGCCGCGCAGGGCGACCAGCACCGCCTCGCGGATCGCCACGTCGTCGCCGTGGTCGGGCGCGACCCGGGCCTCCAGATGACCGTCGATCGAGATCTCCTCGCGCAGCGCCCGGCGGCGCCAGCGGTTGGTCGACCGGTTGACCAGCGCCCGGCGCGCGTACGCCTCGGGCATCCCCTCGATGCGCCGCCACCGCACGTACATCTGCTCGAGAACCTCTTGGACAAGGTCCTCGGCCGCGTGCCGATCGCCGGTCAGCAGGTAGGCGATTCGCAGCAGCCCGGTGGACCGGGTGCGCACGAAATCGTCGAAGCCCGCTCGTGGGCTTGAAGCCATCGCCGTCCTTCCGCCGTCGTCACCATTCACGACAGTCGGCGGCGGCCCGGCGTTGCACCTAGATCCCGAATTTCTTCGCGTACGCCGCGCGCAGCTCCTCGAAGCCGTGGTTCTTCGCGTCCGACCCGCGGATCACTCCGGCCGGCCGCCCGTCCAGCAGCCGCCGCAGCACGTCGGCGCACAGGTGCCAGCCGGCCGCCACCATGGCCTGGCTCCCGGGCTGGGAGAGAGTATGCCGCAGGATCAGCCGGGTTCCGCCCTGGTTGTCCTCGAGCTCCCAGCGCAGCAGATCGGCGCCCCACGAATACTCCAGGACCACCGGCGCCTCGGCCCGCAGCACGACGGCCGGCACCGGTTCCCGCACCGCACCGTCCACCATGGTCAAGGTCGTCTCCCCCAGAGACCCCAGATGGCGTACGGGGACGAACGGCGCCCATCGGTCAAGTTGTTCCGGCTCGGTGAGCGCCGCCCACACGACCGCCGGCGCCTGCCGGAATTCCCGCACGAAGACGAGCGTCCACCGTTCGCCGGCCGCCGCGACGAGCTCCGCGGTGTCGATCTCCTGGCTCATTGCTCCCCCTTGACGTCGGGCGACGCGTCCAGATGACGCTCCAGCGCCGCCAGATGATGGGCCCACAATCGGCGATAGGGCGCCAGCCAGGCGTCGAGCGCGCGGAAGGGCTCCGGGTCGAGGCGGTAGATCCGCTGCTGAGCCCGGGTCCGCACGGCGACCACCCCGGCCTCCCGCAGGACCCGCAGGTGCTTGGAGACCGCCGGCTGGCTCATCTCGAGCGTGGTGACTAGGTCGGAGACGGTGCACTCGCGCGACCGCAGGGCCTCCACGATCCGGCGCCGGGTCGGCTCCGCGATCGCGGCGAAGGCGTCCATGCCGCAAAGGTTATATGACTATCAAGGCATACGCAAGGGTCAACAGCCCGGCCCGGCCGCCTGCCCGTTCACGACGCGGTACGCGGAGATGTCGCCCTTGACGTAATCGGCGACCTCGGCGATCGAGGTGGGCGGGGTGCCGTTGATCCCGGCGTAGGCGACGATCGCCGCGTCCACGGTCCGGCAGGTCGCCCCGTCGGCGACGACCTGAGCCTTCCGCTTCAGCGCCTCCGGGTTCAACGCTGAGTAAGAAACGCCAGCAACACTCAGAGTCACTGCTGCGGCCACTGCGACGTGTGTTAAATGCACCAACGCAGCCTAGCCACCATGACAGCCGGTGATCATCGGCCCGATCGGTTCGGGTTGATCAACCGTGCGGACAAGAGCAGCCGAAAACCCTCAGGTGGGCAGCTGAGCAGCCAGGAAGGCGCGAATCAGGCCGGCGATCCGGTCATACGACGGGTTACCGGGCCGCAGATACTCACCGTGACCCGCGCCCCGGACGGTGACGAAGCGTTTCGGCCACGGGTCGGCACCGTAGGCCCGGCGCGCGGCGCCGATCGGCACCACCGGGTCACGGTTGCCGTGCACGAAGAGCAACGGAGCGGGCCAGCCGCCGAAGCCGGCGGGCGCCTCCCGCCCGGCGATCGAGACCCCCGCCCGCAGGCGCGGATCGTGCCCGGGCCCGAACAGGCCCAGCGTCGTGGTCCCCCCGGCCGAGAAGCCGACCGCCGCCCAGCGCGCGGCATCCACATGCCCGGAGAACACGTCCCCGGGCACGGCCGAGAGCCGCCGCACCTGGTCCACCACATAGAGGGCGTCCGCCGGCTGCGACCGCACATCCGGCCGGACGACCGGCACCCGGCGGTTCGTGTGCGGGTAGGCCGGGGCGGCCACCAGGTACCCGGCCTCGGCCCAACCGGCGATCAACGGCGCGAAGTCGGACGGCGTCCCGCCCAGCCCGTGACTGAACAGGATCAGCGGGTGCCGGCCGGTCAGCGGCGAGGGATACCAGACCGTGGTCGGCAGCGGCCGGTCCGCGCCCCGCGCGAGCAGCAACGTCCGGGTCGTCACCCGGGTGGCGGCGGTGGCCGGCCGGGCCGGCCCGAACCCGCTGAGCAGCACCACGACCGCGATCAGCACCGCACCGGCGCGCCGCAGCCGGCGGGGCGCGCGGAGGGACGGGGGGACGCTGCGCACATGGCGAGCCTAGGAACGTGACGCCATGAGGGCGATCACCGTTGTGGGTGGCGATGAGACGACGAACATTCGTAGGCCTTGGTGCGACAGTCGCCGGAGTTGCCGCATTGGCCGGATACCGTAGCCGATCAGGTGATCCGGAGCCCGTGATCCCGCACGCGCCGGTCGGTGACGAGCGCCTGATCCGCCGGGACTCCCGGGCGCGGGGGCGGCTGGTCGATTTCTACACGGCCGTGCCCGCCGGGCACGGCGACGGCCGCGGGCTGCCCGTCTGCCTGATTCTGCACGGCGGCTCCAAGACCGCCGCCGACTTCCCCGGTCTCGGTCTGGGGCGTTTCCTGACCGATGCCGTACGGCGGGGCGCGCCACCGTTCGTCCTGGCCGGCGCCACCGGCGACCGCCTGTGGTGGCGGCCCGACAAGGGCGACGACCCGCAGCGCATGGTCCACGAGGAACTGCCGCAGTGGTGCCGCCGGCGCGGTTTCGACACCACCCGGATCGCCCTGTGGGGATGGTCGATGGGCGGTTACGGCTCCCTTCTCCTGGCCGAGGCCTATCCCGGTTTCGCCAAGGCCGTCGCCGCCTTTTCCCCGGCCGTGCGAAAAGGAGATGAGGTATTCACGTCAGTCAGTCATCTTCGTGGCACACCGGTCGGCCTGTGGTGCGGCGAGCAGGATGACCTTCTCGCCGATGTCGAAGACCTGGCCGCTGAGCTGCCCGAACGCCCCGCGCGAATGAGCTCGGGACCGGGCCGGCACCATTTCGGATATTGGTCGCGGTGCATACCCGAAGGTTTTGACTTCGTCGCCGGGGCTTTACGGGACTGACGCGCCGTCCGTACCGTAAATGACTCAGAGCAACGGTCCCAACACGCTGGAGGACTCCCATGCGTCGTGCCGCCGCCGTACTCGCCCTCGTTCTCGCCGGTCTGTGGATCGCCTCCCCCGCGCAGGCCTTCGCCCACAACGCCGTGCACAACACCTACCTGCACGCCCTGCTCGACGCGTTGACGCTGGTCGTGGTGTCGGCGCCGGTCTGGACCGCCCTGCTGTGGAGCGGCGGCAACCGCTGGTGGCTGGCCGGCCTGATCGCCGTCGTGCAGATCCCCGTGGCGATCATCGGCTTCGTCCCGATCGCCAGCCCCTGGCTGCATCTGTCACTGTTCGTGGTCGCCATCGCACTCACCGGTGTCTCGCTGCGGGTCGTCCGGACCCAGGCCCGCACCGCCGCGGTGACCGCGAACCGCTGAACCGGCCGGTGTCCGGGCCGCCGAGGCCCGGACACCGAAAAAGACAGCCGTGGGTGACCGACTTTTAACCTGCCTGTGAAGTCCGATGCCCGACAATGGGCGGGTGGTCACCGAGACGATGATGCCGGTCGACGGCATCGAGCTGTGTGTGGAGACGTTCGGCGAGCCGGGCGATCCCGCCCTGCTGCTCATCGCCGGCGCGGCCAGTTCGATGGACTGGTGGGAGGACGAGTTCTGCCGGCGCCTCGCGGCCGGCGGCCGGTTCGTGATCCGTTACGACCATCGCGACACCGGGCGGTCGACCTCGTTCCCGGTGGGCGCACCACCGTACTCCGATGTGGACCTGGCCCATGACGCGCTCGGCGTGCTCGACGCGCTGAGCGTCCACCGGGCTCATCTCGTGGGCCTGTCGATGGGCGGCCTGATCGCCCAGCGTCTCGCCGTCGAGCGCCCTCACCGGGTGCTGTCGCTGGTCCTGCTGTCGTCCTCGCCCGGCTTCGACGACGACCTGCCGGTGGGCGACACCGGCGACGACACGGGCGCGGACGACTGGACCGACCGCCGGGCCTCCGTCCGGAGCATGGTGGCCACGGCCCGCCGGCTGGGTGGCCCGTTCACCGCCGAGGACCCGCAACTGCGCCGGCTGGCGGAGCGGATCTTCGACCGTACGCAGGACATGGCCGCGTCACAGACCAACCACTACTGCTGCGCCGGCGGCCCCTCGGTGCGGAGCCGCCTCGGCGAGATCAGCGCGCCCACGCTGATCCTGCACGGCACCCTCGACCGGTTCCTGCCCGCCGCCCACGCCCGGGCCCTGCGCGCCGAGATCCCCGGCTCCCGGCTGGTGTGGCTCGAGGGCGTCGGCCACGAGTTCCCGCCCGCGGCCGTCTGGGCCCAGGTGATCGACGAGATCATCGGCAGGACGAGCTCCAGCCGTCACACCACCGTCAGGCCGTGACCCGCGGGAAAAACCCTAGGCCGGCGCCACCAGCGCCGCATAGTCCCCGGAGGTCAGCGGCCCCTCGGTGAGGGTCCCGTCGGCGCGCGGAACCTCCAGGCCGCGCCCCTCCCGGGTGAACGACACCGCGCCGACGTCGGGGCGCGCGGTCAGCGTGCACACCATCTGCCCGTACGCCAGGATGTCGTCCTGCCGGGCCTCGGCCGCGGGCACCTCGACCGTGACCCGCGCGCCCGGCCCCTCGGTGGCCACCACCGTGAGCCCGCCCAGGGCCGTCGACAGCCCACTCGCGCTCTCCGCCGGCGTCGGCCCGGTGATCAGGTCGTTCATCTGCTGCTGCACGCTCGGATAGGCCGGCGCCCGCCGCACCGACTGCACCAGCCGCTCGCCACGCACCAGGCACAGCACATGCGCCACCTCACCGGCCGGGGTCACCGCCGGCGCCCCCGACTCGATCAACGGTGCCCGGGGCAGCTCGACCGGATGCGGCGAGTCCTCCGCCGGCACCCCACACGCCGCCAGCAGGGCAACCCCCACAAGCGTTCCCGTCAGCCGTACGGTTCTCACGGCAGCTCCACCCGGAACCGGGCGCCGCCACCGGGCCGCTCGCGGACCGAAGCCGTGCCGCCGTGCGCCGCCGCGTGCTCGGCCACGATGGCCAGCCCCAACCCGGTCCCGTCCCCCGTCCCGCGGGCACCGGCCGCCGGCCCCCGCACGAACCGGTCGAAGATCGTCGCCCGTAGTTCCTCCGGCACACCCGGACCGGCGTCGTCCACTTCCAGAAAACCCTTGCCCACCCGTACCGCGGTGGGCCCGCCCCCGTACCGCGTCGCGTTCTCGAGCAGGTTGCCCAGCGTCTGCTCCACCCGCCGCGCGTCCACCCGCCACTGTCCCGGGTCGCCGGCCTCGACGATGCCCGGGTCGAGCCCGTGTGCCCGGACCACCCGCGTGACCAGCTCGGCGATGTCCACCGGCTCCCGGGTCACCGGCTGGTCGCCGCGCGCCAGTTCGAGCAGGTCCCCGACCAGCTCCTGGAACCGGTTCACCTCGGCCACGATGAGCCCGACGGCCGCCGCCGACCGCTCGTCCAGGCCGTCCCGGCGGCGGTCGACCACGCTCACCGCGGCGGCGAGGGTCTGCAACGGCGAGCGCAGCTCGTGGCTGACGTCGGCCGCGAACCGCCGGTCCCGCCGCATCCGCCGGTCCAGCTCGTCGGCCATGTGGTTGAACGACGCGGCGAGGGCGGCCAGGTCGGGTTCGGTGTCCGGGTCGAGCCGGGTCGCCAGGTCGCCGTCGGCGATGCCCCGGGCCGCGTCGGCCACCGCGCCGAGCGGCCGCAGCGCGTGCCGGGTGACGTACCAGCCGACCGCCGCCCCACCGGCCGCCATCATGATCGCGACGGCGGCGAGGGCCAGCGCCAACACCTGAAGGGTGCGCTCCAGCTCGCGCTGAGCCACGATCTCGTAGAACACCGTGTCGCCGTCGAGCGGTACCGCGATCACCAGCGCGGGCGCGCCGTCGCGGCGGATCCGCTGCGCCGCCGCCACACCCCCGGCCGCCATCTCCCGCAGCCCCGGCGGCACGGCCGCGTGGGTGTCGGTGTCGGCGCTGCGCGAGTACCAGCGCCCGGCCCGCTGGATGAGCACGTACCGGTCGCCGCCGGCGTCGAGCGAGCCCAGCACGTCGGCCACGTTGGTGGCGCCCCCGCTGAGACTCGCGTCGACCAGCGCGGCGTCGAAATAGGCGGCCCGCACGGCCGTCCGCTCCCGCTCGCGGAACAAAGTGCTGCGGGTCAGCTCGTACGACACCACGGTCACACACACGGAGAGCGCGAGCGCGCCGACCGCGAAGGCGGCGCTGACCCGGGTCCTGAGACCGGCCCGCCTCACGGCTGGAGTTTGTAGCCGAGCCCGCGCACGGTCACCAGGTGGCGGGGCGTGCCCGGAACGTCCTCGATCTTGTGACGGAGCCGGCCGACGTGCACGTCGACCAGGCGCTCGTCGCCGATCTCGTACCCCCAGACGCGCTGCAGCAACTGCTGGCGGGACAGCACCTGGCCCGGGTGGTCGGCCAGCTCGCACAGCAGCCGGAACTCGGTGCGGGTGACACGCACCTGGTCGCCGTGCAGGCGTACCTCACCGGCCTCCGGCCGCAGCTCCAGGTCGCCGAAGGCGAGGGTCCGCATGGCCGGCGCCGCCGAGGCCGGCGCCCGCCCCCGCCGCCGCAGGGCGCGCAGCCGCGCGGCCAGCTCCTTCACCGCCACCGGCTTTACCAGGTAGTCGTCGGCGCCGGCCTCGAGCGCGGCCACGATGTCGTGGGTGTCGTCACGGGCGCTGATCACCACGATCGGCACGTCGTCGTCGCGGCGCAGCCGGCGGATGCACTCGAAGCCGTCCATGCCCGGCAGCATCAGATCGACCAGCACGGTCTCGGCCCCGACCCGGCGCTGCTCGGCCAGGCCGTCCTCGGCGGTGGCGACGGCGTGCGCGGTGTACCCCTCGTCCTCCAGGGCCAGGCTCAGCGACAGCCGGATCCGGTCGTCGTCCTCGATCAGCAGCACGGAGGTCATAGGCGAATGATGCCCCGTCCGGGCGGGGCCGGCACCTTCGTACCCAAGGATCTGTGACCTTGTCATGGAACCGTCAAAAACCCCGGTCATCGTGGAAGGCATGACAGCGACCAGCGTTTTCACGGTTCTGACCGGGGTGTGGATCGCGCTGACGCCCCTGTTCGCCCCCGACCTTCCGGCGTACGCGGCCACGAGCGACGTGGCGACGGGCGCGGCCGTCGCCGTCCTGGCATCGATACGCCTGCTGATGCCACGCCGGACGGCCCCGCTCGGCGTGCTGCTGACCTTGCTCGGCGCCTGGCTGGTGGCGGCGCCCTTCGTCCTCGGATACGGCCACCACCCGGCCGTGGCCTGGAACAACATCGTCGTCGGCGTCCTGGTGACGATGTTCGCCGGCGTGAGCGTGGCGGCCATGTTGTCATCGGCCCGTCATATGACCGCCGAGGTTCCGCCGACTGCGCGCGACAGGGTGAGATCATGACCGTCAGCAGTCTCGTGACCGCCCTGCTCGTCGGGGCCGCGCTCGGCGCCGGCGCCCGCTGGCTGGTGCCCGCCACCCGGGGCGTCCCGTTCTGGGTCCCGCTGGCCGTGGCCGTGGGCGCGGCCGTCTTCGCCACGGTGGTGGCCCGCTTCGCCGGCGTGGACACGTCGGGAGTGGCCCCGGTCGAGATCTTCCTGCAGGTCGTCCTGGCGGCGACGGGGGTCGCCCTGGTGGCGGCGACGGCGGATCGGCGGTACTCCCGATGACCCCACCCGCTCACGGCCCGTCGTACTACGTCCGCACGCTGGACGACACGGCGCTGGTCACCCCCTTGACCGACCTGGACGCCACACTGGCCGGCCACATGCGCGACGACCTGATGGAGGCGGCGGCGACACACCCGCGCGTGCTGGTCGACCTCGAAGCGGTCAAGTTCATCGACTCGGCCGCCCTGGGCCTGCTGGTCCGGGCCCGCCAGGAGGCCCGCCAGCACGGAGCGGCGTTCGCCCTGATCGCCCCGTCCCCCTTCGTCCAGACGGTCCTGCACACGATGCGCCTGGACCGCGCCTTCATCACCTTCCCCGACCGCGACGCGGCCTTGAGCAGGGCCACCGTCGTTTGATCCCGCCCGTTCCGGGAATCGGCGAGGGATGCCCGCGCTCTGGCACAACCGGGACTTCCGGCTGGTCACCGCCGGGCAGAGCGTCACCCAGCTGGGCACGGAGGTCAGCGCACTGGCGTTCCCGCTGACCGCCGTGCTGCTGCTCGACGCCACCCCGTGGCAGCTGGGCATCCTGGTCGCGGTCCAGAACGGCGCGTTCCTGGTGGCCGGCCTGCCCGCCGGCGCGTTCCTGGACCGCCGCCGTCGCCGCCCGGTCCTGATCGTCACCGACGTGGTCCGCGCAGTGGCCCTGACCGCGGTGACGATCACCGCCGCGGCCGGCGGCCTGAGCTTCACCCTGCTCCTGGCCGTGGCCGCTGTGATGAGCCTGATGCGCGTCGTCTTCGAGATCGGCTACCAGACCTACCTGCCCTCGATAGTCCCGCCCGAACACCTCGTGCAGGGCAACTCCACAGTGGAGGCGATCCGCGCCACGGGCCAGATAGCCGGCCCCACCCTGGGCGGCACCCTGGTCCAGCTGACCGGCGCGGCCAACGCCCTCCTGGCCGACGCGCTGAGCTTCGCAGTCAGCGCCCTCCTCCTCTGGCGCGTCCGCACCCCCGAACCACCCCCAACACCTTCCGGTCCCCGCCCGCCCTCCCCCTCCCCGTCGCCGTCGCCGTCGCCCTCGCCCTCGCCCTCGCCGTCGCCGTCGCCGTCGCCGTCGCCCTCGCCCTCGCCCTCGCCCTCGCCCTCGCCCTCGCCCTCGCCCTCGCCCTCGCCCTCGCCCTCGCCCTCGCCCTCGCCCTCGCCCTCGCCGAATTCTGCAAACCGCAACCAGGCAAACGGTGACCGCGCGTCCCAGGACGGGGCATCCCAGGATTGCGCACCCCAGGACGAGACGACGGTGGGGCAGGCGTACGACCGCGACCGCCCACCCGAGGAAAGCGCGACCCAGGACCGTGCGACCCAGGACCGTGCGACCCAGGACCGTGCGACCCAGGACCGTGCGACCCAGGGCCGCGCGACCCAGGACCAGGAGACGGCGGGGCAGGTGCGTGACCGCGAGCGCCCGTCCCGGGAACGGGCAACCCGGGGAGGGGTGATGGTGGGGCAGGTGCGTGAGGGGTTGCGGTTCGTGCTGGGCGATCCGGTGCTACGAGCCATCGCCGCCACGAGTGGACTGTCCAACGTGCTCTTCGTGGCGGCCAACGCCCTCAACGTCTACTTCCTCGTCGAGACCGTAGGGGTCAGCGCCGCCACCGCCGGCCTGCTCTTCTCGACCGCCTCGGTGGCCGCCCTGGTGGCCGCGGCCGTCGCCACCCGGCTCGCGCGGTGGCTGGGGCCGGCCCGGATCATCTGGTTGTCCGTCACCGTCACCAGCCCGTTCAATCTGCTCATCCCGTTCACCGACAAGGGCTGGCGGCTTTCTTTCTTCGTCGTCGGGATCTGTGTCGGCGGCGCCGGCCAGCTCGTGTACGCCATCACCCAGCTCAGCTACCGCCAGGCGGTGGTACCCCGGCCGATCCTGGGCCGGGTCAACGCCACCATGCGCTTCCTGGTCATGGGCCTTCTGCCCCTGGGCGGCCTGCTCGGCGGCGCGCTGGCCACCCTGTCGAGCGTTCGCCTGACCCTGTCCGCCGTCGCGGTGGGTCTCACCCTCGCCCCGATCTTCCTGATCCTCTCGCCTCTGCGGCGTCAGCCCTTGCGGCCCTGAGTGGCCACTCCCTCGATGAAGTAGCGCTGGCCGAAGCTGAACAGCAGCAGCATGGGCAAGGTGACGAGCAGGGACGCCACCATCACGTACTGATAATCGGCCTGTCCGCCCGCCGTCGGGCTGTATTTCGTCATCGCGTAGGCCACTCCGAGCGGCGCCGTGAAGCCCTCGACCGAGCCCGCGTTCAGATAGATCAGGGCGCCCTGGAAGTTGTTCCAGGCCGCCTGGAACTCGAACAGGAACACGATGATGAACGACGGGATCGACAGCGGCATGGCGATGCGCCAGAACATCTGCCAGTAGCTGGAGCCGTCGATCCGGGCCGCCTCGAACAGCTCGCGGGGCAGGCCCAGGAAGAACTGCCTTTGCAGGAAGATGTAGAACGCCGAGCCGAACAGGTTCGCGCCGAACAGCGGCACCCACGTGCCCAGCAGGCCGGTCTGCTTCCAGATCAGGTAGGTCGGGATCATCGTGACCGAGGCCGGCAGCATCATGGTCGCCAGCACCAGCCCGAACAGGATGTTCCGGCCGGGGAAGCGGAAGTAGGCGAAGCCGAAGGCCACCACCGAGCTCGAGACCGACACCAGGGCGGCGGCGAGCAGGGCGATGGCCACGCTGTTGAAGATCCAGTGCACGAGGGGCAGCTGGTTCCAGACCTCGACGTAGTTGTCGAAGCGCCACGTGTGCGGGATCAGCGCGTTGTCGAAGACCTGCCCGGACGGCTTCAGGCTGGCCGCCACCAGCCACACCAGCGGGTACAGGAACAGCGCGGCGAAGCCGATCAGCAACACCGTGAGCAGCACCTGCCCGGCCGACCAGCGGCGCTTCGGCCGGGCCGGCCCGGGAAGGCTGGACGGGCCGGCCTGAGTGACAGCCGCCGGCGGCGCGGTCGTCGCCATCACCGCTCCCCTTCGTAGTAGACGAACCGGTTGCCGATCCGGACCTGGATGGCGGTGAGGATCAGCAGGATGACGAACAGCAGCCAGGCCATGGCCGCCGCGAAGCCGAAGTTGAACTGGCGGAACGCCTGCTGGAACAGGTAGACCGCGTAGAACAGCGACGACTCGGGGGCGACGTTGGTCTGGTCGCGCCAGAACAGCAGGTAGGCCTGGTCGAACACCTGGAACGCGGCGATGGTCAGAATGATGACGTTGAAGAAGACCGCACCGGAGATCATCGGCAGGGTGATGGTGAAGAACTGCCGTACCGGGCTCGCGCCGTCCAGCGACGCCACCTCGTACAGGTCGCGGGGCACGTTCTTCAGCGCCGCCAGGAAGATGACCATCGTCCCGCTGACACCCCACAGCGCCATGAGCACGATCGAGGGCCGCACCCAGGCCGGGTCGACCAGCCATTGCGGGCCCTCGATCCCGACGGCGCGCAGGGCCGAGTTGATGGCGCCGCTGTTGCCGTTGAGCAGCAGCAGGAACACCGCCGCGGTGGCCACGGCGGGCGTCATCTTGGGCAGGTAGTAGACCGTACGGAAGAAGCCCGCCCCGCGCCGGGCCCGATTGAGCAGGATGGCCAGGAACAGCGCGACGATGACCTCCAGCGGCACCGCCAGGACCGCGAAGAACAGGGTGTTCTTCAGCGATCCGGCGACGCGCGGGTCGTCCAGCAGGGCCCGGTAGTTGTCCAGCCCGCCCGGCCGCATCTTGTTGGTGGCCAGGTTGAAGTGGCTGAACGAGATGGCCAGGCTGTAGATCATCGCGCCCAGGGTGAAGATCAGGAACCCGATGATCCAGGGTGAGATGAACAGGTAGCCGGCGATCGCCTCCCGGCGGTTGTACTTGCGGGCCTTCAGTTGCTCCACCGTCGTCAGCCGCCCGCGATCGAGCGGTAGGCCGACATGGACGCCGTCTGCGCGTCGGCCAGCGCCTGCTGCGGCGTCTTCTTCCCCAGCAGGGCCGAGGTGATCGCGTTCGTCAGTTCCTGCTTGAGCTGCTGCCCGGCCGGTGACGCGCCGGCGCTCTTGCCGCTGGTCACCACGTCGTAGTAGGTGCTGATCACCTGGTCGAACCCGGCGTTGCCGCTCGGCTTGACGTACTTGTCGCGGATCGCCTTGTCCGGGCCGGGTGATCCGGTGAACAGGCCGGTGTTTATCGACTTCTCCTTCTCGATGGTGGCCGCGCGGGCCGTGGCCGCCGCGTCCCACGAGCCGTCGTCGGTCAGCGCCAGCGCCCACTTGCAGGCGGCACTGGGGTTCTTGGCCTTGGCCGGGATCACGAAGGAGCCGCCGTAGGCGACGGTGACGGGCTGGCCGTCCTTGCCTTTGAACGGCACCGCGCCGAGTTTGAGCTTGTCTTTGTACGGCGACAGCACGTTCGGGTACCACTGCGCGTCGACCTCGGCCCCGACCTGGTTCTTGACGAACTGGTTGTTGTCGCCGAACACGTCGAACGCGTCGGTGAAGCTCTTGTACTTGGCGAAGCCGCCCTGGGCGTCGACGATCTTCTTGAGCGTCTCGAGCGGGTAGACGTTGCTCGGGTCGTCGAGCGTCGGCGCGCCGTTGTCGCCCACGAGCTTGCCGCCCTGGCTGATGAACCACAGGTAGGTCTGGCCGACGGCCTGCGGGTTGAAGCCCAGCACGGCCGGGACGCCGCCGCTGGCCTTGTACATCTTCGCGATGGCGGCGAGCAGCACGTCGGGCTTGGAGGTGTCGATCTGCTCCGGGGTGACGCCGGCGGCGTCCATCACCGTCGTGTTCAGGATGATCGCCGGTGGCTGGTAGAACTGCGGAACGGCCCAGACCTGGTTCTTGTACGTCACGTCGCCCACCACGTTGGAGTACCAGCGCTGCTTGGGGTCGACGCCGTGGGCCGAGAAGCATTTCTCCAGCGGCACGATGAGTCCCTGGGCGGCGTAGGTCGGCACGTACTCCCGATCCATCTGCACCACGTCGGGGACGTCGCCGCCGGCCAGCCGGGCGGTGAACTTCTGCGCGTCGAAGCCGGTCTGGTCCATCTTGACGGTGACGCCGTTCAGCTGCTTGGCCGCGTAGTCGATGCGGGCCTTCCCGACGTCGTCGGCGTTGTCGAAGGCCCAGGCGCTGAGCGCACCGGACGCGTTGGCGTCGAACGTCACCGCGTCACCGCCGCCACCCTCGTCACCGCTGCCCGACCCGCAGCCGGCCGTGCCCAGCCCGAGCACGATGGCGACGCCGGCGGCCACTATGGCCGCACGTTTTCTCTCCATAGTGGCCTCCCCGATGTGGGATCCATCCCAGATCGGACGCTAGACCAGCGTGACGGGGCACACAAGGCATCAATATTACCGTTGTGTATCACTGCACTTCAGAGCGGCTTTGGAGGCTCCGTTAGGGCGTATGGCAACGTTTCCACAACCTGGCCGGGGCGCGACCGAAGAATCCCCGGTGGGCGGCTCCTTAAACGCGACCGCGCTGCCCGGGCGCCATCCGTTCGGCGGGCGAAGTGGCGTTGGAGGCGTCGCGGTCCGGCTCGGCCCGGCGCCGGCCACCGGGCGCGGCCGCCGACGGCCCGGCCTCCACCTGATCGGCGTCCGGCCGGTCCCACTCGATCAGGTCGGTCTCGCGGACCTCACCGCCGTCGAACGGCACCCGGAACGTGCGGATCCGGTGCGGGCCGAAGTCGGCCGTCACCGTCCGGCCCAGCAGCGGAATGCCGAGAACGGCCCGGTGCGTACGGCCGGTGGTCTCCACCGCCCGTACGATCAGGGACCCTCCGTCCTCGTGGGTCTTGACCGCGGTGACCATCACCGGCCCGGCGCCGTCCGACAGATAGCTCTGCGCCGGCGGCAGGGCGCCGGAGTGGAAGCTCTCCAGCATGGCCCGCACCGGCGAGCCCAGCTCGGCCGCCCGGCGGGTCAGCCCGGCCCGCCGCCAGTCGCCGGCGTGCGGCACGAGCAGGTAGCGGAACGTCTGGAGCCCCTGGTCCTGATAGGAGTAGAAGCCGTCCGGGTCGAGCTCGCGCGGATCGTGCCACGAGTAGACCGGGCTGCGCACCGCCGTCATGCCGATGCTCACCCCGGCCGGTTCGGTGGGTGAGACGTCGTACCCGTGCTTGGCGTCGCCGACCACGGCCAGGCCGGCGCGGCCGTCGCTGACGTCGACCCAGGACTGCGCGGGGTTCTCGGCGCCGTCGGCCGGGCGGTCGACGACACCGAACGGGATCTCGTACGTGGCCCGGCGGCACCCCACGGTGGTCGGGAAGCACAACTTGAGCTGGTGGGCCCGCTCCCGCCAGTCGAGGGTGACCCGCACCTCGAGATGGTCGGCGTCGTGGCCCAGCAGGAACTCCTCGACCAGCGTGGACGAGTTCCACGCGCGTTCGACCCGCAGCCGGGCCCGCAGCGGTCCGGCCTCCCGCAGGACGATCCGGCTGACCGGCATGACGGCGCCGGGCCAGCGGTACGACCGGACGTGATGCCCCCACGTGTCGGTCGGATCCCGGCTGACGGCGGTGTGCTCCCCGCGCGCGCCGGCCACCACGTCGGCTCCGGTCCTCTTGTCCAGCAGCGACGACAGCCAGCCGGTGGCCGGGTCGAAGACGGCCCGCAGCCGGTCGTTCTCCAGGACCTCCTCCGTGGCCCGCAGCGCGGTCGGCACGGCGACGGCACCCGGGCGCAGCCGGTAGAGCCGGTAGCCGAACGCCGGCACGGCCGCCTCGAAGACGACCGCCCCGCGGGCGAGGTCGTCGGTGGTGGCGACCGGCTGGATCGGCTGCGACAGCGCGCCGTCGACGTGCACGCCGGACGGCTGGGCGCCGTACTGCAACTCGACGTGCGCGGTGACCTCCCACGGGTGCGGGTTGAAGACGAGCACCGGCTGCGTCCCCTCCTCGAGGGGGATGTCGACCTGACGGGCGATGACATTGTGGGTACGGGCGATGACCCGCTTGGCGATCGCGACGGCCTCCCCCAGCTGGTCGCGGGCGTCGTCGTAGGCGGTCTCGACGGCCGAGCCCGGCAGCACGTCGTGGAACTGGTTGAACAGGATCTGCTGCCAGGCCCGGGTCAGGTCGGCCCGCGGATCGCCCAGGCCGAACAGCGCCGATCCCACGGCCGCCCAGCGCTCGGCGGACAGGATCGCGGCCTGCGCCCTCCGCTGCCACATCTTGATGCCCGAGTGCGCCGAATAGCAGCCCGGCGCGTGCATCTGCAGGTCGTCGCGCCATACCGGCAGCGCGGCCAGGCCGTCCTCGCCCAGGCGCTTGGCCAGCTCGTCGAGGTACCGTCCCGGCGAGGAGATCACCATGCGCCCGTAGGACCCCATCCGGTCGTACCGGTGAATGCTCTCGATGTTGGCCCTGGTCGGCCCGCCGCCGTGGTTGCCCACCCCGAAGAAGATCATCGTGTCGCCGGGCGGCACCGCCCCGAGCGCCTTGTCGACCTGCGCGCCCACCTCACCCGGCGGGCTGCAGTACTCGTACGGAAGCCGGTAGGCCAGGACCCGCGAACCGTCGGCCGACTCCCACCAGAACGCGGTGCCGGTGAGGCTGGTCTCGTGCGGTCCGGGGCGCATGAAGACGTACGAGCTCAGGCCCTGTCCCCGCAGGATCTGCGGGAGCATGCCGTGGTGGCCGAAGGGGTCGACGTTCATGCCGACGCTCGCGGTGACGCCGAACTTCTCGCGGAGGTAGCGCTGCCCGTACAGCCCCTGCCGCACGAAGGACTCCCCGGCCGGCAGGTTGCAGTCGGGCTCCACCCACCAGCCGCCGGTCAGCTGCCAGCGGCCCTCGGCGACCCGGGCCCGGATGCGGGCGAACAGCTCCGGATCCGACTCCTCGACCCACGACAGGAGCACGACCTGGTCGCAGGTGAAGACGAAGTCGGGGTACTCGTCCATACGGTGGATGGCCGACCAGAAGGTGGCCCGGGCCTCCTGGTAACCCTCCTGCCACGGCCACAGCCACACCGGGTCCAGGTGGGCGTGCCCGACCATGTGCAGCGTGCGGTGCGGGGTGGCCAGCGGCCGCTCGGCCCCGGGACCGCAGGACGGCTGGTCGCCGTTGGGCGCGTTGGCCATCGGCGCGGTCACGGCCCCGGCTCCTCACCGGCGGCCCACGCGTCCACCATCTCGCTGATCACATGCAGCATCAGGGTGTGCATCTCCTGGACACGCTGGGTGCTCTTGGACGGCACGAGCAGAACCCGGTCGGCCCGGGCGGCGCCCGGTGCTCCGCCCGCGAACAGCACCGTGGCGGCCCCGCGCGCCCGCGCGGTGTCCAGCGCCGAGACCACATTGGGCGACCGGCTCGAGGTGGTGAAGGCGACCACGACGTCGCCGGGCCGGGCCAGCGCCTCGATCTGGCGCGCGAAGACGTCGGCGTAGTCGAAGTCGTTCGCCACACAGGTGAGAACGCTGGGGTCGGTGCTGAGGGTGACGGCCGGCAGCGGCCGCCGCTCCCGCTTGAAGTGCCCGACCAGTTCCCCGGTGAGATGCTGGGCGTCGGCCGCACTGCCCCCGTTGCCGAGCGTGTAGACGGTGCCACCACCGGCCAGCCGCCGGCAGATGAGCTCGCCGGCCGCCCGTATCTCAGCGGTCAGCTCCCCCAGCGCCGACGCCACGGCGACGTGCTCGTCCAGATGGTTCTCCAGCCAGTGCACCATGGCCGGCGCCATCCGCCCCCGCCCGCCCTCCAGCCCGCCCTCCAGCCCGCGTTCCAGCCCGGCCTCCAGCCCGCGTTCCAGCCCGGCCTCCAGCCCGCCTTCTAGCCCGGCCGAAACTTCGATTCGCGCGGCCTCGAACCCGGTCGGCGTTCCGGCCTCCACCGACCCTCCCGCCGCGAGCTCGCCCCGCGGTGGGCTTGAGGCCGCGAGCTCGCCCCGCGGTGGGCTTGAGGCCGCGAGCTCGCCCCGCGGTGGGCTTGAGGCCGCGAGCTCGCCCCGCGGTGGGCTTGAGGCCGCG
>NZ_JBICTW010000007.1:120045-274863 GCF_043197815.1 Actinoplanes sp. NPDC048988 | reverse complement strand
CGCGCGGCGGTCCGGTGTGGGTGCTGCCGAGTCCGGGCCGTGAGCTACCGGTGGGTGGCGGGGCCAGGGCGATGACTCCCGCGCCGATGACGCCGACGCGGTCGCCGAGGGCGGCCGGCTCGACGCGGGCGGCCCGGGCGGCCGGCGGCATGGCTTCGCGGGCGACCACCTCACGCACCGGCCCGAGGAGCATGGCACCGGCCCGGGTGACGCCGCCGCCCAGCACGACCAGGTCGGGTTCGAAGACGTTGACCAGGTCGGCCACGGCCGCGCCGAGCAGGTCCACCGTCTCCGCCCAGACCGCTGCCGCCGCCGGATCCCCCGCCGCGACGGCCGCCGTCACGCCGGCCGCGGTCATCTCCCGGCCGCAGGCTTCGCGGGCTCGTTGCGCTATCGCGCTTCCCGAGGCGTACGCCTCCACACAGCCCCGCCGCCCGCACGCGCAGAGCCGCCCGCCCCGGCGCACGATGATGTGGCCGAACTCCCCGCCGTTGCCGGCCGCGCCCCGGTGCAGCCGCCCGCCCACCACCGCGCCGCCACCGATCCCGGTCGAGACGGTCAGGTAGAGCATCGTCGCCGTACCCCGCCCGGCTCCGAACCGGTATTCGGCGACCGCGGCCGCCGTGGCGTCGTTCTCCAGCACGAACGGCACCCCGAACGCCTCGGCCGCCAACGGCCCGATGGGCACCCGCGTCCACCCCGGCAGATGCGGCGGGCTCATCAACATCCCCGACGGCCCGTCGAGCGGCCCCCCGCAGGCGATCCCCACGGCCCGGATCCCGCGCGCGCCGACCGTGCGGAGAGCCTGGTGTCCCAGGTCGAACAGGCACGCCGTGGCGTCCCGCCAGTCGCCGGTGTGCGGCGTCGGCGTGGTCACCAGGCCGTGCGCCGTGCCGTCGGCGGTGACCACGGCGGCGGCCAGCTTCGTGCCGCCGATGTCCAGGCCCAGCACCGGCCCGGCGTCGCCCGGACAGGGCGCCAGCAGATCGGTACCACTCACCGGGGCCTCCACATGGGATCGATCCCACACCGGCGAGCGTAGGAGGAGTGCCCGGGACGGGTCAAGAGTCAGGCCGGCGGGGCCGTCGATCCGCGCGACACGACGGACGCCGACAGCAGGACCGTGCGCACGGGGGCGAGCGGCGCCTGGATCCGGTCGATGAGCTGGGACACCGCGGCCTCGCCGAGCGCCACCGTGTCCTGCCGGACCGCGGTCACCCCCGGAGTCACCATGCTCATCCACGGGACGTCGTCGAAGGACACCAGGCTCAGCTCGCCCGGGATCGACCGGCCCAGCTCGGCCGCCGTCCGGAACGCCGCCTCGGCCAGCACGTTGTTGGCCGCGAAGACCGCCGTCGGCGGGTCGGGGCGGGTCAGCAGCGCGCGGATGCCGACCCGGGCCGCCTCCACGTCCCACCCCGCCGTCACCACCAGCGACTCGTCCAGCGGCACCCCGGCCGCCGCGAAGGCCGCCCGATAGCCCGCCAGCCGGTCCCGGCCGGTGGTCCAGTGCATCTCGTCGATGACCAGGGCGATACGCCGGTGACCGATCCCGATCAGCTGCTGGGTGACCCGCTGGGCGGCGCTGCCGTTGTCCACCAGCACCGCGTCGCACACGCCGGCCGAGAACTGCCGGTCCACCTCGACCACCGGGATCCGCTGCCGGCCCAGGTACGCCCCGAGCTCGGCCGACACCGGCGTCACGATGACCCCCGCGACCCGCAGCGCCACGAACGTCTCGGCCGCCTCCGCCTCCACCCCGGCCGAGCCGCCGTCGTCGGCCAGCATCATCGTGTACTGCCGCTTGCGGGCCTGCGCGCTGATGCCCGCGGCCAGCCCCGCGTAGAACGGGTTGTTCAGGTCGGACAGCAGCACGCCGATCGACTGGCTGGCCTGCCGGCGCAGGTGGCGGGCGGTCGCGTCGGGCACGTAGCCGAGGTCGTGGGCGACCGCGCGGACCCGGTCGCGCACCGGCGGCGCCACGTAGCCGTGGCCGGTCAGGGCGCGGGACGCGGTGGAGCGGGACACCCCGGCCGCCTCGGCCACCTCGCGGATGGTGGCCCGGCGCGCCACTCCCTCAGCCGTCACGTCGCCTCTCTCTCCCACACGTCCACGATGGCCTCGGCGTGCTGACCCAGGTGGAGGGCGCCGATGCTGACGTCGGCGGCCAGCCGGGCCCGGCGCCGCGGAGACCCCGTCGTCACCTCGATCACCGCGTCGTCCTCGCCCCACGGGGGCAGGGAGATCGTCGCCACGTCCGGCACGGCCACCCACCCTACCGGCAGGACCATTCTGATCACGGCCTTCTGTACGGTGGTCTGGGGGTTGACCACGGTCACGCGCAGGCGCAGGACGGCACCAGTTTCCGCTCGCGCGTAATAGGGCGCAATCCTCGCCATCACCCCGTCCGGGCCGGTGCCGAGCTCGTCCAGCGGCAGCAGTTCGCGGTGCAGCCGGTCCTGCTCGTCGGCCTCCCGGGCGACCAGCGCGAAGTACTCCTCGTCGACCCAGCGGGCCGGCCAGTGCCCGAAGATCATGAGTTGCGGCGCGACGGCCCGGTACAGCCGCGCGCAGGCCTGGTAGTCGCCGAGCCGGAAACGGTTGCGGTACTGGTAGTTCAGCACTTCCCGGGGCCCGCCGACGGCGCCCAGGCCCACCTGCTGGTCGCCCGTGGCCAGCACCTTCACGCCGTCCACGACGAACTCGTACGCCGCCTGGTAGAGGGTGTGCCCGGGCAGGTCGTGCACGGTGATCTCGTACTCCCGCCAGCGGAACGACCCGCCCAGCCTCAGCCGCCGGTCGACCGGGATCGGGTCGAACCACGTACACGGAAGGTCCTGGTCCATCGGCGCCTCGAGGATGTCCGCGACGTGCTCGGGGGCCCACACCTCGGTGCCCTCGACGTCGCGCAGCAGGTTCAGGCCGGCCACGTGATCGTCGTGGTAGTGGGTCGGCAGCGCGACGTCGATCGAGGTGACGCCGTACCGCCGGCGCAGCGCCGGCAGCGAACCCAGCCAGGGCCGGCGCGAGGCCCGGTCGCCGCCGGGCGGCAGGCCGGTCTGCATGTCGTATCCGTAATCGATCAGCAGCGCGGCCCCGGTCCCGGAGATCAGCACGTAGCCGCACGCGCTGCCGGTCCGGTTCTGCAGCAGGTGCCGGGTCAGTTCGACAAACGGGTTGGCCAGCCAGTCGGCCAGATCCCAGGGGTACGGGCGGCGCGAGTCCACGTACTGGTTCATCCGCGCGGCCAGCAGCGTGAGCGCCGCCGCCGGTTCGGCCATCGGTTCGCCGTGCGACGGCAGAAGCAGATCCAGTTCCCGCTGTACGAGGGTGAGGCAGCTCAGCACGGTCATGGCCGGGCCCTCGTTCTCCACGTACGACCATTGGGTCGCGGCCAGCGACCACACCTGGCCCGGCCCGTAGATGAGGTCGCCGGTGAAGGCGATCCGCCGGCCGCCCCGCTCGATCACGTACGTCACCGACCCGGTCGTGTGCCCCGGCGTCGGCAGCACCTCGACGGTCGTGCCCGCGTACACCCGACGCCGGTACTCGGGCACCACGTCGTGCACCGGCACCGGCTCGAGCAGGGAGAACTTGTCCTGCCGCAGGTTGTAGTCGTTGCGCAGGGTGCGGCCCTGCCACATCTCCTCGACGTCGTCGAACAGCTCCCGCTCGGCCGGCGGCACGTGGACCCGTACCCCCTCGGCCGTGGCCCACCGCAGGCCCTGGGCCTGGTCGCGGTGGTGGTGGGTCATCAGCACGTCGGTGATCCGGTCGACGCCCATGGCGGCCAGGTGCTCGAAGGCCCGGCCCGACCCGAAGTCGATCGCCACGGCGGTCCGGCTGCCACCGGGATCGGCGATCACGTAGACGTTGCAGGTGTCGGCGACCCGGAACACGCCGGGGGCGATCTCGGCGAAGGGCATGCCGGTATGGTATCGATTCCACATCGGCCCCGCCTCTACTGTGGATTGGACCGGTACGCCTTCCACGTGCGCGCCACGAGCATCAGGTCGTCCGCGGTGAGCTCCTCGCCGGAGCGGTCGACGCGCTCGGCGTAGTACAAGGCCGGCACGCCGAGCCTCGCCTGCGCCTCGACATAGGCCCGCCACTGGGCGCGGTCGGCGATCGGCCACTGGTCGGTGTCGATCAGGTGGTACGGCAGGCAGGCGCTGACCACGGCGTGCCGGAAGGCCAGCTGGTCGGCGGCGGCCACCTCCGCGCCGGCCGGGTCCCGTTCGAGGATGTCGTTCAGCCGGATCATGTCGCTGACGTCCCCGAACCCCGGATGCGGGGCGTGGGTGACGACGAGGGCGTCCGGCTTGGCGCTCTTCGCGGCGCGGTACATGGTCTCGAGCAGGCGGTGCAGCAGCGCGATCCCCCACGGCGCGCCCGCTTCCGCACCCGGCCGGCGCAGCCCTCGCCCCGACGGCGCCCGCTGCGTGAAGTCGATCTTGAGGCCGTCCGCGTCCAGCCCGTCCGGCCCGAGCAGCCACGCGACGATTCCCGCCAGCCGCTCCCGGTAGGCCGGGCAGCCCGGGTCGGCCGCGACCGGCGTGCCGCCCGGGTCGGTCACGCATTCGGCCACCGGCAGGCCACCGGGATCCCACGCCTTCCACCACAGCAGCACCCGCTGACCGGCCGCGTGCCGCCCGGCGATCCAGGCCCGCAGGTCCGGCCAGCGGGTCACGTCCGGCTCGCCCGTCCCGTACGCCAGCTGCCAGCGATCATCGACCACCACGGTGCCCGGGACGACACCGTGGTCGGCCAGCCGGGCCAGCCACCCGTCGTACCGGTCCTGCCGCGACAGCGCGACCGCCGTGGTCACCCCGGCCGGCACCACGGCCGGACCCAGGTCCCGCAGATGGTACGGATGGGAGGTGGGCTGCCCGGGAATCGGCGCGGCCGCGCATTGCGCGCCCCACCCGCAGAAGATCGGCTCCCGCCACCACGCCGCCTGTTCGCCGCCGGCCCCGGCCGGCGCCAGTTCCCGCAGAGCCGTCCACGGGTCGGCGGCACGCCGGAGAACCACCGGCGGGGTTTCGAAAAAACCGTCGATTGCCGTACGGCCTTCGTAATCGGCCACCAGCAGGAAGCCACCGTCGAGCGGGTCGTAGCGCAGCGCCGGAAACCGAAGATCGGCCACGTCGCCGCCCAGCGCGGCACTCAGCACCCCGCCGCCGCCCGTCCGCCGGAACACGAAACACAGCGGCGGCGGCGAGAAGACCGCGTGCAGCCGCCCCGCGGACGCGTCCCCGACGACGCCGAGCGAGGCCGCACTGCCGGCCGGCCGCTCGAACTGCACCGGCTCGGCCGGCGCGGGAACGAAAACGGAGGCGAACTCGATCGACGACCGGAACACACCACAGGCCCCGTCCGGCAGCGTCCCCCGCCCACCGAGCAGCCGCACCTCACCGAGCGGCCCGGCCCCGCGTACCCGAACCCGAACCTCGACCCGATCCTCGAAGCACCGCAGCACGACGCTCTTGAACTCCCACGCGCTCGACGCCACAACGACCTCGAACTCCGCCATCTCCACCCGCGGCGCACCCTCGACCGCCTCGCGTCCCGCCCCAACCGCCGGCCCCACCTCGGCCCGCGACGCGCCCTCGCCCGTCTCCCAGCCGGCAACGACCGGCGGCCCCACCTCGCCCGGCTCCCGCTCCACCTCGCCCGGCTCCCGCCCCACCTCGCCCGGCTCCCGCCCCACCTCGCCCCGCTCCCGCCCCACCTCGCCCGGCTCCCGCCCCACCTCGCCCGGCTCCCGCCCCACCTCGCCCCGCTCCCGCCCCACCTCGCCCCGCTCCCGCCCCACCTCGCCCGGCTCCCGCTCCACCTCGCCCGGCTCGCGCCCCAGCTCGGCCGGCTCCCGCCCGGCGGCGGCCCGCGACGCGCTTGCGACCGGCTCGCGGCGTGCAGCGACCGGCGGCGCCGGACCGGACAGCTCGCGGCGCGCGACGACCCGCGGCCGGCCGTAGGACTCGTCCGGCGCGTCGGCCCGGTCCACGGAGGCGAGCAGGCTGAGCCGCGACCAGATCCGCCCGTCAAGGTCCGCGAGCACCGCGACCAGCTCCGGGACGCGCACCTGCACGACGTAGTCGGCGGCCACGACGGTCCACGTGCCTTCGCCCTCGCTGAGCTCCATCCGCTACCGGCCCACGGCCACGCCGACGAAACGCTCGAACATCGCGTCGTAGGTGGCGCCCCCGCCCGGCACGACCTCGGACGGCAGCGCCGGCACGTCCCCGAATCCGGCCCGGGCGAGGGCGAGCAGAGCCGCCCCGGCCGCGACGGTCTCCGGCTCGGCCACCATGCGAAGACCCCGGGGCAGAACCCGGGCCTTGATACGAACCCAGGCGGGGTTGGCCGCAACCGGCCCACCGAAGAGGAAGACCGTCGGCGCGACCGGCTCAGCCGCGAGCCGCAGTTGCTCGGCCAGCATCCAGCGCGCGTGCAGGCTCAGCCCTTCCAGCAGAGCCTTCCCCAGCAGAACGGAGCCGTGCTCCGGCCGCCGCCCCACCACACGTAACCGGGCCTCCGGATCGGGCACAGGAGTCTGCCGCCCCGCCAGATAAGGCAGGACAATCACGCCGGTCGGCTCCTCACCAAGCTCCACAACAGCGCCAAAAGGGTCGCCGCCGGAATCCGAAGCCTCCACGACCGCGTCTCGGCGCCCGCGAACGCCGCCCAGCACGGGAGGGCCACCCAGCGCGGGAGGGCCATCAGGCGCTGGGCCGCCTTCGAGTGGGTCGTCGCCCCTGGCTTCGTGCTTCAGCCACCAGGCGATCGTGGCGCCCGCGCTGGCAGAACCGGCCAGGACGGCCCGGTGGCGGCCCTCGACCGTGAGGACGACGCTCATTCCGGCCCGGCCGGCCTCGACCGGTGAAGGGTGGCCGCCGACGACCGTCATGACGGCCTCGGCCGTGCCCACCGAGTCGGCCACGTCGCCCGGGGAGCGCACCCCGCAGGCGTACGCGCCGACCTGATGATCGTGGCCCGCCACCACCACCGGCGTGCCGGCCCGCAGCCCGCAGGCGACGAACGCCGGATCGCTGACCACGCCGGCCACCTCGCCCGGCGCGACGACGGCCGGAAGCTGCGACGGCCGCAGACCCACCTCGGCCAGCAGGTCCGGGTCGAACGCCCCGGCGAGCCCCTCCCCCTCCGCCGGCAGCCGGTAGGCCATCGTTCGGCCGGCCAGCGTGTGGTCGGTCGCGAGCCGTCCGGTGAGCTGAAGACAGGCCAGGTCGGCCGCCCCCGACCACCTCGCCATCGCCGCCCACACCGACGGCCGGTGCTCCCGTAGCCAGGCCAGCTTGGCCAGCGGCACCTTGGCGCTGGGCCGCACGCCCGTAGCCGCGATCAGCTGTTCCCGCCCCAGCCGCCCGGCCAGCGCCTCCGCCGCCGCGGCCGCCTCCCGCTCGTGCCAGCGCAGCCACGGCCCCAGCGGCTCCCCGGCCGCGTCCAGCGGCACCCCGGTCTCCGCCATCGACGCGATCCCGACGACATCCGGCGGCGACACCCCAGCCGCCACCCACCGTCCCGGCCCAGCCCCAACCGGCCCAGCACCGGCCAGCCCAGCATCGACCGACCTACTCCAGGCCGGCCCGCTCCAGGCCGGCCCGCTCCAGGCCGACCTACTCCCGGCCGGCCCGCTCCAGGCCGACCTACTCCCGTCCGGCCCGCTCCCGGCCGGCCCGCTCCCGGTCAGTACTTGCGCGATCAACTGGAGGAGGGTCCTTCTCAGGGCGCCCGGCGCCGGCGTGGGCGCGGACGCGACCGCCCGCACCCGCGGTGCCGGGCCGCCCGCGTCGACCAGCGCGACCTTGGTGTTCGTCGTTCCGACATCGATGCCGAGCGCTGATGGCACGGCATCAGTCTGTGCGAGCCCCGGCGATCGGATCAAGAGAGCTTGGCGCGGACCTCGTCCATGTCCAGCTCCTCGACCGCCGTGATGACCTTCTCCAGGGCCGCGCCGGGCAGGGCGCCCGGCTCCGAGAAGACCATGATCCCGTCGCGGAAGACCATCAGGGTCGGGATCGAGGAGATGCCGGCGATGGCCGACAGGCGCTCCTCGGCCTCCGTGTCGACCTTGGCGAAGACGATCTCCGGGTGCTGCTCGCTGGCCTTCTCGTACACCGGCGCGAAGCTGCGGCACGGGGCGCACCAGTCGGCCCACCAGTCGACCAGCACGATGCCGTCGCCCGTCACCGTCTGCTGGAAGGTCTCCTTGGTCAGGTTCACCGTACTCATCTGTGCTGTCCCCTTTCGTGGCGCACCGGCGAAACCACCGTACCGAGGACGAAATTCCCGTGGTCAGTAGTCGGTGAGCTCCTTGGCCAGGTGGTCGACGACGGCGCGGGCGTCGTCCTCGATGCCGTTGATGAACGAGGAGCGCCGGCGGCGCAGCATGGGCAGGCCCAGGGCGTAGAGTCCGGGCGCGTCGGCCACGCCGCCCTCGTGGCGCAGGCGGCCCTTCTCGTCGACGATCGGGACGTCGAGCCAGCTGTAGTCGGGGCGGAAGCCGGTGGCCCAGATGACGGTGCTGATCTCGCCGCCGCGCAGGTCGAGCTGGAGGCGGGTGGACGCGGCGACGGCGGTGGGCTCGAAAGCCACCGGATCGGTGACGCCGGCCCACGAGTCGAAGCCGGCCAGCAGGCGTTTCATCTTGAGATCGGCCAGGGAGCACACGTTGCGCAGGCCGCCCGAGAACAGGGCCACCCCGTCGCGGACGGCGGCCAGGCGGCCGACCAGTTCGACGCCCAGCCCGCTCAGGGTGTTGAGGTCGAGCGTGTCCCGGGCCGGTGAGCCGATCAGCTGCGGTGAGGGCAGCCGGCGGGCCCGGTTCAGGTCGTCGATCTCGTCCCAGCGCTGGTCCCACACGCCGGAGGCGTCCATCCACCACAGGATGTCCCGGCCCCGGTACAGCCGGGGCAGGCGGACGTGCTCGCCGACCGAGAGGACGACCGGGCGGCCCGACCGCCGCACCTCGGCCGCGAGCTGCACGCCGGTGGCCGAGGCGCCGACCACGAGCACGCCGCCGTCGGGCAGCTCGGACGGGCCGCGGTAGCCGAGCGGGGTCAGCTGCGTCAGGGAGGCCGGCACCTCCGTACGGAAAGCCGGGGTTGTGGCGATGTTGGCCGCGCCGCTGGCGATGACGACGGACCGGCACTCGATCTCGCCCTGGTTGGTGGTGACCTGGTAGCCGTCGCCGGACGGGCGCACCGACAGCACCTCGCACGAGGTGCGCACAGGGGCGTCGACGACGCGGGCGAAGCGCGACACGAGGGACGCGACCTCGCCCGACGTCATGTACCCGTCCGGGTCGGGGCCGTCGTAGTCGAGGCCGGGCAGGCGGCTCAGCCAGTTCGGGGTGAGCAGCCGCAGCGAGTCCCAGCGTTCGCGCCGCCACGAGTTGGCCACCTCGCCCCGCTCGAGGACGACGTGGTCGACCGATCGGCCGCGCAGGAAGTGGCTCGCCGCCAGGCCGGCGTGACCGGCCCCGACGACGACAGTGGTGACGCGTTCGATGACTCGGCCCGCCTCAGGCGACCTCGACCGTGACGTTCGTCGGATTGGTCAAGGCGTCGTAGACCGCCGAGCGCTTCTGCGACTGGGCGACCAGGGCCTCGATCTCCTCCGTGGAGGCGTCGGCGTCGATGTTGAAGGTGACCTTGACGTCGTTGAAGCCGTTGCGGACGTCGCTGTCGGCGCCGAGGATGCCGCGGATGTCGTGGGCGCCCTCGACCGTGGACTCGATCGAGCGGACCTGGATGCCGCGGTTCTGCGCGACCGAGGCGACGCCGGCGGTGAGGCAGGCGGCCAGGCCGACGAGCAGGTACTCGATCGGGGTGATGCCGTTGTCCTCGGCCGCGAAGACCTCGGGGTGGTCGGCCGAGAAGACCGACTCGCTCTTGTGGCTCTGCTCCTGGCCGAGGCCGAAGAACTTCTGCACGGTGGCCGTGCTGTGCACGCCCTTCTCCCACTTGGAGGTGGCGCGCCAGGTGAACTGGGCGGCCTCGGGGGCGCCCTTGAGCGCCTCGCGGGCGTCGAGCAGCGCCTGCACGTTCACGCCGTTGTCAACTACGGTCATGGTCCAATTGCCCCTTTGAACATAAACCCGATAGGGATTCCCGACAAACATACTGGCCTGCGCAGACGGCGTATAGATAGCATCTCCCGCATGGTGAGGCCCTTGACCGTCGAAACACAGTTCCTTGATCTGCCGGGGTCTCTGCCGCTGGACAGCGGCCGCGAGCTGCGTGAGGTCCGGGTGGCGTACGAGACGTACGGCACCCTGTCCCCCGAGCGTGACAACGTCATCCTCGTCTGTCACGCCCTGAGTGGAGACGCTCACGCTGCCGGATATTCGGCGACGGCGCCGGCCGCGAGCACCCGCGACGGTTTCGCGGCCGAGAGCCGCGACGGCTCCCAGGGCAAGGCCCTGGGCTGGTGGGACGGCATGATCGGCCCCGGGAAGGCGTTCGACACCGACCACTACTACGTGGTGTCGACGAATCTGCTCGGCGGCTGCCGGGGCTCGACCGGCCCCTCGTCGACGAACCCCGACACCGGCCGGCCGTACGGATCGGACTTCCCGGTCATCACCGTGGCCGACATGGTCCGGTGCCAGCGGGCGTTCCTCGACGAGCTCGGCATCGAGCGCCTGGCCTCGGTGGCCGGTGGATCCCTGGGCGGCATGCAGGCGCTGCAGTGGGCGGTCGACCACCCGGATCAGGTCGACTCGATCGTGGTGATCGCGTCCACCCACGGGCTGCACCCGCAGGGCATCGCCTGGAACGCCATCGCCCGCGAGTCGATCCGGCGCGATCCGGCCTGGCAGGGCGGCCACTACTACGGCACCGGCCGCAAGCCCGACGGCGGCATGGGGGTGGCCCGCATGGTCGGCCACGTCACCTACCTGTCCGCGCCGGCGCTGGAGGACCGGTTCGCCCGGCGGCTGCAGTTCGCCGACGACATCCGCTACACGATCGACCAGCCGGAGTTCGAGGTCGAAAGCTACCTCGACCATCAGGCGGAGTCGTTCGTGAAACGGTTCGACGCGAACACGTACCTCTATCTGTCGAGGGCCTTGACCTATTTCGACCTGGCTCGTGGCCACGCTTCCCTCGCCGCCGCGCTTTCCCAGACCAAAGCCCGGGCGCTGCTCATCGCCTTCACATCGGACTGGCTGTATCCACCCCTCGCCTCGGAGGAGATCGCCGCCGCCCTGCCCGGCGAGAAGGAACTGCACATCATCGACGCCCCGTACGGCCATGACTGCTTCCTCCTGGAGGAGGCACGGCAGACTCCGATCGTCCGCCGCTTTTTCAACCTGGAGTCAGAGTGATCGAGGAAGCACACGAGTTCGGTTTCGAGACCCGGCAGCTGCACGCCGGGCAGCGGCCCGATCCCAACACGGGCGCCCGCGCGGTGCCGATCTTCCAGACGTCCAGCTACGTCTTCGAGGATCCGGAGTCGGCGGCCGCCTACTTCAATCTGCAGGAGTACGGCAACACGTACTCCCGGATCATGAACCCGACCACCGCCGTCTTCGAGGAGCGGGTGGCCAACCTCGAGGGCGGCTCCGGGGCGGTGGCGTTCTCCAGCGGCATCGCGGCCCAGGCGGGCGCCCTGTTCACCCTGCTCGAGCCGGGTGACCACGTGGTGGCGTCGTCGGCCCTGTACGGCGGCACGGTCAACCAGCTCAAGCACCTGCTGCGCAAGATGAACGTGGAGCTGACCTGGGTCGACCCCGACGACCCGGACGCGTGGCGCAAGGCCGTGCAGTCCAGCACCAAGGCGTTCTTCGGCGAGACCATCGGCAACCCCGGCGGCAACGTGCTCGACCTCGAGACGATCGCCGGCATCGCCCACGAGCACGACCTGCCGCTGATCGTGGACAACACGTTCGCCACGCCGTACCTGTGCCGCCCGATCGAGTGGGGCGCCGACATCGTCATCCACTCGGCGACCAAGTTCATCGGCGGCCACGGCACCAGCATCGGCGGCGTGGTGGTCGAGGCCGGCACGTTCAACTGGTCGAACGGCCGGTTCCCGGTGGTGGCCGACCCGTCGCCGGCGTACCACGGCCTGCAGTTCCACGAGACGTTCGGCGAGTACGGCTACCTGATGAAGCTGCGCGCCGAGACGCTGCGCGACCTGGGCGGCACGCTGTCCCCGTTCAACGCCTTCCTGTTCCTGCAGGGCCTGGAGACGCTGTCGCTGCGCATGGAACGGCACGTCGAGAACGCGCTCACGATCGCCGCCTTCCTGCAGGACCATCCGCTGGCCGCCAACGTCAGCTACCCCGGGCTGCCCGGCAGCAAGTACGCCCCGCTCGTCGAGAAGTACCTGCCGAAGGGCGCCGGCGCGGTCTTCTCGTTCGACGTGGCCGGCGGCCGCGACGGCGGCCAGGACCTGATCCGCGGCGTCACCCTCTGGTCCCACCTGGCCAACGTCGGCGACGCCAAGAGCCTGATCATCCACCCCGGCAGCACCACCCACCGCCAGCTCAGCGACGAGGAGCTGGCCGCGGCCGGCGTCGGCCCGGGCACGGTACGCCTGTCGGTCGGCACCGAGTCCGTCGACGACCTCATCTGGGACCTGTCCCAGGCCTTCGAAGGGCTGAAGCGATGACCGACCTGACGCAGTACCAGGACGTGAAGGACATCCAGCGGGTGCTGCACACGTCCAAGACGATCGCGATCGTCGGGCTGTCGAACAACCCGCTACGGGCGAGCTACTTCGTGGGCTACTACATGAAGCGCCACGGCTACAAGGTCATCCCGGTCAACCCACGCGAGCCGGAGATCCTGGGCGAGACCAGCTACCCGAGCCTGCGCGACGTCCCCGAGCCGGTCGACGTGGTGAACGTCTTCCGCGCCCCGAGCGCCGTCCCGCAGATCGCGTCGGACGCCGTGACGATCGGCGCCAAGACGCTCTGGTGCCAGTTCGGCGTGATCAGCCCCGAGGGCGCCCAGACCGCGACAGACGGCGGCCTGACCGTCATCATGGACCGCTGCCTCAAGGTCGAACACGCCCGCTACGTAGGCCGGATGAACTGGCTGGGCTTCAACACCAAGCGAATCACCGCGGTCCGTACAGGGCTGCAGTGATCCTCCGCCGCCGGATTGCACGTTGGGCAATTCCCACCTGGCGTGACCACCTCGATGACGCTCCCCGCACCATCACCTCAAGCTTCCCGCCGCTCACCTCGGGGTCTCGCCGGCGTCCGAGTCAGAAACGCGCGAATGAACGCGCCGACCTCGGCGGAGGTAGTCAGGCTGCCCGCGCGTCGAGCGACGAGGGCCGGCGGGGCACTGCCAGGTAAAGTCGCCGCTTCCTCGTACACGACGCCATCTCCCCGACCCTCGTAGGTGGTGACCCTGCCGCCGTCGATTCGGAAACTTTTCGGCGTCGGCTGGCCGATTCCCACCACGGTGGTTACCTGGGTTCCCGCGGCGGCCAGCAAGGCGCTGCTCTCCTCGAGGTCGAGCCGGCGACGGAACGCCTCCGCGGCCAGTTCCCCGCTTCCGCCGACAGACACGACGTCCTCGATGGTCAGCCTTCGGAGATCTCCCGCGGTGTCGACACAGCGGTACGCCGGCAGTATGTCGTACATGGCGGGCATCGACTGGTAGAGCTGCCGCAGGCCGAGAACGCGCGAGCCGCCATGCCTAGCCACCGAGGTCACAGCGGTCACCGTGCCGTGGAAGGGGGTGCCGATGGCCAGGAACCGCCGCACGTAGGGCGCACCGCCGAACGTCGTCAGGTAATTCAGGGCGACCAGCCCGCCGAGGGAATGCGCGACGACGGTCAACTTCGCGTCCGGACCGCCGGACGGGTGGGCTCGCCAGCGCGCCAGGTGAAATTCGGCTGACGCGCTGAGCCGCTTCGCGTTATGGGCCACGGAAAGGCGCCAGTCGTAGGCGAAGTTGAGAAGGGCATCGGGATGGGCCACGCTCGACCTCATCTCACCGAGAAACGTGAAGTACGGGTCCAGGTCGACCACGCCGGGAAGAACCACACCCGACCGAATCAGGCGGCCGGCCGTGATTCGGCTGATGTCCCCGGCCCTGTCCTCATCGGTGACGAGCAGCCGTTCAGTGGTGCCCCGGACGAAGCGAACAGCATTGCCGGTCCCAGATCCCCACAGCACTCGCCCGCTCGCGGCATCGACGAGTTCGCTGCCGCCGATCCCCGGGACGAACACCACCGCGTCCCTCGAGGTGTCGAAGTCCGCATGCCGGGCCGTCGCGGTGACAACAGGCCGGCTTTCTTCCCGCCCTGCGGCCAAGACGTCGCGGCGGCTACGCACCGCCGCCGCCTCACTCGACCGGCCCAGCGCTGCATAGAGGGCTTCCAGGTGCTTCAACTCACCCGTCAACCCGGACAGGCTGTCGATCTCCTCGAACAGCGCGACAGCTTCGACGCATGCCGCGAGCGACTCCTCCATACGATTGGCGTCCGCGAGCAGCCGCGAGAGATTGCTCAACGCCGCGGCGAGACCGGGCAGGTGCACCTCTCCTTTGACATCGACTATGCGGCGCTGTTCCTCAACGGCCTCTTCGCTGAAGGCGAGAGCTTCGTCGCGACGGCCCACTACAGCCAGAAGGTGCGACCATTCACTCAGCGCCGAAGCAAGCCCGGGCGCATAGAGGTCGCGATTCCGCCGGGTCAGTTCACGATGCAGAGCGATCGCTTCCCCGCCGGCCTCCAGCGCCTCCCTCAACCGCCCTACCGACTCCAGGTTTCGCGACAACTTCGTCAAGGTAGCCGCAAGACCGGGAAGGTGCTCCCACCGATCCCTCTCGGCAAGTTCTCGATATATCGACGTCGCTTCCACGCTGTCGCTCAGCGCCTGCTCCCGACGTCCTGCCGAGGCGAGGAGCTCGGACCGGACGTTCAGGACCACGGCCAGATCGGGGCCGGAGGAGCGCAGAAGGCGATACAGGTGCACGGCTTCTTCACTCGCGGCGAGAGCCTCGGCGTATCGGCTGACCGCGGCGAGGACGTGAGCTTGGGTGTTCAGTGCCCTGGCCAACGAGCCCAGGTCGTCGTCACCGTCTTGCTGAAGCCGGCGACGGAGATCGACAGCCTCCCTGCTCGCGGCGAGGGCCTCGGAGTATCGGCCGGCCGCCGTCAGGTATTCCGAGAGTTCGGTCAGCGCCGTGGCGAGGGGGGAAAGATTGCCGGGTTCACGCTCGCTGAGTCCTCGTTGCACGCCGACCGTCTCACCGGCCGCGTTCGCCGCTTCGCCGTATCGCCCGTTCGCCGCGAGCGCATCCGCGAGCGCGTCGAGGTCTCTGGCCAGTTTGCGGAAATCGCGGTCGTTGGAGACCTGCAGCCGCTGCCGGTCAACAGTCTGCTGAAGGCTCCGCAATCGCGCGTCTTCCGCGCCGGCGTTTTCTTCGGTTGGCGAGAAAATTACCGAATAGTCAACCCCGATCAAGGCGACCCGAATATTCCCACTCCACGTTCCGTAACTGATCATGAGGGCTTTGAGCTCATCAAGGACCAGGTTCCAGTCAGCCTCAGAAGAAGACTCCGGGACCAAGATGAACTGACCGTCGAGCCAGCCCAAGTCGATCGGCGCATCGCTGACAACAGCAATATTACGGAAAGGCAGGAGTCCTTCACGATCGAGCAAATGGGCATGCCGCGAGAGCTTGTCTCTGGCTGCCTCGAAAGAGAAGTGCCAGTAGAAGGTGTTCAGAGATTCCCGCGGCACATCAGGATCTCCGGGCGAGGACTTGTGGACCAGAGCGATCTGGAGCGCCGGGTCGATCCCGATGACTGAAACATAGACGCCGTCGCCGTCATTATTGAAGGACGCACGCAACACTATTCCAGAATCGTCAATTCCCGACGTTCGCAGAACGGTACCGGAAAGTTCATGGTCGCCGCCTTCCGTCCCCCAGCTGATATCCAGGCGCGGGAAGTTGTGGCCGAAGTGAAGCTGCTTCGGGGATGTTGCCACGCCTACTTCCCGGGCGGCGCGGACGGCCTCGATGTCGCTTCCGGGGAGGAGTTCCAGAGTGGTGAGGTCCGCGCGGGCCGACGGATCGCCCGCGCGGAGGCGTTCGGCGGCCTCGGCGATCTCGTCGTTCAAGGTGGTGCCGGGGGCCGGCTGGGCCGTCAGGCGGCCGCGCATCGCGACGATCCAGTCCGAGGAGAGCTCGACCGATGATGTCCCGTCCGCCTGGAGGTCGTCGAGCCAGCTGACCGCTCCGGCCGGGTCCAGAATTCCGGCGACGGTCAGCCTCTGGGCCTGAGCCAGATACGGCTGACCACCCCAGACGCCGGGCTGGTCGCAGTAGCGCTCGAGGAGCAGCGCGACCTGTTCCACGCGCTCGCTGCCGTATCGGGTGCGGAGGCTCACCAGCAGCGACCGGCGCAGGTCCTCGTCGATTTCGAAGAGCTCGCCGCCCAGTTCGCGAAAGAGCGGCGACGCCAGCAGGTCAGCCTCGACCGTCCACGGCAGATCGTCGGGTGGGTCCACGAAGAAGTTGATCCGTAGGAGGTTGAGGAAAGGCGGGTCGATCACGACCGGGAGGGCCGCGTGGCAGGCCAGTTCGATCGCCCCCGGCGGCAGGGTTCGGCGGGCCTCGGTCAGGCGGGTGGCGGCCCGGGCGCCGGCGGTGGGGCTCACAGCGGCGCCGCCACGGACACCGGCCGTCCGCGCAGCACGTCGACCGCCGCGTACATGCCGTCGCGGTCGAGCGGAAACATGGGGATGTGGCGGGCGATCTGCGCGGCCGAGGTCTCGGCCCAGCGGTCGGTGGCGAGCGGGTTGAGCCAGCAGACCCGGGCCCGCCGCGCGTTCACCGCCAGGCCCAGGGCGACCGCGTCGAAGATGCGGGTCGCGACCAGCGAGCCGCGCTGCGCGCCGGCGTCGCTGACGATGACGACGCCGGCCCCCGCGGTCAACGTGTCGAGCACTTTGCGCGCCGGCCGGCGCCGGGTGAGATCCGGGTCGTCGTAGATCCAGCCTTTGGTCAGGGGTGGGATGCGGTCGATGATGGTGTCGAGCTCGACGGCGAGCGGGTCGGTCAGGTCGGCCATGGTGCTCCGGTCGGGGCTGCGGCCGAGCGAGTTGCGGAAGTAGCCGATAGTGATCGAGTCGAGCCGGGCGGCGCGGACGATCGACCGGGTCACGTGGTCGACGAAGTTGTGGAACGGGGTCATGGAGCCCTGCCGGTCGATGAGTAGGAGCAGGCGCGCGCTGTTGATCCGGCGCGGCATCAGCACCGGTGCGGTGACCACCCCGGTCTTCGCGTACCGGGCGACGGTGGCCTCGACGTCGAGCTCGGTGCGGGGGCCGTGCCGGCTCGGGCGGCGCAACCGTCGCCAAGCCTGGGCAATCTCACGCTCCGACATCGGATATTGCGGGCGGGTGATGAGGTACGGAGCCGGTCGTCCCGACCGGGGTGGGTCGGCTCCGCCTCCGCGCAACGCCGGGCGCGTGACGTCCAGATCCGCTTCTCGGGCGTCCGGGACCGGCTCGAGCTCCCGGCCCGCGGGCGACTCCACGGGGATCTCCGCCGCCGGGCGGGTTTCGCCGGCCACTCGTTCCAGCGGCTCCAGCGACCAGTCCGGCGGTGCGACCAGGTGGAGCGTCGAGGTGATGATCTCGGCATCGCGGCGCGAGGTCGCCCACAGCGCCACGCACAGGGCACCGAGCGCCTCGGTCGAGTGGAGGCCGTGACCGGCGGCCAGAGCCGTCCGCAGCGTCACGCAGTCGTCGACGCCGAGCCGGAGGCCACGCCGGCGCAGCCGGTCCACGAGGTCGCGGGCGAACGCCGGCATCGGGCCGGCCATTACGCCCGGTTCCGTTTCTCCACCCGCACCTGGTCGTCGTAGTTCTTGACCAGCGAACCGAGCTTCGGCAGTCCGGCGATCTCCTCGGCCGTGACCTCGTCCCGGCGCATGCTCTCGACCCAGTCGAGGAGCTCGCTGAGGCCGGGCTTGTAGGTCAGGTCGAGTTTGCGGAGCTCGAGGAGGGTGTCGATGGCATTGTCGCGAACCTCGTCGTCGGCGATGCCGTGCATGTCGAGGATGTCGTCGAGGTCGTCCTCGGGAAACCGGACATAGTGGAACACGCAGCGGCGCAGGAACGCGCCGGGCAGCTGTTTCTCCTCGTTGTTGGTGACGATGATGATCGGGCGGAGGTCAGCTCGGCCAGCCGGCACCGCGTACGCGATGTCAGGGACCTCGTCGACCTCGAACCGCAACTCGTCGAGCTCGCGGAGCAGGTCGTTCGGGAAGTCGAGGTCGGCCTTGTCGATCTCGTCGATGAGCAGCACCGAGCGCCGTCCGAGCTGCGCGCGGGCGATGACGCGTCCGAGCGGGCCTAGCCGTACGTAGGTCTCCGGCTCGGGAAGCTTCTCCTTGAGGATGCCGCTCAGCTGCGCGTCGGCGAGACGGCGGACCGCGTCGTAGGTGTACAGCAGGTCGCGCGCCCGGCTGGTGGATTTGACGTGCGCCTGCTCCAAGGGCAGGCCCAGACGGTACGCCACGGCGTGCGCCAGGCGGGTCTTACCGACGCCCGGGTCGCCCTGCACCAGCAGTGGACGGCCCAAGGTGATGGCGATGTTGACGGCTTCGCACAGGTCACCGGTCAGCAGGTACGGCTCCGGCGAGACGGTACGTGTCTCGGGTGCCTCGAGCGGCGTGGACGCGTCCTCGATATCCCGCGTGGCCGGCGGGGTGCCCGGCTCGAGACGGGTCGAGGTGTCGATGGCGCGGCGGACGTACACGTCGACTCATCTCTCTTTCAGCCACTCCAGGAACCGGCCCGGATCGTTGCGGTGCTTCTTGACGCCCTGGGCACTGCGGTTGAGCGCGCCGTAGGTCAACGGAATGCTGAGCACACCGTCCACCGCCGCGACCCGCTCGATCCATTGACTCCACGGGGTGGCGAATTCGCGCGGCCAGTCGAGTTCCTGGGCGGCCCGGTTCGTCCACTTGTACACATCGAGGCTCTCGAAGCGTGGCCGGCCGAGGTCGATCACGTCAGCCGCCCGATGCGTGTCCGATCGGGTCACGAAGACCAGCACGAACCAGTTCTCGATGGCCTGGCAGGCGGCCCGGACGTCCTGCCAGAACTGTTCCAGGGCGCCGAGACTGATGTCGTTGACCAGCACCCGGCACACCACGCCGGTGTCCTCGAGCTCCGGCAGATGTTGCAGGACCTGCTTCACCTTGTGGTCGGGATCGGACATGACGGCGCTGAGCGTGACGTTGTCCTTCTCCTGCAGGTCGCCGAAGCAGTCGGGCAACCACGCGCACAGCCTCTTCGCCACCGAGTCCTCGTCGGTGACGACGCTGAGGCCGAGCAGGCCTCGCTTCCCGTTGGCGTTGAGGTGCGACTCGTAGACCTTGTTCCGCACGGCCGCGAGATCGAAGTAGGCGTCGTTGAACAGCCGGGCCGCTTTGGGCACGGCCAGCCCGGAATCGATCGATTGACCGAGCCCCGACGCCTCGGCGAATTGGCGAACCGCCTCGTTGTGCGGATTGAGCTCGATGAGATCGCGCTTCAGGTCGTCCAGCCAGCCGCCGCTTCTGGCCGCGACTATGAGGTCCGATGCCCTCGAGTCCAGGTCGCCGGGCTTCGCCAGCTGGTCGAGATTCCGGTTCAGGTCGAACATGACGAACCGCGCCAGCTTTTCGTCCGCCGGGTACGCGCTGACGAGCGCGGCCTGCAGCAGGCGGAGGGGTCGGCGCGACATCAGGGCGTCCGGAAGGCGCCGAGCTCGGCCGGCAGGGCTCGGAGGAGCGCGAGCGCGGGAACGGCCAGATTGTGGGTCGGCAGGTGGTTCACCCGCTTGTCCGGATCGCCGCTCTGGTGGACAGCGACGAGCTTGAGGCTGATGTCGAACAAGGGCGCGCCCGATGATCCATGAGCGGTGTTGACGGTGTGCCGCAGCCGGGTGCCATTGCCGTTGAGGCCGATCGTCGACCCGAACGCGAGGGTCTGGTCTTCGCCGTCGAGGTGATGCAGGATCGCCAATTCGTCGTACGGCTCGAGCACCCGTTCCCGCACGTCGCTGATCCAGCCTCGCGAGTCGCCCGGACGGCCGGCGATCCGCAGGAGGGCGAAGTCGAGGTGGCCGGGATCGGGAAGCCGGCCACCCGGATCGGCCAACTCGTCGACCGGGCTGCGCGGAGACGACGCCGCCACCGGGTCGGCGTCCGGTCGGAACATCTGACCGCCGGGAAATCGCAACCGCAGGGCGTCCGGCTCGTGGCCCTTGATCTTCGCTTCCTCGATCACGTGACCGGCGGTGAGGCAGAGCCCCGGGCCGACGAGGAAGCCGGTGCCGAACGGCGCGTAGCCGCCCGCCGTCTCGGCGTCGATCCGGCACGTCCGGGCTTCGAGCTCAGCCCACCTCTGATGCCAAGCCCTGGGCTGGAGCTCGGGTGCGTGGGGGCGAATCGTCCGCTCGAAGTGATCCGGAATCGCCGCCGGCGCCGGCTCCGATCGCCAGTCGACCTCCGTGATCCACTGACGGAGAACCGGGTTGCCCGGGCGATCCTCCCGCGCCGCGTCGACCAGAGCCGCGAGCCACCCCTGCGACCGCGCCGCCAGCAGAACCGCGAAGACGGTGTCGGTCATGTTGACGTTGCCGACCATCCGGTTGAGCGACCGCTCCAGGTCGAACTCGAGCAGCTGCTCAAACCCGTCGCGGTTCGGGTAGGCGTCGAGCAGCGCGTCGGAGAGCCCGCGCAGCTGGCGCCCGGTCAACGGCCGAGAGATGCCGCACCTCCTCAGGTCCCCACCGGCGAGTGCCCGTAACTGTACGACGGCGCAACCCGGCACCCCTCGTCCACATCGCCCAATCGGGCTTCGGGTAAACGGTCAAACTCCGCTTTAATGTGCCGATGAAGCCGACGCGGTACGTTGTGGAGCGAGTCGCCGTGACGAACGCGCAGCTCGCCCGCTGGCAGGCGCAACTCAGCCGTACCGAGGTCAGGCTGAGTGGGCCTTGCCCCGAGTGCCGTGCCACCACGATCGCCAATCTTCCACGCAGCGCCGCCGTCCTCGAGGCCAACGCCGGGCCGGCGGCGAAACAGCTGACCGCCGTGATCGAGTGCGCCTGCGACGAGCCCCACCGCGATCGCCCGGACGGCGTGGTGCCCGGATGTGGCCGCACGTGGCCGGTGACGGCGACCTTCGACGACGCCGGCACCGTGACCCTCCGGCCGGCCTTCGAGCCCGGCCCGGTGGAGGCCGCCGAAGCTTTCCGGAAAGCCCAGCACGGCCAGCTCGCCGCCCTGCGCGCCGCCGGCGACAAGTGGACCGCCGGTATCGCCGCCCTGATCGGCCTGGCCGGGCTCATCCTGCCGCTGGCCGGCCGGGACGCGATCCGCTCGCTGCTGCCGTGGATCCAGATCGCCGTCGGGGTTCTGCTCGCTCTGGCGTTCGCGGCCGCCGCGGCGGCGGTCCTGCTGGCCTACCGCGCCGCGCACGGCATGCCGGCCGTGCGCCCGGTCGGCGACGACGACGCGCTGCTCGACTGGTACCAGGCCTACCGGGACCGTCCCCGCGCCGCCGCGCGGCACCTGCGGCGGGCCATCCAGGCCGCCCTGGCCACTGTCGCCGCGCTCGCCGTGGCGGTCGGGCTCGTGGTGTTCGGCCCGGCCAAGCCACCCACCTCGGAGCCGGTCCAGATCACGAAGCCGGACGGCTCCGTGGTCTGCGGCGTGTTCCTGCCCTCGACCGCCGACGGCCGACTCCGGGTCCGGCGCGCCGACGACGGCGAGGTGGCGGCCCTCTCACCGGACGACATCAGCCGCGTCAAGCCGGTGAAAGCCTGCACCTAGCGGCACCAAAAGGTCAGGCCGCGGCCCGGCTCGCCGAAAGAGAAGGCATGACCGTGTCGGCTGAGACCGTGCGCGTCCCCGCCCGGCCGATGCGGCGCCGCCGTGTTCGGCATGTGGCGGTGGGGGCGATCGTCGTGCTGTTCGCGGTCGAGCTGGCCGTCGGGTGGCCGTCGCTGTCGTCGGCGGCGCACCAGCTGAAGGCGCCCGATCCGGGCTGGCTGGCCGCCGCGCTCGTGGCCGAACTGATGGCCATGGGCGCGTACGCCCGCATGCAGCACCTGCTGCTGCGCTCGGCCGGCCTCAAAGTGCCGATCCACCGCAACCTCAGCCTGGCCTACGCCGCCCACTCGCTCAACGAGACCCTTCCCGGCGGCCCCGCCTTCTCCACCAGCTTCAACTATCAGCAGATGCGCCACTTCGGCGCCACCCCGGCCGTTGCCTCGTGGGTCATCGCCTTGTCCGGCATTCTCTCCACCACCGCGCTGGCCGTGGTCACCGCCGTCGGCGCTCTCGCCTCCGACGGCACGCCGCACTGGTACAGCCTGGCCGGCCTGGCCGCCCTCGTCGCGCTGCTCGTTGTCGGCGCCCGGCGGGTCAGCGACAACCCGGCCCGGGCCGATCCGGCCGTACGCGTGGTTCTGCGGGTCGTCAACCGTCTCCGGCGCCGGCCCGCCCAGCACGGCCTGGACGGCGCCCGCGGCTTCATCGCCCAGCTCGGCACCGCCCGCCTGACGCCGGGGCGCGGGCTCATCGCCGCCGTCGCGGCCGTGCTCAACTGGGGGCTCGACGCCGCCTGCCTGTGGCTGTGCCTGCGAGCGGTCAGCGACGAGCCGATCAACGCCACCCAGGTCCTGCTCGCCTTCTGCGCGGGCATGGCGGCCGGCACCGTCACCCTTGTTCCCGGCGGGCTCGGCATCATCGACAGCGCGCTGATCCTGGGCCTGGTCTCCGGCGGCATCGGCGCCTCGACGGCGATCGCCGCCGTCGTTCTCTACCGCATCATCAGCTTCGGTTTCATCATCGGCATCGGCTGGATCTCGTGGCTCGTGATGCGCCGGCGCACCATCGGTTCGCCGACCGAGTGACGGCGGCCGGCCGGCTGTGCAGGATGAGGAATGACGCCAGTCGAGCCGAGGGAGCAGCAACCATGTGTACGCAGACGTTGAGCCGCCGGGCGGCGCTGTTCGGTGGGGCGGCCGTGGCCGCCTCGGTCGCGGTGGCCACGCCGGCCGAGGCGAGCGGGAGACGCGGGCTGCTCGATCTCACCTATCCGCTCACGACCACCTTCCCCGCGTTCTCTCCGGGTGAGGAGGCGGCTCGGCGGACGGTGGCGACCATCGCCGGCGACGGCTACTACATGCAGGAGTGGACCACCGTCGAGCACATCGGCACCCATGTCGACGCTCCGGTGCATTTCACGGCGGGCGGCCGTACGGCGACCGAGCTGCGACCGGAGGAGCTGGTTCTGCCCGCGGTGGTGGTCGACATCGCGAGCCGGGCGCGGCGCGACGCCGACACCGTCGTGACCGTGGACGACCTCAGGGCGTACGAACGCCGCTATGGCCGTATCCCGGACGGCGCGGCCGTCCTCATGTATTCGGGGTGGGGCGCCAAGGCCGGCGACGCGAACGCCTACCGCGGCACCGACGCCCAGGGCACGCTGCACTTCCCGGGTTTCGGCGTCGACGCCTGCGAGTGGCTGCTGCGGCACCGGCGCGTGCGCAGCCTTGGGGTCGACACGCTCAGCATCGATCCGGGGGTGTCGGAGACCTTCGAGACGCATCTCGCGCTCACCGGCGCCGACCGGTACGGCGTGGAGAACCTGGCCAACCTCGACCGGCTCCCTCGCCGCGGGGCGACCGTCTTCGTGGGCCTGATCCCGTACGAGCAGGGCTCGGGCGGCCAGGCGCGCGTCCTGGCGATGACCTAGTTGATCGTGCCGAGGGCCGCACCGCGCCCGGCTCCACCGCCGCCGGCTTCCTCGACCGCCGGAGGGGCTGACCCAGCAGAACCCCGGCGAAGACCAACACCAGACCCCCGATTTGCCGTACGGACAACGTCTCGTGCGCGACCGCGGTGCCCAGCAGCACCCCGGTCACGGGGTTGAGCAGGCCGACCAGGCCGACTGTGCCCGCGCTCAGGTGGCGCAGCCCGGTGAACCAGGCGGCGAAGGCGACAGCCGTCGCGACGACGGTGAGGTAGCCGAAGCCCAGGACTGCCGCGCCGTCCAGCGCCGGCGGCGCCCCCTCCAGCAGGACCGCGGCCGGCACGAGCATGAGCCCACCCGCGATCAGCTGCCACGAGGTCAGCGAGAACACGTCGATGTCGGCGCTCCACTTCTTGGCCAGGATGTAGCCGAACGACGACATGACCATGGCCGACACCGAGGCCAGCACGCCCCGCGTGTCCACTGCGACCGGCCCGGTGAACAGCATCAGGCACACTCCCAGCACCCCGGCGGCGGCCCCCGCGAGATGCGCGCCGCGGGGCCGCTCGGACAGCGCCGCCCAGGCGAAGAGCATCAGCACCACCGGCGAGGTCGCCATGATGGTCGAGGCGATGCTGGTCGGCAGGGTCTGCGCGGCCAGGTAGACCAGGGCGAAGAACGCGCCCATGTTGAGCGTGCCCAGCGCCAGCGACTTCCACCACCACGAGCCCGACGGCAGCTTCCGGCGCACGAGCAGCAGCAGGAGCCCGGCCGGCAGCGCCCGGATCGCCGCTCCGTACAGCGGGTAGCCGGCCGGCAGATACCGGTGGGTCACGAAGTAGGTGGTCCCGAACGCGATCGGCGCCAGCGCCGTGATGACCGTCCACCGCCAAGTAGCTTCCACGGAAGGTACTATAGCTTCCATGGAAGCTACCGACCATGTGGCCCGGATCCAGCAGGCCTGGGCCCGCGAACGCCCCGACCTCGACGTCACCCCGCAGGGCGTGATCGGCCGCCTGCACCGCGTCGCCGGCCACCTCACCGACCAGCTGACCGTCGTCTACCGCCGCTACGGCCTGGGCGAGGGCGACTTCGACGTGCTGGCCGCCCTGCGCCGGGCCGGCGCCCCGTTCGAACGCGCCCCGGGCGAACTCGCCGCCCACACCATGGTCACCACCGGCGCCATGACGAAGCGGATCGACCGTCTGGAACGCGACGGCCTGGTCACCCGCCGCCCCAGCACCACCGACGGCCGCGGCCGGGTGGTCGCGCTGACCGACGCCGGCCGCACCCTGATCGACCAGGCCTTCACCGACCACATGCGCAACGAGCGCCGCCTGCTGGACGAGCTCTCCCCCGCCGACGCCGCCGCCCTCGAGACCATCCTGACCCGCTGGCTGGCCCGCCTCGAAACGCCCTAGCCCTGTGCCGCGTTCGAGACGTGCTCCCAGTCGGCCCAGGTGCGCAGGCGCTCGGCGTAGAGGTGCTTCGCGATTCCGACCGGCTGGGTGCCGAAGATGACGCGCAGCGGCGGGTTCTCGGCGTCGACGATCTGGAGCAGGGCCGGCCCGGCGGCCACCGGGTCGCCGTAGTCGGCGCCGCCCTGACGGGCGGCCATGGCGTCGCGCAGCGCCTGGTAGGCCGGGTTCGGGGCGGCGTGCACGGCCGAGGAACCGGCCCAGTCGGTGGCGTAGCCGCCGGGCTCGACGAGGGTGACCTTGACGCCGAAGGGAGCGACCTCCTGGGCCAGGGACTCGGAAAGCCCTTCGAGGGCCCACTTGGAGGCGTGGTAGCCGCCGAGGCTGGGGAAGGCCCCGATGCCGCCGATGGTGGAGATCTGCACGATGTGGCCGCTCTTCTGCTCGCGCAGGATCGGCAGGACGGCCTGGGTGACGAAGAAGGCGCCGAACAGGTTGGTCTCGAGCTGGTCGCGCAGCTGCGCCTCGGTGATCTCCTCGACGGTGCCGAACAGGCCGTAGCCGGCGTTGTTGACGACCACGTCGAGCCGGCCGAACGTGTCGTGGGCGGCCTGGACCGCCGCGGCGACGGCGCCCTTGTCGGTGACGTCCAGGGCCAGCGGCAGGATCGCGTCGCCGTACTCGGCCACCAGGTCGTCGAGGGTTTTCGGGTCGCGGGCGGTGGCGGCCACCTTGTCGCCGCGCTTCAGGGCGGCCTCCGCGAAGTTGCGGCCGAAGCCGCGGGACGTTCCGGTGATGAACCAGTGCTTGCTCATGGATCTAGACTGCGTCTAAAGATGGACGGCGTCAAACACAGGTATGATTTATCACATGAGCCTGCGGGAGAGCAAGAAGCTGGCCGCGTGGCGCGCCATCCGGGCCGCCGCGCTGCGGCTGTTCGACGAGCACGGGTACGACGCGGTCACCGTCGAGCAGATCGCGGCGGCGGCCAACGTCTCCCGCGCGACGTTCTTCAACTACTTCGCCAGCAAGGAGGCGGTGGTCTTCGACCAGGACCCGGAGGAACGGGAGAACTGGCGGGCGATGATGGCCGCCCGCCCGGCCGGCGAGCCGCTCTGGGACTCGCTGACCGCGATCATGATCGGGCTCAACGAGCGCCTGGCCGACCGGATGCCGCTGCAGCGCCGGCTCAAGAAGCAGTCCCCCGCGCTCGCCCAGTCCACCGAGGACTTCGGCGCCCAGTTCCGGGCCGATCTGCACGAGTGGGTCTTCGCCCGCGAACCCGATCCGACCACCGCGGCCTTGCAGCTCAACCTGGCCCAGGCGGCGACGGCGACCGCCTACCAGACGTGGGAGCCGGACGAGCCCTTCGACGTCTACCTGCGACGCGTCCGCGACTGCCTGCACCGCGCCGGCGCCGGCGTCGCCGCGTGGGCGGAGTAGCCCGTGGCCCGCGTCTTCATCACCGGGTCGGCGGACGGTCTCGGCCGGCTCACGGCCGAGACTCTGCTCGGCGAGGGGCACGAGGTCGTCGTCCACGCGCGCAGCGCGGAGCGGCTGGGCGCGGTCGGCGATCTGCTGGAACGCGGAGCGTCGGGGGTGGTCGGCGACCTGGCCGACATCGGCCAGACCCGGGCGGTGGCCGAGCGGGCCGGCCGGGTCGATGTGGTGGTCCACAACGCGGGCGTCTACCGGGACGCTCGGGTCATGCCGGTCAACGTGGTCGCGCCGTACCTGCTCACCGCCCTCATCGACGGGCCGTCGCGGCTCGTCTATCTGACCAGCGGCATGCACCGCGGCGGGCGGCCCGACGTCGGGCTGCTCGGCGCCGGCTCGTACTCGGACAGCAAGCTCTTCGTCACCACCCTGGCCCTCGCCGTGGCCCGGCGGTGGCCCGGCGTCCTCAGCAACGCCGTCGACCCGGGCTGGGTGCCGACCCGGATGGGCGGTCCCGGCGCCCCCGACGACCTGCGGCTCGGGCACCGCACCCAGGAGTGGCTGGCCACCAGCGACGACCCGGCGGCCCGGACCAGCGGTGGCTACTGGTACCACCAGCGGCGCCACGACCCCCATCCCAGCGCCGCCGATCCCCGCTTCCAGGATCGGCTGCTCGGCGCCCTGGCCGAGCTCACCGGTACGCCGTTGCCCTGACCGGCTCAGGCCATCTCCAGGGAGCGCCGGATCGCCCGGGAGACCTGGTGGAAGACACGGTCGTCGGCGCTGGCGTAGACCACGACCTCGGCGCCGCGGTGCACCGCGTGGATCTCCCAGGGCCGGGTACGCCGGCCCAGCGCGGCCCCGACGCAGCCGAGCGCCACCACGTCGACGATCGCCGCGGCGACCCACAGGCCCGTGCTGTCGGCGTACGCCGCCGCGGCCAGGGCGCCCACGGCGACCAGCAGGCTCAGTCCCGCGAGGACCAGGGCGCCCGCGCTCAGCGGCGGCGGCGCCCCGCGGACGATGCCGATGTCGCGCAGCTCCCGTCGCGGGAAGGTCCGCACCGGCTCGGTCAGCCAGACGATGTGGTCGCCCGTGACGATGGCATCCGGGCCCCGGTAGTAGATTCTGGTCACGGCGGCCACCCCCACCGAAGCGTATGCATCCACGGCCTTGATCGCAGCGCTCGGTCAGCGAAGTGACTTCCGCGCCCCGCATCCCTCCAGCCAGCGGACCAGCTGCCGGTGCACGGCGTCGGCGCCGTACAGGAGCGGGTCGTCGAGCGGCCAGTCGGCCGGGTGGACCAGGACGGCGTCGTTCTGCCAGCCCCCGAGGCCGCCGTGACACCCCACCAGCTCCTCGAAGGCGTGCACCTCCCGGGTCCGCTCGTCCAGCGTCGAATGCACGTACAGGTCGGGCGCGTTGTCCATCGCCGCCACCCGGGCGAGGTCGGGCGCGGCCCGGGGACCGAACGGCTCCAGCGGGTCGGCGCCTTCGACCAAACCCTCTTCCAGCACGTGTACGCCGTCCCGGCCGACCGCGAGCGGCCCCCGCGCGCTGTCCACGACCACGAAACCGATGCCCGGCTCACCGAGCAGCCCCGGGATGAGACCGGGGAACAGCCGCCCCAGCTCCTCGATCGGCACCCGGCCGGCCAGTCGCGGGAACCAGACCAGCCCCAGGTTGCCCGAGCCGACCACGACCAGCTCGGGCCGGTCGCCGTCGGGCGCGGCGCCGTGACCCGGGTTGGGGCCGAGCCGCGACTTGCCGAGCACCTCGGTGAGCATCGCGTTGAGCGGCCCCCACGCCTCGGCGTCGCGGGTGTCGGCCAGCGTCGACGCCTTCCCGGCGCCGGTGTGCTGCCGCACCGCGTCCTCCAGGGGCCGGCCGGTGAGCTGGCGGAACGTGTGGCCCTGGCTCTGGCCGTGGTCGGAGAGCACGACGAACCGGTACGGCCGGGGTGCCGCCTCGGCCACCCGTTCCAGGGTCGCCAGCACCCCGTCCAGGCCGGCCAGGGCGGCCAGCGACTCGGGCCGGAGCACGCCCGCGTGGTGGGCGATCTCGTCGTAGTCGACGAAGTCCACGAAGATGACCGGCGCCGCCGCCATTATGTGCTCGGCCACCAGCGCCACGTTCAAATCACGGAGCAGCACGTTGGTCAGGCCGCGCAGGGCCACGTACGACCCGTGCCGCGAGACCCGGGGCTCGATTCCCCGCAGCCGCTGCTGACGCCCCTGGTAGAGCTCCTTGACCATCTCCCCGACCGTCCGGACGAGTGCGCGCACCAGGACGAACGGGCTCGCGAAGAACCGTACGTAGGCCTTGCCCGGCCCCAGCCCGAAGCTGTGCCCGGCCCGGCTCATCACGACGTGCGCGGTCGGCGCGTCCCCGCTGAACATGTTGGAGATGCTGACGCCGCCCTCGGCCAGCAGTCCTTTGCCGTCGGACAGGCGGGCCTCGATGGCGGCCGCGTCGGCCGGGCGGTTGGCCACGAACAGCCGGCCCGCCTCCTTGTCGTACCACCGGAACGCCGGGATCCCGTCGTTGGTGCCGTGCAGCAGGCCGGCCTGGCTGGCCGGCGTGGTCGAGGGCACCCGGGCCCACCAGCGCGCCGCGTCGTGCGACCCGGAGCGGATCCACCGCGACAGCGTCGGCAGCGTTCCGGCCGCGATGCCGACCTCCAGGACGGGGAACGGCAGCCCGTCGATCTGCACGATCACGACGCCCTCGCCGCCGCCACCCTCGGCCGGCCGGCGGCGCACCCGGCCCCGGTGGATCAGATCGGCGACCAGGTACGAGCTGTCGTTGACCCCGGCCAGCCAGCGGTTCACGGCCAGCACGACCGACACGATCAGCAGCGTCCAGGCGGCCGTGGCCCAGCCCGTGACGGTCACGCCGGGCACCACCACGAGCGCCGCCTCGACCACCGCGATCTGGGCCGCGATACCCAGCAGCAGGGAGATCACGGCACCGACCCGGGCGGCCAGGATCCGCAGCACGGGCAGGACCACCGCGTCCACGAGCCCGAGCATGGTGGCGATCAGCAGGGCCAGCCACAGCGACGAGAAGGCCAGCCCGTCGAGCACCGCCGCCGCCACCAGCAGGGCCACCGAGGTCGGCACGAGTCCCAGCATGGCGTCCCGGACGCCCCGCCCACTCATATGCCGATCTTACGGAAGAATGGGGCGAATCAGGTGAGCAGCAGGATCGCGGCCACCACCGTCGCGAAGACGACGATCGTCCACCGGAGCACCTCGGCCGGCAGCCGCTGGGCGATCCGGGCGCCGATCACACCGCCGACGATCGTGGCCGGGGCCAGGACCGCGACGACGGCCCAGTTGACCGGGCCGAAGACGCTGTAGGTGAGCACGGTGGTCACGCCGACCACGGCCGAGAAGACGTTCTTCAGGGCGCTGATCCGGCGCAGCGTCTCGTCGAGGACCAGCGACAGCGCGGCGATCAGGAGCAGGCCCATGGCCGCGTTGAAATACCCGCCGTACAGCCCGCAGAGGAAGACCGCAATCTGCACGAAGACGGCGGGATTGTCCTTCGGTTCGCCGGCCAGCGCGCGCAACCGCTTCTGGAAGGCCATCATCGCGGCCGCCGCCAGCAGCAGGAAGGGCACCACGAGGTCGAAGACCGAGCGCGGCGTGAACAGCAGCAGCGAGCTGCCGCAGAGCGTGCCGACGACGACGGTCGGAATGATCGTGACGATGCGGCGGCCCTGGCCGGCCAGGTCGGGCCGCCCGGCGACCGCGCTCGCGGCGTAGCCGGGCGCGACCGACAGCGCGTTGCTGACGTTGGCCGCCACGCCCGGCAGGCCGAGCGCGACCAGCAGCGGGAAGGTGATCAGCGAGCCGCCGCCGGCCACGGCGTTGACCGTGCCGGCCAGCAGCCCGCCCCCGAGCAGGGCGACGATCTCCAGAGCGGTCAGCGCCGGTGCTCCCGCAGCAGCTGTACGAGGTGCTGGCCCGGCGTGCCGGCCAGGTCGGCCGCCTGGGTCCGGCAGGAGAAGCCGTCGGCCAGGAAGATGTCGCCCTCCTCGGCCTTCTCCAGGGCGGGCAGCAGCTGCTGCTCGGCCACCTGCACCGACACCTCGTAGTGGCCGCGCTCGACGCCGAAGTTGCCGGCCAGGCCGCAGCAGCCGCCGAGCCGCTTGACGGTCGCGCCCGCCTTCTTCAGCAGCTTGGCGTCGGCGTCCCAGCCCATCACGGCGTGGTGGTGGCAGTGCGGCTGCGCGATGACCCGCACCCCGTCCAGCGACGGCGGCTCGTAGCCGTCCGTCTCGGCCAGCAGCTCGGCCACTGTCCTGGTCGCGGCCGCCACGTCACGGGCCTTGTCGTTGTCGACCAGCTCGACCGCGTCCTGCCGCAGCACGCCGGTGCACGACGGCTCGAGCCCGACCACCGGAATACCCTGCTTGACCGATTTGTGGAGCTCGTCCACTGTGGCGCCGAGGATCCGCCGCGCCGCGTCGAGCTGCCCGGTCGAGATCCACGTCAGCCCGCAGCACGCTTTCCGGCTGGTGACCTGCGGCGCGTACCCCGCGTCCGACAGCACCTCGACCGCCGCCTCAGCGATCTCCGGCGAGAAGTGGTCGGTGAAGCTGTCCACGAACAACACGACCGGTTTGCCGGACTTTTTCGGGATGAACGACGAACGGAAGGTGCGCGGCGCAAACGTGGGAATCGACCGCCGCTTGTCCACTCCGGCGAAGTACAGCGCGAGGCCCCGAATACCGGGCAGCGAGGTCATCACATTCGCGAAAGCCGGCATTTTGGAAGCGAGGCGGGACCACCGAGGCAGCCATCCGAGCGAATAGTGCGACCGCGGCCGCGCCCGCCGCTTGTAGCTCTGGTGCAGAACCTCGGACTTGTACGCCGCCATGTCGATCCCCGTCGGGCAGTCCGAGGCACAGCCCTTGCAGGACAGACAAAGATCCAGCGCGTCGTGTACGGCCTCGGCCCGCCAATCGGGCGCGAGATCGCCGTCCAGCATCTCCTGCAGCACGCGGGCCCGCCCGCGCGTCGAGTCCTTCTCGTTCTTGGTGGCCAGGTACGACGGGCACATCACGCCGCCCAGCACCGTGGTGTCGGCGCGGCACTTGCCCACGCCCGTGCACCGGTGCACCGCCTGGTTGAAGTCGCCGCCGTCCGCGTGATAGGCCAGCGCCAACGGCACCGTCACCGGCCGCGCCTGCGACACCCGGATGTTCGCGTCGACCGGATCCGGATCGACCAGGTTGCCGGGGTTGAGCAGGTTGTCCGGGTCGAAGGTGTGCTTGATCCGCCGGAACAGGTCGATCGCCGCCGGCGAGTACATCCGGGTCAGCAGCTCGCTGCGGGCCCGCCCGTCGCCGTGCTCGCCCGACAGCGACCCGCCGTAGCTCACGACCAGGTCGGCCGCGTCCTCCAGGAACGCCCGGAACTTCCCCGGCCCGCCCGGGGAGTCCAGCGGGAAGTCCAGGCGTACGTGCACGCAGCCGTCGCCCAGATGCCCGTACGGCATCGCGCTCAGCCCGTGCCGCTCCACCAGCAGATCGAAGTCCCGCAGGTACGCGCCGATACGCTCCGGCGGCACGGCCGCGTCCTCCCAGCCCGCGTGGGCCGGCAGCCCGCTCGGCGCCCGGCCGGCCAGACCGGCGCCGTCCTCGCGGATCTTCCACAGCGGCGCCGCCGCGGCCGTGTCCTCGACCACCAGCGAGTCGACCGCCCCCGAGGCGGCGACCAGCCTCGCCGTCCGCTCCCGGACCTCGTCCTGGTCCTCGCCCGCGATCTCGACCATGAGCCAGGCCGTGCCACCGGGCAGCGGCGGCACCGCGTCCGGGCCACGCCGGCTGCGGACCACGTCGCAGATGCGGGAGTCGATGCCCTCGCAGGCCGTCGGCTTGAACCCGAGGATCTGCGGGATCACGTCACCGGCCGTACCGAAATCGGGATAACCCAGAACCACGAGCGTGCGGTACGCCGGGTCGGCCACCAGCCGCACCGTCGCCTCGGTGACGACCGCGAGCGTGCCCTCGCTGCCGACCAGGAACTCGGTCAGGTTGAAGCCGTTCTCCGGCAGCAGGTGCTCGACCGCGTAGCCCGACACCTGGCGGCCGAAGCGGGCGAACTCGGTCCGGCCGGTCGCGAGGCTGGCCCCGATGACGTTCCGCAGCTCCTCGACGACCTTGTCGGCGCCCGAGGTCTGAGCTCCGGGCGTCCGGGCCCCGGTGATCAGCCGCTCGCCCTCGATGGTCAGCGCCGACAGACCCACGACATTGTCCGAGGTACGCCCGTAGCCCAGCGTCCGCGCCCCGCACGAGTTGTTGCCGATCATGCCGCCGATCGTGCACCGCGTGTGCGTCGACGGGTCGGGGCCGAACCGCAGTCCGTACGGCTTCGCGGCCGCCTGCAGCGTCGCCTGGATCGTGCCCGCCTGCACCCGCGCCGTCCGCGTCTCGGGGTCGACCTCGAGCACCTTGTTCATGTGCCGGCTGAAATCGAGCACCACGCCCGGCCCGATCGCGTTGCCCGCCACCGACGTGCCCGCGCCGCGGGCGGTGACCGGAACGCCCAGCTCCCGGCACACCCGCAGGGTCGCCGCCACATCGTCGTCGTGGCGCGGTCGCACGATCGCCCGCGGCACCACCCGGTACAGCGAGGCGTCGCTCGAATAGGCCGACCGGTGCGCCGCATCGGTGAGCACGTCGGCCACACCGGCCCGGCGCAGGCTGGCGGTCAGGTCGGTGTCGCTTGTCATGTCCGGTTCCAGTGGGGCTGCGTAGCGGCGGTGAACTCGGCCTTGTGGGCGTCGCCGCCATGGTAGTCGCCGCCCGGGCCACCCCCGCGCACCGGGCGTATCAGCCATCGATCACACTGCTGCCCATGGCGAACGTGACTGTGCTCGGCGCCGGCGCTGCCGGCCTGGCCGTGGCGGCCCAGCTCAAGGCGAACGGCGTGGACAGCGTCGTGCTCGAGCGCGGCCCCGAGGTGGCCACCAGCTGGCGGGGCCGCTACGACCGGTTGCGCCTGCACACCGTGCGCCGCCTGTCCGGCCTGCCGGGTTTTCCGATCCCCCGGGAGTACGGCCGGTGGGTGCGCCGCGACGACCTGGTGCGCTACCTGGAGGCGTACCGGGAACGCTTCGCCCTTGACGTCCGCACCGGCACCACGGTCGAACGGGTGAAGCCGGGGGGCGAGCGCTGGTCCATGCAGTTGGCCGACGGCTCGGAGCACACGTCGCGCACGCTGATCGTGGCGACCGGCTACCTGCACACACCGGTGATCCCCCAGTGGCCCGGCCTCGCGTCGTGGACCGGAACGCTGATCCACTCCTCGGCCTACCGCAACGCCGAGCCCTTCCGCGGCAAGAACGTGCTGGTCGTCGGCCCCGGCAACAGCGGCGCCGAGATCAGCACCGACCTGGCCGAGGGTGGCGCCGCCTCGGTGAGCCTGGCCGTGCGGACCCCACCGCACATCGTCCGCCGCGCCACGGCCGGCTGGCCCGCCCAGATGAACGGCCTGCTGCTGGGCGGCCTGCCCGAGCCGGTCTTCAACTCGATGGCGGCCACGATGGCCCGGATGGAGGTGCCGGACCTTCGCCCGTACGGCCTGGCCCGCCCCACCGAAGGTCTCAAGACCCGCCTGCGCACCCAGCGGTACGTGCCGTTGCAGGACGTCGGCATCGTCCGGGACGTGCTCGCGGGGCGCGTACGCCCGGTCGCGGCGGTCGAGTCCTTCACCGAGAACGCGGTCCGGCTGGCCGACGGCACCACCCTGACACCCGAGGTGATCGTCGCCGCCACCGGCTACGGCACGGGCCTGACCAAGCTCTTCGACGACCCCACGCTGTTCGACGACACCGGTGTCCCGCTGGTACACGGCGGCCCGTCGGCCCGCCCCGGCCTCTACTTCATGGGGTACAACGTGACACTGGGCGGCATGCTCCGCGAGCTGGCCATCGAGTCCCGCCGCGTGGCCCGCGCGGTCAGCGCTCTCTCTTAACGGCGCAGCGCGTCGTACATGCGCCAGCCGGCGATCACCGATCCACCGGTCAGGATCATGTAGCAGAACATGAGGGCCGCGGCACCGCCGAACCCGGCGACGGCCGTGAACATGGCGAAGGCGAGGGCGGCGGCGCCCGCACCGATCGTGAGCACCCAGCCGGTGGCCTTCTGCGCCGGCTGCCAGTGCGGCGACCCGCTGGCCAGCAGCATGCCCGCCACCGGCCCGGCGACCGGCATCAGCACCGCCCCGACGGTCATCAGCCCCACCGCCGTGTACTCGGCCGCGCCGCCCCGGGGGACCGCTCCCCCGCCGGTGGCGGCCGGCGGAGGAGTCGGAACCAGGGCGGGCAGCCGGATGTGGGCCGGCACGCTCCCTCGGCGCACCGCCGCCACCAGGGCTTCCGGCGGCCCTAACCGGCGGATGATCTCCGCCGGGTCCTCGAGCGGCGCACTGGGCGACGTCCGCCGCACCGCGATGTAGTCCGCCACCGTCGTCATGAGCTCGTCCCGCAGTTCGGGCGCCAGGTCCTCGCTCTGCGCCCACAGCGCAGCCAGATAATCCAGCACAACAACGTCGGTGTGTGCGAGCGGTGCCGTCGTCATTCGTTGTCCCCCGTTGCTGGGTCCGGTGCGATGACAACAGCTTCGCCCCGGCCCGCCCCGGTGGACATCCGCCCGAGGACGGAATCCCCGCCACCGCCTCTACCTTTCGGCCGATGCACGGCGCCGCCCCACCAGCACCACGCGGGTGGCGATGGCACCGGAGCGCCCCGCTGACAATCCCGAGCCGGGCCGGCCAGCGCGGAAAGAGCCGGCCGCCTCGTCGACGGTGGCCGGCGAAGTTGAGCACAATGAGGGCCAGGCCGGCGGCGCGCTCCAGACGGAACCAGGTGCGATCGTGGACAGACGGATCAGTGGTCATCTCGGGTTCTCCTCCCCGCCGGAGTCCCGCCCGCTCCCGCCGCCCCGCGACACCCGAATCGCCGGATCACCCCGTCGATCAGACGCGATCCGCCTGGCCGTGGCCCAGACCGAGGTCACCACCGACCCGGTCACGAACGGCCGCGCCATCCGCGCCGCGATGCGTGCGGCCGCCTCCGGCAACGCACGTCTGATCCACTTCCCCGAAGGTGCGCTGTCCGGCTACGCCGGCACGGCGAAGACCTACTACGCCGGCTGGCGCATCAACTGGGACCCGGTGGCCGACGAACTACGCCACACGATGGCCCTGGCCGCCGAACTGGGCGTGTGGGTGGTGGTGGGCGGCAACCATCGCCTGACCGGCCGGCACCGCCCCCACAACTCCCTCTGGGTGATCGACGACCAGGGCCGGCTGGCCGACCGCTACGACAAGCGCTGGCTGTCCCACTCCGAAATGAACGGCTACTACACCCCCGGCGACCACACCTGCACATTCGAGGTGGACGGCTTCCGCTTCGCCTGCCTTCTGTGCATAGAGGTCAACTACCCCGAACTATGGCTGGAACATCGGCACGTGGATTGCGTCCTGTTCTCGACATACTCCGAGGACCCCATCTTCGAGGTCATAGCCCGAGCCCACGCCGCCACCCACAATTTCTGGGTGAGCATGGCGGTCCCCGCCCAGTGCGCCCCGGCCACTCCGTCCGCCGTGATAGGCCCACACGGCTACGTGCTGCGCCACGCCCGCACAGACGCCCCGGACGTGATCTGCGTCGACCTGGACCGCTCCGACCCCACCCTCGACATAGCCCTCACTAAGGCCCGCCCATGGCGAGCCATCGCCCGGGCCGGCGACATCTACACAGCAGCCCGCGTCAGCGATCCCCGCAGCACCGACCACACCATCATCTGACGTGGTCGGTGAGCGGCACGGAGGGCTCGGGGCGGATACGCTGCCGGGCATGCTTCGTGTGGCGGGGATCCACGGCATCTTCAATCTGGACCGGCGGCGGGGTCCGGTCGAGGCCGCCGACAACCTCGCGCTGGCCTGGGGCAGCGCGCTCGGCAGGCAGGTCGACGTCAAGGTCGCCTACTACGCCGACTGTCTGGCGGCCGAGGCCGTGCAGGGGGCGGGGACCGCGTATTCGCCGGCGGAGGCTCAGGCTCAGCTGTCCGAGTGGGCGCTGGCGCTGGGGGCGCCGGCCGAGGTGGGGCAGGGCCGGCTGACGGTTCCGGTCCGTCAGATCATCAGCTGGGTCAGCCGGACGTACGGACTGGATCATGATCTGGTGGACCGGTTCGTCGGTCAGTTTCTCCGCGAGGTTCCGGCCTACCTCACCGACGGCGGCCCGGCGCGGCGAACGGCGCAGGATCGGCTGGCCGCGGTCCTCAGGGAGCATCGGCCACGGGCGGTGATCGCGCATTCGCTCGGGTCGGTGGTCGCGTTCGAGACGCTGTGCCGCTTTTCCGAGTACGAGGTGGATCTCTTCGTCACACTGGGGTCGCCGCTCGGGTTACCCGGTGTCATATTCGAGCGTCTCGAGCCGATGGGCGTACGGCGGCCACCCGGTGTGCGCCGCTGGGTCGACATCGCCGACGTCGGCGACATCGTGGCGGCGCCGCCGCGGCTCGGTGAGCGCTTCGACGTGGACATTCACATGGACGCGCGCATCGGCCGGTTCGACTTCCACCGGGCCAAGAGCTACCTCGCTGCCGAGGCCACTCGGACAGAGATCGCCAAGCTGGCCGCAGAAGCATGACCAGCGCAGCGGCGGTGCGGATCGACCAGATCTTCTTCGGCTGGTCCACGACCGGTCACCGGCTCGCGCCGTTGAACTGGTCGTTCACCGAGGCGGACGCCTCGCAGCGGTGGTTCCAGAGGCTACGATCCCACCTCAGGCTTCTGAGAGTCGGAGGTGCCGAGCTCCCCGACGCCGCCCTCTCCTACTTCTCGTTCGAAGACGGGCTCGCGGCGGTGGTACGCCGGGTCAACGAGGGCGACAGCGCCGGGCGCAACAATTCCCACGCCCTGATCGGCCCGGCCGACGCGCTGGCGGCCGAGGCGGCCCTGGGCATGAGCCTCTGGACAGGCTGGCGGTCCGACGACCCCTCGCCCGCGATCCTGGAGCCCATGTTAGGCGGAGCGCTCAGGCAGGCGACCCGGGTGGCCGAGAAGCGCCTTCTGCCCAGGCTCGCCGGCCGGTCGGCCGATCTGACAGGGGTCCTGGCCCAACTCTTGGCCGACCCCGCCGGCCCGATCAGCGTCATCGGCTGTCCCGATGCCGCCCGACCGGCCGTGCTGTGGGGCCTGGCCCGGATCGCGGCGCGCATTCGGCTCAGTGTGCCGGACTGGTCGTTCTCCACGTATGAGGACCGGCACGACGCCGGCGTGGAAGACCTGCCGCGCTTCGTCTTCCTGCCGGTCCTTCCACAAACGGGGGTCTCGGTCGGGCGGACGGTCGTCGACGTGGAACACCCCTCGGAGCAGCTCGCGCCGCATCGTGAGCGCGCCGAGCAGTTGGTCCGGGATCTGCTTCAGGGCGGCCGCAAGTCCGTCGCGGCACCGCGCCGAGCGCCAGCGCCGAAGTCGAAGACCCACAAGGCTGTCTGCATCGGGTTGTCGTCATTCGGCGCCGACCCCAAGCCCGGCGTGGAGCCAGAGCCGGGGCGCTGGCCGGACCTGCCCCAGGCGGCCGGGCGGATGCGCGCCCTCGCCCGGACGTTCACCGATCTCGGTTTCACGGCGACCACGCTGACCGACCTGTCCAGCCGGGATCTCGGCGCGACCGTCCGCAAGATCATCGATGACGCCGCCGAGACGGACGTCCTGGTCTTCCACCTGTTCAGTCACGGCTACCTGACACCGTCGGGAAGTCTGCGGGTGATCGGCGCGGACGGTGAGCACCACGAGGCGACCGACGTCGGCGACTGGCTGAAGCGGATCGTCGACGCCGAGGCCCCCGTACCGATGACGCTCTTCCTGCTCGACGTCTGTCACGGCGGCAGCGTCGCCCGGCTGTTCTGGCAGCCCGCCATCAACGACGAGGACGCCCGGGCCTGGGTGATCGCGGCCGCCGCGCCGGACGAGCAGGCCTACGCCGGCCGGTTCACGGACGCGGTGATCAGGGTCCTCGGCGATCTCGCCGAAGGCCGCCTCGACATCGACCAGTCATTCCGCTTCGCTCCGCTCGACACCATCGCTCAGCTGATCCGCCGCGACGTTCTCCACAATGCCACCGCCGCGGGCGCTTTCGTCCAGCGGGTGACGGCGAGCCGGGTGGACATCAGCGCCGGGCTGCCCGAGCTGCCGTTCTTTCCCAACCGGCAGTACGCGAAGACCCCACGCCACGATGCCCGGACCCGGATCGACGCCGCCGCCAAGCCTTTCCTGGACGATCTCGACGAGGCGCTGGACCCGGTGCACTTCCTCTCCCGCGCGGCCGGGCACGGCGGGCCGGTCCGCGACGAGCTTCCCGGCTGCTTCAGCGGGCGCCGCCGCGAGCTGCGCCTGCTGTCGCCCTGGCTCAACCTGCAGGACTCGGTGGGGCTGCGGGTGGTGACCGGCAGCCCGGGCGCGGGTAAGTCGGCGCTGATCGGCGTGCTGGTCTGCGCGGCCCATCCGATGATGCGCGACAGCACCCGGGCAGTTTGGGAGGCGGTCGAGCAGGCGCCTTACCTGAACAGAACGATGGCCGCGGTTCATGCCCGCGCGCGAACGCCGGCTCAGATCATCTCTTCCGTAGCGCGCCAACTCGGCGTCCTGTCCGGTGTGCCCGAGCCGACAGCGGCCGGCCTGATCGCGACCCTGACCGTCATGCCGGAGCCGCCGGTGATCGTCATCGACGCGCTCGACGAGGCGATCGGCGCGGAATTGCTCATGCGGGAGTTCCTGCTTCCTCTCACGCGGGTGGTGCGGGCCGACGGCAATCCGGTACGCCTGCTGGTCGGCATGCGGCCCTGGGCCGAGTTCGAGCCGCTGCGGGCCGAGGCCGAGCGCCAGGGCCGCGTCGTCGACCTCGACGACGTCGACGAGCGGGAGCTCAGCCGCGACGTCGGCGCCTACGTCCGGCGCCTTTTGCTGACGGACCCACGATGGGATCGGCTGGAGCACGACGGCGCGGCCTCGACACTGGCCCGCGCGGTCGCCGAGACCCTGACCCAGGACCAGGCCAACCGGGAGTGGGGCGCTTTTCTGGTCGCCGGGCTGTTCAGCGGCTACCTGCTGAACAGCTACGCGGAGCCGATCAGCGATCAGGCGACGGCCATCGACGTGGGTCGCAGTGTGCCGCGCACGCTGCCGGATCTGCTCGAACTCGATCTGCTGACCCGGGCGACCGACGTCTGGACCCGGCCGATCCTGGTCGCCGCCGCCCACGCCAAGGGCGACGGCATGCCCGCCCGACTCCTCGGGTACGCCGCGGCGGCGCTGGACCGCGAGGCTCCACCGGACACACAGCTGGTCCTCGAGGTCCTCGACACCGTCCGGTTCTACCTCCGGCAGAGCGCGGAGGTCGACGGCACCACGGTCTACCGGCTGTTCCACCAAGGACTGGCCGACTACCTCAAGCAGACGGCCGAGGTTGCGCCGGTGGCGACCGGGCTTCTCGACTCGGTCCGGTCGTGGGCGCCCGCCAGGCGTCAGGCCCCAGCCGTGCCGCGATGGGAACTCGCCGAGCCGTACCTCAAGCGGCACATCGCCCAGCACGCACGCGAGGCCGGCCGTCTCGCCATTCTCCTGGCCGACGCCGATTTCCTGGTCACCGCCGACCCCGCCGTCGTGCTGCCCGAGCTCGCCGGTCTCGCCGTCACAGGGCCCGCGGTCACCGCGTACCGCCGGGCGGTCAGCGCCGGGTTCGATCGCGCCGATCGCAGTGGTCGTACTCAGCGCCTCGCCCTGGCCGCCGTGCGCGCCGGCGCCAGCGGGCTGGCGGAAGCGACCGCGGACATGGCCGAGCACGACGGGGTCCTCGGCTGGCGGCCGTTGTGGGTGCGAGACGGCTCAGCTACCGCGATCGGCGCCGACGAACGCTGGGCCGTGCTCGGCACGGCCGAGGGGACGATCATCGTGCTCGATGCGAACGACGGCACGCCGCTCTGGGGCGAGACCGGTGCGCACGCTGGACCGGTCGTCGCGGTGGCGCCGGGTCAGGTCGACGACGGGCCCGGCGTCCTGAGCATCGATGACAAGGGCATGTTCCGCCGCCGCCGTCTCCACCACGAATACGAGGCACGTACGTCGTGGATCGGAGCCGCCACGAGGCTCCGAACATCGCCGAGCCTGTTCGGTGAGGACTGCGCCGTCATCGTGTCCGGCACTGGTGCCGCCGCCATCTGGGGCGTCGACTCGGGCCGGCGGCTGGCGACCGTCGACGGCCTGATCATGGACGCCGAGTGTTTCACCGTCGGCCGGACAGCAGGCCGAATCCTCGCGGAAGCGAGACGACCGGGAATCGTGACGGTGAAAATGGCCGGCGGCCGCCTGACGACCCTGGAGCACGACTACGCGGTCTCCGCGGTCACGGCCGGCGCGGTCGGCGACGTGCTGGTGATCTTCACGGCCGACGACAGCAGCACCATCCATGCCTGGGACCTGTACGGGCGGCGCTGGGGCCGCTTCGACCTCGCCGGCCGAATCCATCGGCTGCACGCAACCGCCCACGGCCTTCTGATCGTTCAGGGCCCGGGCACGTTGACCGGGCTCCGGTTCGCCCCGCACGGCCTGACCGCCGAGCCGCTGCCGGTCAAGATCGACACTCTGGAACTGGTCACGACCTTCGGCCCAACCGTCGATACTCAGGTCCGGTCGGCGTCGGCGAGAGTCGGCGAAGGCCCGGATTCCGGTCGCGCCGGCGCCCACTGATCCGGGTGCCTCATGCCGGCGGCCGGCGGCCGAGGAACGACGGAAGCATGGCCAGGCCGAACAACAGAAGAACCACGCCCTGCGACACGTCCATGGCGCCGAGCAGATAGCCGAGAGCGTTGTTCGCCTGGAAGGGGGAGTCGCCGAGGAACGACATGTTCGACGCGGTGTGCAGCAGCGATCCGGTGACCGCTCCGGGGCCGTGTCCGACCGGCGCGCCGTCCGCGTAGTGGAAGGCGTCGAACGACACCGCGGCGACCAGACAGGCGAGCGAGTTGCTCACCAGCGTGGCGATGGCGAGATAAATGTACAGCCGCAGTTCGGCGAGGTTCTCGCCGGCGCTGCCGGGCAGGCTGCGATGGAAGCCGAGCGTCAGATAGACGCGCGCATAGCTTCCGACCGTCAGATACCAGGCCAGCGCTTCGAGGTAGGCCAGCAGAGCGACGGCCGTGGCCAGCAGCGCACACGCCAGCGCCAGCCCACGGGGACCGGTCCCGGGCCTGGCGAACAGCTCGGGTGCGGCGATGATGACGACGGCGGCGGCGACCACGCCGGGCGCGGTGTAGAAGGTGGACCACAGGCGAAGGGCCCATCCGAGTACGGCCGCCGCCCCTGTTCTGCCGATCAGACTGATGTACCGCTCGCGAACGCGATATTCCTTGGCCCCGAACGGAAAGAAGCGCGCACCGGTCGCCTTCAACAGGGCGATCTTCTCAGTGTCGCTGTGCGGTGGATTCTCGGCGTAGAGCCGGCGGTAGTCGTCACCCCGCCGGGAGACCCAGCGGGTGGCATTGATGATCGCCACGCACTTCAGGGCCAGATGTGGCAGGAGCACGACGAGCAGAACGGTTCCCCACAGCGCCATCCTGCCTCCGTGCGTCCGGCGAAGGTAGCGAGGTGAAAAGCCTATGGCCGGCGAGCGGGAACCTCAACAAGTCCGGCGGTTGACCATGATCTGTAAAGGTTTTCATGCGCTAAGAAAGAGATCATGGTCGATGCATTGACTTTCCGATGAAACGGATTGCAGGCTGGCCCGCATGGCGGTGACCATCAAGGATGTGGCTCGGGCGGCTGGGGTCTCGGCCGCCACGGTCACCCGGGCGCTGTCCAATCCCGAGGTGGTGCGGCCCTCGACGCGGGATCGGGTCAAGGAGATCGCGGCCAGTCTCGGGTACCACCCCAATCGGGCCGCGCGGGGGCTGATCACCGGGCGTACCGGAAATCTGGGCCTGCTCGTTCCCGATCTCGGCAATCCGTTCTTTCCCAGCATCGTCAAGGGCGTGCAGGCCCGGGCCCACGAGGCCGACCACGCCGTCTTCCTGGCCGACACCGACGAGGATCCGGCGGCCGAGGCCGGGCTTGTGCGCAAGCTGGCCAAGCAGGTCGACGGGGTTCTGCTCTGCTCGCCGCGGATGGCCGAGGCCGAGCTGCGCGAGCTCGCCGCCGAAGTGCCGGTCGTGCTGCTATACCGGCGCATTCCGGGGGTTCCGTCGGTGACCGCCGAGTTTCTTGACGGGATGCGCCAGGCCGTGAGCCACCTCGTCGCGCTCGGGCACCGCCGGGTCGCGTACGTCGCCGGCCCCAGATCATCGTGGGCCAACCGGGAACGCGTCCGCTCGCTGCGCGCCGTGGCCAAGGGGAAGGTCGAGCTGGTCGAGACCGGCAACGTGGCGCCGCAGTTCGAGGGCGGCGTCTCGGTGGCCGACCGGGTGCTGGCCGAGCGGGTGACCGCGGTGATCGCCTACAACGACCTGGTCGCGCTCGGCCTGCTGCACCGGTTCGCCGCCCGCGGCGTCGGCGTGCCGGGCGACATCAGCGTGCTCGGCTTCGACGACATCCCGCTCTCGGCGATGGTCCATCCCGCGCTCACGACTGTCGCGCTGCCCAAGGAACTGGCCGGTCAGGCCGGCGTCGACCTGCTCCTGAGACGACACGACCGGGAACGTCGCGAACTTCCCACCCAATTGATGGTACGAGGCTCCACCGGCCCCGCCTGAGGAGACACCATGTCCCGAAAGATGATCACCGCCGCCGTGGCCACCGTCCTGCTGGCCGCCGCCTGCGGCGCCCCCGACAGTCCGGACGGAAACGGCAACGGCGGCGGGCCCGTCACCCTCAACATCCTCGACGTGGCCGGCAACCTCCAGCTGACCCAGGGGATGATCGACGAGTTCGCCGCCGGGCACAAGGACCAGATCGGCAAGGTCACCTACTCCAAGGCGACCGCTCCTGAGCTGGTCGGCAAGATCAAGGCGCAGCAGAACGCGAACCGGGTCGACATCGACCTCGTGCTGACCGGCGTCGACGGCCTGGCCGCCGGCATCGAGCAGGGCCTGTGGACACCGCTGGCCGACGCCAAGCCGAAGCTGACCGGCATGGCCAACTACTCCGAGGGCGCCGCCGCGATGCAGAAGCTGGCCGGCGACTACGGCGTCACCGTCACCTACTACCCGTCCGGCCCGCTGATCGAATACCTGCCGGCCAAGGTTCCGGATCCGCCGAAAACCGCCGCGGACCTTCTCGCGTACGCCAAAGCGAACCCCGGCGCCGTCCAATACGCCCGCCCGTCCAACTCCGGGCCGGGCCGCACCCTGCTCATGGGCCTTCCGTACCTGCTGGGCGACAGCGACCCCAAGGACCCGGGGAACGGCTGGGCCAAGACCTGGCAGTACCTGACCGAGCTCGACAAGTACGTCACGCTCTACCCGTCGAGCACGTCCGAGACCATGAAGAACCTGGCCAACGGCTCGGCGAAGATCATCGCGACCACCACCGGCTGGGACATCAATCCGCGGGTGCTCGGCACCGTACCGAAAGAAGCGAAAGTCCAGGCCCTGGAGGGCTTCCACTGGGTCACCGACGCGCACTACGCGGTGATCCCCAAGGGTGTCCCGGCCGGCAAGCAGACCGCCATCGTCGACCTGCTGCAGGACATGCTGACCCCGCGTCAGCAGGCCAAGGCGTACGACAAGGGCTATTTCTATCCCGGCCCGGCGGTGAAGGACGTGACCCTCGACATGGCGCCGGCCGAGAGCAAACAGGCGATTGAGGAGTACGGGCGTCCCGAGTACGACAAGCTCATCGCCGACCACCCGCTCGAGGTGCCGCTGGACGCGAAGGCACTGGTGGCGGCGTTCGACAAATGGGATCGCGAGGTCGGCGGCGCGAAGGTGAAGAAGTGACGGCGTTCCAGGAGCTGCGCCTGGACGGGGTGCGCCGGCGCTTCGGCGGCAAGGACGCCCTGGCGGGGCTGAGCCTGACGATCCGGCGGGGCGAGTTCATCGCCCTGCTGGGCCCGTCCGGCTGCGGCAAGTCGACGGCGCTGAACTGCCTGGCCGGTCTGCTGCCGCTGACCGAGGGCAGCATCTGGCAGGACGGCGCCCGGCTCGACACCCTGCCCCCGGAGCGGCGCGGCTTCGGCATGGTCTTTCAGAGCTACGCGCTCTTCCCCCATCTTTCCGTACGCCGGAACATCTCCTTCGGCCTGCAGATGCGCCACCTGCCGCGGGACGAGGTCCGCCGCCGCACCGACGAGGCGATCCGGCTCGTCCGGCTCGAGGAGCACGCCCGCAAGCTGCCGGGCCAGCTCTCCGGCGGCCAGCAGCAGCGGGTGGCGATCGCCCGCGCGGTGGTGCTGGAGCCGTCGCTCGTGCTCATGGACGAGCCACTGTCCAACCTCGACGCCAAACTCCGCCTGGAGATGCGGACGGAGATCCGGCGGCTCCATCAGTCGCTCGGGCTGACCACGGTGTACGTGACCCACGACCAGGAGGAGGCGCTGTCGCTGGCCGACCGCCTGGTCGTGCTGCGCGACGGCCGGGTGGAGCAGATCGGCACGCCCGAGCAGCTGCACAACCGCCCGGCCAACGCGCACGTCGCCGACTTCATGGGATACCGCAACCTGCTGCCGATGAAGGTGAAGGCGGTACACGGCGACACGGTGGCCCTCGACGGCTCGGGCCTGACCTTGGAGGGTACGGCGGTGGGCCCGGTCGCCGCGGGTGACGAGGTGGTGGCCGGGATCCGCCCCGAGGACCTGCGCGCCGGCCCGCACGGGGTGCCGGTGACCGTGGAGGTGGTCGAATACCAGGGCCGCGAGCTGGCGGTCGAAGCCCGTACGGAGGAAGGGGTCGCGCTCTTCCTGCGGGCCACCGAGCGGCCCACCCCCGGCGACCGGATCACAGTCACCGCCGCCCCGTCCCGCGTGCTCGTGTTCCCGGCGGGCGCCCGATGACGGCGACCCTGCCCGGCGCGGGACCCACTCCGCCCAGCGCGGGCCCCGCCCGTCCCGGCGCCGGTAGGTCCCCGCGGGTGGCGCTGCGGCACCGGCTGGCCGAGCGGGGCATCGACCGGCAGCTGCTGTTGCTCGCGCCGGCGCTGATCGGCGTCCTCGCGCTGTTCGTCTACCCGTTCGCGTACGGCATCGGCCTGTCGTTTCAGCCGGCCGAAGGCGGCGTGTTCGGCGCGTACCGGACCTTCTTCACCGACGCCTACCAGCGTGCCACCATCGCCACGACGCTCGGGCTCGCGCTTCCGGCGGCGATCCTGAACGTGGCGGCCTCGGTGCCCATCGCGTACCGGATGAGAGGCCGTTTCCGCGGAAAGCGTCTGCTGACAACGGTTCTGGTGGTGCCGATCACCCTGGGCACGGTGCTGACGGCCGAGGGCCTGCTCAACTATCTGGGCCCGGCCGGCTGGTTCAACCGCACGCTGATGACGATCGGCCTGACCGACGCGCCGGTGCGCCTGACGAACAACTACTGGGGCGTCTTCTTCTCGCTGGTCATCACCGGGTTCCCGTTCGCGTTCCTGCTGATCCTGTCGTACCTGTCCGGCATCGACCCGACGCTGGACCGCGCGGCGGCGACCCTGGGCGCGGGGTGGTGGCAGCGCTTCCGCCGGATCACCCTGCCGCTGCTGGCGCCCGGCCTGGCCACGACGTTCTGCCTGACGTTCGTGCTGGCGTTCAGCGTCTTCCCGTCGGCCGTGCTCGTGGGTGATCCGGCCGGCACGACGCGGGTCATCTCGATCGCCGCCTACCACGCCGCGTACGAGGTGTACGACTATCCGCTCGGCAGCGCCATCGCCGTGATCATGGGCCTGGTCGAGCTGGCGGTGGTCGCCGTCGTGCTCGGCCTGCGTTCCCTGCTCTACACCGGTTCGACGGGAGGCAAAGGATGAGGCTTCGATTCACCGTCGGCGCCTGGCTCGTGTGGGGCGCGGTCATCTTCTTCTTCGTCAACCTGGCCGGCGTCATCTTCTCGGTGGTCGTCAACTCGTTCGGCGAACGCTGGTTCGACACCTGGCTGCCGCAGGGCTGGACAACGCAGTGGTACGCCTCGGCCTGGAACGAGTTCGGCCTCTTCCAGATCCTGATCGTGACCCTCGAGGTGGCACTCCTGGTGGTGGCGATCTCGCTGCTGGTGGGCGTACCCGCCTCGTACGTCCTGGCCCGCCGCTCGTTCCCCGGCCGCCGCCTCGTCTACCTGCTGTTCCTGCTGCCGATCCTGATGCCCCCCATCACATACGGAATTCCCCTGGCCACGGTCCTCTACAAGTACGGCCTGGCCGGCCACCTGGCGGGCGTGGTCCTGGCCAATCTGGTCCCGTCGATCCCGTTCGTCATCCTCACGATGACCCCGTTCATCGAACAGATAGACCCCTCGATCGAACGAGCCGCCCGCATGTGCGGCGCCCGAACCGGCCAGGTGTTCCTGCGCGTCCTGGCCCCGTTACTGGTGCCCGGCATCCTGGCCGCCTCGATCCTGGTCCTGGTCCGCACGGTGGGCATGTTCGAGCTGACCTTCCTGACCGCCGGCCCCGACTCACAGACCTTGGTGGTAGCCCTCTACTACTCGATGTCAGCCGCCGGCATCCGAGCCCAACAGTCCGTTGACGCCATGGCAGTCATCTACACCGCCTCCATGCTGGTCCTGCTGGTCGTCGCCCTGCGCTTCGTCAACCCCACCCAACTGGTAGCCCGAGTCAAAGAGGACCCCGACTAGAACCCTTCGGGCCGCGCTGCCACCTCGGCTCCAAGCGGCCTGCTCGGACCGCACCGTGGCTCAGCCGCGACCATCGGGTCCCGACGCAGTACCGCCTCAGCCTCATCCGGCTTCCTCGCACGGCGGGCAGGCGCAGCCGGCGGCGGCTCCTCCGGGTGATCGGCGGCTATCGCCGGTGACGCGTTACCGGTCGGTAGTCCCGATGTGGCAAGGTCGTCGCGGTGGAACGACTGGTCGACGTAGGTGACGGATCACTGTGGACCGAGGACACCGGGGGTGATCTGCCGCCGGTGGTGTTCCTGCATCCCGGGGTCGGTGACGCGCGGATCTGGGATCCCGTCTGGGAGCGGCTCGGCGGCCGGCACCGGCTGATCCGTTACGATGTCAGGGGTTTCGGCCGCTCGGCGCCGCCCGCCGGGCGGTTCTCGCGGCTGGACGACCTGCGCCGGCTGCTCGACCGGCTCGACGTCGGGCCGGCGCTCTTCGCCGGCTGCAGCATGGGCGGCGGGACCGCGCTCGACCTCGCCCTCGCCGAGCCCGGCCGGGTTCGCGGGCTGGTGCTGGCCTGTCCCGGCATTTCCGGCGCCCCGCCCGCTCACGAACCGGGCGCCGAGCCGGACAGCCCCGACCCGGACGTCTTCGTCGAACAGGGCGTCGCCCGGTGGGCGAGATCCGGTCGCGACCCGCTGGTCGTCGATCTGCTGCGGTCGGCGGTCCGGTTCTGGCTCAACTGGGGCGAGGCCTACCTCGCCGACGACGGCGACGCGTGGTCCCGGCTCGAGGAGGTGGCCACGCCCAGCGTGCTGCTGCTCGGTGAGCTCGAACGCCCGTCGTTCGTCCCGGCCTGCGTCGAGGCGGCGCGGCGCATTCCCGGCTGCCGCCTCGTACGTGTGCCCGGCGCCGACCACTTCCTGCCGCTCCGAGCGCCCGAAGCGGTGGCCGAAGCACTGCTGCGGCAAGCGAAGGAGACCCGATGAGCGAACGGCTCGAGGAGACCTATCTCTGGTTCGACTGCACACCGCAGCAATCTCTTCTCGGCATCGACGTGGACGGCCGCCGGGTCTCGTTCGCCGAGCACGTGTTCTACCGCTTTCACGACGACCGCATCGCCGAGGTGTGGTCCTTGATAGACACCGACGGCGTACGGCGTCAATTGGCGCACTGACCTGCCGCCGTCGGCATCGATGACGGAAAATCGGCGTGTGGTTCTTCTGCAGCGCGCCGTTGCCACGGCCGTGGTCGCCGCGACCTTCGCCCGGCGGATGATCCTGGCCGAGGACCGGGCCGAGTTCGTGCGGACGGCGACCGACGAGGGACGCTGATCTGCGATACGGCCTGACGTGGAAGAAACTACGCAGGTCGGCGACCAGCCGGGAATGCTCGAGAGCCTGACGTTCGGCTAGGCAGGGCGCCTCCCCGCGGCTGCTGCGGGCATTGAAAGCGGCCGAACGGCGAGAACCGGTGGAACAGCCGCGGCCCAAGGTCGAAGCCGGCCTGCCGAACGAGTGCTCGAGGCCAACCTTCGCCTGGTGGTCATCGTGGCCGGACGCCACACCGGCCGCGGCCTGGCCTTCCCCGACCTCATCCAGAAGGGCACCCTGGGCCTGATCCGCGCGATCGCCGACCAGGCCCGCGCCTTCCCCTTGCCCGGGCCGGCCACCCGCATGGACCGGGTCCGCGAGATCGAGGCCCAGGTGCCGGCGATGGCCGAGGTTTCCGGACGGGACGCGAAACCGGCGGTTGACTTTGTTTCGTGCCGATGACAGCGTTGTCATCGCTCGTTCCATCGTTGTAAACCGCGGCTAGGAGTGCGCGTGTTCCATCGATCCACCCCGCGACGCGGCCGGGCGGCCGCGACCGTCGCCATCCTCGCGGCCGGCCTCGCGCTGGCCGCCTCGTCCCCGGCCGATGCCCACGGGCACGGCGCCCACGATTCCACCGTGGTCTCCGGGAAGGCGCGCTTCGAAGTGCTCTCCCCGACCCTGATCCGCACCGAGTACGGGACGTTCACCGACGCGTCCACGTTCAACGTGATCGGGCGGGACTCGTTCCGCCCGGTGCGCTTCACCAAACGTACGGAAAAGGGCTGGCTGACCATCGACACCGGCGCCCTGACGCTGCGGTACAAGGTCGGGTCCGGCTCCTTCACCGCCGATAACCTGGACATCAAGCTGCGCGCCGGCCGGCAGACCGTGCAGGCCGCGCCGTGGGCCGGCCACTACCCGCCCAGCTGCGAGGCCGGCGTCCTCTGCGAGGCCGAGGCGCTTGACGTGCGCGGGCCGGGCGTGGCCACCGACCACCGTGACTACACCGGCAAGGGCTTCACGGCCGGTTACACCGGCACCGGCGACGCCATCGTCTTCACCACCGCCGCCACCGGCAGCCTGCAGCTGGCCGTGCGCTACGCGAACAGCACCGGCGGCGACGGCCAGAACGTCACCCGTACGCTGACCGTCGCGGTCGACGGGACGAACCGGGCGCTCAGCCTGCCGCCGACCGCCAACTGGGACACCTGGGGCGTGGCGACCGTACCGCTCGACCTCGCCTCCGGCACCCACCAGATCAGCGTCGTCAAGGGCGCCAACGACACCGGCAACGTCAACATCGACAGCCTGGCGCTGATCCGCCCCGGTGACGCCTACCCGGCGCCGGCGCCGGCCGCGCCGCAGCCGTGCCCGTTCGGCACGGTGTGCGAGGCCGATCAGGGCACTCTTTCCGGCGGCGCCCGCACCGCCTCCGACCACAACGGATACGCCGGTGAGGGCTTCCTGGCCGGTCTCGAGAACACCAGCTCCTCGGCCGCGCTGACCGTGACCGGCGTGCCGGCCAAGGGCACCTACCGGGTGCAGGTCCGCTACGCCAACGGCAAGGCCGGCGCCCAGCCGATCCAGACCCGCACGATGACCGTCAACGGCACCACGGTGACGCTGCCGGCCACGTCGAGCTGGGACTACTGGCGTACGGTCGAAGCGCCCGTGACCTTGGACAAGGGCACCAACACGGTGACGCTGGCCTGCCCCACCGCCGCCAGCTGCAACGTCAACGTGGACACGGTCGCCCTGGTCCGGGCCGGCACCCCGCTGCTCGCCCCGCACGCCGCGCTCGGCGGTTACCGCCGCGGTCTCGACGGCGTCAACGGCGCCGCGCTGACCGAGCCCGGCCTGCTCTACCAGGACGGCTGGTCGCTGCTCGACGACTCCGCGTCGGCGCTGTACAACACCCGGACCGGCAAGGTCACGCCGCGTTCGGGACAGGCGCAGGACGGGTACGTCTTCGCGTACGGCCAGGACTACACCCGCGGCCTGAACGAGCTGTCGAAGCTGACCGGCCCCACGAAGCTGCTGCCGAAGTGGGCGTACGGCGTCTGGTACTCCGAGTACTACGACCGTACGGCGTCCGAGTTCCAGGACATCGTCAAGCGGTTCGAGTCGGAGAACGTGCCGCTGGACGTCCTGATCGTCGACACCGACTTCAAGGCGCCGGACCGGTGGAACGGCTGGAACTTCGACACCTCCCGCTTCCCCGACTACAAGGCGTTCCAGTCCTGGCTGACGAAGCGGGGCATCCGGACCAGCCTGAACATCCACCCGAGCATCCTCGGCTCGGACCCGAAGTTCGCCCAGGCCCAGGCCACCGCCAAGGGCAAGCTGAAGAAGACCGGCTGCAACGGCGGCGCCGACTGCTACACGTTCGACTTCGGCGATCCCGACCAGCTCAAGGCGTACTTCGACCTGCACTCGTCGCTGGCCGACCCGGACTTCTGGTGGCTGGACTGGTGCTGTGACGCCTCGACGTCCACGCAGGCCGGCGTGACCGGCGACGCCTGGATCAACCAGCAGTACGCGGCCCGCGACGGCTTCGCGTTCTCCCGGGCGTACGGGTCGCTGCAGGCCGGCGGCTACGGCAACCCGACGGCGGTGCCGACCGGCCCGTGGGCCGACAAGCGCACCACCCTGCACTTCACCGGTGACACGGTCTCCACCTGGGAGACGTTGCAGGCGCAGGTCGGCTACACGCCGGGCGAGTCGGCCGCGACCGGCCTGGCCGCGGTCAGCCACGACATCGGCGGCCACACCGGCGGCCTGTCGACCGAGAAGGGCGCCGAGCCGGACAGCACGAAGCTCCCGGACGACCTCTACGCCCGCTGGGTGCAGCTCGGCACGTTCCAGCCGATCGACCGCCTGCACTCCAACCACAGCGACCGCCTGCCCTGGCAGTACGGCCCGGCCGCCAGCGCCTCGGCCAAGAAGTTCCTCCAGCTGCGGGAGAAACTGCTGCCTTACACGTACGCGGCGGCCAAGGAGGCCACCCGTACGGGCACCCCGATCGTCCGCCCGATGTACCTGGCCTACCCGGGTCAGCAGGAGGCGTACGCGACGGCCGGCTCGCAGTACCTCTACGGCGACGACTTCCTGGTCGCCCCGGTCACCACCCCCGGCGACACCGCGACCACCACGGTCTGGTTCCCGCCGGGCCACAACTGGAAGGACTACTTCACCGGCAAGGTCTACCAGGGCGGCACCACCGCTCAGGTGACGTCGACCCTGGCCACGATGCCGGTCTTCGTCCGCTCCTGACCGCACCGCTCCCCGCGCGCCCCCGGCCTCCGTCAGGCCGGGGGCGCGCGCCCGTCATGATGGAGCGATGCGCCTGGTCTCCCTGCTCCCGTCGGCCACCGAGATCGTCTACGCCCTGGGCCTGGGCGACGACCTGGTCGGGGTGACCTTCGAATGCGACGAACCGGCGTCGGCCCGTACCGAGAAGACGGTGGTGGTCGGCGGCCGCGACACGCGCGGCCTGACGCCGGCCGAGATCGACGAATACGTACGGACCCGCATGGCGAACGGCGAGGACCTGTACACGCTGCACGCGGGCGCGCTGGCCGCCCTCGACCCCGAGCTGATCCTGACCCAGGACCTCTGCCGGGTCTGCGCGCTCCCGTCCGGGCACGTCAACGACGCGCTCGACCATCTGGGCTGCCGCGCCGAGGTGCTGTCGCTCGACCCGTACACCTTGAACCAGGTCCTGGAGACGTTCCTCGAGGTGGGGATGGCCGCGGGGGTGCCCGAGCGGGCCGAGGCGCTGGTCGCGGGCCTTCGCCACCGCCTGGCCGCCGTCGCCGGGGCGGTCGCGGGCCGTACCCGCCCGAGGGTGGCCGTGGTCGAGTGGGTCGACCCGCCGTTCACCGCCGGCCACTGGGTGCCCGACCTGGTCAGCGCGGCTGGCGGCGTCCCGGTCGCGGCGCGCGGTGGGCAGCGCTCCATCGAGACGACGTACGCCGACCTGGCCGCCCCCGACCCGCGGATAGTCCTGGTGACCCCGTGCGGCTTCCACCTGGACGGCGCCGCCGCCCAGGCCGCCGCGGTGGTCCCCCACTTCCCGGGCGCCCAGGTCTGGGCCCTCGACGGCGACAGCCTGATCGTCCGGCCCGGCCCGCGCCTGATCGACGGCGTCGAGACGATCGCGGCCATCCTGCACCCGGCCGCGTTCCCCCAGGGGCCTAGCCCGAGATCCGCTCGACGTCTTTCTTGAGGGCCTCGGCCTCCTGCTCGGTGACGTCCTTCAGGGCCTCGGCGATCTTGTCGAGCGGCACCCCGGCCCGGGTCAGCGCTTCCACCCACCGCTCGTGAACCGACTTGTCGGCGACATTCGACATGCCCCCAGCCTCTCAGCTGACCCGCCCCCGCCACCGCCTAACCGGGGAAAACCGGCGGTCAGTGGGCCAAGGCGGGGTGGCGGGCCGGTGCGGGGTCAGTCGCCCAGCGGGAGCGGGCGGCCTCGCGGACCCGCATGGCGCGGTAGAGCCAGCGGATGTCCAGGCCGAACGACCAGGCCGGGGTGGCGACCGCGAGGGCGAGCCCGGCCACCGTCACCGGCACCGGGAGGAACCCGGCCATCGCCACGACGAGGCCGACGCCCTGGACGACCGCGGGGATCTTGCGGGAGAACCGCGGCGGCAGCGGGGCGTTGAGCCACGGCCACGCCCAGGACGCCGCGACGAACACGTAGCGGAAGGCGCCGATCGCCACCCACCACCAGCCGTAGTGGTCGCCGGCGTAGACGCTGAGCACCAGGACCAGGAACGAGTCGACCTCCATGTCGAACCGCGCCCCGAGCGCCGTCGCCGTGTTGGTGCGGCGGGCCACCTGCCCGTCCACGCCGTCCAGGGCCAGCGCCACCGCCGCGATGGTGACCAGCACCGCCGTGTTGACCGGATCGGTGAACGAGGTCACCACCATCGCGGTCACGCCGCCGGCCAGGATGGCGCGACTGAGCGTGACCGCGTTCGCCGCGCCGAGCCGCGTCATTCCGGCCCGGCCGAGCCCGGCGCCGAGCAGACCGCAGAGCACCAGGCCGTACGCCGCCCCGGCGACCAGCCCGCCCGCGGTGAGGCTGAGGGTGCTGCCCAGCAGAGCCAGCAGGGAAAGCTGGGCGGCGAGACCGAGCACCGGCCCGCGCGAGGGGCCGGTCACTGCTTCGGCGGTACTGAGGGTCACCGTGGCTCCTCCGGTTCACAAGATCGGCCGCCGCGTATGGTTGCCGTCGTCAGCGCTTTACACGAGCGGAACCGGCGAACGGTTCAGCCTGCTGAAGGGAACCTCCCATGTCGGGTGACGCCGAGGCGTTCTGGCTCGCCGAGGCCGGCCGGGGTGAAATCCGCCCGGAGAGGGTCCGCGAGCCGGGTCCGGACGAGGTTCTGGTGCGCACCCTCCACAGCGGCGTGAGCAGGGGAACCGAGACGCTGGTGTTCACCGGCCGGGTGCCCGAGAGCCAGTGGCCGGCGATGCGCGCGCCGTTCCAGGAGGGCGAGTTCCCGGCCCCCGTGAAGTACGGCTACCTCAACGTCGGCGTCGTCGAGAAGGGCCCGGAAGATCTTCTCGGCCGTACGGTCTTCAGCCTCTTCCCGCATCAGACCCGCTTCGTGGTGCCCGTGTCGTCGGTCACCGTGGTCCCGGCCGAGGTTCCGGCGCACCGCGCCGTGCTGGCCGGCACCGTCGAGACGGCCGTCAACGCCCTGTGGGATGCGGCCCCGCTGATCGGCGATCGGGTGGCCGTGGTCGGCGCCGGCATGGTCGGTGGTTCGGCGGCGGCGATTCTCGCGCGCTTTCCCGGGGTACGGATCCAGCTCGTGGACATCGATCCGGCCCGTGCCGGCCTCGCCGCGCGGCTGGGCGTGCCCTTCGCGCGTCCGGACGAGGCCCTGGGCGACTGCGACCTGGTGATCCACGCGAGTGCCACGCCGGCCGGCTTGAAACGTTCTCTGGAGCTGCTGGCCTACGAGGGCACCGTCGTCGAGCTGAGCTGGTACGGCGACAAGCAGGTCGACGTGCCCCTGGGCGAGTTCTTCCACTCGAAGCGCCTGACCGTACGCGGCAGCCAGGTGGGCGGCATCCGGCCGGATCACCGCCGCTCGTACGCCGACCGGCTGGCCCTCTCGCTCGATCTGCTGCGCGATGACCGGTTCGAGGCGCTGATCAGCGGCCGGTCCCCGTTCGGGGACCTGCCCGAGATCATGCCGCGGCTGGCCGACGGTAGCCTTCCGGCACTCTGCCACGTGATCGACTACAACTGAGGAGGAGCTGATCTTGTTCAGCGTCACCGTCCGCGACCACATCATGATCGCCCACAGCTTCTCGGGTGAGGTCTTCGGACCGGCTCAGAAGCTGCACGGCGCGACCTTCGTGGTGGACGCCACGTTCCGCCGGCCCGAGCTGGACGACGACAACATCGTCGTCGACATCGGCCGGGCGAGCGAGGAACTGCACGCGATCTGCGGCGGCCTCAGCTACCAGAACCTCGACGACGACCCGGCCTTCAAGGGCGTCAACACGTCGACCGAGTTCCTGGCCAAGGTGATCGCCGACCGCCTGGCCGACAAGGCCGCCGCCGGCGACCTGGGTCCCGGCGCGGCCGGGCTGACCGGCATCTCGGTCACCCTGCACGAGTCGCACATCGCATGGGCCTCGTACGAGCGCGATCTGTGAGCTCATCACCACTCTGGGCGGTGCTGCCGGGCGGGATCGACGACCCGGCGGCACCGAGCGGCGGCAACCGCTACGACCGGCAGGTCCTCTGCCGCCTGCACCGGGACGTCCACGAGCTCGCGATCGGCGGCACGTGGCCGTCGCCGAGCCCCGCCTCCCGGCGCGCCCTGCAGTGGGCGCTGGCCGACATCCCCGACGGCTCCCTGGTGCTCGTCGACGGCCTGGTCGGCTGCGGCGTGCCGGAACTGCTGGCGCCGCACGCCCGGCGCCTGCGCCTGGCCGTCCTCGTGCACCTGCCCCTGAGTGACGAGACCGGTCTCGCGCCCGAGCAGGCGGCGGACCTGCGCGCCAAGGAACGCGCCGCCCTGCACCTGGCCACCACGGTGATCGCCACCAGCGAGGCCGCCGCCGCCCACATCACGGCCATGCACGACCTGCCGCACGTGGAGGTCGCCGCGCCCGGGGTCGGCCAGTTCCCGCCCGCGGAGCCGCACCCCGACGGCCACCGCCTGCTCTGCGTCGCCTCGGTCTCCCCCCGCAAGGGCCAGGACCTGCTGGTCGGCGCCCTCGAGAACGACCTGCCCGGCCTGCGCTGGAAGTGCACCTTCGCCGGTGCCCTGGTCAACCCGGTCCCGTACCTGAGCGGCCGCATCCAATTCGTCGGCCCCCTGGCCGGCGCGGACCTCGACGCCGCGTACGCCGACACCGACCTCTTCGTCCTGCCGTCGCGCAACGAGACGTACGGCATGGTGGTCACCGAAGCCCTGGCCCGCGGCATCCCGGTGCTGGCCACCTCCGTCGGCGGCGTCCCCGAGGCCCTGGGCACCACCCCGCTGGGCCTGCCCGGCATGCTCGTGCCCCCCGAGGACCGTCCCGCCCTGGCCGCCGCCCTGCGCGCCTGGCTCACCGACCCGGCCCTGCGCGCCTCCCTGCGCGCGGCCGCCCTCCAGCGCCGGGAGACCCTGCCCACCTGGACCGCCACGGCCGAGCGCGTCACCGACATCCTCGACGGCATGCCACCAGCGTCGCCGTCGCGCACCACCCCGGCCCCGCCCGCCACCCGGGCGCCGGCCTCGTCGATCGAAGGAGAGTCCGCATGACCGGTGAGTTCAGCGAGTCGTGGCTGGGCCTGCGTGAGCCGGCCGACGCCGTCGCCCGCGCGGCCGACCTGGTCGAACGGCTTCCCGAGCCGATCCATGTGATCCGTGACCTCGGCTGCGGCACCGGCTCGCTGGGCCGCTGGCTCGCCCCGCGGCTGCCCACCCCGCAGCACTGGATCCTGGCCGACCGCGACCCCAAGCTGCTGCACTACGCGACCTCGCACCTGCGGCTGCCCGGCGTCACCGTGGAGGGCGCCCTCGGCGATGTGACGGCGCTCACGGCGCAGGACCTGGACGGCACCGATCTGGTGACCTGCTCGGCGCTGCTCGACCTGCTCACCGAGGACGAGATCGACTCACTGGTCGCCGCGTGCGCCGCAGCCGGAACGGCCGCGCTGTTCACGCTGTCGGTGGCCGGCGAGGTCACGTTCGAGCCCGCGCGGCCGGAGGACCAGCAGGTCGTGGCCGCGTTCAACGCCCACCAGCGCCGGGTCGAGGGTGGCCGCGCCCTGCTCGGGCCGGACGCGCCGGCGTACGCCGCGAAGGCTTTCGAGAAGGCGGGCGCGACCGTGGTGACCAGGCCGAGCCCGTGGCGGCTCGGACCGGAACACCCGGAGCTGACCGCGGAATGGCTGCGCGGATGGGTCGCCGCCGCCCGCGAACAGGAGCCGAGCCTCGTCCTGGACGACTATCAGGCCGCCCGTCTGGGTGACTTGCCGAGCGTGTCGGTCGGACATGTCGATCTTTTAGCGATCTTCGGCTGAACCCTTTGTGCCCGCCCCGGCGTACTAGGGGAAAGACGGGCTATCGAAGGGGACGGCGAAGTGACGCGATCGATCTGGGTGTGGCTGCGGATCCTGGGAGGAGCCGGAATCCTCGGCTTCCTCCTGTGGCGGCTGGGCACCGGCGCCTTCCTCGACGGCCTGCGGGTGATCGACGGCCCCTTGCTCGCCCTGGCGTTCGGCATCGGCGTGGTGACGACGGTCTTCAGCGCCTGGCGCTGGTGCCTGGTGGCCCGCGGCCTGGGCCTGCGGCTCTCGCTGCGCGGCGCGATCGCCGACTACTACAAGGCCCTGTTCCTGAACGCCGCCCTGCCCGGCGGCGTGCTCGGCGACGTCGACCGGGCGGTCACCCACGGCCGCGATGAGGGCGACGTGGCCAAGAGCGTGCGGGCCGTGGTCCTGGAACGCACGGCCGGCCAGATCGTGGTGATCGCCGTCAGCGTGACGGTGCTGCTCACGGTGCCCTCTCCCGTGCTGACGGTCCTCTCGCGCCACGGCGCCACGGTGGCGGTCGCGGCCACCGCCCTGGTCTCCGTCGGCGTGATCCTGCTGCTCGCCGTCCGCAAGCTGCGCCAGGGCGGCTCACGGGTCGCCGCCGCGGTCCGTACCGGCGCCGCCGAGATCCGCACCGGCCTGCTGGCCCGCCGCAACTGGCCCGGCATCACGCTGGCCTCGACGGTGGTGCTGGTCGGCCACCTGGCGACCTTCGTGGTGGCGGCCCGGGCCGCCGGTTCGACCGCCTCCCTGCTGCGCCTGGCGCCCCTGATGCTGCTGGCCCTGCTGGCCATGGCCCTGCCCCTGAACGTCGGCGGCTGGGGCCCCCGCGAGGCCGTGAGTGCCTGGGCCTTCGGCGCCGCCGGCCTCAGCGCCACCCAGGGCCTGACCGCGGCCGTCGTCTACGGCGTCTTCGCCTTCGTGGCCGCCCTGCCCGGCGCGGCGGTCCTCCTCATCCGGGCCACCGCCGGGTTGCGCACGACCCTCGCCGCACGCCGCGCCATCCCGGTCTCCCCCACGCCCGCCCTGCCGGTGCCCGTCTCACCCGCGCCCGTTCTCAGCACGCCGGTGTCGGCGCCACTGCCCGTGCTGGTGCCCGCGTCCGCGACCGTGCCGGTCTCCGTCGCCCGCTTCGCGGCCCCGATCGCGCCGGAGATGCTGCTCGGCCGCGATCTGGCCCGCACCGGCGCCTGAGAGGCGGCCCTCCTTGGCCTGGCCCTTACGCCGCGGCCCGTGGCCCCGCCCGGGCCGCGGGCCGAACGCAACCCCAGCCGCCGCACAGCCGCACGCAACCCCAGCCCCCACACAGCAGCACGCAACCCCAGCCCCCACACAGCAGCACGCAACCCCAGCCGCCGCACAGCCGTACGCGGCGCACCGGCTCAGGGCCTCGGAGCGGGCCGATCCGCCGCTGCCCTACCCGGGGAGCTGGTCAGGCTGGCTGGAAGCGGTCGGACAGGGCGTAGCGCAGCAGCACTACGTCACCGATCTGGCGGACCTCCGCCAGCGTGGCACGACGCCCCGGTCCCCAGGGGAAGTCGCCGTCGGTGACGAAGCGCGGCGCCCGCGAGTCACCCACGAAGAACGGGGCGACCACGAGCTGCAACTCGTCGGCCAGGCCCGCCGTGAGGAACTGGGTGTGCATCCGCCCGCCGCCCTCGACCATCAACCGGCGCACGCCGCGGGCGGTCAGGTCGGCCGCGACCAGGCGCAGGTCGACCGGCTCGCCGCCGTCGACGACGGTGGCGACGTCGCCGAGCTTGGCCCGGGCCGATTCGACCGAGGGCGTAGCACAGTAGACGATTTTGTCCACGTCGCCCGCGGTGAAGAACTGGGCGCCGGGGTCGATCGCGCAGCTGCTGGTCACGGTGACCTTGACCGGGTTGGCCGCCTCGCCCCGGGCGACCCGGGCCGCCCGCCGCTCGGCCGAGCGGACCAGCAGCCGCGGATCGTCCTGCCGGATCGTCGCCGCGCCGACGAGAATCGCGTCGCAACCGGCACGAACCTCATCGACACGGTCGAAATCGGCCTCGTTGGACAGCAGAAGCCGCTCCTGCGCCGCGTCATCGAGGTACCCGTCGATGGACATGCCGCAGCTCAGCAACGTGTAAGGACGCTCAACCACCGATGACGCCTCCCGTCGAGCGACCACCGTCACCCTGGCCGAACAGTTGCGTCCAAGATAATCCGGGACACGATTACTGGCACGTTCGCAATCTGTTGCGGTGCGGTGACTCCGGCGGCGGGTATAGCGATCAACGGGGAACCAACGAGGAGGACCGATGATAGAAGCCACGGTGCGGCAGCAGGTGACCGTTCCGCTGCGGTTCGGGGACGGGTACGCGACGCCGGCCCGGGTGATGACCTTCGACGGCCTCGTCGACGGCAAGGAGCACCTGGCCCTGGGCCTCGGTGACTGGCAGCGGGCTCTGAAGAAGTCCGCCGCCGGCGGCCGCGCCCCGCTGGTGCGGCCGCACAGCGAGTGCCTGACCGGTGACGTGTTCGGCAGCCAGCGCTGCGACTGCGGCCCGCAGCTGCGCGAGGCGGTGGAGCGGATCGCCGAGCAGGGTGGCCTCCTGCTCTACCTGCGCCAGGAGGGCCGCGGCATCGGCCTGTACGCCAAACTGGACGCCTACGCGCTGCAGGACGCCGGCCTGGACACGTACGAGGCGAACGTCGCCCTGGGCCGCGGCGAGGACGAGCGCGACTACGCGCCGGCCGCGCAGATGCTGCTGGCGCTCGGCGCCGACCGGATCCGCCTGCTGAGCAACAATCCCGATAAAGCCGTACAACTCGAGAAAAACGGGATCGACGTGACTCAACGGATCCCGACCGGGGTCCACATGTCCCCGACCAACGTGCGATACCTGGCGACCAAGGCGTCGCACACGGCTCACACGATCGAACTACCCCTGGCCGAGTAACCGATGCCCGGGGTCATCCGGCACCATGAGGGGATGGCGGACGACCCCGAGCTCATCCTCACCGCGGTCGACCAGGTGCCGTTCATCCTGGTCGTGTGCGAAGGCCCCGATCTGCGGGTGCTCCTGTTGAGCGGGGCCACACGCGCCGTCCTGCCCGGCCGCGACTACCACGGCCGTCCGATCCGCGAGGTGATCAGCGACCTGGTCGGCCAGCAGATCGTCGACGCGTACTACGAGGTCCACCGGACCGGCCAACCCTTCGACGGCCGGGAGTGGCGGGTCCATCTGGACATGCCGGACGGATCGGTCCATGAGATGTTCGCCGACTTCACGATCACGCCGTGGACCGTGGACGGCGAGCGGCGCGGGGTGATCGGCATCGGCACCGACGTCACCGAGGCGGTGCACCAGCGCCAGGCCGTGGCCGCCGACACCGAGCGCCTGCGCCGCCGGTACGAGGAGAGCCGCGAGGTCATCACGGCGCTCCAGCGGGAACTGCTCCCGGCCGGGCTTCCCGTGTTGCCCGGCGCCCAGATCGCCGCGAGTTACCTGCTGGCCGACGTCGACTCGGCGGCCGGCGGCGACTGGTTCGACGCGATCGTGCGGCCCGACGGCCGCCTCGCGCTGATCGTCGGGGACGTGGTCGGTCACGGCGTGACCGCCTCGGGCGTGATGGGCCAGCTCCGCGCGGTCCTGCAGGACCGCCTCTGCTCGGGCGCCTCGGTGACCGAGGCGATCGGCGCGGTCGATCGGTTCGCCGCCCGCGTGCCGGCGGCCCACGCGGCGACGGTCGCCCTGGTCGTGCTCGACACCGTCTCGGGCGCGGTCGAGTACTGCACGGCGGGTCACCCGGCCCCGCTCGTCGTCGGCGGCACGGGCCGTACGCGGTATCTGCCCCTCACCGGGGGCGCCCCCCTGGGCACGGGCGGTTCCTTCCCCGTCGGCCAAGCCCTCCTGCAGGACGGGGACCTGCTCCTTCTCTACAGCGACGGCATTCTCGAGCGGCCGGGCCGCGATCACGTGTCGAGCGCCGCCGAGCTGGCCCAGTTCGTCGCGGACAGCGCGGCCGGCCGGGCGTTGCGCGACCCGGGGGCCACCCCGGCCGAGCGGGTGTGCACGCAGACCGTCGAGCTTCTGGTGCGCGCGACGGGCCACGGCGATGACATCACGCTGCTCGCTGTGCAGCGCGTGACCCCCGTACCGGACCTGGCTCTTGATCTGCCGGCCGAGCCGGCGGTGTTGCGGGGTGCGCGCCATGAGCTGGGTGCGTGGCTGACGAAGGCGGGGGCCACGGACCAGGATGTTTTCGTGCTTCAGCACGCTCTCGGGGAATTGATGACCAACGCGGTGGAGCACGCGGCCGCCGGGGAAGGTTCGACGGTGACGGTGACGGCCTCGCTGACTGCCTCGGGCGCGATCGAGGCGGCCGTGACGGACCGGGGCACGTGGCGGGCGCCGTCGCGGCAGGAGAACCGCGGGCGGGGACTGGCTCTGACCTCTCAGCTGGTCGAGAGCCTGACGGTGACGCACGGCACAGACGGCACGGTCGCGCGGATCCGGCAACCACTGACGCGACCGGCCCGGCTTCTGGACATGCGCGATCCTCCGGCGCCGCCGGAGGCGCCGGCCGCCGTGGAGTTCCGCATCGTCGAGCAGGAGGGTGACGACGAAGCACACGTACGGGTGGAAGGACCGCTGGACGCCACATCGGCGTCGCTCGCTCAGCGCGAGCTGTTGCGGCGCAGCCGGGGTGGAACTGTGCCTCTCAGTGTGGAGTTGTCAACGGTGACGCATTTGTCCAGCGCGGGGGTGTCCGCGCTGCACCACGTCGCGGCTCAGCACACGGCTAAAGGAGCGCCGCTGAGCCTCATCGCGTCGCCGGGATCGCCGGCGCAGACGATTCTGGCACTCGTCGCGCTGCTGCCCTCGAGTTATCCACAGTAAAAAGTTATCCACAGGGCCCGGGCAACTTGTCGGTCCACCTCTCTAATATCGCTTCGTGACTTCGCCACCGACTCCCGCCTACGACGTCCTCAATCGCGTCTTCGGCTACCCCGACTTCCGTGGGCAGCAACGCGAGATCATCGAGCATGTCGTCGACGGCGGCGACGCGCTGGTGCTCATGCCCACCGGCGGCGGCAAGTCGCTGTGCTACCAGATCCCCGCGCTGGTCCGCCCGGGCACCGGCGTGGTCATCTCGCCCCTGATCGCCCTCATGCAGGACCAGGTCGACGCGCTGCGCACCCTGGGCGTGCGGGCCGGCTTCCTCAACTCCGCGCAGGACTACGACGAGCGCCGGCTGGTCGAGGCCGAGTTCGTCAACGGCGAGCTCGACCTTCTTTATGTGGCGCCCGAAGGGCTGGGCGTCGCGGCGACCCAGCGGCTGCTCGACCGCGGCAAGATCTCACTGTTCGCGATCGACGAGGCACACTGCGTCTCCCAATGGGGTCACGACTTCCGCCCCGACTACCTGGGCCTGTCGATGCTGCACGAGCGCTGGCCCGACGTGCCGCGGATCGCGCTGACGGCGACGGCGACCAGCGCCACCCGCGAGGAGATCGCGACCCGCCTGCGCCTCGACGACGCCCGCCACTTCACGGCGAGCTTCGACCGCCCCAACATCCAGTACCGGATCGTGCCGAAGAACGAGCCGCGCAAGCAGTTGCTCGACCTGCTGCGCACGGAACACCCCGGCGACTCCGGCATCGTCTACTGCCTGTCCCGCGCGTCGGTGGAGAAGGTCGCCGAGTTCCTCAACCAGAACGGCGTCACCGCGCTGCCCTACCACGCGGGCCTCGACAACCGGGTCCGCGCGGCCAACCAGTCCCGCTTCCTGCGCGAGGACGGCCTGGTCATGGTGGCGACGATCGCCTTCGGCATGGGCATCGACAAGCCTGACGTACGGTTCGTGGCCCACCTCGATCTGCCGAAATCGGTGGAGGGTTACTACCAGGAGACGGGCCGGGCCGGCCGGGACGGCCAGCCGTCCACGGCCTGGCTGGCGTACGGGCTGCAGGACGTGGTCCAGCAGCGCAAGATGATCGAGGGCTCGGACGGGGACGTCAACTTCCGCCGGAACGCCTCGAAGCACCTCGACGCCATGCTCGCCCTCTGCGAGACCGTCTCGTGCCGGCGGTCCGAGCTGCTGGCGTACTTCGGGCAGGACCAGTCCGCCGACAACTGCGGCAATTGCGACACCTGTCTGGCGCCGCCGGAGTCGTGGGACGCCACCGTGGCCGCGCAGAAACTGCTTTCCACGGTGCTGCGCCTGCAGCGCGAGCGGGGGCAGAAATTCGGCGCCGGGCAGTCCATCGACATTCTGGTCGGCAAGCAGACCGACAAGATCAAGCAGTTCCGGCACGACCAGCTCTCGGTCTTCGGCATCGGCACCGAGCTGCGCGAGACGGAGTGGCGCGGGGTGGTCCGCAAGCTCCTGGCCGCGGGCCATCTGGCGGTCGAGGGTGAGTACGGCACGTTGGTGCTCACCGACAGCAGTGCCGACGTCCTGCGCGGCCAGGCGAAGGTCGCGATGCGCCGCGAGGTCGCGCCGGTCAAGACCCGGGCCCCGAAACAGCGCGCGGCCGCCGCGGCGCCCGCGGCCGACCTCTCCCCCGCCGCCGCCTCGGTCTTCGAGCGGCTGCGCACGTGGCGCGGGGCCACGGCCAAGGAGCAGGGCATGCCGGCGTACGTCATCTTCCACGACGCCACGCTGCGCGCGATCGCCGCGCTCAACCCGGCGACCCTGGCCGAGCTCGGCACGGTCAGCGGTGTCGGCCAGAGCAAGCTGGCCAAGTTCGGCCAGCAGGTCCTGGACACCCTGCACGGCGCCGGCGCCCCCGCCGGCTCCCCGGAGCCCGCCGCGCCACCGGCCGCCCGCATCGCCTCGCGCTTCGGCGACGCCCCCGAGCCCGCGACACCGACGGCACCCAGGTCGGCGACAGCACCCAACCGCGCCGCGGCACCCGAGCGCGCGGCACCCGAGCGCGCGGCGGCGGTGGCGGGTCGCGGCGCGCCGGATGAGGCCTACCCGTTCGACTTCAGTGAGGAGCCGCCGGACGAATTCGACTACGATTTCGAGCCGCCGCCGCCGGACTACCGCTGACGCGAGCGAGCGAGCGGTCGGGCGGGCAGGCAGGACGAACAAAGGGCTGAGGGCTACCGGGTGGTGACGTTGACCATCCAGTGGATGCCGTATCTGTCCTTCAGCTGGCCGAACGTGTCGCCCCACATCTGCTTCTCGAAGGGGACCTCGATCTCGGCGCCCTCGGCCAGTTGGGGCCAGATCTCCTCCAGGCCCTCGCCGGCGTCGCCGGACAGGCTGCAGACGATGGTGTTTCCGGGGGTTGTCGTGGTGCCGGGTGGGGCGTCGGCGCCCATGATGGTGTAGCCCTGCGGGGTCTCCAGGCGGCCGTGCATGATGCGGTCGGCGGAGGTGGGGTCGGGGGCGCCGAACTCGCCGTACGTGTTGACCGTCAAGTCGCCGCCGAAGACCGAGCGGTAGAAATCGAGGGCCTCGCGGGCCGTGCCGTCGAAGCTCAGGTAAGGGTTGAGCCGGGATGCCATCGCGGACTCCTTGGGCGATGAAGGCTTCTCCCGGCCGAGGGTAGACCCCGGGCCCGGCGACGTTGAGCCGCGCGGGTGAGGTCTACCCGGTCGTGGACGGGTCAGCGGTGGTCCGAACCCGCCGACTCGACCGCGGCCCGGCCCGCCTCCAGGCGGGCGATCGGTACGCGGAACGGGGAACACGACACGTAGTCCAGGCCCACCTCGTGGAAGAAGTGCACCGACTCCGGGTCGCCGCCGTGCTCGCCGCAGACGCCCAGCTTCAAGCCGGGGCGTGTGGCGCGGCCCTCGTCGGCCGCGATGCGCACGAGGCGCCCCACGCCGTCGCGGTCGATCGACTCGAACGGGGAGATGCCGAAGATGCCCAGCTCCAGGTAGCGCCAGAAGAACGCGCCCTCCACGTCGTCGCGGGAGAAACCCCAGCCCATCTGGGTCAGGTCGTTGGTGCCGAACGAGAAGAACTCGGCCGCCTCGGCGATCTGGCCGGCCGTCAGCGCCGCCCGCGGCACCTCGATCATCGTTCCGATCAGGACCTGGACGCCTGAGGAGCCGACCACCTCGGCGATGATCTTCTCGGCTTCGGTGCGGACCGTCTCCAGTTCCTGGACCGCGCCGACCAGCGGGACCATGATCTCGGGGCGGGGGCGGCCGCCCTCGGCCGCCAGTTGCACCGCCGCCTCGGCGATCGCCCGCACCTGCATCGCGAACAGGCCGGGAATCACCAGGCCGAGGCGGACGCCGCGCAGGCCCAACATCGGGTTCTGCTCGTGCATGCGCCGCACCGCGGCCAGCATCCGCTCGTCGTGCTCGGCCTCCTCGCCGCGCTCCTTCGCCACCGCCACCTGCACCGCCAAGTCCTCCAAGGACGGCAGGAACTCGTGCAGCGGCGGGTCGATCAGCCGGACCGTCACCGGCAGGCCGTTCATCTCGCGGAAGATCTGCAGGAAGTCGGCCCGCTGCAACGGCTGCAGGGCCGACAGCGCCTCGTTGCGCTCCGCCTCCGTGCGGGCCAGGATCAGCCGCTCCACCAGCGGGCGCCGGTCGCCCAGGAACATGTGCTCGGTGCGGCACAGGCCGATCCCCCGCGCCCCGAAGCGGCGCGCCCGGGCCGCGTCGGCGCCCGTGTCGGCGTTCGTCCGTACCGCCAGCCGGGCCGCCGAGTCGGCGTGGGTCATCAGCAGGTGCACCGCCGAGACCAGCGGCTCGTTGGCCAGCGCCGGATCCAGGTCGCCCTCGAAGTACTGCACCACCTCCGACGGCTGCACCGGCACCGCGCCCAGGTAGACCCGGCCCGTCGTACCGTCGATCGACACCGTGTCACCCTCGTGCACGACCTGGCCGTTCACCGTGAACTGGTCGCGGCCCACCTCCATCTCGTCGGCGCCGCACACGCACGTCTTGCCCATGCCGCGGGCCACCACCGCCGCGTGCGACGTCTTGCCGCCGCGGGCCGTGAGGATGCCCTGCGCCGCGATCATGCCGGGCAGGTCGTCGGGGTTCGTCTCCCGGCGTACGAGGATGACCGATCTGCCCTCGGCCGCGGCCGCCACCGCATGGGCGGAGGTGAACACGACCTCGCCCGCCGCCGCGCCCGGGGAGGCGCCGACGCCCCGCGTGATCGGGGAGGGATCCGAGGAGAGGTCGAACCGGGGGAACATCAGCTGGGCCAGCTGGGCCCCACTGACGCGGGTGAGCGCCTCGTCGAGGGAGATCATGCCCTCGTCGACGAGCTGGGCCGCGATCGTGAACGCGGCCGCCGCCGTCCGTTTGCCCACCCGGGTCTGCAACATCCACAGCTTGCCGCGCTCGATCGTGAACTCGATGTCGCACAGATCGTGGTAGTGGCCCTCGAGCTGGGCCATGATGCGGAGCAGTTCGTCGTACGACTTCTTGTCGATCTTCTCGAGGTCCTGCAACGGCACCGTGTTGCGAATGCCGGCCACCACGTCCTCGCCCTGCGCGTTCTGCAGGTAGTCGCCGTAGATGCCGCTCTCGCCCGTCGCCGGGTCGCGGGTGAATGCGACGCCCGTGCCGGAATCGGCGCCGAGATTACCGAAGACCATCGCCACGACATTGACGGCCGTGCCCAGGTCGGCCGGAATCCGCTCCTGCCGCCGGTAGAGCACGGCGCGGTCCGCGTTCCACGACCGGAACACGGCCGCGATGGCCAGATCCATCTGCTCGCGGGGGTTCTGCGGGAATTCGTGGCCGGTGTGTTTGGCGAAGACTTTCTTGTACGCGGTGACGAGTTCCTTGAGATCGTCGGCGTCGAGCTGAACGTCGTCCTTCACGCCTTTGCGGACCTTCGCCTCGTGCAGCGCGTCCTCGAATTCGGCGCCGGGAACGTCGCACACCGTCTTGCCGAACATCTGGATGAGGCGCCGGTAGGAGTCCCAGGCGAAGCGGTCGTTGCCGCCGGCCTGCCGCGACAGTCCCGCCACCGACTCGTCGTTGAGCCCGACGTTCAGGACGGTCTCCATCATGCCGGGCATGGAGAACTTGGCCCCGGAACGCACCGACACCAGCAGCGGATCAGCGGGGTCGCCCAGCGAACGGCCCATCTCGCGTTCCAGGGCGGCCAGATGATCATCGATCTCCTCGGCCAGGCCCTCCACGTGCGAGCCGTCGGACAGATAGCGCTGGCACGCCGATGTGGTGATCGTGAAGCCGGCCGGGACCGGGAGGCCGAGGTTCGTCATCTCCGCGAGATTGGCGCCCTTACCGCCCAGCAGATCCTTGAGATCCTTGTTCCCCTCGGCGAAGTCGTAGACGAACTTCTCCATCGCCAGTCACCTCCGGTTTCGATTCCGCGGCCGAACTGGTTTCTGCCCCGAGATTCGTAAGGCTATGCAGAGATCCGCCTAATAGTTAACTGTCCCGTGGGGTATTGCACAGGCCACCATCACCTCCTGTTCGGTAAGCGCTTTCTCCGCGCAGTTCCGCGCAGCGACCCCGGCGAGTAGCGTGGCCACGGTGGAAAACCTGCGGCGGCGATGCGAGTCGCGCCTGCGTGGGATCCGCGTGCCCGATCCGTTCGATCTGGACACGTTCTGCGCCGAGGTGGCCCAGCGGCGCGGCCGTCCGCTGATCCGCCGGCCGGTGCCCGGTCTCAGCGCGGACGCGCCCTGCGGCCTGTGGATCGGCACCACCGAGGCCGATCACGTCTTCTACGATCCCGGCACGTCGCCGTTGCACGCCGAACACATCGTGCTGCACGAATTGGCCCATATCCTCAGTGGGCACTCGGGCGCGGGCGCCGGAAGCGAGAGAGCGCGCCTGTTCCCCGATCTCGACCCGGCGACCGTCGGCCGGGTGCTGGGCCGGGCCGCGTACTCCGACACCCAGGAACGTGAGGCCGAGATGATGGCATCGCTGATCCGGGGCCGGTCACCGCGGCCGCCGCGCACGACGCCGGGCCGGCTCGCCGAGGCACTGGGCCTGGAGTGATCCTCTCGGCGATCCTGCTGGCCCTGCTCTGGGGCATGGCGATCGTCCGCTTTCCCACCCTGTTTCGCGACACCCGCCAGCGCGCCCTCTGGGCCTCGCTCGCCGCGGTGACGCTCGGCAAGACTTTCGCGTTTCCACCGATCCTCGCCGGGACCGGGGCACCCGCTCTGCCCCATCTGTGCGGCGTGCTGGCCGCGTTCTTCCTGCTGCGCTTCGTCGCCCTGGTCACCGGGCGCGGCGACAACCGTCAGCAGACGGCGCTGGCCATCGGCGTTCTGGCCGCGCTGATCATCATCGCCGCCACCGGCACGGCGCCCGCCCCGCGCGTTCCCACCCGGCATTTCGCCTACTGGGTGATCCTGGAGGGCTACCTGGCTTACGTGCTGGTCAACGCGACCACTCTGTTCTGGTCGACGAGCCGCCAGGTCGGCCCGGGCCTCCCCCGCTTCGCCCTGCGCATGATGGCGGTGGGTACGGCGATGATCACCGTGTTCGCCGTCTTCCGCGTCAGCGCGCTGCTCGCCGAGGACCTGCGGACCGTCGAGCCGATCGCCGAGCAGATTCAGACCGTCGCGGTGCTGCTCACCGTCACCGGCGGCATGCTCGCCGCCAGTCCGCGGGCCCGGAGCGCGCTCACCGCGTACCGCAATCTCCTGGTTTTGCGGCCTTTGTGGAAGGCCATGCGGGACACCTTCCCCGAGATCATCCTCTTCACGCCGCGCCGCGCGATCGTCGAGCTCGCCGGCGTCGACGACATCCACCTGCGCCTTTACCGACGCGTCATCGAGATCAGGGACGGCATGCTGGCCCTGCGCCCCTACCTCGAGCGCCCCGAGCCCGGAGCGGACGAAACGGCAAATTCAGAGGCCGATGCCATCGTACGGGCTCTGGAGCGCCGAAAAGCCGGTGAACCCCCTTCGAAGAGCTCGGCGGAGGCCGCGTGGGCGCCGGTCGGCTCGACCCTGGCCGACGAGGTCGCGTGGCTGAGCGCGGTCAGCCGGGCCTATCGCCGGTCCGGCGTTCGGACTCCCACACCTTCCGGATCAGCTCGCTGATCGTGTCCCGCCCGCGCGGCGACACGTCGGCCGCCCGCAGCGCGATCTCGGTGACCCCCGCGTCGCGGAGGGTCCGCAGCAGCGCCAGCTGACCGTCGACGCGGGCCGCCTGCTCATCGTCCAGGAAGTACGCCACCGGCACCCCGAAATAGGTGGCCAGGGCGGTCAGATGCTGGATCGTCGGGTTGCCGCGGCGCCCGGTGCGCAGCTGCCAGATGTACGTGTGGGAGATCGACACACCCTGATCGGACCGGATCGTCTCGGCCACGGCCATGTAGCTCGGCTCGCCCTGCCCGGCCGGCCGGACCGAGCGGAACAGGCGATCAAGCTTCTCCGCGATGGGGAAGGCGCCCACCACGCCCTCCTCCCCGATGCCCGGCGCACGATGAGGTGCCCACCATACAGCGAACGGCGTCCATGAGCAGGGACCGGCGGGACCGGTCCATGCACATCCCCCGATGCAGGACGCCATAAACTGTGGTTGATGAGCCCGCACGAGCGTAAGCCAGCCGGACGGGGCGCTCAACCCCTTTATGTCGCACCCGCTCGGTAGGCTTCGTCGCATATCGATGCGCCGAGAGGGGCCCGCCGTGACGACAGTTGTCGAGAGTCCGGAAGTCTTCACCCTGCTCACGGAGCTCACCACCATGGTCGGGCGGGAGGATCCCTATCCCCGGTACGCCCGGCTGCGGGAGATCTCGCCGATGGTCCGGGCCGGCGACAACGCGCTGGTCGTGACCCGGCACGCCGACTGCGCGGCGGTGGCCCGCGACCCCAAGCTGGGCCACATGCCGGCGCACATGCTGGCCTTCGTCGGCTTCCCCGACTGGGCCGAACATCCCGCCCTCCAGCAGTTCTTCACCAGCATGATCGCGCAGAACCCGCCGGACCACACCCGGCTGCGCCGGCTCGTCAGCTCACGTTTCACCGCACGCCGCGTGCGGGAGCTGCGCCCGGCGATCGAGCGGATGGTGGGCGAGCTTCTGGACGACCTGCGGGGCGCGGGCGAGGCCGATTTCGTGTCGGCGTTCGCGTTTCCGCTGCCGGCCAACGTGATCGGTGAGCTGCTCGGCGTCCCGAAAGAGGACCGCGCCCAGTTCCAGACTCTGGTGCGTGACTGGTCGCAGGTGCTCGACATCATCACGCCGGAGATTCTGGAGAAGGCCGACCCCGCGGCCAAGGTCATGCGCGATTATCTGACCGCCCTGGCCGCCGAGCGCCGGAAGGCCCCGCAGGACGACCTGCTCAGCGCTCTGGTCAGCGCCGAGGAGGAGGGTGACCGCCTCACCGAGGACGAGTTGCTGACGATGGCCGCGCTGCTGTTCGCGGCCGGTTTCGAGACGACCACCAACCTGCTGGCCAACGGCCTGGTCGCGCTGCTGGACAACCCGGATCAGGTGCCGGCGCTGCACGAGGACCCGGAGGCCGCGGTCGAGGAGCTGCTGCGCTTCGACTCGCCGGTGCAGTTGCTGGGCCGGGTGGCGTGGGACGCCACCACGATCGCGGGCGTGCCCATCGAGCCCGGTGACCGTCTCGTCGCCTACCTGGGTGGCGGCAACCGTGATCCGGAGCGGTTCGCCGACCCCGACCGGCTCGATCTGCGCCGCGGGGACAACGCGCCGCTCTCGTTCGGCGGCGGCATCCACTACTGCCTGGGCGCACCGCTGGCGAGGCTGGAGGCTCAGGTGGCTTTCCCCGAGGTGATGCGCCGACTGCCGAAACTGGCACGCGCCGAGGGCGCCGAGCGGCGGAACAGCCTGACCCTGCGCGGTTACACCCGCCTGCCGGTCACCACATGACCTGGACAAATAAGGGCGCCGCTGTGAATTCCACGGGGGAAGAACTCACAACGGCGCACTCGGAACATTAGACCAGTGCGGCCGGGCTGTCCATCCCGGGAGCCGCATTCACAGCTGGCTTTGAGATTCAGCCGACGCGCTGCACAACCGATCCGACCAGCTTCTGCCAGTCGGCCGAGAAGTTGGGCGACGTGCTGGCGTTGTTCAGCTGATAGATCGCGTACGCATCGACGAGCACCACGTTGCTCCTGGACAGCACCGCCACCGCGGTGTCGGCCGTGCCCGGGTGTTTCGGCTCGTACTTCTTGTGCCGGATCACCGCGAAGCCGTCCCAGCCGCTCTCGGTCAGCGTCTTGATCTCGACGGTCTCGGTGTAGGCGGGCTCGGACTTGTCGTTCGTGACGGTGGCCGGCACCGACACGTCGGCCTGGCAGCCGTCGGCGACCGCGCGCAGCGCCGCCTGACCGGCCTTGGCCGCGCTCACGTCCCCGTACACCAGCGCCTTCTGGTCGAGGGTCTGCGCGCCCTTCTCCCCCTCGTCCACGAAGGACGCGGCCACGACCTCGCCGCCCGGCGGGACCGCGGGCGCCGTCGAGGTGCCGCCGCAGATGCTCACCATCTGCTGGGGGTCGGGCGCCTGGGCCGGCGCCGCCCACGTCGGCCCGATGTCGGCCGCCTGCAGCAGCGCCCCGCGCATGGTGGTGGCGGCGATGAGGCCGGTCGGCTCGGGCGCGGGGTCGTCGTCGCCGGACGAACATCCGGCGGCCAGGAGCACGACGCAGAGCGCGGGGGCGGCGATACGAGCGAGCATCGGGCCATCTTCGCAGAACACATACCGTGACGGATCCGGGCGCTCCGGGTTAGGTTGTCGGGGTGACCGACCTCGATGCGCTGGCCCGGCGGCTGCGGGCGGAGCTGGGCCCCGACCAGGTCATCACCGACCGGCAGGAGCTGCGGACGTACGAGTGCGACGGCCTCGCCCACTACCGGGTGGTCCCGGCGATCGTCGCGCTGCCGCACACCGCCGCCCAGACCGCGGCCGTGGTCAGGGCGTGCGCCGCGGCCCGGGTGCCGTTCGTGGCCCGGGGCTCGGGCACCGGCCTGTCCGGCGGGGCGCTCCCGCACGCCGACGGCGTCCTGATCGTGACCGCGCAGATGCGCCGGATCCTCGACGTCGCGCCCGAGGACGAGCGGGCGGTGGTCGAACCCGGCGTGATCAACCTGCAGGTGACCCGGGCCGCCACCCCGCACGGCTACTACTACGCGCCCGACCCGTCCAGCCAGCAGATCTGCTCGATCGGCGGCAACGTGGCCGAGAACTCGGGCGGCGCGCACTGCCTGAAGTACGGCTTCACCACCAACCACGTCACCGGGTTGCAGTTCGTCGCCCCCGACGGCGACCTGGTCCGGATCGGCGGCCGGGCCGAGGACCCGCCCGGGTACGACCTGCTCGGCGCGTTCGTCGGCTCCGAGGGCACGCTCGGCATCGCGACCGAGGTGACCGTACGCCTGACCCGCCTGCCCGAGTCGGTGCGCACCCTGCTCGCCGCGTTCCCCGGCGTCGACCAGGCCGGCGCCGCGACCAGCGCGATCATCGCGGCCGGGGTGGTGCCGGCCGCCATCGAGATGATGGACGCGCTGGCCATCGAGGCGGCCGAGGCGGCGGTGGCCTGCGGCTACCCGGCGGGCGCGGGGGCGGTGCTGATCGTCGAGCTGGACGGGCCGGCGGCCGAGGTCGAGGCCCAGTTCGAGCAGGTCACGGCCCTGTGTGAGGAGGCCGGCGCGTTCGAGCTGCGGATCGCGGCCGACGACGCCGAGCGGGCCCTGTTCTGGAAGGGCCGCAAGTCGGCCTTCGCGGCCGTGGGCCGGATCAGCCCCGACTACATCGTCCAGGACGGCGTGATCCCGCGAACCGCGCTGCCGCAGGTCCTGCGCAAGATCGACGACCTCGCGGCGGAGAACGGCGTCCGGGTGGCGAACGTCTTCCACGCCGGCGACGGCAACCTGCATCCGCTGGTGCTCTTCGACGACGCCGTCCCGGGCGAGGCGGAGCGGGCCGAGGCCACCTCGGGGGCGATCATCGACCTCTGCGTCGAGTACGGCGGGTCGATCACCGGCGAGCACGGGGTCGGCGCCGACAAGGCGAAATACATGCCCCGCATGTTCGGCGACGACGACCTCGACACCATGCAGCTGCTGCGCTGCGCCTTCGACCCCGGCGGCCTGGCCAACCCGGGCAAGATCTTCCCGACGCCGCGACTGTGCGGCGAGCGGCCCGGCCGCCATCGCGCGGCCGACGCCTTCGGCGACGCCGAGGTGTTCTGACATGAGCGCCCTGGACGACCTCACGCGGCCGGCCACCGGCGACGACCACGTGGGCGGCGTGCCCGCCCGGCTGGTCGCGGCGCCGGCGTCGACAGCGGAGGCGGCCGCGCTGATCGCCGCCGCGCGCGACCTGACCGTCGTCGTCCGCGGCGCCGGCACCAAGCTCCACTGGGGGCCGCCGCCGGACCGGCTCGACCTGATCATCGACACGACCCGGCTGACCGGGATCGTCGAGCACGCCGCGGGCGACCTGATCACGGTGCTCCGCGCCGGGACGCCGCTGTCCGAGCTGTCGCTGGGAGATCAGCAACTGGTGCTCGACGGGCCGCCCGGCGCGACGGTCGGCGGGACGGTCGCGGCGAACACCAGCGGGCCGCGGCGGCTGCACTACGGGACGGTCCGCGACCTGCTGATCGGCATCACGATCGTGCGGCCGGACGGCAAAGTCGCCCGTTCCGGCGGCAAGGTGGTCAAGAACGTCGCCGGCTACGACCTGGGCAAGCTCTTCACGGGTTCCTACGGAACCCTCGGGCTGATCACCGAGTGCGCCTTCCGGTTGCATCCGCGTGCGGCTTCGAGGCTGTACGTCCGTACAACCGCACCCGCCTCGGCCGTCGCGGCCGTCCTCGGCGCGCAGGTCGTGCCGAGCGCGCTCGAGATCGATTCGGCCTCCGGGGAACTGGCCGTCCTGCTCGAGGGCACCGCCACCGGCGTACGGGAAAGAGCGTCTGTGGTCGAAAAGCTGATCGGCGGGCAGATCGGCGACGAGGCGCCGGCCTGGTGGGGTGTGGCGCCGTGGGCCGACGGCGAGATCGGGATGAAGCTGTCGGTGCCCAAATCGCGGGTGCCGGCCCTGGCCGACGTGGGCTTTCCGGTGCGTGGATCGGCCGGTACGGGCGTGCTGTACGCGGCGCCGCGCGACATCACCGAGGTGGAACGCCTGCGGGCGGAGTGCGTGCGGCTCGGCGGGCACGCGGTCGTGCTGACCGCGCCGCCACCCGTCCGCGACATCCTCGACATGTGGGGCCCGGTGCCCGGCCTCGTGCTGATGCGCCGGATCAAGGACCAGTTCGACCCGGATCGCCGGTTCGCGCCCGGCCGCTTTGTGGGAGGCATCTGAATGGTCGACGCCACCTGGGGCACCGGTGAGCCACCGCGCGACGTGCTCGGGCCGGTCGCCGGTCCGCCCGCCTTCGACGACGACCATCCGCCCCGGGCCGACCTGGTCGCCGACTGCGTGCACTGCGGCTTCTGCCTGCCGGCCTGCCCGACGTACACACTCTGGGGCGCCGAGGCGGACTCGCCGCGCGGCCGCGTCTACCTGATGAACCAGGGACTGAACGGCGAACCGCTCAGCGACTCGATGGTGGCGCATTTCGATCGGTGCCTGGGCTGCATGTCCTGCGTGACGGCGTGCCCGTCCGGGGTGAAATACGACCGGCTGATCGAGGACACCCGGGCCCAGATCGAACGCCGCCACAGCCGCTCACCCCGGGACCGGGCGCTACGCTCGGCGATCTTCGCGGTGTTCCCGTACCGGCGGCGGCTGCGCCTTCTCCGAGGTCCGCTGCGCGCCTACCGCGCCGCCGGCCTCGACCGGCTGATCACGCCGCTGCTGGCCCGGCTCTCACCGACCCTGGCCACCCTCGAAGCGCTCGCCCCTCACCCACGACGGATTCCCCCGCCCCCGCGCCTGGTTCCGGCCCGTGGTCAACGGCGGGCCGTCGTGGGCATGCTGACCGGTTGTGTTCAGGGCGCGTTCTTCCCCGAGGTCAATTCCGCGACCGTACGCGTCCTGGCCGCCGAGGGCTGCGACGTGCTGATCCCGCCCACGCAGGGCTGCTGCGGCGCGCTGAGCGTGCACAACGGCCGCAAGCCGGAGGCGCAACGCTTCGCCCGCAAGCTCATCGACACGTTCGAGCACACCGGCATGGACTACTTCGTGGTCAACGCCGCCGGCTGCGGCTCGTCGCTGAAGGAGTACGACGTCCTGCTGGCCGACGACCCGGCGTACGCGGCCCGGGCCGCCGCGTTCACGGCCAAGGTCCGCGACCTGGCCGAACTGCTGCACGACCTCGGCCCGGTGGCCGACCGGCATCCGCTGCCGCTGACGGTCGCCTACCACGACGCGTGCCATCTGGGCCACGCCCAGGGCGTACGGAATCAGCCCCGCTCGCTGCTGAAGGGCATTCCCGGCCTGACCGTACGCGAGATCGCCGACCCCGAGATCTGCTGCGGCTCGGCCGGCGTCTGGAACATCCTCAACCCGGTCCCCGCGGCCGAACTGGGCGACCGCAAGGCCACGAACGTGCTGGCCACCGGGGCCGACCTGCTGGTCACGGCCAACCCCGGCTGCCTCATGCAGGTAGCCTCGGCGATCCGCCGCCAGGGCGGCACGATAGCCCTGGCCCACACGGCCCAGGTCCTGGACGCGTCGATCCGCAACCTGGGCCCGTCGGCGTTCGCGTAGCGCTACGACACCGGGGTCGCGGCGCCCGTCTTCCAGTGCTGCAGCCCGTCATGCAGGTTGCACTTCACCAGGTGCGTCGTGAGCCCGTACTGGAAAGCGCCGAGGCACAGATCGAAGCCCCGCTTCCAGCCGCCGATGCTCTTGATGACCCAGGCGTCGTACTGGGGCATCCAGAACGCCTCCCACTGCTTGTTGTTGTTCCCCTCGCCGACCCAGTCGCAGGTGCCGAGCCCGATGTTGAAGGGGTCGTCGGAGCGGGGTGAGGCCTCCAGGCAGGAGGTCAGCGTCGTGCCCTGACTTTGGATCACCCACATCGGGTGCTTGCTGCCCTCCCAGTTGTCCTCCTTCTGGTGCAGCCAGAACTTGGCCAGAGCGTTCGGCGACGTCGCGCAGCTCTGGAGGTACGGGTTGTAGCCCAACCCCCGGTCGTCGTGGACCCAGAGGCACATGCTGCGGTTCTGCCCCGCGTTGTGATACGCGTTGGTGAAGGCCCGGCTGTAGACGCCGACGGCCTGAGCCGGCAAGGCCCAGGCCGTGGTGATCAATAGAAGGACAGCGGAAAAGAGCACGGTGATACGTCTGAGCATGAACGAGTCCCCTCTCTCGGTTTCTCAGTGCGAAACATAGTTCCGCGTGGAAGCCGATCGATCAAGACCCTAGAGATCGCGCTCCGTGGTGCCGCGCTCGACGCAGAACTCGTTGCCCTCCGGATCCTGCATGGTGACCCAGCCCAGGCCGCCCTCGGCCCGGTGGTCCTCGTACAGCTTGGCGCCGATGCCGACCAGCCGCTCGACCTCCTCGTCGCGGGTCCGCTCGTCCGGCATCCAGTCGATGTGCAGCCGGTTCTTCACCGTCTTGGCCTCGGGCACCCGAATGAACAGCAGGCTCGGCACCGGCTCGGGCGCGGCCAGCAGCACCTCGTCGTCGTCCGGCAGGTCCTCGTCGGACAGCGGCCAGCCGGTGACCTCACTCCAGAAACGGGCGAGCTCGTACGGCTGCGAGCTGTCGACAGTGATGTGGCGAAGGATCATGCCGTCAACCTACCGCCACGTCCGCACCCACCACGGCAGCTCCAGCGGCGCGAACGGATCAGCCACCCACCGCCGCCGGCGCCGCTCGTCGGCCGGCTCGACCAGCGCCCACAGCTCCCGCCGCGCCCGCCGGGACAGCCGCCGCAGCGCGACCTCGAGGACCGCGCGCGGGTCGTCCGGATTCCGCCAGTCGTAGCCGGGGCCACCCCACGGAACCGCCGCCCCCCGATCGCGTGGCCCACGCCAGACACCGACCGCCTCGGCACACCGGCCGTCCGGCCATCCGAGAGCCCGGTCGACCTCGAGCAGCCGGCACACCACCGACGAGGAGAGCCCCGGCACACCCACCGGCCGGCGCGCAGCCCACCGGTGATGACGACGGAGCCGAGCTCGTACGGCTGAGGGCGCCCGGCGCGACACGAACACTTCCGAGAATCGGTGGTCACACGATGGTGCCACACCCGGGCGGTTCGTAGGCTCCGGTCATGACCGCTCGGCAGTTGGTTGACGGCTCCTTCCCCGTTCCCGAAGCGTTCGCCGCCGAGGGGTTCCGCCTCGAGTTGCTAGGGCCGCGGCACAACGAGGCGGACCACGCGGCGTGGACGTCGAGCATCGAGCACATCCGCTCGACACCCGGCTTCAATCGCGCCTGGCCACCAGCGGCGGGCATGACCCTCGCCGAGAACCTGGCCGACCTGGAAAGCCATGCGGACCGCTCGGCCCGGCGCGTGGACTTCGCGTACTCGGTAATCGAAACAGCCACTGAAGACGTGATCGGCTGCGTGTACCTCAAGCCGTCCCCCACCGGAAACGACGAGGCGCTGGTGTCGTCGTGGGTCATCGCCACCCGAGCCGATCTGGACGGCCCCCTGACCGACGTCGTCGGCGCCTGGCTACGAGAAGCGTGGCCGTTCGAGGTCGTGCATTACCGTTCGGCCGGTTCTCCCGAAACGATCCGCAGGAGCGCCGGATAGGCAGGGAGTTGTGTCGCCGGGGTATCAGCGAAACTTCGTCGACGGGGCCGGCGCCCCGCTTGAAGGGCATGCCGGACTGATCTACGTGACGCTGTCCCCCAAGATGCGGAAGCTGCTGCCTCCGGCCGCCGCGACTGCCGGTTCTCTAACCGGCTGGGACGCGATGCCAACTGGATTCCAGCTGGCGGCGCTCTGTGCTCTTGTTCTCGCGGCCTGCTGGGTGGCGTTCGAGAGTGACGACACGACAGCCGCCGCCAAAAAGATCTGGTCTTGGGGAGCACCGCTTGACACGGAAAGCGCCCGCTTGACAGCCGATCATCAGGTCGGTGGGAGACACAAACGAAGCCCCGGCAGCCTCTCCGCGAGGTCGCCGGGGCTCATCGTGTTTGTGGAAGCCCCGGTCTGCGCGACCCAGATCGGTGCCAAGGCCGAAGGCCGGCGGCGCCGGTCGCCGGGCGTGGAGACGCTGGTGCACTCGCGGAGTAGCTAGAGCTCGCCGATTCGGTGTTCAAACTGCGGGTGTACGCGTGCCTGATGTCAGAGAGGCCCGTGCGGGCGCGCCGCGCGCTGGACGCGTTGCTCGGCGGGCTCTCTGGCATCGCGAGTGATCTACGAAAGCGCGAACGAGGGATGCGGCGGCTGGTTGTAGGCGGTGTTCTGCCAGGCCAAGGCCTCTCGGTACTGGATGTCGTGCAGCAGGGTGACCACCCGGCGGTCGGTCTGGATCGGGGTGGAGTAGATGCGCAGGGCCGTGTTGTTGCTTGTCGGCCAGATGACCTCCTCTCGCCAGTCGCCCAGGATGTCGCCGGACAGGGACGGGGTGGACTTGGTGCCGTTGTTCGAGTGGACGCCTGCGGCCGTGAGCAGGCGGGTGTCGGACGACGTGCCGTACTTGTCGATGTGGGTGCCGTCCAGGAGCTCGCGGGTCGGGTCGCCGTCCCACCAGACGACGAAGTTCGTCGAGCTGGGCTTGCGGCTCGCGACGACCGAGCCGTTCGGGTTGCGGACGCCGTCGGCCAGGGACGACCAGGATTCGGCGCCGGCGCTTCCGGCCCAGATGTCGGCCGAGACGCCGCGGCCGTTGTCGCCGCCGGCCGGGGTGCTCCACAGGATCTGGCCGGTGCGGGCGTCGGCCATCCACGACGACGGCTTGCTCGCGTCCTCGTCGACCTTGAAGACCTCCAGGCCGGCCCGGGACGGGTTCAGGTCGCCCACGTGCAAGGCGTCGCCGTGGCCGAGGCCGGTGTTCCAGAGCCGGGCGCCGTTGTCGTCGACCGCCAGCGAGCCGTAGACGATCTCGTCGCGGCCGTCGGCGTCGACGTCGGCCACCGCGAGCTGGTGGTTGCCCTGCCCGGCCGTGCCCGGGTTGGTCGAGCTGTTGCTGTCGAAGGTCCACCGGCGGGTGAGCGTGCCGTTGCGGAAGTCCCAGGCCACGATGACCGTACGTGTGTAGTAGCCGCGGGCCATGATCAGGCTGGGGCGGGCGCCGTCCAGGTACGCCGTGCCGGCCAGGAAACGGTCGACCCGGTTGCCGTACGAGTCGCCCCAGGAGGAGACCGTGCCGCGCGGGGGCACGTAGTCCACCGTCGACAGGGCGGCGCCGTTGCGGCCGTCGAACATCGTCAGGTATTCGGGGCCGCTGAGGATGTAGCCGCTGGAGTTGCGGTAGTCGGCGTTCCCGTTGCCGATGGTCTGCCCGGTGCCGGAGATGGTGGCGTCGGCCGTCTTCATGGCCACTTCGGCGTCGCCGTCACCGTCGTAGTCGTACACCTGGAATTGGGTGTAGTGGGCGCCGGCCCGGATGTTGCGGCCCAGGTTGATCCGCCACAGCCGGGTGCCGTCGAGGCGGTACCCGTCGACGTACACCGGGTCGGTCACGCCGGACTGCGAGTTGTCCTTGGCGTTGAGCGGATCCCATTTGAGGACGAGGTCGAGGCGCCCGTCGCCGTCGAGGTCGCCCACGCTGGCGTCGTTGGCCGCGTAGAGCGAGCTGTTCGGGTTCTGGATCGGCACGTCGAGGTAGCCGTTGCCGAAGGTGAGGCTCGGCCCTTCGGCGGCCTGCTCGGCGCCGTTCACGACCGGGCGGATCGTGTACGAGGCGGAGGCGGCGGCCCCGGCGTCCAGGTAGTTCGTCGACGCGGTGATGGGCGCCGAGTTGAGCTTGGCCGAGCCGCGGTACAGGTTGAATCCGGCGCCGGCCGGGTCGGTGGCCAGCCATCGCCAGCTGACCAGGTTGCCGCTGCCGGAGCGGACGCTGATCAGGCCGCGGTCGAGCCGTTCGCGCTGCCGGCCGTCGGCGGCGTCGGCCGGCGTCGCGACCATGATCACCGCACTCGCGGTGAGGACGGTCAATCCTGCCGCCATCTTTGCCCTGCTGGACACCGGGGTCTCCTCTCGCTAACTTCGGGAGCGCTCCCAGATTGACGCCCATCGATTAATGAGTCAAGGAGGAAGCCATGCGGAGATGGCGAACGGGCCTCATCGCCGGGTTGCTCGCCGGCACCGCCTCGCTCGTCGCGGCGGCGCCCGCGTCGGCCGCCGCCGGCTGCCGGGTCGAGTACCGGACGACCGCCCAGTGGCCGGGCGGGTTCGGCGCCGCGGTCGACGTCACCAACCTCGGTGACCCGGTCAGCTCGTGGACGCTGACGTTCGCGTTCCCCTCGGGGCAGACCGTCACTCAACTCTGGAACGGCTCGGTGACCCAGTCCGGCGCCGATGTGACAGTCCGCAACGCCGGCTGGAACGGCTCGCTCGCCACCAGCGCCACCGCGTCGTTCGGCTTCAACGGCTCCGGTACGGCGGTCGCGCCCACGGCCTTCTCGCTGAACGGCACGGCGTGCAACGGCGGGACCACACCTCCCGGGAACGAGCCCGTGAAGATCATGGCGCTCGGCGACTCGATCACCGGCTCGCCCGGCTGCTGGCGGGCCCTGCTCTGGCAGAAACTCCCGGCCGACCGGGTCGACTTCGTGGGCACGCTGCCCGGGCAGGGCTGCGGCTTCCCCTACGACGGCGAGAACGAGGGACACGGCGGCTTCCTCGCCACCACCGTGGCCGACCAGAACCAGCTCGCCGGCTGGCTCGCGGCCACCGACCCGGACGTCGTGCTCATGCACTTCGGCACCAACGACGTCTGGAGCAACCTGCCGCCGTCGACGATCCTGGCCGCGTTCACCAAGCTCGTCACCCAGATGCGGACCCAGAACCCGGCCATGAGGATCCTGGTCGCCCAGATCATCGGCATGAACGCCAGCAACTGCGCCGACTGCGGCCGGCGCGTCATCGATCTCAACGCCGCCATCCCGGCCTGGGCCGCCGGCCTGTCCACCGCCGCTTCCCCCATCACCGTCGTCGACCAGTGGACCGGATTCGACACCGCGACCGACACGTACGACGGCGTCCACCCGAACGACGCCGGCAACGTGAAGATCGCCGACCGCTGGTACCCGGCGGTCGCCGCGGCCATCGAGTGATCCCGTAGTTTGTCGCGGTGATCGAGACAGCGACGTGGGACCCGCCACCACGCCGGCCGGGGCCGGCCAAGGCGTACCTCGGGGCGGCTCTGAGCCTGGTGACGACACTCGCCGTCACGTCGTCGTGGTCCGGGGCCTGACGGCCGCGACCGAGACCCGCTACGCGACGGGGACCGACGTCTGCGGCGCGCTCGAGACCGGGCCGCTCGCCGCCGGCCTCGGCGTCACGTCGCCCCGGCCGGAGAAGGGACCGCTCCCCTCGATCTGCCGATACGCGGTGTTCGACGCCGGCCGGCGGCAGGGCGCCGGTCAGCTCAGGATCGACCGCTTCGCCAGTTCGTTCGAGGCGTCCTTGGCATGGCAGGGGCAGGAGAGCGACTGCGACGACCTGGAAGCTCTGCAGACCGCCCTGATCGACAGCACGCGGGCGACGATGGCGCACTTCGGGTAGGGGGTCACCTGCGCGAGGGGAATCCCCGCGGCCGCGCGAACGGCCGGGGTGACCTCCTCTTTCCATCGCGCCGGTTTCGCGTATTTTTCGTCGCATGTTTCGGGATCTGCGGCGGCTCACGCGGGGGCACCGCCGGTGGATCGCGGTGGCGGCCGGGCTCAGTCTGCTCGGGTCGGCGCTGGCCCTGGCCCAGCCGCTGCTGGCGGGGGCGGCGGTGGACGCCGCCACCGGCGGGCGGGTGCCGTGGCCGGTCTTCGGGGCGCTGGCCGGGCTGTTCGCGGCTCAGGCGGTCGCCCACGCGACGGCTCGGTACGTGCAGGCGTACACCGGTGAGACCATGACCCGGCAACTGCGGCTGGCCGTCATCGTGCGCCTGCTGCGGGTGCGGATGCCGCTGCTCGACCACGTCCGCACCGGTGACGTGATCGCCCGCGCCTGCGGGGACACCGCCGTGGTCAAGACGCTCGTCGCGCAGAGCCTGGGCACCGGCGTGGCCGGCGTGATCGCCCTGGTGGCCGTCGTGGCGCTGCTGGCCCGGCTGGATCCGTCGCTGATGGCGCTCGTGGTCGCGCTCTTCGCGGTGTCGGTGCTGAGCCTGCTGGCCGTCGTGCGGCGGCTGCGGGCAGCGTCGCACACGGCGCAGGACGCCGAGGGGGCGCTCTCGGCCGACCTGGAACGGGCCCTGGGCGGGATGCGCACGGTCCGGGCCTGCCGGGCCGAGCCGGTGGAGGCCGATCGGCTCCGCGGGTCGGCCACCCGGGCGTACCGGGCCAATCTCCGCATGGCCGAGCTGGCCGCCCTGGCCGGACCGGCGAACGACCTCGCGGTCAGCGGGGCTTTCCTGACCGTGCTGCTGGTCGGCGCGACCCGGGTCGCCTCGGGCGAGACCTCGCTCGGCCGGCTCGTGGCCTTCACCCTGGCCATGACGTATCTGTCGGCGCCGATCTACGAGATCTTCCAGGCGGTGGGCGCGGTCCAGCAGGGCTCGGGCGCGCTGCACCGGATCAACGAGGTCCTCGCCCTGCCGGTCGAGCGGGACCAGCCGCGGGCCGTGGTGCCGGTCCGGCGGCGGCCGCCGGTGCTGGAGTTCCGGGACGTCTGGTTCGGTTACGACCCGGGCCGGCCGGTGCTGCGCGGCATCCGCTTCACCGTGCCCGAACGCGGCCACGTCGCCCTGGTCGGCGCGTCCGGCGCCGGCAAGTCGACCATCTTCGCGCTGGCCGAGCGCTTCTACGAGCCCGACCGCGGCACCATCCTGCTGCGCGGCCGGGACGCCCGCTTCATCCCGTACGCCCGGCACCGCTCCATCGTCGGCCTCGTCGAGCAGGACTGCCCGCTCCTGGCCGGAAGCCTCAAGGAGAACTTGCTGTACGGGGCGCGGCCCACCGCCGAGCGTGACCTCGACCGGGTGCTCGCCATGACCGGGCTGACCGCGCTCGTCGCCGCCCTGCCCGACGGTCTGGACACCCCGGTCGGCGAGCGCGGCGGCCGGCTCTCCGGCGGCCAGCGGCAGCGCGTGGCGATCGCCCGCTGCCTGCTGTCGCGGCCCGACCTCATCCTGCTCGACGAGCCGACGGCCCACCTCGACCCGGACAGCGAACGGGCCCTGGCCGCGACGATGCGCGAGGTGGCCCGGGTCTGCGCCCTCGTGGTGATCGCCCACCGCTTCTCCACGGTCCGCGCGGCCGACCGGGTGCTGGTCGTCGACGACGGCGTGGTGACCGACGACGGCACGCACGACCAGCTGATCGAATCCAATGAGTACTATCGCCGGCTCGCGGCGTGAATTGTTGTGGATCTTGTCATATCGATGAACGGCGAACTGTGGCGTAGGTTGCCCGGCAAAGCACCGATCGGTGCTGTCGACAAAGGAGAACCATGCGCCTGGTCCGCATCACGTCGGTGCTGGCCCTGGCGGGCGTCGCGGCCTGGTCCGCGCTGCCCACCGGGGCCGTCGCCGCCGCGCCGACCCCCGGCCCGGCCGCCGTCACCCCGGCGACCGGGCCGGCTTTCGCCGCCGCACCCCGGGCGGTCACCTTGATCACCGGCGACACCGTCAAGGTGAGCAGCGTCGCCGGGCAGACCACGGTGGACGTCGTGCCGGCTCCGGGCCGGGAGAAGATCCCGTTCCTCACCTCGAGCGCCGGCCACGACGTCGAGGTCGTCCCGGCCGACGCCGCCGGGCTGCTCGCCGCGGGCCGTCTCGACCCGCGCCTGTTCGACGTGTCCACGCTGCTGAGCTTCGGCTACGACGACACCCGGCGCACCCTGCCGCTGATCGTCGCCGGCCCGGCCGTCCCGGCCGGCGCCCGGGCCACCCAGCAGCTGCCCGACGTCGGCCTGGTCGCCTACGAGCAGGACCGGAGCAAGCCGGCCGAGCTGTGGAAGAGCCTCACCACCGCCGGCAAGCTGCGCTCGGGCGTCACCAAGGTCTGGCTCGACGGGCAGCGCAAGCCCACCCTCGACGTCAGCGTCCCGCTGATCGGCGCGCCCGCCGCCTGGCAGGCCGGGCTCACCGGCGCCGGCGTCAAGGTCGCCGTCATCGACAGCGGCGTCGACCTCACCCACCCCGACTTCGCGGGCCAGGTCGCCGGCGCCGTCGACTTCACCGGCTCGGGCGACCTGACCGACCCGGTCGGCCACGGCACGCACGTCGCGTCGACGATCCTCGGCACCGGTGCCGCCTCCGGTGGCCGCTACAAGGGCGTGGCCCCGGGCGCGAAGCTGCTCAGCGCCAAGGTGTGCGGCCTGCAGGAGTGTTACGAGTCGGACATCCTGGCCGGCATGCAGTGGGCCGCCGAGCAGGGCGCGGCCGTGGCCAACATGAGCCTGGGCGCGGCCGACACCCCCGACATCGACGTGCTCGAGCAGGGCGTCAACGACCTGACCGCCAAGTACGGGATGCTGTTCGTCATCGCGGCCGGCAACTCCGGCGAGGCGGGCGACAGCACCGTCGAGTCGCCCGGCAGCGCCGAGCAGGCCCTGACCGTGGGCGCCGTGACCAAGACGAAGGAGCTCGCCTCGTTCTCGAGCCGGGGACCCCGCGCCGAGGACGCCATGGTCAAGCCCGACCTCACCGGGCCGGGCGTCGACATCGTGGCCGCCCGCTCGGTGGACGGCCAGTTCCCGCCGGTCGACGGCGCCGAGGCGTACACCTCGCTCTCCGGCACCTCGATGGCCACGCCGCACGTGGCCGGCGCCGCCGCCCTGCTGGCGCAGCAGCACCCGCAGTGGCGCGCGGCCCGGCTCAAGGCGACCCTGACCGCCGCCGCCGACCCGGGGGCCGATCTCACGCCGTACGAGCAGGGGTCCGGTCTGGTCGACGTCGAGCGCGCCCTGGACCAGCCGGTCACCGCCGACCCGGTCAGCGCCGGTTTCCCGCGCGACGGGACGACCCGGAGACAGAGCATCACGTACGCCAACAGCGGCACCCAGCCGGTGACGCTGTCCCTGTCGCTGGGCACCGACGCGCCCGCCGGCGTCTTCACCGTGAGCGCCGACAGCCTGACGGTGCCGGCCGGCGGAACGGCATCGGTGACCGTGACGGCCACCGTCGTGGCCGGGCTCGAGGAGCAGCCGTACGGTGGTGAGCTCCTCGCGACCGCCGGAAAGGTGCGCGTCGTGACGCCGGTCGCGATGTACCTGACCCGGCACGTGCTCACGGTGAACACGCCCGGCGTGACCGGCGACAACCCGCGCTGGGTCACCATGCTGACCGACCTCGACCGGCAGACGGTGACGGCGTTCGCGCACACCGGCGCCAGCGTCCGCACGCCGGTCGAACCGGGCCGGTACGTCGTGCAGTCGTACCTGATGACCGGCTCCGAGGAGGATCCGGAGCTCACGGCCCTGTCCGACCCGCGGGTGGTCGTCGACCGGGACCGCACGATCACCATGGACGCCCGGACGGCCAAGCCGGTCAGCATCACCGTGCCCGACAAGAAGGCCGTGCCGGCGTACAACGAGACCGGGTGGACCATCCGCGACAAGGCGCCGGAGATCTGGGGTGGCAACGACCCGTACGGCGTCCTGATGAACCTGAACTTCGAGCGGCTCCGCACCGGACCGGCGGCCGGCGGTGGCCAGGCGCCCGGCTACGTGTCGTACCTGTCCGGCAAGTGGGCCGCCCCGAAGGCCGTTTACCACGCCTACTTCTACGAGCGCGGCCGCATGCTGGCCGGCCGGACCACGGCGCTGCGCGCGAGCGACCTGGCCACGGTCCGCTCGACGATCGGCTCCGACGTGGACGGCGTCCAGGTCACCCGTCTCGCCGTCGCCCGGGCGCCCGGCAACTCGGCCGTCTACCGCAGCACCGACGGGCGGCAGAGCCCGCTGAGCTTCGCCTACGACGCCCCGGCCACGATCACCGACTACTACAACCGCGACCAGCGGGCGGAGTGGCAGGTCAGCAGCAGCCAGCTCGGATACACCCACTACGAGTCGGCGTGGACGTCGTGGCAGCCCGGCCGCACGTACACCGAGAAATGGGCCACCGGCGTCGAGGGCCCGGTCTTCCCCGAGCCCGAGTTCGATCAGCAGTTCGCCGCCCGCTACTGGGGCGACACAATGGGCGGCCCCGGTCCCCTGCACGGCGACGGCAGCGGCCACGAGGGTTTCCGTTTCCCCCGCGCCGGCCAAGCCGACGTGCGGATCTACCGCAACGGCGCCCAGGTCGCCCAGTCGCAGTGGACACCGCAGGCCACCGAGGTACCGGCCGCCGCGGGTGACTACCGGGTGCACGCGGTCTTCCGCAGCGACCCGGCCTTCACCCTGTCCACACTGGTCGACGCCGAGTGGACGTTCCGCTCGTCCCACGTCCCGGACGGCAAGCTCGTCCACCTGCCGATGACGGCGATCCGCTACACCCCGTCCCTGGACGCCACCACCACGGCGGCCGCCGGCCGCCTGATGACCCTGCCGCTGTCCCTCGACCGTCAGGTCGGCGCGGCCCCCGCCGCCGTTCGCACCCTGACGGTGGAGGCCTCCTTCGACGACGGCAAGACCTGGAAACGGCTCCCGGTCCTCCGGGCCGGCACGAAGGCCACCGCCGTCATCCAGCACCCGCGCGGCGCGGGCTTCGTGTCGCTGCGGTCCACGACCACCGACTCGGCCGGCAACGGCACCAAGCAGACCATCATCCGCGCGTACCGCTACCGGTAGCCCGTCGATACGCGGCCTTCCTCGCCCACTCGGCGGGGAAGGCCGCTTTCCGCGCGGAACGGGATCATCCATACGAGCCCGGGGGTCGCATGATCGGACTTCGATGACGGCCGATCCACCGACCGCCCGGGTCCACCTGGTGCGGAACACTTCGGCGCAAGGGAAGCCGGCGCTGGTGGCGGGATGGTCCATGTCTGAACTGATCATGAAGACGTTTCTGGGCAACGCCCAACGGTTTCAGAAGACCAACGACCTGGCCGCCCTGGACCAGGCGATCGCGGCCGGCCGGACGGTGGTCGGCGCGGCCACGGACGTCGACGACTGGCGCCGGTACATCACCGTGCTGGCGCAGTCCCTGCTGGCCAAGTACAACGCACAGAACGACCGGGCGGCCCTGGCCGAGTGCGTGCAGGCCTTCCGGGCGGTAGCGCACAACCTGCCCGCCGAGCACCGGCTGCGCCCGGCGGTCTTCACCGGGCTGGGCGAGGCGCTGCGCGAGGTCGCCAAGACCGAACGCCGAGCCGACGCCGCCGACGAGGCGATCTACTGGTTCCAGATGTGTGCCGCGCAGCCGTCGAACCTGCGCGGCAAGGCGTTCTTCGGGGTCTCCACCTGCCTGCATATGAAGGCGAACTGGACGGGCGATCTGAACCTGTTGCGGGATTCCGTGCAGAACGCGCGGCACGCGGTGGCCTGTGCGGTGGACGACGGGCAGCGCGCCCTCCACCTGATCTACCTGGCCGCCGCGCTGGCGCTGCTCCATCGCCGCACCGAGCAGCCCGAGGTCATCCGCGAGGGCGTCGAGGCCGCGCGGGCGGCGATTCGGCTCAGCCCCGACGAACAGCAGCGCCGGACCTGGGAGAAGACCCTCATGCAACTGCAGGCCCAGGCCGCACTCGGCGGCTGGTACGAGTGAACGGCCACCAGCCCGTCGAGTACGAGCTCGTCCCCCAGCCGCCGCAGCCCTCCACCCGCGTCCGGCGCGACGACGAGACCGTCGTGCTGTCCACCTGTCCCCGGTGCCTCGGGCCGATGGCCCAGCTCGACGGGGAGGCGGCACCGGCGAAGGGGATCCGGTTCCCCCGCCGGCACACGGCCGTGCCGGCCTGGGAACCCGACGTCGTCGAGTGCCAATGCGGTCTGCCCCACCCCGGGCGGCCGGAGAACGCGCCGGCCTGGGGCTGTGGGGCCTTCTGGAACGAGTTGGCCACCGGTGGCTGACCGGGCCGGGCCGGCGCTGCCGACCCGGGACGATCTCCGCTGGGCGCGACTCGCCCGGGAGCTGCCGTTCGAGGAGCTTGAGGCGGCCCGCAAGCAGGCGGAGCAGTGGCGCAACGCGATCGGGGGCCTGACCGCGCTGCTCGGCGTCGCGGCCCTGGTCCGGGGACGCAACGATCTCACCAGCATCCCGTCGAACTGGCGCGTCTCGGTCGCCCTGGTCCTCGCGGCGGCCTTCCTCAGTCTTCTCCTCGCGTTCGCGCTGTCGGCGTACGCGTCGTTCGGCCGGCCCGGGGTGCGGATCCGCCTCAACGGCAGCGCCCTGCGCCGGTGGAGCGGCGCCCGGACGAGGCAGATCGGCCGTCTCGTCCCGGTCGCCGCGGCCGCCGCCGCGCTCGGCATCGTCCTCACCGGTTTCGCCGCGTTCCTCACCTGGTTCGCTCCCGCGACGGCCGGCCCGTCCCGGCCGTACGCCGTGCGTACCGCCACCGGCCAGCAATGCGGCGAGCTGATCGGCGTCGACCGGGGCCGGATGGTGCTGCGGACCGGACCGAACACCCTGTGGTCGACGCCCCTGGCGGAGGTCATCTCGATCAGCGAGGTGAAGGCATGTTGACGCGGCCGGATCTCGCCTTCGCCATCAGCGTCACCGAATACGACCACCCCGGCGCCGCCGCCCTGCCCCGCGGCCGCGACGAGGTCGACCGCGTCTTCGCCGCCCTGGAGAGCGGCGGCTTCACCGTCGACCCGGACCACCTGACCGGCCGGGTGGACCGCGAGAGCGTGCTCGCGTACCTCGCCCAGGCCGACCGCAAGGCCCGGCGGGTCGTTCTCTACTGGACCGGGCACGGTGTCTCCGACGAATCCGGCTCGTGGCTGTTCACCAGCGGAACCGACCCGGCCGATCCCGCGGGCACCGGCGCCCTGGACCCGGCCGCCATCGCGTCCGCGCTCGGCCGTCTGGTCGGGGCCGGTCAGGTCGTGATGATCCTCGACTGCTGCGGATCGGGTGACGCCGCGCTCGACATCGCCTCCGAGATCGTCACGAGGCGATCGCCGGACGTCGGTGACCACGAGAGCCTACCGGCCATCTCACTGATCAGCGCCACGTACGGAAGCGCCGAGGCGCAGCCGATGCTGTTCGCCAGCGCCCTCGCGGACGCCCTGACCAAGGGCCCGCCGTCCATGGTCTGGCCGGCCCAGCGCCGGGAGGTGACGCCGCAGGACCTCGCCGACGCGGCCTCGGCCTGGCTGCGCTCCAACCGGGCCACCCGGCTCCAGCGCGCCCGCGCGGCGGGGGTGCACGCCGGCAGCGGCTTCTTCGCCAATCCGCTGTACGACCTGGGCGCCCGCGATGTGCTCATCGGCGGTGACTTGTTCGTCCGGCGGACCGCCGTCCTCGACCGGATCGAGGCGTGGAGCCGCCGGGCCGGGCACGGGTTGTTCCTGCTGACCGGGTCCATCGGCACCGGGAAGTCCACGGTCGTCGACCAGTTGGCGGCCGACGGCGCGTGGACCAAGATGTCACTGTCCAAGCTGGACCTGCGGACCGCGACCGTCGACCTCGCCCGGCGTCTCCAGCTGATCGGCGAGCGGGACGACATACTTCCCGAGCAGTTGGTCGAGCGTTACGCCGCGGCGGGCGGCGGCAACCTCGCGTTCGACTCCCTGGACGAGGCGGATCCGGAGAATCGGCTGGAGATCGCCCGGCGGCTTCTGCTGCCGCTGGCCGCTCTGCCGGGCGGACGAATCCTCGTCAGCCGCCGGTCGGGCGCCGGCACGGCCGACGGCGCCGGCGAACTGGCCGAGCTGCGAGCCGGCGCCACCGGAGACGCCGACCTGGACGACGACGCCACCGCCGAGCAGGACATCCGGCGCCTGGCGACACGGATCCTCGAAGCGCGGCCCCTGTCGCCGTACCGGGGCAAGAGCGATCTGGCCCGCCGCGTCGGTGAGGTGATCGCCGCGCGCACCGGCGGCATCTTCTTCGTCGCCACCCACGTGGCGATCCACCTCACCCGGGCACCGAGGGCGCTGGAGCCGGAGGACCCCGATCTGGCCCGCATCCTCACCGAAGGAATCGGCGGCGTGGTCGCCAAGGACTTCCAGGACCGGGGCGTCGACGCCGACCGGCTGCTGGACCTGCTGACCCCGCTCGCGTGGGCCGCCGGCCGCGGTGTTCCGGTCCGCGGCGCCTGGCCGGCGATGGTCGACGCGTTGCGCCCGTCCCCGGGTTCACCGTCGGCCGAGGCCGACATCACCGCCGCGCTGGCGGAGATGGACGAGTTCGTGACGGCGACGGCCGCCGGCGGCGGCGAGCGGCGGTACCGGCTGCGCCACCTCGCGATCGCCGACTATCTGCGCAGCCGGTCGGGGCGGACCGACGAAGAGGCGAACAAGGCGATCGTCCGGGCGCTCAAGCCGGCGGCCGGTGGATGGCCCGCGACCTCCTGGTACGTCCGCGATCACCTGGTCGAGCACGCCGACCGCGCGGGTGTCGTGCCGGACCTGCTCGACGATCCGGACTTCATGGTCTTCTCCGAGCCGCGCCGCACCCTGGTCGCCGTGACCCGCGCGGAACGCGGCGACGCTGTCAAGGCCGGCTTCGACCTTTACCTGCGCGCCGGGCCCCGGCTCGCCGACAACTCCCTGGCCATGCGCGTCTTCCTGCTGGAGTCGCTGCGCCGGGAGGGAACCCGGGCCGACGCGCCGGAGGGCCCGTCGTTCTCGGTGGCCGCCCCGTGCCGGACGCGATGGACCACCGCCCGCGCGCCGTCCCGGCATCGGCTGATCCGCACCGGCCCGGACGACCCGGACATGTTCGCCGCCGTCCGGACCTCGGCCGGCGGGCGCATCGCCGTGACCACCAGGCACCCGGGTTCACCGGACTCCGGCATCGAGATCTGGGACCCCACCTTCACGGTGCCGCCGCGGGTGCTTCGCGGGCGGGCCGGCAAGGAGGTCACCGCGTTGACCGCGGCGCCGCGCGACGAGCGGGACGACATGCTGGTCGTCGCGTACGGCGGCGGCGGCAACTTCCTGGAGGGCCGCCTGCTCGACGGGGACCGGGTGATCTGGACCCACGAGGAGGTCCAGGCGCACGCCCTCTCGTGCGTGTGGGCCGGCGGTTCCTGGGCGGTCGCCGCGACCGACCTCTCCCGGGTCCGGCTGTTCCGGGCCTCCGACGGGAGCCCGCTCGGCACGATCGGCGGGGAGGGCGGCAACCCCAAGGGTGTGCTCGGCTTCCGCACCGGCGGCGTCGACGTCCTCTGCTACGTCACCGACAACGCGCTGACCTTCTGGGGCGCTGACCGCCTGGACCGGCTCGGTGTGGTCCGGCTGGACCAGCCGTGGTCGGCCGCCGCCATCGTCACGCACGACGCGACCCCGGTCATCGTCGGCGCCCGGGCCGACTCCCGCCTGGAACTGCGGGCGGCCGCGACGGGGCGGCAACTCGCCGTCGCGCCCGACCGGCTCAACACCATCGCCGATCACATCGTCCCGGTGGGCTCGGCGGTCGCGGTCGCCGCCGCGGACGAGATCTCGGTGTGGGGCACGCGTCCGCTGGAACGGGTCCATCGCTACACCGGGCACGCCGACCGGGTCAACGGCCTGGGCGTCGTCCGGGACGGCACGGACCGGAGCTACATCACCAGCGCCGCCCGGGACGGCACGGTGCGTGTCTGGTCCGATTCCCGCTCCACACACTGGAGCAAGTGGGATTCCGAACCACCGATCGGCTACTTCGAGCGCGTCCACTCGGCGAGTGTGGACGGGCGCCCGGTCATCCTCGTCGAGGACGTTCTGTCCTGGGTGCTCCTCGACGAGGACGACGGTTCGTTCGTGACCCGGTTCGACAAGAAACGCGCCCGTTCCCGCATGGCCGGCATGCAGTCCGACCTGGACCGTTTCGATGTCTGGGCGATCGCCCGGGCCCGGACCGACTCGCTGGCCATCGCCGGGCAGCACCAGGGCGTTCAGGAGATGTGGTCGGTCACCGACCGCGCCGACTACGGCCTGCCGACGCCCGGCTCGCCGAGCGACCACGGGTGCCGGGTGCTGGTGCACACGCCGGAGGGGCCGATGCTGGTCACCGGCGACGGGGGGAACCCGATCGGCGTCTTCCGGCTCACCGGCGGCCGGCTGTGCACGCTTCAGGCGCCGCCGGGGGCGCGGGCGCGGCTCACCGTGACCACCGGGGCCACGGATCTCGTCCTGGTGGAGAACCCGGACGGCACCCTCGCGGTGCACGACCCGATCGACGGCCTCGTTCGCATCCGGCTGCCGCTGGGCGAGACGTCGGCCACGCCGCTGGCCGCTGTCGCCGACCTGGGTCAGGGCACCGCCGCGGCGCTGGTCGCAACGGGCGAGCTGGGCGTCCAGTGGCTCGACGCCCAGGGCCGGCGGCGTCCCGTGGCGGATCGCGGGTACCGGCAGCGGGCGACCGTCGTCCGGGTCGCCGACGGCCACTTCCTGGTCCTGGCCGACCGGGACCGGGTGCTGCTGATACGTCCCGCCGACGGCTCCATCGCCACCGCGATCCCCTTCGTGGGCCCGGTCAACGACGTCATCTCCCCGGCACCCGGCCGCCTCTGCCTGATCGCCTCCGCCCGCGTCGTCCTGGTCGAGCTGGCCGACACCTTGCGCTAGCCTTCCGCGCGCCGCCAGGAGTGCTGGGGCTCGTAACCGAGCAGGCGGCGGGCCTTGTCGATGGAGAGCAGGGTTTCGTTTCCGGTGAGCTCGCGGGTGACCGGGATGTCCGGGAAGTACTCGGCGGCCAGCGAGGCGCTGGACCGGCTCATCACGGTGTCGGCGTTGGCGATCACGAAGACCTCCATGCCCGTGGCGTCGTAGGTGAGGGCCCGCCGGACGGCCTGGGCGCCGTCGCGGGCGTCGATGTAGCCCCACAGGTTCCAGATGCGCTGCCGGGGGTCGGCGTCGAACGACGGGAAAGCCTCGTAGTCGGCGGGCTCCATCACGTTCGAGAAGCGCAGCCCGATCGCGGTCAGATCGGGGTTCCACCGGCAGAACTGCTCGGCCATCGTCTCCTCGAGATGCTTGGAGAGTGAGTACGAGGTCTCGGGCCGGGCCGGATAGTCCTCGTCGACCGGGATGTACGGCGGCGGGTTCTCCGGCCCGAGCGGCAGCCCCAGCAGCGTCTCGCTGGAGGCCCACACGATCCGGCGGATGCCGGCGAGGCGGGCCGCGGCGAACACGTTGTAGCTGGCGGTGATGTTGTTGGTGAACGTGGCCGCGTTCGGCCGCAGGCCCGGTGCGGGGATCGCGGCCAGGTGCACGACGGCGTCGATGCCGTCGTAGCGGTCGTCGATGGCGGTCAGCGCCTCGGCCACCTGCCCGTAGTCGGTGAGGTCGACCAGCGTGAACGGGGCCGACGGCTCCCGGGGCGCGACCCGGTCGAGGTTGACGACCTGGTAGTCGTGGTCGAGCAGGTCCTGAACGACGGCGCGGCCCAGTTTGCCGCTGCCGCCGGTGACGGCGATGCGAGGCATGTCTCTCCTCGGGTGGTGGTGGCTCCCGGATTCTAAGCTTGTTTCATGGCGCGGATCATGGTGGTGGGCGACGTCGGGGGTTTCCCCGGCGAGCTGGCCCGCGTCACGGGCGACGGCGAGGCGGTCGTCGTGCAGGTGGGCGATCTGGTCGACCGCGGGCCGGACAGCGCCGGGGTGCTCGACGTGGTGCGGCGGCGGCTCGAAAGCGACCCCCGGCGGTGGGTGCAGCTGATCGGCAACCACGAGTGGCAGTACCTGGGCGGTGACCGGTTCTGGCCGGAGCCGCTGCCCGAGACCGCGGCGGAGCTGCTGCGGGACTGGTGGCGCCGGGAGTGGATGGGGGTCGCGGCGGCGGTACGGGCGGCGGACGGGGAGGAGTTCCTGATCACCCACGCCGGGCTGACCGTCGAGGCCTGGCGGCAGCTGGGCGAGCCGGTCACGGCGGCCACGACGGCGGCGCTGCTGAACACGCGGCCGGACGAGGTGGTGGGCAGCTACCGGGGGCCGCTGTGGGCCTCGGCCGGTTCCGAGGTGTACGAGTCGTGGCTGCGCGAGGCCACGCCGATGCCGTTCTCACAGGTACACGGCCACGACACGATCGTCGACTTCACCCGGCGGCAGTGGCGGTGCGGCGAACGGCTACGGCAGCGCTCAGCCGCCGACTGGGAGGCTCGCCACACGGTGACCCGGGTGAGCGGCGCCCGCTTCATCGGCGTCGACCCCAAACACGGCACGACGGGCGCCCCGTCCTGGTCACCCTTGATCCTCGACGGGGCGACCCTGCTGACCTAGGTGTGATGTCCGGCCAGGTTGTTCAACCGGGTGATGCCGATGGCGGTGTGGGGTCGGTGATGGTTGTCATCGTGTAGGAACGCTGGCAGAGCTGCGCGCCGGGCCTTTTCGCTGGTGTAGGGCTTGGCGAAGGCCCAGCCGTCGGCCAATGTGCGGTGGAACCGTTGGTTCGCGGCCGGTATGGCCGGGGTTTTCACGGTGAGGCCGAGCTCGGCGCAGGTCGAGGTCCAGAGCCGGGATATGCAGGCCTAGCCGTTGTCCGAGAGCACCCGATCGACGGTGACACCGCGCTCGGCGAACCAGATGACTGCGCGGCGCCCATCATCCTCAGATCGAGTGGTCACACTCCCTCGACCAACGTCTCCGAGCATCACACCTGGGCGTGCAGCCCGACGAGGGCCACCCGCCCGGGCGCGACGGTGGCGGGGCGGCGGGTGAAGCACGCCGGGGTCGAGCGCGACCGCTCACGCAGGTCGCCCGGGTGGGGTGAGCGTTCTGGGCGCGCAGCGCCCTGCTCGCCCCGCCCGGGCCCTCGACGGGAGTTGCGGTCCGTACCCACCACCCCGCTACGACATTCCGCTTCTGACTTCGATGTCCTTAACGGACCGCCAACTCGCCCAGCTCCGACCAATCGCTCTGGTCGACGTTCTGGCTGATGATCTTCGGGGTGGCCACCAGGTAGGGCGGCAGATCCTGCTGCGCCTGCTTGAAGTGGGCGCTTCCGACGTGGGCCGCGCCCGCGTCTCCGTCGCGGAAGGCCTCGACCAGAACGTACTCGTTGGGGTCGTCCAGGCTGCGTGACCAGTCGAACCACAGGCATCCGGACTCGGCCCGGGTGGCCTCGGTGAACGGGCGGGAGATTCGCGGCCAGTCGTCGGCGTGCTCGGGCTTGATCGAGAACTTGGCGGTAATGAAAATCATCTTGGAAAACACACACCTTTCGCACGATCAGTCATCTGGGTTTCCTCGGTTCGTCGCGGCGGCGCCCGGCCCGGTGACGGCCAAGGAGCTGTCGAAAGCTCTCGGCCTCACCCTGCCGACGACGTATCACCTGCTCACGACGTTGGTGGGTGGGGGCTATCTGCTGCATCTGGCCGATGCCCGGGCCTACGCGCTCGGGCACCGGGTCGACGATCTCGCCCGAGGGCTGCGCCGGCAGATCGCGGTGCCGCCCGAGGTGCGCCGGGTGGCGTCGGTCGTGCGTCGGGAGGCGCGGGCGGCGGCCTACTACGCGGCGCTGCGGGACGAGGAGATGATCGTGGCGCACGTTGAGGAGTGCCCCGAACATCCGCGGATCAACCCGCTGGGGGTGGGTTTTCACCAGGTGCCGCATGCGACCGCCTTCGGGAAGTTGATGCTGGCCATGCTGCCGGGGCTGCTCGACGGGGTGCGGTTGCCCGGCGTGACCTCGTCGACCGTCACCGAGCGTTCGGTGCTGGACCGGCAGTTGCGGCAGGTGACCGGCACCGGGCTGGCCCTCGAGGTGGACGAGTTCCAGGCGGGGCTGAGCTGCATGGCGGCGCCGGGGACGCCGCGCCGCGTTCAGGCCGAGCATCTTCCGCTTGGTGGTGGCGGTCAGTTCGCCGTACTCGCGCGCATGTCGTCCGGGATCTGGAAGCCGGCGAACTCCTTGATCAGCCACTGGGGCTGCCAGCCGGCGTAGTCGCTGCCGAACAGCAGGCGGTCTTCGCCGAGCCAGTAGAGCAGCTCGCCGATGATCTGCGCGAAGTAGCGGGGCCGGCTGTGCAGGAACGGCATGGCCATGGCGCGGCCGCCGTAGACGTTGGGTTCCTGGGCGTTGGCGGACCGGCGGTCACGACCTCGTGGGCGCCCAGCTGGGACGCGAACTCGCGGGCGCGCGGGTTCGGGTCGACCACCACCACCCGGGCCGCGGTCATCGCGACCAGGCACTGGACGCCGATGTGGCCGAGACCGCCGGCGCCGATCACGACGCAGGTCGCGCCCGGGAACCGCGAGTTCTCGCAGTGCACGTCGTCGCCGCGCCGGCACGGCCCGCACAGCCCGCAGGTCACCAGCGGGTGCAGGATCACGGCGTCGCCCGGCGCCACGTTGCTCACGGCCGGGCCGACCTCGCGCACCCAGCCCGCGTTCTCGTGCCCGATCACGTAGGGCAGCTGGACGCCGGACTTCTCGGCCCACTGCCCCTCCACGATGTGCAGGTCGGTGCGGCAGAGCCCGGCCGCACCGACCTGGACCAGCACATCGAAGGGCCCGGTCACCCTCGGCTCCGGGATGTCGTCGATTGAGGGCCTTTTCCGTACGCGTGTACTCGAACAGCCTTCATGGCCCGGACTCTGCGCCGTGGCCGCCCTAGTGGGTCAGCTCCGGTTCAGATGGTGACAACGGCTTCTCCCCCGGCTCGGGCGCGGCCAGCTTCGACGGCCACCACATGTGCCGGCCGACGTCCAGGTTCAGCGCCGTGACCAGCACCGACCGCACGATCAGGGTGTCCAGCAGGACGCCGAAGGCCACCGCGAAGCCGATCTCCACGAAGGACACCAGGGGCAGGCTGGCCAGCGCCGCGAACGTGCCCGCGAGCACGATGCCGGCCGAGGTGATCACCCCGCCGGTGGCGGCCAGGCCGATCAGCGCGCCCTTGCGGGTGCCGTGCTGCTGGGCCTCCTCCCGCACCCGGGTCATCAGGAAGATGTTGTAGTCGATGCCGAGCGCGACCAGGAACACGAAGACGAACAGCGGGAACGACGTGTCCTCGGCCGGGAAGTCGAAGATGTAGCGGAACACCAGCACGCTCACGCCGAGGGCGGCCGCGAACGACAGCACCACCGTGGCGATCAGAATCAAAGGCGCCACGATCGCCCGCAGCAGCAGCCCCAGGATGATCAGCACGACCAGCAGCACGAGCGGGATGATGAGCCGGTTGTCGTGCTTGTTGGCGTTGTTGATGTCGAGCAGCGCGGCCGAGGTCCCGCCCACTATGGCGTCGGCGCCGGGAACGGCGTGCACCGCGTCGCGGACCCGTTCGACGGTCCGCTGTGCCTCCTCGCTGTCGGGCGAGGACTCCAGGGTGCCGTCGATCAGCGCCTTGCCGTCCTTGACCACCGGGTCGGCCACCGCGGTGATCCCGTCGACGCCCGCGAACGCCGTCTTGACCTCGGCCGCGGCGCCCGCGCTGGCGATGACGGTGACCGGCTGGCCGCCGCCCGCCGGGAAGTGCGCGGCCAGGACCTGCTCGGCCTTCACCGACGGCTGCTCGGTGGTGAACTGCTCGGCCGTGGTGAGGCCGACCGCGTTGAGCTGGAGCAGACCGAGGGCCATGGCGCCGAGGGCCAGGGCGGTGCCGATCCACACCCGGCGGGGCCGCTTGGCGATCCGGCCGCCGAGCCGGGCCCAGAATCCGGTCGCCGTCGGCTCGGCCGTGCCGAACTTCGGCTTGACCGGCCAGAACAGCCAGCGCCCGCAGATCACCAGCATGGCCGGCAGCAGGGTGACCATCGCGGCCAGGCCGACCACGACGCCGATGGCGGCGACCGGGCCGAGGCCGCTGGTCGAGTTCAGCTCGGCCAGGGTCAGGATCGACATGCCGATGGCGACGGTGGCGGCGCTGGCGATGATGGCCGGGCCGGCCCGGTGCAGGGCGAGCTGCATCGCCTCGTGCCGGTCCTCGTGGCGTCTGAGCTCTTCCCGGTATCGGGCCACCAGCAGCAGCGCGTAGTCGGTGCTGGCGCCGAAGACGAGAACCGTCAGGATGCCGGCGCTCTGCGCGTTCACCACCAGGTCGGCGTACTTGGCCAGCAGGTAGATGACCGCCTGGGCGGCGACCAGGGCCACGCCGGCGCTGATGATCGGGAACAGCCAGAGGACCGGACTTCGGTAGGTGATCAGCAGGATGATCGCGACCACGATCAGGGTGGTGTAGAGCAGCGTGCCGTCGATGCCGGCGAAGGCGTCGGCCGAGTCGGCCGCATTGGCCACCGGACCGGCGAGATAAGCGCCCGGACCAGCCACCTGTCTTATCTGGTCGGCTACATCCGGCAATGCCTCCCAGCCATCGGCGTCGATCTTGACAGGAACGATGATCTGAACAGCCTGCTTGTCCTGCGATGGAATCGGCCCGATGACCTCGCCCGTCACGCCGGGCACGTTCTTCATCTCGGCCGCGGCCTTCTGGGCCTGCGCCATGTCGGCCTCGGTGATGCCGCTGGTCCGCTCGTAGATGACGATCGCGGGTGCGATGTCGTCCGGCTGGAACGCGCGGCTCTCCTCGATGACCTGCGTCGACTCGGCCCCACCGGGCAGCCAGGCCGAATTGTCGTTCTTCTCGACGCTGCCCAGCTTTCCGGCGAGCGGCGCGGTCAGGACCAGGATCACGATCCACAGGCCCAGCACGATCCACTTGGCACGGCGGCCGCAGACAAATCTCCCCATGATGAATTCCCCCCGGCGCGCAGCGTAAGCCCGCCGCTACCGGGCGGGAAGCCCCCGAACGCCTACCTCAGGGTTATCTCAGGGGAGATCCACAGCGGACGATGATGGTGAATAATCCTTCGGGTGACGAACTGGGAATACGCTCGGCTCGAGTACCGCTCCGCGGGCACGCTCGGCGCCGACCGCTTCATGGACTGGACAGCGACCTTCCACCACCCCGGTGGCACGCTGCGCTGGGGCACCGACGAGCGCTACGACGACCTGCGCCACCTCAACCGGGCCGGCGCGGCCGGCTGGCAGGCGTACGACCGGGCCGCGATGCACGTGCACAACGAGCCGCACCGGTTGAGCAGTGTCACGTACTCGATGCGCCGTCCCGTGCCCTAAATTCAATAGGCGTGAGCAAGGAAACCGGCCGCAAGCTGATCGCCTCGAACAAGAAGGCCCGGCACGACTACGCCATCCTCAAGACCTGGGAGGCGGGACTCGTGCTGGCCGGCACCGAGGTGAAGTCGCTGCGCGAGGGCCGCGCCTCGCTGGTCGACGCGTTCGCCGCCGAGCACGAGGGCGAGATCCTGCTCTACGGCCTGCACATCGCGGAGTACGGGTACGGCAGCTGGACCAACCACGCCCCGCGCCGTACCCGCAAGCTCCTGCTGCACAAGCAGGAGATCGTCAAGATCCTGTCCCAGCTGAACGACGGCAACGGGCTCACCCTGGTTCCGCTGTCGATGTACTTCAGCGAGGGCTGGGCGAAAGTCGAGCTCGGGATGGCGCGCGGCCTCAAGTCGTACGACAAGCGTCAGGTGATGGCCAAGCGCGACGCCGAGAAGGAGATCGCGCGCGAGATGGGCCGCCGCCTGAAGGGCAGAACCCGCCGGTAGGATGATCATGGTGGAATTCGGACTTGATACGTTCGGCGACGTCACCGCCGACAGTCACGGCAAGCGCCTCCCCTACGCGGAGGTGATCCGCAACGTCGTCGAGCAGGCCATGCTCGCCGAGAAGGTCGGCGTCGACGCCTTCGGCCTGGGCGAGCACCACCGCGACGACTTCGCCGTCTCCGCCCCCGAGATCGTGCTGGCCGCCATCGCCGCCCGCACCTCGACGATCAAGCTGGGCACGGCGGTGACGGTCCTGAGCTCGGACGACCCCGTACGCGTCTTCGAACGCTTCGCGACCCTGGACGCGGTGTCGAACGGCCGCGCCGAGATCACGCTCGGCCGCGGCTCCTTCACCGAGTCGTTCCCGCTGTTCGGCTTCGACCTGCACGACTACGAGAAGCTGTTCGAGGAGAAGGCCGAGCTGATGGCGGAACTCCTCAAAGAGGGTCCCGTCACCTGGTCCGGCACGGTCCGCCCGCCCCTGACCGACCAGCAGGTCTACCCCAAGTCCTCCTCGGGCCGCATCCCGACCTGGATCGGCGTGGGCGGCAGCCCCGAGTCGGTGGTCCGCGCCGCCAAGTACGGCTTCCCCCTGGCCCTGGCCATCATCGGCGGCGAGCCGGTGCGCTTCGCGCCGTACGTGGAGCTTTACCACCACGCCCTGAAGGAGTTCGGCCAGCCGGACCAGCCGGTCGCCGTGCACTGCCCCGGCTTCGTCGCCGACACGGACGAGGAGGCGGTGGAGACCTTGTGGCCGCACGCCCGCACGATGCTGAACCGCATCGGCCGCGAACGGGGCTGGCCACCCATGGCCCGCGACCGCTTCGACCACGACATCACCGAGGGCGCCTGGCACGCCGGCTCCCCCGAGACGGTGGCCCAGAAGATGGCCCGCACCATCAAGGAGCTGGGCATCCAGCGCTTCGACCTGAAGTACTCGGCCGGCACACTCCCCCACGAGCAGATGATGAGATCCATCGAGCTGTACGGCACCCAGGTCATCCCGCGCGTGCGGGAGCTTCTGGGCTCGTAGCGGGGACGTCGAGCAACAGCCGCAGGGCCTGAGCAAGGTCCTGCGGCCCGGCGTCGGGCAGTGCCGCCCGCAACTCCCGCCAGGCCTCCGACGGCTCCTCCAGACGAATAGCGTCCATCATCGCCGCCATGGGAATTCCCTCGTAGAGACGGGGCGCCCGCAAATCCTCGGTTGCCTCTAGCAAAGCGGGAATACGGCACACCGCGGCGGCCACCGTGGGGCGATATTTTGGATCATCGGTCAGTATGCGCACGATAGCGACAAAGTCCTCATCGGCTCGGCCGTCGGCCGGAAAACGCGCCACCACCCGGGAAATGAGCCCACGAATCTCATCGAGCTGCTCAGTGGCCGTTCCGGGGGGCGGCATGGAGACGAACCACATCGGGCCGCAGCCCGCCGCCTCTGCCACCAACCAGAGCCGCATCCTGGTGTACCAGTCCGGAGCTTCCCAGCCGACCTGCCGGTTCACCGTGGCACCGATGGCGTAGTTCTGCAAGGTGCCGTCATCGCCGATCAACTCGTAGTAGCTCATCTCGGCTATCGGAGTGATCCAGCTTTGCGGGCCGGTCCCCCGCCCGATCACGGCGGTATCGGTCTCGGACAACCTGAAGAAGCCGAGCATGGCGTGCCAGCCTTCGGCGCCCAGTCCGCACCGCCACAACATCACGGCCTCTCGCCAGTGCGTCATGACCGGCTCCGGCAGAAGGTCGGCCAGGCGCAACGTTCCGTCGGCGGGCTCGCACGCCATGCGCAGCAGGAACAAATTGGCGGAATAGGCCGACAGCTCACGCAGGTGGTCGATGCCGGACGGCCAGTAGCCCGCGCTGCGGGGCGGGCGAGCGCCCTGGCGGAACTGCCGGATCAGCGCCGTCAACGCCGCCGCAATGCCCCTTCGCTCCCGCTCACCGAGCCCGCCGAGCATCTCGGTGGTGAACTGTTCGATCGGCCGGCGCGTGGCCAGCGCCTGGTGCGACAGCAGCGTCCGCAGCTGACCGTCGTCCGGTTCCCGCTCACGCCACCCGCCGGAGGCTTTGTCGGCGATGTCCCGCAGCTCCTCGACGACCTTACGGGCGATCAGATATTCGCCGAACGTGGCGTGCAGGAACTCGTAGATTCGTTCGGTTCGGTGCAGGCCCACCGCCTCGGCGGCGTGCACGAAGAAGAACTCTGCGAGCAGCCGCCGGCCGGTCACCTCGGGGCGCTCCGCCGCCCGATTGACTCCGGCCAGGGCGGTCAGGTCGTCGCCGAGCTCCGCCTCCGAGACGTGCTGCCGCCCGCGGTTGAACATGGCGAGGGCGGCCACGCAAAGCCGGTCGATGGCGGCCGTGGTCGCGTCGTGGGCCTCAGCGGACTTCTTCTTCTCCGCCTCGCGCCGGACAAAGGTCGTGATCAGCCTTTCGTAGAGGGCGGTGATCGACATGCCGGCGTCGAGGGCCGGAGTGGCCGGGTCCGCCGCATAGATCGCCAGCAGGAGAAGCAGCAGCGGTTGCGAGGCCAGGTGAGGTTGCCGGAGCACGACCCCGAGCGTGAGGCGGCGCACGTCACCCGCCGCGATGCCGAGCGCGTTGCTGGTATTCCAGCGCCGAAGCCACTCCCGCGTCTGCTCCTGCTCGAATTCCTCGAGCTTGACCACGAACAGGGTGCGCGGGGTGTCCACCCGCTCGGCCACGACCGTCCGGGAGGTGACCACCACGGACACGGGCCGTTCCTGATCCCGCTCGAGCCGCTGGAACGCGGCCACCTCCTGCAGATATCCGCTACGGTCCGACGGGCTCGCCTGCAACAACTCGTCGAGCCCGTCGAGGATCACGACCCGGCGCTTGCCCCCGGCCCGGCCCGCGAGTTCGGCCCAGGCGATCTCGGTGTTCGTGGCGAGCCGCAGACCCTCCTCGATCTGGTTCAAGACCGGAGCGTGGGCACTGACCGCTCGCAGGGGAACCCACACGACGACGAAGTCCGTCTCCGCCAGCCGCGCGGCGAGGATCTTCGTCAACATGGATTTGCCGGCACCTGGATGACCGAGGACGAGCATCGGCAGTTCCGCGCCCTCGCGCGACCCGGCACGCGTGCCGAGGGTCGCGAGCAGATCGGTTCGCAGCGGTTGCCCTGCCCACCAGGTCTCGTCGCCGATCCGGGTGTCCTCGGCCACCTGGCAACCGCGGTACCGCGGTTCGATGAACAGGTCATCGATCAGAGGGAAGGTGATCGGTGTGCTCTCCCGGTCCACGCCGCCTGGCACCACGCGCTCCCGCAGCCGGGCCCGGTTGGCCCGGACCAGTCCCACCGCGGGGTCCAGAGGCCGCTCCCGCTCGATCAGGCCGGCGAGGACGTCGATCCGGTGACGGGTAGCAGCGTGCTCCGAGAGGTCGATTCGGATCGCCATCTCGGGGACGGCGACGGCAAGGTCCTCGTAATACGACTGATAGCGCCGGACGGCGTCATCGGCGAGCACGTAGACGTCGAACATCCGGAAGCCGTCGAGCCCGGCCAGAAAACGCTGCGTGCGCTTCCCGAGGTCGAGCATCCAATCCCGGACCACGTCCAGGTTCTCGACGAAGCCGGCGCTCGCATCGGGAGCGTCGAGCTTCCGCAGGTACAGGCAGTCGATCAATTGGTCGCGTTCCGACGCACGAGATCCGGTCAGCAGCGCCCGCCGGTCCTCGTCGGTCAGGCCGGCGGCGATCCGGCGCCGCTGCACCTCCTCGAAGAAGGCGGCAGCGGCGATCGTCGTGTGCGCCGCGTCGATCAACTCGGTGCGGCGGGCCGGGTCTGACACTCCTTCGATCGTGGGTGCCAGCCGGCCGACCGCCCGTCGCAACAACGCGATGGCCTCGTTCTTCTGATCCACCCAGCCCCACAGGGCGGCGATCAGTCCGGCCGGCGCCAGGGCGGCACCGCCGACGGCGGCGACCCCCGCGCCCACGCCGGCCGCCAGGATGAGGCCACCCAGTGCGGCGTCCAGTTTGTCGACACCCGGCGTCCCGGCCCGACCCAAAATCTCCAATGCACCTCGGAAAGACACCGCTGATTGGCTCCGCACACACCGAATGGTAGCCACGGTCGTCATGTGATCACTCGGCGTAGTTCACGCCGGCGGCTGGTCACGGGCGTACTGCTCGACCCGCCTCGGCTGCGCCGTCGGCACGCCCGCTGACAGACGAGCGCCCCGTCTCGGCCCGGTGGGGGCGAGGACGGGGCGGTCGCGGGGAGGCTTACTGGTCGGCGTCGGGGTCCGCGGTGCTGGCGGTCACGCCCACCTTGGCGGCGGTGCAGAGCTTGGCGTACGCGCCGGCGCAGAGCTTGGCCTTGTCGACGAAGCCGGCCTTGACCACGTTGTTGATCGTCTTGCTGGTGATCGCCTGGGGAAGGATCGACTTGAACGGGATGTAGGCGCCCGACTCGGGGTCCTTGATCTGGTCGGAGACCTGCGGCTTCTGGCCCTTGAACAGGGCGATGGCCAGGTTCGCGGCGGCCGCCGCCTCCTGCTCCAGCGGCTTGAAGATGGTGACGCACTGGTCGCCGGTGAGCAGCGCCTGCAGGCCCTCGAGGGTGGCGTCCTGACCGGTCACCGGCACCTTCTTGTTGAGGCCCTTCTTCTTGAGCACCTTGATGACCGCGCCGGCGATGCCGTCGTTCGCCGCGAGCACACCGTCGATGTCCGGCACCTGCTGGAGCATCTGGGTGAACATCTTCTCGGCTTCCTTCGGGTCCCAGTCCGGCACCCACTGGTCCGGGCCCTTCTTGGCCTGGGCCGAGTCGAACAGGGGCTGCAACTCGGCGTCGTAGCCCTCCTTGAACAGCGTGGCGTTGTTGTCGGCCTTCGAGCCGTTCAGCTCGGCGATGGTCGGGTTGGTCACGCCCTTGAGGCAGGCCTTGAGCTCCTGCGCCTGCAGCTGGCCGACCTCGTTGTTGTCGAAGCTGACGTAGTAGTCGGCGCCGCCGTTGAGGGTGAGCCGGTCGTAGTCGATCGTCGGGATCTTGTTCTCGCGGGCCTTGTCGAGGACCGTCTTGCCGCTCGCGGCGTCGAGGTTCGCGATGATCAGCACCTTCACGCCGCTGTTGATCATCGAGTCGCCGATCTTGACGAAGTTGGCCTCGTCGCCCTGGGCGTTCTGGATCTCGACCGGAATGCCCGCCGCGTCGAACGCCTTCTTCAGGTACTTCGGGTCGTCGTTGCCCCACCGCTGCGAGCTCACGGTGTCGGGCAGGATCACGCCGACGCGGGCCTTGCCGCCGCCGCTCGTGCTGGTGTTACTGGCGTCGCTCGAGTCGTCGGAGTCGTCACACGCAGTCATGGTGGCTGTCGCCATCACACCCGCCATGGCGAGGGCCAACAATTTCTTGCGCATGGGGAAGTCGTCCTCTCCGGTGGAACCCGAGCTGTGGAACGCCCGAACGAGCGGACCCAGTATCGGATACCCGTCAATGCACTCGACAAGGGGTACGGTGCCGGAGAGAAAAATAGTTCATTTCCGGTCGGTAAGCACGCGTCAACTACGTACGGTATCGATACTCATGATCATGCCCTGGTCAGGGGTGTGAAACAGGTCGGCGGCACCCCGTATCGCCGACCTTCCGGATAAGTCCGGCATCACGCTACTTTTCGGTTTATCCACCAGATCGAGGCCACGGCCAGGAGCGCAGAAACCGCCAACAGCAGCCCCAACTCGCGCCACTGCAGCAGCCAGAACCGGTCCACCGGAATGTATGAGGCCTTCTGCGTCAGGTTCAGGGTTCCGAGGTATCTCTCGCACGCCCGCGGCCCACCGGCGTCCCGCCCGCACTTGGCCGGGTCGACCGGGCCCGTGTACTCCTCGCCGTCCGGCCCGGTCGTGACGTTCGACAGCTCCCAGGCCTCCTCGACCGGCAGGGCCATCTTGACCTTGATGGTGTTGTCCGAGCCGATACCGAGCGATTCGATCTTGGCTGGGTCGAAGGCGGTGGAGCTGGTGACCGGGGTGGTCAGGTGCTCCCGGACGAAGTAGGGCACCGCCACCTGCACGAGCACGATCGCCAGCAACGTCACCGCCATGGCCGCGACCGACCGCCGCAGCAGCATGCCGATCAGCACGCCGGCCATGAAGCCGAGCGTCGCGTAGCCGACCGGGACGACACCGCGCGCGGAGAACAGCTCCTGCCCGAGGGGCCCGACGTTGGCGTCGTCGAGCGGCGCCGTCCACCACGTCACGACCGCGCTGATCACGGCGGCCGTGACCGCGGCGGCTCCGCCGATCCCGATCAGTTTGGTGAGGATCCAGCGGCGCCGGGACACGGTCTGGTTCCAGACCAGCCGGTGGGTGCCCGTCTCGAGCTCGCGGGCCACCAGCGGGGCGCCCCAGAAGACGCCGACGAGCGCCGGCATCAGCAGCAGGGCACCGGTGCCCACGGCGTACAGGGTGGCGTTGAGGGTCGTCCCCGCCTGGACCGAGAAATTCTCGGCGAGGTCCGCGCAGTCGGTGGTGCAGTCGGCCAGGCCGCTGCTCTGGTAGAGGTCGAACAGGTGGGGGCCGGTCACCGCGAGCGCCGCCGCGATGGCGAGGGCGAAGGCCGCCGCCACCCAGGCCTGGACGCGGAACTGCCGCCAGGTCAGCCAGATCATCGCTTCTCCAGCACACGGTCGCGGCCGTCGGCGCCGGCCTGGGACATGTAGGCGAGGACGATGTCCTCCAGATCGAGCCGGTCCGACGCCCAGGACGGGTCGTCGACCGGAGCGGTGCTCCGCACCACCAGAGTGGACTGCACGTCGGTGTGGCTGGCCAGCACGACGTCACGGCCGGGGCCGAGCGTGCCCGGGTCGCGGCGCGGCCCGGTCAGCCGGTGGTGGGTGCCGAGCAACTCGTCGACGTCGCCGTGGACGCGCACGCGGGAGGCCACGAGCACGATCAGGTAGTCGCAGACGCGTTCGAGGTCGGCGACCACGTGCGAGGACATGACGACGGTGGTGCCGTTCTCCGCGGCGTACGACATCAAGCCCTGCAGGAACTCACGGCGGGCGAGCGGATCGAGCGCGGCCACCGGCTCGTCCAGCAACAGCAGCTCCGGCCGTTTCGCGATGGCGAGCGTGAGGGCCAGTTGCGCCCGCTGGCCGCCGGAGAGTTTGCCGGCCCGCTGCGACGGGTCGAGCCCGAGCTCGGTCACGCGCCCCTGCGCGAGCGCGGCGTCCCAGCCGGGGTTGAGGTGGGCACCGAACCGCAGATGGTCGGCGACGCTCAGGTGGGCGTAGACCGGGGTGTCCTGCGCGACGAAGCCGAGGCGCCCCGAGCCGGTGTGCGGGGGCCGGCCGAGCACCTCGATGCGGCCCTCGGTCGGCGTGAGCAGACCGCAGGCGAGCTGCAGCAGTGTCGACTTGCCGGCCCCGTTCGGGCCGACCAGGCCGACCACGTGACCGGCCGGGATCTCCAGGGTGCAGTCGCTGAGCGCGGCCCGCCGCCCGTACCGCTTGGTCAGTCCGGTGGTGGTGACGGCGCTAGTCATCCCCGCCTCCCCGCTCGTTCTTCCGAAAACTCCCGAAAGGTGTTGATGAGCAGCGCCTCGACGTCTTCGTCGTCGAGGCCGGCGGCCCGGGCCCGGCCGAGCCAGGCGGTCAGCTCGCGGCGCAGCGGCTCGTGCGCGGCGATGGCCTCGTCGCCGCCGGCGAGGGTGCGGGTGACGAAGGTGCCCAGGCCGGGACGGGGCTGCACGAGACCTTCGTACTCCAGCTCGCGGTAGGCCTTGAGCACCGTGTTGGGGTTGATCGCCACGCGGGCCACCACGTCCTTGACGGTGGGCAGCCGGTCGCCTTCCTTGAGCATCCCGAGCCGCAGCGCGTGCCGAACCTGCTGAATGAGCTGCAGGTAGGGCGCGACGCCCGAGCGCGCGTCCAAGTGAAACTCGATCATCCGTGATCCCTCTATTCCACTAGTTGACTAGCACAATAGCAGTGGGATGCGGGAAGAGAAAGATGGAGGTCATGACACTGACGAGCCGGCTCGCCTCCACGGCCGACCTGGAAACGCTGAAATCGCTGATCGCGGCCGCTATCGCCGAGCTTCAGAAGGGCTTCCTCACGCCGGAACAGATCGACAGCAGCACGGCGATCATGGGCCTGGACACTCAGCTCATCGAAGACAAGACGTACTTCGTCATCGAGGACGAGGGAGAGATCGCCGGCTGCGGCGGGTGGAGCCGGCGGGCCACGCTGTACGGCGGTGACCACTCCACGGGACGCGACGCCGGCCTGCTCGATCCGGCGAAGGACCCGGCCAAGGTACGGGCGATGTACACGCACCCGGCGCACACGCGGCGTGGGGTCGGCCGGCTGATCCTGTCGCTCTGCGAGCAGGCCGCGGCGGCGGAGGGCTTCACGGCGCTGGAACTGATGGGCACCCTGTCCGGGCGGCCGCTCTACGAGGCGTACGGCTTCGAAGCGGTCGAGCAGGTCGAGGACGCCCGTGGAGGCGCCCCCGTCCCGCTCGTCCGCATGCGGAAGAAAATCACCAGTTGACGGCGATGTACTTCGACTCGAGGTATTCGAGCAGGCCCTCGTGGCCGCCCTCACGGCCGATGCCGCTCTGCTTGACGCCGCCGAACGGCGCCGCCGGATCGCTGACCAGGCCCCGGTTGAGCCCGACCATGCCCGCCTCGATGGCCTCACTGACCCGCAGGCCCCGGGCCAGGTCGGTCGTGTAGACGTACGCCACCAGGCCGAACTCGGTGTCATTGGCCAGCCGGACAGCCTCGGCCTCGTCGGTGAAGGTGACGATCGGCGCCACCGGCCCGAAGATCTCCTCGCGCAGAATGGGCGCGTCCGGCGCCACCCCGGTCAGCACGGTCGGCGGGTAGTAGTAGCCGGGGCCCTCGGGCCGGCGGCCGCCGGTGGCCGCCGTCGCGCCGCCCTCGAGGGCCTGCTGGACCAGGCTGTCGACCTTGCCGACGGTGTCCTCGTTGACCAGCGGGCCGACCTGGGTGTTCTCGTCGGTGCCGGGGCCGACGCGCAGCGCCGACATGCGCTCGGCGAGCCTCTGGCTGAAGGCGTCCGCCACCGAGGACTCGACGTAGAAGCGGTTGGCGGCCGTGCACGCCTCGCCGCCGTTGCGCATCTTGGCGATCATCGCGCCGTCGATCGCCGCGTCGAGGTCGGCGTCGGCGAAGACCAGGAACGGCGCGTTGCCGCCCAGCTCCATCGACGTGTTGACGACGTTGTCGGCCGCCTGGGCGAGCAAAATGCGGCCGACCTCGGTCGAGCCGGTGAACGACAGCTTCCGCACCCGCGGGTCCTTGAGCATCGCGCCGACGACCTTGCCCGAGCTGCGCGAGGGCAGCACGTTCACCACGCCCGACGGCACGCCCGCCTCGGCCAGGATGGCGGCCATGGCGAGCGCGGTCAGCGGGGTGTCGCTGGCCGGCTTGAGGACGACCGTGCAGCCCGCGGCGAGCGCCGGTCCGATCTTGCGGGTGGCCATGGCGGCCGGGAAGTTCCACGGGGTGACCAGCACGCACACGCCGACCGGCTGCCGGGTGACCAGGATCCGGTTGGCACCCGAGGGCGCGGTGGCGAAGTCGCCGGCGCCCCGCACGGCCTCCTCGGCGAACCAGCGGAAGAACTCGGCCGCGTACGTCACCTCGCCCTTGGCGTCGACCAGGGCCTTACCGTTCTCGAGGCTGATCAGCTTGGCCAGCTCGCCGGCCCGCTCGGTCATCAGCTCCCAGGCTTTGCGCAGCGCCTCCCCCCGTACCCGCGGAGCCGTGGCCGCCCACGCCGGCCCGGCCTCGGCCGCCGCGTCCACCGCGGCGATCGCGTCCGCCTCCGACCCGTCCGCGACGGTGGCGATGACATCGCCGGTCGCCGGGTCCCGTACGTCGAAACGGTCCCCGGTCGAGGAGGGGACCCACTTACCGCCGATGAAGAGTTCAGTTTCCACGGTCCTAGTCTCGTCCTCCTGGGTAATCCAGGCCAATGCTAGAGACGACCGAGCGCACCTTCTTCGGCCAGCCGCGGCCGCTGGCCAATCTATTCGGGGTCGAGCTGTGGGAGCGGTTCTCCTTCTACGGCATGCAGGGCATCCTGCTGATCTACCTCTACTACGAGGCCGGCCGGGGCGGTCTCGGCATCGACCAGGCCACGGCCACGTCGATCGTCGGGGCGTACGGCGGGTCGGTCTACCTGGCCACGGTGATCGGCGCCTGGTCGGCGGACCGCCTGTTCGGCCCGGAGAAGGTGCTGTTCGGCAGCGCGATCCTCGTCATGTGCGGGCACATCGGGCTGGCCGTGGTCCCGGGCCTCGCGGGGGTGGCCGTGGGCCTGATCCTCATCGCCCTGGGCAGCGGCGGCGTGAAGGCCACGGCGACGTCGATCGTGGGCACCCTGTACGCGCCCGGCGACGAGCGGCGCGACGCCGGATTCTCGCTGTTCTACCTGGGCATCAACCTCGGCGCGCTGGTCGGGCCGCTGCTGACCGGGGTGCTCCAGCAGGAGGCGGGCTTCCATTGGGGCTTCGCGCTGGCGGCGGTCGGCATGGCGCTGGGCCTGACCCAGTACGCGCTCACCCGCAAGAACCTGCCGCCGGACGCGAGCCGGGTGGCCAATCCCCTCCCGGCCGGCCGGCGGCCGCTGGTGGCCGGCGTGGCCGTGGCCGTGGTCGCCGTCGTCGCCGTGCTCACCTTCACCGGCCTCATCCCGGCCGAGCATCTGTCGGACATCGTGGTGGTGCTGTCGATCCTGGCCGCCGTCGCCTACTTCGCGGTGATCCTCAGCAGCCGCAAGATCGACCAGGTCGAACGCCGCCGCGTCTACGCCTTCATCCCCATGTTCATCGCGTCGGCCGCTTTCTGGTCGCTCTACCAGCAGCAGTTCACCGTGGTCACGATCTACTCGGACCAACGGCTCGACCGGGACATCTTCGGCTGGACGATGCCGGTCAGCTGGGTGCAGTCGATCAACCCGGTCTTCATCATCATCCTGTCCGGCGTCTTCGCCGCCCTCTGGACCCGCCTCGGCGACCGCCAGCCGTCCACCCCGGTGAAGTTCGCCGCCGGCACCGCCATCATGGGCGTCGCGTTCCTGCTGTTCCTGCCCTTCGCCGGCAGCGCCAGCGTCCCGCTGCTCGGCCTCACCGGCATCCTGCTGGTCTTCACCATCGCCGAGCTGCTGCTCTCCCCCGTCGGCCTCTCCCTGTCGACCAAGCTGGCCCCGCGCGCTTTCCAGACCCAGATGGTCGCCCTGTTCTTCCTGTCGGTCGCCCTGGGCACGGCCCTGTCCGGCACGCTGGCCGGCTACTACAGCGAGGACCACGAGGTCGCGTACTTCGGCATCCTGGGCTTGATCGCCATCGCCCTGGGCGGCATCCTCTGGGCCCTGAGCCCCTGGATCCGCCGCCTGATGGGAGGGGTCCGCTAGCCTGCGACCTGGTTGCCCCGACGGGCCAGCACGGTCGGGACGATCACCGACATCAGGGCGATGACCAGCCCGACCGCGGTCAGCACATCGGCACGGGTCCAGGGCTAGCTAGCCGTGGCCTCGGTCCGCGTCGAGCCCGCGGGCGGTGTCACGCCGGCGGTTCGATGACCTTGGCGAGGGCGTTGATGGCGACGGCGGCGCGGATGAACTGGTTTTCGGCCAGGTCGCCGATCGTGTCGATGCCGAAGGCCAGGGAAAGGCCCTGCGCCTCCTCGTCGCTGACGCCGGACAGGGCGGAGACCGGGGCCGCCACCAGGTCTTTCAGGTCGAGGGAACGGTACGGCTCGTCGAGAAGGCCGTCGAGGTTCGCAGTCACTGCCACGCCCCGCAGCATCGCACGCGGGCCGGACCGGGCACCGTCCCGTTTCGGATGGCGCGAACCAATGCCGCCGGATTGGATCGGGTGCCGGCGCCGGCCGGCTCCTACCGTCGGGGGAATGACTGTGGGATTCCTCGGGCTGGGCGTGATGGGCGGGCCGATGGCGGCCAACCTCGCCAAGGCCGGCACCGATCTGATCGTCTGGAGCCGTACGCCCTCGCGGGAGACCCCGCCCGGCGCCGTCCGGGCCGCCACCCCGGCCGAGGTCTTCGAACGGGCCCAAATCGTGATCATGATGCTGTCGGGCGCCGAGGCGATCGACAGTGTCCTCGACCCCGCGCTGCTCGACGGCCACCTGATCGTCCACATGGGCACCACGGCGCCCGACTACTCGGCCGGGCTGCGGGATCGCGTCGAGAAGGCCGGCGCCCGCTACGTCGAGGCCCCGGTCTCCGGCTCGCGCGGGCCGGCCGAGGCGGGCACGCTCGTCGCCATGCTGGCGGGCCAGGCGGAGCAGCTTGATGTCGTACGGCCGTTGATCGCACCCATGTGCGGCGACACCTTCGACTGCGGTCCGGTGCCGGGCGCGCTGCTCATGAAGCTGGCCGTCAACACGTACCTCATCAGCATGGTCACCGGCCTGGCCGAGGCGTTCCACTTCGCCGAGGGCCACGGCCTCGACCCGGTCACCCTGCGCCGGGTGCTCGACGCCGGCCCGATGGCCAGCCCGGTGTCCCGGGTGAAGGCGGCCAAGCTGGTCGACGGCGACTTCACCGTGCAGGCGTCCATCCGCGACGTGCTCATGAACAACGAGCTGATCGTCGGCGCCGCCCGCACCGCGATGCCGCTGCTGACCCGATGCCGGGCCCTCTACACCGAGGCGAGAGACCAGGGGTACGGCGACGCGGACATGGCCGCCGTGGTGCACGCGATCGCTACCCGGACGCGAGCCGCCTGACCGCCTCGACGGCCGGCTCGTCCCCGGAGGTCACCTCGACGACGACCCGGTTGAGCGAAGGCTCCTGAAGAACGGCCGCGAGGAACGCGGCGACATCGTCACGCCGCGTGTCGCCGTACGGAATGGCCGGTCCGGCCGTGACCCTCCCCTCGCCGGCGTTGTCGACGAGGGTGCCCGGCCGCACGATCACCCAGTCGAGCCCGGTCCGGGTGAGGAAGACATCGGCGGCCTTCTTGACCCGCATGTAATGCTCGAACCCCTCGGTGGGCTGGCGGCCGCGCCCGGCATCAGGGAAGACGGAGACGAGAAGGAACCGCCGGACACCGGCCAGGCCGGCGGCTTCGGCGGCCTTCTCCAGCCCCTTGCCGTCGATCAGGGTGGTCTGATCGCTGCCGGTGCCGTGCGCCCCGGCGGTGAAGACGACGGCGTCGTGCCGCTGGAACCGCAGAGCAAGATCGTCGACGGGGTCGTGCACGAGGTCGCCGAGCAGGGGCGTCGCGCCAGAGGCTTCCACCGTCGCGGCCTGGCCGGGCGCGCGGTGCATGCCGGTCACGTCGTGGCCCTGCCCGGTCAGCAGCTTGGACAGGCGACGGCCGACGCCGCCGGCCGCCCCGATCACGAAGACGCGCACGCACTCACCACCCCGAAGCCCTGTAGCTCGCACCCCACCAGCCAGAGCCCGCCCTCCCAGGGGGAGCCCCCGTCGGTCAGTATGGCCAAATTCCAACGATCTTGCGGCGGCCGCTGTGGATAACCCCGCAACCGAGCACGCCCACAACCAGTCCTGTGGACAACCGCTTCGGCCAAATACAGTCGGGGGCAGTTGAGCACCGCAAGCCGAGCCCAGCGGAACCGAGCGATTGAACGCGGCCGAGCCGAGCCGAGCGGGCGGCTGGACGCGGTCAAACCGAGCCGAGCACGGCGGCGCCGGCCCGCAACACGGGCTTCCGGGAGGCCTCGCGCCAAAGCCAAGCGAGGGAACGCGGTCAAACCGAGCCGAGCGGGACGACCCAGCGACTGGACGCGCCGAGCCGAGCCGAGCGATCGGTCGGAACCGCGCGGTTGGGCGAGGTCGTGCAGTCGGGCAAGGCCGTGCGCTTGGGCAAGGTTGTTCGGTCGGGCGGGGTTGTGCGGCCGGGCGAGGCCGCGCGGGTGAGGGAGGCCGCGCGGGTGAGGGAGGCCGCGCGGTTGAGGGAAGTCGAGCGGAGTCCCGCGGCCGCGTCAGCGAGCGCACGTGCTCGGCCGGATGCTGCGCCGTGCGGGGGCCGGCCGGTCGCGCGGGATCAGAGCTGTGAGCGGTCGGCGGGCGATGCTCGAGGTGCTTCGGGTCGTATCCTGCTGCACGGTCGCCGGGGAATGGGGAGGCGTTGATGAGTGGGGCGTTCTACTCGCACGCGAGGCTGTACGACCTGATGTTTCCGGGTGGTGGGCCCGCTGTGGACTTCTACCGGGACTACGCGGGGCGGCAGGGTGGGCGGGTGCTGGAACTGGGCTGCGGCACCGGGAACAAGCTGATCCCCATCGCCGCCGACGGGTGGCCGTGTGTGGGGCTGGACTTCTCGGCGGAGATGCTGGCTGAGGCTCGGCGTAAGGCGGGCCAGCGCGGCGTGACAGTGGAATGGACGCGGGGTGACATGCGGGACTTCGATCTGGGGCGCGCCTTCGACTTCGTGTTCATCGCGGCCAACTCGCTGCTGCACCTGCACGAGCCGGAGGATCTGGTCGGCTGCTTCCAGGCGGTTCGCAGGCATCTGGCGCCGGGCGGGCTGTTCGTCTTCGATGTGTTCAATCCGAACGTTCGTCTGCTCGCCGCGGCCGATGGGGTGCGGCGCGGGCGGGAGTCGTTGTCGTTCGTGGATGCCGGCCGGGGTGAGGTCCACGTCGAGGTGGTGGAGACCTACGACGCGGCCGCGCAGGTCACCCGGGGTACGTGGTTTCTCTCGTCCGGATCCGAGGCCGATTTCGTCGTGGCGCCGCTCGAGATCAGGAGCATCTTTCCGCAGGAGTTGCCGCTGCTGCTGTCGCTCGGTGGTCTTCGGCTCGTCGAGCGCTTCGGCGACTGGTCCGGCCGGGCGTTCACGGCGGGCGCGCCGCTTCAGCTCTGCGTCTGTGAGGCCGCTTGAGGCCCCTAAGATGGCCACTCATGACGGTGACGGACGAGTGGCGGGCGGCCCTCGTGGACGGCTTCTCGGTTCTGCTGGGGCGGCCGGTGGACGACGACGCGGCGGAGTACGCCGTGTACTACGTCTGTGACGATCTGGCCGATGACCTGTTCGCCAAGGGCTTCGACGCCGGGGTGCTGACCGAGGTCGTACGGCCGCCGTTCTCCTCCGTCCCGGTGTTGGGGAAGCTGTTGGCGGAGTGGGATCTGATCGCCCCGTTCTGGAGCCTCGACCTGGGCCGGTCGAGGTTCCGGGCCGCTGTCGAGGGGGACGGGGCCGACGCCGGTGTGCCCGAACTCGACGCTGGGGTGACCGGCGCCGAACTGGGGCGGATTCTGGGCGAGCGTGGGCTTGAGCCGCGCGACATTCGTGACGCGTATCCGGAAGTGGAGTTCCGGGTGGATACCGACGGGTCGCTGGCCGGTGCGCTCGCGGCCGCCACCGGGGCGATGCGCGGGCCGGAGCACCTCTTCACCCTCAGCCCGGACTGGGGTGTCGATCCGGTGTGGGACGGGCGGCTGGCCGCGGTGCGGCATCCGGGGCTGCGCGATCATCTGCGGAATCTGTGCCGTACGAAGGACAGCGCCCGCGGCCACGGTGCCCATTTCTCGAGTGCGGGGATCGCCGTCTGGCGGGTCGGCGAAGGGCAGTCGGTGACGCGGGTCGAGGCGGGAAGCGGTTAGGCGCGGCGCAGGGAGTCGATCAGGGTCGTGGCCAGCGGCCACTCGCCGTAGCCGGCGTCGGTGTTGATGTGGCCGACGTCGCCGAGATCGAGGAAGCGGCTGCCCCAGCCTTCGGCGAAACCGGCGGCGGCGCCGGCCGGGTCGTACGGGTCGTTGGTGCTGGCCACCACGATCGAGGGAAACGGCAGCGGGGTCAGCGGTGGCTCGCGGAACGAGCCGGCCGTCGCCGGGAAGGCCGGGCCGGCCGGGTCGGGGATGGCCACCAGCAGGGCGCCGGCCACCGGCGGGAGGTCGGGGCGGGCGGCCCAGTGGGCGACGGCGAGCGTGCCCAGGCTGTGCGCCACCAGCACCGGGCGGTCGGCGACGGCCACGGCGCGGTCGAGGGCGGCGATCCAGTCGTCCCGCTCGGGGTGGCTCCAGGAGGCGGGCTGGATGCGCAGGAACGCCGGGTCGGCGTCGAGCAGGGTCTGCCAGTGGCCGGGGCCGGAGCCGTCGATGCCGGGGACGGTGACGGCGGCTGTCCGCGGGGAGTCGATCACGTCAGGCGACCTTACTCACTAGACTTCGCGGGTGGCGAAGTATTTCGACGTACATCCGGACAATCCTCAGGCTCGTGCCATCCGCCAGGTGGTGGACATCATCAAGGGTGACGGGCTGATCGCGTACCCGACGGACTCCTGTTTCGCGCTCGGCTGCCGGATGGGCAACAAGGACGGTCTCGACCGGATCCGGGAGATCCGGCACCTGGACGACCGCCATCATTTCACGCTGATGTGCCGTGACTTCGCTCAGCTGGGCCAGTTCGTACAGATCAACAACGCGTCGTTCCGCCTGGTGAAGGCGTCCACCCCGGGCCCGTACACGTTCATCCTGCCGGCCACCAAGGAGGTGCCGCGCCGCCTGCTGCACCCGAAGAAGAAGACGGTCGGGGCCCGCATCCCCGACCACGTGGTGGCGCAGGCGATCCTGGAGGAGCTCGGCGAGCCGCTGGTCTCGAGCACGCTGCTGCTGCCGGGCGAGGACGAGCCGATGACCATGGGCTGGGAGATCAAGGAGACGCTCGACCACCAGCTCGACGCGGTGGTCGACGCGGGTGAGGGCAGCACCGAGCCGACCACTGTGGTCGACCTGTCCGGCGGCGAGCCGGAGATCCTGCGCGTGGGCGCGGGCGACCCGGGACGCTTCGAGTGATGCGTACGGACCTGGACGATCTTCTCCGCGACGGCTCCTGGCGGCTCGACGAGCCCGCCGAGGCGGAATTCAGGCTGACGCCCGCCACGACGGCCGGGCGTGGCGCGCTGGTGGAGCGGATCCTCGGACGGCCCGAGCCCGATCCGGAGCTGTGGGAATCCGTACTGATCGAGGCCCTGCTGGACCATCCGGTCGCGGACGGGCTGAGGACGCTGCGGCTACGGCTGACCGACTTCCACCATTCGGCGCGCCGGACCGCGATCGCCATCGCCGGCCGGCCCCGGCCGGCGCTGACGGAGTTGTCGTTCGGGCACGGCTTCAGGTTCCTGTTCGAGAACGCCACCACCTCCACCGGCCGGGCGCTCGATGCGCTGCAGTTCCACGACGTCGGACTGGTCGGGGACGCCGGGCACGCGATGTGGCGGGCGCTGCCGTCGCTGCGGACGCTCACCGTCGAGGGCGCCTTCGTCTTCCACGGGGTGGAGTCCGAGACGGTGACCGACGTCCGGTTGCGGGGTGTCGTCAGTTCGGACGGCTCGATCCTGCCCGGACCGCTGCCGGCGTTGACCACACTGACCCTGGAGATCGGGACGGACGTGTTCGGCACCGAGTGTGCGGTGGAGCAGTTGGAGGAGTTGACCCCCGTGGACTACCCGTCCCTGCGGGTCCTCGACCTGCGCAAGGCTCAGTTCGACACCCCGGACGTGCTGGAGGCACTGTCCGGGATGCCGATCCGGGCTCAGCTCGAGCGGGTGCTCATCGAATGAGGTGCCGGGGCACGGCGTGGGCCAGGGCCGCATATCCGGCCGGGTTCAGGTGGAGATGATCCCCGGTGTCGTACGCCGGTAGCAGCGTCTCGGGCGCGGACGGGTCGCGGGCCGCGGCGTCGAAGTCGGCCACCCCGTCGAAGATGCGGTGGACGGCCTCGTTGACCGTGCGGCGGGAACGCCGGCGCAGACCGGCCGGATCGTCGTAGCCGGTGTTCCCGCCGAACGGCGTCAGGGTGGCGCCGTAGGCGGTGAGACCGGCGGCGTGCGCGCGCAGCACGATCTGGTCGTACGCCACGAGCAGGTCGTCGACCACCTGCTTCTGCGCCTGCTCGGTGGCCTCGGCCGTACCGATGTCGTTCACGCCCTCGAACAGCAGCATCCGGTCGACGCCGCCGACCGCGAGCACGTCGCGGTCCAGCCGGGCCAGGACGTTCGGGCCGAGGCCGTCGTTGAGCACCCGGTTGCCACCGGCGGCCTGGTTCAGCACGGCGACCTTCGACCCGCGCGCGAACAGCTGGTCGGGCCAGCGGTCGTTGCCGTTGGTGGTCGACCCGCGGCCGTCGGTCAGCGAGTCGCCGACGATGGCGAGCGCGGCCGTGGCCTCGGTCGCCTGCACCTCGACCGCGCTGATCAGATACCAGTGGTCGGCCGGGACGGCGCCGGGCAGGTCCGGTTCCGCGTTGTGGTCGCCCTTGAGCAGGTACGACGTCGTACGCGATCCCGGGTGTCCCGTGACGGCGTCACCGGTCAGCCCGGTGGCGAGGTACGCCGAGATCGTCAGGTTGGCCGCCGCCGGGACCGGGAGGGCGACCGGGTCGGAGACGATCTGCGCGCCCACCGGGACCACCACCGACGGCCGGCCGCCGAAGGTGAGCGGCCGAACGCTGCCGGGCTCGACCGCCGGGACGCCGGCCCGGCCGCCGAGCGGCAGCCCCACCGAGGCGGCGGTGATCGGCAGCGGGCCGGTGCCGAACGCGTTCGAGAACCGCACCCGCAGCCGGCGGCCCCCGATCGTCACGTGGACGGTCTGCCGCAGGGTCGTGTCGGCCAGCGCCGCGAACGGCGCCGGCGGCAGGTTGTGCGGCTCGGTCAGCTGCGGCATCGCCGTCCACGTGTGCCGCCAGGACTCGCGCCGCGACGGGCGCCCCGCCTCGGCCCGGCCGGGCAGCGCGGCGGCCGCCGGCACCACCGCGCCCCCGAGGGCGAGAATCGTTCGCCTGCGCATCTTCAGAACCTCCGGCTCTCGGGCGGGCCCAGGTACGACTGCTGCAGCCCACCGGTGTCGATGACGACGCGCTGCAGGACGACCGTCGGGTCGACGGCGTGGAAGGTGACCGTGTGCTTGCCGGCCCGCAGTCCGTCGAAGACGGTCGTGGTGATGTTGATGTTGTCGGACGTGTTGCGGGCCCACTGGCGGTTCATCGTGGTGTCGTTGGCGCCGGTCGCCGTGGTGATGTTGACGATCTGCACCGGCCCGCCGTCGACCGACATGCCGTAGCGGACCCCGTCCGGGGTGTAGACGCTGTTGCGCGGCGACAGGTACGCCGAGATCCGCGCCGGGCGGTCACCGGTCAGGGTCACCGTGTACGAGAGGGTGGCGTTCTCCGACCGTGGCGTGAGGCCGTTGCCGGTGCGGCCGATGTCCGGCAGCAGCTGCCAGTCGCCGGTGCGGCGGGAGTAGTGGTCGGCCTCGATCGCCACGGCCCCGCCGGCCTCGAGGAACCCGGCCGGGGCGACCCGCGGCTTCTCCACCTTGACGTCGACCACGACGCTCGTACCGGCGCCGCTGACCGTGACCGGCACCGTCGTCACTCCGGCGGGCGCCCGTTTCCAGTCGACACGGACGGCGACGCGTACCTCGTCGCTCACCCGGCCCGTCGCGGGCGTGAGCTTCACCCACGGTGAGGCGGACCGGACCTCGTACGGGAAAGGCGCCGTGCCCTTGTTGTAGATCTCCAGATGTCCCGAGGCGCCGGAGGCCCAGGGGCTCAGCGACGACGGCAGCACCGGCAGGACGCCCAGCGACGCCTCGGCGGGAAGATCAATGCGCTTGAGGTACGGATAGATCTCGTCGGGCAGGGCCACATTGTTCAGTTCCGGCTGCTGCCACGGGGCGTTGGGGCCGTAGCGGGCCACGTTCCCGTACCCGATCTTGGGTTGGGTCTGCCAGCCCTTCCACTTCCCGCCGGCCAGGACCTCGTTGTAGTACCGGCTCATCGCCTGGTCCTCGGCGAACAGCGCCTCCGCGCGGTCGGCCAGCGCGTTCGTCGCCGCCCGGCCCTGCGCGGCGTACTCGATGTTGGTGAATTCGGCGCGGCGCAGGTCGTACACGATCGCCGTGTCTTTGATCTGGTAGTAGACCAGCTGGTAGAAGGCGTCCTGCCAGGCTTGCGGGACCCGGTTCCCGAGCCTTGTCGCCCGCGCGGCCAGGTCGAGCCATTCCTCGGTCACCCGGTCCATCTCGGCGTACGCCGTACGGCTGAACGGGCTGGCCTCGTCGTTGTAGGTCACCTCGCCGGTCGCCGGATTCGTCGAGATGCGGCGGTTGAGCAGCTCCGGCTTCCGGCGGGACTGCAAGTGCCCGTACTCCTCGAGCAGCCCGGCCACCGCCGGCGCGAGAGAAGGCCCGAAGTTCTGCGCCGCGAAGCGGCGATGCCACTGGCCCAGCGCGCCCACCGGCAGCGCGTCCGGATTCCAGGCGTAGTCCAGGAAGAACTGGGCCGGCAGCTCCTCGTTCTTGAGGTCACCGACGTTGACCATCCACAGGCGGTCGACCCCCGAGGTGTACGCCCGGTTCAGTTGCTCCCAGGTGTTCGTGATGTTGACGGTGTCCGCCCACTTGTAGTTGCGGCCGTCCCCCACGTAGTCGAAGTGGTAGTACAGCCCGTAGCCGCCGCTGCGCTTCTCGGTCGTCGGCAACCGGCGCATGTTGCCCCAGTTGTCGTCGCAGAACACCACGGTGACGTCGTCCGGCGGGCGGTAGCCGTTGTCCCAGTAGCGCTGCACCTCCTTGTAGAGGGTCTGCACCTGCGGCCGGTCGATCAGTCCGGTCTCCCGCAGGATCTGCCGCTGACTGTCGATGATCGACGACATCAGGTCGATGCCGTCCCCGTCCGGCAGCGAGACGTCACCGTTGCCGCGCATGCCGAGCGTGATGACACCCTCGATGTTCTGATCCCGCATGCGCTCGGCGCCGTCCCGCCAGTACGCCTTGATCGCGTCCGGGTTGCGGCGGAAGCTCCACTCCCCCGTGCCGGCGGGATGCCGGTTCCACTCCTCGATACCGCGCATCATCGGCGCCTCGTGCGAGGTGCCCATGACGACGCCGTAGAAGCTGGCGGTGGCGTGGTTGGCCGGGTCGTCCTCGGCGAAGGCGCGGCCCCACACGGCCGGCCAGAGGTAGTTGGCCCGGGTCCGCAGCATGGTCTCGAAGACCTTTTCGTAGTACGCGGCGTTGAGGCCACCCGGATAGCCGGGAGCCTTACCGGGGCCGAAGTAGCCGGGCGCCCAGGTGCCGGTGGCCGGATTCTCGTCGTTGATGAAGAAGCCCCGGTACTTGACCTTGGGGGTGCCCTGGGAGTGGCGCCCGGGAAGGACATGGAGGGCGTCGGAGTGCGCGGCGGGGACGTCATCCCAGAAGTACCAGGGCGAGACGCCGATGTTGCGGGAGACGTCGTAGGCGCCGTAGATGGTGCCGCGCTGGTCACTGCCGGCGATCACGAAGGCGCGTCGGACACCGGGCAGCGGGTCGGTGACCACCTGCTCGATCGAGGTCTCCCACTTGCCGCGGATGGAGCTGACGTCGAGCTTGCCGCGCGCCACGATCTGATCGATCAGCGGGCTCTTGCCGATCGTGCCGACGATGACAGGATCGCCCGCGCGCCCCGCCCAGGCCGACCCCACCCTTCCCAAGGGGGAACCCCCGTCGGTCATTCTCCCGGTTTTGCCCTTGATCGTGTCGGCGCCCTGTGGACAACCGCTTTCTGTGGACAGCGCGCCACAAGCCCCACCAGCCGTGTCATCGTGCACGACGGCGGGCCGCACCCCGCTGACCTTCGCGATGTCGGATCGCAGGTCGTCGACAACCCGGATCACCCCGGCGTAGTCGGCGTTGCTCACCACGATCGGCGCCGCCGCGCCCTTGGCGACCAGCGGGAAGCGCCCCGGCCCGGGCCGAGTGGCGATGTACCCGGCGGTATTAGGCAGCGCGGCGCTGGCGGCGGGAGAACCGGCGCCGACGGCGGGAGAACCGGCGCTGGCGGCGGGAGAACCGGCGCCGACGGCGGGAGAACCGGAGGCGGCGGGAGAACCGGCGCCGGCGGCGGGCGAGCCGGAGGCGGCAGCAGAGGCGGCCGCGAAGGTCGAGGTGGCGCCGGAGGTCAGGGTGGAAGCGAGCCCCAGCCCGGAGGACGAGGTCGCGGAGGACGACACGGCGGCGCTGGCGGGGGTGGAGACGAGCGTCGCGCTCAGGGCGATCGCTACAACCGCGGCGGTTCTCATTTGAACAACCGGAGCGGTACGGCGTCGGCCATCGCGGCCATGCCCGCGTCGTTGGGATGCAGGCCGTCGCCGCTGTCGTAGGCCGGGTTCAGGTGCAGGCGGTCGGCCGGGTCGGCCATCGCCCGGTCGAAGTCGATGACGCCGTCGTATTCGGCGCCGGAGCGGATCCAGCGGTTCAGGACGTCGCGTTTGCGTTCGTTGGCCTCCGAGTAGAAGCCCAGCGTGTCGCCCTTGAACGGGAGGATGGTCGCTCCTATCGCGGTGATCCCGGCCGCGTGGGCGCGGGCGATCAGCTGCCGGTGGCCGGCGATCAGGTCGTCCGCCGTCACCACCTCCGACGCCGGGGCGACCGTGCCGGGGTGGCCCAGGTCGTTCACCCCGAGCAGCACGATCAGGTGGCGGGTGCCGGGCTGCGCCACCACGTCGCGGTCGAAGCGCCGCAGGCCGCTGTGGCCGAAGTAGTTGGCGAACGACTCGGCGTCGCTTCCGGCGGGCGGGTTCGGGTCGTGCAGCAGGCGGTTGCCGGAGATGCCGACGTTCGCCACGCCTCTCTCCAGGCCGGCCGCGCGCAGCCGGGCCGCCAGCAGGTCGGGCCAGCGGTGGTTCAGGTTGTTCTGGGTGTTGGCGCCGTTCGTGATGGAGTCGCCGAGGGTGACGATCGCCGAGCCGCGGTCGCGGACGGCCACGCCGGACAGGAAGAGATATTGACCGATGGTCTGTACGGGGTTGACCGTGCGCGCCGCGGTCACGTCCCCGTCGGCGATCACGTTGTCCTGGAAGGCGAACGCGGCCAGCGTGGTCACCGGGGTGCGGGCCGGCAGGAACAGGCTCACCGCCAGGTCGGCGCCGGGCGCCACGCGCAGGCGGACCGGGTCGCTGAGCAGCGGCGCGCCGGCCGGCACGATCGCCTCGGCCCGGTTGCCGAAGGTGACGCGCCGGTCGGTGCCGGGGACGATCGCCGTGCTGGCCCCGGTGCCGGCGCGCAGGGCGACCCGGACGGCGCCGACGCGCAGCGGGGTGGTGCCGAACTCGTTGGTGATCCGGATCCGGAGTTCGTCGCCGCCGGCGCTGAGGTGCACCACGTGGCGGACGGTCTGCGCGGCCAGCACGAGCGGCGGCGTGGGCGGGATGGTGGTGGGCGCGGCGGCCCACGAGGCGACCCAGTCGAGGTCGTCCTCACCGTGTGCGGGGGAAGCGGTGGCCGCGGTGGGTACGGCCAGGCCGGACGCGGCGGCGGTGACGGCCGCGCCGGAGGTCAGGGCGAGGAGTTCGCGTCGGGTGGGCATGGGACTCCTTCAAGGCTGTGGGGACGGCAGCGAAGGGTGACTCTGAAAGTTTCGGAAACAAGTCGGACTAACCCTCGTAACGTAAAGGCGTTCATCTATGTCGTCAAGAGATCCGAAGCCGATCATGGGCTGCTTGACGCGTCGAAGCGTTTCCGGGAACCGTCGGAACTTTCGGTGCGGGCAGACGCCGGCGGCGACGCGAGAGAAAGCTCGCGCCGCCGCCGGAGAGGGAAAGGTCAGGCCGTCGTACAGGCCAGGTTGTTCACGCTCGGTGGCGCGGTCCCCGAGCCGATCAGCCCGAACGTCGTGTGGCTGTTCGCCGCCACCGTGCCGTTCCAGTTGGCGTTCTTGACCGTCACCAGCGAGCCGCTGCTGGTGGCCGTGCCGCTCCAGGCCTGGGTCAGGCCCTGCGAGCCCGGCCAGGTCCAGGTGACCGTCCATTTGCCGATGGCCGCGGTGCCCGCGTGCACCATCACCTCGGCCTGGAAGCCGCCGTTCCACGTGCCCGTGACGTTGAACATCGCGGAGCAGGCGCCGTTGCCCGGGTTCGGCGACGTGTCGGGCGTGGTGGGCGTGACCGGCGGGGTCGTCGGCGGGGTCGGCGAGCCCGGGGTGGTGCCGCTGCCCCGGATGCCGGTGACCTCACCGTTGCCGCCGTCGAAGACCACGTCGGAGCAGCCGTAGAACGTCTCGTTGCTGTCCGAGCGCTGCCACACCGAGTAGATGATGTGGCGCCCGCTCTTGCCGGACGGCAGGTTGGCGTTCCAGTAGTAGTAGCCGTCGTCGCTGCCCGGCCCGCCGTTGTCCGGCGGGTTGGTCACCGTGTCGAACGGCGTGGACTCCAGGTCGCTCCAGGCCAGCGGCCGGGTCGGGCTCCAGCTGTCCTTGGTGATGTAGAGCCGGAACGTGCCCGGGTGCTTGGCCCAGTTGTTGTACTTGACGCCGAGGGTCCGCCCCGAGGTCAGGTGCGTCACCGGCCAGTCGTCACGGGCCAGGTTGAAACCGGTGAAGTTGTACGGTCCCCCGGTGCCACCGGAGCAGAGCTGGCCGTCGGGGATGAAGCCCGACATCCGGCCCGCCCCGTCCGAGCGGAGCACCGCGAACCAGTTGTACAGCGACGTCGTCCCGCTCTGGGCCACCGCCGCCGCGCAGGCCGCGTTCGTCGGCTCGATGGCGCCGGTGGTCGGGTTACGGCCGTCCTTGTAGCACAGCCACGTCCGGCTGCCCGGCACCATGATCGCACCGTGTGCCTCGGCCGCGCCCGGCAGTCCGATCAAGGCCGCGCCCGCGGCGAGGACGGCGCTCACGGCGTACACAAGAAAGCGTTTTTTCATCGCGAACCCCTCAGCCGTTGGGGAAGAGCCGGGCGAAGTCGGCGTAGCCGGTGGCGACGTCGACCTGAGCCCAGAACCGGTGGTAGTTGAACGTCGGCGCCGGGCCGCCGTTCAGGTACGCCTCGACCTTCGGGTAGTCGGGGTCGTTCTTGTAGAAGGAGCGGATGTCCAGGAAGGACACGCCCGGCTTGATGGCGTCGCCGTTGGGCATCTTGCCGCTCCAGCCCGGCGGGATGTAGATGCCCTGGCCGGTGGACGCGTTGTAGGTGTCGTCCATCCGCTCGTAGTCGGCGCGGGTCTCGGTGACCGACACGCCCTTGGCGTCCTTCTTGGTCCAGATCGCGTCGAGCAGGTTCTTGGCCGCGGTCTTGGCCGCCGCGTTGCCCGACTTCGCCGCGTAGTAGGTCAGCAGCTTGGCCAGCGAGCCGGCCACGCCGAGGTCCTGACCCTTGCTGGTCACCGTAACGTGCAGGTTGGTGTTGGCCGCGGGCGACGACGGGTTCCAGGTGGCCGGGGCGCCCGACCAGGCCATGTCGGACGGGATGGAGAATTCGGTGGCGCTGATGGTGCTGTTGGCCAGGGCCCACGGCACCCACTTGTCCAGCACCGACTTCGCCTTGGCGTCATTGGTCGTGTAGTAGTACTCGGCCAGCCGCTCCAGCGACCAGGTCTGCATGCCGAACCAGCGGTTCGACGGCGGGTCCTCGTAGACCGGGGCCTCGACGTAGGCGAGACCGTAGAAGGTCGGCGTGCCGGCCGGGCGGGCCTGGTAGCTGCCGTTCCAGCTGTTGGTCGCGCCGCCGGCGATCGCGCCCTCCGACGACTGGAGCCACTGGTAGAACTCGAGCTGCCGGTTGAGGCTGGCCTGCCAGTCCGCCTTGGCGGTCGGCGACTTCGGGGCGAGGGCGCTGACGTTGGACAGGACGTAGGCGGCCATCGGGTTCTGATATCCGAAGTGGCTGGTGCTCGAGCCGATCCGCCACGCCCAGCCGGCGTTGGTGTCGGTCGCGCCGCCCCAGGCGTAGTACCAGGACATCAGGTTGCTGGAGGCGTTCTTGCCGGTGCCCGCGGCGCACGAGGTCGACGCGCAGCCCGGCTGCTTGAAGTACTTGTCGTAGAAGGAGTAGCGCAGGTAGTCGCCCATCTTGGCCGCGTTGGTCACGGCGCTGGAGATCTGCGACTGCTTGCCCTGCTCGGTGGCCCAGGTGTACGCCCAGTACGCCGCCTGCACCGCGCGCGAGTCCGCGTCCGGCGCGTTGGTGTACTTCCACTGCTTGGCGTAGCTGGAGTCCTTGGTGAACAGGTCGAGGTACCCGTTCGGGCCGCCGTGCTTGAAGGTGTCGCAGGACGGCTGGGGCACGGTCTCGAACGTGGACTCCTGCGGGCCGCGCTGGAACGTGTTGATGAAGACGTTCTTCGTCGTGCCGTCGCCGCAGTGGCCGAAGCCGTAAACGTTGTCGACGTCCATCAGCCAGTGCATGCCGTAGATGTCGGAGGTGCCGTAGGCGCTCTTCAGCTCGGCCGCCAGCGGGTCGGAGCCGACCGAGACGCTCGAGTCGAGCTGCGACGGGTACTGCGACGGCAGCGGGTGCTCGGCCGCGTAGGTGGCCGGCTTGGACGGGTCGTACTTGTCGTTGGTCGGCTGGTCGGCGTGCGACGGGATGATGTACTTCTCCATCGTCGCCCAGGCGCTGTTGAACGGCGCCCAGTCGCCCGACGCGTGCCCGTGCTCGGCCTCGAGCCACAGCCAGTAGCTGAACGCCTCGGACGTCGTCTCGTGACCGTGGTCGGGCGCCTCGTCGATCAGCGTCTCGATCGAGTGGTACGGCAGCCCGTCCGGGCTGAAGTAGCCGTTGGCCGGGTTCTTGATGTCGTTGTAGAGCTGGGTGAAGCGGGCGTCGGCCGAGCCCTGCTGGGCCACTGTCGCGTTCACCGTGGCCGCGGTGTGCCCGCTCGCGGTGGCCGAGAAGGTGGCGGTCGCGCCGAGGGCGGCCGCGCTGGTCGCGGCGACCGTGACGGTCTGGCCGGTGTTCCAGTTGGCCGGGGTGAAGGTGAGCGAGGCCGGCGTGGCCGACACGGTGGTGGCCCCGGCGGTGCGGGCGACCGCGACGGTCACGTCCGCCGTGGGCGCCTTGGACAGGGCCAGCTTGAAGGTGGCGCTGTCACCGGGCGACACGGTCAGCGAAGTGGCGTCGGCCACGATCGCCGGGGTGGTGGCGGCGTCGACGAAGACGGGCACGTCGGCGGTGTTGCTCTTGACCCCGTTGGCGTCGTACGCGATGGCCTGCAGGTGGTACGCCGCGGTCTGGGCCGGGACGCCGGACCAGGTGTAGGTGTACGGAGCCGCCGTGTCGGTGTTGATGAGCAGCCCGTCGTGGTAGAACTCGACCTTGCTGACCGTCCCGCCGCCGGCCACGGTGGGCGTGGCCGTGATCGGGATCGACGCCGGCGCGGTGTACCGGGTGTTCGCGGCCGGGCTGGTGATCTCCACGGTCGGCGCGGCGACGGCGCCGTTGCAGGGCGCGCCGTTGAGGGTGAACGCGGTGGGCACCGGGTTGGCCGAGCCGAACGTGCCGTTGAAGCCCGTGCTGACCGTGGCGTTGGTGCCGAGGCCGCCGTTCCAGGCCGCGTTGGTGACGGTGACGTGCCGGCCGCTCTGCGCGTAGACGCCGCTCCAGCCCTGGACGGCCTTCTGAGCCGCGTCGGGGAAGTCGTACTCGAGCTTCCAGCTGGTCAGCGGGTCACCGGTGTTGGTGATGGCGATGTCGCCGGTGAACCCGCCGGGCCACTGGCTCTGCACCTTGTAGACGACGGTGCAGCCGGGTGCGGCGAGGGCGGGAGCGCCGGCTGTGAGGGCCACGCCGGCGCCGAGGACGGCGGCGCCGGTGAGGGCCAGCCCGCGGCGCAGGCGTCTTCTGACTCTTTGTCGAGCTCGCACGAGGGGGAGTTCCTTTCTGCTCAGGAGCAGGTGATGGGAGAGGGGACGGGGTTATTGGTTCCGGCGACGCTGCCGAGGAAGCCGAAGGTGGTGCCGGCGCCGGCGGCGAGGGCGCCGTTGTAGGTCGCGTTCCGGACGGTCACCGTCGTGCCGCTCTGGGTGGCGGTCGCGTTCCAGGCGTTGGTCAGGGTCTGGCCCGCGGTGAAGGTCCAGCCGACGTTCCAGCCGGTGAGGGCGGCGGTTCCGGTGTTCTTGACGGTGACCTCGGCCTGGAAGCCCCCTTGCCATTGACCGGTGATTTTGTACGTGGCCGAGCAGCCCCCCGGAGCAGGCGTGGACGGGAGCGGAGTAGTCGGGGGCGCAGTGGTCGGTGGCGGGCTCGTCGGGCTGGTGGTAGTCGGCGGCGGCGTTGTGGTCGTGCCCGTTTTATCGCCATAAAGGATGCCGCGGCCGTTGGTGCCGAGGTAGACGCGCCCGTACACGTTGGGGTCGGCCGCGAGGGCGTCACCGGCGTTGCCGTACTGATGGGCGTCGTCGTTGATCCGCGCCCAGCTCGCCCCGGTGTCGTCCGAGCGGAAGACCCCGGTCACCCCGTCGACCGTGCCGACCAGGTAGACCGCGGGCCGGGACTGTCCGGGCGCCGCCTTGCCGAACGCCACGTTGATGCCCGAGGTCACCGACGGGACCTTCGTGAACGTCGCCCCGGAGTCGGTGGAGCGCAGCAGCCCCGTACTGCCGGCGAACCAGACCTCGCCGCCCGCACCTGGTACCGCCTTGAAGTGCAGCCGTCCGTCGGCCGGGAGGGAGGCGGCCGACGCGGTGAAGGTCGCGCCGCCGTCCCTGCTCGTGTAGAACGTGCCGGCGGCGTACCCGTAGAAGATCTTGGGGTTGACCCGGTCGCTCTCGACGATCGCGCCCGCCGGCAGCCCGGCCGAGGCGGTCCACGAGCTGCCCCGGGTCGTGCTGACATGCACGCCGGCGCCCTGCGGGGACCAGACCATCGACGTCGCGTCGGCGCCGACCGCGATCGTGCCGCCGCCGGTGACGCCGGACGGTTCCTGGCCCTGGTACCAGTTCTTGCCGCCGTCGCTGGAGATGCCGATGTGCGGCGCCGCGTCCGCGTTGCCGACCCGGGCGAACACGGCCGGGGTGAGCTCGGCGAAGTCGAGGCTGGTGTTGCTGCTCAGGCTCGGCGTGTCGTGGAAGTTGGCCGGAACCGCGTCGAGCGACGCGTGGTGGAAGCCGCCGATGTCGCCGAGCGCGCTGACCAGCGGTGCCCCGGTCGGCGGGCTGGCCAGGTCGAGGACCGCGGTCTCCTCGAGGCCTTTGGCCATCGGCTTGATCGTGACGGTCGAGCCCGCGTCCCAGTTGGTGAGGTTGGTCGAGCCGTAGACCGTGGCGCCCGTGCCGTACAGAAAACGGCTGGAATTAAATGGATCGATGGCCAGGGTCTCGTTCATCCAGCCGAGCTTCGGTGTCGATTCGGGCGGCTGCGGATTGGTGTTGAAGTCGAGCCACGGATTGGCCGAGATGTCCATCGTGTAGCGCTTCGCGACCGACGGATATCCGGCGAAGTCCCAGATCCGGGTCCAGGTGGCGCCGTAGTCGGTGCTGCGGAAGAAGATCGTGTCGGGCCACCAGGAGATCTGGGTGGCCACCATCAGCGTGCCCGGCTTCTGCTTGTCGACGGTCAGCCCGGAGTAGCCGTAGTACGGCGACGCGGAGGCCGGCGTCGGCGAGATGTCGGTCCAGGCCCCGGTGGTGAGGTCGAGGCGCTGCACCTGGCCGGCGCCGCCGTCGTACGGGCCGCCGGTGTCGCTGGTCGCGATGAACAGATAGTTACCCTGTACGACGCCCTTGTGCGCCAGGTATCCGGTCGGCTGGCCGGGCACGCGCTGCCAGGTCACGCCGTTGTCGAGCGACCGGTAGACCGGGTTCTGCTTGTCGGCCACGCCTACGTAGATCTGGTTCGCGGCGCCGAAGGTGACCCAGGTCAGGCCCTGGTTCTGGCTGAGGTAGCCGTTGGTGTCGCTCGGGTCCTGCACGTAGTTGCCGGCGTTCGGGAACGCGGCGACCTTGGCCCAGGTGGCGCCGTAGTTCGTGCTCCGCCACAGGCCGTTGCCGCCCTCGGCGGCGTAGTAGACCGTGCTGTTGTGATGCGGGTCGACGGCGAGCCGCTCCCCCATGCCGCGCCCGGGCATGTTGCCGCCGTTCTTGAACGGCAATGTGGTGATCTGCCAGGTGTTTCCCTTGTCGGAGGATCGCAGGATCGCGCCGTTGTTCGGGTCCCAGCTGTTGGTATACATCCCGACAGCGGCGTAGACCCGGTTCGTCTCGACCGGGTCGGGCGCGATGCTGACGACGCCGTTGTAACCCCAGTTGTCCTGGCCCACCCAGTCGAGCAGAGGCGTCCAGCTCTGCCCCGATTCGTTCCATCGGTAGGCGCCGCCGATGTCGGTCCGCGCGTAGATCAGGTTCCGTTCGCCGGGGTTGAACACGACGGCCGGAACGAATCCGCCGCCGTCGATCCGGACGTTCTTCCAGCCGTACGGGTCGACGGCCGCCGCCGCGGCCGTCAGGGGCCGGGCGAGCACCATCGCCACGGCGCTGAGCAGGACCGCGGCGACTGCGGCCGAGAGGGTGGAGCGCCTCATTCGGAACCTTCCATCGATGGGCGTCATATTGGGAGCGCTCCCAGAAGCGTGGGTCGCGGACATCTGCGTGTCAAGACCTGGAAACCCGTAGTTGACAATCGTGCATATCTTGGGCACCGTGCGAGGCTTGAGATCTTCGGCGGCGGGTACACGCCAGACCTAGCGGGGCAAACCGCTCAAGCTATTGAGACCGGTGAATCGCGGCGACTCTTAGGAATGAACCGAATACCGTACGTCAAGGATTCGCCGGGCGTTTTTCTACGCTGTGTATCATCTGGCCTTGATTACGGGGACGGCGTGGCGTTCGCTGTGTCAGTGGAAGCGGCGGTCGCCGGACCACCGCGGTGGAGGAGCGTTTGATGAAGGTTTGCGTTGTCGGCACTGGCTATGTCGGACTCACCACCGGCGTCAGTCTTGCCTTCCTGGGCCACCAGGTCACCTGCGTCGACCTCGACCAGCACAAGGTCGACATGCTGCGCGGCGGGCACTGCCCGATCTACGAGCCCGGCATGGAGGACCTGCTCGCCGAGGCCTCGGGCAACCTGACCTTCACCACGTCCTACGCCGAGGCCGTGCCCGGCGCCGACGTGGTCTTCGTGGCCGTGCAGACCCCCTCGGCCGCCGACGGCTCGCCCGACCTGCGCTACCTGCGCTCGGCCGCCGAGAGCGTCGCGCAGAACCTCGACAACGACTTCACCGTCGTGGTCAACAAGTCGACGGTCCCGATCGGCAGCGGAAACTGGGTCGACGCCATTCTGCGCGACTCGTTCGCGGTGCGTGACGACGCTCCCGAGAACTGCGAATTCTCGGTCGCGTCGAATCCGGAGTTCCTGCGTGAGGGCAATGCCATCCACGACACGCTCTTTCCGGATCGAATCGTCATCGGCTCGGACAATCCGCGCAGCCTCGAGGTGCTCAACCAGCTTTACCGCCCGATCATCAACCAGACCTTCACCGCGCCGAGTTTCGCGCCGCGGCCGGACGACACCACTGCCGTTCCGCTGGTCTCCACCGACCTCGCCTCGGCCGAGCTGATCAAGTACGCGGCCAACGCCTTCCTGGCCCTGAAGATCAGCTTCGTGAACGAGATCGGCCAGCTGGCCGGCAAGGTCGGCGCCGACATCACCGAGGTGGCCCGGGGCATCGGCCTCGACCAGCGCATCGGCTCGCGCTTCCTGGAGCCCGGCGTCGGCTGGGGCGGCTCCTGCTTCGGCAAGGACACCAAGGCCCTGATCGCCACCGGCGCCGAGTACAACTACGAGATGCCGATCGTGCGGGCCGCGCGCGACATCAACCAGCGCCAGCGCGCGATCGCCGTCGAGCGCCTCCAGGACGAGCTGCGCATCCTCAAGGGCCGCAAGATCGGCCTGCTCGGCATCGCCTTCAAGCCCAACACGGACGACCTGCGCGACTCGCCGGCGCTGGACATCGCCAACCTGCTCATCGCCCGCGGCGCTCGGGTCCGGCTGCACGACCCGATCGCGGCCGAGCGATTCCGCAAGGAATACCCCGAAATGGCGCCCTATCTGGCCGAGACCCTCGACGGCGCCTTCGACGACTGCGACGCCGTCGTGCTGGTGACCAAGTGGGCCCAGTACCTCGAACTCGACTGGGGCAAGATGGTCGGCCTCATGCGCCAGCCGATCGTCCTGGACGGCCGCAACGTGCTCGACCGCGAGCGGATGACGCGCCTCGGCTTCAAGTACCTGTCGATGGCCGGCTGACCCCGACCAGCAGGGCCTCCACCGAACAGGCCACCCCGCTCTCGTCTATTCGACGATAACTCAGCGGGGTGGCCTCTTTGCGACTAGGGTCTCCCGTAGGCCCTTTATGGGCCATGACCTGCGGTTCTTTCTTAACCGGTTAAGCTGCACCACGCATCGCGGCCGTATCGTTATCGAGTCGATCGAGCGGAAATCATTGCGCAACGTGCCGGTTACCTCTTGACTGTTGTCCAAGTAGCGCTTCGGACGGCGGCGTCTTTGGACGCCGGAGGCGTGATTTGACATAGGGAGCGGTATGTTCGGTCAACCAACGAGCCCGCGTTTTCGCCGGGCTGCGCTCGCCAGCGCGCTGAGCGCCGGGCTGGTCTTCAGCCTCGCCGCGTGCGGCGGAGACGATTCTGACAGCGGGGGCGGTACGGACGCGACCGCGTCGGCCATCGACTGCGCGCCATACACCAAGTTCGGCGACATCAAGGGCAAGACGGTCACGATCTACACGGGCATCGTGACCCCCGAGGACACCCCGCACAAGGAGTCCTACAAGCCCTTCGAGACCTGCACGGGCGCCACCATCAAGTACGAGGGTGACAAGTCCTTCGAGACGCAGATCCTCGTGCGGGCCAAGGCCGGCAACCCGCCGGACCTCGCGATCGTGCCCCAGCCGGGTCTGGTCAAGCAGCTGGTCGCGACCGGCAAGGCCAAGGAGGCCCCGGCCGAGACGGCGGCCAACGTCGACAAGTTCTGGGACAAGGCCTGGAAGGGCTACACCACGATCGACGGCAAGTTCTACGGCGCGCCGCTCGGCGCGAGCGTGAAGTCGCTGGTCTGGTACTCCCCCTCGGAGTTCAAGGACTCGGGCTACACCGTGCCGAAGACGCTCGACGAGCTCAAGGCGCTGTCGGACAAGATCGTGGCCGACAAGAAGAAGCCGTGGTGCGCCGGTATCAGCAGTGGCGACGCCACCGGCTGGCCGATCACCGACTGGATGGAAGACTTCATGCTCCGGACCGCCGGTCCGGACACGTACGACAAGTGGGTCAACCACACCATCCCGTTCAACGGCCCCGAGGCCACCACGGCCCTCGACGCGGTCGGCGCGTACCTGAAGAACGACCAGTACGTCAACGGCGGTCTCGGCGACGTCAAGAGCATCGCGACCACCACGTTCCAGGACGCGGGCCTGCCGATCACCCAGGGCACCTGCTCGCTGCACCGCCAGGCCAGCTTCTACGCGGCCAACTTCGACAAGGGCACCAAGGTGGCGGAGGACGGCGACGTGTTCGCCTTCTACCTGCCGGGCAAGGACGCCGACACCAAGCCGGTTCTCGGCGCCGGTGAGTTCGTCGTCGCGTTCGCCGACCGTCCCGAGGTCAAGGCCTTCCAGACCTACCTGTCCTCGGACACCTGGGCGAACATCAAGGCCAAGCTGTCCTCGGGCTGGGTCACGGCCAACAAGGGCCTGGACCCGAACAACCTGACCAACCCGATCGACAAGCTGGCCGGCACCATCCTGCTCGACCCGAAGGCGGAGTTCCGCTTCGACGGCTCGGACCAGATGCCGGCGGCCGTGGGCTCGGACGCGTTCTGGAAGCAGGCGACCAACTGGGTCACCGGCCAGGACACGAAGACCACGCTGGACAACATCGAAAAGGCATGGCCTAAGTAGTCACACAGCGTCATCGGGGCCGGTCGGGATATCCGACCGGCCCCACCCCTCTTCTTCATCGTCCAGCGCACAAGGAGGTCCGGGTCGCGTGTTCAACACCGCCTCCACCACCCCCGAGAAAATCTTGCAGATGCTCGCGGCGCTGCTTCTGTTCGCCGCGATCCTCGGTGTCATCCTCTTCATCGCCGCCAAGTTCGGCGGCCGGCGCGGCGACAAGGTCGTCGCGTGGCTCTACCTGCTGCCGACCGTGTTCCTGCTCGCGTTCGGCCTCGTCTATCCCGGGCTTCGCACGATCTACGAGTCGTTCTTCGACGCGGCCGGCAAGGCGTTCGTCGGGTTCGACAACTACAGCACGATCTTCTCCGACAACGACCAGCTCACCGTTCTGCGCAACACCGTGATCTGGGTCGTGATCGTGCCGTTCCTGGCCACGGCGATCGGGCTCGTCTACGCGATCCTGGTCGACCGCTCGCGCTTCGAGTCGTTCGCCAAGGCACTGATCTTCCTGCCGATGTCGATCTCGTTCGTCGCGGCCAGCGTCATCTGGAAGTTCATGTACGAGTACCGCCCCGACCAGGGCAACGTGAAGCAGATCGGCCTGATCAACCAGATCATCGTCTGGCTCGGCGGTAAGCCGCAGCAGCTGCTCATCGAGTCGCCGCTGAACACGTTCCTGCTCATCGTGGTGATGATCTGGATCCAGGCCGGCTTCGCCATGACGATCCTGTCGGCGGCGATCAAGGCCATCCCGGACGACATCATCGAGGCGGCCCGCCTCGACGGCGTGAACGCGTGGACGATGTTCCGCAACATCACGCTGCCGAGCGTGCAGCCGACCGTGGTCGTGGTGCTGACCACGATCGGTATCGCCACGCTGAAGGTCTTCGACATCGTCCGGACCATGACCGGCGGCCAGTTCAAGACCAGCGTCGTGGCGAACGAGTTCTACAGCCAGACGTTCCGGGCCGACAACCAGGGCCTCGGCGCCGCCCTCGCGGTGCTGCTGTTCATCCTGGTCATCCCGATCGTCGCCTACAACATTCGCACGCTCCGTCGTTCGGAGGCATCATGACCGCGACTCCGGTGACGACGACGCCCCCGCTGACCCCGCAGAAGGAGACCGCGGCGGGTATCGCGCGCAAGAAGCTCAGCTCGCCGTGGGCGTCGATCGCGGCGATCGTGCTGGCGGTGCTGTGGACCATCCCGACCTTCGGCCTGCTCGTCTCGTCGTTCCGCCCGGAACGCGCGATCAAGACGACGGGCTGGTGGACGTTCTTCAGCGACCCGACGGTCACGATGGAGAACTACAAGGCGGTCTTCGGTGAGGAAGGCGGCGTCAACCTGGCGGCGTACTTCGTCAACTCACTGATGATCTGCATCCCGGCCGTGCTGATCCCGATGGCGCTGGCCACGCTGGCCGCGTACGCGTTCACCTGGATCCACTTCCCGGGCCGCAACTTCCTGTTCATCGTGGTCTTCGCCCTGCAGATCGTCCCGTTGCAGGTCACCCTGATCCCGTTGCTCGAGATCTTCGTGAAGATCGACCTGACCGGCACGTTCTGGACGCTGTGGATCTCCCACTCGACGTTCGCCCTGCCGCTGGCGATCTACCTGCTGAGCAACTTCATGCGGGAGATCCCGAGCGGCCTGATCGAGGCGGCGCGCATCGACGGCGCCGGCCACGTGTCGATCTTCTTCAAGGTGATGCTGCCGCTGCTCACGCCCGCGCTGGCGGCGTTCGGCATCTTCCAGTTCCTCTGGGTCTGGAACGACCTGCTGGTCGCCCTCGTCTTCGCCGGCGGCGGCGACGAGGTCGCACCGATCACCCTGCAGCTCGCCAACCTGAGCGGCACCCGAGGCACGGCCTGGCAGCTCCTCTCCGCCGGCGCCTTCGTCTCGATCGTCGTCCCGGTGGTCGTGTTCCTGCTGCTCCAGCGCTACTTCGTACGAGGCCTGCTGGCCGGCAGCGTCAAGGGCTGAAACCCGCTCCGCACAACGGAGAGGCCGCGTCCCCGTGGGGACGCGGCCTTTCCTGTGCTCACCGCCATGACCGACGCCCGCTCGAGGACGATCCGTACGTGCGCGTACGGGCTCGATCGGATGCTGATCCGGCCGGTCATCCCGCTGCCCGGTTGAGGATCGCCGCGGGGACGCCCGGCGGATCGGGCATCCCCGCGGATCGACGGTTCCGGCTACGGCTGGCTGCGGGGGCCGCCGGGGGCCAGGGTGTCGACGAACTCGTGCGGGCCGTGCACGTCGGTGTGCCGGCGCGGGGCGCCGGCCTTCAAGGTGGAGACGGCGTTCTTGTCGGCTACCGCGGCCACCTGGTTGTAGGCGGCCTCGCTCAGCGCGTACGCCACGCGGTAGTCGTGCCGGGCGAAGGCCGTCCTGGCCACGCCGAGCAGCGCGTCCGCCTGGTGCAGGCGGGTGCCGGCCGGAACCGCCGCCGCCAGGCGGTTGGCGGCCTCCCAGTAGGCGGCGGTCAGGAAGCGGTCGCTGTTGTCCCGGTCGAACTGGCTGAAGTCCCAGTTCACGTCGATGTAGCTCATCATCGAGTTGTTCTCGTCGCCGGCCCAGGCGTAGAAGAATCCGCCCTCGGGACCGTAGTCGACCCCCGTCTCGCTGTCGTAGCCGTCGTGCGGATGCGGCATGCCCAGGTGGTGGCCCACCTCGTGGATCTCCGTCGTGGTCAGGCCGTAGCCGGACTCGACGACCTCGGGCGAGATGAAATTGAAGACGTACGACTGGTCGCCGGTCACGTAGTCGTCGTCGGCGAAGCCCAGCGCGGGCGTGCCCACGCCGGCCGCCACCGCGTAGTTGAAGACCGGGAGCTCATAGTCGACCTTGCCCTGGTCGTCCTGGGTACGGGCCAGGTTCTCCCGGTTGTAGAGGTAGAGGTTGGCCCACGCCGGGTAGCCCGTCTCGGGGTAACAGCTCTCGTCGGCGAGCAGGCCCACGTAGCAGGCCTCGGCCTCGGCGTCGTACGGAAGGTCCTGGCTGTCGAAGCTGAATTTGTTGCGCCACCGCAGCTCACCGAGTTCCCGCAGAAGCAGCCCCGGCTTCTGGTATCGCGCGGAGGCGTCGACCCCCGGCCAGCCCTCGTACGTGTTGCTGTCGATGTTGATGGTCTTCGGCGGCTCGGCCGTGGGCAACTCGACCGGGTAGAGCGGCGAGTTCGTCATGAGCAGGTTCAGCGCCACATACCGCGTGATCTTGCCGAGGTCGCTCGCGAGCGCGCTCGGCGCGCGGTAGCCGCCCGCCGCGTACTCCCAGACCGGCGGCATGCGGTAGTCGGCGACGCCGTCGCCGTCCACGTCGGCGTTCGTCACGTCGTAGTTGGCCGTCCACGACTCCGGCCCGGCCGACAGGTCGTGGAACCAGACGCGGCGGGTGCGCCCGAGCCCGGTCTCCTCGTCGTCGGCGGTGGTGCCACCCCAGGCGATCATCTTGCGGCTGTCGCGGTTGGCGCCGAAGTCGTAGCCGGTGTCCGGATCGGGTTCCCCCGTCTTGGTGTAGACGTGGAATTTGAAGTCGGGCCGCCCGTACCAGTTGACGAAGAAGATGGTGTTACGCCGGGTGTCCACCCCCGGCGGCGGGTTCAGCGCCAGCCACTTCTCCACACTCGGCGCGTCGATGGCGTGGTTCTTCGTGATGGTCTTCGTCCGCTTCGGCTGCGCGTTGTAGGCCGTCTGGTATTCGGTCAGCGGCGCCGGTTTCGCCATTGTGGTCAACTGCGCGAAGAACCGGTTCTCGTACGATTTATCGGCGTACCGGAGCTTGTAGTCGTACGTGTAGGTGATGCCCAGTTTCTCGGTGACCCCGTACGGAAGCCGCGACCGCACCACCGGCTCGTACTTCCGGGCCAGCTGCTGGGTGAACTGCCCCCGATCCGGCTCATAGCCGACGAACACGACGTTCACCGGCACCTTCTCGGTCAGCCGAGGCTGCCCACCAGGATTCAGGAATTGGTATTTGTACGCGGGCGAGGCCGCCCCCGCCGGTGTCGCGGACGCCCCCACTAGCACAGCGGTCAGCACCACGATGAACGCGCTTCTCCGTCTCATCCCGCAACCAGACCATCAACGAAGATCGATGGCAAGTGTCACTCTTTCGGTGATGTTTTCCCCCATCCCTCATCGCCACCGACGGCTTTTCCCAGGTAGGCGCCACCCAGCCCGGTCCCGGCGCCTGGACGGGGCCGCTATAACGGTCGAATGGAGGCCATCGATCAGCTCGGCGACGACAATCCGGCCGCCGCCCAGCTCCTGTGCGTGTGCGCCGTCCTGCACCCGGCACCGCTCCCCGTGGACGTGCTCACCCCCGGCCTGCCCACACTCCCCCGCCCCTTGGGCGAGGTGACCCCGTCGGCTCTGCCCGCGGTGGTGGAAACCCTGACCACTCAGGGCCTGGCCGCCACCGATGCCGGCGGCCTCACCATTCCCGACCAGATCCGAGACGCGGTGCGGGACAACCTGGGCCCGGAAGCGGTACGGGTATGCCGCGCCTACGCGGGCACGCTGATCGCGGCCGCCGCACCCACCGAAGTGGAGAACCCGTCGACGTGGCCGCGGTGGGCGGCCCTGGCCCCCCACCTGATAGCGGCCGACGCCGCCCACAGCCCCGATCCGGCCCTGCGGACGGCCGCCCACCGCCTGGTGGCTTCCCTCCTCCATCGGGGAAAGCCCCGCCCGGCCCGAACCATCGCCGCCGAACTGCACGCCGCGTGGAGCGCCGAGCTGGGTCCCGACCACCCCGACACCCTGACGGCCGCCCATGAGCTGGCCCGGTCCATGTTGGCCGCCGGCGCCCTGCTCCCGGCCCGGGCCCTCCTGGAGGACACCCTCAACCGCATGATCCAGGCCCTCGGCCCCACCCATCCACAGACCCTGTCCACCGCGGCCACCCGCCGCGGCGCCCTCCTCCGCCTGGGAGGCGCCCCCGGCAAGACGGCCCAGCGCCGCCCCCGCCGCCGCTAGCAACACAGCCCCCGGCAAGACGGCTTAGCGCCGCCCCCGCCGCCGCTAGCAACACGGCTTCCGGACCCGGCCGCGGCCGGGCGACCGGCGCTGATCAGCGCAGCGTCGCCGCCGGGCCCCAGCGCTTCTGAGCGGCCTGCTTCGTCACCCCGAGGCATCCGCCTATCTCGCCCCACGTGGCGCCCGCTCGACGGCAGGCTCGCACCTCGTCGGCGAGCTCGCGGTTGAGCCGGTCCAGCGCGATCTCGTAGCGGGCCGACGCGGCGGTGAGCCGGGCGAGCGGGGTGGTGGCCGTCGATGCCCTTCGGCGCGGGGACGGGACGGTCGCGCCGGGCCCGGTCATTCGCGGCGACCGTAGGCCGCCACCGCGAGCGGGCAGAAGAGCAGGAAGATCGCCGCGCACCAGAGCAGCGTGGTGGTTACCCGGTCGCCGGCCGGCGTTCCGTTGAGCAGGGCTCGGCAGGCGTCCATGGCCGCGCTGACCGGGTTGACGCCGACCCACGAGGCGAGCCAGCCGGGAAGGCTGGTGGCCGGCGTGGCGAGGCTCGTGCCGAGCTGGAGCGGCAGGAAGGTGAGGAAGCTGAAGGCCAGGACGGCTTCGGCGCTCTTGACCGTCACGCCGATGAGCACGGTGATCCAGCTGAGGCAGAAGCCGAACAGGACCGCGATACCGACGGCGGCCAGGGCGGCCGCGAACCCGCCCTGGGCACGGAACCCGAGGAGCGTGCCGATCAGGTACAGGACGCCGGCGGCGGCCAGGTACCGGACGACGTCGGCGAGCACGGAGCCGAGCAGAGGCGCCAGGCGGCTGATCGGCAGGCTGCGGAAGCGGTCGGTGATGCCGTTCTTGAGATCAATGTTGATGTTGGTGCCGGTCGAGACCAGGCCGGTGAGCCCGGCGCCCATGACCAGAATGCCGGGAAACAGGTATTGCAGGTAGTCGCTGGTGGCGCCGGCTATCGCGGTGCCGAACAGATAGAGGAAGAGCACGAGGAACAGCGCCGGCGTCACGACGCCGTTGACGATGGCGCCGGGATTGCGGGAGGTCTTCGCGAGACTGCGGCGCGCGAGGATCAGGCTGTGCCGCACCTGCCGCGACGGCCGGTGCGGCGGCGGGGCGATGGTCGATGTCGTCACGGTCATGACCTCCGCGACGCGGGGGCGACGGCCGTGTTCGTCAGCGCGAAGAAGACCTCGTCGAGACTGGGCAGCCGGAGGGAGAGCTCGCTGACGTCGACGGCCTGCCGGTGGAGCTGAGCGGTGATCTGGAAGAAGTCGTCGTCCCGGGTGACGGGCACGGCGACCTGCCGGGCCGATCGTTCGGGATGGTGGCCGGTGACGGCGGCCAGGATGGTGGCGGCGCGGTCGGCGTCGGCCGGGTCGTTCACCCGTACGGTCACGGTGTGCCCGCCGACGCGACGTTTGAGTTCGGCGGGGGTGCCGGCGGCGACGACCCGTCCCTGATCGATGACGGTGACGGTGTCGGCCAGGGTGTCCGCCTCCTCGAGGTACTGGGTGGTCAGCAGGACGGTGACGCCGTCGGCGCCCAGGTCGCGGATCATCTGCCACAGTTCCTCGCGTCGTGCGGGATCCAGCCCGGCGGAGGGCTCGTCGAGGAACACGACGCGGGGCCGGCCGACGAGGCTCACCGCGAGGTCCAGCCGGCGGCGCATGCCTCCGGAGTACGTGGCGACGCGGCGGGCACCGGCCTCCGTCAGCCCGAACCGGGCGAGCAGCTCGTCGGCCCGGTGGGCGGCGTCGCGCCCGGACAGGTCGAGCAGCCGGCCGATCATGACGAGGTTCGCTCGTCCGTCGATCTCCTCGTCGACGCTGGCGTGCTGACCGGACAGTGCGATGTGGCGGCGCACGTGAGCCGGCTGGCGTGCCACGTCGTATCCGGCGACGCGGGCCACCCCGGCGTCGGGTCTCAGCAGGGTGGCCAGAATGCGGACGAGAGTGGTCTTACCGGCGCCGTTGGGGCCGAGGAGCCCTAGCACCTGGCCCTGGGGCAGCGCGATGTCGACGCCGTCGAGGGCGGTCGTGCGGCCGAAGCGCTTGGCGAGCCCGTGTGTTTCCAAACCGAGGTCAGCCACGAGGGTCCCTTCGTCGGTTCCAGATTCTCTTGGATTTCAGATGTTCTCAACATCTGGATGGTCACAGTATGCTGGCGCCGTGCTTTCCGTAAAGAGGATCCGATGGTTCGGCTGACCCGAGCCCAACAGCAGGAGCGCACCCGCGCCGCGGTGCTGACCGCGGCCGCCGCGGAATTCGCCGAGCACGGCTATGCCGAGGCTCGGGTCGACCGCATCGCCGCCCGTGCTGAGCTCACCCGCGGCGCCGTGTACTCCAACTTCCCCAGCAAGCGGTCGCTCTACCTGGCGGTCCTGCTCGACTCGCTGCCGGGACCGACGGCCGGTGACACCACCGCGGTCGAGCCGGTCGACGTGGCCGGCGGCGCGGAGTCGTTCGCGCGGGTCTGGCTGGAGCGGCTGCCCCTGTCCGGGGAGGCGCCGCCGGCCGGCCGGCTTCGTGCCCTGTCGGTGACCGGCGTCTTCGAGGACGGTCCCGGGCGTACCGCGCTGGCCGAGGTCACCAGGCTGGAAAGCCTGCTGCTGGCGCTCGCCCTGGAGTCGTGCCGAGCCCGGCCGCCGGGCCGGCGGGTGCGCCTCGCCGAAATGATCCTGACCTTGTTGCACGGCGCGAACCACCTGGCCCAGACGGCGCCCGGCTTCGGCGACCCGTTCGACGTGGCACGCGCCTGCCGGCACCTCGCCACCCTCGCGGCCGACGACGTCTGGGCTCCGGCCCATCTGCCCTACGTCGCCGCCGCGCGACAGTGCCACGACGCCTGGACACCGCCGCCGACGATGACCGATGAGATCACCGGCGCACCGGCCGGCCCGGCCGGCCCGGGCGTGGTCGTCCTTCTGGGCACCGGCCGGCTCAGCGCGGCCGAGGAAGCGATTCGGGCCGCCCGCCCCGGCGAGCACGTCACGGTCGCGGTCGTGACGGCGGATCCGGCCGAGAGCGGGGCGCTCACCCGGTTGCGGATCGCCGACCTCGCCGCCTGCCTGCGACGAGTGTTCGGACCGGCGTTCCGGCCGTCCCTGAGCCTCGTCCTCGACGACCGGGCCGCGCTCGCGTCCGCTCTCGGCGTCGAGGCCACCGACGACACCGAAGCGGCGGTACGCGTGACCGCCGGGCACATCGTGGCCCGCGCCCATGGTCGCGGAGCGGCCTACGCGGCGGCCACCGCCCCGATCCCGGCCGATTCCGAGGAGGAGAGACGATGACCGACTCGACCCGGCCCGCCGTGCTGCATGTGCTGCGGTGCATCGGCGTGGCTGAACTGCCGCGGGTGGCCGACGCCGCCGGCCTGGCCACGTCTCAGGCCGAATCCGACCTGATCGATCTCGCCGTCTCCGGGCTGGTGACGCGAACCGCCGGGGAGTTCGGCGGATGGGGCCTCACCGAGGCCGGCCGGGCCGAGGACGCCCGCGCGACCGCCGGCGAAGTCGCCGCCGCCGGCGCCCGGCGCGCGATCGCCACGGCGTACGAGAAATTCTTGGTTCTGAACCCGGAACTGCTGGATCTCTGCTCCGCGTGGCATGTGCGCGCCGCGAACGGCACCATGGTGCCGAACGACCACAGCGACAGCGGGTACGACGCCCGGGTCCGGGACCGGTTCGTCGACCTCGACCGGCGGGCCGGTGCCGTCTGCGCGGAGCTGTCCGCGGCACTGCCCCGGTTCCGGCGGTACCGGGCCCGGCTCACCGCGGCGCTCGACCGCGCTCGTTCCGGCCGGCTCGAATACCTGACGGACAGCGTCGACTCGTACCACACTGTCTGGTTCCAGCTGCACGAAGACCTCCTCGCCACCCTCGGCATCCCTCGCCAGTGAGCCCGAACCCGATGCGATACCTGCATCCCCTCGAGGGCGAGACCGGCGGATCCGCGGATCTGCTCGGCGCCAAGGCATGCGGCCTGCTCACGTTGCGGCGTCTCGGCTTGCCGGTCCCACCCGGATTCGTCGTCGACACGCGCGCCTGCCGCGCCTTTCTCCGCGACGGCCACCTCCCGGACCGTTTCGACGCGGAGCTGGCCGCCGCCGTGCGGCACCTCGAAGCGGCCACCGGGCGGCGTTTCGGCGGCCGCGAACTGCCGCTGGCGGTTTCGGTGCGCTCCGGAGCCGCGGTGTCGATGCCCGGCATGATGAACACCGTCCTCAATCTGGGGCTCACCACCGACGCCACGGCCGGGTTGGCCGCCGAGACCGGCGATCCGGCCTTCGCGCGAGAGGCACGGCAGCGGTTCCTGGCCGGCTTCGCGGCCGCTGCGGGCGGCGCCGCCGACGACGACGCCATGAGCCACCTGCGGGCGACGGTACGGGCGGTCATGTCGTCGTGGAACACCCCACGGGCGGTCACCTACCGGGAACTGCACGGCATCCCGCATGATCTGGGCACCGCGGTGGTCGTGCAGACCATGGTGTTCGGCAACCGGGACCGGCGAAGCGGCTCCGGGGTCGCCTTCAGCCGCGATCCGAACACCGGGGAGCGTGGGCCGTACGGGGATGTCCTGTTCGGCCGGCAGGGTGAAGACGTGGTGTCGGGCGAGTCCGCCACCGAACCGCTGACCGAGCTCACCCATCGAGCGCCGGCCGTCTGGGATGACCTCGGGGCGGCCCTGCGCCGGATCGAACAGCACTACAGCGACGCCGGCCACGTCGAGTTCACCTTCGAGGCCGGTCACCTGTGGCTCCTGCAGGTGCGTCCCGGCGGCCTCACCGGGCGCGCCGCGATCCGCGTGGCCGTGGACCTCGCCGACGAGCGGGTCATCGACCGGCGAACGGCCGTCCGCCGCGTGACACAGCGCCATCTCCGCCACGCCGGCACGCCTCGCCTGCGCGCGGGCGAAGGGGTGCAGGTGCTCGCCCGGGGCCGGGGCGCCGGCCCCGGCGTCGCCACGGGCCGGATCGCGGTCACCGCCGAGCGCGCCGCCCGCATGGCCTCGGACGGCCCGGTGATCCTCGTACGTCCCACCACCTCCCCGCTGGACATGCACGGCCTGGCCGCCGCGGCCGGGATCCTGACCAGCCGGGGCGGCCCCACAAGTCACGCGGCCGTCGTCGCCCGAGCCATGAACAAACCGGCGGTGGTCGGCGCGGCCACGCTGACCATCGACGCCCTGGCGCGGTCCGTCCGGATCGGCGCGCGAACCCTCACCGAAGGCACGGTCATCAGTCTCGACGGCGGCAGCGGAGAAATCGTCCTCGGCGATCCCGGCACCGTCACCGCCACCACCGACGAGCACGTGGACCGACTGCTCAGCTGGGCCGACGAGATCAGTGGTGACCACTCACCGCGCCCGGCCCCGCAGCGCCTCGACGACGCCCACGCCCACCTCTGAGCCCGCGGCGGAAGATCGCTACCGGCCGGTGAAACGATGCTGTTGCCATCCGGATCGGTCACCACGAGGACGCGCGAGGTGGTGGCGTTCTGGATGCCGGCGTGGTCGATTCCGGCACGTCGCAACCGGTCGGCCAGACCGTCGAGGTCGGACTCGTCGATGACCATCGTCGAGCGGCCCGCGCGTTCGGCGTCCGCCCACACCTGCACGCCGAAAGCCGGCGCGAGGTGCCATTCGGCCAGGCCCTCCATCGGGCGGGCGTCCACGCTGCCACCGAAGAGCTTCGTGTACCACCGAACGCCGGCCTCGAAGTCGGCGACGGTCATCTGCGCGAGCAGTCGAGTGGCGGCCATGCGGAAAGACATACCCGGCCGCGGGCCGTCACCGCCGGCGATCGCCAAGAAGATTGTTATTGACTCAAGCCCGCAACGGTCGTAATTTTCATCGCAGGACTCAATCGATGAAAAGGATGACCGACGTGACCGGTGAGAGCGGCGGACTGCTCGGGCGCCTCCGGATGGAGAGCGCCCAGATGCCGGAGGCGCTGGGGCGGATCGCCGAGACCATTCTCGCTGATCCGGAGACGGCGGCTCACGCCAGCATCGTGGATCTGGCTGAGCGGTCCGGCACCTCGACGGCGACCGTGACGCGGTTCAGCCGCACGCTCGGGTTCAAGGGGTACGCGAACCTGCGAGTGGCCGTCGCCACCGAGACCGGGCGGGCCGAACAAGCCCGCTGGGAGACCGACATCTCCTCCGACATCGCGCCCGGCGATCCGCTCACCGACGTGCTCGGCGTGGTCACCGCGGCCGACACCCGGGCCATTCAGAGCACCGCCGCCGGGCTCGACGTGGGTGCCGTCGAGCGGGTCGCCGCGACCATCGCCGGGGCGCAGCGGGTGGAGATCTTCGGGCTGGGCAGCAGTGGCACGGCGGCTCGGGAGATGGCTTTCCGGCTCGAGCGGATCCGGGTTCCCGTGTGGCACCGCACCGACTCGCACACCGCTCTCACCAACGCCGCCCTGCTGCTGCCCGGGGACGTGGCCATCGGGTTGTCGCACTCCGGCCGTACCCGGGAAGTCATCGAGACGATGGCCGAGGCGGCCGACCATGGGGCGCTCACCGTCGCCGTGACCAGTTTCGGGCGGTCGCCGCTGGCCGAGGTGGCCGATGTCGTCTTCACCACCGCGGTGCAGGAGACCACGTTCCGCCTGGCCGCGCTCTCCGCGCTGCATTCGCAGCTGCTCGTGCTCGACCTCATCTACGTGGCCGTCGCCCAGCGCACGTACGAGCGTACGGCCGAAGCCCTCGAGGTGACGGTCCGCGCGGTGGACGCCCATCGGCTCCCCGAGAAGAACCCGACCCGCAAGCGCGGGCGTGCGAAAGGACAGCCGTGAGCCTGACCAGCACTGATTACCTCGAGAAGATCCAGGCCGCGATCGCGCGGGTCGGCACCGGCCAGCCGGAGCTCATCCGGCGGGCGGCGGAGATCCTGGCCGATTCGGTACGGGCCGGTGGTGTGATCCAGGCGTTCGGCTGCGGCCACTCCGAGGCGCTGGCCATGGAGATCGCCGGGCGGGCCGGCGGGCTCGTGCCCAGCAACCGGATCGCTTTGCGGGACGTCGTCCTGTACGGCGGTGAGCCCCTCGCCGTCCTGCAGGACCCCACCGTCGAGCGGCGCACCGACATCGCCCACCGGCTCTACGAGCTGGCCCCGGTCAAACCGGACGACGTCTTCGTCATCGCCTCCAACTCCGGCATCAACGGCGCCGTGGTCGAGATGGCGCTGCTGGTCAAGGAGCGCGGCCACCCGCTGATCGCGATCACCTCGGCCGAGCACGCGGCCGGCGTCGACTCGCGGCATCCCAGCGGCCGCAAGCTCGGCGAGATCGCCGACGTGGTCCTGGACAACGGCGCCCCCAAGGGTGACGCCACCCTGCCGCTGCCGGGCGGCGGGGCGGTCGGCGCCGTCTCGTCGATCACCGGGGCGCTGCTGGCCCAGCAGATCGTCACCGAGGTGGTGGCCCGCCTGATCGACGCGGGCGAGACACCGCCGGTCTACCTGTCGGACAACGTGCCCGGCGGCAAGGAGCACAACGCGGCGCTGGAAGCCCGGTATGCCGGGCGCATCCGCCGTACGGCCTGAGCCCGGTATGTCCCCCGGCATACCGCGTGATCCCCCGTTTATCAGGAGGTCCATCCCCATGCTCAAACGAAGACTGGCGGCAATGCTGACCGCGGCCCTGGCCGGAGCGGGCGCCGTCGCCCTCTCCTCCGGGCCCGCCGAGGCCGCGGACTGCGGCTACCTGTTCGACGACTTCCACTACAGCACCTCGGCCGACCCGGCGCTGACCGCCAACGGCTGGACACCCCGCAGCTACCAGGGCGGACCGGGCGTGCCCGGGGCGAACTGGTCACCCAGCAACATCACGTTCCCGACGTCCGGCGGGCAGAAGGTGCTCCAGCTGACCGCCTCGACCGACGGCACCGGGGCCGGCACCAACCACGCCGAGCTCTACTCGACGCAGAAGCGCTACCTCGACGGCACCTACGCCACCCGCATCCGGTTCACCGACGCCCCGGTCAGCGGCAACGACGGCGACCACATCAACCAGACGTTCTTCACGATCAGCCCGCTCAACGGCGACCTCGACCCGACCTACAGCGAGCTGGACATCTCCGAGTACCTGCCGAACGGCGGCTGGGGCGAGACCGGGCCGATCAACTACCAGACGAGCTGGTACACGTACCGCAACGAGCCCTGGTTCGCCGACAACGTGCACTCCGAGCAGCGGTCGAGCCTGGACGGGTGGCACGAGCTGGTGGCGCAGGTGGCCAACGGGCACATCGTCTACTTCATCGACGGGGTGCAGGTGGGCGACCACTCCGGCAAGTTCTACCCCCGCCAGACGATGACCATCAACTGGAACCTGTGGTTCATCGACACGGCGGCGCACACGGGCGGCCTGAGCACGTACATCGAGCAGGTCGACTGGGTCCTGTTCGCCAAGAACCAGGTCCTCTCGCCGTCGCAGGCCACCTCGCGGGCGTCGGGCTACCGCACGGCCGGCACCCCGTTCGTCGACACGGTCGCCGGGACCGGGACCTGCTCGAACCCGCCTCCGACGACCACCTCGCCCCCGCCCCCCACCACCACGCCTCCCACCACCACCCCTCCCCCGGCGACCAACTGTGCCGACGCCCCGGCCTGGGCGACCGGCTCGATCTACACCGGCGGCAACCTCGTGAAGCACGAGCGCAGCCGCTACGGCGACCCCAACGGCCCGAAGTCCGGCGACGGCGTCCATCTGTGGCGCGCCAAGTACTGGACGCAGGGCTCGGAGCCCGGCTGGACCGACCAGTGGCAGGACCTCGGCCGCTGCTGACGCCGGAGTGGGAGCGGGGCTTCCCGGCCCCGCTCCCGTGATCTACAGTTCCGGCCCGTGGGCGCATCCGGGTGGGAGTACTACACCGACTACCAACCTGACCTTTCTGCGGCTTTTGCCGCCCTGCAGCGGACAGTTCTCGACCAGGGCCGCTACTGGTGGGCGGTACCGGGCACATCCGCCGCGAGCCGTCCCGACCGCCCGCGCACCATGGACGAGCTCTGGAACGACGAGGCGGTCCGGGAGTCCGGCACCCACTCGATCCTCGACATGGACCGGGTGCTGGACGACGGCGAGGAGCCCCGGTACGGCTACCTCCCCTACGCCGACGACCCGGCCATCCCCTTCCAGCGGTACGGCGAACCCGAGTACGGCGTGATCGTCCCCGTGACACCCGCCGAGGCGCAGGCCACGGCCGGCACCGAGAAGCTGACCCGGGCTCACGTCGAGGCGATCGCCGACCTGGCCGAGTATCGGTGGATCGGCCGGGTGGCCGTGCTGCACGGCGCCGACGGCACGCCCGACGAGCTGTATTTCTTCGGTTTCTCCGGCGACTAGATCACAGCGGGTGGCCGTGGGTTGATTGCGTTTGCCAGGATCGGCCCGTGTCTCCCATCCGGTCTGAGCTGCGGCCCGACCCCGCGGCCCCGGCCGTGGGTGTCCGGCAGCGCTGGTGGTCGCGCCTGCGGCTGCCGCTCGTCCTCGTCGTCGCGGTCGCCTTGGCCGCCTACGGCCTGCGCGGGCGCTTCCCCGACCCGCGCGACTTCCTGGGCGCGCTGACCGGCGCCGACTACTGGTGGGTGGCGCTGGCCGTGGCCCTTCAGGCGGTCTCGCTGGGCGCGTTCGCCTGGCAGCAACGGCAACTGCTGAGAGCTTTCGGCGTACGGGCCCGGGCCCGTTTCGCGCTGGCGGTCACCCTCGCCCGTACGGCCATCTCGATCTCGATGCCGGCCGGCGCCGCCGTGTCGGCGGGTTACGCGGGCCGCCAGTACGTCCGCACGGGCGCGACGAAGGAGATCGCCGCCGCCTCGATGATCGTCTCGGGCCTGACCTCCATCGGCGGCCTGGCCCTGCTGTACGTGGTCCTGGGCGCGGCCCTGCTCACCACGGACCCCGACCTGCTGGCCACCCCTCAGCCTCTGATCGTGGTGGCCGGCCTGACCGCCGTGACCGCCACGGCCGTCGTGGTCGGCCGCCGCGCGATGCACCGCCCGCCACGCCCCGGCACCGACCGCGTTCATTCGACGAACAAGCTTCTGGTGTACGCCCGTAAGCTGCTCACCTCGGCCGCCGAGGCCTGGCGCGCGGGCGCGGCGCTGCGCTCCCGCGAGTGGATAACCGGCGTCCTCTACTACACGGTTAACTGGCTGACCGACCTCCTCTGCCTGGCCGCCACCTGCCGCGCGGTCGGCCTCCCGGTAGGCGTCATGACCCTGGCCGGCATCTACCTGGGCGTCCAGATCGTCCGCCAGGTCCCCCTGACCCCCGGCGGCGTGGGCGTGGTCGACACCGCCCTGGTAGCCGGCTTGACCGCCGCCGGCGCCACCGCCGCCACCGCCGTCGCCGCGGTGGTCATCTACCGCCTGATCTCCTGCTGGCTCCTCATCCCCGCCGGCGGCATAGCCGCCCTGTACCTACGCCGCGAGGCCGTCCACCCCTGACCGTCACCCGCGGCGTAGGCGCTGATTCCCTCTGGAGGAGATGAAGCGAAACGTCGTAGGCGCCATAGGCCTCGGGAATGCGGGTCACCACCACGACACCCATCTCCCGTGCTTCATGAACCACCTGACCCACCGTGACCGGCCCGATGAGCGCGGGCGGAGGCGCCGAGTATGCGCGGCGACCGAGCGGCATTCACGCTGTTTCCTCTGCGGCGCGACGGGCGATGATCTCGGCGAGACGGGCGTCCGCCGCATCCTGCTTGGCCTGGAAGGCGTTCCACTCCTCCCGGGTCCACGGACCGGGCTCGGGGATGCCGATCGCGGCGGCGAAGTCTTTAACGGCCTGGGACGGGTGAACGAAATCGGGGCGCGGCGTCTGCGCCTGCTGCGCGACGGCTACGGCCCCGTCGTCCCCGAGGTGCTGCTCGACGCGATGACCGCCCGCCAGAGGGGGATCGCCGACCTGGAGAGCGCCAACGCCGCCGATTCCCGGCTGGATCCGGGCCGCCGCCGGCACGCCGCCGTCGCTGCCGAGTGGGCCCTGGGCGATCGGCGGCTCCTCGACGGGCACCGGGCCGCCTTCCTCGAGGCTCTGCGCCTCTGACGGGGGCGGCCGGAGCTCAGCCACCGCGGCCCGGGTCCACGCTGACGGCTCTCTACTCGAGGCCCTCCCGGGAGAGGGGCGGGCCGACCCGGAAGTCGCGGAAGGTGGCCTCCAAGCCGGCTCGCTCGGGGGAACAGCACATGACGCCCACGTCGACGGTGCCCGGCAGCGGCAGATGGCCCAGGCGCAGCAGCTGCCAAGGGCCGGCGCCGTTGCGGTAGTGGACGGCCAGCGCCGAGTCGAAGCGGGTGACACGCAGGGCTATCTCGCCGGTGAATCCGGGGACGGGGGTCATCGAGACGTCGGAGAAGTCGTCGGTGAGGACCGTACTCACCTGTACGGCGCCCGAGGTGACCTCCAGGCCGGTCTTGAGCCAGGTGCGCTCGCCGGCTCGTACCATCAGGCCCGCCTGGTCGAACCGGGTGGTGTGCGCGGCGGAGACCAGGACCTCGGCGGTGAAGTCGCCGGTCGCCGGCTGGTGGTAGAAGTGGCCGTTGTCGGTGGTCCAACCGTAGAAGGTCGCCCGCCAGAAATCGGTCTTCAGCTCGGTGACCGCCCGGATCAGGCCGTTCTCGTCCGACCAGTCGCGCGGCTCGTTCAACCACTCCATGGCGGTGAGCATAAATGGGATGCGGGCGATCGGCGGGTCCGGCAGCATGCGGGGGACGCAACGCCGACAGGAAGGAGGATGCCGTGAATTCCGCACGCATACCGATGCCTGGGAGGCTTCGTTGTTGTTCCGCACCCTGGCCGAGGGGGATCTCGGCCGCGTTCTGACCTGTCTCGACGATCCGGGCCGCTTCGAGCGGTTCCTCGAGACCGGAAACTACCGTCCGTCGTGGACCTGGATGGCCGTCGACGGTGACGAGATCAAGGGTTTCGCCGTGTGGTGGGGCTTCCCCACCGGTGAGCGGCCGCTGGCCCTCGACACGCTGTGGGCGGCGCCCGAGGTGGACGATCCGGTGGGGCTCTGGGCCGCGCTCATCCGGCAGGTGCCGCCGCCCTTCGAGTACCACATCTTCACCTCGCCCGGGCGGGAGAAAACGCCCGAGGTGACGCTGCGGCTGGCCGCCGCCGAGCTGGCCGGCCTGGGCGAGGTCAACGAGCGGCTGCGGTACGAGTGGACGGCCGACCACCCGCTCCCCCCGCGCTCGACCCGGCTGACGTTCCGGCCGGAGCCCGACGACGAGGCGTTCGCGGCCGTGTTCGCCGCGATCTCGGAGGGCAGCCTGGACGTCGCCACCCGGGAGGGCGTCGCCCGGCTCGGCGCGCTCGCGCACGCCCGCGAGGATGTCGCCTTCTACCAGCAGATGCGCGGCCGGCGTGACTGGTGGCGCCTCGCCTTCGACTCGGCGGGCCGGATCGTCGGGGTGGCCCTGCCCAGCGCCAACGACGGCGGCCCGGTGGTCGGCTACCTCGGCGTCGTCCCGGAGCAGCGGGGACACGGCTACGCCGACGACCTGCTGGCCGAGATCACCCACCTGCTGGCCGGCGACGGCGCGACGACGATCCGTGCCGACACCGACCGGGTCAACAAACCGATGGCCGCGTCGTTCGACCGCGTCGGCTACCGGGTCTTCGCCACGCGCATCGTCGCGTCCTGAGCGCCGGTCGCCCGCGTCCGTGAAACCTGATCTCGCTCAGTGGGGTCACAGGGTCGCGGGGGCAGACTCGGCGGCATGACGGATGGGGTGCGGGTGCCGCCTCGCTGGGTCGTCACGACCGCGTGGCGGGTGCATCGGGGGCTGTATCGCGCGAGCGGTGGCCGGTTCGGGTTGCGGCGCCCGCGCCCCGGCCGTTACGGGATGTTCCGGCTCACCACGGTCGGGCGGCGCAGCGGGCGGGAACGCGGTGTCATCCTGGCCTACCTCGAGGACGGTTCGTCGCTCGTCACGCTGGCCATGAACGGCTGGGGCGACGGCGAACCGGCCTGGTGGCTCAATCTGCTGGCGCACGAGACCGCGTACGCCCGGACGCCCGACGGCACCCAGACCGTGATCGGACGCGCGGCGGTCGGCGCGGAACGCGACCGCCTGTGGCGTCGCTGGCGGGAGGTCGACCCGAAGCTGGACGACTATGCGGCGCTGCGCACGACCGAGACCGCGGTCGTCATTCTAGAAACGACAGCAGGCTGACCACGCGGGGATCATTGCGGGCCGACGGCTGGTGCACCACGTGATAGGTGACCGGGGGCAGATCTCGCACCGGGATGCCGGACAGGCCGCGCGGCACCGGCACGCAGCCGTTGACGATGGCCGCGCCCGCTCCCAGCGCGACGAAATGCGTGATCAGGGGCCAGCCCTCGGCTTCCACCGCGACCGTCCACGGTGCGCCGGCGGTGCGCAGGGCCTGTTCGAGCATGACCCGCTGGGGCCGGTGCTGGGGCGGCACCACCAGCGATTCGCCGGCCAGGTCGCGCAGGCGGACCGACCGGCGCCGGGCCAGTCGGTGGGCGGACGGTACGAAGAGCATCTGAGGAAACGACGCCAGTTCCCGTACGGACAGGTCGGGTGGCAGAACGTCGAGCACGCTCACGCCGACGTGGGCCTGCCCGCCCCGGACGGCGGCCAGCATCTGGCGGTGGTCGCAGTTGATCAGGCGCAGTGGGGTGGCCGCGAGCGCGGCCTGGATCGCGTCGCCGAGCAGGTAGAGGTAGGCGCCCTGGCCGGCGGCGAGCACCACCGGGCGCTGGGCCGGGGCGCCGGCGAACTCGGCCAGGAAGTCGGCCAGCCGCTCGTTCTGGCCGCGGGCGAAACGGGCGACCGCCTCCCCGTCCGCGGTGAGCACGAGCCGGCGGCCCTCGCGGCGGTATAGCGGGCGGCCCAGCGACTCCGCCAGCTTACGGATCTTCACGTGCAGCGCCGGCTGGGAAATGTGCAGCTCCTCGGCCGCGCGCGTGAAGTTCAGATGGGTGGCGAACACGGCGAACGCCGTCAGATCCATAGTGCTGGACTATAGCCGTACCCCAATGAATAGTTCCTCTTTATTCTCACGGCCCGCACGCTGGAGGGCATGAGAAACCTAGGTGTGGACATCGGGCGCGTCATCATCAACGGCGACACCGAATTCTTCAGCGGCGACACCGCCACGATGCTGGCGACGCCGGCCGTACCCGGAGCGCTCGAGACCCTGCGACATCTCGTGCCGCTCTTTGACGAGGTGTGGCTGATCTCGAAGTGCGGCGAGCGGGTCCAGCGGCGCACCCGGCAATGGCTCGACCACCACGACTTCGCCGCGCGGACCGGCATCCCCCGCGACCATCTGCGCTTCTGCCTGAAACGGCCGGAGAAGGCGATCCACTGCGCCGAACTGGGCGTCACGCATTTCATCGACGACAAGCTCGACGTTCACCAGGCGCTGCGCGGCATCGTGGCGTACCGCTACCTCTTCGGGCCGCAACGGCTGACGCCACCGCCCTGGGTGACGCCCGTCCGGGACTGGACCGAGCTAAGCGCCCGGATGCACGACGACCTTCACGCCCGTCCGGGAAGCCGCCGTTGACATGGCGTTCTCGACATCGCCGAGCGGGAAGGTGTGGGAGACCAGCGGCGCCAGCTCGACCAGGCGCCGCGCGGCGAGGTCGATCGCCCGCGGGTAGACCTCGCCCATCCGCCGCACCATCACCAGCGTCAGCCCTTTGCGCCGGGCGAGCGCCGCGCTGAACGTCGTCCGGTCACCGTCCGGAATGCCGACCAGCACGACCCGCGCGCCCGGCCGGGCCAGCCGCAACGACGCCTCGACGGCACCATCCGAACCGGACACCTCGAAAACGACGTCGGCCACGGCCTCCCCGGTCGCGGGTTCCGCTCCGAGCCCTTCGGCCGCTCGCTGCCGATGAGGCAGAGGATCGCTGGCGAGTACGCGGGTGGCGCCACCCAGAAGCGCGAGCCGCACGAGCAGAAGGCCGATGGGGCCGCAGCCGGCCACCGCCACCGTCGCCGCCATCCGCAGGTGGCTGAGATCCATCGCGTGCAGGGCGACCCCGAGCGGTTCCAGCAGCGCGCCCTCGTCGTCGGAGAGCCCGTCCGGCAGCCGGTGCAGCCGATGCGCGGGCCAGGTCAGGAACTGCCGAAGCCCGCCGTCGCAGTCACCGTGCCCGGCGAAGACGATCCGCGTGCACAGGTTCGGACGGCCGGCGCGACACTCCTCGCAGGTCTCGCACGGAATGGCGGGATCGATGGCGACCCGTACGCCGTCGTCCACCCCACCGCGGATCACGCCGGCCATCTCGTGGCCGAGCACGAGCGGGCGCGGCAGCACGGCGTCGCCGATGCCACCCTCGGTGAACCAGTGCAGATCGGAGCCGCAGATCCCGACCGAGGTCACCTCGACAAGCCGCTCACCGTCGCCCGGGACGGGACGCTCTTCCTCGTGCAGCCGGATGTCACCGGCCCGGTGCAGACGCGACACGATCACGACCCGACGCTAACACCGCAACGGTGTATCGCGAACCGGCGATGAACCCGGGATGATCGACGGCATGTCTTCCACCGACCTCCTGGCACCGGGCGGCGTCACGCACGTCCCCGGCGTCTACGACCCGGCCAGCGCCGCGCTCGCCGTGCGGGCCGGCATCCGCGCCGCCTACCTTTCGGGCGAGGCGATCGCGGCCACCATGCTCGAACCGTCCACCGTCTCGGCGACCCAGATCGCCGACCGGGCCGCGGTTCTCGGGTCGTTCCTCTCCGGCGTGCCACTCCTGGCCGACGCCCAGGTCGGCTTCGAGGATCCGGACGCGGCGCTGTGGGCGGCCCTGTCCTACCAGCGAGCGGGCATCAGCGGCATCGTCCTGGGCGACGGCTCGCCGCTACGGGTGACGGCGGTCAAGGAGCGAGCCCCCGGCATCCTGGTGATCGCCTCGGCCCCCGGCGGCACCCTGGACGAGATCATCGCCGCCTGCCGCACGCTCGCCTCGGCCGGCGCGGACGCCGTCCTCCCGCTGGGCGCCCGGGAGACGGACTTACGCTCGCTGCACGAGGCCCTGCCCGCCGTACGCCTGGTCCTGAACCGCACCGAAGGCGCAAGCGGCGGTGGCCGCCACTTGAGCGACCCCGACCTGGCCGCCGCGGGCGTGACCCTGGTGCTGCACCCCATGACGGCGGTGCTGGCCGCCCTGCGGGCCGCTTCGGTCGCGTACCACGCCTTGGCTGTCCCCCCAGCAGCATCCGGCGCCGCCCCCGCTTTCCCTGGGTCCGAAAGTCCTAGGTCTGACCGTCCAGGTTCCGGCGTCCCAGGTTCCGGCATTTCAGGCTCCGGCATCCCCGGTTCCGGCAGTCCTAGGTTCCACCGGCCCGAGTCCGGCGTGCCCGAGTCCGGCGTGCCCGAGTCCGGCGTGCCCGAGTCCGGCGTGCCCGAGTCCGGCGTGCCCGAGTCCGGCGTGCCCGAGTCCGGCGTGCCCGA